>NZ_VDMJ01000021.1 GCF_006335115.1 Streptomyces sp. NP160
TGCTGCGCGAGGCCGGCGCCGCGTACGCCGCGCTGCTGGCGGAGCGGGCGCTCGCCGGGCAGGACGTGCTCGACGCCGTGCCCGTGGGCCTGGCCGCCGGGTGGGTCGACGCCGCGGTGCGCGCCGCGGCGACCGACGCGCTCGGGGCCGAGCGCGTGCTGCGGCCCGTCGAGGGCGGCGAGCCGCTCCGGCCCGACCGCGCCCAGGCCCTCGACGACGGCCCGCTCGCCGACGACCCGACCGCGCTCGCCGCGCTCGCCGGGCTGGTCGGGGGCCTGGTCGCGGCCCCGCGGCGCGCCCGCGGGGCGCTGGAGGTGCTGGGCGTGCGCCGGGTGGGCCTGGCCGAGGTGGCCGAGGTGCTGCCCGCCGAGCCCGCCGCCTGGTGCGCAGCGGTCGTGGCGCTGGCCCCCGCGGCCGCCGACCCGGCCGCCCGCGAGCAGCTGGCCGTGCTGCGGGTGCCCCTGGCGGACGGGCGCACCGCGCCGTCGCCGCGCGGCGTGGTGCTGCCGCACCCCGCGGTCGCGCAGGGCGCTCTGGTGGAGCTGGCCGCGGCGGGGCTGCGGCTCGCGCACCCCGCGGTGGCCGCCGAGCCCGCCGCCGTGCGGCTGCTCACGGCGCTCGGCGCCCAGCTCGCCGGCCCGCGGGAGCTGCTGGCGGCGCCGGAGGTCGCCGAGCTGGTCCGCGATCTCGACGACGACGACGGGCGCGTGGGGTCCCTGCTCGCGCTCGTCGCCGACGCCGTGAGCACGCAGGGCCTGGCACCGGGGGACCTGCCCGCCCTCGCGGAGCTGCCGCTGCGGGCCGGCACCGGAGAGGTGCTCCCCGCGGCGGGGCTGGTGCTGCCGGGCTCGGTGGCGGCCGAGCTGCTCGACCCCGACGAGGTGGCCCCGGTCCACCCCGAGCTGCTCGCCCGCTGGGGCGAGCCGGTGCTGGCCGCCGTCGGCGTGGCCGGGGCGCTCGCACTGCTGCCGCTCGGCGACGTCGACCCGCACGACCCGCCGGAGGAGCTCCTCGACGTGGCCGGCGGCGAGGAGTGGCTGGCGCAGGTGCTGGCGCGCGCCGGTGACGGCGCGGTCGCCACCGGCGTGGTGGCCGTGCGCGACCTCGACCTGCTGCGCGAGGGCGCGCAGGGGCCGCTGCTGGAGCACCTGGCGTCGGTCCCCGCGCTGCGCACCGCCGTGCTGGGACCCGTGCGTGTGGTGCGCCCCGACGGGTCCGCGGTGGACGTGGCGACGCCGAGCGCCGGCTGGCTGCGCGCCGAGCTGGGCCTGGCGGGCTGCGCCGGCCCGGGCTGCGGGGAGGGGCTCGCGGCGGTGCTCCCGCCGGCGCCCGCGTGGGCCCGGGCGGTGGAGCCCGCGCTGGGGCGGGTCCTCGGGATGGTGGCGGACGCGGACGACCTCGACGCCGACGGCTGGCAGCGGGTGCTCGACGGCGCCTCCGGCCCCGACGGAGGCGCCGCGCCGGTGCCCGCTGCGCTGGCGGGCCCGCTGGGGGCGGCGGCCCTGCTGCCGCTGTGGCGGGCGCTGGCGCGGGCTGCCCTGGCCGACGGCGACCTGGGGGCCGCGCTCGAGCCGCCCGCGCACGTGCTCGCGCTGGACGCCGGCGGCGCCGTCGTCGTGGTGCCCGCCGAGGCCGCCGCGGTGGTGGACGACCCGTGCTGGGCTCAGCGCACCGACCTCGGCGCGCGCCTCGTGGCGGGGGCGGACCTGGCCGCCGCGCTGGCCGACGTGCTCGAGATCTCGCTGTCCAGCGAGCTCGCACCGGGCACAGTGGACCCCGTGGGTCCGACGACGACGGCAGCGGTGCCGCCGCAGGTGCGCTCCGCGCTGCCCGGCTGCCCGGCGCGCTGGACCGAGCACGACGCGCTGGGGGTGGACGGCCACGACGTGGCGTGGTGGGTGAGCGGGCGCGGTGAGGCGGCCGACGTCCGCGCCACCACGGCCGACGGGCTGGCCCGCGGCCTGGCGCTCGCGGCGGGACGGTGGGAGGCGCGGGCGCTGGTGGCCGAGCTGCTCGCCGAGCCCGGCCGCGCGGCCGCCGCGCTGGTCGAGGACGCCGCCGGGGGGCGCGCGTGACCCGGCGCCCGGGGCCGCTGCTCGCCGCGGCGGCGGCGCTGGCGCTCGCGGCCTGCAGCCCCGCCGGCGCCGACCCTGACCCCGACGCCGCCGAGACGCCGAGCAGCGCCGCCACCACCACCGGCGCCGACGGCGTGGCCCACCAGGGCGGCACGGCCGTGCTGGCCTTCGCCGGGGACGTGCACTTCGAGGGGTCGTCGTCGTCGACCACCGACCTGGGCAGCGCCTTCGACGTGCTCGCGCAGGCCGACGTGGCCCTGGTCAACCTCGAGACGGCCGTCACCACGGGCGGCACGCGGGTGGACAAGCAGTTCGCGTTCCGCGCCCCGCCGAGGGCGGTGGCCGCGCTGGAGGCCGCAGGGGTCGACGCGGTGACGCTCGCGAACAACCACGGGATGGACTACGGCGCCTCCGGCCTGCAGGACACGCTGGAGGCCGGGCGCGAGGCGGGGCTGCCGGTGCTCGGCGCCGGCGAGGACGTGGACGACGCCTTCCGCCCGCTGCGCCTGGAGCCGCAGGGCGTGCCGGTCTCGGTGATCGCCGCCACCGACGTCATCGACACCTCCGTGCAGACGGCGTGGACCGCCACCGCCACCAAGCCCGGCCTGGCCTCCGCCAAGGACTCCGACCGGCTCCTCGAGGACGTGCGGGACGAGGCGCAGGCGGGGCGCGTCGTCGTCGTCTTCCTCCACTGGGGGACCGAGCGCGTGCAGTGCCCCACCGCCCGGCAGCGCTCGCTGGCCGCCGACCTCGCCGAGGCGGGGGCGTCGGTGGTGGTGGGCAGCCACGCCCACGTGCTGCAGCCGACCGGCGAGGTCGGCTCGGCCCTCGTGGCGTACGGGCTGGGCAACTTCCACTTCTACGCCAAGCCCGGCAACACCCTCGGCACGCAGACCGGCGTGCTCACCGTGGAGGTCGGCCGCGACGGCGCGCAGGGCAGCCGGTGGCACCCGGCGGTCATCCGGTCCGGCAAGCCCGAGCTGCTGACCGGGGCCACGGCGACCGCCGGCGGGCGCAGCCCCGACGAGCTGGTCGACCTCGGGCGCGCGTGCGCCTCGGGGAGCACCCCCTCGGCGCCGGCGCAGCAGCGGGTCACCGGTGACGACGGCGGGGACGGCGGGGACGGCGGGGACGGCGGGGACGACGGCGGCCCGGGGGCGTCCTCGGCGCCGCCGAGCGCGCCGGCCGGGCCCAGCGCCACCCCGACGGCCTCCCGCACGGAGCCCGAGCCGCCGGCGGCGAGCCCGTCGGAGCCGGGCGCGTCGGCGTCGGCCTCCGGCTGACGCTCAGGCCACCGCCCCGGCCACCGCCCCGTCCACCGCCCCGTCCCCGGAGAGGACGACGCGGTCCCGACCCGCCCGCTTGGCGGTGTAGAGGGCCGCGTCGGCGTCGCGCATGAGCGAGGACGCCGGGCGCCCCACCGCAGCGGCGACGCCGGCCGAGGCGGTGACGCGGATGACCGCCGCCGTCAGCGGTGACTGCGCGGAGGCGGCGCGCACGCCGGCGAGCACCCGCTCGGCCACGGCCGTGGCGGCCGGGGCGTCCAGGCCCGGCAGCAGCAGGGCGAACTCCTCCCCGCCCAGCCGGGAGGCGCACGCGCCGTCGGGCAGGTGCTCGACGGCGGCGTCGGCGAGCACGGCGGACAGGACCAGCAGCACGGCGTCACCGGCGTCGTGGCCGTGCGTGTCGTTGACCGCCTTGAAGTGGTCGACGTCCACGATGACCACCGCGAGCGGCGCCCCCGGGGGGAGGGCCGCCGCCGCCGCGTGGAGGCCGCGGCGGTTCAGCAGCCCGGTCAGGGGGTCGCGCACGGCCTCGTCGGCGAGGCGGCGGGAGGTGCTCTCCGCAGCCAGGCGGCGCTCCACCACCTCGCTGACGTCGCGCAGCAGCACCGCGCGGCCCGCCACGACGCCGCGGCGGGTGCGGATGGTGCTGACGCGCACGTCGAGGTGGAGCCCGGGCATCGGCGAGACCTGTGCGCCGACCGCCGCCGTCGTGGTGCTCAGCGGGGGGAGGAAGGGCGCGACGTCGGCGAGGGGGCGGCCCAGGGCGCCCTCGGGGTCCGGCGCCGCCCCTGGGGCGGCCAGGCGCTCGAGCAGCCGCCGGCCGGAGGCGTTGAGGTCCACCACGGTCCCGCGGGCGTCCGTGACGAGCAGGGCGTCCGGGAGGTCCTCGAGCACCTGGGTGCGGACCAGCGGGAGCACGGCGAGCATCTCGCGGCGCAGCATGCCGCGCACCGCGACCAGGGAGGCCGCCGCCAGGGCGAGGGGTACGAGGTCGACGTGCTGGTCCGCTGTGGTGCGGCCCAGCGAGACGACCACGCCGGCGGTCACCGCGAGCGCGCAGACCAGCAGCGTGCGCAGGTGCGGCCGGTAGACGGCGGGGGAGCGGACCAGCCCGCGGGCCAGGTGCACCAGCGACAGGCCGGCCGGGACCCCGAGCGCGGCGACGACCGCCGGGTAGAGCGGTCCGTCGGCCCAGCGGTCCGGCGAGCCCGCCGCGCCGGGGGAGTCGGTGTAGAGCAGCTGGTGCCACGGGTTGGCCGCCAGCGCGGGCAGCACCAGCAGCGGGGGGAGCACGAGCACGGCCAGGTCGAGCGGGCCGGGGCGCCGGTGGGGCGCGTCGCCGGTGCGGGCCAGCCAGTACGCGCCGGCCGCCACGGCCAGCGCTCCCGCGGTGGCGAGCAGCCGCAGCGCCGCCACCGTCCGGAGGTCGGTGGCGGTGCTGAGCCCGGCGCCTGCCGCGCACCACAGGGTGGCGCCGCCGCTGCCGAGGGCGTAGGTCCGGGCCGCGCCGCGCTCGGGGCGCCGCCAGGCGAGGGTCGCCGCGACGGCGCAGCACAGCGCGCACGCCGTGAGCACTGCCGTCCACGCCACCGCCACCCCGTGATCATCGGCAGGTCGCGGGTCTGCCAGGAGGGGGTGCCGGTCCTCCGAGGTGGGGACGCGGGCGGGGGACGCCGGCGCTCAGCGGCGCCGGCGGCGGTTCTCCCGCGCCAGCGCCAGGAGGCCCAGACCGGCGCCGGCGGCGCAGGTCCACAGCCACCAGGTGCGCCCGGTGCTGCTCAGCCAGCCGTGGAGGAGCAGGCCGGCCACGAGCAGCACCAGCCAGGCGAGGGTGATCGTGCCGAAGGGGCGGCGGTCGTCGCCGGGCGGTGGCCCGGGGGCGGGGAGGCGCTCCTCGCGCCGCAGGTAGAACCGCACGCGTACCAGGCTAGGGCGCGGGCCGGCGGGAATGCGGTGGCCTCGGGCTACCGTTAGCAACAGTAATGACTTATGCTCATCACGTGACCCAGGCCGCCGCTCCCGCGCCCCGGGTGGCACCCACCCGCTGCAGGCCCGCGCCGCTGGCTGCCGAGCTGCGCGTGGGCGCCATGCGCCTGGCCCGCCGCCTGCGGCGCGAGCGCAGCAGCAGCGACATCACCGACGCCCAGTACTCGGTGCTCGCCGGTCTCGACCGCCGCGGGCCGCAGAGCCTGCGCGCCCTGGCCGACCACGAGAACGTCCAGCCGCCCTCCATGACGCGCACCGTCACCGCCCTTGAGGAGGCGGGCCTGGCCCGCCGCACCCCGCACCCCGACGACGGGCGCCAGCTGCTCGTCGTCCTCACCGAGGCGGGCACCCGCCACGTCCACGAGACGCGCCGCCGCCGCGACGCGTGGCTCGCCGAGCAGCTCGCCGCGCTCGGCCTCGAGGACCGCGCGACCCTCGCCCGCGCCGCCGCCCTCCTGCAGGAGATCGCCACCCGATGACAGTCCTCGCCAGCACCGGCCGGGCCCTCGCGCCGACCTTCCGCTCGCTCACGGTCCGCAACTACCGGATCTGGGCGGGCGGCGCCATCGTGTCCAACGTCGGCACCTGGATGCAGCGCGTCGCCCAGGACTGGCTGGTGCTGACCCAGCTCACGAACAACAGCGCGGTGGCCGTGGGCATCACGACGGCGCTGCAGTTCGGGCCGCAGCTCGTGCTCGGCCCGCTGACGGGCGCCGTGGCCGACAGGTTCCCCCAGCGCGCGGTGCTGGCGGTGACGCAGGCGCTCATGGGCACCTGGGCGCTGCTGCTCGGCCTGCTCGTGGTGCTCGGGGACCCGCAGCTGTGGCAGGTCTACGTGCTCGCCGGCCTGCTCGGCGTGACGAGCGCCTTCGACGCCCCGGTGCGCCAGACGTTCGTCACCTCCCTCGTGCCGCACGGCATGCTCGCCAACGCGGTGGGCCTCAACAGCGCCTCCTTCAACGGCGCCCGGCTCATCGGGCCCGCCGTCGCCGGACTGCTCATCGCCGCCGTCGGCACGGGGTGGGTCTTCCTCATCAACGCCGTCACGTTCGCCGCCACGTGCACCTCGCTGGCGCTCATGCGCCGCAGCGAGCTGGTGCCCGCACCCCGGCGCGGGCGGGGTCGCGGCGCCACCCGCGAGGGGCTGGCGTACGTGCGCAGCCGGCCCGACGTCATGCTCATCCTGCTGGTGGTGGGCCTGGTCGGGGCGTTCGGGATGAACTTCCAGATGACCACCGCGCTCATGGCCAGGGTGGAGTTCGGCCTGGGGGCGGACAGCTACGGGCTGCTCGGCTCGATCATGGCGATCGGCTCGCTCACCGGAGCGCTCCTGGCCGCCCGGCGCGAGCAGCCGAGGCTGCGCCTCGTCGTGGGCGCGGCGACGGCGTTCGGCGTCTTCGCGATCCTCGCCTCGGTGATGCCCGGGTACTGGACGTTCGCCGTGGCGCTCGTCCCCGTGGGCCTGTCGGCGCTCACGCTGATGACCGCCGCCAACGCCACCGTGCAGATGACCACCCCGCCGGAGCTGCGCGGCCGCGTCATGGCGCTGTACATGGCCGTCTTCGCCGGCACCACGCCGCTGGGGGCACCGCTGGTCGGCTGGATCGGCGAGGTGGCCGGCCCGCGCTGGTCCATCGCCGTCGGCGGCATCGCCGCGCTGGTCGCGGCCGCCGTCGTCGTCCTGGTGGTCTCCCGGCGCCAGGAGGTGCACGTGCACTACCGCCTGCACGAGCGGCCCCACCTGCTGGTGGAGGTCGGCTCGCTGGAGGAGCCCGCTCCGGCGGCGCTGCGCGAGCCGGTCGCGTCCGGCGCGAGGCGGGAGGTGGCCTGATGGCGCTGGTCGAGCTGCCCGAGGCGCTGGCCGCGGTGAGGTCGTCGCTGCTGGAGGAGTCCTTCGTGCGCGCCACGGCCGGTGGGCGCCGGCGCGGGACCGAGGCGGTGGCGGACCGCCCGGAGCGGGTGGAGGTGCGTCCGGTGCTGCTGCGCGGCGTGCGGCACCTGCAGGTCACCGAGCGCACCGGTCCCGTGGTCCGCACGCGCAACCTGCGGGTGCAGGGACCCGCCGGCTCCGTCGACGACGAGGCCCTCGACGCGCTGCTGGCGCTGCCCTTCGCCACCTGGCACGCCGAGACGGCCGCCGGTGCGGTGCAGGTCCAGGTGACCAAGAAGGGCCTGGCGACCGTCGGCCGGACCGCGGCGACCGCTGGTCCCGGCGCCGGTGCTCGCCCTGGCGGCGATCTCGCGAACGACCGTCGCAAGGAGCACCTCCTCGACCCCGGCGACCCGCTCTTCGCCGTGCTGGGCGCCGGCGGTGACAAGCGCCGCCAGGTGGACGCGTTCCTGCGCCAGCTCTCGGCCGCGCTCCCGGAGGGCCTGGCCGCCGACAGGCCCCTGCGCGTGGTCGACCTGGGCTGCGGCAACGCCTACCTCACCCTCGCGGCGCAGCGCTGGCTCGCCGGCCGTCCCGCCGGGGCGCGGACCGTGGGCGTGGAGCTGCGCGCCGACCTCGTGCAGCGCTCCACCGAGCGCGCTGCGGCGGCGGGCGTGGACGGGCTGGTCTTCGCGGCCGGCACCATCGCCGACGCCGACCCGACGCACCTGCTCGGCGGTCCGCCCGACGTGGTGCTGGCGCTGCACGCGTGCGACACCGCCACCGACGACGCGCTCGCCCGCGCCGCCGCCTGGGAGGCTCCCGTGGTGCTCGCCGCGCCCTGCTGCCACCGCGACGTGCAGCGCCAGCTGGTGGCCGCCGGCGCGGGCACGGCGGCCTCGTCCCTGCCGGCCGCGCAGGACGCGCTGGTCTCCTCCCCGATCCTGCGGGAGCGCTTCGCCGACGTGCTCACCGACTCCCTGCGCGCCGCCGCGCTGCGCGCCCGGGGGTACCGGGTGGACGTCGTGGAGTTCGTCGACAGCAGGCACACGCCGCGCAACGCCCTGCTGCGGGCCGTGCTCCCCCCGCGGCCCGCGCCGGCCGCGGCGCGCGACGCGGCGCAGCGGGAGCTGGAGGAGCTGGCGGCGTCGTGGCGGGTGCGGCCCGCGATCGCCGAGCGCCTCGCCCCCTGACGGGGCGAAAAGGGGAGGCGGGCCGTCGGAGGGCGGTTGTAGCGTCACAACGGCACCGGGCGCACCGCCGGGGCCTCCCTCCCCCCACCCGCCCTCCGAGGAGGTCGCCCTGTGCGCGAGCACGCGCCGCTGACGTGGCGGCGGCTGTCCGGCTGGGGCAGCGCCACCGCCCTGGCGCTCGCCGTGGTCGCGGCCGTGGCCGAGACGGTCGGCACCGTGGTGGCCGGCTCGCTGGCGGGCGGACCGACCACGGGCGCCGTCGCGCTGCTCGCGGCGCTGCTCGTCGGCTCCGCCGTGCTCGACATGGTCGGGCGCACCGGCTTCTCCACCGTGGTCGGCCGCGCCGAGGGGCGGCTGCGCTCGGACCTCCTCGACGCCGCGCTGCGCCAGCCGCTGACCACCCTGGAGTCCCAGGGCGTCGGCGAGCTGCTCGACAGGGTCGACGACGACACCCGCCAGCTGGCCCAGCTGGTCCGCCAGACCGGCTGGCAGCTGGGCCGCGCGCTGCTGCGCTCCGTGCTGGCCTGGGTGGTGGCCGGCCTGACGTTCTGGCCCGCCTGGTTCGCCTTCCCGCTGGTCGCGGCCCTCGCCTACCTGTGGGTGCACCGGCTCACGCCGGTGGTGGCCGCGCGCAAGACGGAGGAGGAGCTGGCCTGGTCCGACTCCGCCACGCAGCTGGAGGAGTCCGTCGCCGGCCGCGACGACGTCCGCACCTCCCTCGGCCAGGCGCACGTGCTCGCGCAGTTCTCCGCGCGCTCCGCCGAGGTGCTGCGCCGCTGCGCGCGCACCTGCCGCGCCGCCACCGCCGTCGGCCTGCGCACGGGCCTCGTGCTGCACGCGCTGCTCGCCGCGCTCGCGCTGGTCGGCGTGTGGCTGGTCACCGGCGGGCAGCTGGGCCTGCCGCTGCTCATCACCCAGTGGCTGCTCGTCACCACCTTCGTCGGCCGCCTCGGGGAGGTGGCCAACCACCTCCCCGAGGTGCAGGAGGGCCTCGGTGCGCTCACCCGCATCCGCTCGCTCATGGCCGCCGAGCGCGAGCCCTCCGACGGAGCCCCCGTGCCGGCGCCGTCGGGTGACCCGGTGCGCGACGGCGTGGAGGTCCGCGGCCTGCGCTTCACCTACGGCGAGGGCTTCACCCTGGCCATCGACTCCCTCGTGGTGCCCGCCGGCACCTCCTGCGCGGTGGTCGGGCGCAGCGGCGCCGGCAAGTCGACCTTCGCCAAGCTGCTCTCGCGGGCCGTGGAGCCGCCGGCCGGCACCGTGCTCGTCGCCGGGCAGGACGTGGTGGCCACCGAGCTCGGCTCCCTGCGCCGCGCGGTCGGCGTGGTCACCCAGCGCACCGAGGTGCTCTCGGCGACCCTCGAGGACAACATCACGCTCTTCGCCCCCGTCCCGCGCGAGCGCGTCGAGCGGGCCCTGGCCGACCTCGGCATCAGCGAGTGGGTCGCCTCGCTGCCGGACGGGCTCGACACCCGCCTCGGCGCGTCCGGCGCCACCCTGTCCGCGGGGGAGGAGCAGCTGGTGGCCTTCGCCCGGCTGCTCGTGCGCGACGTGCGCGTCGTCGTCCTCGACGAGGCCACCGCCCGCATGGACCCGCAGACCGAGCAGCTGGTCACCCGCGCCTCCCAGCGCCTGCTGGCGGGGCGCACCGGCGTGGTCATCGCCCACCGCCTGTCCACCACCCGCTGGTGCGACGCGGTGGCCGTGCTCGACTCCGGCCGGCTGGTCCAGCACGGCCCGCGCGCCGCGCTCGCCACCACGCTGGGACCCTTCCGCGACCTGCTCGTGGCCTCCGGCTCCGAGCGCGCGCCCTCCAGCGGCCCCGGGACGACGACGAGCGCGGCCGGCGGCGGCGGCCCTGCGGGCGGCGCGACCGCCGTCGCGGTGGCAGCGCCGGCGCCGTCGGCGGCGTCCGCCGCGCTGGTCACGCGGCGCGAGCGCCGCGAGCCCCGCCCGGCGCCTCCCGCACCCCGCCCGAGCCTGGCGCGGCAGGTGGCCAAGCTGCTCGTGGTGCACCCGCAGTGGGGCGTGGTCGGCACCTTCGCCTTCCTCGCCGTGACGCTGCTCGGCGCCTACGGCGCGCTGACCGGCTGGGCGTGGGGGCGCCTCGTCGTCGTGCTCGACGGCCAGCAGGCCGGGCAGCCGTGGCTGCTCGCAGCCCTCGTGGCGACCTGCCTGCTGCTCACCCCGGTGGGCATCGCGCTCGCGTTCCGCGTCTACCCGATGTGGTGGTCCGCGGCCACGCTGCGGCTGCGGCTGGCGGTGCTGCGCGGCCAGACCGAGCAGCGGCGCCTGCGCCGCACCCCGCCGGGCGAGGTGGCCGCCCGCGCCCTCGACAGCGACCGGCTGGTCATCTACTGCGACCGCTGGGTGGACGTCTTCATCGGTGCGGCGGCGGTGCTGGCCACCGGCCTGTTCAACGGCAGCGCCGTCGCGGCCCTCGTGGCGGGCGGCGTGCTGGCGCTGTCGGCGCTGACGGCCGCCGCGGGCGCCCCCGCCGCGGGCCGCGCCGGCCGCCTGGCCGGTGACGAGCGCGCCCGCTTCGGCAAGGAGCTGGTGAGCGCCCTCGACGCGGTGCGCACGGTGAAGCTGGCCGCGGCCGTGCACGCCGTCCAGGGCCACCTGCAGGCCGTCGACGCGCGCCGCGTGGAGGCGAGCGTGCGCGAGCAGCGCATCCGCAGCCTCCTGGAGGGCGTGCCGGGCGTGCTCGTGCAGGTGGGCGTGGTGGCCGCGTGGGTGCTCTTCCTCACGGGCGCGTGGGGCCTGGGGACCGCCCTGGCCGTCTCCACAGCCGTCTCCGGCTTCGGCTGGTTCGGCATCGTGGCGGGCGCCGCCGTGGTGGAGCTGCCCATCGCCCGCACGTGGCTGCGCGCCGCCAGCGAGCTGGCCGGCCGCGCCGACCTCGTGGACCTGCCGCCCTCGGTGGACCTGGTGACCGGCGCGGCGCCCGCGCCGGAGCCCGCCGGACGGGTGCCGCTGCAGCGGCTGGTGCTCGACGGCGTCACCGCCGTCCACGACGACGGCACCGTCGGGGTGCGCGACGTGTCGCTGGAGGTCGAGGCGGGCTCGCTGGTGCTGCTCGTGGGCAGGGTCGGCTCCGGCAAGTCCAGCCTGCTGTCCTCGCTCGTGGGCCTGGTCGACCACGAGGGCGCCATCCGGTGGAACGACGCCGAGGTGGGCGACCCGCAGCTGTTCCTGCGGCCCGGGCAGGTCGCGCACGTCGCCCAGGTGCCGCGCGTGCTGTCCGGGACCTTCACCGACAACGTCACGCTAGGCCACGAGCGCGGCTCGGTGGCCCTCGGCAGCGCCATCCGCGACGCCCGGCTCGACCGGGACGTCCGCGAGGCCGGCGGCACCGGCGCGCTGGTCGGGCACCGCGGCGTGCGCCTGTCCGGCGGGCAGGTGCAGCGCCTGGCGCTCGCGCGGGCCCTGGCCACCGAGGCCGAGCTCGTCGTCGCCGACGACGTGTCGTCGGCGCTGGACGCCAGGACCGAGCTGGAGCTCTGGTCGGCGCTGCGCGAGCGGGGCGCCACGGTGGTCGGCTGCAGCGCCAAGCGCAGCGCGCTCGCGCTGGCCGACGTCGTCGTCGTCCTCGAGGACGGCCAGGTGGCGGCCACGGGTGCGTGGTCGGAGCTGTCCGAGGAGTGGGGCCACCTGGCCGGGTGACACCCGCCGGTGGCGGTACGGTCCGGCCCTGACCAGGACGGTCGCGCGGGGGGACGGCGATGAGGTTCGAGGTGCTGGGAGCGCTGCGCGTCCTGGACGGGGTCGGCGCCGACGTGGGCACAGGGGCGCCGCAGCAGCGGGCGGTGCTGGCCGCGCTGCTGGCCGACGCCGGCCGCACCGTGAGCACCGCCGCGCTGGTCGACGCGGTGTGGGGCGAGGACGCCGGCGACGCGGCGGGCACCTCCCTGCAGGTGGTCGTGTCGCGGCTGCGCAAGCGCCTCGGCCCGGCGGGTCCGGCGCTGCTCGTCACCGCGCCCCCCGGCTACCGGCTCCAGGTGGACGACGACGACGTCGACGCGCGGCGCTTCGGCGCGCTCGTGGCGCGCGCCCGGGAGCGGTTCGCCCAGAACGCGCTGGTCCAGGCACGGGCCGACGTCACCGCCGCGCTGGTGCTGTGGCGCGGTGAGCCGTACGCCGACGTCCGTCCCGGCGTGGTCGACGCCGAGGTCGCGCGCCTGGTCTCGCTGCGCCTGACCGCGGTGGAGCTGGCCGCCGAGCTGGACCTGGCGCTCGGACGGCACGCCCAGGTGGCCGGCCGCCTGCCCTCCGAGGTGGCCGAGCACCCGCTGCAGGAGGGGCTGCGGGGCTCGCTGGTCCTGGCGCTGTACCGGTGCGGGGAGCAGGCCCGCGCGCTGGAGGTGTACGAGCAGGGGCGGGAGGGCTGGCCGAGGAGCTGGGCATCGACCCGTCCCCGCAGCTGCAGCGGCTGCACGCCCTGGTGCTGCGGCAGGACCCGGCCCTCGACCCGCCCGTCGACCGGCCCAGCCCGAGCACCCCGCCCCCGCCGTCCCCGGTGTCCGGCCAGGTGGCGGCGGGCGCGCCGGACGCGCTCGTGGGCCGCGCGGCCGAGGTCGACGCGTGCACCGCGGCCTGGCGGACCGCCCTGTCGGGACGGCCGACGGCGGTGGCCGTGGTCGGGGAGGCCGGGATCGGCAAGACCCGCCTCGCCGAGGAGGTGGGGCAGCGGGCCAGCGCCGGCGGCGCCGAGCTCGTGTGGGGCCGCTG
This sequence comes from Streptomyces sp. NP160, assembly GCF_006335115.1. GTDB lineage: Bacteria > Actinomycetota > Actinomycetes > Actinomycetales > Quadrisphaeraceae > Quadrisphaera. Next base: position 13,142 of record NZ_VDMJ01000021.1, read on the forward strand.
CCTGGACGGCGGGGGCAGCGCGGCGTACGCGCCCTGGCGGCAGGTGGTGCAGGCGCTCGCGGACAGCCGCGGGCCGGAGTCCGTCGCCCGTGCCAGCGCTGGCCGCGGGGCCGGGGCCCTGGTGCTGCTGCCCGGTGCCGGAGGCGCCTCCGCCGCGGTCCCCGCGGCGTCTCCGGAGGTCGCCCGCACCCACCTCTTCGAGGGCGTGACCGCCTTCCTGGAGGTCCTGGCCGCCGAGCGGCCGCTGCTCCTGGTGCTGGAGGACCTGCACTGGGCCGACCCCGAGACCGTGCAGCTCACCGAGCACGTCGTCTCCCGCGCGGCGCGGGCTCCGCTGTGCGCGCTGCTCACCGTCCGCGACCCCGAGCCGGGCGCGGCGGAGGCGACGGACCGGGTGCTCGAGCTGGTGAGCCGGCTGCCCACCGGTGAGCGCGTGCAGCTCGTGGGTCTGTCCCCCGACGACGTGCAGCGCTACGCCGCCTCGCGCCTGGAGGTGGCCGTCGACGCGTCCGTGGCGCAGCGCCTGCACGCGCGCACCAACGGCAACCCCTTCTTCATCGCTGAGCTGGTGCGCCTGCTGGGCGAGGAGCGGGCGGTGGCCGGGCGCGCCGACGTCGAGGTGCCTCGCAGCGTGCACGCCGTGCTGGAGCGGCGCCTGGCCCACCTCGGCTCCGACCTGCGCGCGGTGCTGAGCGCGGCTGCGGTGCTGGGGCGGGACGTCGACGTCAGGCTGCTCGCCGGTGTGCTGGGCCGCAGCCCGCTCGACCTCCTGGAGCCGCTGGACGCCGCGGCCACCGCGGGCGTGCTCCGGTCCGCGGGCGCGGCTGGTCAGCAGCAGTTCACCCACGCGCTCGTGCAGGAGGTCCTGCTGGCGGCCACCGGGCCGATGCGGAGGGCCGCGCTGCACGCCCGCGCCGCCGACGTGCTGGAGGCCCAGTACGCCGGTGACCTCGCCCGGGTGGCGGCGCGCCTGGCGCACCACCACGTGGCCGCCGGCGCCGTGGGAGACCCCGAGCGCGCGGTGCGGGCCTGCCTGCTCGCCGCCTCGACGGCGCTGGCCGACACGGCTTACGCCGACGCCGAGCGGCACCTGACCACCGCGCTGGAGCTGGTGCCCAGCGGCGGCGGGTCCCGGTCGAGCGAGCTGGAGCTCGAGGTGCGGGTGCGCCTGGCCGCCCTGGCCTCGCTCGTCCACGGCTACGGCGCCGCCGACGTGCTGGCCCAGCAGCGCCGCGCGCAGCAGCTGGTGGCGCTCGTGGGCACCCCGGAGCAGCGGCTGTCGACGCTGTGGGGGGCCATGTGGTCGGCCATCTTCCGCGGCGACTTCACCGCGGCCGACGAGCAGGCCGACGAGATGGGCCGGGTGGCCGAGCGCTGGCAGGACGACCAGCTGCGCCTGGCCCACCACCACGGCAAGGGCGTCGTGCACGTCCAGACCGGCCGCATCGCCGCGGCCCGCGCCGAGCTGGAGCTGGCCACAGCGCTCGCGGCGGACCTGGCCGCCGGGCGCCGCGGCGGCGTCACCCCCGTCGAGCTGCTGGAGCACCCGCTGGTGTCCGCACCCGGGTGGCTCGCCCTGGTGCTCGGCCTGCTGGGCGAGGACGACGCCGCCGACGCCTGCGCCGAGCAGGCCCGCACCGCGGCGCGCAGCCTCGGGCACGCCTACTCCGCGGTCTTCCTGGCCGTGCTCGAGGGCTGGCGGCACGTCTTCGCCGACCGGCCCCGGGAGGCGGTGAGGGTCAGCGACGAGGGCCGGGAGACCGCCCGCACCCAGGGCTTCCAGCAGCTGGAGGCGTTCTGCCTCGGACCCCACGGGTGGGGGCTGGCGAGGTCCGGGGGACCCGGCGCCGTCGAGACCGGAGCGGCGGAGATCCGCGCCGCGCTGGAGGTGTTCGAGTCCCTGCCCGGTGGAGCGTCGACGGGCAACCTGCTGTTCGCGCTCTGCGAGGCGCTCGGCGCGGCGGGCCGGTGGGAGGAGGCGCTGCAGGCCGGCCGTCGGTCGCTGGCGGCGCTCACCGAGCGCGGCGAGGAGCCCTACCTCCCCGCGGTGCACCGCGCCCTGGCGGAGTGCCTGCGCCGCACCGGCGCTCCGGCTCGGGAGGCCGCCGAGCACGAGGCGCTGGCCCGTGCGGTCGCCGAGCGCACCGGCGCCGTGGCGCTCCTGCGGCGCTCGGCAACCGAACGGCAAGGGGTCGGCTCCACCCTCGGAGCATGACCGCACCCGACCCCTTCCCCGACACCCTCGAGCAGCTCTTCGGACCCGCACCCGCCGCGGCCCCCGCCGCCCCGGTCGAGCCGCCGAGCGCCGCCGACCCACCCGCCGCGGCAGGAGCGGCCGGCCCCGCCCTCGGGGGCTGAGCCCCGGTGGACGGCGTGAGGTTCGAGGTGCTCGGACCGCTGCGGGTGCTGGACGCCGGCGGGCGCGACCTGGGCACCGGGGCACCGCAGCAGCGGGCGGTGCTGGCGGTGCTGCTCGCCGAGGCGGGGCGCACGGTCAGCGCGAGCGCCCTGGTCGACGCGGTGTGGGGGGAGGACGCCGGCGAGGCAGCGGTCACGTCCCTGCAGGTGGTGGTCTCCCGCACGCGCAAGCGGCTGGGTGCCGCCGCCGGTGTGCTCGTGACGGCGCCCCCGGGTACCGGCTGCGCGTGGAGCCGGGCCACCTGGACGCCCACCGCTTCGCCGCGCTGCTGACCCGGGCGCGCGAGCGCTTCGCGCAGGACGCCCTCGCGGAGGCGCGCACCGACGTCACCGCGGCGCTGGCGCTGTGGCGCGGTGAGCCGTACGCCGACGTCCGCGCCGGCGTGGTCGACGCCGAGGTCACCCGCCTGGAGGCGCTGCGCCTGACCGCGGTGGAGCTGGCCGCCGAGCTGGACCTGGCGCTCGGACGGCACGCCCAGGTGGCAGAGCGGCTGCCGCTGGACGTGGCCGAGCACCCCCTGCGCGAGAGCCTGCGGGGCTCGCTGGTCCTGGCGCTGTACCGGTGCGGGGAGCAGGCCCGGGCTCTGGAGGTGTACGAGCAGGGGCGGGAGGTGCTGGCCGAGGAGCTGGGCATCGACCCGTCCCCGCAGCTGCAGCGGCTGCACGCCCTGGTGCTGCGGCAGGACCCGGCCCTGGACCCGCCGCCCGCGGCCCGGCCGACCCGACCGACCCGGCCGGCCCGGCCGGTCGGTCCCGCCGCGCCCGCCGCCGGGCAGGAGCGGGACGCGCTGGTGGGGCGCTCCGCCGAGATCGCCGCCTGCGGGACCGCCTGGCGCAGCGCTGCCGCCGGCACCGCGGGCGTGCTGGCGCTGGTGGGTGAGGCCGGCATCGGCAAGACCCGACTGGCGGAGGAGGTCGGACACCAGGCCGCGGCGGACGGCGGCCTCGTCGCCTGGGGGCGCTGCCTGGACGGCACCGGCGCCGCGCCCTACGCGGCCTGGCGCCAGGTGGTCCGGGCGCTGGCCGACGCCCGGCCGGAGGCGGTCGAGCGCGCGACGAGCGGCGCCGGGGCCGGTGCGTCCCTGCTGCTCGAGGCGCTGCGCACCGGCGACGAGGCCCGCGGCCCGGCCGGGTCTCCCGAGGCCGCCCGCACCGCCCTGTTCGAGGGGCTGACGGCGCTGCTGCGGGTGGTGGCGGACTCCGGACCGCTGCTGGTGGTGCTGGAGGACCTGCACTGGGCAGACCCCGAGACGGTGCTGCTCACCGAGCACGTCGCCGCCCACCTGGTCGCGGCGCCCGTGTGCCTGCTGCTCACCGTGCGGGACCCCGAAGGCCGCGGGGCCCTGGACGGCGGGTGCCCGTCAGACCGGGTGCTCGCCCTGGTCAGCCGCCTGCCCGGTGCCGTGCGCGTCGACCTGGAGGGGCTGTCCCCCCAGGACGTGCAGCGCTACGCCGTGCAGGCGCTCGACGCGCCGGTGGCCCTGGAGGCGGCGCAGCGCCTCCACGCGCGCACCAACGGCAACCCCTTCTTCATCGCCGAGCTGGTGCGCCTGCTGGGCGAGGAGCGAGCCAGCCGCGGCCGCGCCGACGTGGAGGTGCCCCGCAGCGTCCAGGCCGTGCTCGAGCGGCGCCTGGCGCACCTGGGGGCCGGGCTGTCCGCCGTGCTCAGCGCGGCGGCGGTGCTGGGGCGCGACCTCGACGTGCGGCTGCTCGCCGGGGTGCTGGGGCGCAGCCCGCTCGACCTCGTCGACGACCTCGACACGGCCACCGCCGCGGGTGTCGTGCGTCCCGCCCCCGAGGGCGGGCAGCAGTTCACCCACGCGCTGGTCCAGGAGGTGCTCCTCGCCGCCACCGGCCCGATGCGCCGCGCTGCGCTGCACGCCCGCGCCGCGGACGTGCTGGAGGTCCAGCACGCCGGCGACCTCGCGCGCGTGGCCTCCCAGCTGGCGCACCACCACGTGGCCGCCGGCGCCGTGGGAGACCCGGAGCGCGCCGTGCGCGCCTGCCTGCTGGCCGCCGAGGTGGCCGAGGCGGAGGCCGCCCACGACGAGGCCGAGCAGCACCTGCGCACCGCTCTGGAGCAGCTGGGCTCCGTGCCCGGGTCGGTGGCGGCGGAGCTCGAGCTGGAGGTCCGGGTGCGCCTGGGCTCCCTGCTGACGCTGCTGCACGGCTACAGCGGCACCGCGGTGGCCGCCGAGCGCCGCCGGGCGCTGGAGCTGGTGGCCCAGGTGGGCACCGCCGAGCACGCCCTGTCCGCCCTGTGGGGCGCCTGGGGCGTCGCGCTGGTCTCCGGCGACTTCCCCGCCGCCGAGCAGGCGGCCTTCGAGCTGGCGCAGGCCGCGCAGCGGCGCCAGGACGACGTGCTGCTGCTGGCCCACCACCACGCCCTCGGCCAGGTGCGGATGCACCAGGGCCGGCTGCCGGAGGCCGCCGAGCACCTGCACCGCGCCGGCGTCCTCACCCACGAGAACCTCGAGGGGGTCAACCTCGCGGTCTTCCTGCAGCACCCGGTGGTGACGGCTCCGGCCTGGCTCGCCTTCGTGCTGACCCTCCTGGGCGACGACGACGCCGCGCACGTCCGTGCCGAGGAGGCGCGGCGGGCGGCCGTGCGGCTCGGCCACGACTACACCTCCGCCTACCTCACGATCCTGGAGGGCTGGCGCTGCATCTTCCGGCGAGCGCCCGCGGAGGCGCTGGCGACCACCGAGGCGGGCATGGCCATCTCCCGCGAGCAGGGCTTCGACCAGCTGCTGGCGTTCGCCCTCGCCCCGCACGGCTGGGGGCTGGCGCACACCGGGCGCACCGAGGAGGGCCTCGCCGAGTCGGAGCTGGGGCTGCAGCTGTTCTCCCAGCTGCCCGGCGGGCACATGTTCGACTCCCCGATGGTCGGCGTGCTGGCCGAGGTGCTCGCGGCGGCCGGCCGCCACGAGGAGGCGCTCGCCGCCGCCCAGCGGGCCGTGGCCGACGCCGACCGCACGGGGGAGAGGTTCTACCTGCCGGCCGTCCACCTGCAGGTCGCGGCGCTCGCGGAGCGGACGGGCGCGGCGGCCGACGTCGTCGCACGCCACCGCGAGATGGCCGAGCGCACGGCGGAGGAGACCGGCGCCGTCGGCCTGCTGCGCCGCGACCCCAGCAGCGCTCAGGAGAGGGCTTCGACCACGTGGTCGACGCACGCCGTGAGCGCGGAGACGTCGTGCGGGTCGACGGCGGGGAACATGCCCACGCGCAGCTGGTTGCCGCCGAGCCCGCGGTAGGGCTCGACGTCCACCACGCCGTTGGCGCGCAGCACCGCCCGCACCGCGGCGGCGTCGACCGACGGGTCGAGGTCGACGGTGCCGACCACCGGTGAGCGCAGCGTGCGGTCCCGCACGGCCGGGCGCGCGTACTGGCTGGCCTCGGCCCACTCGTACAGGCGCGAGGCCGACTCCGCCGACCGCGCCGCCGCCCACTCCAGGCCGCCCCGGTCGAGCATCCACTCCACCTGCTCGGCGAGCATGAGCAGCGTCGCCACCGCCGGGGTGTTCACCGTCTGCTCGCGCCGGCTCTCCGACAGCGCCGCGAGCAGGTCCAGCGAGCCGGGCACCCAGCGGCCCGGCTGCAGCTCCTCGGCGCGCGCGACCGCGGCGGGGGACAGCAGCGCCAGCCACAGCCCGCCGTCGGAGCCGAAGGACTTCTGGGGGGCGAAGTAGTAGGCGTCGGCCTGCGAGGCGTCCACCGGCACGCCGCCAGCGGCGGAGGTCGCGTCGACGAGCACCAGCGCGTCGTCGTCGTCCGCCAGCCCGCGGGGGCGGACCACCGGGAGCACCACACCCGTGGAGGTCTCGTTGTGCGGGTAGGCGTACGCGTCCACACCCGGCTCGGCGGCGACGGCCGGGGCGCTGAACGGCTCCGAGCGGCGCACGTCGGGGGCGGCGAGGAACGGGGCCGCCGCGGTCGCCTTCGCGAACTTCTCGCTGAACGCGCCCAGCACGAGGTGCTGGGCGCGCTCGCGGACCAGGCAGGTGGTGGCGACGTCCCAGAAGGTGGTCGACCCGCCGTTGCCGAGCACCACCTCGTAGCCGTCGGGCAGGGAGAACAGGTCCGTCATCCCCGCGCGGGTGCGCGCCACCAGCGAGCGCACCGGCAGCTGGCGGTGGGAGGTGCCGAGCACGGTGCGGCCGACCCCGGCGATGGCGGCCACCTGGTCGTCGCGGACCTTGGACGGGCCGGAGCCGAACCGGCCGTCGCGGGGCAGCAGCGACGGCGGGACGGTGATGGTGGGCACACCCGCGGCAGCGGGGCCCGGACCTGACGTGTCGCGAACGCTCACGGCGTGCATCCTGCACCGTGTGGAGAGCGTGAGCAGCGAGCTGGCCGAGCACCGCGTCGACTACTCCGACGCCGGCCTGGACGCCACCGACCTCGCCCCGACCCCGCTGGAGCAGTTCCACCGCTGGTGGGACGAGGCGAGCTCCGACCCGAGGATCGCCGAGCCGAACGCCGTGGTGCTGGCCACCGCGGACTCCCAAGGCCTGCCCGACGCGCGCACCGTGCTGCTCAAGGGCGCTGACGCCCGCGGGTTCGTCTTCTACACCAACCTCGGCTCCGCCAAGGCCCGCCAGCTGGCCGCCGTGCCCCACGCGGCGCTCGTCCTGCCGTGGCACCCGCAGCAGCGCCAGGTGCGCGTGCGGGGGGCGGTGGAGCAGGTGAGCCGCGAGGAGAGCGCCGCGTACTTCGCCTCCCGCCCGCGCGGGTCGCAACTGGGCGCCCACGCCTCCCGGCAGAGCGCCGAGGTGGCCTCGCGCGAGGACCTGGCGCGCGCCTACGAGGAGGCGGCCGCCCGCTTCCCCGAGCCGGGCGAGGTGCCGCTGCCCGACGGGTGGGGCGGGTTCCTGGTGCGGCCGGTGGAGGTGGAGCTGTGGGTGGGGCGCCGCTCCCGGCTGCACGACCGGCTGGTCTACCTGTCGGTCAGCGGAGGGCCGGCGCCCCTGGACGACGCCGGCGCGTGGCGGGTCGTCCGCCGCCAGCCGTGAGTCACTGCTGCAGGGCGAGCTCCACGGCGAGCACGGCGCGGCCCTCCCAGCCCGGCTCGTCGCGGCGCACCACCTGCCGGTAGACCTCCTCGGCCTGCCGGCGCACGGGGACGTCGGGGTCGAGCGCGCGGAAGTACTCCTCGTGCAGCGCCAGCGCCGCGATCCCGGCCTCCTCGGTGTCCGTGACGTCGACGACGTGGGTGGGGGCGGTGCTGTTCGCGACGACGACGCGGCGCACGCCCTTCCAGGGCGCGAAGCCCTCGTGGCCGAGCTCGGGGAAGATCCAGCGGTTGGCGGCGTCGGCGACGGCGTCGAGCACGGTGCGGCCCAGCGCCCGGTGGTCGGCGGAGTTCCAGCTGCCGGGGCCCCAGGTGTCGTGGTGGTTGATGGTCACCACGAGGTGCGGGCGGTGCTGCCGGACGGCGCGGGCGATGTCGAGGCGCAGGTCGATGCTCTCGGTGAGGCGGCCGTCGCGGTGGCGGAAGAACTCCACCTCCCGCACGCCCACGGCACCCGCGCTGGCCAGCTCCTCGGCCTCGCGCAGCGGGCCCGCCTTCGCCGGCGGGACGGTGTCGATCCCCGCCTCGCCGGAGGTGGCCATCGCGTAGACCACCTGCTTGCCCGCCGCCGTCCAGCGGGCCACGGCGGCGGCGGTGCCGTACTCGACGTCGTCGGGGTGGGCCACCACGCACAGCACCCGGTCGAAGTCCTCGGGGAGGCCGGGCAGGGGCGTCGGGGCGGCGTCGCTCACGCGGCCATCGTGGCAGCCGCCGACGGGCCGGGAAAAAGGTCTCGACGCCCCGCGGAAGCGGACGTAGCGTGGAGGCACACGGGAGAGGAGGTGATCCGAGAAGTGGTTGTTCTTCGGACGCGTGAGGTGACTGCCCGCTAGCCGTCAGGCAGCGTGAGCCACCCGGACGGCCTGCTAGTCCCAGGCAGTCACCGGAGCCCGCGGGAGTCGCGCCCTCGTCCAGCGCGACGCCCCCTCCAGGTCGGAGGGGAGCCCGCGGGCTCTTCCACGCCCTGGGAGGCGGCGGGGACGCCCCTGACAGGTGCCTGAGGCACCATGGACCCGATGTCCGCGCTGCTCCTCGACACGGCCCCGCTGCGCTCCTCGCCGGAGTACCGGCGGCTGTGGATCGGTCTCACCCTCGCCGGGGTCGGCAGCCAGCTCGGGGTGACCGCCGTGGCGCTGCAGGTCTACGAGCTGACCCGCTCGTCGTTCGCCGTCGGCCTGGTGGGTCTGGTCTCCTTCGTCCCGCTCGTGGTGCTCGGCCTCTACGGCGGCGCCCTCGTGGACGCCCACGACCGGCGCCGCGTCATCGTGCTGTCCTCGGCGGCCCTGCTCGTCGCCTCGGTGCTCATCGCCGGCCAGGCCTGGCTCGACGTCGGCTCCGTGGTCCTGCTGCTGGGGCTGGTGGCCCTGCAGAGCGCCGCGTTCGCCGTGAACTCCCCGGCGCGCACCGCGATCATCCCCATGCTCGTGCCGGTCGAGCAGCTCCCGGCCGCCAACGCCCTCGGCACGCTGTCGATGAACCTCGGCGTCACCGTCGGGCCGCTGGTCGGCGGCCTGCTGGTCGGCACGGTGGGCTTCGGGCCCGCCTACACGATCGACGTCGTCACGCTGCTCGTCGCCCTGGTCACCGTGCTGAGCCTGCCGCCGCTGCCGCCCCTCGGCGGCGCGCGGAAGGCCGGCCTGGCCAGCGTGCTGGAGGGCCTGCGCCTGCTCAGGGGCTGGCGCAACGTGCGCATGACGTTCCTGCTGGACATCTGCGCGATGGTGCTCAGCCAGCCCCGTGCCCTCTTCCCCGCCGTCGGAGCCGTCCTCATCGGGGGAGGGGCGACGACGGCGGGCGTGCTCGCCTCGTCCGTGGCCGTCGGGTCCGTGCTCGCCAGCCTCGTGTCCGGGCCGCTGGGGCGCGTCCACCGCCACGGCGTGGCCATCGCGGTGTCGGTGGCGGCCTGGGGCGCCGCGATCGTCGCGTTCGGCCTGGTGCTGCTGCTGGCCTCGCCGTCCGCCGCGCACACCGGGTCGGTCACCTCGACCGCCGTGCCCTGGGCGTCGTGGCACCTGTGGGCGGCCTGCACCGCCCTGGCGGCGGCCGGCGCGGCAGACGCCGTCAGCTCGGTGTTCCGCCAGACCGTGCTGCAGTCCGCCGCGCCCGACTGGGCCCGCGGTCGCCTGCAGGGCGTCTTCATCGTGGTGGTGGCCGGCGGCCCCCGCCTGGGCGACCTCGTCGCCGGGGCCGACGCCGACGCGCTGGGTGAGGCGCTGGCGGCGGTGGTCGGCGGCGTGGCGTGCGTGCTCGCCGTCGTCGTCCTCATGGCCTGGCAGCGGGGGTTCCTGCGGTACGACGCGCGCGACCCCGTCCCCTGACCTCGCGAGGACGGCGCGTCAGCTGCGCACCGCGGCGTAGCGGGCCAGGGCCTCCTCGCGCTCGGCCCTGTGGTCGACGATGCGCTCGGGGTAGCCGTGGTCGTAGCCGCCGGCGTGGTCCCACGGGGAGTGGGCCGCCTTGCCGGCCAGGTGCCGCAGCTCGGGCACGTAGCGGCGCACGTACTCCCCGTCCGGGTCGAACTTCTCGCCCTGGCTGACGGGGTTGAACACCCGGAAGAACGGCGCCGCGTCCGTGCCGGAGCCGGCGGTCCACTGCCAGCCGTGGTTGTTGCTGGACAGGTCCCCGTCGCGCAGCCACCGCATGAAGTACCGCGCGCCGTGCTGCCACTCGAGGTGGAGGTCCTTGACGAGGAAGCTGGCCACCACCATCCGCACCCTGTTGTGCACCCAGCCCTCGGTGCGCAGCTGGCGCATGCCGGCGTCCACGAACGGGAAGCCGGTGCGGCCCTCCTGCCAGGCCTCCAGGTGCGCCTTCCCGTCACCGCGGGCGGGGGAGTCGAAGCGCATGCCCGCCAGCTGCGGGCGGTAGTACTCGCGGGCCGAGTCGGGCCGGTGCCACAGCACGTCGGCGTAGAACTCCCGCCAGACGAGCTCGGTGCGGAACGTCTGGCCGCCCTTCGTGGCGCCGTGCCGGCTGGCGGCGAGGTCGGCCAGCAGGGTGCGCGGGTGCACCTCGCCGTACTTGAGGTGCGCGGACAGCTGCGAGGTGCCGTCGCGGTCGGGGCGCTCGCGGTCGGTGTCGTAGTCGTCGAGCCGCTCCTGGAACGCCTCCCAGCGGCGCAGGGCGGCCTCCTCGCCGACGTCGGGGAGCGTGAGGTCCCCTCGCATGAGCTCCTCGGGGTCGTCCGGGACCTCCTCGCCCTCCACGCGGCGCACCCAGCGCAGGTCCTGCGGGGGCGAGGCGGCGGGCTCGGGGTGGCCGTGCGCCGTCCAGGCGCGCGAGAACGGCGTGAAGACCTGGAAGGGCGCGCCGTCGCCCTTCACCACCGTGCCGGGGCCGATGGCGTAGGGCGTGCCGGTGCGGACCAGCTGGACGCCGTCGCCGGCCAGCGCCTCCTCGACGCGCTCGTCGCGGGCGCGGCCGTAGGGGCCCGCGTCAGCGGTGACGTGCACGTGCTCCGCGCCCACCTCGCGGGCGACCTGCCGCACGACGTCCTCCGGCTTCCCGGACCGGACCACGAGGGCTCCGTCGGCGCTGGCCGACCACGCCCGCAGCGACCGGAACAGCCACGCGGTTCGCGTGGGGCCGGCGGGGCCGAGGAGGGCCGGGTCGAGCACGAACAGCGGGAGGACGCCGGAGCCGCCGGCCTCCTCGGCAGCGGCGAGCAGGGCCGGGTGGTCGCGCAGGCGCAGGTCGCGGCGCAGCCAGAGCACGGTCGAGGTCACGCGGGGAGCGTCGCGCACGGGGAGCGCCTCGGCCACCGCAGCGGACCCGGATTAGCGTGACAGCGTGCAGACCCACCAGGTCCGAGCCCACCGCAGCGACGAGAACCTGCCGCGCGAGGAGCAGCTGGCGTGGAAGCTGGCGCAGCTCGCCGCGGACACCACCGCCCTGGCGAGCATCGACGACGACGTCGTCGACATGGTCGTCAACCGCGTCATCGACGACGCCGCCGTGGCCACCGCGTCGCTGACGCGGGCACCCGTCCTCGCCGCCCGCGCGCAGGCGATGGCCCACCCGGCGTCCGGCGCCGCCCCCAGCCAGGGCACCGGGTCCACCGTCCACGGCGCCCCCGGGCGCTACGGCCCGGAGTGGGCCGCGTGGGCCAACGGCGTGGCGGTCCGCGAGCTGGACTTCCACGACACGTTCCTGGCCGCCGACTACTCCCACCCGGGCGACAACATCCCGCCGGTCGTCGCGGTCGCCCAGCACCTGGCCGCCAGCCAGGGGCCCTTCGGCGGGGTCACCGGCGCCGACGTGGTGCGGGCCCTGGTGACCGCCTACGAGGTGCAGATCGACCTGGTGCGGGGCATCTGCCTGCACGAGCACAAGATCGACCACGTCGCCCACCTCGGCCCCTCGGCCGCCGCCGGCCTGGGCACGCTGCTGCGCCTGCCCACCGAGCAGGTCTTCCACGCCATCGGCCAGGCGCTGCACACCACCACCGCCACGCGGCAGTCGCGCAAGGGCGAGATCAGCACGTGGAAGGCGCACGCCCCGGCCTTCGCCGGCAAGGCCGCCGTCGAGGCCGTCGACCGCGCGGTGCGCGGCCAGACGAGCCCCACGCCCATCTACGAGGGGGAGGACGGCGTCATCGCGCGCCTGCTCTCGGGCTTCGGGCACGTCTACGAGGTGCCGCTGCCCGAGGCCGGCGAGCAGCGCCGGGGCATCCTCGACAGCTACACCAAGGAGCACTCCGCGGAGTACCAGGCGCAGGCCTGGATCGACCTGGCCCGCCGCCTCGGTGCGGAGCACCCGGCGCTGCGCGACCCCGCCCAGGTGCGGTCGATCGTGCTCCACACGAGCCACCACACCCACCACGTCATCGGCTCCGGGGCCAACGACCCGCAGAAATACGACCCCACCGCGAGCCGCGAGACGCTCGACCACTCGATCCCGTACATCGTGGCGGTGGCTCTGCAGGACGGCGGCTGGCACCACGAGCGCAGCTACACCCCCGAGCGCGCCGGCCGCCCGGACACCGTGTCGCTGTGGCGGAAGGTCACCACCGTCGAGGACCCGGAGTGGACCCGCCGCTACCACGACCCCGACCCCATGGAGCGGGCGTTCGGCGGCCGCCTGGAGGCCGAGCTGGCCGACGGGAGCCGGGTGGTGGAGGAGATCGCCGTCGCCGACGCCCACCCCGCCGGCGCCCGGCCGTTCGCCCGGGCCGACTACGTCGCCAAGTTCCGCACCCTGGCCGAGGGCGTGCTCGACGACGACGAGGTGGAGCGCTTCCTCGACGTCGCCCAGCGCCTGCCCGACCTGGGGCCCGGTGAGCTGTCGCAGCTGACGGTCCGCGCGCGCACCGCCACCCCGGCGGGAGGGATCTTCTGATGCTCCACGCTGCGAAGACCGCGTCGCAGAAGCGCCAGGCCCTGCGCGCCGGGCTCGCGAGCGGGCAGCTGCAGCGCTTCGTCGGGGCCTTCACGCCCCTGTCGACGTCGCTGGTGGAGGGCAGGGGCTTCGAGGGCGTCTACGTCTCCGGTGCCGTGGTCTCCGCGGAGCTGGGCCTGCCCGACATCGGCCTCACGACGCTGACGGAGGTCGCCCAGCGCGCCGCGCAGGTGGCCCGCACCACCGACCTGCCGGTGCTCGTCGACGCCGACACCGGCTTCGGGGAGCCCATGAACGTCGCCCGCACCGTGCAGGTGCTGGAGGACGCCGGGGTGGCCGGGCTGCACCTGGAGGACCAGGTCAACCCCAAGCGCTGCGGCCACCTCGACGGCAAGCAGGTGGTCGGCCGGGAGGTGGCCGCGCAGCGCATCGCCGCCGCCGTGCGCGCCCGGCGCGACCCCGACCTGCTGGTCATGGCCCGCTCCGACGCCCGGGCCGTGGAGGGCCTGGACGCCGCGGTGGACCGGCTGAAGGCCTACGTCGACGCCGGGGCCGACGCCGTCTTCCCCGAGGCGATGCTGTCGCTGGCCGACTACGAGCGCGTCATCGCGGCCGTCGAGGTGCCCGTGCTCGCGAACATCACGGAGTTCGGCAAGGCGCCGCTGTTCACCCACGCCCAGCTGGCCGAGGTCGGCGTGCGGATCGCGCTGCACCCCGTCAGCCTGCTGCGGACGGCGATGGGCGCCGTCGAGCGGGCGCTGGACGCGCTCGCGACCACGGGGACCCTCGAGGGGGAGGTGCCGTCGATGCTGACGCGAGCGCGGCTGTACGAGCTCGTCGACTACGCCGGCTACAGCGACTTCGACGCCGACGTCTTCACCTTCGAGGTGCCCGACGGCGAGAAGGGCGTGCAGGCGTGAGCGAGCACGAGATCAAGCGCGGACTGGCCGGCGTCGTCGTCGACACCACCGGGGTCTCCTCGGTGACCGCGCCGGCCACGGGGCCCTCGGAGCTGCTCTACCGCGGCTACCCCGTGCAGGACCTCGCCGCCCGCTGCACGGTCGAGGAGGTCGCGCACCTGCTCTGGTACGGCGAGCTGCCCACCACCGAGCAGCTCGTGGCCTTCGAGCGCGCCGAGCGGGAGCAGCGGGCGCTGCCCGACGCCGTCGTCGCCGTCCTCGACGCCCTGCCGGTGGACTCCCACCCCATGGACCTCGTCCGGACCGCGGTCAGCGCCATCGGCGCCACCTGGCCGACGCTGGCGCCGGAGGAGCGCACCCGCGAGGACGACCTGGCCCGCGCGCTGCAGCTGTTCGCGCAGCTGCCCGCGGTGGTGGCGCGGGTCCAGCGGCGCCGGCGCGGCCTGGAGCCGCTGCCGCTGCGCACCGACCTCGGCTGGAGCGCGGCGTTCCTCGCCGCGGCGTTCGGGCAGGAGGCGGCGCCGGAGGTGGTGCGGGCCTTCGAGGTGTCGATGGTGCTGTACGCCGAGCACTCCTTCAACGCCTCGACGTTCACCGCGCGCGTGGTGACCTCCACGCTGGCCGACTACCACTCGGCCGTCACCGCCGCCGTCGGCGCGCTCAAGGGCCCGCTGCACGGCGGGGCCAACGAAGCCGTCATGGGTGTGCTCGCCGAGGTCGGCAGCGCTGACCGGGCCGTCGAGTGGGTGGCGAGGGCGCGGGCCGAGAAGCGCAAGGTCATGGGCTTCGGGCACCGCGTCTACAAGACCGGCGACTCGCGCGTGCCCACGATGAAGGCCGCCCTCGACGTCATGGTCGAGCGGGAGGGCCGCCGCGACCTCGCCGAGCTGTACGACGCCGTCGAGCAGGCCATGGCCGACGCCACCGGCATCCGCCCGAACCTCGACTACCCCAGCGGCCCGGCGTACGCGCTCATGGGCTTCGACACCGAGCTCTTCACCCCGCTCTTCGTCATGGCGCGGGTGCTGGGGTGGACGGCGCACGTGCGCGAGCAGGTGGAGGCGAACGCCCTGATCCGCCCGCTGTCGCAGTACACCGGCCCTGGTCGGCGGTCGATCACCGGCAACTAGGCTGCTCGCAGGACCGGCACGGAAGGGGTGGGCGGCGTGAGCGACCTCATCGACACCACCGAGATGTACCTCAAGACCATCTTCGAGCTGGAGGAGGAGGGGACGGTCCCGCTGCGCGCGCGGATCGCCCAGCGCCTGCAGCAGAGCGGGCCCACCGTCTCCCAGACGGTGGCGCGGATGGAGCGCGACGGGCTCGTGGTGGTCAGCGGAGACCGGCACCTGGAGTTCACCGCGCACGGGCGCGAGCGCGCCACGCAGGTGATGCGCAAGCACCGCCTGGCCGAGCGGCTGCTCATCGACGTCATCGGCCTGGAGTGGGAGTACGTCCACGACGAGGCCTGCCGCTGGGAGCACGTCATGAGCGAGCGCGTCGAGCGCCGCCTGCTCGACCTGCTCGAGGCCCCCCGGGAGGACCCGTACGGCAACCCCATCCCGGGGCTGGCGGAGATCGGCGGCGTGGACGTCCCCGACACCCTCGACGGGCTGCGCACGCTCATGGCCGCCGCGTCCAGCGCCCCGGCCGAGGTGCAGGTGCGTCGCGTCGGTGAGCCGGCCCAGGCCGACACCGGCGCCATGCACCGCCTGTCCGCCCTGGGCCTGCGCCCCGGCGGCACCGTGCGCGTGCAGCGGGTGGCCGGTGGCGTGCTCGTGGGCGACCCCGGCGAGGTGCTGGCCGACGACGTGGCCGTCCACGTCTTCGTGACCGCCACCAGCTGACCGGCCCCGGCGCCGCGACCGCGAGAGTGTGACCCAGGTCACGTTTAGCCACGATCGCGAGTTCCCGGAACGCAGAGTCACGCGTCACTACTGTCAGTCCTGCCTCGAGAGACACCTCGCGAGGTCCGCACCGGGCGCTGAACCCTGCCACCGGGCGCGGTCGGGCGGACACCGCTGGCAGGGGCGGGGGACCCACGCACCACGGGGCTCCCAGGCGGAGCTCCTCGGGGTTAAGCGCGCACCCCGCCCGGTGACCCCGGGTGGTGCGCGCCGGGCGCAGACCTCGCCCGAACCCGACAGCTCACCCCGCAGGCGACGGAGAGGCCGAGTGGTCGAGATGTCCGCGAGCAGCCGGACCGCAGCGCGTCACCGCCGTGCCGTGCGCACCCGCACCCCGCTCACCGTGCTCGGCGACGCCGTCGCCACCAACGCGACCACCGTCGGCCGCCGCTCCGCCGTCATCGCCGTGAGCGGCGGGCTCCTCGTCACCATGGGCATGCCGGCCGTCGCCGCGACCTCCGACGCCCCGCAGGACCCCTCGACCACCACGCAGAGCGCGGTCGCCGGCTCCTCCTCGGTGAAGGCCTCCCCGAAGGCGCAGGTGAGCTTCGCGCTCACCTCCCTCACCACGGTCGACGCCGCGCAGTTCCAGCACGACGCGCAGGTCACCGCCGGTGAGCGCGCGGCCGTCGCCGAGCGCGCCTCGCGCGCCGCCGACAGGTTCCAGGCCGCCAAGGAGGCCCGCGAGGCCAGCCGCGTCGCGAGCACCGACTCCACCGCTGACGACCCGGACGTCGACCAGGGCCCCCCGGAGCCCAGCGACGACAGCTCCGCCGCCCCGGCCCCCAGCGCGAACACCGCCGGCGCCTCGGTGATCGACATCGCCAAGCGCTACACGGGCATCAAGTACCGCTTCGGCGGCACCACGCCCGCGGGCTTCGACTGCTCGGGCTTCGTCCGCTACGTCTACGCCCAGGTCGGCAAGGACCTGCCCCGCACCGCCTCGCAGCAGGCCACCGCCGGCACCCGCGTGTCCGCCTCCGAGGCCAAGGCCGGCGACATCATCAGCTTCACCGGCAAGGGCGGGATCTACCACAACGGGATCTACCTGGGGAACGGCAAGATGATCGACTCCCCGCGCTCGGGCAAGGCCATCGACGTCCGCGACGTCTGGTCCTCCTCGGTCGTCTTCACCCGCGTCGCCTGAGCCGCGCCCGGCGTGACCGGGTCGTGACGAGAACAGCGGGTGGAGCGCGGCCACCTCGGCCCGTGCGCGACGTACAGTTCCCCCGTGGTGCCGCCACATCCGCTGAGCGGGGCGCTCGCAGGTCCGAGCGTCCTGCGCAGCGCTGCGCCGAGCGGCCTGGCGTGCAGGCAGCGGCTCCACCATCCGCACCAGCACCACCACGGCAGTCCGCTGCCCGGCAGCAGCGCCAGGTGCAGCGCCGTGCGCAGCAGCGCGCGCCGCGCCACCAGCCCGGCCAGCCCCACCGCCCTGACCACGACAGGCGCCGTCCCCCGCGGGACGGCGCCTGTCGCCGTTCCGGGGCCCGTCAGCGAGCCCTTCCGATGACGCGCCGGTGCGTCCCCGCCCCGCGCCCCGAGCGCGAGCAGCACGACCTGCACGAGCCCGCTGACGATCCACGACGAGGAGGTGGCACCGTGAGGACCCTGGTGCTGAACGCCGGCTACGAGCCGCTGGCGGTGGTCCCGCTGCGCCGCGCGCTGGTCCTGGTGCTGGCCGGCAAGGCGAACGTCGTCGTCGCCGACGAGGTGCCCGTCGCGTCCACCACGGTGACGCTGCCCCGGCCCGCCGTCATCGTGCTCAACCGCTACGTGCGGGTGCCGTTCGGGCGGGCCGTGCCCGTCTCGCGCCGCGGTGTGCTGCGCCGCGACGGCCACCGCTGCGGCTACTGCGGCCGCCCGGCGTCCACCATCGACCACGTGCTGCCGCGCAGCCGCGGCGGGCGCGACACCTGGGAGAACCTCGTGGCCTGCTGCCTGCGCTGCAACGGGGTCAAGGGCGACCGGACCCCGGAGGAGATGGGCTGGCAGCTGCACGTGCGCCTGCGGGCGCCGCACGGCGCCGCGTGGCTGCTGCGCGGCAGCGAGCACCGCAGCCCCCTGTGGGGCGGGTACCTGCCCGAGCTCGACGCCGCCTGAGCGGGCGGGCCGGTGTCGCCGGCGCCGGCGGACGTGGGTGACAGTGGGGGCGTGCCCCTCACCAGCACCCGCCCCGAGATCACCGGCACCTTCGGCGCCGTCGCGTCCACGCACTGGCTCGCGAGCCAGACCGGCATGGCGGTGCTGGAGCGCGGCGGCAACGCCTTCGACGCCGCCGCGGCCGCCGGGTTCGTGCTGCAGGTGGTGGAGCCGCACCTCAACGGTCCGGGGGGCGACCTGCCGGTGGTGCTGTGGTCCGCGCAGGACCGGCAGGCCCACGTGGTGTGCGGCCAGGGCACCGTGCCGGCCGCCGCGACCCCGCAGGCCTTCGCCGACCTCGGCCTGACCGCCGTCCCCGGTTCCGGTCTGCTCGCCGCCACCGTGCCCGGCGTCTTCGGCGCGTGGGCGCTCCTGCTGCAGCGGTGGGGCACGTGGCGGCTGCGCGACGTGCTGGAGCCCGCCATCGGCTACGCCCGCCACGGCGCGCCCGTGCTGCCCCGCGTCGCCGCGACGCTCGCGTCGGTCACACCGCTGTACACGCAGGGCGAGGGCGCCTGGACCACCTCGGCCGCCACCTACCTGACCGGCGACGCCGGCGCGGCGCGCGCCCCGCAGCCCTGGTCGCGGCTGCGCCTCACGGCGCTGGCCGACACCTACGACCGCGTCGTCGCCGCCGCGGAGGCCGCCGGCTCCGACCGCGACGCCCAGTACGAGGCGGCGCGCGAGCACTGGTACCGCGGCGAGGTCGCCGACGCCGTCGACAGGTTCTGCTCCACCACCCGCTGGCGCGACGTCACCGGCGCCGTCCAGCCCGGCCTGCTGCGCGGCTCCGACCTCGCCGGCTGGGAGCCGACCGTGGAGGAGCCCGCGGTGGGGGAGTACCGCGGCGTGCAGGTGGCCAAGACCGGCACCTGGGGGCAGGGGCCGCTGCTGCTCCAGACGCTCGCGCTGCTCGACGGCCAGCTCGGAGCGGAGGGGGCCCCCGACCCGCTCGCCGAGGACGACGACGCGTGGGTGCACGCGTGCGCCGCCGCCTTCGACCTGGCCAGCGCCGACCGCGAGGCCTGGTACGGCGACCCGGTCGGCGCCGAGGAGGACGGCGTGGACGTGCCCGACGTCGCCGACCTCCTCGACCCCGCCTACACCGCGTCGCGGCGGGCGCTCCTGGGCGAGCGGGCTGACGCCGCCGGCCACGAGCTGCAGCCCGGCTGGCCCGGGGGCACCGCACGCCGGCTGCCGCAGCTGCCCGTGCCGCCGCGCGTGGCGGCGGTGGAGGACGGGGACGTCGCCTTCGGCGAGCCCACGGTCGACCGCCGGCCGGCCGCTGACGAGCAGGGACGGCGCACCGACCTCTCGCGCGAGGAGCTGGGCCGTGGTGACACGTGCCACGTCGACGTCGCCGACCGGTGGGGCAACCTCGTCTCGGCCACCCCCAGCGGCGGATGGCTGCAGAGCTCGCCCGTCATCCCCGAGCTCGGCTTCCCGCTCGGCACCCGCGCGCAGATGTGCTGGCTGCCGGCCGGAGCCGGGACCGCGGGGGTGACGGGCGGTGGCTCGCCGCGCTCGCGGGCGGCCGCGGCGCGGTGGGGCTCGGCGCTGGGCTCGACGCTGCGGCCGGGGCGCCGTCCCCGGACCACGCTGTCCCCGACGCTGCTGCTGCGCGACGGCGAGCCGTGGATGGCGGTCGGCACGCCGGGAGGTGACCAGCAGGACGCCTGGCAGGTGCCGTTCGTGCTGCGCCTCGTGCACGCCGCCGAGCGGGCCCGCGCGGGCGGGGAGGCGGTGGAGACGGCGCTGCAGGCCGCCGTCGACGCGCCGACCTTCCACACCGAGACCGCGCCGAGCTCGTTCTGGCCGCGGCAGGCGCTGCCCGGACGGCTGCTGCTGGAGGACCGGTTCGGGCCCGGCGTCGCCGAGGGACTGCGGCGGCGCGGCTGGGACGCGCACGTGGTGGACGGCTGGTCGCTGGGCCGCCTGTCGGCGGTGGCGCTCGACGGCGGGTGGGTCCGCGCGGCAGCGAACCCGCGCGGCGCCCAGGGCTACGCCGTCGGCCGCTGATCAGCGCTCGGGCAGGCGGGGGCCGGGCGGCGCGTCGGGCGTCAGGACGCCGGCCAGCGGGTCGCCGTCGGTGGCGAAGCGCTCCGCGGCCTCGCTCAGCGTCAGCTGGAACAGGTCGTCACCGACCTCGTCCCAGCTGCGCGGCACGGCCGCCTGGGGGTGCTCCCGGCCCCGCGGCGACCACGGCGTGATGGTGGTCTTGGCGCCGTTGTTCTGGCTCCAGTCCAGCAGCACCTTGCCGCGGCGCACCTCCTTCGCCATCACGGCGGTCACCCAGGGGTGGTCCTTCGCGAGGCCCTCGGCGAGCCGCTTGGCGTAGGCCGAGACGACGTCGCAGCCCTGCTGCCCGCTGATCGGCGCGTACAGCTGCATCCCCTTGCTGCCCGAGGTGACGGGGACGGCGACGAGCCCGTCGTCAGCGAGGCGCTCCGCCACGAGCACGGCCAGCTCCGAGCACTCCGCCAGGCCCGTCCCGGGCCCGGGGTCCAGGTCGACGACGAGCCGGTCGGGCGCCAGCCGCTCCCCGGGACCGCCGGCGTGGTCCAGCCGCCACTGCGGCGTGTGCAGCTCCAGCGCCGACAGGTTGGCCAGCCACACCAGGCCGGCCTCGTCGTCGACGAGCGGGTACGTCACGGGACCGCCCCGGCCGTCGTCGTCCTGGGAGGAGCCCCAGCGCCCGCCACCGGTGCCCTCCAGCTCCGCCGTGCGCACCCACCGCGGCGTGCCGGACGGCGCGTTCTTCTCGAAGAAGCGCGGACCGCCCACCCCCTGCGGCCACCGCACGCGCGTCACGGGCCGGTCGGCCAGCTGCGGCAGGAGCGCCGGGGCCACGTCGAGCACGTAGCTGACCAGCTCCGCCTTGGTGGTGGCCCGCCGGCCGGGCCCGCCGGGCCACAGCTCCCGGTCGAGGTGCGTGAGCTTCACGCGGCGCCCCGCGATCTCGACCACCTGCGCCGCCGCGTCCACCACGCGCCCAGCCTGCCCCAGCCGCGGCGGGACGACGACGGCCCCGCCACCTGCGGGAGGTGGCGGGGCCGTGCGTCAGGCCGAGGCTCAGGACGGGGGCATGAGCACGCCGTCGATGAGGTAGACGGTGGCGTTGGCGGTCTTCACGCCGCCGCAGATGACCTGGGCGCCGTTGACCTTGAGGTCGTCCGGCGTGCCGGTCACGTCGACCTGCTGGCCCTCGACGGTGGTCTGCATGCCGACGACCTGCTCGGGGGTGAGCTGGCCGGGCACCACGTGGTAGGTCAGGACCTTCTGCAGCAGCGCGGAGTCGGTCTTGAGCGTCTCGACGGTGGCCGGGTCGACCTTGGCGAACGCGTCGTCGACGGGCGCGAAGACGGTGAACTGGCTGCCGTTCAGCGTGTCGACGAGGTTGACGTTCGGGTTCAGCTGGCCGGAGACCGCGGAGACGAGGGTCTTCAGCAGCGGGTTGTTGCTGGCGGCGGTGGCCACGGGGGCGGTCGCCATGCCCTCGACCGAGCCGGCGCCGCTCGGCACCGCGGCGGCGTAGTCGGCGCAGCCCGGGCCCACGGGGCCGGACGCCATGGCGGCGTCGGAGGTCATCGAGTCCGAGGGGCTCATCGAGGAGGACTCCGAGGGCATCGCCGAGGAGGCCGCGTCGCTGGCCGCCGCGCCGGCGTCGGTCGACCCCCCACCGCAGGCGGCCAGGCCGAGCACGAGGAAGGCGCTGGCGGAGACGGAGAAGGCGGTGGTGAGGGAGCGCTTCATGGTTCTACCTCCGGGTCGGGCCGCCGGTCGGCGGCTCGGGCTTGCTGACACCGGGGGTTCGCAGCCGGTCACCGTGCGGATGGGTCACGATCAGGTCACGGGTTGTTCAACGCCCGATCGGCGCAGCGAGGCCCCGGCCTCCCACGCGGTGTGGGAGACCGGGGCCTCGTCGTCTCCGACCGGGGTTCGGAGCCCCCCGGCGCGCGGACTGGTGCTCCTGCGACCGCTGCGCGACTGCGCGGCTGCTGCGCGGCTACTGCACGGTCACGGACACGGAGTGCCAGCCGGTGGAGCCGTCCGGCGCCGGCGCGGCGCGCTCGCCGGTCTGCACCTGGCCGGTGCCGTCCGTCGCGCGCACCCGCAGCGTGTGGGGACCGGCGCCGACCGAGGAGGTGTCCCACGCGTACGACCACTGCCGCCACGTGTCCAGGCCGTCCTCGGCGGCCAGGGCCGCCTGCTGCCAGGGGCCGTCGTCGACCTGCACCTCCACCGCGCGGACGCCGCGGGTCTGCGCCCACGCCACGCCGCCCACCGCCACCGTCCCGCGCGCCACCTGGGCGAAGCCCTTCGGCACGTCGATGCGCGACGCCGT
This sequence comes from Streptomyces sp. NP160, assembly GCF_006335115.1. Taxonomy (GTDB): domain Bacteria; phylum Actinomycetota; class Actinomycetes; order Actinomycetales; family Quadrisphaeraceae; genus Quadrisphaera. Next base: position 35,282 of record NZ_VDMJ01000021.1, read on the forward strand.
CTTGATGGGGCCCTCGGCGGACCATCCGCGGGTGGTCCAGTACGCGGTCGCGTCGGCGAAGCGGGTGACCTCCAGGTCGACCACCCACTTGGTGGCCGACACGAAGCCGTACAGGCCCGGCACCACCATGCGCACGGGGAAGCCGTGCTCCAGCGGCAGAGGCTCGCCGTTCATGCCCACCGCCAGCAGCGCCCCGCGGCCGGGGTCGGTGAGGGCGCCCAGCGGTGTGGAGGCGCTGAAGCCGTCGCTGCTGCGCGAGAGCACCATGTCCGCCCCGGCCTGGGGGCGCGCTCGCTCCAGGACCCCGGCGACCGGCACGCCCAGCCAGGTGGCGTTGCCGGCCAGCCCGCCGCCGACCTCGTTGGAGACGCAGGTCAGCGTCACCCGCTCCTCGGTCATGGGCATGGCGAGCAGCTCCTCGAAGGAGATCTCGACCTCCTCCTCGACCAGCCCGTGCACCCGCAGCGACCACGTGGCCGGGTCGATGGAGGGGACCGTCAGCGCGGTGTCGATGCGGTAGAAGTCGGCGTTGGGCGTCAGGTAGGGCGTGGTGCCGGCGACGCCGTTCGACACGCCGGCCGGGACGGGGGACGCCGGGGTGGCGGGGGCGGGCAGCCTCAGCGCGGACCGGGCGGCCACCGCGCTGCGCGCCGCCGAGCCCAGCGCCCGCCCGGCCGCTGCCGCCGCGGCCGCGCCGACGGCCACCCACGCCGTGAGCGCCAGCACGGCGCGCCGCGTCGGCGAGCCGGCCTCCGGGGTGTCGCGGTCGGCGGCCGCGTCCGCGGCGCGCAGCCTCTCGACGAGCAGCCGCAGCGCCACCCCGCCCACCGCGAAGCCCAGCACCGAGGGCGCCGCGTCGAAGGGACCCGCGCCGGCGCGCGTCACGGCGGCGCCCACCGCCACGGCGCCGAACAGCACCACGAGCGCCAGCCCCGCGCCGCGGCGCCACCGCTCGGCCACGCCGGCCAGCGCCGCGAGCAGCGCGATGACCAGGGCCATGGAGCCCAGCAGCACCAGCTTGTCGCTGGTGCCGAACAGGCGGACCGCCGTGTCCTTCAGCCACGGCGGCACCCTGTCGATGAAGGCCGACCCGATCGCCAGCACCGGCGCGGCCTCGGGCCGGACCAGCGCGGCGACCAGCTGCGCCACGCCCAGCGCGAGGCCCGCGGACACCACGCCCACCAGCGCGGCGACGCCGGTGGACGCGCTCGGCCGGCGGCCCGGGAGGCGGCGTCGGCGCTGGTCAGAGCCGACCGGCGTCGCAGCGGGTGAGGAGGTGGTGGCCATGGCTGGAGTTCGTCCCCCGGGTGGACTCGGATGGGTCAGCAGGGCTGGCGGTCACTCGGCCGGCCGCCGCACCCTGACCAGCATGCGCGCCATCTGGAAGGGAGCGGTGTCGTTCGGGCTCGTCAACGTGCCCGTCCGCGTGTACGCCGCCACGGGCACCAAGGACGTGTCCTTCCACCAGGTCCACGCCGCCGACGGCGGCCGCATCAAGTACCAGCGCACGTGCAGCGTCGACGGCGAGCCCGTCGCCTACGGCGACATCGCCAAGGGCTACGAGACCGAGGACGGCGACCTCGTCGTCCTGTCGGACGCCGACCTCGCCGCGCTGCCGCTCTCGACCGGCCGTGAGATCGAGGTCGTCGAGTTCGTGCCCGAGGCCCAGGTCGACCCGCTGATGTACGACAAGGCCTACTACCTCGAGCCCGAGAAGACCGCCGCCAAGCCGTACGCGCTGCTGCGCGAGGCGCTGACCGCCACCGAGCGGGTGGCCGTGGTCAAGGTGGCGCTGAGGCAGCGCGAGACCCTCGCGGTGCTGCGCGTGCGCGGTGACGTCATCTGCCTGCAGACCGTCCTGTGGCCCGACGAGGTCCGCGAGCCCGACTTCGAGGTGCTGGGCACCGACGTCACCCTCAAGCCCGCGGAGCTGGCGATGGCCTCCTCCCTGGTGGAGTCCCTGGCCGCCGACTTCGACCCCACCCAGTACGCCGACGGGTACCGCGAGGCCGTCCGGGCGCTGGTGGAGGAGAAGATCGCCTCCGGCGACGTGCGGCGCGCGCCCGCGGTGGCCGAGGGCTCCGGGAACGGCGACGGCGAGGTGGTCGACCTGCTGTCCGCGCTGCGCCGCAGCGTGGAGCGCGCCAAGGCGCGCCGCGGGGAGACCTCCGAGGGCGACGAGCCCGCCCCCGAGCCCGTGCCGACCCGCTCGACCACCCGCAAGCGCGGCGCCCCCACCAAGAAGGGGACCAGCAAGTCCGCCTGACCCGCCCGGCCGCGGCATGCTCGGGGCCGGAGGTGGTCGGGGTGCACAGGGTCGTCGTCCTCCTCGCGGCGGTCCTCGTCGCGCTGCTCGCCGGCTGCTCGTCCTCAGGAGCCGTCGACGGCGCGGAGCCTGCGCCCACGGCCGTGCCCGGGCTGAGCGCCGACCTCGTCCAGCAGCGCGCCGACGTCGAGGCCCGCCGCATCCAGGTGGAGCTCACGCTCGACAGCGGCGCGGCGCCCCTCGACGTCACGGGCCTGCAGCTGCGCAGCGCCGCCTTCCCCGGCGCGGCGCCCACGGGCCGGGCCGCGGCCGGCGTCCAGGTGCTGCCGGGGGCCGCCGTCGACCTCGCCGTCGACCTCGGACCCCCCTCCGCGTGCACCGCGCAGGAGGAACGGGACCCCGGCGGTGAGAGCTCCCCGCCGCTCCCGGCCACCGCCGTCCTGGCCCTCGCCGACGGCGCCTCCGCGGCCGTCGACCTGCCGGACGCCGATCGCCACCTGGCGCGCGCCCACGCCGAGGCGTGCGCGGTGGCCGCCGCGGCCGCCGTGGTCCCCGCCCGCTGGGACCCCGCCTGGACCACCACCGGCAGCGGCGCCGACCTGCGCGCGGTCGGGGTGCTGCACCTCGGGCCCGTCGCGCCGGGCGGCACCGCCGCGCTGGAGGGCGTCGGCAGCACGCCGCTGTTCCACTGGCACCTGCCTGGCGGTCCGGTGCGGTTGGGTGCGGGCCAGAGCGCCGACGTCGCCGTGGTGCTCGAGCCCGCCCGCTGCGACGCGCACGCCCTGGCCGACGACAAGCGCGGCTTCGGCCCGCAGCTCCAGCTGTCGCTCGACGGAGCCCCGGCGGTCCCCGTGCGGCTCTGGGTGCCCAGGCCCGACCGAGCGGTGGCCACCGGTGCGCTCGTCGGCGCCTGCGCGGGAGGTCCGTGACCACGAACAGGGGTGGGGTGGCGCCGCGGGGCGCTGCCGCGCAGGGTGTGGGCGTGGGGGAGCACCAGTGAGCCGCGTCGTCTCCGTGGCGCCCGTGCTGCCCGAGCACAGCTACCCCCAGGAGGAGATCACCGAGGCCCTCGTCGACCTCGTCTGCCCCCCGGGGTCGCCGGCCGCCGCGAAGGCGCCGCTCCTGCGCCGCCTGCACCGCTCCGGCGGCGTGCAGCGCCGTCACCTCGTCAGGCCGCCGCAGGAGTACGCCCGGCTCGGGGGCTTCACCGACGCCAACGACGCCTGGCTGCGCGACGGCGCCTCCCTGGCCCTGCGGGCCTGCCGCGACGCGCTGGCGCAGGCGGGCCTGGCCGCCGACGACGTCGACGTCGTCCTCTTCACCACCGTCACCGGGGTGTCGGCGCCGTCCCTGGACGCGCGCATCGCCGCCCCGCTGGGGCTGCGGCCCGACGTCAAGCGGCTGCCGCTGTTCGGCCTGGGCTGCGTGGCCGGCGCGTCGGGGCTGGCGCGCCTGCACGACCACCTCGCCGGGCACCCCGGCGACGTCGCCCTGCTGCTGTCCGTGGAGCTGTGCTCCCTGACGGTGCAGCGCGACGACCCCTCCACCGCCAACCTCGTGGCCTCCGGCCTCTTCGGCGACGGCGCGGCCGCCGCGGTGCTCGTGGGCGACGCGCGCGCCGCCGCGATGGGGCTGGACGCCAGGTCGCCGCGGGTCCTCGCCACCCGCAGCCACCTCTACCCGGGCACCACCGACGTCCTCGGCTGGGACGTCGGCGGGACGGGCTTCCGGATCGTGCTGTCCGCCTCGCTCGCCGACGTCGTCGAGGCCCACCTCGCCGAGGACGTCAAGCGCCTGCTCGCGCCGCTCGGGCTGGACCGGGACGACGTGACCCGCTGGGTCGCCCACCCCGGCGGCCCGAAGGTGCTCGAGGCCGCCTCCCGCGCGCTGGCCCTGGAGGAGGGGGCGCTGGCGCCCTCGTGGGCCTCGCTGGCGCGGGCGGGCAACCTCAGCTCCGCGTCCGTGCTGCACGTGCTCGCCGACGTCCTGGCCTCCGACCGCCCCGAGGAGCAGGACGACGGCGGGGCGCCGCAGCGCTGCGTGCTCTTCGCCCTCGGTCCGGGCTTCAGCGCCGAGCTGGTGCTCCTGGAGTGGGGCGGGGAGGAGCAGCGGTGAGCAGCGTCGGCTGGTACGCCCTGCTGCTGCTCGCCGTGGGCCTGTGGCGGCTGGTGGAGCTGGTCATCAGCGCGCGCAACCGCGCGTGGGCGCTGCAGCGCGGCGGCGTGGAGACCGGGCAGGGGCACTTCCCCGCCATGGCCGCCCTGCACACGGCGCTGCTGGTGGGCTGCCTGGTGGAGGTGGTCGTGGCCGACCGGCCCTTCGTGCCGGTGCTCGGCTGGACGATGGTCGCGGTGCTCGTGGTGACGCAGGCCCTGCGGATGTGGTGCATGCACGCGCTCGGACGGCAGTGGAACACCCGCGTGGTGGTGGTGCCGGGCATGCCGCGGGTGACGTCCGGGCCGTACCGCCTGCGGTGGCTGCCGCACCCCAACTACCTCGTGGTGGTGGTCGAGGGCCTCGCGCTGCCGCTCGTGCACACGGCGTGGGTGACGGCGGTGGTGTTCACGGTGCTCAACGCGGTGCTCCTGCTGCGCTTCCGGATCCCCGCCGAGGAGGCCGCGCTGGCCCGGCTCCACGACGCCCGGGCCTGACGCCGTGGCCGCCCGGGTGGTCGACCTGGCCGTGGTCGGCGGCGGGCCGGTCGGCCTGGCCGCGGCCCTGCGGGCCGTCGCGGCCGGGCTCGACGCGGTGGTGGTGGAGCCGCGCGCGCGGCCGGCGGGCGGCGGGGCGGCCACCGGCCTGGAGGTGGTCGACAAGGCCTGCGGGGAGGGCCTGCTCCCGGGGGCGCTCGCCGAGGTCCTGGCGCTGGGCGCCGACCCGCCCGGGGCCCCGCTGACCGGCATCACGTACGTGCAGGACGGCGACGGCGCGGCGGCCGGCCGCGCGGTCTCCCACGACTTCACCGCCGGGGCTGGGCGCGGCGTGCGCCGCACCGCGCTGCACGCCGCGCTCGCGGAGCGCGCCGCCGCCGCGGGGGTCCCGCTGCTGGCGGGCCGGGTGGTCGAGCTGGTGCAGGACGGCGCACGCGTGCAGCTCGACGTCGCCGTCCCCGGCGCGGCGGGGGTCGAGCCGCTGGTGGCGCGGTGGGTGGTGGGTGCCGACGGCCTGCACTCCGGGGTGCGGCGCGCGGCGGGCCTGGAGGCCCCCGCGCGCGGGGGAGCGGTGCGCTTCGGGGTGCGGCGGCACGCCGCGCTGGTGCCGTGGAGCTCGCACGTGGAGGTGCACTGGGGTCGCGGGGTGGAGGGGTACGTCACGCCGGTGGGGCCGCGCGAGGTGGGCGTCGCGGTGCTGGGGCCGCGCGGGACGACCTTCACCGAGGGGCTCGAGCAGCTGCCCGCCCTCGCGCACCGGCTGGGGGGAGCGCCGTGGACGACCGCAGCGCGGGGCGCGGGGCCGCTGCGCCAGCGCGTGCGGGCGGTGGCCTCGGGGCGGGTGCTGCTGGCCGGGGACGCCGCGGGCTACGTCGACGCGCTGACGGGTGAGGGGCTGCGGGTGGGCCTGGCGTCGGCGCGGCTGGCGGTGGAGGCCGTGACCGGCGAGCGAGCCCGCCGGGTGGCCGACGCGTACGCGGCGGCGTGGGCGCGCGAGACCAGGGCGCACCGGGCGCTGACGGCGGGTCTGCTGGCGGCGGCCGAGCTCCGTCCGCTGCGCGCAGCGCTGGTGCCGGTGGCCGCGGCGGCGCCCGGGGTCTTCGGTGCCGTGGTCGATCGACTGGCGCGGTGATCGTTACGGACGAGACCTGTGTGACGTGAGGGACGGGTGGGTTTTAGGTAACGGTTGTGTTGCGATCAGTCACGAAACAGTCACGGCGCGCTTGAGCTGCGCTCGAACGGGGCATCCGCAGAATCATGATGTGGATGGCCCTGGCCCTTCCCCCGCTGCTCCTCCCCGCGCTGATGGGCTTCTCGCGGTACGAGGCGCGGATGATGACCTCCTCCCGCGTGCGCTCGGAGCGCGCCGCCGACTGACGCGGCCCGCTGCGGCGGCCACCAGCACCACCGCGGCGGCCACCGCCCACACCACCGCGAGCACCTGCGCGTAGTCGGTGGGGTGGACCGAGGGGTTGCGCGGCCCCTGGGCACGCGCCACCAGGCCCGGCACCGCCACCAGGGCGGTGGTCCCCGCCACGGCGGCCGCGGCCACCGCCACCCGGTGGGCCTGGCGCGACCCACCCACCAGCCGCAGCAGGCCCCGCCCCACCACCGCCACCGCCGGGGCGAGGAGCACGTCGTGCAGGACCACGGCGGCGAGCAGCCACAGCAGCGCCCCCACCAGCGGCCCGCGGTCGAGCACCCGGCCCGCCACCACGCCCACCAGCACCAGCAGGACGCCGAGGACCCCCGCCGCCAGGCGCGCGCCCCGGCCCCGCGGCCACCCGGTCACGACAGCACCTCCACCCGCCGGACCCACTTGGTCTGCAGCACGCCCGGGCGGCCCGGGGCGATGACGCGGGCGGGGTGTCCGTGGTCCAGGTGCAGCGGCTCACCGCCCAGCGCCAGCGCCAGCAGCGTCCGGGGGTCCTGGGCGTAGGCGCCCCTCATGAGGCTGGTGCGGTACCCGCCCCGCACCTGCAGGCTCGACACCCGCACGTCGCTGCCGGCCGGTGCCCCGACCAGCGCCAGCAGCTCGCGCAGCCGCACCCCGGACCAGTCGGCGTCCTGGCTCCACCCCTCGACGCAGGCGATCGGCAGGCGCGCGCCGGTCTGGGGCATGGCCCGCAGCTCCTCGAGGGTGAGCAGCACCAGGGCGCCCCGGCGCTCGTCGACGACCTCCAGGCGCCAGTCCGCAGAGACGGCGGTCTGCAGCACACCGGCCTCCCGCGCCGTCCGGTTCACCGGGAGCCCCTGCGGCCCGACCCCCGGGCGGCGCGGTGACAGCAGGGCCAGCGGTGCCAGCGCGGGCAGCGACTGGCCCACGGTCAGCAGCACCGTCGCCGCGGTCGCCGCTCCCACCGCCGTCAGCGCGGTGCGCCGCGCCACGGCCTCCTCGTCGTCCTCGTCGTCCTCGTCGTCCGCGTCCTCGTCCTGGGCCGACGGAGCGCGCCAGGAGCCGGCGATGACCGGCAGCTTGACGGCCACGTGCAGCACCACGCTGCCGAGCAGGACCCAGGAGAGCGCGAGGTGGACCGGCTTGAACGAGAAGGGGAAGGCGTACCACTGGGCGGTGTTCATGACGCCGGTCGCCAGCTGCAGCAGGGCGGTGGCCACGAGCACGAGCACCGACAGCCGCTCCAGGACCGAGCGCACGCCGGTGACCGGAGGCCACGCGAACAGCCGCGGGTAGACCGCCCACAGCTTGCCCAGCAGCACCGGGACCAGGGCCAGCCCGACCGCCACGTGCACGCCCTGCGTGGCGCGGTACAGCCACACCGGGCGCGGGGACAGCGGCAGCCACGCCGGCTGCTCCTGCACGAGGTGGCTGAACAGGCCGGTGGCGAAGCACACGACCACCCCCGCTCCCAGCAGCCGGCCCAGCACCACGGCGGTGCGGGGGCTGCGGCCCGGGGAGCTCGCCCGCCGCTGCAGCTCGCGCACCAGCGGCTCGGCGCGGTCCACCAGGCGCGTGCTCGTCACGCGACCAGGGAACACCCCGGGGCGCCGCCGCGCCGTCGGAACGGTCGCGTGCGACAGTGCCGGGATGCCCGATGACCTCCTGGTGGTGACCGGTGGCGCCGGCTTCATCGGTTCCGCGGTGGTGCGCGCCGCCTTCGCCGGCGGGTGGCGGGTGCGCGTGCTGGACTCCGGCCGGCCCGACGTGCACGGCAGGCCCCCGACGCAGGCCGACCTGCCCGACGGCGTGGAGCTGGTGGTGGGCGACGTCCGCGACGCGCGGACCCTCGACGCCGTCCTCGCCGGGGCGACGGCCGTCAGCCACCAGGCGGCCAAGGTGGGCCTGGGGGTGGACCTGCAGGACGCCCCCGACTACGCCGAGACCAACGTGACGGGCACCGCGCAGCTGGTGGCGGCCATGGCGCGCGCGGACGTCGGGCGCCTGGTCCTGGCCTCCTCGATGGTCGTCTACGGCGAGGGCGCCTACCGGCGGCCCAGCGACGGCGCCGCGGTCCGCCCGGCCCCCCGGGACGAGGCGGACCTGGCAGCGGGTCGCTTCGACCCGCGCGACCCGGCCACGGGGGAGGAGCTCGAGCCCGACGTCGTCACCGAGGACGCCCGCCTCGACCCGCGCAGCACCTACGCGCTCACCAAGCTGACCCAGGAGCACCTGGCGGCGGTGTGGGCGCGCGAGACCGGCGGGCGCGTCGCCGCCCTGCGCTACCACAACGTCTACGGGCCGGGCATGCCCCGCGACACCCCCTACGCGGGCGTCGCCGCGATCTTCCGCTCGGCGCTGGAGCACGGCCGGGCGCCCCGGGTCTTCGAGGACGGCGCCCAGCGCCGCGACCTCGTGCACGTCGACGACGTCGCCCGCGCGGGGGTGGCGGCGCTGGCCTGGACGGCGCACGCCCCCGCCGGCACGAGCCGCGCCTTCAACACCGGCAGCGGGACGGTCACCACCGTCCTCGAGCTCGCCACCGCGCTGTCCGAGGCGCTCGGAGGCCCGCCGCCGGAGGTCACCGGCGCGTTCAGGGCCGGTGACGTCCGGCACGTGACGGCGTCCTCCCAGCGCGCGGCCGCCGAGCTGGGGTGGCGCGCCGCCGTGCCGGTCTCCGAGGGCCTGCGCGAGTTCGCCGTCGCGCCGCTGCGCGCGTGAGCGTCCCGCAGCCGCCCGGCGGCGGGGTCCGCGTCGACGTGGTGCTGCCCTGCCTGGACGAGGCCGGCGCCCTGCCGGGGGTGCTGGCGGAGCTGGCGGCCCTGGGACCGGAGTACTCCGCCGTCGTCGTCGACAACGGCTCGACCGACGGCACCGCCGAGGTCGCCCGGGCCGCCGGCGCCCGCGTGGTGGTGCAGCCCGTGCGCGGCTTCGGCTCGGCCTGCCACGCGGGCCTCGAGGCCGCGACCGCCCCCCTGGTCGCCTTCTGCGACGCCGACGGCAGCCTGGACCTCGGCGAGCTGCCCCGCCTGGTGGCGCTGGTCGACGCCGGGGCGGCCGACCTCGTCCTGGGCCGGCGGCGCGCCACCAGCCGCTCCGCCTGGCCGCTGCACGCCCGGGTGGCCGGCGCCGCGCTGTCGGTGCTGGTGCGGATGCGGCTCGGGCTGCGCCTGCACGACCTCGGGCCGATGCGCGTGGCCCGCCGGGCGGACCTGCTGGCGCTGGACCTGCGCGACCGGCGCAGCGGCTACCCGCTGGAGGCCGTCGCGCGGGCGGTGCGGGCGGGCCTGCGGGTGGCGGAGGTCGACGTCGCCTACCGCCCCCGGACGGGCCGCTCGAAGGTCACCGGCACGGTGCGCGGCACCGTGGGCGCCGTGCGTGACATGAGCCGCGTGCTCGCGGCAGCCGAGGGGGGACGCCGATGACGGGTGAGGGACCAGCGCTGGTGGTGGTCGCGAAGGAGTGCGTGCCGGGGCACGTCAAGACACGGCTGGCACCGGCGCTGGGGCCCGAGGGCGCCGCGCGGGTGGCGGAGGCGAGCCTGCTCGACACCCTCGAGGCCGTCGACCTCACGGCCGACGGCGCTCCCGGGGTGCGCCGCGTCCTGTTCCTGCAGGGCAGCCCGCCGCGGGCCGCGCAGCTGGACGGGTGGGAGGTCCTCGAGCAGCCGGCCGGCGGGCTGGACGAGCGGCTCGGGCACCTGCTCGACGTGGTGGCCGGGCCGCTCCTGCTCGTGGGCATGGACACCCCCCAGCTGCGCCCGGAGGACCTCGCCCCGGCGCTCGGGCTGCTGCTGGGCCGGGAGCGGCCCGGGGGCGCCTGGTTCGGGCCGGCGGCCGACGGAGGCTTCTGGGCCCTCGGCCTGGGCCCCCGGCCCGCTCGCGGCGACCTCGTCCGCGGCGTGCCCATGTCGCAGGAGGACACCGGCGCCCGCCAGCTGGACCGGCTGCTCGGGGCCGGCCTGCGGGTCGGGCTGCTGGGGGAGCTGCGGGACGTCGACACCCCTGACGACCTCGCCGCCGTCAGCGCCCTCGCCCCCGCCACCCGCACCGCCAGGGCGTGGGCGCGGTCCGTCGCGGGTGCGGCGGCAGGCGCCTCGTGAGCCACCTCGCCGACGCGCTCCGCCCCGGGCCACCGGTCTTCGGCGAGGGCTGCGACGAGCCCTACCGCCGGCACCTGCGGAGCCGGCGGTCCGGGCGGCTCCACCTGCACCGGTCCTCGCCACCGGGGGACGGCGGGCAGCGCCGGGAGACGGGGACGAGCTGGGAGCTCGACACCCTCCGGGCGCCCGCCGACAGCGCCGACACCAGCGCCATCGCCGGCGTCGAGGGCCCGCTCCTCGACGTCGGGTGCGGGCCGGGGCGGATGGTCCGCGCCGCCCTGCACCACGGCCTGGAGGCCCTCGGCGTGGACGTCGCCCCGGAGGCCGCGCAGGCGTGCGCCGACCGCGGCGCCCGCGCGGTGCGCGGGTCGGTCTTCGACGCCCTGCCCCGCGAGGGCCACTGGCGCACGGTGCTGCTCATGGACGGCAACCTCGGCATCGGCGGCGACCCGGGCGCCCTGTTCGCCCGCTGCGCGGACCTCCTCGCCCCCGGCGGGGTGCTGGTGGTGGAGGCCGACGCCGACGAGCACGCCGACGAGGACGGCTGGTTCGTCGTCGTCGACGACGACGGCGCCAGCAGCGCCCCGTTCCGCTGGGCGCGCCTGGGTCTGCGGGCGCTGCGCACGGCGCTGCACCGCAGCGGCTTCGAGGAGGTCGAGGTCCGGCGGGCCGGTGCGCGCTGCTTCGTGCACGCGGGGTGGCAGCGGTGAGCCGGGCGGCGGTCCTCGACCCCGTGGCGACGGGCCGGGCGCCGCTGGTCGGGCTGCTCGCCACGCTGCTGCTGGTGGCGGCCGGTGTCCTGGTGCCCCTGCTGACCGGGTGGCAGGTCCACCCCCGCGACGACGACCTCGGGTTCGCCCCCACCCACGGGATCTGGCAGCCGGGCCTGGGCGTCGGCACACCGGTGGCGCTGGCGCTCGCCGTGGCGGGCGTCCGCTGGGGCCCGCGGCTGGCCCAGCGCCTGCCCTGGGGGCGGCTGCTGCTGGTCAGCGCCGTCGCGGCGGCCGCCTGGATGCTCGCGCTCGCGCTGGTGGACGGGCCCTCCGGCCTCACCCGCGCGCTGGGCAACCGCTGGGAGTACCTGCCCACGGCGCGCGAGGTGACCTCCGTGCCCGAGCTGCTGTCCACCTTCACCGCGCGCATCCCGTACTCCGCGGCGCCCGACAACTGGGTCACGCACGTCGCCGGCCACCCGCCCGGGGCGCTGCTGTTCTTCGTCGCCCTCGTGCGGCTCGGGCTGGGCGGTGACCTCGCCGCCGGTCTGGTGGTCACGGCCGTGGCGGCCACGACGGTGCCCGCGGTGCTCGTGGCCCTGCGCGCCCTGGGGGCGCCGACGGCGGCCCGGGCAGCGGCGCCCTACCTGGTGCTCAGCCCCGCGGCCGTCTACCTCTGCGTCAGCGCCGACGCCGTCTTCACCGCGACCGCGGCCTGGGGCCTGGCCACCCTCGCACTGGCGACCACGGCGCGCGCGGCGTCCGCGCGCACGGCCTGGGCGGTGCTGGCGGGCCTGCTGCTGGGCACCTGCGTGACCTTCTCCTACGGCCTGCCCCTGCTCGGGACGCTGTGCCTGGCCGTCCTCGCGGCCGGGCGCCGCTGGACGCCGCTGCCCGTGGCCGCGGTGTCGGCCCTCGTCCCCCTCCTGCTCCTGCTCGCGGGCGGGTACGCCATCTGGGAGGCCTACCCGGTGCTGGTGGAGCGGTACTGGGACGGCATCGCCTCCCGGCGGCCCGCCGCCTACTGGAGCTGGGGCAACCTGGCCGCGCTCGCGGTGAGCGCCGGACCGCTGGTGGGCGCTGGGCTGGCCGCCGCAGGGAGGTGGGGCCGCGAGGTGACGGCGGCCGGCGACGGCGCAGCACGGGAGCGGCGTGCGGTGGTGCTGCTCGTGGCGGGCGCCGCCGCCTTCGTCCTGCTGGCCTCGCTGTCGCAGATGAGCAAGGGGGAGGTCGAGCGGATCTGGCTGCCCGTCGTCCCGTGGATGGCGCTGGCGCTGCTCGCCCTGCCGCCCCGGTGGGCCGGACCGGCCCTCGCCGGCCAGGTCGCGTGGGCCCTCGTGGTGCAGCACCTGCTCTACACGAGCTGGTGACACCACGGAGTGCCCCAGGCGGGACTCGAACCCGCGACCTACCGCTTAGGAGGCGGTTGCTCTTCCGCTGAGCTACCAGGGCGCGGGTCCCAGCGTAGCCGGGTGGAGCCCCGTCCCCGCCGCGCAGGACGCCGCGGTCGCGACGCACCGTTCGGTCGTGCTGACCACGTCCGCGGCGCACTAGCCTTTCCGAGTGACTCAAGGGCTGATGGGCGTGGCGGGTGGTGCTGCTGGTGCCGGGGCGGCACCGGGTGCAGGGCAGCAGCCGTCGTCCACCCCGTCGCCGGAGGGCGACGGCGGGCGCCCCGACGCACCGGCGCCGCCCGCCGGCGGTGCCGGCCAGCTCGCCGGCCCCGGTGGTCCGGCCGCCCCGGCCGCCCCGGCCGCCCCGGCCGCCCCGAGGGGAGGGCGCCCCGTGCCCGCCACCGGCCGGCGCGCCGTCCCCGGCGGCCGCCCCGGCGCGAGCGCCCTCGAGCGGGCCCTCGCGGGCTGGCGCACCGAGCTGGCCTCCCTCGGCGGCCCCGAACCGCTCATGACCGCGGAGGACCTGCGCGACGGGTCCCTCGAGCTCGCCTCGGCCCACCCCTCCGGCGTCGCCCTGCTCCTGGCCGGCCGTCCCACGCGCCTGTCCCACCTCTTCCGCGAGGCGGGAGCGCTCGAGGAGGCGCGCCGGCGGGCGCGCGCCATCCGCGGCGAGGCGTCCGCCCTCGCCGACGAGCACGGCCTGCAGGCCTGCGTCCTGGCCGTCGGGCTCGCCTCCTGGCACGACGAGGCCACCGGCCTCACCGTGAGCACCCCGCTGCTGCTGCGCCCGGCCGAGCTGCACGCCCGCGGCTCCGGCCCGGTGGACTACGAGATCGGCCTGGGTGGCCCGGTGCGCACCAACCCGGCGCTCGTGCGGGAGCTGCAGCGCCGCGGCGTGCCCGTCGACCCGGCCGGTCTGGCGGCCCTGTCGGTGCACGCCCACGGCTTCGACCCCGCTCCCGCGCTGGAGCGCCTGCGCTCCCTGACCCGCGTCTCGGCCCCCGACATCCAGGTCAAGCCCGGTCTGCTCGTGACGGTCCTGGTGGACGTGGCCAGGTCCCTCGTGGCCGAGCTGGACCGGGCCGGCGACGAGCTGGCCGGCTCCGACGTCGCCCTGGCGCTGGCCGGCGACGCCCCCGCGCGCACGCGGCTGCAGAGCCCGGGCGCCGCCGTCGAGCTCCCCGAGGGCGCCCGCGGGGTGGACCCGGACGACGTGCAGGTGCTCCCGCTGGACGCCTCCCAGCGGCGGGTGCTCGACACCGTGCTCGCGGGCCGCTCCGTGCGCGTGGAGGCCGGCCCCGGCACCGGGGCCACCCAGGTGGCGGCCACCACCGTGGCGGCGCTGGCCGCCACCGGCCGCAGCGTGCTGCTCGTGGCCGGCCAGCAGCAGGAGGCCGAGGACGTCGCCCGCCGGCTGGCGGCCCGCGGGCTCGGTGACCTCCTCGTCGACGCGACCGGGTCGGTGGACCCGAACAGCACCGGCCCCCTGCCGGTGATTCCGGTGGACGCGCCCGCGCCCGCTCCCGCTGTCGCGGGGGGCGACGGGGACGTGGTGGCCGCGCTGGGGCGCCACCGCGCCGCGCTGCACACCCGCCGCGGCCCCTGGGGGGTGTCCGCGCTGGAGGCGATGGCGGCCCTCGCCGTCCTGCCGCCCGGGCCCGACCCGGTGCGCCTGGCCCCGGCCGCGCTGCGCGCGATGGACGCCGCCGAGCGCGAGAAGGCCGCGGTGGAGCTGCGGGAGGCGGTGGACCTCGGCGCCCTGTCGGCGCGCGTGGGCGACACCGCGTGGTCGGGGGCGGCGCTGGCCGACCGCGCCCAGGCCGCCGAGGCCCTCGACGAGGCGCGCGCCCTGCGCGACGACCTGCTGCCCGCCCTGCGCCGCCAGGCCACCGTGCTGGCCGGCGGCAGCGGCCTGCGGGTGCCGGGCTGCGTGGCCGACGCCCAGGCCCAGCTCGACCTGCTGGCGCGCGTGCGCGACTGCCTCGACTCCTTCCTGCCCGCGGTCTTCGACAGGCCCCTGACGCCGCTCATCGACGCGACCGCGCCGCCGGCGCAGCGGGCCGCCGGCCCGCGCTACGGCGTCTTCGAGCGCCGCCGCCTCGAGCGCGCCGCGCGGGAGCTGGTGCGCCCCGGCGTGGTCCTCGACGACCTCCACGGCGCCCTCGTCGACGCCGAGCGCGCCCGCCTCGACTGGGAGGCCTGGCGCGCCCAGGACGCGGCCGGCGCCCCGCCGCGCGTGCCGCAGGGCGTCCCCGCGGCCGAGGTGGTGCTCGACCAGGTGGTCGCGCAGGTCAGCGCCCTGTCCGCCGTGCTCGCCCCCACCACGGGCGGGGGCGGGCTCGCCGACGAGCCGTGGCACGCCCTCACCGAGCGGCTCGGGGCGCTGGTGGCCGACTCCGGCACCCTGGCCGACCTGCCGCAGCGCGCGCAGCTGCTCGCCGTCCTCGAGCGCCGCGGCCTGGTGCCGCTGCTGGAGGAGGCGCGCCGCCGCGGCCTCGACCCCGACCAGGCCGTGGTGGAGCTGCGCCGCTCCTGGTGGCGGTCGGTGCTGGACACGCTCGTGGCCGCAGACCCCGCCCTGGGCGCGCTCGACGCCGTCGGCCACGCCGAGGCCAGCGCCGCCCTCGCCGCCCGCGAGAAGCAGCGCCGCGCCGCCGCGGTCCACCGCGTGCGCGGGGCCACGGCCCTGTCGGCCAGCGCCCCGTGCCGCGTGAGCGGCCCGCTCGCCCTCTCGGTCGAGCTCGCCTCGCAGCGCCGCTACGACGTGGTGCTGGTGCTCGCCGCCCACCGCGTCGGGGTGCCCGAGGCCGTGCTCGCCGCCTCCGCGGGCCGCCAGCTGGTGGTGGTCGGTGACCCCGGCGGCCCCACGCCGGTGCGCGTGGCGCCCCGCCGCTCCGACGAGGCGCCCCTGCCGCGCGGCTCGCGGCGCAGCGTCTTCGACGCCCTGGAGCAGGTGCTGCCCACCGTCCGCCTCGCCTGGCAGCACCGGATGCCGCTGCAGCTGGCGGCGCTGGCCAGCGCCGTGCCCGGCACCACCACGGGGGAGCGGGCCGTGCCCTGCCCGCCCGGTCGCCCGCCGGTGCGGCTGCGCCGCGTCAGCGACGTCACCGGCCGCCCCGACGCCGACGGCGTGGTGAACAGCCCGGACGGCGAGGTCGCGGCGGTGGTCGACCTCGTGCTCAGCCACGTGCGCGACCACCCGAACGAGTCGCTCGCGGTGGTGGCGCTGACCCGGCCGCACGCGCGCCGCATCGCCGACGCGGTCCGCGCCGCACTGCCGGCCCGCCCCGAGCTGGCGGCCTTCCTGCGGCGCCGCCGCCGCGAGAGCTTCGTGGTGACCGACGTCGAGCGCTGCGCCGACACCGTGCGCGACGCGGTGGTCTTCTCGGTCGGCCTGGGCGTCACCCCCCTCGGCCGCTTCGTGCACCGCTTCGGGCCCCTCGACGACGCCGACGGCCACCGCTGGCTCGCGTCGGTGCTCACCCGGGCCCGCAAGCGGCTCACCGTGGTCAGCTGCGTGGCGGGGGAGGTGCTGGAGGCCTCGCAGTGCACCTCCACCGGCGCCTCCGCCCTGCGGGAGCTGCTGCTGTCCCTGGAGGAGCCCCCGGCCACGGACCCGTTGGAGCCGCTGCGCGCCCTCGGGGCGCGGCGTGGCCCGCTGGCCGAGGCGCCGGCTCCGGACCCGCTGCTGGCGCGCCTGTCCGACCGCCTCGGCGGACGCGGTGCGCGGGCGCTCGTCACCGGCTCGGTGCCCGACGTGGTGGTGCTCCCGGCGGGGGCTGACGGCCCGGCCGTGGCCGTGCTCACCGACATCCCCGCCGGTACCGACGACGACCCGGTGGGCGACCTCGTCCAGCGCGAGCTCGTGGTGCCCGAGCAGCTCGGGCACTTGGGCTGGGGGGTGGTGCGGGTCAGCGCCCGGGAGCTCTTCGACGACCCGACCGGGCCCGTCGCGGCCGTCCTGCGCGAGCTCTCCAGCGGTGCCTGACCCCACCTCGACCGGCGGCCCTGCGGGTGGGGGACGCCGCCCGGGGCGCGCGAGGCGCCGCGTGGTGGCGCCCCCGACCGGTGCCCCCGGCGAGGAGGTGGAGGCACCGACGCTGCGCGAGCCCGGTCCTCGCGCCACCCCGGCTCCCGGCGGTTCCGAGGACGCGCGGCGCTGGGCGGCTGAGGCGGAGCGGCTGCTCGCCGACCGCCCGCCCCACTGGGGTTAGGCCGCGACGCGCCGTCGCCCCCTTCTCCTCACCGCGGCCGCGGGCTGGCGTGCGGCAAGATCGCGACGTCCGACGAGTACGCCGCCCGCGCCCAGACCCGCTGAGGGCCGCGTCAGGCAGACCGGGCGAGCACGACGCCGCCGTCCGCCGTGGCCGCGGCCACGCGGGCGGCGGCGTCGTCGTCCAGCGCCAGGACCACCGAGGTGCCGCCGCTGCCGCCGGCGAGCAGGCCCGTGGTGAGCGGGTCGGTGCTGACCACCAGCACCGTCGCGCTGCGGACGAGCAGCCCGCTGGCGGGCGCGGTGCCCTCCTCGTCCTCCGGGACCGCCGGAGCCTCGGGTGCGGCGGCCAGCACCGCGACCCGCGCACCGGCGACCACCAGCCCGTCCGGCAGCGGTGAGGTCACCGCCACCGGCACGGCCACCTGACCGGGGGCGAGGGACGCGAGCACGTCGCCGCCGCTGAGGCGGACGTCGGTGATGACCTCGCCGGCGCGCACGGGGGCGGCCAGGCGGGCGTCCGCGGCGCGCCCGGAGGCGTCGACGTCGGCGGGCCCCAGGGCGCCGGAGGGCACGGCCGAGGGCGGGAGGACGGCCACCCGCGAGCCCGCGGCGACCGCGGCGCCGGCCGGCAGGTCGTCCGCGGCCACGAGCACCGGCACCCCGCCCCCGGTCTCCTCGTGGGGCACCAGCGCCGTCACGCCCAGCGCTGTCGCGCAGGCCAGCAGCACGGCGGCCAGCGGCCGGCGGGAGCGCCGCAGGGCCCGGCGCAGCCTCCGGCGCGCCGCACCCGGCGCGGGGGAGGACGGGGCGGTGCGCCGCTGCGGGGGCGGCCAGGCGGTGGTGGTCATCGCGGCAGCGTGCCGGCGGGCCCGACCGCCGCGCGGTGACCGGACCGCCGCCTGTGGACGGACGGGCCGCCCAGGCCGCCTGTGGGCGCACGACAGCACGACGCCCCGCCCGGTGGGAGCACCGGGCGGGGCGTCAGGCCGTCAGGAGGACGACGAGGAGGAGCTGCTGGCGGGCGCGGAGCTGCTGCTCGCCGAGCTGGAGCCGGAGCTCGAGGAGCTGCCGCTGGACGGCGTCGAGGACGAGCTGGACGAGCTGGACGAGCTGTCGCTGGAGCCGGTCGAGCTCGACGAGCCGCCCTTGCCCTCGGAGCGGGAGTCGGTGCGGTAGAAGCCGCTGCCCTTGAACACCACGCCCACGGCGTCGAAGCGCTTGCGCAGGCGACCGGAGCACTCCGGGCACTCCGTCAGCGCTGCGTCGGAGAACGACTGCCGCACCTCGAGGCTGTGGTCGCAGGCGGTGCAGGTGTAGGCGTACGTGGGCACGCTGGAGCTCCTCGGTTCACGACGACGACGAGCGGGCGGGACGCGGTCGCGCGGGGCGCTGGCACTCCGGCCGCTCGAGTGCCAACTCTACCGCTGGTCGTCCTGTTCCTGGGGTGAGCGGACCCGTGCGGCCCACAGGGAGGCGGCCAGCAGCACGACCACCAGGGCCGCGTGCGGCACCACGGCGGTGCTCAGCGGGACCGCGCGCAGGAGCGCGCCGAGCGCCAGCACCGGTCCCGCCAGACCCGCGTACGCGGCGAGGAAGACTGCGCGGGCCGCAGCCGCCCGGTTCGCGGGGGCGACTCTGGAGGCCGCCGCCACGGCGGAGGCGAACAGCAGGCCGCAGCCCGCACCCGCCAGGGGAGCGGCCACCAGGAGGAGCCCCGGGGAGGCGAGCACCAGCGCGGTGGTGGCTGCGACGGTGCCGGCGGTCACGGAGAGGACCCCGGCCAGCCGGCCGGTCCACCGCTCAGCTGGGAGCAGCTGGGGGGAGAGGGCTCCGGCCAGGAAGACGGACCCGATCGCAGCCCCGGCGGCCAGCGGTCCCGGCGGCCCGCCCACGGTGCGCAGCGCCTCGGGGGCGAGCCCGCCGTAGAAGCCCGTCACCGTGAAGGCCGTGAAGGCCGTGAGGAGGGGAGCGGCGCCGACGACGGTCCCGGCGAGAGGTCGCTGACGGGGCGGAAGCACCTCTCCCGGGCCCGAGCCGGGGGCCGTCTCCGGGAGGCGACCGAGCGCCGCGCAGCAGGCAGCCAGGGCCACGGCCAGCACCCCGTACACGAGGTGGAGCGGCGCGGGCGCGCTCTGGGCGAGAGCGCCGGCGAGGAGCGGGCCCAGGCCCAGGCCGGCCATGCTCATGGCTCCCGCGGCCGTCGCCCAGCGGCGCCTCACCGGCTCAGCCGCCCCTGCGACCAGCTCGCGGACGGCGACCGACGCCGTGCAGGCCAGCACACCCACCCCCAGCCCGCAGAGCACGCGCCCGGCCACCAGCCCGCCGGTGCCCGGGGCCGCGGCCAGCACGACCGCGGCCGCCGCCTCCAGCAGGCTCGCCACCAGCAGCACCCTGCGCCGCCCCCACCTGTCGCTCGACCTGCCGGCGGCGGCGAGGCCCACGACCACGCCGACGGCGAAGACGGCGAACGCCGCGGTGGTGGCGGTCGTCGTCAGGCCGTCGCGGGCTGCGTAGAGGGGGAACAGCGGGGTGGGAGCGGTGGACAGGGCCGTGGACGCCACCACCACCCCGACGACGGTGGCCGGTGCGCGCCACGCCGGACTCCCCGGCGCTGCGGGCGCCGGAGAGTCCGGGAGCGGGCGGGCAGCGGTCTGGCCGCCGGTGGTCACCGGGCCGTGACCGCCGGTACGGGGGACCACGCGGCGAGCAGGTCGGACGAGGTGGTCACCAGGCCCAGGTGCAGCGAGACCACGGACAGGGCAGCGGCCTCCAGCGCCTCGTCGGTGCCGCGCACGAGGTCCTCCAGCACCACGACGCGGTAGCTGAGGTTGTTCGCGTCGAAGGCGGTGTTGAGGACGCAGCAGTCCGCCATGATCCCGTCCAGCACCACGGTGCGGACGCCCATCTGCCGGAGCAGGAAGTCGAGGTCGGTGGGGTAGAAGGCTGAGAGGCGCTTCTTGCCCGTGACCACCTCGTCGCCCGGGAGCACCTCGGTGGTGAACCTCGTCCAGCGGCTGCCGGCGAGGGCGTGCTGGTCGGCGCCGGGGATGGGGCCCACCCACTGGGGGAAGGTCGTGCGCCACGCGCTGGGGACGCCGCGGACGTCGTCCACGCCGGAGGCCCGGACTTCGGAGCGCACGTGGATGACGGGCACCCCGGCGGCACGGGCCGCGCGGTGGAAGGCGTCGACCGGCGCCACCACCTCGCGGCCGCGCGGGGCGGGGCACGGGCAGTCGGGCTCCTCGGACAGGTGCCCGTCGTGCATGTCGATGGAGATGACGGCGGAGCGAGTGGGGTCGAGCCACTCGGCGAAGGCGCCGTCGGTCGCCAGCGGGCGGTGTTCTCCGTACACCCGGTGAGCGGGGGAGGTGGTCACGGGGTCAGGCCTTCGTGAGGTCGTCGGCGGCGCGCTGCGCCTGGGCGGGAAGGACGACCTCGTCGGCAGCCGTGGGCGTCGCCGCGTCGGAGGGGGAGCCGGCGGACCGGCGGGCCAGGACGGGGCGCAGGCCGAGGTTGAGCAGAGCGTGCAGGACGAGCAGGAGCACGACGCCCACCATCATCGGGCTCGTGACCAGTCCGGCGAGGGCCGGCGGGGCCGCGGCGGAGACCTCGGCGGGGAGGAACTGCACCCCCAGCGCCACCAGGATCGAGGGGCCGGCGACGGCCAGGTTGATGTCGTCCCACTCGACCTCGGCCAGCATCTGGACGCCGCCCACAGCGATGGTCCCGAACAGGATCGTGGAGGCCGCTGCGAGGACCGGGCCCGGCAGGCCGGCGATGAACAGGCTGACCGCGGGCACGAAGGCGAGGACGACGGCGAAGGCGCCGGCCGCCATCGTCACGCGGCGGCTGCCGACGCCGGTGACGCGCACGATGCCGGCGTTCTCCGGGTAGGAGGTGGTGCCGATGCCGCCGAACAGACCACCGACCACGGTGCCCGCGAACTCGGTGAACAGGCCTCGGTTGACGCGCTGGAAGGAGACCTTCTGGCCGGTCCAGCCGCCGACGAGGGAGTACATGCCCATCGACTCCGTGCCCGCCTGCAGGAAGGCGAGGAGCATGAGGAGCACCGCCGGCCAGGCCACGCCGAAGCCGAAGGGCAGCGGCTCGGGGGCCCCGAGGACGGCGGTCGGCGCGGTCGGCGCCCAGGTGCCCATCGCTGCGGCGGCGGCCGTGCCGGCCGCGATGCCCCAGACGACGGCGCCGCGCTTGACGAGGCCCTCGCGCCCGAGCACGAGGCAGCCCAGCACCACCACGGCCGTGACCGCGGCGACGACGAAGCTGCGGGTCCCGAAGCCGGGGGTGCCGGGGACGCCGAACCAGTTGGGCAGCCCGATGGCGGCCAGCTGGGCGCCGATGACCACGAACAGCGACCCGAAGACCAGCGGGTGGGTGGCCACCCGGGAGACGTGCCCGAAGACACCGAGCCTGCCCAGGGGGACGGTCAGGGCCATGAAGACGAGGCCGGCGACCACCATGGAGCCGAAGGCGGTGCCCAGGCCGTAGGTGGCGCCGGAGGTCATGAGCGCCACGAAGAAGGCTGCGGTGGGCCCCTGGACGATCGGCAGGCGCAGCAGGCGGCTCGACTGCAGCACCGTGACGATGCCCGTCAGCAGGAAGCAGGCCTGGACGATCTGGCCCACCTGCGCGGTCTGGAGGTCCAGGGCGCTGCCGAGCAGCACCGGGAAGATGAAGATGCCGGTGAGGGCCAGCAGGTGCTGGACCCCGAAGAGCGCGGTGCGGCCGGCGGGGAGCCGGTCCTCGGGACTGACGGCGAGCACGCGGGCGGGGGCGGACATGGGGCCACCTCGAGTCGTGGGAGCAGGGAGCGAGTCGACTGACTTCGCTGTCAGTGCAATTCCTACAACCGTGTTGTTGCTCCGGTGTTGCCCGAGCTGCCTGGTGCTGTTACGCCACCGTTACCGGTTCCTCACGGGCGCCATCAGAGGCGACGGACGTTCACCCACACCGCCCGCGCTGCGCTGGTGCCGGTGTTGCGGATGAGGTGCGCCTGCTTGGCCTCGTAGTGGATGGCGTCTCCCGCCTCGACGCGGTGCACGTCATCGCCCAGCTCCACCTCCAGGGTCCCCTCGAGCAGCACTCCGTACTCCTGGCCGGGGTGCTGCGAGGGGCGCGAGGCGTGGCTGGTCCCGGGCGCGTACTCGTCGACGTAGACCTCGACGTCCTTCTCCGGCTGGAACACCGCCAGGCGCCGCACCAGGCCACCGGGTGTGGTGTCGACGATCTGGTCCGCCCTGCGCAGGACCGGGGACTCGTCGGCGGGTGCTGCGGAGAAGAGGGACGCGACGCGGACGCCGAGCCCGGCCGCCAGGCGCGCCAGCGTCCCCAGGGAGGGCGCGGTCCGGCCCCGTTCGACGGTGGACACCATCGACGCGGACAGCCCCGCGGCCTCTGCCAGCTCGGACAGCGTCATCCCCTGCTGGGAGCGGAGTGCGCGCACCCTGGCGCCCACCCCGGCGACGAGGACGTCGACGTCGTCCGCGCCGCCGGTCGTCCCGGGGCCGTCACCGTCAGCGCTCAGCGTCACGCTGCGGCACTGTACGGTCGCGGCCCGGGGCGGGGCGGAGCTCCGGCACGCGGGAGGCACCCGGCGTCGTCCAGCCGGCCAGCCTGCCCCGCTCGGACAGCGCGAAGAGGCGCTCCTCGGTGAGCTCGCGCACCCCGGAGACGGCCACCACGAGCAGGTCGTCGCCGCGCTGCAGGGTGGTGGTGCGGGTGGGCACGCGGGCACGGCCGTCCCGCACGAGCAGCGAGACCTCGGCGCCCTCGGGCAGCCGCAGCTCGAAGACCTCCAGGCCGTGCAGGTGCGAGCCCGGGCCCACCTTGACCTGCAGGACGTCGGCGCCGATCTCCTCCAGCGGGCTCGACTCCACCTCGAGGTCGCGCACGGCCGGCTCGCTGATGCCCAGCCGGCGCGCCACCCACGGCAGCGTCGGCGCCTGCACCAGCGTGAAGGCCACCACCAGCACGAACACCATCTCCACCACGCCCTCGGTGCCGGGGACGCCGGCCGCGGCGGGCACGGTGGCCAGCACGATGGGCACCGCGCCGCGCAGGCCGCCCCAGCTGAGCAGCGCCTGGTCGCGCAGCGGCACACGGAACCAGGAGGTGGACGCCAGCACCGACAGCGGCCGCGCCACCAGCAGCAGCGCGAAGCCCACCACCAGCGCCGGCACCACCTGCCCGGGGATCTCCGAGGGCGAGACCAGCAGGCCCAGCAGCACGAACAGCCCGATCTGCGCGAGCCACCCGACGCCCTCGGCGAAGCCGCGGGTGGCCGGCCGGTGCGGCAGCTCGGCGTTGCCGAGCACCAGCCCGGCGAGGTAGACGGCGATGAAGCCGGAGGTGTGCAGCTCCGCGCTCAGCCCGTAGGCCAGGGCGCAGACGGCCAGCACGGTGATCGGGTACAGGCCCGAGGCGGGCAGGGCCACGCGCCGCAGGCCCAGCGCGCCGAGCCAGCCGAGCGCCAGCCCGATGGCCGCGCCGCCCACCAGCTCGGCGCCGGCCTCGAAGACCAGGAAGCCCCACCCGTGGGAGGACTCCCCGCCCAGCACGGCGGTGAGGGAGACGACGGCGATGACGACGGGTGCGTCGTTGAAGCCCGACTCCGCCTCGAGCAGACCGCCGAGGCGGTGCGGCAGCGGCGCGCGGCGCAGCACCGAGAACACCGCCGCCGCGTCCGTCGAGGAGACGACGGCGCCCAGGAGCATGCCGGTGGCCCAGTCGACGCCGAGGGCCCAGTGCGCCACCGCGCCGATGACGACGATCGAGACCACCGTGCCCAGCGTCGCCAGGAGGGCGGCGGGGGCGATCGACTGCCGGATCGAGGCCCACCGGGTGGTGAGCCCGCCCTCGGCGAGGATCAGCACCAGCGCGGCGTAGCCCAGCACCTGGGTGAGGTCGTAGTCGTCGAACTGGATGCCCAGCCCGTCCTCGCCCAGCGCCACGCCGAGCGCGAGGTAGAGCAGCAGCGACGGGGTGCCCGTGCCCACCGACAGGCGCACCGCGAACACGGCCACCACCAGCACGAGCGCGCCGACGAGCACCGCGAGGTCGAGGTCGTCGACCGTCATGCGGGGCCTCCCGTCGAGGTTCCGGCGGCGGCCGTCCGGCGCGCGAGGTGGGGTAGGGCGCACCGTACCGGCGCGGAGCCTTCCGAACGCGGCGATCACCGCAGATCCACCGGCGCAGGGACCGGCGGCCCCGCGCGGGACGGTCAGCGCAGGCGGGTCCAGCCGGCGGGGGTCAGCGCCGCGTCGACGCCGACGTCGTGGGGCTCGCGCGGGAGCTCGCCCGCGCCCAGCAGCTCCGGCTCGCGCACGACGGCGGCCAGCAGCGGCCGCCCCGGGGCTCCCTCGGGCGGCAGCAGCGCCAGCGTCCGGTCGTAGTGCCCGCCGCCCTGTCCCAGCCGGGTGCCGCTGCGGTCCACCGCCAGCGCCGGCAGCAGCACCGCGTCGGCGCCGTCCAGCCCCTCCGGCCGGGCGGGGGAGCCCGGGGCGTCCAGCACCCACCCCAGCGGGGCGGCCCCCACCACCACCGGCAGGACGACGACGACGCCCCGCGCCGCCAGCGCCGCCCGCAGGCCGCGCGTGCCCGGCTCGGTGGGCAGGGACTCGTACAGCGCCACCACCGCGCCCGGTCCGAGGTCCCGCAGCGGAGAGCCGTCGGCCAGCGCGGCGCGCGCGAGGGCGGCGTCGAGACCGGCGCGCTCGTCGTCGTCGAGGGCGCGGCGGGCTGCGCGGACCCCGGCGCGCAGGGCCGCCTTGTCGAGGGCCGGTTGCGCCGGCCGGGTCTGCTGCTGCGCTCCCACGGTCCGCGATCCTGCCTCGCGCCGCCGCTCCCCGATAGCCTCGCCGCATGAGCCCTGCTGGCACGCCCGCCGGACCGCGCCCGATCCGCAAGGCGGTCATCCCCGCCGCCGGCCTCGGCACGCGGTTCCTGCCCTTCACCAAGTCGACGCCCAAGGAGATGCTCCCGGTCGTCGACAAGCCGGCCATCCAGTACGTCGTGGAGGAGGCCGTCTCCGCCGGCCTGACCGACGTGCTGCTCGTGGTGGGCCGCACCAAGCGCCCCCTGGAGGACCACTTCGACGTCGTCCCCGAGCTCGAGCAGAACCTCGAGGCCAAGGGGGACCAGAAGAAGCTGGCCCTGGTGCACGAGACCACCGAGCTCGCCGACGTGCACTACGTCCGCCAGCACCAGGCCAAGGGCCTCGGCCACGCGGTGCTCACCGGCAAGGCGCACGTGGGTGACGAGCCGTTCGCCGTGCTCCTCGGCGACGACCTCATCGACGAGCGCGACCCGCTGCTCGCCCGCCTCGTGGAGGTCCAGCAGCAGCACGGCGGCTCCGTGGTGGCGCTGCTGGAGGTGCCCCGCGAGAACGTCGGCATGTACGGCTGCGCCGAGCTCGTCGACGACCCGTCCACCGAGGGCGAGGACGACGTCGTGACCCTCAAGGGCATGGTCGAGAAGCCGGACCCGGCCGACGCGCCCAGCAACCTCGCCGTCATCGGCCGCTACGTGCTGCACCCCGCTGTCTTCGAGGTGCTCGAGAAGACCGCCCCCGGCAAGGGCGGCGAGATCCAGCTGACCGACGCCCTGGAGACCCTCGCCGGGATGCCGGCCGAGGCCGGCGGCGGACTGCGCGGTGTGGTCTTCCGCGGCCGCCGCTACGACACCGGCGACAAGCTCGACTACCTCAAGGCCGTGGTGCGCCTGGCCTCCGGCCGCGAGGACCTCGGCGGGGAGTTCAACGCCTGGCTGTCCGAGTGGGTCGCGTCCGGCTTCGACACCGAGCAGCCCACGCACTCCGCCGTCGACGCAGGGGCCTGAGGGCAGGTGCGCTCGGTCGAGGAGCACCTGGCCGCCTGCCTGGCTGCTGTCTCCCCCCTCGCCCCCGTCGACCTGCCCCTCCTGGACGCCGTCGACTGCGTGCTGGCCGAGGACGTCGTCGCGACGTCCTCCCTGCCCGCCTTCGACGGGTCCGCCATGGACGGGTACGCCGTCCGGCACACCGACGTCGCTTCGGCCGGCACCGGCTCGCCGGTCTCCCTGCCCGTGGTGGCCGACCTGCCGGCGGGGGTGCGCGAGGTCGCGCCCCTGGCGGGGGGCGCCGCCGCGCGCATCATGACCGGCGCGCCGGTCCCGCCCGGCGCCACCGCGGTGGTGCCCGTGGAGGACACCGACGGCGGCGTGGCCACCGTCCTCGTGCACCGCGCCGTGCCCGAGGGGCTGCACGTGCGGCGCGCGGGCGAGGACGTCCGGCCCGGCACCACCCTGGTGGCCGCCGGGACGCGCCTGTCCGTGCGCCACGTCGCGCTGCTCGCCGCGGTGGGCCGCGAGCGCGCCCGGGTGCTGCCCGCGCCGCGCGTGGCGGTGCTCAGCACCGGCAGCGAGCTGGTCGACCCGGGCCACCCCGCCGGCTTCGGGCAGGTGGTGGACGCCAACTCCACCGCCCTGACCGCCGCCGCGCTCGACGTGGGCGCGCGCGCCACCCGCGTGGGCATCGTCGACGACGACCCGCAGCGCCTCATGTCCGTGCTGGAGGGCCAGCTGGAGGGCGCCGACGTCCTGGTCACCTCCGGTGGGGTGAGCGCCGGCGCGTACGACGTGGTCAAGGAGGTGCTCAGCCGCCTCGGCACGGTGGAGTTCACCAAGGTGGCCATGCAGCCCGGCATGCCGCAGGGCCTGGGCGTGCTGACGCGCGGCGGGCGCAGCGTGCCGATCTTCACGCTGCCGGGCAACCCCGTCAGCGCGTACGTCTCCTTCGAGGTGTTCGTGCGGCCGGCGCTGCGCCGCATGCTCGGCGAGGCCGAGCTGCACCGCCCCGCCGTCGTCGCCACCGCCACGCAGGGCTGGTCGAGCCCGCCCGGCAAGCGCCAGTTCACGCGCGCCGTGGTCACCACCGACGACGACGGCCGCCCCCGCGTGCGCCCCGCCAGCGGGCCGGGCTCCCACCTCGTCTTCGGGCTGGCCGGCGCCAACGCCCTCGCGGTGACCGGCGAGGACACCACGTCCGTGGAGCCGGGTGACGTCGTGCGGTGCATGCTGCTGGAGCGCGGGAGACGATGAGCGGTGTGAAGGGCTTCCCGCACCTCGACGCCGCCGGCTTCGCCCGCATGGTCGACGTCACCGGCAAGGACGTCACCGTCCGCGAGGCCCGTGCTGAGGGCTTCGTGGTCTGCTCCGCCGAGGTGGTCGCCGCGCTGCGCGACGGCACGGTGCCCAAGGGCGACGCCCTCGCGGTGGCGCGGATCGCCGGCATCCAGGCGGCCAAGCGGACGCCGGAGCTGGTGCCGCTGGCGCACCCGGTGGCGGTGCACGCGGTCGACGTCGTCGCCGAGGTGGTCGGTGGCAGCGGCGGTGCCGGTGACCGGCAGGGCGTCGCGCTCATGGCGACCGTGCGCACGGCCGACCGCACGGGCGTGGAGATGGAGGCGCTGACCGCCGTCGCCGTGGCGGGCCTGGCGCTGGTGGACATGGTGAAGGGCCTGGACAGGCGCGCTGAGATCACCGGGGTCCGCGTGGTCGCCAAGAGCGGGGGGCGCTCCGGTGACTGGCACCGCTGACGACGGCTCCGCCGCACCGGCGGGCCGGGCGCTCGTCGTCACCGTGAGCAACCGGGCTGCAGCGGGGGTCTACGAGGACACCGCCGGCCCCGTGCTGGTGGACGGCCTGCGCGCTGCCGGCTTCCAGGTGGACGGTCCCCAGGTGGTCCGCGACGGCGACCCCGTCGGCGACGCCCTGCGCGCCGCCGTGGCCGCCGGCTACGACGTCGTCGTCACCACCGGCGGCACCGGGCTGAACCCCCACGACCAGACCCCGGAGCAGACCGCGCCCCTGCTCGACCGGCCGGTGCCGGGGATCGCCGAGGCGCTGCGGGCGGCGGGCCTGGCGAAGGGCGTGCCGACGGCGGCGCTCTCGCGCGGGCTCGCCGGGACGGCCGGCCGCACGCTGGTGGTCAACGCGGCCGGCTCCCCGGGGGCGTGCCGCGACGCGGTGGAGGTGCTCACGGCGGTGCTGCCCCACGCCGTCGACCAGCGCCGCGGCGGCGACCACCCGCGCTCGTGAGCCGGTGGTGAGCACAGCCGGCTGGCCCGCCGTCCTCCACGACGGCGAGGTGGTGCTGCGGCCGCTGCGGGTGCGCGACAGCGCCGCGTGGCGCGAGGTGCGCGCCGCCAACGGCGCCTGGCTGCGCCCCTGGGAGGCCACCAACCCCGACGGCGCCCCGCCCGTGCGCACCTTCGCGGGCCTGGTGTGGGAGCTGTCGCGCCAGGGCAGGTCGGGGACCGCGATGCCGTTCGCGCTCGAGGTGGACGGCGCCTTCGCCGGTCAGGTCACCGTCGGCGGCATCACGTGGGGGG
Source organism: Streptomyces sp. NP160 (assembly GCF_006335115.1). Taxonomy (GTDB): domain Bacteria; phylum Actinomycetota; class Actinomycetes; order Actinomycetales; family Quadrisphaeraceae; genus Quadrisphaera. The sequence continues at coordinate 63,404 of NZ_VDMJ01000021.1, forward strand.
CCATGCGCTCCGCGCACGTCGGCTACTGGATCGACGGGCGCCTGGCCGGGCGGGGGGTGGTGCCGCGCGCGGTGGCGCTCGTCGTCGACCACTGCCTGCGCGTGGGGCTGCACCGCCTCGAGGTGAACATCCGCCCCGAGAACGCCGCGAGCCTGCGGGTGGTGGAGAAGCTCGGGTTCCGGGACGAGGGGCTGCGGGAGCGGTTCCTGCACATCGACGGCGCCTGGCGCGACCACCGCACGTTCGCGCTGACCCGCGAGGACCTCCCCGGCGGGCTGATGGCCCGCTACCGCTCCACCCACCCCTGACCCCTCGCACTTTCCGCGGAGGGTGCGCATCCGAGGTCTCCCTTTCCGCACTTTGCGCGGAAAGTGCGGGTCGGGGAGGGGTCAGGGGAGGGCGTCGAGGGCGTCGAGGGCGTCGAGGGCGTCGAGGGCGGCGCGGACGGCGGCGACCAGGGCGGGGTCGGTCTCGGCGTGGCCACCGTCATCGGCCGGACCGACCGCCACCTGCGGTCCGGCGGCGCGCACCGGGCGGCGCGCGGACAGGTGCACGGCGTGCACGCCGGCCCCGACCAGCGCCGCGACCTGCTCCGGCCTCACCCCGGCCCCGGCCATCACCTCGACGCCAGCCGCCCGCCCGGCCGCGGCTGTCGCCGCGAGCTCAGCGAGGCCGTCCGCGGCGCGCACCGCACCGCCCGACGTCAGCACCCGGTCCACGCCGCACCCGGCCAGCGCCGCCACCGCCCGCGACGGCGAGGCCAGCTGGTCGACGGCGCGGTGCAGCACCACCTCGACGTCCGCGCGCACCGCCCGGGCCCGCGCCGCGGCCTCCGCGAGGAACGCCTCGTCGAGCACCAGCCGGTCGCCGTCACCGGACGCGCGCAGGGCGCCGACCACCACGCCCGCGGCCCCGCCCGCGACCGCCGCCTCGACGTCGCGCAGCGACGTCGCGAGCTCCTCGGCGTCGTAGGTGAACCCTCCGGGCCGCGGCCTCACGAGCACGTGCACCGGGAGGGCCCGCTCCACCTCCAGGCAGGCGGCCAGCGCCCCCGCGGACGGCGTCAGCCCGCCCAGCTCCAGCGCCGCGCACAGCTCCACCCGGTCGGCGCCGCCGTCGCGCGCCGCCCGGGCGCCGCCCGGGGAGTCGACGGTGACCTCCAGCGCCGCTCTCACAGCGACGTCAGGGCCTGCCGCAGCGCCAGCTGCCCCACCCCGAGCACCCCGGCGTCCGCGCCGGCCACGCTCCGCGCGATCCGCAGGTCGCGGGTGGCCAGCGGGTGGCAGTTCTCGTACAGCTGCGAGCGCACCGCGGCCACGAAGGGCTCCAGCGTGGAGATCAGCCCGCCGAGGACCACCGCGTCGGGGTTGACGAAGTTCACCACCGCGGAGAGCGTCTGCCCCAGCAGCCTCCCCGCCGCGCGCACGCGGGTGGTGGCCACGGCGTCGCCGTCGCCCACGAGCCGCGCGATGTCCATCGGCTCGTGCGCGTCGATCCCGCGGCTGCGCAGGTCGGCCAGGATGTAGGACCCGCCCACCACGGTGTCCAGGCAGCCGCGGTTGCCGCAGTTGCAGGGCGCGTCCCCGGTCGCGCCGACGACGACGTGCGCCAGGTCACCGGCCAGCGCGGTCGCCCCGCGGTACAGCCGCCCGTCGAGCACCAGGCCGCAGCCCACCGACGAGCCCGCCTTGACGAACAGCAGGTTGGCCGGCGCCCCCGAGGGCGGACCCGCCGCGTCGTCGTCCTCGCCCTGCGCCGCGCCCAGCGCGGTGCACTCGCCCAGCGCCATGGCGTTGGCGTCGTTCTCCACCACGGCCGGCAGCCCGAGCTCCTGCGACAGGTGGGCGCCGACGGGGAAGCGGTGCCAACCGGGCATGGCGGCGGGGGAGTCGACGGCACCGCTGCGGCTGGAGACCGGTCCCGGCAGCGCCACGCCCACCGCCCGCACCGCGGAGGCGGGGATCGCGCCGCGCAGCTCGGTCCACGCCCGGACCAGCTCCTCCAGCACCGGCTCCGGACCGGCGGCCACGTCGAGGGCGAGGTCGGAGGAGCGCACCAGCGACCCCGACATGTCCAGCAGCCCGATCCGGGCGTGGTGGCGGCCCAGCTCCGCGGCGAGGATGCAGCCGCCGTCCGGCGTGAGCCGCAGCACGCGCGCGGGCCGCCCGCCGGTGGCGGACGCCGCGCCCGCCTCGACGAGCACGCCCGCGGCGATCAGCTCGCCGACCTTCACCGTCACCGTGGACGGAGCCAGTCCCAGCCGGCGCGCCAGCGCGGCCCGGTCGGTCGCAGCGCCCCCGGCCACGGCCCGCAGGATGGCCGAGGAGGTGCCGCCGGCCAGCTCGGCGTCGCGCACGGGCCGAGGGGGCCGGGCGTGGCGAGCGGCGGTCCTGGTGGCACCCGCGCTGGTGGTCACGGCCCCGATCATGCCGGGGGACCCACCTGCTGGGGGAGGGCCAGCACCTCGAGCAGCTCGTCGGCGCGCAGCGCGGAGGCGATGACCCCCGCACCGTCCCCGAAGCGCGCCGGCACCAGCAGGGGCCGGCGGTGGAAGGTGAGCAGCTGCTCCAGCCGCTCGTGCAGCGGGTCGAACAGCTCCGCCCCCGCGCGGGACAGGCCACCGGCGACGACCACGACCTCCGGGGCGAGGACGGTGGCCAGCTGCGCCACCGCCAGGGCGAGGGCGTCGAGGCCGTCGCCGACCACGCGGGCGGCGTGCTCGTCACCGGCCCTCGCGGCGTCGAACACCTCCCGGGACCCGCGCACGGGCCTGCCGGTGAGCCGGGTGTAGGACCGGGCGATGCCGCCGGCGGAGGCCCACTGCTCCAGGCAGGACGGCCCGCCGCAGGCGCACACCACCGGGGCGCGGCGCCCGGGGACGAGCACCGGCATGTGCCCGAGCTCGCAGCCGAAGCCGTCGCCGTCGTGCAGCCGGCCGTCCACGAAGACGGCCGCGCCGATGCCGGTGCCGATGCTGATGACCACCGCCGTGCGCGCCCCGCGGGCGGCGCCCATGCGGAACTCCGCGGTGCCCGCGCCGCGGGCGTCGTTGCCGAGGCTGACCGGCAGCCCGGTGCGGGCGGCCAGCTGGTCGCGCAGCGGCACGTCGCGCAGCCCGAGGTTCTCGGCCAGCAGCACCGTCCCGCGGGCGTCGTCCACCAGCCCGGGCACGTGCACCCCCACCGCGGCGGGCCGGGCCGCCGGGTGCGAGGCGGCCAGGTCCGCGACGGCCAGGCCCAGCTGGTCCAGCAGCCCCGTCGCCGAGCGCAGCACGGTGGGCTCGGAGCGCACCTCGAGCACCTCGCCGTCGCCGTCCACCAGCGCGGTCTTGGTGAGGGTGCCGCCCACGTCGACCGCCACCACGGGGCGGCCCGCGCGCAGGTCGAGCCGGGGGAAGCCGCCGGGCGCCTGGTCGGCCGGGGTGGCCGGCGCGGCGGGGATCACCGCGGCCCTCTCACTTGACGGCGCCCGCGGTGAGACCTGCTGCCATCCGCTTCTGCACGGTCATGAAGAGGATGACCACGGGCACCGCCATGAGCGTGGAGCCGGCCATGATCGCACCCCAGTCGGTGACCTGGTTCTGACCGCTGAAGCTGGTCAGCCACAGCGGCAGGGTGCGGGCCCCGTCGCTGGTCAGCGCCACGAGGGCGAGCGTGTACTCGTTCCAGGAGGCGAGGAAGGCGAAGATCGAGGACGCCACGAGCCCGGAGCCCAGCAGGGGGAAGGTGATGCGCACGAAGGCGCCCATGCGCGAGCAGCCGTCGAGCATGGCGGCCTCCTCCAGCTCCACCGGCACGCCGTCGACGAAGCCCTTGAGCATCCAGATGGTGAAGGGGATGTTGGCGCCCAGGTACAGCAGGCTCATGCCCACCACGGAGTTCAGCAGCCCCCAGCCGTCGAGCATCCGGTACTGGGAGATGAACAGCGCCTCCGCGGGGATCATCTGGATGACGAGCACGGCGACGATCAGCTGGGTGCGGCCGCGGAACCGGAACCGGCTCAGCGCGAGGGCGGCGAAGAAGCCGAACACCATGGCCCCGAGGACGACGACGGCGGCGATGGCCAGGCTCATCCGCATCGCCGACCAGAACGCGGGGGAGGTCAGCACCTGCGTGAAGTGCGAGACCGTCCCGCCCACGGGGAACAGCACCGGCTCGCGCTGCTGGATCTGGCTGTTGGTGAGGAACGCGGTGTTGAGCATCCAGTAGACGGGGAAGAGCCACGCCAGCCCGAAGACCACGGCGACGGCGTTGGCGAGCACGCCCAGCACGCGCCGCCGCGGGCTCCGCTTCCCGCGCACGACGGACGCCAGCGGCGCGGTGGCGTGCAGGCCCGGGGTGGCCTCGCCCGCGGCGGGCGAGGCGGGCGGGTTCGAGACGACGGTCATGCCGGCTCCTTCAGCAGCAGGGCGATGTACCGGGCGCTGATCCCGAGGGTCAGCAGGAGGAGGAGCAGGGCGGCGGCGGAGGCGGCGCCGTAGTTCCCGCCCGCCAGGCCGACCTGGTAGACGTACGTGCCCAGCACGTTGGTCTGCTCGGTGATGCCGCCGTTGGCCTGCAGGACGTGGAACTGGGTGAACACCCGCAGGTCCCAGATGATCTCCAGCAGGGTGACCAGCGCGAGCACCGGGGCGATGGACGGCGCGATGACGTGCCGGAAGGCCTGCACGGCGTTCGCGCCGTCCAGGGCGGCGGCCTCCAGCACGGAGGTGTCGATCTGGGTGACCGCGGCGTAGACCATGAAGACCACCAGAGGGACGCTCATCCACGTGACGAGCAGGCCCGCCACGGAGAAGAACGCGCCCGGGGTGGAGAACCAGTTGAAGCCGGCCATCCCGTCGAACCCGACGCCGGCCAGCGCCCAGTCGACGACCCCCGAGCGGGAGTCGAACATCCACTGGAACACCTGCAGCGAGCTGAGCACGGGCATCGCCCACGCCAGCAGCATCACCACCTGCACGCAGACCGCCACCGGGCGCGAGCAGGCGGTGAGCAGCAGGGCCCCCGCCGTCCCGACGACCATGGTGATGAGGGCGACGACGAAGCAGAAGCCCACCGAGCGCCCCAGCACCGCCCAGAACGACGGGTCGGACAGCACCGAGGTGTAGTTGGACAGCCCCACGAACTCCGGCGGCTGCCCGAACTGCTGCGCCAGCCCGAACTGCTGGAAGGACATCACCACCTGGCGGACCAGGGGGTACCCGAGCGCGAGGGCCACCACGGCCACCGCCGGCACCAGCAGCAGCGCCGCCATCCGGCGCTCGGAGCGCCGGCTCAGGGGTTCGCTGACGCGCTGAGGGCGGCGTGCGCGCGGCGCTCGCTGCTGCACTGCGGTGGTCACGTGGCGGCTCCTCGCCTCGGGGTGGTCGCTGGACGGGTGGGTCAGGCCTGGTTGAGGACCTTCTCCATGGCGGCGTCCGCGGCGGCGGCCAGCGAGACCGGGTCCTTGCCGGCGCCCATGGCCACGTAGAAGTCGTCCACGGTCTTGGCGCCCTCGACCAGCGCCCAGTTCTTGGCGGCCGGCGTGCCGACGGAGTTCTTCACCGCCGCGGTGGTGAGGGTGGACAGCTCGTCGCTGCCCAGGGCCGAGGCGTAGGAGAGGTTGCCGGGCACCCAGCCGCCCTCGGTGGCGAAGGCCTCCTGGAAGTCCTTGGCGAAGATGAGCTGCATCGCCTTCTTGGCGAGGTCCTTCTTGGACGACTTGGCCGAGATGGCCACGTTGGACCCGCCGGCGAAGGGCTTGCCGACACCGCCCGCCGCCACCGGCGGGAAGCCGAAGTAGCCCACCTTGTCCGAGCTCACGAGCGCCGGGTCGATGGACTTCAGGTGCCAGTTGAAGCCGAAGAACATCGCCGTCTCGTTGGTGTTGAACGGCACGAAGGGCTGGCTGGCGGTGGTGGAGTCCGTGACGGTGCCCGAGGTGGAGCCGGTCTTCCAGATCGCCTGCAGCTGCTGCAGCGACGCCTGCGCCTCGGGGGTGGACAGCCCTCCCTTCCAGGTGTCGCCCTCCTGGGAGGCCAGCAGGCCGCCGTTGGTGAACAGCCACGCGATGCAGCTCTGCCAGCTGATGCCGGGCAGGTAGATGCCGGAGAAGTTGGGGGTGGACGCGTTGGCCTGCTGCAGCGTGGTGGCCGCGGCGGTGAGCTCGTCGATGGTGGTCGGCACCTGGACGCCCGCGGCGCTGAAGAGGTCCTTGCGGTAGAAGAAGATGCGGCTGCCGGCGTAGAACGGCGCGGCGTACATCTTGCCGTCGTAGCTGCCCAGGTCCACGAGCGACTGCGTGAGGTCGTCCCCGCCCAGGTCGGCCTTGAGGTCGGAGAGGTCCTCCAGCGCCCCGACGGCGCAGAAGGTGGGGGCCTGGGTGTTGCCCAGCTCGATGATGTCCGGGGTGGAGTCGGCGCTGGCCAGCGCGGTCTGCAGCTTGGGGACGATGCCGTCCCACACCTGGATCTCGTAGGTGAGCGTGGAGCCGGGGTTCTGCTCCTCGAAGGTGGTCTTGAGCCAGTCCATGCCCTTCTGGCTCACCGAGTCCTTCATGAACCACACGCGCAGGTCCCCCGAGGAGCTGCCGCCCCCGGAGGAGCTGGCGCCGCCGCTGCTGCCGCCGCAGGCGGCGAGCAGACCGGCCAGCCCCAGCGCACCGCCCATGCCGAGGACGGTGCGGCGGGACGGGGTCGACGTCGAGAGGTCCATGGGTGCGCTCCTGCGGTTCCGGGATCACGTGGCTGATCGGGGGTGCTGCTCGACGTCGTCGTCGGAGAGCGGGTGGTGCCAGGTGGTGCGGGGTGGTGAGCGCAGATCTGAGCAGACCCGGAGCCGTTGCGAAAGAACCTCCGACTTAGTTCGGTGACGAACTTTCCCGGCGGCCCACGAGCACCGCCTCCAGCGACGGCTCCGGGGCCCCGCCGGGACCGCCGAAGGCGTCGTAGGGGTGCATCGGGCGCGCGATGCGCTCGTGCGGCAGCCGCAGCAGGTCCTGGTCGACGCCGCCGGGGGTGAGGGCCAGGAGCCAGTCGGCCGCCAGGGCGAACAGCTCCGGCTCCAGGTAGCCGATCTTGACGACGACGACGTCGGCCGCCCGCGGGTCGATCCCGTTGCGCAGGAAGTCGCCCTCGAGGTGGTAGGGCTTGCGGCGCTCGGTGAGCAGCAGCCGCAGGCCGCCGGTGCGCAGCACCACCTCGGTCCTCGCGACGGGGTCGCCGACGTGCACGTGCTCCACCACGGCGTCCAGCGCCACCGGCGGGGCGTGGACGTCGTCCACCCGCGCCCCCACCTCCAGCTGCACCCGGGCGCCGACGCCCGCGGCCGCGGCGGCACGGGCCGCCCCGGCGTCGGGGAGGGAGGCGTAGACCACCTCCAGCGAGGCGGACGCGACCTCCGGGCGCTCGAGCAGGCGGGTAAGCGTCCACGTGGCGTCGCCGGTGCCCCCGGCGGTGGGGTTGTCGCCGGAGTCGGAGACGAAGAACGGCCGCACGCCGCGGGCCACGGCCTCGGCGGCCGCGTCGAGGCACGCGTCGAGCGAGCCGGTGGGAGCCACGAAGGCGAACTCGTCGCGCACCGCCCACATCGCGCGCGCCAGCTCCTCCGCGCCGGCGGTCACGGCGGCCTCGTCGTCGCCGGTGACCACCACGCACGCCGAGCTGCGGGGCAGGTCGGCCCAGGCGTACCCGATCCAGATGCCGGCGTCCAGCACCCCCTCGCGCGCCTCCACCCGCGGGACGAGGGCGTACAGCGACGCGGCGGGCTCCACGCGGGTGCTCGTCTTCTCCCCGGGCAGCAGCACCGGCACCTGGACGCGCGCCTTCAGCGGGCGCAGCGGCACCTCGCCGCGCGCCGCGGCCCGCAGGCGGTCCACGAGGTTGCGGGCCGCGCGCTCCTTGGTCTCCTCGGCGTCCTCGTGCGGTGCCATCCGGTAGCAGGTGAGCAGGTCGCAGGACTCGGCCAGGAGCTCCGAGACGTTGCCGTGCAGGTCCATGCCGGTGCTGACCAGCACGTCCGGGCCGACCAGGCGGCGGACGGCAGCGGCCAGCTCGGCCTCCGGGTCGTCGGTGCCGACCACGCTCATCGCGCCGTGGACGTCGAAGAGGACGCCGTCGAGCGGGCCCTCCGCGAGCGCGCGCTCCAGGCCGCCGAGCAGCACGCCGGTCATCTCGGCCCAGTCCGCCGCCGGGACGGGCGCACCGGGGATCGCGCGGTAGTGCGTCAGGCCCACCCAGTCCGCGGCCTCGCGCAGCGGGGTGCCGGGCGCCAGCCACGGGCGGGCCGCGAGCAGCTCCTCGCCGTCGTGCCGCACGAAGTCGCTGGTCAGCGTGGCCCCGGGGGAGTGCGTGCTCGCCTCGAGGCTGGCGCCGAGGACGGCGACGCGGGGGCGCTCGCGAGCGGGGGCGGGGGCGGTCCCAGTGCTGGTCACGGCGCGATCCTGCGCACCGAAGGTTGCACTTCGGTTAATTCGATGCTGGCCGATCGGCCGCCTCCTGGTCGCCGCGGGGCGGCGCGCCTAGCGTCGCGGCACCAAGCCCGACCCGGATCCGACGGAGGACCGCACGTGCAGCTCGGCGTCAGCTCCTACAGCTTCGCCTCGACCATCGCCGCCGGAGGGACAGGCCTGCTCGACGTCGTCGACCTGGTCGCCGACCTCGGTGCCGACCACCTCGAGATCGCCCAGGCCGGCTCCGGCGCGGCCGACCTCCCCGACGACCCGGCCCTGGCCGACGCCCTCGCCGACCGCGCCGCGCGCCGCGGCCTGCCCCTGACCAGCTACGTCATCGCCGCCGACTTCCGCTCCGCGCAGGAGGCGGGGGACCTCGAGGCCGAGGTGCAGCGCGTCTTCGGGCACCTCGAGGCGGCGCGCCGGCTCGGCGTGCAGCGCGTCCGGCACGACGTCGTCGCGTGGGCCTGGCGGGAGTCCTCGCAGGCCGAGGCGCGCGAGGTGGCCGACCTCGTGGTCGGACCGTGCCAGCGCGTCGCCGACCGCGCCGCGGAGCTGGGCCTGGCGACGATGGTGGAGAACCACGGCTTCTTCATGAACGACCCCGCCCGCGTGCAGGCGCTGGTGGCCGCGGTGGACCGGCCGAACTTCTCCACCCTGGTCGACGTGGGCAACTTCCTCTGCGTGGACGCCGACCCCCTGGAGGCGGTGCGCACGAGCCTGCCGACGGCGTCCGTGGTCCACCTGAAGGACTTCCACGTGAGGGCCCGGCTGGAGCCGCCGGGCGACCCGGCCGCCGAGGGCTGGCTGCGCACCACGGGCGGCGCCGGCCTGCTGGGCTCGGTGGTGGGCGACGGCGACCTGCCGCTGGCCGCCATCGTCCGCGAGGTGCGGGCGTCCGGGTTCGACGGGCCGGTGACCATCGAGTTCGAGGGCCCGGAGGACGACGCCGCGGCCGTGGCCAAGGGCCTCGCGCACGCGCGCCAGCTGTGGGCGGAGGCCGCGTGATGGCACCCTCCAGCAGCGCCCCGCTGGGCATCGGCGTGGTCGGCGGCGGCTCCATCGCCGAGTGGCACCTCAACAGCTACGCGAACAACCCCGACGCGCGCATCGTCGCCGTCGCCGACGTCGACCTGGCCCGTGCGCAGGCCCGTGCGGCGCAGTGCACGGCACTGGCTGCTGAGCTGGGGCGGGCCGCCGAGCCCGTGCGCGCCTACGCCTCGCACACCGAGCTGCTGGCCGACGCCGACGTCGAGGCGGTGTCGGTCTGCACCCGCAACGACACGCACTCCAGCGTCGCCGTCGACGTCCTCGCCTCCGGGCGCAGCGCCCTGGTGGAGAAGCCGATGGCCCGCACGGTGGCCGAGGCGGAGGCCATCGTGGCCGCCGAGGCGGCCTCGGACGGTGTGGTGCAGGTCGGGTACGTGCGGCGCTGGTCGCCCAACGCGCAGGTGCTCAAGACCTTCGCCGACGCCGGCGACCTCGGCCCCGTCTACTACGCCAAGGCCACCTGCCTGCGCCAGGCCGGCAACCCCGGCGGCTGGTTCGCCGACCGGGAGGTCTCCGGCGGGGGTCCGCTCATCGACGTGGGCGTGCACTTCCTGGACCTGGCCTGGTGGTTCATGGGCGCCCCGAAGGCGCAGGCCGTCAGCGGGTACACCTCCGACCGGCTCGGCAACCGCGGCAACATCGAGTCGCTGACGCGGTGGAAGTCCGCCGACTACGACGTCTCCAAGAACTCCGTGGAGGACCTCGCCGGCGCCGTGGTGAGGTTCGAGGGCGGTGCGGTCCTGCACCTCGACGTCTCCTACTCCCTGCACGGCCGCCCGCAGATCGGGCTGGCGCTGTTCGGGGAGCGCGGCGGAGCCGAGCTCGAGCCGGCTCTGACCCTGTTCACCGAGCAGCACGACACGATCACCGAGGTGGTCCCGCACGTCGACAGCCGCAGCTTCGACATCGTGCCGGCCTTCCAGAACGAGATCGACGGCTTCGTGCGGGCCGCGCGCGGCCTGGAGCCGTCCATCGCGCCGGCCGCGCACGGCCTGGAGATGGTGAAGATCGTGACCGCGATCTACGAGTCGGCGGACAAGGGCACCGAGATCACCCTGTAGCGCACGGCCGCGGGTGGCGGACGCCCACGATCACGGTGGTCTTCGGCCGTGATCATGGACGTCCGCCACCACGAGGCTCAGCCGAGGACGGCCAGGGCGTCGATCTCCACGAGCATCTCCTCGCGCGGCAGCCCGACCATCACCGTGGTCCGCGCCGGGAGCACCCCGTGCCGCACCCGCCGGGTCACGAACGCCTCGTACGCCTCGTTCATCGCCGCGAAGTGGTCCCGCGTGGTCAGGTAGACGCGGAGCATGACGACGTCGTCGAACGTCGCCCCGCCCGCGGCCAGCACCGCCTCGACGTTGAGCAGCGTCCGCTCGACCTGCGCGGCGACGTCGCCGGGGTGCAGGTACTCGCCGGTGGCCGGGTCGACGGGGCCCTGCCCGGAGACCTGCACGACGTTCCCCACGCGCACCCCCTGCGAGAACGAGTGGGCGGCGGCCGGGGCGTCGGAGGTGGTGAGGGCGGAGCGCGTCGTCATGACGGTGATCCTGCTCCTGTCGGGGACGGCGGCGAAGTGCACGGGACGTCCACGATCACGGAGGGCGGAGGAGGGGGCGCAGGGCGCGGCCGGGGGTCGCCGCCGTGCGCACCCCGTCCGCGACCACGGGCACGCCAGCCACCAGCACGTGCGGGATCCCGCGGGGCGGGCGCCGCGGCTCCTCGAACGTCGCACCCTCCACCGCAGCCGGGTCGAACAGCACCAGGTCGGCCACCGCCCCGACCCGCAGCACGCCCCGGCCGGCCAGTCCCAGGCGGCGGGCCGGGCGCGACGTCATGTGCGCCACCGCCTCCTCCAGCCCCAGCACGCCGTCGCGCACGCACGGCCCGAGCACGTGCGCGAAGGCGCCCCACGCCCGCGGGTGCGGGCGCTGGCCGACCAGCAGCCCGTCGCTGCCCACGCCGTGGCGCGCCGAGCGCATCACCGCCCGCACGTTCTCGAGGTCCCCCACGTGCTGCAGCACCGTGGTGCCCAGGCGGTCCCGGCGGAGCAGGTCGACGACGACGGCGAACGCCGGGCGACCCTCGCGGTCCGCCAGCCGCGCCACCGCGGAGCCCACCGACGCCGCCAGCCACGGGTCCTCGGGGTGCGCGACACCGCTGACCTGCACGGTCGCCCAGTCCACCGGGACGCCGTGGCAGCCGTCGGACCCGGCGACCTCGAGGTCGTGGCGCAGCCGCGCCAGCACCTCCTCGCCACCGGTGCGCAACCGCGCGAGGAGCGCGTCCGGGCCGCCGGCCGACGCCCACCCGGGCAGCAGCGCCGCGAGCGTCGTGGAGCCCGGCAGGTAGGGGTAGCTGTCGAGCGTGACGTCCTGCCCGGCGGCCACGGCCGCCTCGACCAGGGCCAGCAGCTCACCGGCGCGGCCGCGGTTCTCGGCGAAGTTCATCGTCGCGTGCGTGAGGTGCACCGCGGCGCCGCTGCGCCGGCCCACCTCGAGCGCCTCGGCGTAGGCGTCCAGAGCACCCGCGCCGTAGGACCGCGTGTGCGGTGCCCAGTACCCGCCCGCCGCGGCGACCTCCTCGCACAGCGCCGCCAGCTCCTCGGTCGAGGCGTACATGCCGGGGGCGTACGTCAGCCCGCTCGACATCCCCACCGCGCCCTGCGCCAGACCGGTGCGGACGAGCGCCCGCATGCGGGCCAGCTCGCCAGCGGTGGCGGGGCGGTCCTGCGCGCCCACCACCACCCGGCGCACCGTGCCCTGGGGCACCAGGTAGCAGGCGTTCACGGCGGTGCCCGCGTCGATCCGCTCCAGGTAGCCACCCACGTCGCGCCAGGTCACGAGGCCCGGCGGCACCCGCCCGTTCCACCCCGCCAGCTGCAGGTCGAGCGCGGCGAGCACCTCGGCGGCGCGCTCGTCGTCGTCCTGCTCGCACAGCGGGGCGTAGGAGAGGCCGTCCTGGCCGAGCACCTCGGTGGTCACGCCCTGCAGGGCGCGGGAGGGGTGCGCCGGGTCGGTCAGGACGGCGAGGTCGGAGTGCGCGTGCAGGTCCACGAAGCCCGGGCACAGCGCCAGGCCGCCGGCGTCCAGGGTCCGCGTGCCCGTGGGGGCGTCGCCGGCGGCGCCGTCGCCGAGGGCGGCGAGGCGCCCTCCCACCACGAGCGCGTCACCGCGGCGGGCGGGGGCGCCGGTGCCGTCGACCAGCGACGCACCCCGGACCAGCAGCGGCGCGGGCTCCGCGCTCATCCGAAGACCGTGCGCAGCAGGCCCACCACCCGCGGCTCGTCGGCGCGGGCGTCGTCCAGCACCGGCAGCAGCCCCCACCTGTCGAAGGCGGTGCACGGGTGCGACAGGCCGAGGCGGACGACGTCGCCGACGGCCAGGCCTCCTGCGCCTGCGGCCAGGCGCAGGAAGGCGTGCTGGTCGTTGAGGGCCGTGGTGGTCACCTCGCCGCGCGGCAGGGGCTCCACGGGGCCGCGGCCGCCGCGCCGGACCGCCTGCGCGACGGGCAGCCCCTCGTCGAAGGGCAGGTCGCGCTTGCCGGCGTCCAGCAGCGCCAGGCCGGGCTCGGGGCGGGAGATGACGCGCGCCCAGCCGTGCAGGCCGGCCCGCAGCACCGGTCCGGTGCCGCGGGTCGAGGGCGTGACCGACGAGTAGAACCCGTCGTCGTGGGCGACGCTGGCCCCAGCGCGCACCACCAGGCGCGTCGGCGGTCCGTGCTCGCCCGCGGGGTCGTGCAGGTCGCCCAGCTCCTCGGCCACGAGGTCGAAGTACGCGCTGCCGCCGGCCGAGACGACCGCCGCGTCGCCTCCGAGCCCGTCCAGCAGGCCCTCCCCGGCCAGGCGCTCGTGGAGGTCGCGCAGCTCGCGCAGCCAGGAGCGCACCACCGCCAGCGAGCCCGGCGAGGCGTCGTGCACCAGCGCGCCCTCGTAGCCCGCGGCCCCCGCGAGCCGCAGCCCCGGCGCCTCCGTCACGGCGCGCGCGACGGCGAGCGCCGCGTCCACCGACCGGGCCCCGGTGCGCCGGCCCGGGGCTCCCAGCTCCACGAGGACGTCGAGGGGCGGCGCCGCCTCCGCGCCGCTGCGCGCCCGGGCGGCGGCGGTGGCGGCGACCACGTCCTCGCCGTCGGCCCACACCAGCACCCGCCGGGCGCGACCCGCGGCCAGCGACCGCGCCGCGAGCGCGTGGACCCGCGCGTCGAGCAGCGGGCCGGCCACCAGCACGCGCGGCACCCCGGCGTCGAGCGCCACCGCCAGCTGCCACGGCGTCGCCACCGTGACCGCCCACGCGCCCGCGGCGAGCTGGGCGCGCCACAGCGCCGGCGCCATGCTCGTCTTGCCGTGCGGGGCCAGGTCCACGCCGCGGCCGGCAGCACCTCCGGCGCCGCGCGCCCAGCCCGCCATCGCCGCGGTGTTGTGCGCGACCGCGCTCGCGTCGAGCGTGAGCACGGGCGTGGGCAGCTCGGCCAGCCCGGGGGACCCGTCGACCCAGTCCGCACCGGTGGTGCCCCACGCCGAGACGGGGACGGCCTTGGCCCACGGGCCGAGCACGCCGACCGCGTCGGCGTCGAAGCGCGGCCCGCTCACAGGGCCACCGCCACCGTGGGGGAGCCGAGGCGCACGGCGCTGCTCGCCACCGCGCGCGGCGGCCCGTCGTCGTCGGGGCCTCCCAGCCCGGCGAGCTCCAGGTGCAGCAGCAGGTCGGAGTCCTGCGCGCTGACGTGCAGGTGCCGGCCGAGCACCAGCACGTGCCGGGGGTTGCGAGCGCCGTGGCCGTCGAGGGGCAGGTCCGCCACCGCGCGGGGGGTGCCGTCCTCGTCCACCCCGTGGACGGTGAGCGCGGGGTGGTCACCGCGGGTCGCCACGAGCAGGTGGCGCGTGCCGAGGGCGGTGACCTCCGACGGCGGACCCGCCCGGCCGCCGCCGTCCAGCACGGGGGACGTGCGCGGGGTGCCGACGCGGCCCGCGGTGACGTCGGCGGTGATCAGCGTGGCGTCGAGCTCTCCGGTGACGTGGAGCCGTCCCTCGTGCACGAGCACCGTGCGGGGTCCGCTGCCGGGTGGGGTGCGCACCACCTGCACGGGGTCGGGGGTGAGCCCCGCCGGTGCGCCGGCCTCCACGACCACGGCGTGGACGCGCAGCTCGTCGGTGCCGAGGTCGGCCACCACGACGTGCCGGTCGTCGAGGAAGGCGGCGGAGTGGGGGTGCGGTCCGGCCTGCCGGTCGGCCACCGGGCCCGGTGCCCCGCCGGGGCGCCGGGGGGTGATGACCTGCACCAGCTCGGTGGCCGCGGCCCGGGGGCGGTCGTGCACCGCGATGACGCCCACAGCGCCGTCGTAGTCGCTGACCACGAGCAGCCGGCCGGACGGGTGCACGGCCACGTGGCACGGGGAGCCGCCGCCGCTGTCCGCCTGCGCCAGCTGCTCACCGGCGCCGGCCCCGTCCACGAGCCAGGTGGAGACCCGGCCGTCGGGGAGCTCGTGCGCGGCGTGCAGCACGCGCCGGCCGTCCCGTCGTCCCGCGGTGACCAGGTAGGACGGCGAGGGGGCGGGCAGGACGGCGACCACGCCGCCCAGGCGCCCGGTGGTGCTGTCGCGCCCGACGAGGGTGATCCCCTCACCCCGCCCGCCGGTCTCGGCGGTGTAGCAGCCGACGGCGAGGAGGTCGCTCACCCGGCGACCCTAGGCCGCGGGCCTGCGGCGCGGGGGGCGGCCCGGCCCCGCTGACCACGGCCGGACGGGGGTTGCGGTTCGGTCACGGCGGCGGCGCTTCCGGGGTGCGAAAGGGACGCGACCGGACTTCTGTCACACCAGCAACACAAGACACAGGCGCAACGTGGTTCACGGGAGTCTCCTGAGCCTCTACAGTATCGACGTGGGCAGCAGCGGACTCCTCCTCCTGGGGATCGTGGCGCTGTGGGCGTTCGGGGCCGTCCCTCACTGGGTGCAGCGCCGCGAGCAGCTCGCCGCCGCCTGGCGGGCCGAGGCCACCGAGGAGGAGCTGCGCCTGCTGGAGCGCCGCGAGATCTCCCGGACCACCTCGGCGCCCGTCCGCAGCACCGGGCCCCTCCTGGCGGCGCCCCGCGCCACCGAGGCACCGCTGCCCGCGGGGGAGGGGAGCCGGCCGGAGCGCCCGCAGCTGGCGCCCGCTGCCCGGCGCTCGGCGCCGGCACCGCGGCGCACCGCCGCTCGACGCACCGCCCCGAGCCCGGCACCCGCCCTGCTCCTGCTGGCCGTCACCGGCGCGGTGGCCGCGGCCCCGGCGCTCCTGGCCGTGCTCGGCCTCGTGCCGCTGTCGGCCTCGCCCGCCGGGCTGGCCGTGCTCGGCCTCGCCGTCCTGGTGGCGCGCCGTCGGGCGACCCTGCGCCAGCGCTCCGCCGAGCGC
>NZ_VDMJ01000022.1 GCF_006335115.1 Streptomyces sp. NP160
CTGGGGTGCGCGAGTGCAGGGAGGGACCTCGCCGGAGGCGCACTGGGGTGCGCGAGTGCGGACGGGGTCGCGGGACGGCGCGGGGGTCAGCCGCCGAGGGCGCGGTCGAGGTTGACCGCGGCGCTGATGAGCGCCAGGTGCGTGAACGCCTGCGGGAAGTTGCCCAGCGCCTCGCCGGCCGGGCCGATCTCCTCGGCGTAGAGCCCCAGGTGGTTGGCGTAGGTGAGCATCTTCTCGAACGTCAGCCGAGCCTCCCGCAGCCGTCCGGCCCGGGTCAGCGCCTCCACGTACCAGAACGAGCAGAGGTTGAAGGTGCCCTCGTCGTCGTCGAGACCGTCGTGGCCGTCGATGGCGTAGCGGGAGACGAGGCTGTCGGCCACGAGCGTGTCGGCGATCCTGTCCAGCGTGGACAGGAAGCGCGGGTCGGTGGGACCGGAGAACTTCACCAGCGGCATGACCAGCAGCGACGCGTCGAGCGTGCGGCTGCCGGGGTACATCGTGTAGGCCCCCATCTCGGGGTCCCAGCACTCCTCCTGCACGAACCGGTACGCCTTCGCGCCGAGCCGGCGCCAGCGCTCGGTGGGTGCGGGCAGCCCGCGGGAGCGTGCCAGGCGGACCGCGCGGTCGTAGGCGACCCACGTCATGAGCGCCGAGTACGTGAAGCGCTGCCGCGGGCCGCGGACCTCCCACACGCCCTCGTCGGGGGTGTCCCAGTTGTCGGCCAGCCAGTCGAGCCGGCGCGACAGCGTCGACCACAGGTCCCAGGAGATGGGGACCTCGCGGTTGAAGAGGTAGACCGAGTCCATGAGCTCGCCGTAGACGTCGAGCTGCCGCTGCCCGACGGCGTTGTTGCCGATCCGCACGGGACGCGAGCCGCGGTAGCCCTCGAGGTGGTCGAGCACCAGCTCGGGGATGTGCTCGCTGCCGTCCACCGCGTACATGATCATGACGTCGCGCTCGGCGTCGGCGTCCTCGCAGCGCCGCTGCACCCAGTCCATGAACGCCGAGGCCTCGTCGAGGTACCCCAGCCGCATGAGGCCGTAGGTGGTGAAGGCGGCGTCCCGCAGCCACGCGTAGCGGTAGTCCCAGTTGCGCGAGCCGCCCAGGGCCTCGGGCAGCGAGGTGGTCGGCGCCGCGACCAGCGCGCCCGTGGGGTGGTACACGAGCAGCTTGAGCGTGAGCGCGGAGCGCTGCACGACCTCGCGCCACCGGCCGCGGTAGCGCGACTTCGCCGACCACTTCTGCCAGTAGTCGCTGGTGGTGTCGAAGAGCTCGTCGACCTCGCCGTCCGTGAGCGGACGCACCTCGCCGCGCCACTCCAGGACGACGTCGACCTGCTCCCCGTCCTCCAGGGCGAACTCCGCGACGACGCCGGGACCCCCCGCGCCGCCGTCGGTCAGCCGCAGCTGCACGGGCGGCTTGACGCGCAGCACGAACCGGCCGGCGGGGGAGGTGAAGACGGCGCCCACGCCGTCGACCAGCCGCACCTCGTGACGGGCGCGGCCGTAGTCGAAGGCGGGGGAGCAGTCGAGGGTGAAGACCGCCCGCCCGCGCACGGCCCGGGCCCGGCGGACCAGCAGGTCCCGCGGTGAGGCCACGCTGGAGGTCTCGGGGACCATGAAGTCGATGACCTCGCCGACGGCGTCCTTGCCCAGGAACCGGGTGAGGAGGATGTTCGTGTCCGGCAGGTACAGCTGCTTGGGCCGGGACGCCGTGCGGGCGCTGAGGCGGAACGAGCCGCCGCGGTCGGCGTCGAGCAGCGAGGCGAACAGCGAGGGTGCGTCGAAGCGCGCGGGGCAGTACCAGTCGACGGTCCCGTCGGTGCCCACCAGCGCGGTGGTGCGCAGGTCACCGATGATCCCGTGCTCCTCGACGGGGAGGTAGCGATCGCGCTCAGGCACGACCGATGACCTTACTGAGGGACCAGCGGTCGCGGGGGTCAGCGCCCGCGACCGGGGCGCCGGCTCCGCTCACAGGCTCCGCTGGGCGTGCAGCGACCACCCGGTGAGGTCGGTGACGGGCTCCTCCCCGCGGGGCTCGTGGGCGGGCAGCGGCACCACGAGCTCGGGGGCGGTGAGCGGGCGCGGGAGGGTCTCCACCACCGGCACGTCGGGCACGGTGACGTCGGTGAGGTCGAGCGCACCCATCCGTCGCGCCGAGACCAGCACGCGCGTCTCCAGCGTCCCGACGACCTTGTTGTAGTCGTCCACGGCGCGGGCGAGGGTGCGGCCGAGCTTGCCGGTGTGCTCGCCCAGGGTGGCCAGGCGGCCGTGCAGCTCCCGGCCGATGGTGAACAGCTCCCGGGCGCCGTCGGACAGGGCCGCCTGCTGCCACGTGATGGCGACCGTGCGCAGCAGCGCCAGCAGCGTGGTGGGCGTGGCCAGCACCACCTTGCGCGCCATGGCGTGCTCCAGCAGCGCCGGGTCGGCCTCGCACGCCGAGGCGAGGAACGCCTCCCCGGGCACGAAGCAGATGACGATCTCCGGGGCGGGCTGGAAGGCCGTCCAGTACTGCTTGCCGGCCAGCGCCTCGACGTGGCCGCGCAGGGCGCGGGCGTGCTCGGTGGCGGCCGCCGCGGCGCGCCGCTCCCCGAGCGCCGCGCCCGGCGCGAGGCCGTCGCGCGCGGCGAGGAAGGCCGCCAGCGGCGCCTTCGCGTCCACCACGACGTGCTTGCCGCCCGGCAGGTGGACGACGGCGTCGGGGCGCACCGCGTCCCCGTCGGCGTTGACGCCCACCGCCTGCACGTCGAAGTCGACCCGCTCCAGCATCCCGGCGTGCTCCACGACGCGCCGCAGCTGCACCTCGCCCCACGCGCCGCGCACGTTGGGGGAGCGCAGCGCCCCGGCCAGCGACTCCGTCTGGTGGCGCAGCGCCTCCCCGGAGGCCGCCACCTGCTGCAGCTGGGCCCCCAGGCGCCCGTACTGCTCGGCGCGCTCGCGCTCGAGCTGCTGCACCTGCCGCTCGATGCGCGCCACCGAGCTGCTCACGGGGGCCAGCACGGCGGCGAGCTCGCGCTCCTCCTCGTGCTCGGCGGTCAGCTGCGCCTCGAGCGTCGCCACCCGCGCCGCCAGCAGGTCGCGCTCGGCGGCCACCTGCGCCGAGGCCAGGCGCTCGCGCCCCGACACCACCTGCCACGCACCGGCAGCGCCGACCGCCGTGCCGGCGAGCAGGGCGAGGAGCATCACCAGCAGCGAGAGGGCGTCCACGGTCCCGAAGGTGCCACGCACCACCGACAGCCGGTGCCCGAACGGCCCGGCCCGGCGCGTCGCCGGGCCGCCTCCCGCAGCCGCTCGGTCGGGGGAGGCGCCCGCGCTCGCGTAGGCTCACCTGCCCGTGGCGCTCACCATCGGCATCGTCGGCCTGCCCAACGTCGGCAAGTCCACCCTCTTCAACGCCCTCACGAAGAACTCGGTGCTGGCGGCCAACTACCCCTTCGCGACGATCGAGCCGAACACCGGCGTGGTCCCGCTGCCCGACCCGCGCCTGGACCGGCTCGCCGAGGTCTTCAGCAGCGAGCGCACGGTGCCCGCCACCGTGACCTTCGTCGACATCGCCGGCATCGTCCGCGGCGCGTCGGAGGGCGAGGGCCTGGGCAACAAGTTCCTCGCCAACATCCGCGAGGCCGACGCCATCTGCCAGGTGGTCCGCGCCTTCGCCGACCCCGACGTCGTCCACGTCGACGGCCGCGTGGACCCGAAGGCCGACATCGAGACCATCGCCACCGAGCTGGTGCTCGCCGACCTGCAGACCCTCGAGCGCGCGGTGCCGCGCCTGGAGAAGGAGGTCAAGGGCAAGAAGGCCGACCCCGCGGTGCTCGCCGCCGCGGTCGGGGCCCAGGCGGTGCTCGACCAGGGCACCACGCTGTTCGCGGGCGCCGCGGCCGCCGGCGTGGACGTCGAGCAGCTGCGCACGCTCGGCCTGCTCACCACCAAGCCGTTCCTCTTCGTCTTCAACGTCGACGAGGCCGGCCTGGTCGACGAGGCCCGCCGCTCCGAGCTGGCCGCCCTCGTGGCGCCAGCCCAGGCGGTGTTCCTGGACGCCCAGCTCGAGGCCGACCTCGCCGAGCTCGACGACGACGAGGCCGCGGAGCTGCTGGCCAGCGTCGGCCAGGACGAGCCCGGCCTGGACATCCTGGCGCGCGCCGGCTTCGAGACCCTCGGCCTGCAGACCTACCTCACGGCCGGTCCCAAGGAGTCGCGCGCGTGGACCATCCGTCGCGGCGCGACCGCGCCCGAGGCGGCCGGCGTCATCCACACCGACTTCCAGAAGGGCTTCATCAAGGCCGAGGTCATCGGCTTCGAGGACCTGGTGGCGGCCGGCTCGGTGGCGGAGGCCCGCAAGAGCGGCAAGGCCCGCATCGAGGGCAAGGAGTACGTCATGGCCGACGGCGACGTGGTGGAGTTCCGCTTCAACGTCTAGGCCGCTTCTCCGACCAGCAGTCTTGGAGTCTTGCAGGCCGCTGACCTGGGCGAATGTCGCTGACTGGCGTTGGGCGGCGTTGGCTGTCTTCGGCTGTCCTGCGGACCTGGTGCGGACTTCATGCGGACTGGGGAGGTGCTGCGAGCACCTCCCCAGTTGCCCCGTGGTGGGCACTCATGGCAGGTGCGGCGGTAGCGCTGCGTTGCCTACCGGCGGTGCTGTCATCCCTTCGGTCGCCTCCTTGCCGCATGGCTCATTGGGAGTGTCCTAGCCGGTCTGTACGTTGTCTCAAGTACGACACGTGACTACTGCGGACAGGGGGTGCGACATGAGCAAGGTCGATGACGTGGCGGCCTACATCATCGAGCGCAAGGGCCCCATGACTGCCATGAAGCTGCAAAAGCTCGTCTACTACTCGCACGCGTGGCACCTGGTCTGGGAGGAGGCGCCTCTATTCCCGGACACCATCGAAGCCTGGGCCAACGGGCCGGTCGTTCGGCATCTGTACGACCAGCACCGAGGCAACTTCCAGGTCGCCGACTGGCCTTCCGGTGAGCCCGAACGCCTGGACCACGACGAGCGCGAGTCGATCGAGGCCGTTCTCGAGTACTACGGCAAGCGCTCGGCGCATGACCTCAGTGAGCTCACCCACAGTGAGGACCCGTGGAAGCGGGCTCGTGCCGGTCTTGGAGCCGGCGTGCGAAGCAGTGCGCCGATCACGGACGAGTCCATGTTCGAGTACTACGACGGACTCACCCGCTCCGGGGCCTAGTGGCCAAGAAGGGCCGGGGTGAGAAGAAGCCTCCCCGCACAGCGCCTCCCGGTGGCTGGCCGACCGGCAAGCAGGCCGCAGCGGCCAGTCCGCCACCATTCGGCCAGAAGATCCCTTCCTCAGTCGAGCCCGACCGCGAGGAGGTGATGAACCGCAAGTTGGGGTGGCGTCTCGGTCAGGTCGACTTGGATGGACCCTGGGGCTTTCTGAAAATGGCCCCTACGGAGTTGAGGGCAGTCCTGGACCGGCTCAGCAGCTTCGAGACCATGACGGTGCGCGAGGTTTTCTACACCGGGGAAGAACCCGGAAAGCACTACAGCGTTGACGACCTCGTAAAGGAGGCACGCGACCGTCTCACCGAGTTGGACCTCGACGATGAGACGCTCATCGCCCGTCTTCGCATCGACGGCCCGGGACGCGTCTATGGCTTCCTGCGCGAGAGCGACTTCTGGTTCCTCTGGTGGGATCCAAGGCACGAGATCTACCCGACGAGCAGGTGAGGTCGGCTGATCATGCGGGGACCTCGCAAGAGGTTCGCGGTTTTCCACTCGGCGCAGTGACCGCGCGAGCTTGCGTCATCGCGCCGGCGACGAGGAAGCGGCGTGCCAGAGCGGCCGGCCTGTGGTTCGTGCTGTGCGCGACGCGATCAACGGCGTCACACACGTAGCCGGCGGGAGCGGCGTTACCGCCGCTGCTTCGTGCACGGCCTTGCCGAGCAGATCCCAGCAGCGGTTTGCCCTCCGGGGCGATGCGTCTCTATGTAGCGTTTCAGCGACGTAGGTCAGCTGGAGTAGTCGGTGACCGCGATGAGCCACGTTCGAGAGGCCGGGGGGCGGCACGATGGGACTGTTCGGCCTCTTCAAGCGGAAGGCGATGGCGCCTCCGCCCCCGCCTCCCCAAGATCATGACGGTCAGTCGTTCATCACGCCGAGCCGTGTTCTGTCACGAGCGCCTGAGTCGACGCCCCAACAGCACAGTCCCCGGGTGGTCCAACGACCCCCCAGCCAGACGGCGCCGCGACCAACGTCAGCTCCTCCGGCCCGCGCACCGCGCCAGAGCGGACCAAAGAGCTTGTGGATTGCTCCCGGTGCAGAAGTACGCATCGGTCCTCTACTGCTACCCGGCGGGATGCTCTACGTCGGCCAGCGTCTTCAGGCTGGGAACGGCTACGGCATAGAGCCTGCTCTGATCAACCCGCACCTGGACGTCGACCACCGCAGACCCGACTGGGCGGGGGAGACCGTCGGCTACTGGCCGTCCTTCTCGGACATCTCCCCGCGTGCACGCGGCGCCTACCTGAGCTGGCTCGCTGCGGGCAGGGTCGGGCCTGTCCCGATCAGCTGGGTGTTCCTGTTCTTCTACGGGCTGGAACGGCGGGTCATCGTTGATGCGACCAGAGCGGGGACCCCGGCGCGGGCAGACCTGCCGGCGATCCGCACGGAGGTCGAGCGACTGCTCGGCCTCTACGGCACCAACCACTCGTTCCGCCGGTACGCCACGGAGTTCCTCTCCGTCATCGACCTCGCCGACGGATTGACCCACGAGGACGCCGTACCCCCGGAGCGGGTCGCGGAGCGGTGGCCCGTTCCCCACACGCTTCGTCTCAAGCTCGGTGAGCTGGCGAACGCGGGAACCCCCGTTCCGGCTGAGTGGGCACTCGCATGGGTGCATTTCAACATGAACATCCACTTGCGGACCCCTGCCCAGCGCTGCCCCGAGGAGTTCGAGCAGCTCTTCCTCAGCCGCTACAGCGCGAAGTACGGCCCCGGCATGGTGGTGAAGCCCAACAAGACCCTGGTCAAGCACCAGTACCACTCCGCCAGCTCAGGACTCGGCTCCGTCGAGCTCTCCGCGGCTGTCCCAGACGTGCTTGAGCTGGCGGCTCCGACCACCAAGCTCGAACGACTGGTGACCGACTGCACGGACGCGCTCGACGCCTACAGCCGGTTGCTCGGACGGCGACCAGAAGCGCGAGGCACCCTCGCAGCGTCGGCACTCCTGCCGCCCGAGCTCATCACGGACACCACGGGGGACCTCGCCCGACTGCGAGCTTGGGTGACGGCGCGGACCGACAGCGGGGCTCCAGTGCCCGTCGACGCTCAAGAACTGCTCGCCTTCTGGCCCGCGGAGATACCAGGTCAGCTGACGAAGGCCGAAGCCGTGGGCCTGATCCAGCTCCTCGGCAGCCAGGGGGTGGGCATCGAGCCTGACCTTCGCTTCGGCGGACCCATCCTGGGCCCAGGCAGTGCGGTGCTCTTCACCACCGGCCGTCGGGCGCCGACCACGGCCAGCCCGAGCTACACCGCAGCCGCCACGATGCTCCACCTCGCGGCCGCGGTGTGCGCGGCCGACGGACGGTCCTCGGGCGCTGAGACGGCTCACCTTCAAGCGCACCTCGAGTCCTCCATGGACCTCAGCGCCGGTGAACGCGCGCGGCTTCAGGCCCACATGACGTGGTTGCTCAGCGGCCAGATCAAGCTCACCGGACTTTCCAAGCGGCTCGCAACCCTCGGCGTGACCCAACGCGAGTCACTCGGCGACTTCCTCGCGACCGTTGCCGCAGCCGATCGTGAGGTCACCCCCAGTGAGGTCGACATCCTCACCAAGATCTTCAAGCTGCTGGGACTTGACACCGCCTCGGTCTACAGCCGCCTGCACACCTCGACGACAGCCGGACCACCCGCCGCCCAGGGGCCGGTGGTCGTGCGTGCTGCCTCCAGTCGCAAGACCGGCTACGCCATCCCTGCGCCGCCGCGCGTCGACGAAGTGAAACCGAGCGGCACCCCGGGCCGATCTCAGGTGCGGTTGGACTCCGCCGCGATCGAGGCCAAGCTCGCTGAGACCCACGCTGTGTCGATGCTGCTGGGAAGCATCTTCACGGAGGAGCCGGACGACGTCGTCGCGACCCCAGCCCCGAAGGCCGCAGACGCACCACCCCCCGTCGCCGGGCTCGACACCGCGCACTCGGCACTCCTGCGCGTCCTCGTCACACGTGCACGCTGGAGCCGCGCGGACCTGGAAGCGGAGTGCGCGAACCTCTCCCTCCTCCCCGACGGAGCACTCGACACGCTGAACGAAGCGGCCTACGACGTGACCGGCGACCCTGTGGTCGAGGGCGACAACCTGATCGACATCAACACCGACGTCGCTGCGGAGATGCTGACATGACTGCTACCACCATCCGGCCTCGCGAACGCGACGCGATCCTTCTTGCCCTGCGCGCCGGAGTCGTTCCGCGACTCGGCCAGCAGCACATCCAGGTGGGGCGCGCCTCCGAGGTCAAGGCGCTCGTCGACGACGTCGACCGGATCGCCGACGGTGGCTCGGCGATCCGCTTCGCCATCGGGGAGTACGGATCCGGGAAGACCTTCTTCCTGCACCTGGTGCGGTCGATCGCGATGGAGCGCAAGCTCGTTACGGTCCAGGCGGACCTCTCTCCTGACCGACGCCTGCACGCCACCGGCGGTCAGGCGCGCTCGCTGTTCACCGAGCTGATGCGCAACATCTCCACGCGCGCGAAGCCAGACGGCGGAGCCATGGGCAGCATCGTGGAGCGCTTCGTCAGCCAAGCGATGACAGCGGCCCGCGACAG
This sequence comes from Streptomyces sp. NP160, assembly GCF_006335115.1. GTDB lineage: Bacteria > Actinomycetota > Actinomycetes > Actinomycetales > Quadrisphaeraceae > Quadrisphaera. The sequence continues at coordinate 8,784 of NZ_VDMJ01000022.1, forward strand.
CGGATCCTCTACGGAGTCCGTCATCCGCTCGAGGCTCAGCGAGCTCTCGGAGATGGTCGGCGGCTACGACTTCGCCGAGGTCATCGCGGCGTACTGGCGAGGCCATGACAACGGGGATGAGCAGCTCAAGAGCGACGCCGTGCGCTGGTTGCGGGGGGAGTACTCCACCCGCACCGACGCACGGGCCGCACTGGGCGTCCGCACGATCATCGACGACGCCAACTTCTACGACCAGCTCAAGCTCATGTCCCGCTTCGTCGTGATGGCAGGCTTCTCCGGCCTCCTGGTGTGCCTCGACGAGCTCGTCAACCTCTACAAGCTCGCGAACTCCCAGGCGCGCAACGCGAACTACGAGCAGATCCTCCGCATCTTGAACGACAGCTTGCAGGGCAGCGCAGGTCACCTCGGGTTCGTGCTCGGCGGGACCCCGGACTTCCTCCTCGACACCCGTCGAGGGCTGTACAGCTACGCCGCCCTGCAGTCGCGGTTAGCCGAGAACAGCTACGCCACGAACGGTCTGGTGGACTACTCCGGCCCCGTCCTGCGCCTGGCGAACCTCAGCCAGGAGGACTTCTACCTCCTCCTCACAAGACTGCGGAACGTCTTCGCCAGTGGTGACCCCTCAGCCCACCTCGTGCCGGATGAGGCCATCACCGCCTTCATGGAGCACTGTTCGTCTCGCGTGGGAGACGCCTACTTCCGCACCCCGCGCACGACCATCAAGGAGTTCGTCAACCTCCTCGCGGTGCTCGAGCAGAACCCGGGCGCTGACTGGACGGACCTCCTCGGCGCCGTCCGCCTGACACCGGAGACGAACCCGGATCTCGAGCCCCTCCCCACGGCAGCGCAGGAGGAGTCCCCGATCGCCTCACCCCTGAGCGCTGGCGCAACGTCTCCCGCGGAGCCCGCCAGCGTCCGCCACGGCGATGTTCCCCACGCCCCCCAGGCGCGGGACGACGACGAACTCACCTCGTTCAGGCTGTGAACGCATGACTGCCGGCGAGGAGGACGGACGGACGTCTACCGGCTTCGCGCGGTTGCACCCCCGCATCCAGCACTGGATTTGGCAGCAGCGCTGGGACGACCTGCGCGACGCCCAAGAACGTGCGGTCGCTCCCATCCTCGCCGGTGACTGCGATCTGATCATCTCGGCCGCCACGGCCTCCGGGAAGACGGAGGCTGCCTTCCTGCCGATCTGCACAGCGCTGCTCACGGCTCAGGAGTCTCCGCCTTCCACGGCTGATGATGCCGCCGGTGCCGACGGGGTTCAGGTGCTGTACCTGGCTCCGCTCAAGGCACTGATCAACGACCAGTTCGGGCGCCTGGAAGCGCTGTGCGAGCACCTCGAGCTGCCGGTCCACCGGTGGCACGGCGACGTGGCGGGCTCACGCAAGGCCAAGGTGATCAAAGACCCTTCCGGGCTGCTCCTGATTACCCCGGAGTCCTTGGAAGCGCTGCTCGTCATCCACGGTCCCAAGGTCGGCCGCATCTTCGGCGGCCTGCGATACGTGGTGATCGACGAGATGCACTCGTTCCTGGGAACGGAGCGCGGTGCTCAGCTGCAGTCCTTGCTCCACCGCATCGAGCTGGTCCTACGACGGCGCATTCCGCGCATCGGCCTGTCCGCAACCCTGGGAGATGCGAGCGGCGCCCGTGAGTTCCTGCGGCCAGCTGACGGGGAGCGAGTGCTGGAGGTCGTGGCCGAGGACGACGGGCAGGAGCTCCAGTTTCAGCTCCGAGGCTATGAAGCAGAACCTCCCCTGCTGAGCGAGTCGGAGGCGATGGCGCTCGAGAGCGCAGGCAAGGTCGTAGAGCCTGAGGACGTGACCACCGGGGACCGGTTGGCGATCGCCGAGCACCTCTTCACCACGCTGCGGGGCTCGGACAACCTGATCTTCGCGAACTCTCGTCGAGAGGTGGAGACGTACGCCGACCTCCTGGCGAGGCGCTCTGCCCAAGCGCGCGTGCCCAACGAGTTCGTACCGCATCACGGGAGCCTGTCGAAGGACCTCCGCGAGGACGCGGAGTCGCGGTTGAAGGACAGGTCTGTGCCCGTCAACGCCGTCTGCACGTCCACCTTGGAGATGGGCATCGACATCGGCAGCGTCAACTCCATCGCGCAGCTCGGGGCGCCGCACACCGTCGCCAGCCTCCGCCAACGACTCGGACGCTCAGGGCGCCGCGGAGGCGCAGCCACCCTGCGCCTCTACGTGACCGAAGACAGCATCAGCCCGCAGACGCCTCCTCCGGATGCGCTGCGCGTCGAGCTGGTGCAGAGCATCGCCATGATCGAGCTGCTCCTGGGGAAGTGGAACGAGTCACCCGGCGCGGGAGGCCTGCACCTGTCCACGCTGGTCCAGCAGCTCCTGTCGTTGATCGCACAGCACGGGGGCGTCACCGCAGTGCATGGCCACCGTGCGCTCTGCAGCCAGGGACCGTTCGCTGGTGTCGACGCGAAGATGTTCGTGGGTCTTCTCAGGGGCTTGGGGGCCGCTGACCTCATCACCCAGAGCACCGATGGGCTGCTCCTCCTGGGACTGGCGGGCGAGCGGATCGTCAACCACTACAGCTTCTACGCGGCCTTTGCGACCGCCCAGGAGTACCGCCTCATCGCCAACGGGCGCAGCTTGGGAACGTTGCCGCTCGACTACCCGTTGATGTCGGGGTCGCTGCTCATCTTCGGAGGGCGCCGGTGGAAGGTCATCACCGTCGACACGCGCAACAAGGTCGTCGAACTCATCCGGTCGACCGGAGGACGCCCTCCCACGTTCAGCGGCTCCGGTGGAGAGGTCGCCGATGAGGTCAGGCGTCGAATGCGGTCTGTCCTGGCCGGCGCTGACGTGCCGACCTACTTGAACGTGGGGGCCGTGGATCTGCTGGCCGAAGGTCGGCTGAGTTTCCAGCGACTCGGGCTCGCGGCCGACCCGGTGATTGCGTGGGGAGCCGACACCTTGCTCTTTCCCTGGCGGGGGGACCGGATCATGTCGACGCTCGCTCTTGCCCTGACTGGAGCTGGCGCCGAAGTAGCGCAGGACGGCGTCTGCTTGACCATGACGAAGACGACTCGGGGGCAGGCGATCGACCGGATGACCGAGCTTCTGGATGCCGGCCCGCCGGACCCTCTGGCCCTTGCGGCCATGGCTGGCACCAAGGTGGCCGAGAAGTACGACGACTACCTCACCGAGGAGTTGCAGAACGCGGGGTTCGCTGCCCGTTCCCTCGACGTTCCCGGCGCGTGGGCTGCACTCGAGACACTCCTCAAGGAAATCCCGGTCGAGCAGTTGAGAGATCACTGATCTCTGGGGGAGGTGACGGCTCAGCCACGCCACTGGCGCGGGACAGGGGCGGAGAATTCACACAAGGTGCTTCTGATGAGTCGTTGACGCGAACTCCCTTCGGCCAGCCCGACCTAGTGGCAGCCTGAAGCGATGGGGGAACAGCCCGAAGACGGGCGCTTGCCAGTAGTCGCAGTCATCGACTCCGAGGGCGAGCGGATGGCCGTGTGGTGGGTGGCCCTGGACGGGGCGACCGGCTCCGACTCGAGCCGCCTCGCGGGCGCCTGGGTGGTTCCAGCAGACCCCGACAGGCTGGTGTCGCTGGTCGCCCAGCGCCACCTGCTGATCTGCCCCGGCGCTTTGGCGCTGGCGCGCACGTCGGGACTGGAGACGCAGCCGTGGTTCGACGCCAACGGCTCCAGGACTGCCGTCCTGGACGAGCGGCGCTCGCTGGAGCAGGTGCACGCGGAGTTCCTGGCAGGTATCTCCGCCGCGCGCGCCAGGACCCTCACGGAGCCGCAGTGGCCGGTGGTCATCAACCCGCTGGAGCACATGGCGCGGGGGCGAGTTCCGGGTAGCTCGGGGCAACCCGGTGGCGCCAAGACCGCGCAGACCATCGCCGCGCCCGCCGAGAAGGAGCCTGAGGTGGGCATCGAGAGTGATCCGCTGGCGCAGTCGACCCTGAGGGTGGCGCAGTGGGTCAAACGGCTCGGTGTCTGTTGGGAGGAGCTCGAGGCAGTGCGGATCTCCCGCAAGCACCTGCGCGCCGCCCGGGACCACGACCCGCGCCCCTTCCCCATCCGTCATGGTGGGCCGGAGGCCGTGTGATGCACCCTCCGCGACCGCGCACCCATGATGACGAGCTTCTTTCTCAGGCGTTCACGAAGGCGCTCAAGGCGGTGTCCACTGCGCTTCCGGCCGGAGACCTCGATGCAACGTCCGGGGCAAAGTCCGTCGTGGGCTCCGAGGCCGGCCCCGTCGGCCTCAGTGGGGCCGGCCAGGGGCTGGACTTCGTCGCTCTGGACGTCGAGACCGCCAACTACCGCCGCGGGTCGATCTGCGCGATCGGCCTGGTCATCGTGCGCGGGGGGCAGATCACCGAGCGCCACGCCTGGCTGGTGAGGCCCGCGCCCGCGTTGGACTGGTTCGACTCCTACAACACCTCCCTGCACGGCATCGGACCCGCTGACGTCGTCGCCGCCCCTAGCTTCGCTGCCAGCCTGCAGCGCCTGGTCACCGTGGTCGGTGAACTCCCAGTGGTGGCGCACAACGCAGCGTTCGACATCGGGGCGTTGCGTGACGCCTGTGACGCAGCAGACCTGGCGTGGCCCTCGCTGACGTACGCCTGCTCCCTCGTCATGGCGCGCAGGGCTCTACCCCTCATCAGCTATCGACTCCCCATGGTCGCCGGTGCCCTCGGGGTGGACCTGCTCAGCCATCACGACGCTGCCGCCGATGCCGAAGCCGCTGCACGGATCGTGCTGGCTATCGGTGCGCAGCGAAGAGTGACCTCGCTGGATGCCCTGGCGACCCAGCTCCTCGTCTTGCTGGGCCAGGTCGAACCCGATGCATGGCGGGGGTGTCACCGCACCTACACCTCAGGCTCTGGCGGCAAGCCGTTGCCGCCTCAAGCCAACCCTGAAGCCGATCCCCACCACTACCTCTTCGGTCAGGTGATGGTCTTCACCGGGGCGCTGTCCCTGCGTCGTGAAGACGCCTGGGCACAGGTCGCAGCGCTGGGCGCCATCCCCGAGAGCGACGTCACCAAGCGGACGAACCTGTTGGTCATCGGAGGTGGCTTCACCGGCAGCGACCCAGCCGATTTCGCGACCGGCAAGGCCGCCCGGGCTGCCGCCAAGCGCGCGAAGGGGCAAGACATCGAGGTGCTGTCCGAGACCGATCTGCTGTCGCTGCTGAACGAGACCACCACCGGCGGACGCAGACTCCGTCGTCCAGCACCTCGCTGACGCTCCGCACCCACAGGCGACCCTCACCCGGTCGGCACCCGTGTCCTGCTCAGTCGTGTGTCGACATCAGCGGTCAGCAGCTACAACTTGCCGGCTTCGCCAGATGCAGGCCTCCCGACCTCATCGCAGGGTCGAGACGTGGACGTGGTCGAAGTGGCCGCCGGTCGGCGTGCTGACGTCATAGACCCCGCCCCCTTCATAGGTCCGCCAGCCCTCGCGCGCCCGGTTAGCGGACCAGATGCGCCCGTCCCAGATGACGTAGGCGACGTCGAGGGCCGCAGCGTTGTCCGTGAGCCAGTCGGCGATCTCCCAGCCGTACGCGCGATCCGCCGCGTCGGGGAACTGACCTGCCGTTCCGATGGTGAAGTCGCACGCCTTGCCTCGGGGATGGTCGCTCGTGGGGTTCCAGGCGTGGGCGTCCCAGCACGACGACGGAAGTTGTCCGAAGTGCAGCAGCGTCTGCTGGTAGAGCCACGCCATCGCAGGGGTCAGGCAACTGTCCCCTCTGGTGGGGTCGGGTTCGGTGCAGCCCGTCGAGGAACCGCTGGAGGCCGTGACCGGAGGAACGCCCGCGACCGTGCCCGTGGCATCACCGCCTACAGGCAGGGTCGGCGCGAAGCCGTAGAAGCCCCCTCCGAGGACCAGCACGACCACGAAGAGCGTGCCCACGCCCGCCACCGCGCTTCCCCTCATAAGGACCCTCTGACCTCGAGGGGTCGGCGAGAGTGGCCTGAGGGTCCAGAGCGTCGGCACGGCGCCCGTACGAGGCTGGGGAGTCGTGTCATGGCCTTCCGCGGTCGCCGGGGACCGGCGGGCGGAGGCACACCGGCCCCGCGAGCCAAGACGGCGGCGGTTGCATGATCGCTCTTCGCGCGGCGTCAGGCGCCCACCCACAGCAAGGCAAGCTCGCCCGCCGGAGCAGCTCAGCTCACGACGACGGCCTGCGCCTCGCCGATCTGCACAGCCGCGTCGGACGTCAGGTCCATCTCCTCCTGCCCGGTCTGCCCTCCGCCGGTCCAGGTGATGGCCCAGTGGCTGGTGGCGGTCACCGTGTAGGAGTTGCCGGGCTGGCCGACGGACGACCGCGAGTAGACGTGGCCGCAGTCAGGGGAGCGACTCGCCCCTGCGGCGTCTGTGTACGGAGTGCCTCGACCGCAGATGACCGTCGTCCCGTCACCGAGGTCCCAGGTCACGTGCTCGACCTTCGCGGTGGCCGTGACGGTGACCCCACCTGCGGCGGCAGTCCTGGTCGTCGGCCCGAACGTTGTCGCCGTCGGTTCAGCGACCCACATCCACGCCGGCAGGCCGACCAGGCCGACGCTGTCCGCGCCGGCCTCGGGGACCATCCCGATGGTGATCGCCTGCAGCCCCATGGTGGCGATGGCCTCTTGCGCCAGCTGTGCCGGGTCCGGGCCAGCGGGTGGCGCAGCCGCCCAGAACGAGTAGGCGGTCTGGAACTGGTTGCCGATGTCGGGGGTGCAGCTGTAGACCGCTCCGTCGGTGTGGCCCTCGAAGAGGATGCTGCCGGGGAGCGGGTTCTCCGCGGAGGGCTGCACGTAGCAGTCGCGTGAGTTGGACCAGGAGCCCATGGCGCCGGAGCACGGGACGACTTTGGCGGACCAGTCGCTGTAACAGGAGGCTGCCGAGGACGACCTCCCGGACGTGCCGCCTGACGCGCTGGCGTTCTGCGTCCGGCCCGGTGCGCTGGCTCCCAGTCTGCAGTAGCCCGTGCGCACGTCGAGCTGCTGGCAGGTCGTCGTCACGCCTGCAGCCACAGGGGGAGCCGCTGCCGCCACGTGGGCGCTGGGGACGCCGATGACCACCAGGGCGACTGCGAGCACGAAGGCCGCTCGCATCGTCATCCAGCGCATGGCTCGCCCTGCGCCGAGGTCCGGTCGACCGTCCAGCGAGCATCTCCTGCGGCCACCACGGTGAGGTGGACGACCGACGAGGTGGTCCGGTCCGGCGCGAGTGCAGAAGCACCTGCGTTGTCGACGACGTCCAGCGCGGAGACGTCCACGCACGCGTCGATCGTGACCGTTGGCGGAGCCTGCAGATCCGCGCCTGTCGCGGTGAGATCGGCCAGCACGACGCTGCCCGTCTGGCGCAGGCCCCTGACGCGCTGCTCCTGGACCTGCCGACGGAGGAGGTCCAGCTCCTCGCCGCTGGCCACGGAAGCGGCCTCGTCCACGGACGTCTGCGGATCGCTGAGCAGCCGGTCGGTGACCGCGTAGTACGAACGCACCGCCTCTGTGGCGGCTGCGACAGCTGCATCCGTCTCGGCGACCGCCGTGGAAGACGGTGACGGAGACGCCGTGGTGGCTGCCTCAGTGCTAGCGGCGGGAGTTGCGCCGGGGCTCGTCATGCACCCCGTCAACCCGATGGAGAGTCCGCTCAGGCAGACGACGACGGATGCGCGCCGTGCGCGCGCCAGCAGGTCACGACGAGACATGACGAGAGCCTTCCGAGAGATCGTCGCGGGTGCGCGCAGTTCGAGGAAGCAGCCGGGAGATGAGCTCGTGGGTCTCCTCTTCCAGGTCGTCCCCGAGCTCCTCGGCCAGGCCCGTGAACCGCTGCGCGAGGGCCTCTAGGGCCCCTCGGTTGCCCGCGAGGTGTTCCGCACGCATGGCGGCTCGCCACAGCTGTTCGGAACCGGGTTCGGCTTGCAGCCCGACGGCTGCGGCCCGCCGAGCCTGCGCCCCGTCGCCATCGCCGAGTGCCCGTTCTGCCAGCTCGACGGCCACGTCGACGATGAGCTCGATCATGGTCTGCTTCGGAACATCGGCCCACGCGTAGCGGAACGGGTGGACGCCGGCGAAGGGCTGACCGCGGACGAGGTCGAGCGCATCGAGGAGCTGGCTGGTCGCGACCGACGACGGATCGTCGCCCACGAGTTCGCGGAAGTCGTCCCAATCGCTCCGCACGGCCGGCGCCAGCTGGTACCCCTCGGACTTCGCGAGTGGGAGGTAGCGAGCTCCGTCTGCATCGCTGCCCAGCCATGCTCGCGTCCGCGAGATGAGCTGGTTGCGACGAGTGCGAGGCACGCGCTCACCTGGCCACAGGAGTCCGTCGACGAGGTGAGGCTGGCTGTTCGGGTACAGGGCGAGCAGCGCGACGAGCTCGGTCATGGTCGACAGGTTGTTGCTCGGGGCGGTCCCGGGCCGTGGGCCGTGCACCTCCACCGGACCAAGGACCAGGACGCGGGGCGGCGCAGGCGCTGTGGTGCGGTCGCCGCTGTACGACCGGGCTCGCCGGGTGCGGCCGTCCTCAGCCGCCGCGTCCCCCGGCGGCGCAACGGGGTCCGTTCTCGCAGCGTCGTCGCCGGATGTCTGAGGCACCGGCGCAGCACAGTCCTCCGAGCAGGCGACCAGGGCCGGGGCGACCGCGCCCGCCTCGACCTCCTCCGCAGACAACGCGGAAGGCGGCTCTTCGAGGTTCCGAGGCGAGCCGGAGGTGGGAACGGTGGCCGTGTGGACCGCCGTTGCGAGCAGCGCCCGTGCCTCAGCCCCCAGCTGCTGCGGGCTGAGCCGCAGGCTCAACGGCTGCAGGAGTGCAAGGTCTGCGTACTCGTCCACGGCCAGCGTCCATGCCGTCGCTGTGATGGCGGTCGTGCTGATGACAGCGAGGGGAACGGACTGAGCACCGGTCATCAGGCGTGCGAGGCGAGCCCTCTGGTCTTCGCGGAGCGCGGAGCCGATCACGAGGACTCGGGGCCTCAGCGCGTCACCGCAGTCCCCTGAGGCTCGCCCCGCGGCGGGACGAGCCTGATGGGTGAGCGCCACGGCCTCCTGCAGGTCGGCGGCCCACCGCTCGACCTGGTCCAGCACCCCATCGACGTCATCGGTCTGCTCGACGTGAGGCACCTCGAGAGTGGTGACGAGCCCGTCGAAGGAGCCGGTGACGACGACGTCGGCCTCCGCGCCCCACGGTGACGTGGCCAGGTCGATGACGAGGGCGCTCAGCACCGCCTCGACCTCGTCTGCTGAGCCTCCCCGAGCCGACGCGATCCTCGTCTCCACACACAGCTCACCGACGGCCTCGAGGTCGACCAGGACGAGCCCGCCGTCGAGGTCCCGGCCCAGCACGACCAGGGTCGGGAAGGGGGTCGGAGCGTCGGGGCCAGGAGCCGGCTCGTCGAGCGCGGCGTGGCGGTCGAACTGCCACAGGGAGTCGTCCCCACCAGCGGCCGTGAAGGGCAGGAGGGGGAGCGCCGGCGTGCCCAGCTGCAGCTCGATGCGTTCACCGGTGAGCCGGATCGACCTCACATCGGGCAGGGCAGTGCCATCGCGGTGGCACCGAGCGCTGAGCGCCCGCAGCGCCGCGTCGAGCTGCTCCACGGTGTACGGGTCCTGCGCAGCGTGCACCTGCCGCTGCACCGTCTGCGTCGCTGGTGGGGCTGTCGGAAGCCGCTGACCCTGACGGCGGTGGCGCTGCTGGCGGCGGCGCCGGCGGCGGATGAGCCCGGTGATCCCAGCAGCCGTCAGGCCGCTCAGAGCGACTCCTGCGCCGAGCACCCACAGGTTGATGGCGACAGCGTCGTCGACCGCATCATCACCGGAGTCGCCGGCCGCGCCACCCCTCTCGGTGGAGACCGCCCTCGAGGACGGTGACGTGGCCCGGTTCGGCGCGGAAGCGCGCGGAGCTGCAGGCTCGACCGCTCCGACGTCAGGTGCCCGTGTCCCACCACGGGCACCTGACCCCGACGCCCCTGGCGTCTCGGTGCTCTCCTCGGCGTCCGCATTCGAGTCGAGAGGTCTCTGCGTGGGCACCGTCGAGCCCGAGGGGACCATGACGATCCAGCCGGGATAGATCTGGTCTGCGTCCTGCAGGTGGCGTCCGTCGGGCTGGGTGACGTCGCGGGTCGCGTCCACGAGCTCGGGGTAGAGCGCCCCGTCACCGAGGTGGTGCGCAGCGATGCCCCACAGCGTGTCGCCGCCGTGCACCGCGACCTGAACGGTCAGCGGAGGGGCCTGGGGCGCCTGCCCGGGTGCCAGCGACGTCGCAGGGGTCGGCGGCGAGGTGGCAGCAGCTGTCATGGCCGGCGGGGCGGCCACAGCTGCTGGCGCCACGAAGAGCACCGCGACCGAGGCGACCAGACCGCCAGCGATGCGCTGCTGCAGGCTCAGGAGGGGCAGGGGAGGCAGGCGCCAGCCTCGGACCGCAGCCAGCACTTCGAGGACGACGGCGCCTGCGAAGGAGAGCCAGGCCACGCTGGCGACGAGGGCGAGCGCTCGGAGGAAGAGGGTGCCGTCGTCGGGCGTCGTGAAGGCCGCGACGAGGTCTGCGGTGTCGGGGAAGCTCGTCGGCACCAGCAGGGGAGCCATCTGCCCGAGCAGGAGCGGCGGACCGATGAGCAGCGTGACGAGCGCCCCCGCCGCGCCGAGGCCGCGGAGCACGTCTCCTGCTCGGCGGACGGCCCGCCTGCGGCCTGTGGCCGGATCCCGATGGCTTGCGACGGGAGACCGGCGGTGCCCCGCAGAGGGGCTGCCTGACGGCCGCGGGGGAGCGGTGACGCTCATGGGATCTCCTGGTCGAGGCCGCGCACGATGCGGGCGGTGGCGGTGGCGGTGGCGCTCACGTCGGCGATGCCGATGGCGGCCAGGAAGGTGGTCGGTTCGGTCACCGTGGCCGTGACCGTGACCGTCGTGGCGGTGGCGGTGGCGCTGCCTCGAACTCCCGCTGCAGCGAGGTAGGCGCCAGCTGCCTGTTGCGCGGTGGCGGTGTCGATCTGGGGGCTGAGCCCGCGGACCGAACGGTGAGCGATCAGTTGCTGGCTTGCCGTGCGCGCGGCCTCTTGCGCGAGGGCGTCGGCGCGCTGGAGGGCCTCAACCTTGCGCCCGCCGTCGACGACGAGGCCGATGGCCAGCATGAGTGCGACGACGGCGATGAGGACGAACAAGGAGGCTGACCCCTCGTCCCGGGAGTCCACCGTGGCGCGCCATGACCCGGTGGGCGATGGGCTGACGGGTGACATCAGCGTTCCCTGTAGCGGTCGAGGGGGCTGGTGACCTCGGCCGTGACGAGCCGGTCGCCGTTGAGCCCCGGGATGGCGATGTCGGACAGCCGCACGGTGCAGGCGACGGAGACCGTCACCTGCGCGGGTTGGCCGACCGGCACGGAGAACCCGCTGGTGTCGGCATGCACTTCTGAGGCACTGCACTGGAGTCCTTCCTGCGCCAGCGCCACCCGGGCCGTCTGCTCGGCGAGCTCCTGTGCTGCTGGTCCGGTGCGGGCCAGGGAGGCGCTTCGTGCGGCGTCTCCAGCGGCGCTCTGCACGGCGTTGTGGGCCACGGCCATGCGTCCTCCGACGACGAGGAGAGAAACCAGGAGCAGCAGGCCGGGAGCGATGACGACCAGTTCGAGCGTCAACGAGCCTCGGTCCCCTGCCGTTCTGCGGCGCGTGACCGTCCGGAGGAGGCCGCTGGCGGGGCGCCGGAGGCCCTTGCCGCGATTCACGGCGCACTCCTCGACGTGAAGCGTTCAACGGGGCCGGTGACCGACTCCCGCACGGCGGGTCCCGGCACGCCGGGGAGCAGGCTCACGCTGTGTCCGATCACGACGACCTCCACGCGCGTCGCGTCGCGCCGAGCATCGACCTGGGCGTTCAGGACGGCGTCACCGTTCGCGGACAGGAACGAGGTGGCTTCGAGGCGGCCGTCGTCGGCGGATGAGCCCTCAGCGCGAGCGGCAGCGGCACCACCGGCCGCCGCCGCCCTGGCGACGTCTCGGGCGTGGTACCAGAGCGCGCCCTGCACCAAGCCGAAGATGATCAGTAGGACCGCGGGGAAGACGACCACCAGCTCCAGGCTCGTCGAACCTCGCTCATCCCCGCTGACCATGCGGACTGTGCGGCGAAGGCGGACGAGGCGCGCCACGACGGGGCGCTGGCACGCCTGCCCGCCGTCGCGGGCTCGACCGTGACGCACGTCAGTTGATCTGAGCGAGACGGGTGTTGACGGCTGCGGTGATGGCTGCGACCAGCACACCGGCGACCAGGAAGAGGCCGAGCGCGATGACGACGATCTCCAGCGTCGAGGCGCCGACGTCACGCGCTGACGACGAGGACTGCCCTGCTGCGCGCTGCCGGACGTCAGCAGCGAAGGCACGCACGAAGGTGAGGGCGACGGCGAGGTGGCTCATGGTGATCTCCTTGGTGAGGGGGTGGCGAGGTGGTGCAGGGAAGCGCCACAGGCGGGGAGCCGGTAGCGGCGCGGCAAGGGAGCTCGGTGGGCGGTGCGCGGGTTCACAGCACCCGTGCCAGCGCGGGGAAGGCGAGGAGGCACAGGAACAGCAGGCCCAGCAGCGCCACGGGGATGACCATCCGCTCGCTGTCGGCGTTGGCGCGTGCCTGCTCCCGGGAGAGCATCGCGGTGCGCATGCTGCGGGAACGGGCGCGCAGGTTGCCCTGCACCGCGACGCCCTCCTCGCCGGACAGACGCATGATGTCGGCCATGTCGTCCAGCTCGGGCACGCCGAGCTCCTCGGCCAGCTCGGAGAGCGCTCGCCACGGTGGTTCGCCGCTCCAGCGGGCTCGGTGGAGCGCTTCGCGGATCCGCTGGAAGACCCAGGAGTCGGCGATGGCGGCAGCGTTCTCCAGCGACTGCGTCGTGCCCGTACCTCCAGCGCGCTCCAGCGCCGTGAGGTCGATGTAGGCGGTGACGGCCCGAGCGAACTCGGCTCGGGCGGACGTCGCCTTGCTCCTCACCTCGACGTCGGGGACGAACCAGAGCGCGGTGGCGAGCGCCACGCTGCCTGCGGCGGGTAGCGCGAACGGCAGGTCGAGGCCTGCGAGCGCGACAGCAACCCCCATCAGCGGTGGGAACAGCAGCCCCACGACGGCGAAGAGCGCCTTCTGCCCGAACCACGCCGCGGGAGCCACCTGCAGCACGGCCAGGTCCCGCCGGGGCACGCGCGCCCAGCGCTGCTCCTGGACCCGGTCGGCGACGATGCGGCCCAGTCGCGCCTCCAACCCGACGGCTGGCTCTTCGCGAGCAGCGACGGGCTCAGCGGTCAGGCGAGCGATCGTCGACCTCAGGTGCGGAGTACCGGGGACCACCTCGCGGAGAAGGAGCAGGATGCCCAGCCCACCGATGAGTCCGGCGACCAGCGAGAGCTGCAGCACTCACACCACCTCCGCGAGCCGGCTCGCCTCGTCCGCGGGCTGGCGCGGGGCAGCGCCAGCTGGCAGGAAGCGGGGTACGGCACGGCCACGCGTGATGTGTCGCATCCACACGAGGGCCGCCGCGTAGGCGCCGAGCAGCAGGGCGAGCGCCATCTGACCCATCGGAGTGCCGTATGGAGCGATGTACGTGGTGTTGAAGGCCAACAGGCCCAGCACGGCCAGGGTGATGATGGTGACGGCGCGTGCCGTCGTGCGGGGCTTGGCCCTGTCCGCCTCGACGGCCCGGCGCATCCGCACCTCTTCCGCCACGGTCTCCGCCAACCCCTGCAGGACGCGGGTCAGCCCCGCGCCCCGACGGCGAGCCCCGAGGATGAGCGACGCGGCCACGAGGTCTCCGGTGGCGTCGTCGAGGTCGTCCGCGAAGGCCCGCAGTGCCTGCTCGGTGGGCCAGCGCGAGGACAGCCGCGCGACCAGGGTCTGCACCTGCGGCCGGATGGCTGCCGGGGTGGACTTGAGGTTGACCATGATTGCCTGCTCCAGGCCCACGCCGACGTCGAGGACCCCGGCGAGGTGCCGCGTCCACTCCTCCAGCGCTTCAAGACGTCTCACGCCGGCGTCGGTGTCGGTCCGTGCCAGCAGCACCGGAAGGCCTGCCGCAGCGGCGGGTAGGACGACGACGGCGACCAGCCACCCGCTGATGAGCCACACCGCTGTCCCGAGGCCCAGACCGACGAGCAGGCGGAGGCGCGCCTCTCGCAACGCTGCCCCGAGGGGGGTGGCTGAGCTGCCGCCGGAACCGCGCTGCAGCCACATGCGCCGCGGTCGTCCGTCCTGTACCGGGGCCTGGTGGAGGCCCGCGACGACCAACCAGGCGCCGGCTGCGGCCAAGCACCCCGTTGCTGCCGCGGCGAAGGCCAGGCCCGTCACGGCAGGGCTCCGACCTGGTCGTGTGCGCCGACTCCGATGGAAGCGCCGTCGGTCCAGGTGCCGTGCGGATCGTCGAGCAAGCTCGGCTCGAAGCCGTCCTCGACGAGTTCGGTCATCCACGGTGGCCGCACTCCGGTGGGCACCGCCCGCCCGTCGAGGCCCGGGGCGAAGAGGTCGGTGAGGGAGATGCCGTTGGGGCCCTCGCCGCGCTCGAGGTGGACCACCTCGGCGACGTAGCGGTGCTTGCGACCACCGCGCGGGGTGTTGTCGGTGACCGTGACCTGCACGATGAGGTCGATGTGCTGGGCGATCTGCCGGTAGGCGTACCCCTCGGAGATGTGGGGTCCAGCCTCCAGCGCACAGGTCGCCAGGCGCTCGATGGCGTCCCGTGCGGACTCGGCGTGGGTGGTGGAGAGCGATCCGCGCCCGGCCTGCATGGCCTTGAACATCGGCAGGATCTCTTTACCGCGGACCTCGCCGACCACGATCCGGCTGACGTTGTGGCGCAGGGAGTCGTAGACGAGCTTGTCCAGCGTGATCGCCCCGACCTCGGCGCCGTCGGCCGTCCGCTCGCCAGACCCTGGACGTGCCTGCATCGGGACGATGCGCGGGTGCCGCTCCGGCAGGTGGTGGAGCAGCAGCTCGTACTCGGTCTCGATCGTGCAGACCCGCTCCAGTGGGTCGAGCGCGTTGGCCAGCGCGCGGGTGAGAGTGGTTTTCCCGGCACCGGGTAGCCCCGCGACGACGATGGAGCGGCCCGACCTGACCGCGGCGGCGAGGAACTGCCGGAGGACCTCGTCCAGCATCCCGAGGTCCCGCAGCCCGGCGAGGTCGATGTCCGTGTAGCGGTGACGACGGATCGTGATCGTCGGACGGTGGGACGTCCACGCCATCGCCGCCAGCCGCGACCCGTCGTGCAGCTGCAGGTCCAGGGTCGGGTGCGCCGACGAGAACGGCCGCTCGCCGTTGCCGCCGTGGGCCGCGAGGAACTGCAGGTCGGCGATGAGCTCCTCATCGGTGTCAGCGACGTCCGGGCCGGGCACGAGGCGGCCGTCGGCGTACTGGAGCCAGACGTTGTCGCAGCCGGTGATCTCGATGTTCTCGACGTCCGGGTTGTCGACGAGCGGCTGGAGCCGCCCCAGGCCGAACATGGCGTCGAAGACGGCCTTGGCGAGTTCCTGCTCGGCGAGGAGGTCGGGAGCCGGCGCACCGCGCGACAGGAGAGCGTCGGCGTGGTCGGTCAGCGCCTGGGCGATGAGGCGGCGCCCCAGGTCGCGTTGGGCGTCCTGCGATCCCAGCTGGTGCTTCTCCGCCTCTGCTGCGAGCTGGTCGGCGACCTTCTGCCGGAGTGCGCGCACGAGGGACCAGTCGACGGAGTCGACGGACCGCTCGTCGCCACGCCCGGCGCCCGTCCCTGGTGGGGTGGTGCGCTGGGCAGCCATCGGCAGGGCGCCTGCGCTCGTGTCCGCGCGACCTGTGTCAGGCTTCGGGTGCTGCGCCTGCTGTGAGCCGGTAGAAGGGCGCGGCACGACGCGCCCGTCAGCCGGCCAGCGGAAGTCGTCACCGGTCCCGACGCTGAACAGCGGGAGGTCGAGGAGGCGCGCTGCTGGACCGTCACCGGGGATGCTCGCCGACTGCTCAAGCACGTGCCCACCGCCCCTGGGCGGTCACGACACCAGCTGCGACTGGTGCTCGGCGCTCTTCCACCGTGCGCGCGATGACGTCGGCGGCACCGACGAGGTCGCGCACGAAGCGGCTCTGCTCCCAGCGGCGGGGACGCGTGGCGCCGAGCGAGAGCACGTCCGCGCCGACCGGGTCCCAGGCGAGCGGGGCCAGGACCGGCAGACCCGTCACCTCTGCGATCTCCGCGCCCGTGTAAGGACGTCCGTCACCGACGACGAGGAGCTGGGCTGACCGTCCCCCGGCGGAGTCGGTGAGCTCCGCCATCGACCGGACCCGCGCATGCGCTGCCGCGACGGCCGGCAGCTGGGTGCGGGTGACCAGGGCGCACACGTCGGCGGCTCGCAGGAGCTGGTGAGGGCCGTGCGCCGTACCCAGCCGGCCAGCGTCGACGATGACGTCGACGCCGTGGCCGTCCAGGTCGGTGAAGACCCCAGCGAGTGCGTCCCAGACCGAGTCGAGCACGGGCGCCTGCTCGGGAGCAGGCAGCGCTGGGATCAGCCGGTGGCGTCGCTCGTCGTCGAGAGGCACGGTCTGGTCGTCGATGGCCTCCGCGAGTCGCCCGACGCGGTGCGCCTTGACCAGCCCGAGCAGCGATGCGCCGCGGGGAGGAACAGCCCCACGGAGGTACCCGGCGAGCACGGACGAGCCGTGAGAGGGGTCCGCTTCCACGAGCAGGGCGGGCTTGGGCCACACGAGGGCGAGACCCAGGGCCGTGGTGGTGACGCCAGGGGCTCCACTGGCGCTCGTAAGGGCGATGACGGCCATCAGGCGCTCCTGGAGTCGAGGACGAGGGCGACTCGCCCCGTCGCGGCCTTGGCTGCCAGATCGGCCGCTTGCAGACCAGGGACGACGACGTCGACCGTGCGCGCCCCCGCAGCGTCCGGCTCGGAGACCGAGACGACCTCGGCGGTCACGACGTCAGGGGCGTCAGCGGGTGGGTCGGCCTGCGCGAGCGGGGTGGAGACGATGCGGACGGGGTCCCCGGCGGTGAGCGGCTCGGCAGGCATCTGCGCCGGGGTCAGCGAGACGCCCACCACGGACTGCCCTGCACCCGGAACGAGCGCCTGCGTCGTCGCTGCGCGGGTGATCAGCGAGCCGGCGCTCATCGATGCGGCGGCGCGCTGGCCCACGACTCCGTCGATGTCGCCCGCGGCGACCGTCGAGAGCTCGGGGCTCGGGGTGAGGCGGACGACGACGAGGTCGTCGACGGTGAGCACCTCCCCCTGCTGGACGTCGTGGGCCAGAGCCAGGACGGGTTCGGTGTCGCTCGCCGAGGTGACCAGGTACGCGCTGCCCAGTCCGCCGAAGCCCACCAGCAGGACGCCAGCCACCACGAGCGCGGGCCGCCGGCGAGAGCGCACGGGGGCTGGCCGGGCGACGCGCGGCGCCTCGTCGAGCGCGCCGCGGTCACGTCGTCCCTGGCGGGGAACGCCGGCGCCGCGGGCGAGGCGGAGGGCTTGAAACATGCTCGGTCCGTTCTCGTCGTCGTAGGGCGGTGATCCCGCGGTGGTGACCGTAAGTAGCCGCGATCCCGATCTTCTGGGGACGCGAGCCGCGTCACCCTTGCGGTGGCCGCTTGCTTGAGCGCTTGCCTCACGGTGCGTGCTTACCGGTGACTCACGGTCACTCACGGTCGATCACCGGCGAAGGCCGCGGCGCGCTTGACGATCTTGAAGGGCCTCTGACCTGGACCGGGCAACCATCCGAGCAACCGGCAGGTGACGTCCGTTCCCTCTAGAGACGCCCGGTCGGCGGAGGCCCTGCCGGCTGGAGCGGCCAGGCAACCAGCGCCGTCAATGGTCGTTCGCGTGCGTGCCGTGCGTCGTCTCGAAGGCGACAGACCGAGGACCGGCTCGCTGCAAGTGACTGAAGGTGAGGACGATCGATGACAGACACCCTGACGCTGACCAGCGTCCTGCTGGCCGCGGTGCCCAACCCCGCACCGGCCGCACCGCCGGGACTGGAGGGGCCGGTCTCGCTCTTCATCAGCTGGATGAAGTGGATCGGCATCATCGCCGGGTTGTTCGGCTTCGGGATGTGCGCACTGATGATGATCCTCGGCAGGCGGAACCGGTCCTCGATGGCCGTGGACGGCGCCGCCGGACTTCCCTGGGTCCTGGGCGGGCTGTCGACGCTGACTCTGGCGGCCGGCATCGTCGGCGTCCTGGTCTCGTGAGCGGGGTCACCGCGCAGGCACCGGTGCTCGCCGTCGGCGTCACCGGGCTGCTGGGCGACCCCTTCGCAGACGCCATGCGCGAAGGGGCGGCGTGGGTGATGGCGGCCACGCTCGGGTGGTGGGTCGCGGTGCCGTCCGTGGACGTCGCGACCTCGCCTGCCGTCGTCATCCGCGGGTACGTCGCGTGGCTGGCGCTGGCAGTGGCCACCGGGGGAGTGACGTGGCAGGCGATCCTCCTCATGGTCTCGCGGCGTCCCGACCCGCTCCTGGACATCGGGCGCGGTCTCTTCGCCCTCGTGTTGTGGGCGGCGATCGGGATCGCCGCCCCCGCCGCGGCGCTGCGCGCCGGCGACGCCTTCTCGACGTGGGTGCTCCTGCGAGCGGCGGACGGCGACCCCTCCGCCCGCCTGATGTCCCTGGCGCAGCTGACCGGTGTCGACT
This sequence comes from Streptomyces sp. NP160, assembly GCF_006335115.1. Taxonomy (GTDB): domain Bacteria; phylum Actinomycetota; class Actinomycetes; order Actinomycetales; family Quadrisphaeraceae; genus Quadrisphaera. The sequence continues at coordinate 27,375 of NZ_VDMJ01000022.1, forward strand.
CGAGCGGGGCCGTCATCGTCCTCGGCCTGCTGCTCATGCTCGCGGGACTCGCTCAGGCCGTCGTCATGGTCTTCCGGGAAGGAGCCGTCGTCGTCCTCGCCGGAGTCGTCGTCCTGGCGGCAGCTGGCTCGCTGACGGCAGGCACGCGCAGCTGGCTGCCGCGAGTGCTCAGCTGGATGCTCGCGCTGATCGCTTACAAGCCTGTTGCCGCGCTCGTCTACGCCACAGCCGTCGCCCTGATGGGTGACGACCAGGACCCTCGGACGGTCCTGGTCGGTCTGACCATGATGCTTCTCGCGATCATCGCCCTCCCCGCGTTGATGCGGTTCTTCAGCTGGACCACTTCGGGCATCGCCTCCGGCGGAGGCGGGATGGCGGTCGTCGGGATGACGGCCTCGGCGGTGTCAACCGCAGCGGCGGTCCATGCGTCTCGGGCGTCAGCGGGACCGGGCGCATCCGCCCAGGCGTCGCGGTTGCGGGACGACCTCGGTCCCAGTGCCGGTCCTGAGCCGCCGTCAGGCGCACCGGCAGGTGCACCTCCTGCACCTGCCGGCCCCCCACCCCCCACCCCCGTCGCCGCCGGTGCTGCTGCCGCTCCGGCGAGTGGCGCCGCCGCGGGCGCCGGGTCAGCGTCAACGGCGGCCGGGACGGCGACCACCGCAGCCGGGGCCACCGCCACCGGCGCTGTTCCCGTCGGCGCAGCTCTCGCGGTTGTCGCCGTCGGTCAGGCGGCCCTCGAGGGCGTGAGGCAGGTCGCGTCCTCCGCGGCCGACGAGCTCATCGGTGAAGCACGGTCGTGAGCGCCCGCGACGGGGCCACCGCGACGACGGCGGACGACCAGGTGCGTATGTACGGCGGGTGGCGCCTGCGACGCGGCATCGGGCTGTGGGGTCTTGACGCCGCCTCCACGACGGTCGTCCTGGCCTGCGCCCTCGTGCCCCTCGTCCTGGCCGCGATCGACCCGCGCGTCGGTGCCATCAGCGCGGCGCCGGCACTGCTAGTGGCGAGCGTGACGGCGGTCCGTGTCGGAGGCGTCCCACTCGGCGTCCACGTCCAGCGACGCGTGACGTGGGGCCGCTCCCGCAGGGCCGGGCGCAGCTCGCGCCGGTACGGACCAAATGCTGCGAGCACCGCCGCCGCCTGGCCGGCGCCGCTCGGCAAGCTGCAACTCATCGAGGCGCAGGGGACGAGAGGTGCCTACGCGGTGGTGCGTGACCTCGACCTCGGACTGCTCACGGTGTCGATCAGGTGCGCGGCGTCCTCGGCGTGGCTCGTCGAGCGCGATCAGGCCGACGGCTGGGTCGGTGCGTGGCACGCCTGGCTGGCGTCTCTGGGCTATGCGCCGTCGGTGAGGTGGGTGAGCGTCGTCGTCGAGACGGCACCGGAGTCCGGGACCGCCCTGCGCGACGAGGTCGCTGCCCGCGAAGCCCCCTCGTCGCCACGAGACGCCCGCAGCCTGCTGAAGGAGCTGGTCCGGCGTTCGCCGGCGGCCGCCGCTCACGTCAGCACGTGGGTCTGCGTGACGGTCGACCCCACGGGCGTGGACCGCCGCAGGCGACCTCGCAGGGCGGGCACGGAGGCCGGTGCCGCCGGGGACCTGCCTGAGCTGGACAGGCTCATCTCCGGTTTGGAGTCTTCGCTGGCCGGGTGCGGCGTGACGGTGCTGGGTCGAGCAGATGCCACCCAGCTCCTCGGCGCGGTGTCCGACGCCTACGACCCCGTCACGCGTGGTCGGCGTTCCGTTGTGCTGCCGGCCACGCGCCGCACCGCGAGCCGCCTGCGCACCTGGGACGACGGCTCACCGGTCGCCGTGGAGGAGGCCTGGGACCATCTGCGTCACGACTCGGGCTGCTCCGTGAGCTGGGGCTGGCGTGAGGCGCCCCGCGCCCAGGTGACCAGTGATGTGCTCTCGCGATTGCACTCACCCGGCCGCCATCCTCGACGCGTCGCCGTGCTGTACCGACCGCTGCCAGCGGCGGACGCCGCTCGACTGCTGGAAGCGGAGGTCAACGCCGCGGACTTCCGCGAGGCCATGCGCCGCGCCCAGCGCCGCGACGAGACCGCTCGGGACGTCGCCGACCGGGAACAGGCCCGCAAGGCCGCACGCGAGGAGGCCAGCGGAGCCGGCGTCGTCCTCGTCAGCATCTACGTGACGAGCACCGTCACCGACCCGGCGCAGCTCCCTGACGCGGTCGCCGAGGTCGAGGCGCGCGCAGACCAGTCGCGCATCCGGCTGCGCCGCTTGTACGGCGGCCAGGCGGTCGGGTTCGCCGCCACGCTGCCGCTGGGCCTGCACCCCGTGGCGATGACGAGCCGGCCTCGTCGCGGACAGAGGAGCCGAGGATGAGGCGGGAGCAACCAGCGTCAGCCCCTCGGTCACGCGGCACGGCAGTCGAGCGTCCCATCCACGTGGAGGCCGCCCCGGAGTACCAAGCCACCACGGTGCAGGCCGCGGGCCTGTTCCCCTTCACCGCCGGGTCGGGCTCACCCGCCTCCGGCGTCCCCGTCGGGCGGCACCTGCTGTGGGGCGAGGTCGTCTGCCTCGATCCTTTCGCGTGGCTCGAGCAGGGGCTGGTCACCAACCGCGGGATCTTCGTTCTCGGCCAGCCGGGGACCGGCAAGAGCGCCATCGCCAAGCGCCTCACCCGTGGCGGGATGGCCTTCGGCGTGACGCCGCTGTTCCTCGGCGATGCGAAACCGGACTACTCGCCGGTCGTCGGCTCGGCAGGCGGACAGGTCGTCCGCGTCGGTCGAGGTCTGGACCGCATCAACCCCCTCGACAGCGGCCCGCTCGGCGCTGCCCTGACGCACCTGTCCGGTCAGGCCGCAGCCACCGTCCGTGCCGAGGTGAGGGGGCGCAGGATCTCGGCGGTGCTCGCGCTGGCGGCGCTGGTCCGCATCTCCGCCCCCGTCACCAACGGCGAGGAGGCCGTGATCGGCGCGGCCATCGACCTCCTCACGGACCCCCACGCCGGACGGGGTGGTGAACCGACGGTGCCGGACGTCCTCAGCCTGCTGCGCCAGGCGCCGGACCAGGTCATGTCCGCGGCGGAGGTCACGTCAGCAGAGCAGTACGACCTCGAGACCCGTCGCCTGCGGCAGACGTTGCGCACCCTGTGCGACGGCTCCCTGCGCGGCGTCTTCGACGGGCCGACCAGCACGCCCCTGGACCTCAGTGCGTCAGCCATTAGCGTGGACATCTCAGCGGTCGCCTCAGCCGGGGACACGCTTCTCGCCGCGGCGATGCTGTCCACGTGGTCCTACGGCTTCGCCGTCATCGACGCGGCCGCAGCCCTCGCCGACGCCGGTCTGGCGCCGCGCCGGCGGTTCGTGGCCGTGCTGGACGAGCTCTGGCGAGCCCTGCGCGGCGCCCCGGGGCTCGTCGACCACGCCGATGCGCTGACGCGGGTCTACCGCGGTCGCGACGTGGCCCACCTGATGGTCACCCACTCCCTGGACGACCTCAGCGCCCTCCCCAGCGAGGCTGACCGCGCCAAGGCCAGGGGGTTCGTCGACCGCTGCGCCATCACCGTCCTCGCTGGGCTGCCGATGCGGGAGCTGGACGAGCTCAGCCGGATCGTGCACCTGACCACCGCGGAGCGGCAGCTCGTCGCCTCGTGGTCCTCACCCGAGACCTGGCACTCCGGCGGACGCCATCCTGGACGCGGCAAGTACCTGATCAAGACGGGACAGAGGATCGGCATCCCGGTCGAGATGCAGCTTGTGGGTGACGAACCCGGCCTGTACGAGACCGACCACCGCGCCGGTCCGAGGCCGACGTCGTGAGGCGCGCGGACAGCGGTGGCGGTCTCGAAGCAGCTGGCGGATCCGGGCCCTGGCTGCTGCTGGTGGCGCTGTGGACGCCCGTCGCCGTCGCGGGCCTGTGGTGGACCGCTGGATGGACCGCCTCGTGGCTCAGCGGTCGTGGAGGGGTCGGACCGTCGCTCGGCCTGCCCTTCGTGCGGGCTCAGCTGCTCGACGGTCCGTCCAGCGTCTGGCCCGGCGTCTCCTCGACGGTCGTGGCTGTCGTCTTCCTCCTGGAGCTGCTGGCCATCGCCGCCGCAGGAGGCGTCGTCGTGGTGAGGCGCCCGGTGCTGGGTCGGTCCGTGCCGCTCAGCTCACTGGCGCGGGCGTCCGACGTCGCGGTGCTGGCACCGGCGGGCGTTGGGCGTCGCGCTCTTGCTCTCCGCCCCTCGTTGGCGAGCACCTCGTCCCGCCGGATCCCGCCGTCGGAGAAGGGGGTTGCGCTGGGACACCTGAACGGCGAGCGACGGCGGGAGTGTGAGCTGCGCGCCTCGTGGGAGGACGTGCTGCTCGCGGTCATGGCCCCTCGAGCGGGGAAGACCACGGCGCTCGGCGTCCCTGCGGTGCTCGACGCTCCGGGGGCCGTCGTCGCGACGAGCAACAAGGCGGACCTCTGGACGGCGACCGCCCAGCTGCGGGCGCAGGAGACCCAGGAGGTCGTCTGGGTCTTCGACCCGCAGCAGATCGTCTTCGCTCCCCAGACCTGGTGGTGGAATCCGCTCAGAGGAGTCACGAACATTGAGGAGGCGCACCGGCTGGCGGGCCACTTCGTCCAAGAGGTGAGGGGCTCCCGGAACCGCGACTTCTGGACGTCGGCCGCTCACGACCTCCTCACCGGCCTCCTATTGGCTGCCGCGGACGCCGGCAAGGACCTGCACGACGTCTACAGCTGGCTCAACGACCCGACCACGCCGGAACCGGCTGAGCTGCTGGCCCGGCACGGGCGTGCCGCCGCCTCCGCGAGCCTTCGTGGTCGCCAGCTCGGTGCCCCCGAGACCCGCGACGGTGTCTTCGAGACGGCGCGTACGGCTGCCCAGTGCCTTCGCGACGAGGCGATCATGTCGTGGGTCACCGCTCCGCCTGGCGGTGGAGCTGGCGCTGGGGGCGTCTCAGGGACGACAGCCGAGGAGTTCGACGCGGTCCACTTCGCCGTCTCCCGGCAGTCCCTCTACCTGCTCTCGCGAGACGGTGCCGGCGCTGCGGCCCCGCTCGTGGCGGCGATCACGGACCGGGTCATGCGCGAGGCGGTACGAGCCGCCGAGCGTCGCGGGGGAAGGCTCGACCCACCGATGCTCGTCGTGCTCGATGAGGCAGCCAACGTCTGCCGCATCAGCGATCTGCCCGACCTCTACTCGCACCTCGGGTCCAGAGGCGTCGTGCCGCTCACGATCCTCCAGTCCTACCGGCAGGGGACGCGCGTGTGGGGTGAGCACGGGATGGACGCCCTGTGGTCGGCTGCCACCTGCAAGGTCATTGGCTCGGGGCTCGACGACGCCAAGGTCGCTGAGGACATCTCACGCCTCATCGGAGACCACGACGTCGTCGTCCGCTCGACCAGTCGCACCCGGGGCCAGGTGAGCACCTCCACCAGCACGAGGAGCCAGCGCATCCTCGCCGCAGACGCCGTGCGAGCCCTCCCGCGGGGAAGCGCGGTGCTGCTCGCTACCGGGTGCCGCGCCGCCTACGTCGGGTTGACGCCCTGGTACGAGAGCAAGCGGGCCACCGCAGTCCGGCGGGAGATGCACGTCGCTGAGCAGCTGCTCACCACACGTGCCGGCCGGGCCTTCGGCGTCGACGCAACTGAGCCCCAGAGGAGATCACCCTGTGAACCGGCCCTCACCCCGCGACCACGACGCCGTCCTCGCTGACCTCGACGCTCGGTTGACGCGCCTGACCAGCGACGTCGAAGACCTCGCTTCCCTCACCAGGGCGGACGCGCCAGCTGCTGCGGACGCCGCGTCACAGCCGGAGTCGCCCGGCTTTCCCGTGCCTCCCGTGTACACGTCTGCCGAGGTCTGGGTGCGCGAATTCGTCTTCGAGGTCTTCCAGCGGCCCTTCGGGGGAGAGGTGCGCTGGTGCGCGAGCTGGCAGGACCACCCCGAGGCCGTCCTGCGCCTGGAGGCGATGTGGCGCGCGTGGGAAGTGCTGCACCAGGACGACGGGCTCGGCCTCTCCCGCTGGCTGCTGAGCCACTTCGACCCCAGCTTCACCGTCCTGACGGGACGCACCGGTCCCTTCGCCCGCTGCACGGTCGAGCGGCATGTGGCGTGACGGTGTCAAGTGGTCGGACGGACGGCCGCCAGACCCAGGTGCCTAGCTGAGAAGAGCATGTGCCTGTCGTAGCTGATCAGGGTCACCGGCCGGTCAGCCATCTGCTGGATCTGCAGTGCCTGAGTGATGATCTCCGAGTCTCCTACCGGCAGCGGCACATGGTGCGGCCCGTCGAGGAGTAGCCGTCCCCACACTCGGCACCCTCCGGCGCTGACGTCGGGACGGATGACGAAGCGCTCTTTCGATTCGGCGACGTTCACCTCCAACCAGGCGAGCACTCTGAGCGCCCGAGTCCGGGTGTTGGCATCGGTCGCACTCGCTGCTTCGGTCTTTGGCTTCCGCAAAGCGTCGCCGCGGTCCTTGAGGCGATCCAGCTCGACCAGCACCTGGTGGAGGACGACCACCTCGACGCTGTCGCCCCGGTCTGCGACGTACGACTCCCAGGCTGCCTCGGGCAGGTACGGCTCCTGGCCCATGAGGACGCTGGTGTCGGGAACGAGCAGCGTCCCCGCTGACTCCCACATCCGCTGTCGAGAGGCGATCTCGACGAGGGTCTCCTCGAAGGCCCTGAGGCGCAGCTCGACCTCGCTCAGCACCAGGTGCGTCAGCTGTTGTCCGAGTGCGCGTGGATCCACTCCGTGGACCAGGTAGTAGCCGCGGGAGGTGACGAGACCGTCCAATGTTGGACCGGTGACGACGCTCGAGAGCACCGGCAGGCGCGAGCCGGCCCACCTGACATAGGCGTTGAAGGTGTCGACCGCCTGGTTCGAGCCGACGTTCCGAACGGACGCGAGAGCCTCCTGCGCCTCCTTCAGGACCCTCTGGATGTGGTCGATGCGGACACCGGGAACGAGATGGACGTCCACATCCGACAGTCAGCCACCGATGCCGGGTGGTGCACCACTCCAGCTGCGCCGCCTGCATCGCCGGGCCGACTCATCGCCCTCGGCTCCGGGACGGCGACTGCTCGCTGGGGACTCGGTCATGCTGGGGCGGGCGGGCTGTCCCGGGCCGTGCGGCGAAGGTGCTGCCAGCAGTGGGGGTTGCGGCGCGGACCGCCGCGTCGACCGTGCTTGCCAGCAGGTCAAGCCGCTCCGCGAGCTGGCGGCTCGCAACTGTTCGCGCCTCTTCGGGAAGGACCGCGACGAGCGGCGCGACGTGTCGTGCAGCTCTCACCCGGCCCTCGACCCATTGCAGCTCGTCCCTCCAAGCGTCGAGACGGGCGTTGATGACGGAGGTGAGCAGAGGCACCCGCTCGTTGCTGATGAGAAAGGCCAGGTGGCCGGCTCCCTCCTGCCGCAGGACGTCGGCAGGGTCCTGTCCCTGGGGGAGCTGGAGGCGGTGGAGGCTGGCGCCGCGGGGGGCGAGGTGCCTGAACGCCGTCTCCGCCGCCGCTTCGCCTGCACGGTCGTGATCGGTGGCGACGATCACGGTGGGGTGCTCCCCGCGCGGCGCTCCCACGAGAGTCGCGACGTGGCGCTCTGACATCGCGGTACCGCACAGGGCCATACCGGCCCATCGGGTGCCCTGGCAGGAGGAGACGGCGATGGCGTCGAGAGGCCCCTCCACCAGGACAGGTGTCGCCCCCCACCACCGCACGTCGCGAGGGTCTCTCGCTGCGTAGAGCGTGGCGGACTTGTCGTAGATGGCCGACGCGGGGCTGTTGAGGTACTTCGGCGTGCGGCTGTCTGCACCTTCGGCGCAGCGGCCGACGAAGGCCACGACGTCGTCGCGCACCCTGACGGGAAGGACCAGGCGGTCGCGGAAGTGATCGATCAGGTTGCCCGTGGACGCACGCCTGCTCAGCCCTGAGGCGACGAGCACCTCGTCTCCCCACCCGCGCTGGCGCAGGTGGTCGGTCAGCGCGGTCCACCCGGCCGGCGCGTACCCGGCCGACCACGGGTCCTCGAGGGCGATGTCGAGCCGACGCGCAGCGAGGTACTCGGGCACCCAGCTGCGCGGCAGGTGGCTCCGGAAGAAGGCCAGCGCCTCGTGGTGCACCGCGTACAGGTCTTCCTCGGGCCGGCGCAGTGGTCTCGTCGTCGGACCTGCTGGGGTGGGACCGTGATCGGCGGCGCTGGCGAGGAGGACTCTTGTCGAGACCGCTCGTGTCGGCGCTCCAAGGGTGCCGCCAGCGTCCACGTCGGCTGGGTGGCTCCACGGCGACGTCGAGCTGCTCACCGCGTCGGGTGCGCGCTCGATCGCGGCCTGGGTCTCGGGCTCGCGGGCGGCGGGCCGGCCAGGCCGCAGCCGGCGTCGGATGGAGGAGATCCGCACCGCTGCCTCGGCCGCCGAGGTCAGCAGGCTGCCCAGCTGGGCCAGACGCTGCACGCCTTCTTCGTGCGGGTCGGAGTTGTCGGCGCTCACGCGTGGCCCCGTCCCTGCCGAGGGGCTGCCGTCACCGTCGGGTGCGCGGTGGCGGTTCCGGCACTCGGGGCCGGCGCAGCGCGGTGCAGAAGGTGCGCTGCGCCTCGCAGCGCCGTGGCGGCTTCCCTGGCTGCCGCTTCCTGTTCCCGACGGTGCTGAGTCGCGCGGAGGTCGGCGAGCGCCGCGGCCAAGGCGCCCGTCGCCATCAGGAGGTCGGCGACCTCCTGTCCCTCTCCGCGCTTCGCGCGGGCCAGACGGGCCAGGTCGCGAGCTGCGCGGCGCAGGTAGGCCCCTAGAGGGGAGGCGGGGGGCACCCTGCCCCAGGAAGCTCGTGCAGCGCGCTGGTACCGGTCCGTGACTCGATGGACCGTCCCCTCCTGGCGTCCCTCGACCAATCGCCCCGCGGCCGCGATGACGTCTCCACCCGCGGTGGCGACGTCATCGGCCTCGGTGATGCGCTGATGGTCTCCGAGCGCTCGGGCAGCGGCGCGGACGGTCTGGGTCGCTTGTCGGTAGGCGTCCTGACGCAGGGCGGGGTCGGTGGTCAGCTGCGGAGGCAGGGGGCCCGACGGCGTCTCCCAGCGAGCGGCGAGACGACCCCAGGACAGGTCGGGTGCGAGCTTGCTGCCACCGAACCACACCGGCTGGCCCTCGGCGTTGTGGTCTCCGGGCCACGCGACGGCGTACCCCGTGATGACGTCGGGGTCCTGCTCGCTGCGCCGCTCGCGCACGAGCACTCCAGCCGCGCGCAGCTCGGTGACGAAGGCGGCAGGAGAGTTGGCCACCGCTGCAGCGCTCAGCACGGCCCGACGCAGGAGTACTCGCGGCGCTTCGGTCCTCTCGTGGCGCAGCGCCTTCTCCACCTCGCCGCGGGAGGCCTGCTTGCCGGCTGTGCGGTCGGTCGCGCCGGTCAGCTGCAGTCCCAGCTGCGCCTCCATCGAGCGGCAGGCCTCGCCCACGCGGTAGAAGTCGTTGGACGTTGAGACCCTGCGTCCGTCCTGCCGGGCCAGCGTGACCACCACATGCACATGGTCTGCCGCGTGACGCACCGCCACCCAGCGGCAGCCGCCCTCGTCGTCCTTGGAGGCGAGACCTGTCCGGTCGAGCACCTCCCTGACGACGACTTCCCACTCCGCATCGCTCAGGCGGCGGTCCGCCGGGGCAGTGCGCAGAGCGCAGTGCCACACCGACTTGGACGGCTTGCGGAAGTCCGCCAGGAGGGGCTGCTGGAGCATCGTGGTGAGCGCACGGAGGTCGTGCTTGCCGTCCACCATGGCAGGTTGGTGCACCGACCGCGGATCCCATGCGGCTGCGACGTGCGGGTCCATGTGCTCGTTCACCCGGCCGGGCCCGAAGAGGTAGTGCAGCAGTCCAGCCACCCGTTGACCGCGGACCACTTTACCGATCATGACGGCCTCACCTCAGCTTCTGGGTGATGGCGTGGGCTGCTTCGTCCACGTGGACGACGGCCTGCGCTGCGTCCGCGATCGCAGCGCGCAGCCACGACGGCGGCTCTCCCGTGCGGTGGAGGACCTTGCCCGCGAGGTGGACGTTCGTCTCTAGCCGCCGCAGCTGAGCCCGTGCGTCGATGAGATCGCCGAGCGCAGCCCGCAGGGGCTCAGAAATCGGTGGTCGGCTGCCGGCAACAGCGGCGACGGTCGCCTCCGCGGCGTAGCCCGAGAGCGTCAGCCCCGCCGCGCGAGCGGCCTCCTCCACGGCGACCGCCTGCTCCTCGGTGAGGCGCAGGAGCACGCGCACCGAGCGCCGCGGTCCGCGGTGGTCCCGGTCACGTCGCCGGGCTGAGGCGCGTCGCGCAGCGCAATCCCTCCCGTGCGAGCCGCAGGAGGCGTCGCCGCCCGCGGCACGGGAGCTGTCGCCCTCCGGGAGCCTGAGAGGTCTGCAGCGCTCGACGGAGTCGTCGTCCTTCATCACACCACGACGGTCGCCGCAGCTGGTTGCCCGCTCAGTGCTCCGTGTTCTCGGGGCCACCACTGCACCGCACGGGCAACCGCACCTGAGCAGCCTCGCCAGCCTCCCGCACCGTCCAGGAGGTCTTCGTGCTGCCCGCTCCTCGAACGCCACACCCCAGCGCCTGTCGGTCGACGTGTCCACGCCCACGCGTCCTGTGGACGACTGGCGCAGTTGTCCACAGGCGTAGGGCGGCCGACCTCGTCGAGTACCGAAGATGGATCAACGTCCGCTTCATGGATGACCGCACCTCCCGTCTACTCGGCTCCCGCGAGACGAGGACCACCCACGTCCCACACCCGGCGGTGCGCAATGCACTGCGCTCCCTGCTCCGGGTACTCGCGGATCCTGAGGCGTCGCCCGTGGCCCTCGACCTCGTCGACGAGGTCGCGGACGTCGTGACCGACCTTATCGACGTCGACCCTCCGCTGCCCCCTCTGACCTACCCCGAACGCGGGGCTTGGGGGGATGAGCACGCGCTGGAGCTGGTCTGCAGCGCCATCGCCGACCTGGAGACAGCGGTGGAGGTCAGTGCTGACGCGTCGGAGAGGCTCCGTACGGCCATCGCAGCCCGTCGGCTGCGGGCGGTCATCGGCAGGTGGCGGCAGTGAGTGGTGACTGGCGCGGGCACAGCGAGGACCTGACCGTCCGGCTGGCGCACCTCGTCAAGCTCGGATCCGAGCCAGCCGTGAACGACCTCGATGCAGCCCTGCACGCGCGACGGGCCGTGATGACCCTGGCGACGGACGTCCTCTTCGTCGTCAGCCAGGTTCCCCGTCACACCCCTCGTCGCTGGGACAAGAGCGAGCGTGAGATGCACCCTGTCGAGTACCTCGGACGCGTGCTGCAGACACAGCACCAGCCGCTGCCGAAGATCTCTCTGGCGGAGTGCCTGGCCCAGAAGGGATCGGGACCCGGTGGGCAGGTCTGGCGGAGGGCGGCCACCGATGCGGTCCTCGCCCACCACGAGTGGAGCCGCCTCGACGCACTCGACCAGCGTCTCGGCAGCGAAGCGTGGACCGCGGTGCACGAGGTCGCGCAGTTCACCCACGCGCTGTCACTCCTCGACGAGGGGCTCGCCGTCTGCTGTCACACCGCAGGGCGGCACGACGACGCTGCCGCGCTCCTCGACGCGGCTCCCCGATTGCGCGGAGCCGCAGTCCCCGTTGTCGCCCTCGCCGGCAGCGGACCGCTGCCCGTGCTCCGGACGCGCACGCCACCGGTCGCTCGGGCCGCGCTCATCATCCGCCGTCCCGAGCACCTCCCGGCTGCGCTCGAGCGCCTGACGCACCTGGTGCGGACGGCCGAGCAGGTCAGCCCCGCCCACGTCCAGTTCGCCTACCGCCTGCTCGGGCGGGTCAGCGGGGACGCCTGCACTGCTCTGTCGAGCACAGAGCAGCTGACCTTGCCCGCCACGACGCCGTCCGGCGCTTCCAGCTCGGCGGCGACGCTCGGGGACGTCGCCGTCGAGTTCAGCCGAGCCCTGCACCGGGCCGGACGCCAACCCGGCCGTGCCAGCACCGTGGAGGCCTCCGACTCCGCGGTCCTGGTGCAGCTGCAGCTCATCGCCACCCTGAGCGCCGCGGAGCCGTCTGCGCGAGGGCTCCTGTGGGCCAGGGGTACGCCAGGGCGAGCAAGGCAGGCCGCCATGGAACTGCTGAGGGCCTCGACCAGCACCGCAGACGCGCTCTCCGAGGTGACCGTCCGATGCCTGGAGGACAGGAAGTGGCTCGTGCCAGCCGGCTTCGGGGGTGCAGCCGAGCTGACGTGGGTGCCGTCGTGGCCGCACCAGGCTGATGCCGTCAACCCGGATGCACCGCCGCTGCTCGCCGCCGGGCTCGACGCACGTCGGCTCGGTGAGGTCGTGGCTGACCGCCTGACGACCGAGCTGCCACAGACGGTGGCCGCGGCAGCGGGGCGCTCCCGCCCTCCTGCGGACAAGCGGCTCGGCGCCGCCCTGTTGTCGGCGGAGCGACAGGCAGCGCCGATGGCCATGCGCGCGTCCGAACTACGGCTCCGGCCGGGCCGCTGAACCGGAACGTCAGCAGCCCGGCGAGAGGCCCACCTCCATCCACCTGCCAGAACCACCAACAGACCCGACAAGAGGAGTCATCACCATGCCCAAGCACCGCCAGCCCACTCCCGCCGCGCGTCGTGCGCGCCCTGCCCTGGTCACCGCTGGAGCGCTGACGCTCCTGTGCACCGCCACCGGCGTCGCCCTGGCCGCCACGAACCCCGCGGCCGAGCCGTCACCGGCTGCCTCATCGGCGATGGAGTCGGCGACCACCGCCCCGACGTCCGACACGACGAAGCAGCCCACCGCAGCGCCGACGGCGACGGCGACCAGCGACCCGACGGCTCGCGACGCCGACGCGGAAGCCACTCCGTCGCCACCGGTCAGCGACGGCCAGGCATGGCTGTCCGGAGCCTCCGGCGACGGAGCCGCGGACGGGGCGCTGGGCCAGTGGCGCGGAGATCCGGTCGACATCGTCGGCACCTGGGCCGACGAGGGCGACAATCAGACCGAGCTGTACTCCATCGCCCCCGGCGGAGAGGTCGCCGACTTCGACGGCGCCATCGACATCGCCCCCGGCGGCCTGCAGGACGGCGACACCTGGGCCACGGCTGCCGACGGCGCCTACGACGACCGCTGGCGAAAGTCCCTGACCCGCATGGCCGAGCTGCGCGCCGGCAAGGGAACCACCTACATCCGCCCCTTCCACGAGTTCAACCTCGCCGGGTGGGACTGGACGGTCAGCCCTGGCGAGGCCGAGGCCTTCAAGACCGCCTGGACGCGCTACCGCGCCATCCAGCAAGACGTCTTCCCGCAGGCGCAACTCGTCTACGGCGTCAACGTCACCAGCTCGGGCACCGACCTCGACTGGCGCACCACCTGGCCCGGCGACGGCCAGGCCGACGTGCTCGGTGTGGACACCTACAACGGCTGGCCGACCATCACCTCCGCAGCCGACTTCGAGGCCCAGCTCGACGCCCGCGGCGACGACGGCATCCCGGTCGGGCTGGACGCCTACAGCGAGCAGGCCGCCGAGTGGGGCGTGCCGCTGGCCGTGCCGGAGTGGTCCGGCCGCGCGGAGATGGGCGATGAGAGCGCCTACGTCACCGGGATGGTCGACTGGTTCGCCGCGAACGCCGGCAACGGCCCGGGGCAGCTGGCCTACGAGATCCTCTTCAACGCACCCCAGGACGACGGCAACTTCCAGCTCTTCTCCGACGCCACGCGGATGCCCGAGTCCGCGCAGGCCTACGTCGAGGCCGTCGACGCGACCTCCGGCGACCGCGCAGCCGAGCCCAGCCGTCCCGCCGAGGAGCCGGCCGCGACCCAGGACGAGGCCGAGGACGAGGACGAGGCCACCGCGTCTGCAACGGCTTCACGGCCCGCCACCGCTCCGGAGACGGTCCCGCCGGCCGGTGCGACGCCGGCCGTCGAGCAGGCAGACATCGACGAGCTGGTCGCGCGGCTCGATGCGCTCATCGCCAGGCTCCAGCAAGGCTGACTCACCCGCGCGGCCTCCCGGTGTCGGTGGCGAAGACCAGCATCACAGCCGTGGCCGGAGGGATGGCGAAGAAGGGGGCACCGCTGCCCGCGTGGCTGGTCGCCGCCAACACCGAGCAGCGCCTTGCCGCGGAGGAGGCGATGCGCCAGCGCCGCCCGGCGGGCAACCCGTTCGTGTGGGTCGTCGGCTCCGAGGCGGACTACCCCGGCATCGTCATCGACCGCCGCCGGGTGGGCGCGGGCTGGCAGATCTACGTCGCTCATACCTCGCCTCGGCATGAGCTGCTGCAGCAGTGGCTGGTCGCCGAGCAGCTCCTCCCCTATGAGCGCCTCGGACCCGAGCCACAGCCGTAGCGACCCCCGCAGCAGGCGCCAGCCCGTCAGAGTCGGCGCCTGCTGCGTCGTCGGCGAGGTCCGCGGAGCAGTTCGCCGCGCGAGACTCGGGGCGCGTCCCTACGACGGTCGAGGCGCCTCACCGGCGGTGTTCCCTCACCGAAGAGCGGCCGTGGACGGGGGAGTGGTGGCTGGCCGGCGTTGGTTGGGAGCGGCACGTCGGTCCGTGGCTGGCGCCGTCACGAGAGCGGCCCGGGCGCTTCGCGCTGTGTCATTCGACGCAGCAAAGTGAGACGGGCCACCGAACGGGTCAAACGCGACTTGAACACAAGCCGTGAAGACAGCGGGCCTGGCGCCGATGAGCCGTCCGGAGAGGAGTCGGCCACCGAGACGACTCGGCACCTCAACGGCCTCGTCGAGGCGTCTGGTGGCCATCACTGGTACGACGACGAGACGGCCAGGTGTACTGCCTGGATGACCCGTCCCGCCCTGGTGCACCACGCGCATAAGGGCAGGAGGGATGATCAGTTTCTGCGGCGTTGACTACTCGCTGACGCAGTGACGAGCGAGCCGAGAACAGGAGGACCACACCATGGTCGCTGGCATGTCGATGCTCTTGATGGGCATCGTGGTGGTCAACCTGGCTGCCGTGCTCACGGTCTATGCGATCTTGCGCGGCCGGCAGCCCGCCCGGGTGGCCGTTCCGGTGATCTCCGTGATGGTCCTCGCAGCGATATGCACCTTTGCGGCAGCGCGCACACTGGGTGGCCTGGAGTTCGAGTGGGATCAAATGAACGCCGGAGGCGTGCTCCTTCCACCTCGCTAGCCGCAGGTCCATCTGCCGGAGATGGCGATCGTCAATCGGTACTCGGGATGGTGGCCTCGAGACGTGAGATGAGAAAAAGTTGGTAGTCGATGACGCCTGGCACCTGCACTTCGAGCTCGCACTGCCGCAGGCACGGTGTCGGCGCCGCCCCCACGAGGACCCTGCGGCTCGTTGGCCACGGGCACGGCGCGGAGGCGCTGAGGACCGCATCGACGGCGCTCCGGTCACCCGGAGCCGAGTGGACGCCCAGACCCCGCCACAGGTCACTGGGCGGCGACGCCGTGGACGGCTGCCTGCACGGCGTCGAGGGCGCGCAGCGTGGCCAGCGAGGCGTCGAGCGAGCGCAGGGGTGTCTCGGTGAGCCCGGCGTCCACGCACCGCGCGACCTCAGCCGCCTGCCAGTGCAGGCCGGCGTGCCCGGTCTCAGGCTCACGGCGGACCACCGGGGTCGGGCGCGCCCCTGACCCACCGGCGGGGACGAGGACGACGTCGCCGGAGGCGTAGAAGGGACCCGGCAGGCGCAGCGTGGCGCGCTCGCCGACCACGTGCGCCGTCGTCGGGGTGTCTCCCAGCAGCGTGGTGTGCACCGACGAGAGCGCTTCGCCGTGCTGCAGAACGGCGCCTACCTGCCCCAACACGCCACTGGCGTGGGGCACCCCCGTGGCGGTGGCGGCAGTGACCTCGCCGAGCACCCACGTGGCCAGCGCGAGCGGGTAGGTGGCCAGGTCGAGCAGGGGTCCGCCGTGCTGCTCCGAATCGAAGACGCGGTGCCCGGGGTCGAAGTGCTCGCCGAGGTCGGCGTCGACGGCGCTCACCGCTCCGAGGGTGCCGTCGTCGAGCAGCTGGCGCACCACGTCCCACCGCGGGAGGTAGGAGCTCCACAGCGCTTCGGCGCAGAAGACGCCCGCGGAGCGGGCGGCGTCGGCGATCCGCTGCCCCTGCGCGGCGTCCAGGGCCAGGGGCTTCTCGACCAGCACCGGCTTGCCCGCTTCCAGGGCGGCGAGCGCACCGGCGAGGTGGTCCGCGTGGCCGGTGGCCACGTAGACGACGTCGACGGCCGGGTCGGCGACCAGCTCAGCCCGGCTGCCCCAGGTGCGCTCGACCCCCAGCCGCTGCGCGGCGGCCCGGGCGCGGTCGCCGCTGCGGGACCCGATGGCGGTGACCCGCTGGCGCGTTCCCGCCCGCACCGCCGCAACGAACCTCTCGACGATCCACCCGGTCCCCATGACGCCCCAGCGCAGTGCCGGGGCCATCACCGGGTCGGGAGTGCGCGGTTCGGGCAGCGCGGTGGGCAGGGCAGTGCCGAGCGCGCTCACGCGGGCACCACCACGGGCACCCACGGACCCGCGCCGTCGACGGCAGCGCGCATCGAGCCGACGGCTGCGTCGCAGACAGCGGCCGCCACCAACCCGTCCCGGGCGGTGGCGAGGGCAGGCGCCGGGAGGCCGTGCACACCGTCCACCCACGCCTGCAGCTCGCGCCGGTACGCCTCAGCGAACCGAGGGCGCCAGTCGGCGGCGTAGGCGCTGGTCCGCAGCAGGTCCGCTGACCGGGTGGTCAGGGAGGTGGCGTGCGTGGCCCCGGACAGCGCGACGGCACCGGCGTCGCCGACCACTTCGCAGCAGATGTCGTACCCGTAGCGGGCCCCCAGGAGCACGTCCACAGTGGTGAGCACGCCGTCGGCGGTGCGCAGGAGCAGCAGCTGCGGGTCCTGCAGCTCTGGGCCTCCTGCGCTGCGGCGCGGTGCCTGCCAGCACACGTGGGTGACCGGAGAGCCGAGAAGCCATGGCACCGAGTCGGCCTCGTGGACGAAGGACCCGGTGATGAGGCCCTCGCTCGTGGCGCCCGGACCGGCGCTGACGCCGCGGCTGGTGCCGTGGACGAGCAGCGGGGTCCCTACGGCGCCGCTGCGCAGCGCGTCGCGCAGCTCGACGTGCGCTGGGTCGACCCGGCGCATGAACCCCAGCGTGACGAGCCGCTCGGCGCCGTCCGCCTCCAGCGAGCGGACCACCCGTGCCGCCTCTTGGAGCGACGGCGCCAGGGGCTTCTCGCACAGCACCGGCTTGCCGGCCGCCGCAGCAGCCAGCACCAGCGCGGAGTGGGTGGCGTCCGCGGACGCGACGACGACGGCGTCGACGTCGTCCTCAGCGATGAGCGAAGGGCCGTCCGCGCTCGTCCGAGCGCCCAGCTCGGTGGCGAGCGAGCGGGCACGCCCGGCGTCGAGGTCGGTGAGCCGGGTGAGCACCGCACCCGACACCTGCCGCGCCAGCAGACGGGCGTGATCGGTCCCCATGACGCCGCACCCGACGACGCCCACCCGCAGGGGCCTGGTGCCTGCGCTCACGCGAGCGGCTCCCACGCTCCGCTGGTCACCGAGCGGCTCATCGCGTCCAGGGCGCGGGCGCTGGCGACGGCGTCGTCCAGCGTCGCGGGCCCGCGCTCGGCGGGGAGCGCCGGGTCGGCGACGGCGCGCAGGAAGCGCGCGGCCTCGACGACCTTGAGGTCGTCGTAGCCCATGGCGATCGCGGCACCCGGCTGAAAGGCGGCGTGGTCGCCGTGCCCGGGGCCGACGAAGAGCGTCTGGGTGGGCGCGTCCTGGTAGAGCACCGAGCCGTCGCCGGCCCGGCCGCCGCTCACGCTAAGCTCACCCATCCGGCGGAAGTCCCAGCGGAGCACGCCGTGGTTGCCCGCCACCTCGAAGCCGTAGGTGTTCTGCTCACCGACGGCGACGCGGCTGGCCTCGAGCACGCCGCGCGCACCGGAGGCGAACCGCAGCAGGGCCGTCACGGCGTCCTCGTTCTCCACGTCGCCCATCGCGGTGCTCTCGCCCAGGACCACGCGCTGGTGCCCGGAGGTCGCCGCCGACGGCACCGCCCGCCGGGGGATGAAGACCGCGGTGTCGGCGACCACGGCGTTGATCTCACCGACCAGGTAGCGGGCCAGGTCGACGCCGTGGGAGGCCAGGTCTCCCAGCACCCCGGCGCCCCCTCGCTCCCGGGAGTAGCGCCAGCTCAGCGCGCCCGCCGGGTCGGCGGCGTAGTCCGAGAGCAGGCGGATGCGCACGCCCTCCACCTCGCCGATCGCGCCCGCGGCGATCCTCGCTCGCGCCTCCTGCACCGCGGGCGCCCAGCGGTAGTTGAAGCCAACGGCCGCCCGCACCCCCGCGGAACCCACGGCGTCCCGGACGGCTGTGGCGTCGGCCGCGCCCACCCCGACCGGCTTCTCGATCCACAGGTGCTTGCCCGCGGCGGCCACCGCGGCGCCGATCTCGCGGTGGAAGAAGTTCGGCGCCGTCACGCTGACGGCCTCGACGCGTGGCTCGGTGAGCACCTCGTGCCAGTCCTGCACGGCGGAGGCGAACCCGTACTGGGCCGCGGCGGCTTCGGCGCGGCCGGGCACCTCGTCGGCCACGACCACCAGCTCCGGGCGCACGCCCAGGTCGGGGAAGTGGTGGGTCACCCGCGCGTAGGACTGGGCGTGCACCCTGCCCATCCACCCGAAGCCCACCACGGCCACCCCCAGCGGGCGCGGCGCTGCGCTCGTCACCATCGACTCCTCAGCTCAAGACTTGGACCGGTCCAAACATTGCTGATCCTGGCGGACCAGCAGTAGTGGCGTCAACGGCTCGGCGGCGGCGCAGTCGTGTGGCGCGGCGTCAGCGAGACGGGTGCCACGACGGTGCGGCGCTCCCGCGACCGGTCCGCGACCCGGTCGAGGAGCAGGTCGACCGCCGTGGCGCCGACGGTGGCGCTGCTGGCGTCCACGGTGGTGAGGGACGTGCCGGGCAGGCGAGCGAGCGCGACGTCGTCGAAGCCGACCACGGAGACGTCCTCAGGTACCCGCAACCGGTGCTGGGCGGCTGCGCGCAGGACGCCCAGCGCCGCGACGTCGGCAGCGGCGAAGACGGCCGTGGGCCGCTCGTCGGCGGGGCGGCCCAGCAGCTCCAGCGCGGCCAGGTAGCCGGAGTCCTCGGTCATGGCGGTGCGCACCACCTCGAGGTCGACTGCGGTCCCGTTGATGACGTCGGTGAAGCCCTTCTCGCGCAGGCGCATCACCGCGCCGGTGCTGCCGGCCAGGTGGGCCAGTCGCCGGTGGCCCAGCGCCAGTAGGTGCTCCGCGGCCAACCCGCCACCGGCGAGGTCGTCCTGCACGCTCACGTCGACGTCGGGGAGGTCGACGTCGCGGGCTCCCGCGACCACGGTCGGGAGCCGCTTCGCCGCCTCGAGCACCGCGGGAGTGGGGTCGAGGGAGCCCACGAGCACCAGCCCGTCGAGGCGCAGGTCGACGAAGGTGTGCAGCACCCGCTCGTCAGCGGCGGCGTCCAGGCGGGCGTCGCCCAGGAGCATGGTCGCCCCAGCCGTGTGCAGCCGGGCGTTGACGGCCTCCAGCGCCTCCGCGTACCACGGGTTGCGCAGGTCGTGCACGAGCACGCCGACGACACCGGTGCGCCGCGAGCTGAGGTTGCGGGCGGTCGCGCTCGGTCGGAAGCCGAGCTCCTCGACGGCGGCCAGGACCGCAGCGCGCTTCTCCTCCCGCACCAGGGGCGAGCCGTTGATGACCAGCGACACCAGCGACTTCGACACCCCGGCGCGCGCGGCGACGTCGCGAATCGTCGGTGGTCTCGGCACGGACGACGAGTGTGCCGGAGACCCAGCGACGCCGCTGCGCCGGTCAGCCGCTCGGATGCGACTGCTCCGGACCGCGTCCCCCGTGCCCCTTGCGGTCGGCGCGCCAGGGGTCTCGAGGTCGGTCATCGGGGCCCCGTGGTGGGAGGGGCGGGCGCAGGCTCGACGTCGGTGGAGCCCGCCAGCACGGCGAGCGCGGTGTCGCGGGCTCGCACGAGCCCCTCCCTCAGGGGCTGGGCGCGGTGCTCGGCGGAGAGCGCCTCGACGCCCCACGGGCCGTCGAAGCCCGCCGCGCGGAGCACGCGGACGAAGCCGGCCAGGTCGAAGGAGCCCTCACCGCAGTAGCGGCGGCGGTCGCGGGTGTCCTCGAAGAGGGTCCCCACGACGCCGGGGTCGGCGTCGTCGAGCTCCACGGCGACGACCACCGCCCGCCCGCCCCGCTCCAGGGCCGCGGCCAGCTCCTCCAGCGAGGTGCCGGCGCGGAAGACGTGCCAGGCGTCCACGCACACGCCCAGCGCCGGGCGGTCGACGGCGAGGGCGAGCTCCACCCCGGCGGGGACGCTCGCCACCGCGGTCCACGGCAGCGGCTCGAGGGCGAGCCGCGTGCCGACCGCCCCGGCCTCCTCGGCGAGCTCCCGCAGGCGCGGCACGAGGTCGTCGGTGTGCTCCACGGGCGGTGGGGTCACCTTGACGTGCGCTGCCCCGAGCGCGCCCGCCGCCGCAAGCAGCAGCTCCCAGCGGGTCCGCCACCCGTGGTCGTCCTCGCCGGCCCACCAGCCGTCGAGCAGCTCGACCTCCACGTGGCCCAGGCCCTCGCGGCGCAGGAGGTCTGCCAGCTCGCCGAGGCAGCTGGCGCCGAGGGCCTCGAGGTCGGCGTGCAGCAGTCCCAGGCCGACCCACCCGGTGTCGGCGACGGCGCGGACGCGCTCGGCGAGCGGCAGGGGACTGCGTTCATCGGGCGCGGCCGGCACCACGTCGCCGGCGCTCGTCCAGCAGGTGGCGACCAGCTCGTGGCGGGTCGTGGAGCCCACCGGCGTCAGGCCGACAGGTCGACGCGCACGGTGCGGCCCTCGCGGGCCGAGGCGCCCGCGGCGTCGGCGAGCACCAGCGCGGCGCGTCCGTCCTCGAAGCCCGGGCTGGTCATCGGTCCTCCCCGCACCGCGGAGAGGAACGCCTCCAGCTCCGCGGAGTACGCCTGGCTGTAGCGCTCGAGGAAGAAGGTCTGGAACGGGGCGCTGGAGTCTCCCGAGGCCCCGGTGGAGGATCTGACGAGGGTGTCGGTGGCGTTGCCGACGGTGAGGGTGCCCAGCGGACCAGTGGCCTCCAGCCGCTGGTCGTAGCCGGCGGCGCAGTGGCGGGAGTTGGTGATGCTCACCGACTGACCGCCGGCGCCGACCAGCGTGACGACGGCGCCGTCGTAGTCGTCGTGCCTCGCGGTGACGTCGGAGAACTGCCGCAGGCCCACCGCGGTGACCGCCACGACGTCCGGCACGAACCAGCGGGCGGTGTCGAAGTCGTGGATGGTCATGTCGCGGAAGATGCCGCCGGACGCCCTGATGTAGTCCTCGGGAGCTGGCGCCGGGTCGCGGCTGGTGATGGTCAGCTGCTCGAGGGGACCGATCTCCCCGGCCTGCACGCGGCGGTGCAGCTCGGCGAAGTGCGGGTCGAAGCGGCGGTTGAAGCCGAGCGCCACCGGCACCGACGCCTGTGCGGCGCGCTCGCGCAGGCCGTCGACGCGGGCGATGTCGAGGTCGATCGGCTTCTCGCACAGCACCGGCTTGCCGGCGTCGAGGCAGGCGGCGATGAGGTCGACGTGCGTGGACGTGGGGGAGGCGACCACGACGGCGTCGACGTCGTCTGCGGTGATGGCCGCGAGGGCGTCGGCGGTCGCTCGTCCGCCGAACCTGGCCACCAGCGACTCCGCTCCCGCGATGAACGGGTCGGCGACGACTTGGAGCGCGGCGCCCTCCGAGCGGTGCACGCCCAGGGCGTGCACCTGGCCGATGCGGCCGCTGCCGATCAGCGCGATCCGAACCGGCCGGTCGACCGCCGAGCTGGTGGGAGTGCTGGGGCTGGTCACCGGTGGTGCTCCTCGTCGTCGAGATCCGGGCGGCACGACGCCGCGCCGTGATGCTAGCGAGTTGTCAGGTCATACCGTCAAGCATCGCCGGTCGTTGTCGCGGGCGCGGCGTCGGCTGGCGCTCGCGACGCCCACGACCGCAGTCGGGCGTGCCTCAGACAGCGGAACTTCGACGCTCCCCGGCGGCGTCGAGCGCCTCGACCAGCGCCGCGCGCTCCCAACCCTGCGACAGCGCCTGCCAGACCAGCTCGGCCTGGGTCTGAGGGGCCAGGCCGCCGATCGGCTGGTCGCGGTCGAGGTTGGTCGGGAAGGCGTAGCCCTCCGCGGAGGCCGCCACGACGTTGCGCAGCGACCGCTCGTCGGCGCCCGCCGCCTTCAGCCCGCGCAAGGTCTCGAAGAGCGCCGCGACCATCGCCGACCTGTCGACGACCTCCATCGCCCGGCCGAAGCCGGAGGAGACCTGCAGGAGGTTGGCCATGCGGCGCACGTCGGTGCTGGCGTTGCTGCCGGCCCCGTGGAAGAGCGCCGGGTTGAAGAACGCGGCGTCGCCCTTGGCCAGCGGCAGCTGGACGGAGTGCTCGAGGAAGTGCGCGGTGAACTCGGGCTGGTGGAAGGCGATGTAGCCGGCCGGGTACTTGTGGGAGTGGGGCAGGTACAGCGTCGGACCGGTCTCGACGGGCATGTCGACGTGCGCCACGGCGCCCTGCAGCGTCAGGACCGGCGAGAGGACGTGCACCTGGGCAGGGAAGCCCGCCGCCTGGTCCTGGTCCATGAAGCCCAGGTGGTAGTCGCGGTGCGCCGTCTGCGCCTGCCCGCCGGGGTTGACCACGTTGACCTGCGAGGTGACCTGGTAGCCGCGGCCGAGCCACGCCTCGCTGACCAGCGCCAGCACGTCGTTGGCGTAGTAGGCGGCGAAGGCCCCGGGGTCGCGGACGGCGAACTTGTCCAGCGCACCCCAGATCCTGTCGTTGGCGCCGGGCTTGGCGAAGTGGTCGCCGACGACCGCACCGGCTGCCTCCTGCTCCTCGATCATCGCGCGGAACACGTCCGTGGCGCGGTCGACGACGCCGGTGTCGAAGGCCTTCTTGACGACGACGATGCCGGGGCCGTCGGCCAGCGCCCGCGCCAGCTCGGCCTGCACGTCGCGGCGGCCCTCGGGAGTGGTGGTGTGCTCGCGCAGCCGCGCGCCGTAGACCAGCACCCCCTGCTCCAGGGCGTCGGCGTACGGGTAGTCGTCGAGTGACGTCTCGGCCAGGCCGGCCTCCACGACCGCGCGGAAGTCGTCCAGGGAGCAGTCGGCGGGGGAGTACCAGCCCGTGGCGACGGTGGTGCGCGCCGGGGCGCTGGGGCGGAGCGGGGTGGCGGTCACGGGGGTGCCTCTTCTCGTCGTCGAGCTGTGGGGCGTGGTGCGCGGGGAGGTCCGCCGCTGACAGCGACGCTAGGCCCGGCAGACGCCCACCCGGAGGGGCGGACCCCTCAAGAACCCCTCAGCCGACGTGGTGTGCTGTGCGGGTGCGCCACCCCTTCCGCGTGCGCGAGATCGCCGCCCAGGCGGGCCTGTCGGAGGCCACCGTCGACAGGGTCCTGCACGGCCGTGACGGCGTGCGGCCCTCGACCGCCCGGCAGGTGGAGCGGGCCATCGCGGACCTGCAGCGACAGGCCGACCAGCTGCAGCTCGGCGGGCGCACGTGGGTGCTCGACGTGGTGGTCCAGGCCCCGCTGCGCTTCTCGGTGGAGGTGCGCACCGCGCTCGAGGCGGAGCTGCCGGGTCTGCGGCCCGCCGTCGTCCGCGCCCGCTTCCACCTCCTCCAGGGCGCTGGTCCTGCACCCGTGCTGGCGGCGCTCCGCAAGGCCGCGGGCGCCCGCTCCGACGGCGTGGTGCTCAAGGCGCCGCAGCACCCCGGTGTCGTCGGAGCCGTGGCCGCGCTCAAAGCAGCCGGTGTCCCGGTGGTGACGCTGGTGACCGACCTACCGGGCTCGCCGCGCACGGCCTACGTCGGCCCGGACAACCGCGGTGCCGGTCGGACCGCTGCCCACCTGGTCGACCAGTGGCTCGGCCCGGCCGCCGCCCGGGCCAGGGCGCCGGCGGTCCTGGTGGTGCGCAGCAGCGGTGCGGACCTCGGCGAGGACGAGCGCGCCGCGGGCTTCGCCGAGGTGCTGGGGTCGCGCCGCGTGCTCGAGGTCCGCGACGACGAGACCCGCGCCCACGCCGTCGTCGAGGACCTGCGCACGACCCTCCACGAGGGAGACGGCGGTGGCGTTCGAGCCGTCTACGCGATGTACGCCGGGGCCGGCGGCGTCACCGCCGTGCTCGACACGCTCGTGCAGCACGGCCACGAGCCGCTCGCGGTCGTCGTGCACGACCTGGCGGCCGAGCACCTCGCTCTCCTGCGCAGCGGACGGGTCTCCGTGGTGCTCCACCACGACCTCCGCACGCACCTGCGGCGGGCAGCGCGCGTGCTGCTGCAGTCGCGCGGGGGCCTGCCAGGACCGGTGCGCTCGTGGGCGGCGCCCGTGCAGGTGGTGACGCGCTTCAACGTCCCGCTGCGGTGATGCACGAGCCAGGTGCCGCCGCAGGGACCGCTGGCTCGTGCCCGCCCGCGGCCATCAGACCCCCGCGGCGCTGCGTGCCTCCGCCAGGGTGGTGGCGGCCACCTGCAGGCCCTCGATCCGTTCGAGCGCGGTGTCCTCGTGCTCGATGTTCACCTTCATCTCCGGGTCGACCTCGTGCAGCGCCCGCAGGAACTCGGTCCAGAACTCGACGCCGTGGCCGTTGCCGACCGCCACGAAGTCCCAGGCGGAGTCGGACGGCCACTCGTTGACGTAGTGGTCGCCGTCGGTGAGCGGGCCGGTGCCCAGCCCGACGCGCGCCTCGTCGGGCCGCAACCGCCGGAACCTGTCGTCGAGCACCCCGTGGATGGCTGCGGCCGGGTTGGTCCGCACGTCCTTGGCCGCCGCGTGGCGCACGAGCGGGCCGAGGTGGCGGATCGCGGCGACCGGGTCGATCTGCTGCCAGAACAGGTGCGAGGGGTCCATCTCGGCGCCGACGTGCGTGGCCCCGGTCTGCTCGACCAGCCGCTCCAGCGTGGAGGGGTTGAAGACGAGGTTCTGCGGGTGCATCTCGATGCACAGGTGCACGTCCGCGTCGGCAGCGCGCCGGTCGAGCTCCCGCCAGAAGGGCACCGCGACCGACCACTGGTGCTCGAGGGCGTCGAGCCAGGAGGAGTCCCAGGGGTTAACGATCCACGTGGGTGCCACGGCTCCCGGTGCACCCCCAGGCAGCCCCGACATGCAGACCACGCGCTGCTGACCGAGCCGCCGGGCCAACTCGACCGAGCGCACCAGGTCGCCCGCGTGCTTGGCGCGCACAGCGGGGTTCACGTGCAGTGCGTTGCCGTTGACGTTGAGCCCGTTCAGGTGGACGCCGGCCTCCTCGAAGAGGCCCAGGTACTCGTCACGCGCGGTGTCCGAGGACAGGACCGCGTCGACCGGCAGGTGCGGCGTGCCGACGAAGCCACCGGCGTTCACCTCCACGCCCTCCAGGCCGAGCTCCTTGGCGGTGGCCAGCGCGGAGCGCAGGTCGAGGTCGTGCAGGACGGCGGTGTAGACGCCGATCTCCATGGGTCCGGTCCTCTCGTGGGTGGTGGGTGTCAGGCGTCGACGTCGACGGTGGTGCCCGGCTGCTGCGCAGCGCGGGTGACCGCGTCGAGGACGCGCAGGTTGTGCAGGCCGTGGGAGAGCGGCAGCAGGGGTGGTGTCTCGCCGGTCCCGGCGACCTGCTCCAGGAACGCGCGGCACTGGAACGTGAAGAAGTCGTTCTGCCCGTGGCCGACGCTCGGGAAGTCCATCGCGAGCCCGCCCGCGACGTAGGGGTGCTCAGGTCCGACCAGCACCTGGCGGTAGCCGCCCAGGCCCTGCAGGGCGGAGTCGTCGGAGACGAGCAGCTCGGCGGGGCGCTCGAGGTCGAAGACCGCAGCCCCGCGGTCGCAGAACACCGAGAAGCCGAGGCCGTTGGCGTGCCCGTGGGAGATGCGCGAGGCGGTCAGCGTGGCGGTGGCGCCAGAGGCGAGCGTGGCGGTGAAGCTCACGAGGTCCTCATTCTCCACGGGTGCGCGCTCGTCGGAGACGGCGCCCCTCGCGTGCCCGACGACGACGCCGAGGGGCGTCGGCCGCGAGGTGGTGACCGTGGTGAACGTCGTGCCCCGCACCGAGGTGACCGGGCCGCCGAGGAACTCGGCGAGGTCGACCAGATGGCTGCCGATGTCCGCCAGCGCCCCGGTGCCCGGGCCGCCGCGGTAGCGCCAGCTCATGGGGGCGTCGGGGTCGACGGCGTAGTCGCACCAGTAATGGCCGTCGACGTGCCGCAGCGCACCGATCGAGCCGCTGGACACGAGTCGCTGGACGGCGCTGATGGCGGGGGAGCGGCGGAAGGTGAAGCCCACGCCGGAGACCGACCCGTGCTCAGCGGCCGCGCGCTCGGCGGCGGCGACCATCGCCTCGGCGTCCTCGACGGAGGGCGCGAGGGGCTTCTCGCACAGCACGTGCTTCCCAGCAGCGAGAAGCCCCTCGACCACCTCGCGGTGCAGGGAGTTCGCCACCACCACGCTGACGGCGTCGACCTCGGGGTCCTCAGCCACCTCCTGCCAGCTGGTGACGGCCTTCGCGTACCCCCAGCGGCGGGCGACGGACTCCGCGAAGGGGGCGTGGGCGTCGGCGACCGCCACGAGGCGCACCTCGGGCAGGCCGCCGCCGTAGAGGGAGCCAGCGGCGCGGTAGCCCGCGACGTGGGCGCGGCCGGCCATGCCGGCGCCGATGACGGCGACACCGATCGAGGAGGGGGGAGTGGTCATGGGCGTGCCTCTCTGCACCGGACTGAGCCAGCGTTTAAAACGCTTTAAGACTCGGCTAGCATCACCACCGTCGCCGTCATCCGTCAAGGGGGTGGGTGTGTCGAGCAGCTCAGGACCCGGAGACCAGTCGCGCCGCCCCACGCTGGCCGACGTCGCCGCCCGTGCCGGGGTGTCCCCCGGCACGGCGTCGCTGGCGCTGCGCGGCGCCGCTGGCCCGAGCGCCGCCTCCGTGCAGCGGGTCCGCGCTGCGGCGGCGGACCTCGGCTACCGCGCGGACCGGGCCGCCAGCCGCCTGGCCGCTCGTCGCACGCGCCTGCTCGGGGTTGTCCTGACGATCCGCAACACCTTCCACGCCGAGCTCGCCGAGGCCCTGCAGGACGCCGCCGACGACGCCGGCTACCAGGTGCTGCTGCACCCGGCCACGGAGCGGGCCGGGGAGTCAGGCGCTGTCGACGTCCTGCTCGACTCCCGCTGCGAGGCGCTGCTCCTGCTCGGCACCGAGCTGCCCGCCGACCAGCTCACGGCCCTGGACGCCCGGACGCCGGTGGTGCTCGTCGGCCGGCGGGCGCCCGGGCTCGACGTCGTCAGGGTCGACGAGGCGGACGGCACCGAGCTCGCCGTCGCGCACCTCGCCAACCTCGGGCACACCCGGCTCGCGCACGTCACCGGCGGGTCCGGTGAGGTGGCCGGGGAGCGCCGCGAGGGCTTCCTCGCAGCGGCCCTGCGGCGGGGGATCGGCACCACCGTGGTGGACGGCGCCTTCAGCGAGGACGCGGGCGCCGCAGCGGCGCCCGCCGTCCTCGCCAGCGGGGCGAGCGGCGTGCTCGCCGCCAACGACCGCGTGGCGCTCGGCCTGCTCGACGCGCTGCGCCGGACGGGCACTGACGTGCCGGGTGCGCTCTCGGTGGTCGGCTACGACGACAGCCCGCTCGCCCGACTGGGCCACGTGGGGCTGACGTCGGTGGGCCAGGACCCTCCGGCGCTCGCAGCCGCAGCCGTGCGCCTCGCGGTGGAGCGCCTCGACGGGGGGCGGGAGCAGCCGGTCGACGTCATCGTCGAGCCGCGCCTGCGCGTGCGCGCCACCACTGCCACCCGGGACGACGAGGAACGAGGACGATGAGGCTGGCGGTCTGCGCGGAGATGGTCATGCTCGACGTGCCGTTCGAGCAGCGGGTGCGACGCATCACGGAGCTCGGGTTCGGCACCGTGCTGTGGGACTGGTGCGGCAAGGACCTGGGCGCGCTGGCGGCCCTGCGCGAGAGGGGTGCGTGGTACTCGTCGATGACCGGCTACCTCGAGGGCGCCCTGGCCGACGACGACGGTGCCGCGCGGCTGCTCGCCACCGCGCGCCAGTCGCTCAGGGCCGCCGAGCAACTGGGCGTCGAGAGGCTCAACGTGCACGGCACCGGGCTCGACGGTGACGGGCTGCCCGTCGTCCCCGTCGGCCCCGGTGGGGCGACGCCCACCATGTGGCTGCGCGCCGTGCGCACCCTCGAGGCGCTCGCGGCGCTGGGGGAGGAGCACGGGCGGGTCTTCGTGCTGGAGAACCTCAACACCGCCGTCGACCACCCTGGTGTGCCCTTCGCCAGGGCCGCGGACACGATCGCCCTGGTGGAGGCGGTGGCTTCGCCCTTCCTGCGCCTGAACCTCGACCTCTACCACGCCCAGATTGGTGAGGGGAACCTCGTCCAGCTCGTGGAGCGCGCCCTGCCGCTCGTCGGCGAGGTGCAGGTGGCCGACGTGCCCGGTCGGTGTCAACCGGGCACCGGTGAGGTGCACTACCCGGCTGTGGCTGCGGCGCTGCACCGCCTGGGCTACGACGGGGTCGTGGCGCTGGAGGCGTTCGCCCGTGGGGATGACGAGGCCGCGCTGGAGGACTTCCGCCGGGCGTTCACCCCCTGACCGGCGGCTGGACCGCGGGCAGGCCGCCCGCCGGTGTGCGCAGGTGCTCTTCCAGCGACTCCAGCGTGTGCCCCCTCGTCTCAGGGGCGCACCGGAGGACGAAGAACAGGGACGCGACGTTGACCGCGGCGAAGAGCAGGAACGTCGTGGTCGTGCCCAGGGCCTCGGTGGTCGGCTCGAAGGCGAAGGAGATGGCCCCGTTGACGACCCACAGCACGAACACGGACAGGCCCATGGCGAAGCCGCGGACGGCCAGCGGGAAGATCTCCGAGAGCATGAGCCAGATGCCGGTGCCGATGAAGCACTGGACGAAGGCGACGAAGACCAGCATCGCGCCGAGGATGACGAAGCTGCGCGCGGTCGACTGGGGCAGCAGGAAGACGAGGGCGAGCACCACCTGCGACCCGACGACGCCGGCGAAGCCGGTGAGCAGCATGCGCCGGCGGCTGACGAAGCCGAGCAGCCAGATGCCGAGCAGCGTCATGGTCACCGAGGTCACGCCGATGGCGATGGTGGAGACCAGGGCGACCTGGTCGCCCAGGCCGGTGTCGGCGAGGATCTGCGTCCCGTAGTAGTTGACGGTGTTGATGCCGGTGGCCTGCTGGACGGCGGCGAGCCCGACGCCAATCCACAGGAGCCGGCGCATCCACGGGTTCTCGCGCAGCACGGCCCTGATGGTCGTCCGCGCCGCCGCCCTGTCCTCGGTGGCCAGGTGCGCGATCTCCGTGAGCTCGCGGTCAGCCTCGGCGGCCGGGCGGCTGCGGAGCAGCACGGCGTGCGCCTCGTCGGTGCGCCCGCGCAGGGCCAGCCAGCGCGGCGACTCCGGCAGCACCAGCATGCCCACGAGCAGCCCCACCGCCGGCACGGCGGCGACGCCGAGCATCACGCGCCAGTTGCCGGGGTGGTCCACGAGGGCGCCGATGGCGGCGTTGGTGGCGAACGCGAGGAGCTGTCCGGTGACGATCATCAGCTCGTTGATGGTGACGATGCGGGCGCGCTTCTCGGCGGGGGCCATCTCGGCCAGGTAGACCGGGCAGATCACCGCGGCGGCGCCGACGCCGAGGCCCAGCACCAGGCGGGAGGCCACCAGCACGCCGAACCCCGGGGCGAGGGCGCAGCCCAGGGCCCCCAGCAGGAAGACGACCCCGCAGAGCAGCAGGGTGGTGCGCCGCCCGATGCGGTCCGCGATCCGGCCGGCGAACAGCGCGCCGAGCGCAGCACCCGGCAGCAGCAGGACGGTGACCACCGTCGCCGTCTGCACGGTGGTGAGCCCCAGGTCGTCAGGCATGGTCAGCAGCGCACCGGCGATGACGCCGGTGTCGTAGCCGAACAGCAGGCCACCGAGGGTGGCGATGGCGGTCAGGCGCACCAGGAAGGCGCCGTGACCGGTGCCGGGCCCCTGCGGGCCCCGTCGGGCGGACATCGTCGTCATGGCGCTCCCTCGCGCATCGGCTCGGGCGCTGGGCGCCCCGGCGCCGCCGGGCCCGGGGCGCCAGCGGCAAGAGGGACCGTACGTCGCCGTATTTGTCAGGTCAACCCGTCAAAGTGGACCAGGGTCAGGACGGCTCGGCCTCGGCCTTGACCACGACCACGGGGCAGGGGGCGTGGAGCAGGACCTGCTGCGCGGTGCTGCCGAGCAGCAGCTTGGAGACCATTGACCGCGGTCGCAGCCCGATGACGATGCACCGCGCCCCCACCTCCGCCGCCACGTCCAGGAGCGCTTCCGCGGGCTCGTGGCGCGGTTCCTGCCGCACCTCGGCCCGCACCCCGGACTCCTCCAGCGTGCGGCGCAGCACCTCCAGGTGGGTGTCCTCCACGAGGGCCGGCCCCTCGGGGGCGCCGGTGCCGCGGGCGCTGTCGGTGTTGACGACGACGAGGGGGGCGCCGAAGGCCCTCGCGTGCTCGATGCCCGCCTCGACTGCGGCGCGGCCGATGCTGCTGGGGACGTATCCGACGACGACGGTCACGGGGTTCTCCTCGGTGGTGGTCAGCGGTCGACGAGGGTGGTCTCGAAGGCGTAGCGCGAGGCGCGGTAGACGTGGTCGCCCACCTCGATGACCGAGCCGGCGTCGTCGTAGGCGGTGCGGTGCATGGTGACCAGCGCTGCGCGAGGGCGCTCGTGCAGGAGCCGCGCCTCGGCGGCGGTGGCCAGGCGGGCCCCGACGCTCTGGCGGGCCACGCGGAACTGCACGCCCCGGGCCCGCATCACCTCGTAGAGGCCCTCGGTCTCGAGCTGCTCGCGGGTCGGCGCGCTCGCGGCGGGGATGTGGTTGGTCAGGATGGCCAGCGGCTCGTCGTCGGCCGAGCGCAGCCGCCGCACCGTCACCACGTCCGTCCCGGGGGCGATGCCGAGGGCCTCGGCCAGCTCGTGCGGTGCGGGGGCGACGTCGTAGTCGAGGACCTCGGTGCTGGGCGTGCGGCCGCTGCGGGCGAGGTCGTCGTGGAGGCTGGTCAGCGCCATCGACCTGTTGACGTGCGGGTGCACCACCTGGGTGCCGACGCCGCGCCGCCTCACGAGCAGGCCCTTGTCGACCAGCTCCTGCAGGGCCTGCCGCATGGTCGGCCGGGACAGGCCGAGGCGCTCGGCCAGGGCGACCTCGTTCTCCAGGCGCGAGCCGGGCGGCAGCGTGCCGTCCGAGATCGCCCCCCGCAGCAGCTCGGCCAGCTGGTGGTAGAGCGGGACCGGGCTGGACCTGTCGATCCCCCGCGCGAGCATCCCGGCGAGGTCGGGCGCGGCGGTGCTGCTCATGGACGCATCATCGCAGGCCGACCCGTCGGCGAACAGCCTCTTCCGCCGTTCGCGCTCTGGACGATCGGAAGACCGTATGTCAGGACAACACTTGACAGGCGACCGTCGGCGGGAGCAGTGTCGTCACCGGCGGTGCTGCCGCCCCCGGATCCCGGGGGTCGTCCTGCGCGCCCGCCCCCCGCACCGCACCACCCAGCCGCACGACGACGTGGAGGTCTCCGTGAGCACGCCCGCCACCGCCCCCGAGGTGCTGGTCGTCGGACGCTGCGGCGTCGACGTCTACCCCCTCCAGACCGGTGTGGGCCTCGAGGACGTCGAGACCTTCGGCAAGTTCCTCGGCGGCAGCGCCGCCAACGTGGCCGTGGCCGCGGCCCGGCTCGGACGCCGCCCCGCCCTGCTCTCCGGCGTCGGGGACGACCCCTTCGGCCGGTTCGTGCGCCGCTCCCTGCGCGAGCTCGGCGTCGACGACTCCCTGGTGGTCACCGACGCCGACCTCCTCACACCGGTGACGTTCTGCGAGATCTTCCCCCCGGACCACTTCCCGATCTTCTTCTACCGCCGGCCGACGGCCCCCGACCTCCAGCTCGCGGCCGACGCCCTCGACCTCGGCGCGGTGACCGGCGCCGACCTGCTGTGGGTCACGCTGACCGGCCTGTCGGAGGAGCCCAGCCGCTCGGCGCACCACGCCGCGCTGGAGGCGCGCAGCGCCGCGGCGCCCTCGGGCGCGCGGCCCCGTCACGCCGTCCTCGACCTCGACTACCGCCCCGACTTCTGGGCGGGTGCCGGCGGCGCCGAGGCCGCCCGCGAGCAGGCGCAGCGCGCCCTGGCCCACGTCAGCGTCGCCGTCGGCAACCGCGAGGAGTGCTGGGTGGCCACGGGGGAGGAGGACGCCGGAGCGGCCGCCGACGCCCTGCTCGACCTCGGGGTGGATCTGGCCGTGGTCAAGCAGGGGCCACGGGGGGTCCTCGGCGCCACGCGGGGCGAGCGCGTCGTCGTCCCCGCCACACCGGTGGACGTCGTCAACGGCCTCGGTGCTGGCGACGCCTTCGGCGGGTCCCTCATCCACGGGCTGCTCGCGGACCTGCCCCTGGGGGAGCTGCTGGCCCGGTGCAACGCCGCCGGCGCCATCGTCGCGTCGCGCCTGGAGTGCTCGACGGCCATGCCCACGGCGGCCGAGATCGCCGCACACGTCACCGCCCACACCCGCGCCGCTGAGGAGTCTCCCCGTGCCTGACACCCGGACCCAGGCCCCCGTCGTGCCGTCACCGCGGGCGCGCACCTACGCCGAGGTCACCGAGCTGCGCGCACGCCACCCCGAGGCCGTCGCCGCCGCCCTCGCCGACCGGGTCCGCCGCCCGACCTTCGTGCCCGAGGACGGCCGCCTCATGGTGGTCGCCGCCGACCACCCCGCCCGCGGGGCGCTCTCGGCGCGCGGGCGCGCCGACGCCATGGCCAGCCGGACCGAGCTGCTCGACAGGCTGCGCACCGCCCTGGCCCGCCCCGGCGTCGACGGCCTGCTCGCCACCGCCGACATCGCCGAGGACCTGCTCCTCCTCGGCGCCCTGGAGGACAAGGTGGTCATCGCCTCCATGAACCGCGGCGGCCTGGCCGGCTCGGTCTTCGAGCTGGACGACCGCATGACCGCCTACGACGTTCCCGGCATCGTGGAGTCCGGCTTCGACGCCGGGAAGATGCTCCTGCGCATCGACAAGGACGACCCCGGCTCGCTCGCCACCATGGAGGCGTGCGCCAAGGCGGTCACCGAGCTCAACCGCGCCGGCAAGGTGGCCATGGTGGAGCCCTTCGTCAGCTCCAGGGACGGGCGGAAGGTGGTCAACGACCTGTCGCCCGAGGGCGTCATCACCTCCATCCACGTCGGCCAGGGCATCGGAGCCGCCTCTGCGCGCACCTGGCTGAAGCTGCCGGTGGTCGACGACATGGAGCGGGTCATGGAGGCCACGACGCTGCCGACGCTCATCCTCGGCGGCGACCCGGTCACTGCTCCCGAGGCCACGTACCAGACCTGGCAGAAGGCCCTGTCCCTCCCCGCGGTGCGGGGGCTGGTCGTCGGCCGCGCCCTGCTGTTCCCCCCCGACGACGACGTCGCCGCAGCCGTCGACACCGCCGTCTCGCTCGTCCGCTGACCCCCACTGCCCGGAGGACCCCCGTGACCACC
>NZ_VDMJ01000023.1 GCF_006335115.1 Streptomyces sp. NP160
GGCCCCGCCCCACCCCGGCCGCGCCGCGGCCGACCCCCCGTCCGGCCCGACCGACGCCTCCGCCGCCCTCGGGCGACTGAGCGGCAGACCCGACAGGCCAGACGCACCAGCACCCATGACGCCCGGAGGGACCCCTCCGGGCGCTGACCAGAACGCGGGCGGGCGATCACGCCCGCCCGGAACGAGGAGGACGGCAGCCGTGCCGAAGATGAAGACCCACAGCGGGGCCAAGAAGCGCTTCAAGGTCACCGGGAGCGGCAAGCTCATGCGCGAGCGCACCAACCTGCGCCACCTGCTGGAGGGCAAGTCGACCCGCCGCACGCGCCGCCTGTCCGTCGACGCGCAGCTCTCGCCGGCCGACGCCAAGCGCGCCGAGCGCCTGCTCGGCCGCTGAGCGGCTGAGTCCTCCCCCCACCGACCTCTAGAAGACCCAGGAGCACCCCGTGGCACGCGTCAAGCGGGCAGTCAACGCCCAGAAGAAGCGCCGCACCGTCCTCGAGCGCGCCAGCGGCTACCGCGGCCAGCGCTCGCGGCTCTACCGCAAGGCGAAGGAGCAGGTCACCCACTCCCTCGTCTACGCCTACCGCGACCGCCGCGCCCGCAAGGGCGACTTCCGCCGCCTGTGGATCCAGCGCATCAACGCCGCGGTCCGCGAGAACGGCATGACCTACAACCGCTTCATCCAGGGCCTCAAGGCCGCGGGTGTCGAGGTGGACCGCCGCATGCTGGCCGAGCTGGCCGTCAACGACCCGGGCGCCTTCGCGGCGCTGGTCACCACCGCTCGCGAGGCCCTGCCCGCGACGCCGGCCGCCGCCGGCTCGGCGGCCTGACACCGGTCCGGTAGCGGGGCGCGACGGGCGTGGGCAGCAGCGTGAGCACCGGTCCGGTGGACCACCGGACCGGTGCCCGCGCCGCGGCGGTGCCCACCGGTGCTACCGGACGCCTGTCCAACCCCCGCGCCGACCGCGTCAGGGCGCTGGCGCACCTGGCGACGGCCTCCGGCCGCGCCCGCGCCGGCGCCTTCCTCGCGGAGGGCCCGCAGGCCGTCCGCGAGGCGCTCGCAGCCCCCGCACCCCACCGCGTGCGCACCGTCGTGGCCACGGCCGCGGCGCTGCAGCGGCACCCCGAGCTCGGCCCCGGCGCGCACCGCGCCGGGGCCGAGCTGCTGCAGTGCACCGACGAGGTGCTGGCCGTCCTGTCCGGCACCCGCACCCCCCAGGGCGTCGTCGCGGTCTGCGACGCCGTCCGCACCGGTCTGGACGAGGTCCTGGCCGGTCCCGGTGGCCGTCCCCCGGCGCTGGTGGCGCTGCTGGCGCGCGTGCAGGACCCGGGCAACGCGGGCACGGTGGTGCGCGTGGCGGACGCGGCGGGTGCCGGAGCGGTGCTCCTCACGGGCGGCAGCGTCGACGTGCACAACCCCAAGGTGGTCCGCTCCACGGCGGGCAGCCTCTTCCACCTCGACGTCGTCCAGGGCGTGGAGCTGGCCGATGCGGTCGAGCGCTTGCGCGCCGCTGGCGTGGCGGTGCTGGCCACGGACGGCGTGCCGGGCCGCGGCAGCGCCGACCTCGACGACCTCCTCGACGAGGCCGAGGGCGGCGCGGGCCCGCTCGCGGGGCCCACGGCCTGGCTGTTCGGCAACGAGGCCAGCGGCCTGGACCCGGCCGAGCGAGAGCTGGCGGACCTCGCCGTGCGGGTGCCGCTGCACGGCCGCGCCGAGAGCCTGAACCTCGCCACCGCCGCCGCGGTGTGCCTGTACGCCAGCGCCCGCGCGCACCGGCGGGGACGGCGTCCGGGCGGCGCGCCGCGGGGGGTCGTCGACCCCGCGGGGGCCGTCAGCCACACTGGCGCCGTGGAGCACCGCACCTCCCCGTCGCGGGCGAGCACCGGCAGCCCCTCGTCCGCCGCAGCGGTGGCCCATGACTGAGACCGTGCTGCCGTGCGGCCCGGAGGCCGCGGGCCAGGCACGCCGCCTCGTGGCCCAGGCGTGCACCGCGGCCGAGCTGCCGCCCGACGCCTGCGACAGCGCCCTGCTGTGCACCAGCGAGCTGGTCACCAACGCGATCGTCCACGGACGCTCGGACGTGCGCCTGTGGATCCGCACGGACCGCGGCTGGCTGCGCATCGAGGTCGGCGACGACAACTCCCGCCACCCGCACCTGCAGCCCGCCGACGACGGCGCGCTGGACGGCCGGGGGCTCTTCATCGTCGACCTGCTCACCACGCGGTGGGGGGTCCGGGACGACAGCATCGGCAAGGTCGTCTGGTTCGAGCTCCGCGCTGACCCCGTCACCGGGTGAGCGAGCACCCGGTGTCCACCCAGAGCCGCGGATCAGTCACCAGGAGTGACGACGAGTGGGTCTCTGGCGGTACGGTCGGCGGCGTGGACGCCGCGCAGGGGCTGCTCGAGGAGCTGCCGGACGGTGTGGTCGTCGTCGGCGCCGACGCCCGCGTGCAGCTGGTCAACGCTGGCGCCGAGCGGTGCACGGGCATCCCCCGCGAGCAGCTCCTCGGCCAGGACGTGCGCCGGGCGCTGCCGCTGCAGGACACCACCGGCCGCGACTGGTGGTCGATGACCGACCCGTTCACCGGCCTCGCCACGCGCAGCGGCCACCGCGAGCGGCTGCTCGTGCTCCCCGGCGAGCACGAGGTGCTCGTCACGGCGCGCTACGTGCGGCCGGCCCGCAGCGCCCCGGTCCAGCGCGTGGTGCTGCAGCTGCGCGACACCGAGGCCCGCCGCCGGCTGGAGAACGACCACGCCGGGCTCATCTCCACGGTCGCCCACGAGCTGCGCTCGCCCCTGACGTCCGTCAAGGGCTTCACCTCCACGCTGCTGCGCCGCTGGGAGCGCCTCTCGGACGCGCAGAAGCGCCTCATGCTCGAGACGGTCGAGGCCGACGCCGACCGCGTCACCCGCCTCATCGCGGAGCTCCTCGACATCTCCCGCATGGACGCCGGCCGCCTGGAGGTCAAGCGGCAGGTGGTCGACCTGGCCGGCCTGGTGCGGGGGCAGGTGGAGCGCGCGGTGGCCACCGGCCAGCCGCCGGAGCGCTTCCGGGTGGCCATCTCGGCCGCGCTCCCGGAGGTCTGGGCCGACCCCGACCGCCTCGAGCAGGTGCTGAGCAACCTCGTGGGCAACGCCGTCCGCCACGGCGCCGGGCAGATCGACGTCTCGGTCACGCCCGACCCGGACGGCGACGGCGTGGCCGTGGTCGTCGACGACGAGGGCGAGGGCATCCCGCCCGAGCACCTCGGCGTCGTCTTCACCAAGTTCTGGCGGGGCTCGCGCCGGGGCGGCACCGGGCTGGGGCTGTACGTGGTGCGCGGCCTGGTCGACGCCCACGGCGGTCGGATCACGGTGGGCGCCTCCCCGTCGGGCGGCGCCCGGTTCCGGTTCACGCTGCCCGCGGCCGTCCCCGACTTC
Source organism: Streptomyces sp. NP160 (assembly GCF_006335115.1). Taxonomy (GTDB): domain Bacteria; phylum Actinomycetota; class Actinomycetes; order Actinomycetales; family Quadrisphaeraceae; genus Quadrisphaera. Next base: position 3,422 of record NZ_VDMJ01000023.1, read on the forward strand.
GTCCAGCTGCCCGGCACCCCGCTGCTGGACCGCCGCTCCGGCGCTGACCGCCGCCAGCTGCGGCTGTCGCTGCCGGACGGTGTCGACGAGCGGACCCCCGCCGCCGGCACCCCCGGGACGACGACGGGCGCGGCTGACCCCAGCCGCTGACGCGGCGCGGGCTCCCCGCCGTCGTCGTCCCCGGCGGCGGGGTGGACCGACCGGGGGACGGCCTCCGGCGCTCTGGCAGGCTTGCCCGGTGCCCGAACTGGAGAACGACCCGCTCAGCGAGCAGGCCGTGGAGAGCGCCGTCGACGCCGCGCTGGCCGCGCTGGCCGCCGCGCCCGACCTGGACGCCCTCAAGGAGGTGCGCCTGGCGCACACCGGCGACCGCAGCCCCCTCGCCCTGGCCAACCGCGCCATCGCCGACGTGCCCCCCGCCGACCGCGCCGTCGTCGGCAAGCGCATCGGTGGAGCCCGCGGCCGCGTGCGCGCCGCGCTCGAGGCCCGCACGGCCGAGCTCGAGGCCGAGCGCGACGCCCGCGTGCTCGTGGAGGAGACCGTCGACCTGACGGTCCCCGTCCAGCGCACCCGCGCCGGCGCGCGCCACCCGCTGGCGCTGGTGGCCGAGCGCGTCGAGGACGTCTTCACCGCCATGGGCTACGAGGTGGCCGAGGGCCCCGAGGTCGAGGCGGAGTGGTTCAACTTCGACGCCCTGAACTTCGGCGTGGACCACCCGGCGCGCCAGATGCAGGACACCTTCTTCGTCGACCCGCCGAGCTCGGGGCTGGTGATGCGCACCCACACCTCGCCGGTGCAGGCGCGCTCCCTGCTGGAGCGCGGCGCCCCGCTGTACGTGGTGTGCCCGGGGCGCACGTTCCGCACGGACGAGCTCGACGCCACCCACACCCCCGTCTTCAACCAGGTCGAGGGCATCGCCGTGGACCAGGGCCTGACCATGGCCCACCTGCGCGGCACCCTCGACCGCCTGGCGACGGCGCTGCTGGGCCCGAGCGCCCGCACGCGCCTGCGCCCGTCCTTCTTCCCCTTCACAGAGCCGTCCGCGGAGCTCGACGTCTGGTTCGAGCGCCCCGACGGGTCCGGGAGCGGGTGGCTCGAGCTCGGAGGCTGCGGCATGGTCAACCCGAACGTCCTGCGCGCCTGCGGGGTCGACCCGGAGCGCTACAGCGGCTTCGCGTTCGGCATGGGCATCGAGCGGATCCTGCAGATCCGCAACGGCGTCGCGGACATGCGCGACATGGTCGAGGGCGACGTCCGCTTCTCACGCGCCTTCGGCACCGGCCTCGGGACGGCCCTCTGATGCGCGCGCCCCTGAGCTGGATCCGGCAGTGGGTCGACCTGCCCGCCGACGCCACGGGCGAGCAGGTCGCCGCCGCCCTGGTGCGCGTGGGCCTGGAGGAGGAGGGCCTGCACGGCGGCGACGTCGTCGGTCCCGTCGTCGTCGGCCGCGTGCTGTCGGCGGACCCCGAGCCGCAGAAGAACGGCAAGACGATCAACTGGTGCTCCGTCGACACCGGCGAGAGCGAGCCCCGCGGCGTCGTGTGCGGCGCGAGCAACTTCGGCGCCGGCGACCTCGTCGTCGTCGCCCTCCCGGGCGCGGTGCTGCCCGGGCCGTTCCCCATCGCCGCGCGCAAGACCTACGGGCACGTCTCCGACGGGATGATCTGCTCCGCCCGCGAGCTGGGCCTGGGGGAGGACCACGCCGGGATCATCGTGCTGACCCGCCTCCTCGGCGGCGCTGCCGCGTCGCAGCTGGAGCCCGGCCAGGACGCCCTCGCGCTGCTCGGGCTCACCGAGGAGGTCGTCGAGGTCAACGTCACGCCGGACCGCGGCTACTGCTTCAGCGTGCGAGGCCTGGCCCGCGAGTACGCCCACGGGGCCCGCCTCGACGTCGCCACCGCGTTCCGCGACCCGGCCGACGTCGAGGTGCCGGACGCCGGCGCTGGAGCCGGCCACGGCGTCGAGCTGCGCGACGGCGCCCCGATCCACGGGGCTCCCGGCTGCACGCGGTTCGTCACGCGCGTGGTCCGCGGCGTCGACCCTGCGGCCCCGTCGCCGTTCTGGCTCCAGCGCCGCCTGCAGCAGGCCGGCATGCGGCCGATCTCGCTGGCCGTCGACGTCACCAACCACGTGATGCTCGAGCTGGGCCAGCCGCTGCACGCCTACGACCTCGGCACGCTCGACGGCCCGCTCGTCGTGCGCCGCGCGCGCCCGGGGGAGCGGCTCGTCACCCTCGACGGCGTCGACCGCGAGCTCGACCCCGAGGACCTCCTCATCGCCGACGGCCCCGACGGCGCGCGCGCCGTCGGGCTGGCGGGCGTGATGGGCGGGCGCGAGACCGAGGTCACGACGACGACGCGCGACGTGCTCGTCGAGGCCGCCCGCTTCGACCCGGTGACCATCGCGAGGACGGCGCGGCGCCACAAGCTGCCCAGCGAGGCCAGCCGCCGCTTCGAGCGCGGCGTCGACACGGCGCTGCAGGCGGCGGCCGCCGAGCTGGCGGTCCGCCTGCTGGTGGAGCACGGCGGCGGGACCGCCGACGACGCGGCCACCGACGTCGTCGCGCCCGGCGCCGTCGTGCGGCCTGCAGCGATCACCCTCCCCGTCGACCTGCCGGCGCGCCTGTCCGGCGTCCCCGCTGAGCAGCTGGACCGCGCCCGCGTGGTCGAGCTGCTGGAGCAGGTCGGCTGCTCGGTGGGCGAGGGCTCGCCGGCCGGCGCGCTCGCGGTCACCCCGCCGACCTGGCGGCCAGACCTCGTGCAGCCCGTGGACCTGGTCGAGGAGGTCGTGCGCCTGCACGGCTACGAGGCCGTCCCGTCGGTGCTGCCGCCGGCCCCGCCCGGCCGCGGCCTGACCACCGGGCAGCGGCTGCGCCGCCGTGCTGCCGACGCGCTCGCGGCCGGCGGGTTCGTGGAGGTGCGGTCCTACCCGTTCACGTCCGCTGCCCGCAGCGACGAGCTCGCCCTGCCCGCGGACGACCCGCGCCGCACCGCGCTGCGGCTGGCCAACCCGCTGTCGGACGAGCAGCCGCTGCTGCGCACCAGCGTGCTGGCCACGCTGCTGGACGTGCTGCGCCGCAACACCTCGCGCGGCGCCGCTGACGTGGCGCTGTTCGAGCTCGGCGGTGTCGTCAACCCGGTGGCGGGCGCCCCGGCGGCGGCGCGGCTGCGCGTCGACGCCCGCCCGTCCGACGACGAGCTCGCCGGCCTGCTCGCCGCGGTGCCGCCGCAGCCCGTGCACGTGGCCGGCGTGCTGGCCGGCCGGGCGGAGCCCGAGGGATGGTGGGGCGCCGGCCGGGAGGCCGACGCGGCCGACGCCGTGGCCGCCGCCCAGCTCGTGGCGCAGGCGCTGCGGGTGCCGCTGGTCGTGACGGCCGGAGCGCTCGCGCCCTGGCACCCGGGCCGCTGCGCGCAGCTGGCCCTGCCCGGCGGGGACGTCGTCGGCCACGCCGGTGAGCTGCACCCCGCGGTCGTCTCCGCGCTGGGGCTGCCGGCGCGGACGGTGGCCTTCGAGCTCGACCTCGACGCGCTCGTCGCGGCGGCGCCCGAGCTGGTGCCCGCGCCGCGGCTGTCGCCGTTCCCGCCGAGCAAGGAGGACGTCGCGCTCGTCGTCGACGTCTCCGTGCCCGCCGAGGCGGTGCGGCAGGCGCTGCTCGCCGGCGTCGCGGGCGCCGGCCACGCGGACCTGGTCGAGGAGGTGCGCCTCTTCGACGTCTACACCGGCGCGCCCGTGCCCGAGGGGCACCGCTCGCTGGCGTTCACCCTGCGGCTGCGCGCGCTGGACCGGACGCTCACCGCAGCGGACGCCGCCGCGGTGCGCGAGGCCGCCGTCGCCGAGGCGTCCCGCCGCCACGGCGCCGTGCTGCGCGGCGCGTGAGCGCCGTGCCGCCGACACCACCCAGCCGCGTCGCGCTCGTCACCGGCGCGACCAGCGGCATCGGGCGCGGCCTGGCCGAGGCGCTCAGCGCCGCCGGCCTGGCCGTCGGGCTGCTGGGACGTGATGGCGAGCGCCTCGCCGAGGCGCTGCAGGCCGTGCGCCGCACCGGTGCGCGCTGCGCGGCGGTCCCGGCCGACGTCGTCGACCTCCCCGCCCTCCAGCAGGCGGTCGACCACCTGGAGTCCCAGCTGGGCCCGGCGGACCTGCTCGTCTCGGCCGCCGGGATCATCGAGGCGAGCGAGGTGCCGGTCTGGGAGGCCGACCCCGCCGAGTGGCGGCGCGTCGTCGACGTCGACCTCGTCGGCGCCTTCCACGCCGTCCGCGCCGTGGTCCCCGGCATGGTGGCGCGCGGCGGTGGCCGCGTCATCAACCTCGACTCGGGCGCCGGCATCAAGGACTCCGCCGTCTACTCGGCGTACAACGCGGCGAAGGCGGGGCTCTTCCGCCTCGGCGGCAACCTCCACGCCGCGGGCGCTGCGCACGGCATCAGCGTGCTCGAGCTGGCGCCCGGCGTCGTCCGGACGCCCATGACCATGGCGATGGCCACCCACGAGCAGCGCCGCCAGCGCGACGAGTGGACGAGCCAGGCCGAGGTCGACGCCCTCGCCGTCGCCTTCGCCCGCGGTGAGCTCGACGCCTTCTCCGGCCGCATGGTCCGGGCGGGCGTCGACACCCCCGCCTCGCTCGCCGAGCGCGCCGCGGCCGGGCTCGACGACGACGCCCGGACGCTGCGCCTGCGCCCCTGGGGCACCGACGACCCTCTCCGCTGACGTCCGTGGGTGGGCCCGTGCCACTCCCTGACTGGCACGGGGTGGCCCCGTGCCAGCAGGAGTGGCACAGGGCCACCCCGTGCCATCGGGGGAGGAGGCCGGGCGAGCAGCATCTTTGCATGGCCATGCATGCATCTGTATGATTCGCGTGTGATCAGGGTGGCTGTGGCGGGGGCGAGCGGGTACGCCGGGGGTGAGGCGCTGCGCCTCCTCCTGGGGCACCCCGAGGTCGAGGTCGGGGCGGTGACGGCCGCCTCCAGCGCGGGCGCCCGCCTGGGTGACGTGCACCCGCACCTGCTGCCCCTGGCCGACCGGGTCCTGCAGGAGACCACCCCCGAGCTGCTCGCCGAGCACGACGCCGTCGTCCTCGCCCTCCCGCACGGCGCCTCCGCCGCGCTGGCCGCCCAGCTGCCCGCCGACGTGCTCGTGCTCGACTGCGGCGCCGACCACCGCCTCGCGGACCCGGTCGCGTGGAAGACCTTCTACGGCACCGACCACGCCGGCACCTGGCCGTACGGCATGCCCGAGCTCCTCACCGGGCCCTCCGCGACGCAGGGGACGACGGCAGCGGCCCCCAAGCAGCGCGACGCCCTCGTCGGCGCGCGCCGCGTCGCCGTGCCCGGCTGCTACCCCACCGGCGTCTCCCTCGCGCTCGCGCCCGGCTTCGCCGCGGGCCTGCTGGAGCCGGACGACGTCGTCGTCGTCGCCGCCTCGGGGACGTCGGGTGCGGGCAAGGGCCTCAAGCCGAACCTCCTCGGCAGCGAGGTCATGGGCTCCATGAGCCCGTACGGCGTGGGCGGCGTGCACCGGCACACCCCGGAGGTCGAGCAGAACCTGTCCGGCGCCGCAGGTGAGCCCGTCACCGTGAGCTTCACGCCGACGCTGGCGCCGATGCCGCGCGGCATCCTCGCCACCTGCACCGCCCGGGTGCGCCCGGGGACCACGGCGGACCAGCTGCGCGCCGCCTGGCGAGCGGCCTACGCCGACGAGCCCTTCGTGCACCTGCTGCCCGAGGGCTCCTGGCCCCGCACCGCCGACGTGCTCGGCTCCAACGCCGTCGTCCTGGGCCTCGCGCTGGACGAGCGCGTGGGGCGCGTCGTCGTCGTCGCCGCGGAGGACAACCTCACCAAGGGCACCGCCGGCGCGGCCGTGCAGTGCCTCAACCTCGCCTTCGGCCTGCCCGAGACGCTCGGACTGCCCGTCACCGGGCTGGCCCCGTGAGCGCCGGCCTCCTCCTGCACGAGCACCCCGGGGCGGTCTCGGTGGTGCGCCTGCCCGCCGACGCCCCCGACCCCACGTGGGCCCGGGGCGAGCCGCTGGTGTGCGTGGCCCGCAGCGCTGACGAGCTCAGCGTGGTCTGCCCCGCCCTCGCCGTGCCCGAGCAGCTGCCCGGCCCGGTGCAGGGCCCGTACGCGGCGTTCGAGGTGGCTGGTCCGCTCGACTCCGCCCTGACCGGCGTGCTCGCCGGTCTGCTCCGCCCGCTCGCCGATGGAGGCATCAGCGTGTTCGCCCTCTCGACCTTCGACACCGACTGGGTGCTCGTGCCCAGCGGCAGCACCGCCCCGGCCACCGCCGCGTGGCGCGCTGCCGGCCACGAGGTGGAGGTGCTGGCCGCATGACCAGCCCTACCGGCGTCACCGCCCCGGCGGGCTTCCGCGCCGCCGGCACCACCGCGGGCCTCAAGGCCAGCGGCAAGCCCGACCTGGCCCTCGTCGTCAACGACGGGCCCCGCCACGACGCCGCGGTGGTGCTCACCTCCAACCGCGTGCAGGCCGCGCCGGTGAAGTGGACCCGCCAGGCGCTGGCCGACGGCCGCTGCGACGCGGTGGTCCTCAACTCCGGCGGGGCCAACGCCTGCACCGGAGCCCCCGGCTTCGTCGACACGCACGCCACCGCCGAGGCCGTCGCCACGGCCCTGGGGGTCGGCGCCGCGGACGTCGCCGTCTGCTCCACCGGCCTCATCGGCGAGCGGCTGCCGATGGACAAGCTGCTCGCGGGCGTCACCGCGGCCGCTGCGGCCCTCGACGGCTCCGGCGCGGGGGGAGGTGGCGACGCGGCCGCCGCGATCATGACCACGGACACGGTCTCCAAGCAGGCCGTGGCGCAGCGCACCGGGTGGAGCGTCGGCGGCATGGCCAAGGGCGCCGGCATGCTCGCCCCGGGCCTGGCGACGATGCTCGTGGTGCTCACCACCGACGCCGTCGCCGAGCCGGCAGCGCTCGACGCCGCGCTGCGGGAGGCGACCCGGGTCACCTTCGACAGGGTCGACTCCGACGGCTGCATGTCCACCAACGACACGGTGCTGCTGCTGTCCTCCGGAGCCTCCGGCACCACCCCGACCGCCGAGGAGCTGCGCGAGGCCATCACCGCCGTCTGCGCCGACCTGGCGCGCCAGCTGGTCGCGGACGCCGAGGGCGCCAGCCACGACATCGCCGTGGAGGTGGTCGGTGCGGTCACCGAGGACGACGCCGTCACCGTCGCGCGGGCCGTGACCCGCTCCAACCTGTTCAAGGCCGCCGTCTTCGGCAACGACCCGAACTGGGGCCGCGTGCTCGCCGCCGTCGGCACCACCGACGCCGCCTTCGACCCCGACGCCCTCGACGTCTCCTTCAACGGCGTCCAGGTCTGCCGCGCCGGGGGCGTCGGAGACCCCCGCGAGGGCGTCGACCTCAGCGCGCGAGAGGTGAGGATCCTCGTCGACCTGCACGCCGGGCTGGCGTCCGCGACGGTGTGGACCAACGACCTCACCCACGACTACGTCCACGAGAACAGCGCGTACTCCTCATGACCACCACCCCTGACGCGCGCCTGTCCACCGCCGTCGAGAAGGCCGCCGTCCTCGTCGAGGCCCTGCCGTACCTGGAGCGGTTCCACGGCTCCCTCGTCGTGGTGAAGTACGGCGGCAACGCGATGGTCGACGAGTCCCTGACCCGCGCCTTCGCCGCCGACGTCAACTTCCTGCGCCTGGCGGGCCTGCGCCCCGTGGTCGTCCACGGCGGAGGCCCGCAGATCTCCCGCATGCTCGAGCGGCTGGACATCGACAGCGAGTTCCGCGGCGGCCTGCGCGTCACCACCCCGGAGGTCATGGAGGTGGTGCGCATGGTGCTCACCGGCTCCGTCGGCCGCGAGCTGGTCGGCCTGCTCAACGCCTCCGGCCCGCACGCCGTCGGGCTGAGCGGCGAGGACGCCGGCCTGTTCACCGCCCGCCGCCGCCACGCCGTGGTCGACGGGGAGCCCGTGGACGTCGGGCTCGTCGGCGACGTCGTCGCGGTCGACCCGCGCGCCGTCCAGGACCTCCTGGACGCCGGCCGCATCCCCGTGGTCGCCACCGTGGCGCCCGAGGAGGACGGCGACGGCGTGCTCAACGTCAACGCCGACACCGCCGCCGCGGCGCTCGCGGTGGCCCTGGGGGCCCGCAAGCTCGTGGTCCTCACCGACGTCGAGGGGCTGTACGCCGACTGGCCGGACAGGTCCTCGCTCGTCTCCCAGATCGGCGCCGCCGAGCTGGAGCAGCTGCTGCCGACCCTGGAGTCCGGGATGGTGCCGAAGATGGAGGCCTGCCTGCGCGCGGTGCGCGGCGGCGTCGAGGCCGCTCACGTCGTCGACGGGCGCGTGCCGCACACGCTGCTCGTGGAGGTCTTCACCGACTCCGGCGTCGGCACGATGGTGCTGCCGTGAGCGCCTCGACCACCGGGACCGACCTGAGCAAGGACCTCCCCCCCGCCCTGGCGCACCCGGACGGCGGGTCGGCCGCTTGGCTGGAGCGCCACGGCCGCGCCGTCATGGGCACCTACGGCACCCCGCTGCGCACGCTCGTGCGCGGGGAGGGCGCCCAGGTCTGGGACGCCGACGGCCGGCGCTACGTCGACCTGCTCGCCGGCATCGCCACCTCGGTCCTCGGGCACGCCCACCCGCTGCTCACCGCCGCCGTGACCAGCCAGATGGCCACGCTCGGCCACGTCTCCAACTTCTTCGCCACGCCCGCGCAGGTGGCGCTGGCCGAGCAGCTGCTCGCCACCACCCGCGCCGAGCCGGGCGGCCGCGTCTTCTTCGCCAACTCCGGCGCCGAGGCCAACGAGGCCGCCTTCAAGATCGCCCGCCGCACCGGCCGCCCCCGGATCATCGCGGCGCGCGGCGCCTTCCACGGCCGCACCATGGGGGCGCTGGCCATGACGTGGAACCCGAACTACCGCGAGCCCTTCGCGCCACTGCCGGGCGGCGTCGAGCACGTCCCCTTCGGTGACGTCGACGCGCTCGCCGCCGCCCTCCACGACGACGGCCGCGGGGCAGGTGGCGGCACGGTGGCCGCCGTGGTGCTCGAGCCCGTGCAGGGGGAGGGCGGCGTGCTGCCCGCCCCCGACGGCTACCTGGCGGCCGCGCGGCAACTCACCACGGAGGCGGGCGCGCTGCTCGTGCTCGACGAGGTGCAGACCGGCATCGCGCGCACCGGGGCCTGGTTCGCCCACCAGCTGCCCGGCCTCGGCCTGGAGCCCGGGACCCTCCCCGACGTCGTGACGCTCGCCAAGGCCCTCGGCGGGGGAGTGCCCGTGGGGGCCGCCGTCGCCGTCACCACGAAGGCCGGGAGCCTGCTCGGCGCGGGCCAGCACGGCACCACCTACGGCGGCAACCCGCTCGCCACCGCCGCGGGCCTGGCGGTGCTGCACGTGGTGGAGCGCGACGGCCTGGCCGAGCGAGCCCGCTCCATCGGCCAGCAGCTGCAGACCGCCGTCGACACCCTCGTCGCCGGCGGCGCCCCTCTGCTCACCGGTCTGCGCGGCGTCGGCGCCCTGCAGGCGCTCGTGCTCGACGCGCCGGCGTCCAAGGACGTCGCCGCGGCGGCGCTGGAGGCGGGGTTCATCGTCAACGCCGTCGCCCCCGACGCCGTCCGGATCGCCCCGCCGCTCGTCCTCACCGACGCGCAGCTGGCCGAGTTCACCACCGCCCTGCCCGGGATCCTCGAGCGCGCCGCCGCCTCACAGGCCCCCGTCGCACCAGCCCCCACCGGGAGCCCCGAATGACCAGCGACGCCAGCAGCTTCCCGCAGCACTTCCTGCGCGACGACGACCTCACCCAGGCCCAGCAGGCCGACGTCCTGCGCCTGGCCATCGAGCTCAAGGCCGAGCGCGCAGCAGGACGGCACCCGCGCCGGCCGCTGGAGGGCCCGAAGACCGCAGCGCTCCTGTTCGACAAGCCCTCCACGCGGACCCGGCTGTCCTTCTCGGTCGGCGTGGCCGAGCTGGGCGGGTTCCCGCTCGTCATCGACGCCGCCACGAGCCAGCTGGGCCGCGGCGAGCCGGTGGCCGACACCGCCCGGGTGCTGTCCCGGCAGGTGGCCGCCATCACCTGGCGCACCTTCGCGCAAGGCCAGCTGGAGGCCATGGCCGCAGCCAGCAGCGTCCCGGTGGTGAACGCCCTCACCGACCTGCTGCACCCGTGCCAGATCCTCGCGGACCTGCAGACGGTGGCCGAGCACCGGCCCGGCGGCGTCGACGGGCTGCCGGGGACGGTCTTCGCCTACGTCGGCGACGGCAACAACAACATGGCCAACTCCTACCTGCTGGGCGGGGCGGTGGCGGGCATGCACGTCCGCGTCGGCACGCCCGAGACCCACCTGCCCGACCCGGGCGTCCTGGAGGACGCCCGTCGCGCGGCGGGGGCCACGGGAGGCTCGGTGACCGTCGTGCACGACGCCGCCGAGGCCGTCGCCGGGGCCGACGTCGTCGCCACCGACACCTGGGTGTCGATGGGCCAGGAGGCCGAGGCCGCCTCCCGCGAGACGCCGTTCGTGCCCTTCGCGGTGACGCCGGAGCTCATGGCCGGGGCCGCACCCGGCGCGGGCGTGCTGCACTGCCTGCCCGCCTACCGCGGCAAGGAGGTCGACGCCTCCTATCTCGACGGGCCCGGGTCCTGGGTGTGGGACGAGGCCGAGAACCGCCTCCACGCCCAGAAGGCGCTCCTGGTGGCCCTGCTCGAGGCGCGCGGGCTCCCGGGCGCATGACCTCCTCCTCGGCGCCGACGACGCCGACCGCACGGCGGGCGCGCATCGCGGCGCTCGTCGGCACGCGGCCCGTGCGCTCCCAGACGGAGCTCGCGGAGCTGCTCGCGGCGGACGGCGTCGTCGTCACCCAGGCGACGCTGTCCCGCGACCTCGTCGAGCTGGGAGCCGTCAAGGTGCGGTCGAGCAGCGCCGGCGGGGGACTGGTGTACGCGGTGCCCGCCGAGGGGGGAGACCGCACACCGCGGCCCGCCGTGCCCGAGGCCGGCCGCGCCGCTCGCCTGGCGCGGCTGTGCGAGGAGCTGCTCGTCACCGCCGAGGCGTCCGCCAACCTCGTCGTCGTCAGGACCCCGCCGGGCGCGGCCCAGTTCCTGGCCTCCGCCGTCGACCACGCCGCCCTGCCGGAGGTGATGGGCTGCATCGCCGGCGACGACACCGTGCTGCTGGTCGCCCGCGACCCCGCCGGCGGGCCCGCGCTCGCGGCCCGGATGATCGCCCTGGCCGACGGCCGCGCCGAGCCGCCGGCCACCCCCACCAGCCCCGCCACCAGCCCCGCCACCAGCCCCGTGACCAGCACCGCGCAGGAGACCCCGTGAGCCAGCCGTCCCCGACCGCCACCGCCTCCGGGGGGACCACCGTCCAGGGCGCCCTGTGGGGCGGCCGCTTCGCCAGCGGCCCGTCCGCGGCGCTCGCGGCCCTGTCCAGGAGCACGCACTTCGACTGGCGCCTGGCCCCCCACGACGTCCGCGCCTCCATGGCCCACGCCCGGGTGCTGCACACCGCCGGCCTGCTCACCGACGAGCAGCTCACCCGGATGCTCGAGGTGCTCCAGTCCGTCCTCGACGACGTCGTCTCCGGCGCCCTGCAGCCCGCCGACGACGACGAGGACGTGCACGGCGCGCTCGAGCGCGTGCTGGTGGAGCGCGCCGGGGCCGACCTCGGCGGCCGCCTGCGCGCGGGCCGCTCCCGCAACGACCAGATCGCCACCCTGCTGCGCATGCACCTGCGCTCCGAGGCGGGTGCGATCCGCACGCACCTGCTGGAGCTGGTCGAGGTGCTGGCCGCCACCGCCGAGGCGCACCCCAGCGCCGCGATGCCCGGCCGCACCCACCTGCAGCACGCCCAGCCGGTGCTGCTGGCCCACCACCTGCTCGCCCACGCGTGGGCGCTCCTGCGCGACGTCGAGAGGTTCCGCGACTGGGACGCTCGCGCGGCGCTGTCGCCCTACGGCTCCGGGGCGCTCGCGGGCTCCTCCCTCGGGCTCGACCCGGAGGCCGTCGCCGCCGAGCTCGGCTTCGCGGGGTCGGTGCCGAACAGCATCGACGGCACCGCCAGCCGCGACGTGGCGGCGGAGTTCGCCTTCGTGGCCGCGATGGTCGGCGTCGACCTCTCCCGCCTGGCGGAGGAGGTGGTGCTGTGGGCCACCAAGGAGTTCGGCTTCGTGGCGCTCGACGACGCCTTCTCCACGGGGTCGAGCATCATGCCGCAGAAGAAGAACCCCGACATCGCCGAGCTGGCTCGCGGCAAGGCCGGACGCCTCATCGGAGACCTCACCGGCCTGCTCGCCACGCTCAAGGCCCTCCCGCTCGCGTACAACCGCGACCTGCAGGAGGACAAGGAGCCCGTCTTCGACGCCGCCGACACCCTCCTCCTGCTGCTGCCGGCCTTCACGGGCATGGTCGCCACGCTGCGCTTCGACACCGAGCGCCTGGCCGAGCTGGCGCCGCAGGGCTTCTCGCTGGCCACCGACGTCGCCGACCACCTCGTGCGCCTGGGGGTGCCGTTCCGCGACGCCCACGAGGCCGCCGGCGCGGCGGTGCGCCGCTGCGAGGAGCTGGGCTGCGAGCTCGACGAGCTGCCCGACGCCGACCTCGCGGCGATCCACCCGCGCCTGGGGGAGACCCCGGAGGCCGCCGCCGCGGTGCGGGCGGTGCTCACGGTGGAGGGCTCCATCGCCTCCCGCGACGCCCGGGGCGGCACTGCGCCGGCGCGCGTGGCCGAGCAGCTCGCCGAGCTGCGCGCCGCCGCCACCGCCCTCGCCTGACCCCACCCCGTGATCATGGGCGAACGGCCACCCTCCGCGGTCCCGCGCGCCTTCTTCGACCGTCCTGTCCTGGAGGTGGCTCGCGACCTCCTCGGCCGCGTCGTCGTCCACACCACCGACGACGGCGCGGTCGCGGTCCGCCTCACCGAGGTCGAGGCCTACGCGGGCCCCGGAGACCCCGGCTCGCACGCCGCGCGCGGCCGCACGCCCCGCACGGCGGTGATGTTCGGCCCGCCCGGCCACGCGTACGTCTACTTCAGCTACGGCATGCACTGGTGCGCCAACCTCGTCTGCGGGCCGGAGGGCACCGCCAGCGCCGTGCTGCTGCGCGCGGGGGAGGTGGTGGGCGGCCTCGACCTGGCGCGCTCGCGGCGCCCCGCGGCCCGCAGGGACGTCGACCTCGCCCGGGGACCGGCGCGCCTCGCCTCCGCGCTCGGGCTCGACAAGGCGCAGGACGGCGCGGACCTGTGCTCTCCGAGCTCCGCGCTGCGCGTGCTCGACGCGCCGTCGTCGTCCCTCGCAGCGCCGGCGGAGGTCCTCACCGGTCCGAGGGTCGGGGTCTCGGGCGAGGGCGGCGACGGCGAGCGCTTCCCGTGGCGGTTCTGGCTGGCGGGGGAGGCGACCGTCTCGGCTTACCGCGTGGCGGCACCGCGGCGGCGTCGGGCAGGCTCTGCACCGACCTCGACGACGACGAGGCCGACCGACGAGGAGAGCACGCAGTGACCACGGCAGCCGGATCCGGGATCATCGACGAGCTGCGCTGGCGGGGTGTGCTGGCGCAGAGCACCGACGAGGACGCGCTGCGCGCCGCCCTCGACGCCGGTCCGGTCACCTTCTACGTCGGCTTCGACCCCACCGCGCCGAGCCTGCACATGGGCAACCTCGTCCAGCTGGTCACCGCCAAGCGCCTCCAGGACGCAGGGCACGTGCCGCTGCTGCTGGTCGGCGGCTCGACCGGCCTCGTCGGGGACCCCCGCATGAGCGGGGAGCGCGTGCTCAACGACCCCGAGGTCGTGGCGAGCTGGGTGGCCCGCATCGCCGAGCAGGTGCGCCCCTTCGTCTCCTTCGAGGGCCCGAACGCCGCGCGGTTGGTGAACAACCTCGACTGGACGGCGCCGATGAGCGCCATCGAGTTCCTGCGCGACGTCGGCAAGCACTTCCGCGTGGGCCGGATGCTCGCCAAGGAGGCCGTCTCGGCGCGCATGGCCTCCGACGAGGGCATCAGCTTCACCGAGTTCAGCTACCAGATCCTCCAGGGTATGGACTACCTGGAGCTGTTCCGCCGGTACGGCTGCACGCTCCAGACCGGTGGGTCGGACCAGTGGGGGAACATCACCAGCGGGGTCGACCTCGTCCACCGGGTGGAGGGAGCGTCGGTGCACGCCCTGTCCACGCAGCTGATCACCAAGCCGGACGGCACGAAGTTCGGCAAGACCGAGTCCGGCACGGTGTGGCTGAGCCCGGAGATGACGAGCCCGTACGCCTTCTACCAGTTCTGGCTGGCGGCCGAGGACGCAGCCGTGGACTGGTACCTGCGGGTCTTCACCCAGCGGACGCAGGAGGAGCTGGCGGCGCTCGCGGAGGAGACGGCGGCCCGTCCGCAGGCCCGGGCGGCGCAGCGGCTGCTCGCCCAGGACGTCACCACCCTCGTCCACGGCGCGGAGACCACGGCGCGCGTGGAGGCGGCGAGCGCGGCGCTCTTCGGGCAGGGGGACCTGGCCTCGCTGGACCACGGGACCCTGGCCTCGGCGCTGGCGGAGCTGCCCACGGCCCGGGTGTCTCCGGGCGAGCCGCTGCTGGTGCCGCGACTCCTCGCGGACGCCGGTGTGGTCCCCAGCGCCTCGGCGGGGCGCCGGGCCGTGGCCGAGGGCGGGGCGTACGTCAACAACGAGCGGTGGACGGACGCGGACGCACCCGTGGACGCCGGGTCCCTGCTGCACGGCCGGTGGCTGGTGCTGCGGCGGGGCAAGCGGACGCTGGCGGCCGTGGACGTGCGCGGCGCCGAGGGCTCGGGCGCAGCGTGACGCGGTGTCACCGGGCGGGCCGCCCGTCCGGTGACACCGGCGTCTCAGGCGTGTGAACGCCGTGTGACCTGCGCAGGTGCGAGACCTGGCGACCGGGTGGCACGCGGGGGACACCCCGGGTTTGACGCTCACCGGCCCGTCACGTAATGTTCTTCTCGTTCGCCCGCCGGGCGGGCCGGCCCGGAAGGGTAGGCCCCGGACGGGAGGGCCACCTCGACAAGCACCGGTCGGAATCGACCGGGGAATTGTTGCGGGTAGGATGGAGACATCCCGAGCGATCAGCCGAAAGGCTGTGAGTCGGTGTGTGTTCGTTTCTTGAGAACTCAACAGCGTGCCGAATGTCGATGCCAACTTTTGTTGGCTCGAGTTGGATGTCAGATGACGTCTTTTTCGTGCCAGATTTTATTCTCTGGTCGTGGCCGGTTTCGGTTGCGGTCGGTGTTGGCCTGTTCGTGTCCTGGGTTTGCCTGGGGTGTGGGTGGGTTT
>NZ_VDMJ01000024.1 GCF_006335115.1 Streptomyces sp. NP160
CATGATCACGGAGGGGGTGGGGGTCAGGCGGGGACGGATGCGACGCCGCGGGGCAGGAACCGCTGCCCGGTGACGCGCTCGGACACCCCGGTCCGGTCCAGCAGCGGCAGGATCCCGCCCAGGTGCGCGGGCCAGCCAGCGCCCAGCTGCAGGCACAGGTCGATGTCGCGCGGGTCGGAGACCACGCCCTCGTCGAGCATGCGCCTCGCCTCGTCGGCCAGTGCCGCGAGCACGCGCTCGCGCACCTGCTCCTCGGTGGAGGGGGAGTCGCCGAGCACCAGCACGCCGCGGGCGGCGTCCGTGAGCGTGCGCGAGCCCTTCTCGTAGACGCCGGGGAGCCCGGCCTCGACGATCCGCCGGAGGTTGGCCGACACGGGGAACCGCTCGGGGAACGCCGCGTGCAGCGACTCCGCCACGTGCAGCGCCACCGCGGGACCGACCAGGCCGAGCAGCTCGAAGTTGCTCATCGGCAGGCCGAGGGAGTCGAGCGCGGCCTCGGCCACCTCCACCGGCGTGCCCTCGTCGACGACGACGCTGGCCTCGCTCATGAACCGCGTGAGCAGGCGGTTCACCACGAAGGCCGGGGCGTCCTGCACGAGCACGCAAGACTTGCGCAGCCCCTTGCCCACGGCGAACGCGGTGGCCAGGGTGACGTCGTCAGTCGGGGTCTCGCCCGTGGTCCGCACGACCTCCACCAGCGGCATCACGGCCACGGGGTTGAAGAAGTGGAACCCGACCAAGCGCTCCGGGTGCTCCAGCGCTCGGGCCATCGCCGTCACCGACAGCGAGGAGGTGTTGGTCATGAGCACGCAGTCCTCCCTGACGACGCGCTCCACCTCCCGGAAGACCTGCTGCTTGACGGACAGCTCCTCGAAGACCGCCTCGATGACGAGGTCGGCGTCGCCGAAGGCCTCGGCGGTGGAGGTGGTCCCGGTGACGCCGGCCGTCAGCCGCTGCGCGGCGCCGTCCGAGAGGCGCCCCTTCTCGCGGAGCTTGGCGATCTCGCCGTGCACCCACGCCACGCCCTTGTCGACGCGCGCCTGGTCGAGGTCGGTGAGGACGACGGGCACCTTGAGCTGCCGGGCGAACACCAGCGCCAGCTGGCTGGCCATGAGCCCGGCGCCCACCACGCCGACCTTGCCGACCGGCCGCGCGAGCTTCGGGTCGGGCGCGCCGGCGGGCTTCTTGGCCCGGCGCTGCACCAGGTCGAAGGAGTACACGCCGGAGCGGAACTCGTCGGTCATGATCAGCTCGGCGAGGGCGTCGTCCTCGGCGGCGAAGGCCGCCTCCCGGCCCTGCTCACCGACGTCGGTGCGCGCGCGGGCCAGCAGGTCCAGCGCCCGGTAGGGCGCGGGCGCCGCCCCGTGGAGCTTCTTGTCGACTCCCGTGCGGGTCGCCGCGAGCACGCCGTCCCAGAGCCGCTCGTCGCGGCTGACCTCGGGCCTGTCGACGACGACGTCGCCGTCCACCACGCGCGCGGCCCAGCGCAGCGACTCCTCGAGGAAGTCGGGGGAGTCCAGCACGACGTCCACCACGCCCAGCTCCAGCGCCTGCTGCGCTGTGAGGGTCTTCTGCGACGCGGGGTCGGCGATGACCACCCGCACGGCCTTCTCGATGCCGATCAGCGCCGGCAGCAGGTGCGTGCCGCCCCAGCCGGGCACCAGGCCGAGGGCGACCTCGGGCAGCGCCAGCCCGCGCGCCACCGACGAGGCGGTGCGGTAGGTGCAGTGCAGCGCCACCTCCAGGCCGCCGCCCATGGCGGGGCCGTTGACGAACGCGAACGACGGCACGCCGAGCTCGCCGAGACGGCGCAGCTGGTCGTGGCCGTGCTGGGCGACGGCGCGGGCCGCAGCGGTCGAGGAGATCCGGGCGACGTCCTTGAGGTCGGCGCCGACGGCGAAGACGAACGGCTTGCCCGTGATGGCCACCGCCGTCACCGCGCCCTCGCGCACCCGCGCCTCGACGGCGTCGAGGGTGTCGCGCAGCTGCAGCAGCCCGGCGGGGCCCAGCGTGGTCGGACGGCGGTGGTCTTCAGGATCGCGGGGGGAGTTGTCCATGGTGATCAGCGCGATCGATCCCGCCAGCCCCGGGCGCAGCGCTGCCAGCGGCACCTCCTGCCAGGGGAAGAGCGTCACGCGCTCGGACCCGTTCGGGTCGACGAGGTCCTCGGGGCGCACGACGCCCTCGGTGCCTCCGGTGCCCTGGTCGAGGCGGGCCTGCTCGGGCTGGGCCTGCACGGTCTGCTCGCTCACGCCGCCTGCTCCTTCGCGCCAGTCGTGCCGGTCGATCCGTCGAAGTGGGGGTTCTCCCACAGCACCGCACCACCCTGGCCCAGGCCCACGCACATGGCGGTGAGGCCGTAGCGGACGTCGGGACGCTGGGCGAACTGCCGGGCCAGCTGCGTCATGAGGCGCACGCCGGAGCTGGCCAGCGGGTGGCCGACGGCGATGGCGCCGCCCCACGGGTTGACGCGCTCGTCGTCGTCGGCGATGCCGAAGTGGTCGGTGAAGGCCAGCACCTGCACGGCGAAGGCCTCGTTGAGCTCGAACAGCCCGATGTCGTCGATGGACAGGCCCGTCTTGGCCAGCAGCTTCTCCGTGGCGGGCACCGGGCCGATGCCCATGACCGCCGGGTCGACGCCGGCGAACGCGAAGCCCGCCAGGCGCATGGCCACGGGCAGGCCCAGCTCGGCCGCCGTCTCACCGGAGGCCATCAGGCACATCGTGGCGCCGTCGTTGAGCCCGGCGGCGTTGCCGGCGGTGACGCGGCCGTGGGGCCGGAACGGGGTCTTGAGGCCAGCGAGCTGCTCGACCGTGGTGCCGGGGCGCGGCGGCTCGTCGGCCGTGGCCAGGCCCCAGCCCTTCTCGGCGTGGCGCGTGGCCACCGGCACGAGGTCGGGCTGGACGTCGCCGCGCTCGTAGGCCGCCGCCAGCTTGGCCTGGGAGGCCGCGGCGAAGGCGTCGGAGCGCTCGCGGGTGAGGTGCGGGTACCGGTCGTGGATGTTCTCCGCGGTGCGGCCCATGACCAGCGCGTCGCCGTCGACGATCCGGTCGGCCACGAAGCGGGGGTTCGGGGCGAAGTTGGCGCCGAGGGGGTGGCGGCCCATGTGCTCCACGCCGCCGGCCAGCACCGCGTCGTAGGCGCCGGCAGCGATGCCCGACGCCGTCGTCGTCACCGCGGTCATGGCGCCGGCGCACATCCTGTCGATGGCGAACCCCGGCACGGACTGCGGCAGGCCGGCCAGCATGCCGGCGCTGCGGCCGAGGGTGAGGCCCTGGTCGCCCTCCTGCGTGGTGGCGGCGATCGCCACCTCGTCGATGCGCTCCGGCGGCAGCGAGGGGTTGCGGCGCAGGACCTCGCGCACCAGCCGGACGACCATGTCGTCGGCGCGCGTCTGCGCGTACATCCCCTTCTCGCCGGCCCTGCCGAACGGCGTGCGCACACCGTCCACGAACACCACGTCGCGCCCTGAGAGCACGCCGACCTCCTCGTCGATGGACCACCTGTGCGGTACGAGGAGTACACGGTACTCGCGGTACCGGGTTCTGGCGAGCCACCTGCCGGCCGGGCGGACGGGGCGCAGGTCACCGGCCGGAGCTGCGGACGCCGCCGACCGCGGTCAGCGCGGACCGCCTGCCGTCAGAGGTCCGCCGGCGCGACGCCGGCCGGGGCGCGTCGTCGTCGGTGCGCCCGGTCGACCGCGTGAGGCGCCCGACGCAGAGCGGTCCCCGCCGGGTGGAAGCCGACGGGGACCTGGTCCTGCACCTGGCGAAGGGTGGAGGACCTGTCCCCATCGTGCCACCCCGCCCCGACCGGCGGTCAGTCGAGCTCGACGAAGCGCTCCACGTCGGACGGCTTCCCCGCGATGACGATGACCGAGCCGTAGCTCAGCACCGTGTCGTACCCGGCGTGCGTGTACTGCTCGGAGCCCTCGGGCTTCACCGAGACCACGGTGACCCGGTGCTTGGAGCGCAGCTTGGACTCGCCCAGCGGCACGCCCACCAGGTCGCGCGGCGGTCGCGTCTTGGCCAGCACCCACTGCGGGCCCAGCTCCACCCAGTCCTGCATGCGTCCGGCGACGAGGTGGGCCACCCGCTCGCCCATCTGCTGCTCGGGCAGAACGACGTGGTGCGCTCCGACGCGCCTCAGGATGGTGGCGTGCTGGTCGGACAGCGCCTTGGCCCAGATGGTGGGCACCTCGAGGTCCACCAGCACCGCCGTGGTGAGGATGCTGGCCTCCAGGTGGGTGCCGATGCCCACCACGGCGCGGGGGAAGTCCTGGATGCCGATCTCGCGCAGCGCCTCCGGGACCGTGGTGTCCGCCGTGATGACCTGCGGGAGCACCCCGGACAGCGACTGGACGACGTCGGCGCGGGCATCCACGCCGATCACCTCCGTGCCGCCGCGCTGCAGCTCCAGGGCCAGGGCGGTGCCGAAGCGGCCCAGGCCCAGGACGGCGACGGGATCTCTGCGGCTAGCCAACGATCATCCGCTCCTCGGGGAGGTGGTGGAGCTTCGCGCGCTCGCGCAGGGCGAGCGCGGAGGCCAGGGTCACGGGCCCGATGCGCCCGATGTACATCAGCACCACGATGACGACCTGCGCCGCGGTCGGCAGGTCGGCCGTCACCCCGGTGGACAGGCCCACGGTGCCGAAGGCGGACACGGCCTCGAACAGCACGATGTCGGTGGGCTGGTCGGTGGTGGCGTGCAGGGCCAGCGTCCCGACCGCCACGATGCCGATGCCCAGCAGCGCCACGGCGAGCGCCTGCCGCTGGGTGGCGGCGGGCACCCGGCGGCGCCCGACCTCCACGTCGACGTCGCCGCGCAGCTCCGCCCACAGGACCGCCGCGAGCAGGCCGAAGGTGGTGACCTTGATGCCGCCGGCGGTGCTGGCCGAGCCGCCGCCGATGAACATCAGGACGTCGGTGACGAGCAGCCCCTCCGGTGTCATCGCGCCGATGTCGATGGCGTTGAACCCCGCTGACCCGGCCATCACGGCCAGGGTGAACGCCCCCACCGCGGCGTCGACGGGGTCGAGCGCGCCGAGCGTGGCGGGGTTGGGGACCTCGAAGACCGCCAGGAGCGCCGTGCCGACGGCCAGCAGCCACACCGTCACGGTGACCGTGACGCGCGTCAGCACCGACCACGAGCGCGGGTGGCGCCACCCGCCGCCGCGCAGGCCACCGCGGGCCAGCTCGAACACCACGGGGAAGCCCAGGCCGCCGAGCAGCGTGGCCGCGCAGATGATGAGCAGCGTGGCCGGGTCGTCGGCGTACCGGACGAGGCTGTCGCTGGCCAGCGAGAACCCGGCGTTGTTGAAGGACATCACGGCGTAGAAGACCGAGCGCCAGGCGGTCCGCAGCACCGGCTCGCCGTCGAGCAGGGCCCACTTCGCGAACAGCAGGACGGCGAAGACCGCCTCCGAGGCGATGCTGAACAGGAAGACCGTGCGGATGACGGTGCGGACGTCACCCGCGCTCAGCGAGCGCGACTCCGTCTGCGCCACCAGGCGCGCGCGCAGCCCCAGGCGGCGCGAGAGCAGCAGGGCCACGAGCGTGGCGGCCGTGGTGATGCCCAGCCCGCCCAGCTGCACCAGCAGCATGATCACTACGTGGCCGTAGACGGTCCACGCGGTGCCCGTGTCCACGATCGCCAGGCCCGTCACCGACACGGCGGACGTGGCGGTGAAGAGCGCCGCGATGAGGTCGACGCTGCCGTCCGTGTGCGCGATCGGGAGCGCGAGCAGCACGGTCCCCACGGCGATGGCGGCGGCGAAGCCGCCCGCGATGACGCGCCCGGGGTGGGGCGCCCGGGCCCGGGGCGTCCGCCTGGCGGGGATGGTCGGGGAGCTGGCCGTGCTGTCGGGCACGGGCGACCACACTGCCAGAGCGCCGCGTCCGCCGTCGTCGTCCTCCCGGGCGACTCGCCGCCCGCACCGGCGGGCCGGCTGTGCAACGAGGACGACGACGACGGCGTCGTGCAGGTGGCGGCCTCGGCGGCGGGGCCCCGGGTGCGGAGGTGCTGGCGTGGTGGCAGGTCGGCGGTCGGTGGTGGGCCCTGCGGCGGCGGCGGTGGTGGCCGCGCTCGTCGTCGTCCTGGGGGCGGGGCTGGTGGGAGCGGCTCCGGCGCGAGCGGCCACGTCGGCGCCGACCGGGCCGACCGGGCCGACCGGGCCGACCGCCGTGGGGAGCGTGCCGCCGCAGGTGCAGGCGGCCTACGACGGGGAGTTCCTGCGCCGGATGGTCACGTCCACGCACGGACCAGGTGGCACGGTGAGCGCGGGCACGGTGCACCAGCTCTTCTCCTTCACCGAGGCGTTCCAGGAGGGCGACAGCGACGCAGACCCCGTGGAGGCCGGTGACGCGTGGATCGCCGCGGTCGAGGTCGACGGCGTGGTGGTGGGGTGGCAGCGGACGTTCCTCGACGACGCCGGCGACGTGCGGTCCTCGGGGTGGAGCCCCGACCCCGTCGGCGCGCGGCCATTCCTCGAGACCGCAGCGGGCGCGCTCGTGGAGGTGCCGTGGGACGGCGCGTTCTTCACGCTCGTGGACGGGGTGGTCACGCCCATGAGCGTCCAGTCGTGGGACGCCGGGCTGGGGCCGCGCAGCCTGGCGCAGGTGCAGGCGGACTTCGCGGTCTCGCGCGCCGAGACCGCGGCGGCCTACGCCTGCTGCACCCCCGCTGACGCCTGCGCCGGCGGGGGCGGCGCCGCGGTCGGCGGGGGCGGTGGCGGTGGGGCCGGTGACGCGGCCGGTGACCGGGCGTCGTGCGGCACGTCGCCGCCCCGCCCGGAGGTGCTCGCCCTCGCCGGCGCGGCCGTCGCCCTGGCGGTCGGTGTCGGCTGGGCCGCGGTGCGGCAGGGACGACAGGGACGCCTTCGACGGGCCTGACCCGCCCCGGCGCGTGGGCGCCGGGATCCGCGGAGCACCCGTGCTCCGGGCTCCTGCGGCTCCCCGCGCGTCGGCTCGGCTCCCGCTGGACCGTCGAGGGGTCTGCGCTCCAGTTCGTCGTGCCGGGTGTCGATGCTCCTGCTGACCGGGTTCGCCGCACCCACGGGCGGGAGGCTCCAGCGTTGAGCACCACCCCCTCCGACCAGGCCACCGCCTGCGCGTCGAGCGACCTCGCCCTGATGGCGGCGGCCTTCACCGGGAGCCGGGCGCTGCTGATGGTCATCGGCCGTGACGCCCGCGTGCTGGTGGCCAACCCGGCGGTGACCCGCACCACCGGCTGGACCTCGGACGAGCTGGCCGCCCGCCCCTTCTGGGAGACCTTCGTGGCTCCTGAGGACCGCGCGCGAGCGCGCGCCGACTTCTCCCGCGCGATGGCCACCGGCCTGCACTTCACGGTCGAGGGCGACTGGGTGGACCGCTGCGGAGGCCGGCGGCGGGTCTCGATGCAGGTCGACGTCCTGCTCGACGCGGACGGGCGGCCCTGTGCGGAGTCGCTGGTGGGGGTGGACGTCACCGACCAGCGCCACGAGCAGGCCGCGCTGCGGCGCCGCGCCGAGACCGACGCCCTGACCGGGCTGGCCAACCGCACGAGCGCCCTGGCCCGTCTGCAGGAGGCCCTCTCCGAGGGCGGACCAGGAGCGGGCGTGCTGTTCTGCGACCTGGACGGGTTCAAGGCCGTCAACGACCGGGACGGCCACCACGCCGGTGACCTGCTCCTGGTCGAGGTGGCCCGGCGCCTCTCAGCGGTGGTCGCGCCCGGGGAGCTGGCGGGCCGCTACGGCGGCGACGAGTTCATCGTCATCAGCCCCGGCGCCGACCACCGCCGCCTGGACGCCCTGGCCGCCGCGGTGCGGTCCGCGGTGGAGCGGCCGGTGGCGCTGCTCGACCCCTCGGCACCCGCCGGTCCGGGGGACCCGAGGGCGGTGCGGGTCGGGGTCAGCACCGGGACCGCGACGGGCCACCCGGGCGACGCCCCCGACGAGGTCGTGCGCAGCGCGGACCGGCGCATGTACCAGGCCAAGACCGCGCGACGCAGCTGTCGCGGCTGAGGACCGCCCGACGACGCCGCGGAGCCCGGAGGACCCCGCCGTCGGTCGGCCGGCGCTCCGTCGGTCGGACTGGTGACCTCTCGGGGGCAGGTACCCCCCGTCGGCTCTCGCGGACCTGGGCTGCCGAGGAGCGGCTGTCGGCCACTGCGGTGTCCGTGCTCGACCGGGTCGACGTGGACGGCGACCGCGCAGGACCGGTGCACCGGCGTGAAGGGCGACGGGCGTGCTGACGATCCCCGTCCGACGGCTGCGTTGATGCGGGCGGTGATGAGGCGGCCGGAGATGGAGCGGTCCAGGGTCTGGCGCGCCGTCAGGTCGTCGTAGCTCAGGACGTGGGCGACGACGTCGCGCACGGCGCATCCCGCAGCCGACGGGAGAAGACCGTCTTGGGCGTGGTGTTCCCCAGCTGCGCCACCGGCAGGTCAGCCGTCGGCCAGAACTGGACGAAGGACTCGTAGGTGTTCCGGCCCAGCAGCACCTCGGCCACCTCGGACAGGAGACGGACGTCGTGCTCCATGCTGGCGGCGTCTGCCTCCGCCGGCACCGCCGAGAAGAGGTCCGCCTCTCCACCGGGCCCGGCGGCGCAGCCGTCCAGGCTGACCCACTGCTGGGCGAGGACCCGTGCGCTCACGGAGCCCCACCACCAGCGGCACTCCCCGGTGGGTCGCCCGGTGCGACGCCGTAGCGGGTGTAGGTGGTGCCGCTGCGGAAGGCCCGTGACTCCAGCAGCCGCAGTGCCGGCAGCTGGTGGCCGTCGGGGAACAGCCGGCGCCCGCCGCCCTGGACCACGGGGTAGGTGAACAGGCGGTACTCATCGACCAGGCCGGCGGCGATGAGGGTGTGGCACAGCCGGATGCTGCCGGTGACGACGACGTCCCTGCCGGGGCCCTCCTTCAGCGCGCGCACCTCCGCGATGACGTCGCCGCTGATGACGGTGGTGTTCTGCCAGCCGGGGTCGTTCATCGTGGAGGTGACGACGTGCTTGGAGACGGCGTCCAGGTGGGCGCTGACCCCGGTGGTGTCACCGTCCTGGTGGGGCCAGTACCCGCGCAGGTCCTCGAAGGTGCGTCGACCGACCAGGAGGGCGTCGGAGGCGGCGCTGTCGCGCTGGAGCACCTCCAGCAGGTCGGACTGGTCTGAGCCGCCTTGTCCTTGAGCGTCGAACCAGTCGCCGAGCACCTCCACTGCTCCGTCGACGGTGGTGTTCTGGGTGATGGCCAAGGTCCTCACCGTGGCACTCCTCGCCTCGTCCGTGGGGTCGGGGTGCTGACCGCTGCGGGTGCGGGGACTCATCGGTGCAGCGGTCACCCGGACCGCTCGACGCCGGCGCTCGACCTTGCTGCTCTCCACCCCTCCGGAGCGGTGCGCGGCTCGTCGGCCCGGCCCCTTGACCCTCACGCGGCGTCAGGGCCCACGGTGGTCCCCGTGACACCACCGCACGAGCGCCGTGAGCACGGCGGCGACGAGGACGGCGAGCACCGCGCGGCCGAGCTGTGGACCGTGGGGCGCGTGGCCGAGGTGACCGGGGTCAGCGTCCGTGCGCTGCACCACTACGACGCCGTCGGCCTGGTGCGCCCGTCCGGGCGCACCGCCGCCGGGTACCGGCTGTACGCGCCCGACGACGTCGAGCGGCTGCAGGCGGCGGTGGTGTACCGGCGCCTCGGCTTCTCCCTCGACGACGTCAGCGCGCTGCTGGACGCGGACGGCGAGGAGCTCGTCGACCACCTGCGGCGCCAGCGCGACGCGGTCACGGCCAGGCTGCGGGAGGACTCCGACCTCCTCGCGGCGATCGAGAGAGCACTGGAGGCGACGATGACCGGGACCCAGCTGACCCCTGAGGAGCGGCGAGAGCTCTTCGGCGACTCGTCCAGCGAGGACCACGCCCTCGAGGCGCAGGAGCGCTGGGGGCAGACCGAGCAGTGGGCGCAGTCGCAGCAGCGCACCGCGCAGCACGCGAAGGCGGACTGGGAGCAGGTCAAGGCCGAGGCGGACGCCATCAACGCCGACTTCGCCGAGCTGCTCGCGGCGGGGGAGCCCGCCGACGGTGATGCCGCCACGGCCGTCGCCGAGCGGCACCGCCTCCCCGTGTGCGAGCGCTTCTACGAGATGTCCCACGCGATGCACCGGTCCGTCAGCCAGCTGTACGTGGACGACCCGCGCTTCACCGCCACCTACGAGGCCGTGGCTGTGGGGCTCGCGCAGTACGTGCGCGACGCCGCCTACGCCAACGCGGCGCGTCACGGCGTCACGGAGGGCTGCAGCGGCTGAGCCGCAGTCCCGGAACAGCCACCCGCCGTCGAGATCCTGCCGACCTGCTCGCGCACGGGTCTCGGCGGCGCGGACCGGAGTGCGCGGTCGCCCACCATGTCCCTGTGATGTGCTCGTGAACCGCCGCTCCGCCCTGCTCTTCGCCGGCCTCGGCATCGCCTGGGGCGTCCCGTACCTGTTCATCGCGATCGCCGTGACCGAGCTGGCGCCGTCGGTGCTCGTGCTCGCGCGCACGGCGCTGGGCGCGCTGCTCCTGCTGCCGCTGGCCCTCGCCCGCCGCGAGGTCGCCCCGGCCCTGCGCCACTGGCCGGCCGTGCTCGTCTACACCGCGGCCGAGGTGCTCGTCCCCTGGCTCCTGCTGGCCCGCGCCGAGCGGTCGCTGCCCAGCTCCACCACGGCGCTGCTCATCGCCGCCGTCCCGCTGGTCGGGCTGGCCGTGGGCGCTGCCGCCCGCCGCGCCGGCCTCGACGACTCCCCGCACCGCCCCCTCGGCGGCCGCGGGGTGCTGGGCCTGGCGGTCGGCACGCTGGGGGTCGCGGCGCTCGTGGGCGTGTCCCTGACCGGCACGGACCCGGTCGCCGTGGTCGAGCTGGGCGTGGTGGTGGTCTGCTACGCCATCGGGGCGTGGGTGCTCGGGGCTCGCCTGCGCGACGTCCCCAGCGCCGGGGTCATGGCGGTCTCGCTGGCGCTCTCCGCGCTGCTGTACCTGCCCGTGGTGCTCCTCGGGCCCGGCCTGCCGGCGCAGCTGCCGTCAGCGCCGGTGGTGCTGTCCGTCGTCGTCCTCGGGGTGGTGTGCACGGCGGGGGCGTTCCTGCTGTTCGGGGCGCTGGTGGCCGCCGTCGGCCCGGTGCGCACCACCACGGTGGTCTACGTGAACCCGCTGGTGGCGGTGGTCGCGGGTGCGGTGGTGCTGGGGGAGCGGCTCACCGCGTGGACGGCGCTGGGCGCCGTGCTCGTGCTGGCCGGGTCCGTGCTGGCCACGGTGCCGCCGCGCCGCCGGTCGGCCTCCGACCCGGCGGTCGCGGCGGCCTGAGGGCCTCAGGCCGCCGCCCCGGCCGTCACCGGGGTGACGGGAGCGGCCCCGGCGCGCTCCTCCCGGCGGGTGAGCTTCAACGTGTAGACGGTGCCGTGGGAGAGCATCCGCGAGACCGCGGTCGCCGGGACCACGGCCAGCGCGAGCGGCAGGAGCAGCGCCGGGGCGGCGGTCAGCTCGAACAGCATCACCGCCCCCGTGATGGGGGCCCGGGTGGAGCCGGCGAACGTGGCGGCCATGCCCACCACGGCGAACAGCGCCGTGCGCCCCGCCAGCGACGGGTCGACAGCGGCCGCGACGTCGCCGAAGGCCGCCCCCGCCATCGCCCCGACGAACAGCGACGGCGCGAAGACACCGCCCGAGCCGCCGATGCCCAGGGTGAGGGAGGTGGCGAGCACCTTGGCCAGCAGCAGCACCACGAGGGCGCCCAGGGCGGTGCGCCCGAAGACGGCGCTCTCCAGCACGGGGTAGCCGACGCCGTACATCTGCGGCACCGCCAGCAGCAGGAGGCCCAGAACGAGGCCGCCGACCGCCGGGCGCGCCCACTCGGGCGCGCGGGTCCGGCCCCACAGCGCCTCGCACGCGTCCTCGACGAGGTAGACCGCTCGCGCGAAGCCGATGCCGACAGCCCCGGCGAGCACGCCGAGCAGCAGCACGAGCAGGTAGTCCTCGGGGTGGACGGCGCCCAGGTCCGGCAGGGAGATGAACGGGGCGTCCCCGAACGCGGCGCGTCCGATCAGCGCAGCGATCACCGCGGAGACCGTCACCGCTCCGAAGGACGTGGGCGAGAAGTCCTGCAGGAGCAGCTCGAGGGCGAAGAAGATGCCGCCCAGCGGGGCGTTGAAGGTGGCTGCGACACCGCCGGCGGCGCCGCAGGCCACCAGCGTGGACAGGCGCGAGCCGGGCAGGCGCATCCGCTGGCCCAGGGCCGAGCCGAGCGCGGAGCCGATCTGGATGATCGGCCCCTCCCGGCCCACGGACCCGCCCGAGCCGATGCAGATCGCACTGGCCAGGGCCTTCACCGCCGCGACGCTGCCGCGGATGCGGCCGCCACCGGCGCTGATGGCGCGCATGACCTCCGGGACGCCGTGCCCGCGGGCCTCGGGGGCGAAGCGCTGCACCAGCGGTCCGTAGAGCAGGCCGCCGACGGCGGGGGCGAGGACGACGAACCCGGCCCCCAGCCACGGCACCCACGGATCGGCGGGGTGGCCGACCACGGCGGAGTAGTCCGCGTGGCCGCTGAAGACCAGCGTCGCCGCGTGGACCATCCAGCGGAAGACCACGGCGGCCAGGCCCGCCCCGACGCCGATGAGCACGGCCGGCAGGGCCAGGCGCAGGACCTGGCCGTCGAAGGCGGCGCCGAGGGCCGGTCCGCGCCGGCGGGTGGAGGAGGGGGACGACGGGTGCGAGGAAACTACTTGCACGCATGCAAATGTACGCCTTGGGCAACCATTGGGGCCAGGGGCTCCCCGGTGGCGCTCAGCCGCCGTACGGGGAGAGCTCCTCCGGCAGGGGCTCGCCGGCCGCCCGGCGGAAGGCCGCCGCGCCCTGCGCCAGCACCGCCCGCTCCTGCGGGGACAGCCGGGCCACCACGCGCGCGAGCTCCGCGCGCCGCCGGTCGGTGACCTCCCGCACGAGGAGCAGGCCGGCCTCCGTGGCGGCCACGAGCACCTCGCGCCGGTCCGAGGCCCCGGCCCGCCGCTCCAGCCACCCCCCGGCCACGAGCCTGTCGACGGTGCGGGTCAGCGTGGAGCCGCTCACCGCCAGCCGCTCGGCCAGGTCCCCGGAGCGCACCGGGCCCAGCTCGCTGGCCAGCACGAGCAGCCGGAACTGCGGCACCGTCACCTCCTCGAGCGCCGGCGCGAGCGAGCGCGCCACCACGCCCAGCAGGGCGCGCGACGCCGCGACGAGGTCCTCGACGCCCTCAGCGCTGTCGTCCACGCCCACCATCATCGGCGCCGTCCCCGGCGCCCCCGCCGTCAGGCCAGCAGCGCCCGCAGCTGGCGGGCGAAGCGGTCCGGGTCTCCACCCATCCACGGCACCCAGTCGACGTGGCCGCCGGTCACCATCGCGGCCTCCCGGTCCAGCAGCGCCGCCACGCCCTCCGCTCCGCGGCGCGCCAGCTGGCGGCCGGACTCGCGCCCGGCCGCCAGCACCACGCGGGCGCCGGAGGCCTCGGCCGCGCGCAGGGCCTCGACGTCGACGTCGTACCCGCAGACCGTGAGCAGTCCCTTGTCGATCATGCGGGTCATCGCCGCCACGTGCTGGTCGGTGGGGTCGGCGGGCGGTTGCGGGTCCTGCGTCGCCGGAGCGTGGTCGGTGCCCTCCGGGGCCTCGAAGCCGGCCAGCGCCATGAAGGCGCCCATCGCGGGCCACACGCCCTGCTCGTGGAGCGTCGTGACCACGCGCTCGGCGTCCGCCCGCCGCTCGGTGCCGTCGGGCAGCGGCCCGAACAGCGGCGGCTCGTGCGCCACCAGCACGCGCAGCCGCTGCGGGTGCCGCGCGGCGAACGCCAGCCCGGTGACAGCGCCACCGCTGGAGCCGAAGACGTCGGCGCGGGCGCCCGGACCGGCGACCGCGTCGAGGAGCGCGGCGACGTCGTCGGCGAGGCGGTCGGGGTCGGCCGGGTCCGCCGGGTCGTCCAGGGGGCTCGCGCCGAAGCCGCGCGGGTCGTGCAGGACCACGCGGTGGTCGGTGGCCAGGTGGGCACCCAGGTCGCGGAAGTCGTCGGCACCGGCGGGGTGGCCGACGAGGACGACGACGGGCGCGTCCGGCGGCCCGGCCACCTCGTGGTGCAGCCGGGCGCCAGGGACCTGCAGGGTGCCGGGCGTCCAGGTGGTGGCGGGGGTGTGGCTGACGGCCATGGAGGTCATGGTGGGGGGACCGCGCAGCCGTGCGGAAGTCATCGGGGTCCCGATCCCGCCGTGATCATGGGCGATCGGCCACCTGCAGCGCTGGACGGGGTCTGGCGCCGGGGGGCGGGGGCGCGACACCATGGCCGGGTGCCGGAGCACGCCACCGACGAGCGCCGTGCGCAGCGGCTCCTGGGCCAGGTGCTCCTGGACGACGTCGTCGCCGACCTCGAAGCCCTGCCCGGCTCCTCCCGCCGCCGCATGTTCGGCTGCGAGGGCCTCTTCGCCTCCGGGCGGGTGGTGGCTTCGTCGACGGCGACGGTGCCCTCGTGGTCAAGGTCCCCGCCGACCTCGCCGCCGAGCTCGTCGACGCCGGCACCGCCACTCGGGTGCGCATGGGCCGCTCACCCGCACGGGAGTGGGTCGCGGTGCCACGCGCTGGTGCGCCCGACGAGGTGCGGTCGCTGTGGGCGCGGCTCGTGCACGTCTCCTACGACCACGTCACCACCGGCGCCTGAGCGAGCTCAGGCAGCGAGCGCCCGCACCGCGCCCGGAGCAGCGACCGGGGCGGCCAGCGCCGCAGCGGCCGGCTCGGCCAGCGCCAGGTCGGCGGCCACGGCGCGCAGCAGCACCGCCTGGGGCAGCGACAGCGAGCGGCACACCGCCCGGAGCACCTCCGAGGAGGCCTCGGCCAGCCCGCGCTCCACCTGGGACAGGTGCCCGGTGGAGACGCCGGCGGATCCCGCGACCTCCTTGAGCGACCTGCCTTGCGCCGTCCTCGCCCGCCGCAGCCGGGCACCGACCACCTGGCGCAGGAGCGGCGCTCCGGTCGGTGGCGCCGTGGGGACGGCGTGCAGGAGGCGCTCGGAGCGCGGGGTCCTCGCGCGGCTCACCGCAGGCTCCCCGCGGAGGCGAGCAGCTCTCGCTCCAGGTCCTGCGGGAGACCCGGTGCTGGTCGGTCCGCTCGCAGCTCCTGGCCGTCGCCGGCGGCCTGCAGCCACGCCCACGTGTCGGCCACCGTCTCGCAGACCGTGCGCTGCACCAGGCCCGTCTCCCGCGCCCGCGGCGTGGCGACGTCCCACGCCGTGACGGCCACGTCCCGGGGCAGCCAGTACGGCAGGTGCACCCACGGCTCCACGCCCGCGGCGAGCAGGTGCTCCTCGGGCACCTCCACCAGCTCCGCGTCACCGCCCGCGACGTCGGCGCAGGTGCGCAGCAGGCGGCCGAGCGTCGTCGTCCCCGCCGTCGAGGTGGCGTTGACGCCGCCGGACCAGCCCTCCTCCACGCCGCGGACCAGCCAGTCGGCCAGGTCGCGCGCGTCGACCAGGGCCACCTGCTGCTCCATCGCCCCGGACCCGGGGACCACGACGCGTCCCCCTCGCGCCAGGCGGCGCAGCCACCACGCCACGCGGCCGACGTCGTCGTGGGGACCGGCGATGAGACCCGCGCGCGCCAGGAGCACCGGGCCGCGCACGGCGGCGGTGAGCACCCGCTCCGCGTGCGCCTTGACCGGGCCGTAGGCGTCGGGCTCCACGCCGTCGCCGTCCTCGGGCCAGGTGGCCTCGGCGTCGGAGGGGACGGGGCCGGGCGGCCACGCCCGGTAGGCGTTGAGGCTGCTCACCAGGGCGTACGCCCGCACGTCGGCGAGCGCTCCGGCGGCCTGCTCCGCGGCCGCGCGCGTCTGGCAGGAGGTGTCGACGACGACGTCGGGCCGCCAGCCCCTCGCTGCGGCGCCGGACAGCGCCGCTGCCAGCGACGGCGGGTCGTCCCGGTCGCCGTGGAGGGCGAGCACGCCGTCCGGCGGGTGCCCGGACAGCCCCCGCGTGAAGGTGGCCACGTCGTGGCCGCGGCGCACGGCGGCGTCGACCACGTGGCGCCCCACGAAGCGCGTCCCACCGAGCACGAGCAGCCGCATGGGCCCAGCAGGCCCGCTGGAGGTCTGCGCCGTCAAGCCGCGTTCACCGCGGGTGAACCCCTCCGCCGCGAAGGGGGGCTGGTGATCTCCTCGGCACCGGGACAGGCTCGAGGGCGACGGGTCCGCACGACCGGGGGAGGCGCTGTGGCCGAGGACGAGCAGCACGCGACGGAGGCCGCGGCAGAAGCCGGGGCGGAGGTGCCGCGGACCTACCCGCAGGGCGTGCCGTGCTGGGTCGACCTGGAGGTGGCCGACCTCGACGCCGCGCAGGCGTTCTACGCGGGGCTGCTGGGCTGGTCCTTCCACGACGCGGTGCCCCCCCAGGCGCCGGGTTCCTACCTCATCGCCACCGTCGACGGCCGGGACGTGGCGGCGATCGGCTCCCCGGAGGTGGCGATGGGCGCCGCCGGCACCCCGGCGTGGTCCACCTACGTGGCCGTGGAGGACGCCGACACGGCCGCGCGGCAGGTCGTCGAGCTCGGCGGAGCGGTGACGAGCCCACCGGCCGACGCCGGGCCCGGTGGGCGAGCTGCCGCCTGCAGCGACCCCGACGGGGTGGCGTTCCGGCTCTGGCAGGCCCGCCGCCGCCTTGGTGCCCAGCACGTCAACGCGCCCGGTGGCTGGAACTTCAGCGACCTCCTCGCCGACGACCCGGAGCGCTCGCTCGCCTTCTACGGCGGCCTGTTCGGGTGGCGCAGCACCGCGCTGTGGGAGGGCGGCGACCTCGCGGTCAGCGTGCCCGGGTACGGACACCACCTGGCGACCACCTCGGACCCCGGCATCCACGAGCGGCAGGCGTTCGCACCGCAGGACTTCGCCGACGTGGTCGCCTGGTCGGCGCGGGTGCCCCGGGGCGACCACCCGCGCTGGAGGGTCACCTTCACCGTGGTCGACCGCGACGCCGCTGCGGCGGCGGCCGAGCGGCTCGGCGGCGAGGTGGTCGGGACCGCTGAGACGGAGATGACGCGCGCGGCCGACCTGCGCGACCCGCTCGGGGCCGCTCTGAGGGTCAGCCAGTTCGTCCCGCCCGGCGGATGAGCACCGGGTCGAGGCGACGGCCGTTCAGCCACGCGCCCACCCACGTGCCGCGCACCAGCAGGTCGTAGCTGAGCAGGAGCAGCGGCACGGAGACCGCCCACGCGGCCAGCAGCTGGACGGACGGCCACCAGCCGGTCTTCGCGATGAGCAGCTGCACCACGGCGGTGAGGGGCAGGTGCGCGATGTAGACCCAGTACGAGGAGTCCGCCAGGTAGCGCACCACCGGCGACCCGCCCGCCAGGGCCTTGAGGAACAGGCCGACGAGCCCGTAGCACCAGCACCACCCGGCCAGCGCCGACAGCGGAGCCGTGACGCCGATGGGGCCGGTGTCCTCCAGGAGCACCACGAGCGGCGTGAGCACCACGGCCGCGCCGAGGTGCACCGGCCAGCTGCCCGCGAGTCGGGACAGGGCGTCGGGGCGGGCGTGCAGCAGCCACCCGACCACGAAGGCGCCGCAGTAGGCGGTGAGGGTCGAGGGGAGGACGTCGAGGTGGGAGGGCTGCACCACGCCGTACCGCGAGCTGCCCTGCAGCAGCAGCGCGCCCAGGTACGGCAGCGCGGCCAGCGCGACGCCGCCGGGCAGCACGAGGACGGCGCCGGCGCGGTCGGCCCAGCGGGCGGCGCGCTCGCGGCCCGCGCAGGCGAGCACCACGGCCCGCACGACGAGCACGACGACGATGATCTGGACGAGCACCCACAGGAACCACAGGTGCGCCGGGTCCCGGAAGAGCCAGAACGGGATGCCGCTGGGCAGCGGCGGTAGGGGGTCCGGGTCCCCGCGCAGGCGCCGCGCCAGCTCCTCGACACCGATGATCGACAGCAGCACGAGCGGGCTGAACACGGCCAGCGGCAGGAGGATCCGCTGGGCGCGGTCCCTGGCGTAGGCGCCGGCGCCGCGGCGCGTGAGCACCAGCCGCCCGAAGTACCCCGCGAGCATCATGAAGAGCACCATGCGGAACAGGTGGATCATCGTCGTGGCGATGTCCGCGGCAGGCGCGAAGACCGGGTCCGGGCGGAACCACGTGGTGCCGGGCAGGAACGGGGCCAGGGTGTGCAGCACGATGCCGAGCCCGAGGGCGACCGCGCGCAGGGCGTCCAGGCCGTGCAGGCGGGTCGCCGTCGCGGGGGCCTGGGCAGCGGTGGCGGGCGACGGCGTCTCGGGAGGCGGAGCCGACGGCCCCGGGGCGGCTGCACCAGCCCCCGAGTGGGTCGTCACGCCCCGACGCTACGTGAGGATCGCCGCCGTGACCGACTCGAGATCGACTGGCCGTCACCCGCTGGGCCGTCCGCAAGCGGAGTGCCGCGCCGGTGCGGGCCGCCCTAGCGTCCTCGTGTGGTGCTCGAGATGACCCTCCCCGCTGCTGCTCCCGGCGAGCGCGTGCTCGCGGCGTGCCGCGCCATGGACCAGGCAGGGGGGCCGCTGCCCCTGGAGGACCTCGCGTCGCTCACCGGGTGGAGCACCCGCCAGCTGGGCCGCCGGTTCGCGGAGGTCCTGGGCACCACGCCCCGGGCCTACGGCGAGGCGCTGCGCACCCAGCGCCTGCGGCCGGCCCTGCGCGAGGGACGCGCCGGTGGCGGCACGGTGCTCGACGCGGCCTTCGCCGCCGGGTACGGCTCGGTGCGGGCCTTCTACGAGCAGGGCGCCGCGCGCCTGGGCATGACGCCGTCGCAGTACGCGGCCGGGGGCAGCGGGGAGCGGCTGCTGTGGTCGGCCGGCCCCGTCGACGTGGGCGGGGTGGAGGTCCGTCGGGTGCTCGTCGTCGCGTCCCTGGCGGGGGTGGTGGCGGTGCGGATCGGCGACGACGACGACGCGCTGCTCGCCGAGGTGGCCGCTGAGCTGCCGCTCGCGGACCTCGACCACGAGCCCGAGGTGCTCACCGACGTGGTGGCCGCCGTCGCGGCGCTGGCGCGCGGGGCCGGTGACGCCCCGGAAGGTGCGGCCGCGCTGCCTCTCGACGTGCGCGGCACCGCGTTCCAGGCGGCGGTGTGGGCGGCGCTGCGGCGCATCCCCGCGGGGCAGACCCGCTCCTACGCCGAGGTCGCCGCGGAGCTGGGCCGCCCCACCGCCGTCCGCGCGGTGGCGCGGGCGTGCGCCACCAACCCCGCGGCGCTCGTCACGCCGTGCCACCGCGTGGTCCGCTCCGACGGCGGCCTCGGCGGCTTCCGGTGGGGCCTGGAGGTCAAGCGGGCCCTGCTGGCCGCAGAGCAGCAGCGGTGAGCAGCGCGCTCGCCGCGAGGCAGCCGAGCGTCCGCACGTGGTTCCAGCCGCCCCACACCCGCACGTAGCGCTCCCAGGTCTGCGCGGCCGCGGGGGTGCCCGCGTCGACGCCCGCCAGCCGGTCGTTGAGCGGCACGTTCGCGGCCACCGTGACGAGCACGCCGGCGGCCAGGTACAGGGCCGCCCCGCCCATCGCCAGCAGCGCCGGGGTGCGGGTGGCACCGTCGTCGGCGCGCAGGGCCGGGACGGCGGTCACGGCCACGGCCGCCGCCACGGCGGCCGTGCCGAACAGCGCGGTCATCAGGGGCGGGGTGACGGCTGCGCGGTTCACCGCCTGCATGGCGCTCACCCCCGCCGAGGCCGGCAGCCGGGCCAGCGCCGGCAGGACGAAGCCCGAGAAGGTGAAGAAGACACCGCCCACCAGCCCGCTGCCGACGGCGGCGGTGCCCAGGAGGAGCGGCGTGAGGGTCGCGGTCGCGGTCATGCGACCAGCACAGCGCGCCGCGGTGAGACGGTCCACGGTCCACGTGCTCGTCTGCGTGCGCAAGCGTCTCGCCGCTGCTGGACGCCCGCGCCGCGGCGCCCTAGCGTCACAGCGGTGGACGCCGTCGCCGGACTGCTGGACGCCCCCCGCGCCCGGGAGGCGTTCCTCCTGCGGTGCTCGATGGCCGCGCCCTGGGCGGTGGAGGTGCGCGACCGCGCCCCGCTGACCCTCCTCGCCGTGGTGCGCGGCTCGGCAGCGGTCACCGCGGGAGGGGAGCGGCACCGGCTGGACGCCGGTGGCGTCGCCGTCCTGCGCGGCCCGGCGCCCTACGTCGTCGCGGACGCGGACGGCGCCGGACGCCCCGCCGACCCCTGCGGCGCAGCGCGAACGCCCGTGCAGGCCGTCATCCACCCCGGGCAGCGGTGCACCGCACCCGACGGCGGGCCCCAGAGCGCGATGGGCGAGGTGGGTGTGCGCGCGTGGGGCAACGCCCCCGACCGCACCGCCCGCGACGTGCTGCTCGTCGGCACCTACGCGCAGGCCCGCGCCGTGAGCGAGGACCTGCTGGCCGCGCTGCCCGCCGTCGTCCTCGTGCCCGGTGAGGACTGGTGCTGCCCGTACCTGCCCCTGCTCGCCGAGGAGGCCGCGCTGGAGGCGCCCGGCCAGCAGGCGGTGCTCGACAGGCTGCTCGACCTGGTGCTCGTGGCCGTGCTGAGGCGCTGGCTCGAGGAGGGGTCAGCCGCCCGCCGCGCCGGCCAGGGGTGGTGGAGCGGCGCCGACGCCGTGGTCGCCGGTGCCCTGCGCCTGCTCCACGAGCAGCCGGAGCGAGGCTGGACGCTGCCCGCGCTGGCGGCCGCGGTCGGCGTCTCGCGCGCGACGCTGGCCCGCCGCTTCACCGCGGCCGTCGGCGAGCCGCCCATGGCGCACCTCGCGCGGTGGCGCCTGGCGGTGGCGGCCGACCTGCTCGACGAGACCGACGCCCCGCTGGACGCGGTGGCCCGCAGGGTCGGGTACGGCTCGGGGTCGGCGCTGAGCGCGGCGTTCACCCGCGAGCGCGGCACCTCGCCCAGCGAGCACCGGCTGCGCCGCCGGGCAGGTCTCGGATCCGGTCCCGCGGCGGCCTCAGCGCTGGACGGGGTGGCATCCTCCACCGGGTGGCGGGTCTGATCGGGGCGGAGGAGTTCGGCGGCGACGGCGTGCACGTCGAGCGGCACCGCGACGGGTCGGTGCGGGCCCGCGGGCCCGTGCTGGACGGCAAGCCGGAGGGCTACTGGGAGTGGTTCCGCCTGGACGGCACCAAGCTGCGGTCGGGCCACTTCACCGACGGCGAGCCGGTGGGGGAGTGGGCCACGTACGACCGGCAGGGACGCCTGTACAAGACCACCCAGCGCTGACCCCCACCCGCCGTGGTCATGGACTTCCCGAGCACCGGTCAGGGACGCACGTCGGCAGGTCCGTCGTCCACGGGCAGCCCGGCCGCCTTCCAGGCCTCCACCCCGCCCACCACGTCGGTGGCCCGGTGCAGCCCCACGGCCTGCAGCGAGGCCGCCGCCAGGCTGGAGCTGTACCCGTGGCGGCACACGAGCACCACCTGCACGTCGTAGCCGGTCGCCTCGGGGACCCGGTGCGGGCAGGCCGGGTCGAGCCGCCACTCCAGCACGGTCCTGTCGATGACCAGCGCGCCCGGCAGCTCGCCCTGCTCCGCGCGGTGCACCGGGGTTCGCGTGTCCACGAGCAGCGCCCCGGCGGCCACGGCGGCGGCGGCCTCGTGCGGCGTCAGGCGCTGCAGCCCCGCCCTCGCCGTCGCCAGGACCTCCGCCGCACCCACGTCACGCAGTCTCCGCGACCGCCGCACAGAGCGCCCGCGAGGCCTGGGCGACCATGCCCGGGCCGGTCTCCCAGTAGTACGGCAGCGCCTGCACCGCCTGGTGGACGACGACGCCGCGCCCGCGCGCCCACGCCGCCTCGTCGGCGCCGACGGCCTCCCGGTACAGGTGCTGGGCGTGGTGCTGCGAGCGGGCGCCGAAGAGGTGCCATGCCGGCAGCAGGTCGACCGCGGGGTCGGCGAGGGCGAAGGCGCCCCAGTCGATGACCGCGGTGAGCCGGCCCGGCGTCGCGGTGTCCGCGAGCAGGTTGCCCGGCAGCAGGTCGCCGTGGGCCCACCGCGGCGGGCCCTCGTGGGCGGGGGCCTCCAGGGCGGCATCCCAGCAGCGCAGCACCGCACGGGCTCCTCCGTCGACGACGACGCCGGCGCGGTCGCCCAGCTCCGCCAGCGCTGCGCGGACGTCGTCGTCCAGAGCGGCGAGGGGACCGCCGCGGCGGCCGGGGCCGCGCTCGGGCGCCGACCGGCGGTCGTCGTCGTCGAGCGGCAGCGACCGCAGGGCCGTCACGAAGGCGGCGAGGTCGGCGGCGGCCTGCGCGGTGCCGTCGCGGTCGGGGCCGGCCTGGCGCCCCGGCAGCCAGGTGACCACCGCCCAGTCGAAGGGGTAGCCGCAGCCCGGTGCCCCGAGCGCCTCGGTGCGCGGCAGCGCCAGCGGCAGGTGCGGTGCGAGCACGGGCAGCCAGTGCGCCTCGGAGCGCCCCTGGTCGCGGGCCCACGCGATCTTGGGCAGGCGTGCGGCGAGGTGGTCGCCGACGCGGTAGACGTCGTGGTCGGTGCCGGAGGAGGCGACGGGCTCGACGCGCTCGCCGGCGAGGTGGGGGAGCTGCTCGGCCAGGAGAGCGCGCACGAGGGCGGTGTCGGTGGGCACCTGGTCCCGGTGCATCAGCGAGGGCACGGACGCCCACGCTGCCCCGCCGAAGAGCCTGCGCTCAACCCCTTTCCCGTCCCCGACCCTGGATCGACCGTGGATCGACCGTGGACGCGACCCACGGGGCTCCGTACCGTCGGCGGATGCCCATCGAGGTGCGGCCAGCGCGTGACTTCGGCGACGTCGCCGCGGTGCTCGGGCCGAAGGACCCGGCGGCGAGCGTGTGCTGGTGCCTCTCGCACCGCCTCGACGCGAAGACCAACCGGTCGCTGGTCGGGCCGGCGCGCGGCGAGCTCGTGCGCGAGCTGGTGCAGCGGGACGTGGCGCCCGGCGTGCTGGCCTACGACCTCGCCGCGGCCGACGGCGGTGGCGACCTCGTGGTCGGCTGGGCCGCCGTCGCCCCGCGCTCAGGTCTGCCGTACGCCCGCTCGACGAAGATCCCCCACCACGACGACCTGCCGGTGTGGTCGCTGTGGTGCGTCCGCGTGCGGCCGGGTCACCGCGGACGCGGCATCGCGCGGGAGCTCGTCGAGGGCGCTGTGCGGTACGCCTTCGAGCAGGGCGCCCCCGCGGTGGAGGGCTACCCGGTGGACAACCAGGGGCAGCGGGTCGACCTGACGATGGCGTTCGTGGGGACGCGGGCCCTGTTCGAGGGGGCCGGCTTCACGGTCGCGACGACGACGGAGTCGAAGGCCGGCGGCTTCCCGCGCGTCCTGGTGCGCCGCTACCCCTGACCGCCCTGGTCCTGGTCCGGGGCGGGGGTGCGGCGGGCGCGGGCACGGCGCTTGCCCTCGTGCATCGCCGCCACCCGCGGCACGGGGATCGCGCGCCCCTCCTCGACGAGCACCGGCGGCAGCGCCTGCGGCGCGGGCAGCGCGTCGCGCCACGGGTCACCGGTCTCCGGGGCGGCCTGCGCGGCCAGCCGCGCGGCGTTGTGGACGGTGACGTCGCCGGGGACGACGTCGTCGAGGGCGTCCCACGGCACGGGGAACGAGACCGGCACGCCCGGGCGGACCCGCGGGCTGTAGCAGCACGCGAGGCTGCCGCCGCCGGCGCGCGTGGGGTCCAGGAAGACCCTGCCGCCGCGGTCGGCCAGCAGGAACGCCGTCGTGGCGACGTCCGGGCCGAGCCGCTCGGCGCGGGCGGCCAGAGCCCGGGTGGCGGCAGCGGCGTCGTCCACCGCGACGTCACGCACGGGCACCACCACGTGCAGCCCCTTCGCGCCGCTCGTCTTCACCGCCGCCGCGAGGCCCGCCTCGCCCAGGGCGCGCTCCACCAGCCGGGCTGCGGCGACCACGGCGCTGAAGGGGGCGTCAGCCGGCGGGTCGAGGTCCAGCACGAGGTGCGTGACCCGGCCGTCGCCGTCGAGCACCGTCGGGTGCAGCTCGACGGCGCGCTGCCCGGCCAGCCACACGAGCGTGCGGCCGTCCTCGGCGAGCGGGTACCTGACGGTCCGGTGCGACGCCTCGGCCCACACGTCCTTCGTGGCGATCCACTCCGGCGCGCTGGGCGGGAGGTTCTTCTGCACGAACGGCCGCTGCCCCGGCCGCACCCGCGTCACCGTCAGCGGGCGTCCGGCCAGCTCGGCCACCAGGGGCCCGGCCAGGGCGCGCACGTGCTCCACCAGGTCGCGCTTGGTGGCGCCCGCTCCCTCGAAGAGCTCCGCGTCGAGGTGCTTCAGCTCGACGCCCTCCACCGCCTC
This sequence comes from Streptomyces sp. NP160, assembly GCF_006335115.1. Taxonomy (GTDB): domain Bacteria; phylum Actinomycetota; class Actinomycetes; order Actinomycetales; family Quadrisphaeraceae; genus Quadrisphaera. The sequence goes on from NZ_VDMJ01000024.1 coordinate 24,260, forward strand.
GGTGTCACCGGCGTCCGCTCGGGCCATGCACCGACGCTAGGGCTGGGCCCGGGCGCGCGCCGCCCGTAGCGTCGCCCGGGTGGACCTGGAGGTCACCGGCGAGGTGTTCAGCTGGCGCGGCCCCGCGCCCTTCCACTTCCTGGCCCTCGGCGACGACGACGCCGCCGAGCTCGCCGAGGTGGCCGCTGCCGTGACGTACGGCTGGGGGATGGTCCCGGTGCGAGGACGGCTCGGCGGCACCGACTTCACGACGTCGCTGTGGCCGAAGGAGGGCACGTTCTACGTGCCCCTGAAGCACGAGGTCCGGCGGGCGGAGGGCGTCGAGGTGGGGGACGTCGTCACGGTCCACCTGCACGTCGTGGGGCTCTGACCGCGTCGGCGCGGGCGCTCAGGCCTGGGCTCCCCACGTCAGGCAGAACGGGTGGCCGGCCGGGTCGGCGCAGGCGCGGAAACCCGCCGCCGCTCCCAGGTCGTCGGCCGCGAGCAGCAGCCGGCCGCCCTTCGCCAGCACCTCCGCCTCGGCCGCGGCCGGGTCGTCGACCTCCAGGTCGAGGTGCACCTGCTGGCGCACCTCCGGGTCGGGCCAGGTCGGCGGCACGTGGTCGGGCGCGTGCTGCACCCCGAGCACCGGCTGGCCCTCCAGGTGCACGCTGTGCCACCGCCCGTCCGACCAGCTCGGCACCACCACCTCGCCCTCCAGCAGGTCCGCCCAGAAGCGGCTCTCGCTGGGCACGTCCGACGCGTCGAGGACGACCACGCGGTGGCGCGGTCGCATCAGCCGCCCCAGCAGAGGCAGAACGGGTGCCCGGCAGGGCTGGCGTAGACGCGGAAGCCCTCGTCGGCGTCGAGCGGCGCGGTCTCCTGCACCAGGCGGGCCCCCTTGGCCAGGGCCTCCTCCTCGGCGGCCCGCACGTCCTCGACGTCGACGTCGAGGTGCACCTGCTGCCGCACGGCCGGGTCGGGCCAGGTCGGCGGCACGTGGTCGGGGGAGAGCTGCACGCAGACGTCCGGCACGCCGGAGCCCTCGGGGAACTGCACCGTGTGCCAGTCGTGGTCGGTGCGCACCACCTCCCCGTCCAGCAGGTCGGCCCAGAACCGGCTCTCAGCTGCGATGTCGGCGGCGTCGAAGGCGATGGACAGGCGTGTCGTCCTCATGCCCCCGCATCGTGGACCCGACCTCCGACATCCGCCCGACGACCATCTGGTCGGATGGCCCCGTGACGACGGGCGAGCGGCAGCTGGTCTCCTCTGGTGCGGTGTGGGAGGAGGCCGTCGGCTACTCCCGAGCGGTGCGCGTGGGCCCCTGGGTGAGCGTCGCGGGGACCACCGCCGCGCTGCCGGGCGGGGGCGCCGTCGGCGGCGACGACCCGGCCGAGCAGACGAGGGAGGCGCTGCGCCGCATCGCCGCCGCGCTGGAGGAGGCAGGCGCCTCCCTGGCCGACGTGGTCCGCACGCGCATGTACGTCACCGACATCAGCCGCTGGGAGGAGGTCGGCCGCGCCCACGGCGAGGTCTTCGGCGCGATCCGCCCCGCGACGTCCATGGTCGAGGTGAGCGCGCTCATCAGTCCCGAGCTGCTCGTCGAGGTGGAGGCCGACGCCGTCGTCGTCCAGCTCTGAGGCGCTCACGACGACGACGGCGGGCGCGGCGGCAGGGTCGCCGCACCGACCGTGGACGCCGCGCCCCGGTCTGGACCGTCACACCGGGACACCGCGTCCACGGTCGCCCCGTCAGCGGAGCTCGCCGGCCAGCAGCGAGCCGATCCAGCCGTCGTCGCGCTGGCCGCGGGCCACGAGCAGGCCGCGGACCTCGCCCTCCACGCGGAAGCCGCACTTCTCCGCCACGGCCCGCGAGGCGCGGTTGCCCACCACGGCGCGCCAGTGGACGCCGACCAGGCCCAGCTCCTCGAACCCCCAGCGCAGCGCCGTGCGCGCCGCCCTCGTCATGACGCCGCGCCCGCGCGCCGCCGGGTGCAGCCCGAAGCCGACCTCGGCCCAGCGGCCCTCGCCGAGGCGCAGGTCCACCGTGCCGCCGAAGCGGCCGTCGACCTCGATCGCGAAGGCGGCCATCGACCCGTCGGCCCAGCCCGCGGCCACCTTCTCGAGGAACTCCTGCGCGTGCTGGCGCTCGTACGGCGCCGGCACGGTGGTCCACCGCTGCATGTCGGGGTCGCCGCCCTGCTCGAAGATCCCGTCGGCGTCGTCGGGGCGGTGGCGGCGCAGCAGCACGCCACCACCGGCGTCCAGCCGCGGGGGCTCCGGCAGCGGTCGACGCGCAGGGGCGTCCAGCGGGGTCGGCGGGGTGAGGTCCACCCGGACCACGGTGGCAGCCCGCGCGCCGCTCCCTCCACCGGTTCCCGCCGCCCGTCGACGTGCGGTGAGGCCGGTCAGGGCGCCGACGCGACAGCGGGCAGCACGTGCTCGCGGTACCAGTCGCTGTGCAGGAGGCCGTGCGGGTCCACCTCGCGCTGGTGGGCCACCACGGCCGGAAGCTCCGGGTAGGCCCGCAGCAGCTGGTCTGGCCGGGCCCAGCGGTGGTAGGTGAGGAAGTAGCTGCCGCCCCGGTCGAGCGCCAGGTCGATGAGCCGCTGGAAGGCCGCGGCGCTCCTCGCGGTGCCCTCGGGCGTGTGCTCGGTGTGGAGGTTGAGCACCAGGCAGGCGGAGCGGCGGCGGGCCCACGGCAGCGCGGTGTCGACGTCCGCCTCGACGAAGCGCACCGTGCCGTAGACGACGTCCGCGGCCCGCTCGCGCAGGTCCTCGGCAGCGGCGCGGGCGAAGCCGGCCAGCTCGGCCGGGGGCACGTAGACCTCGCCGATGACCTCGCTGGCCGGCGGGCCGCCGAGGAGGGCGTCGAGCCGGCGGTGGTAGCCGTCCTCGTAGTCGGCCAGCTGGTGGGTGTCCGACCAGTACCGCTGGCCGGAGGTGGCCAGGTAGTGGCGCACGTACCGCTCGAAGGCGCCCGGCTTGTCGCGGTGGGCCAGCTCCAGCAGCTCGGCCCAGTCCCCGCGGGAGAGCGCCAGCTGCCCTCCGGGGACCGCCTCGGCGCCCTCGTCCTCGTCGGGCCCACCGGTCTGGGCCGGGCGGTAGCAGGAGAAGACGCCGTCGCGCAGGAAGCCCGGCGAGGCGGCGTCGACGGCGGGCTGCAGGTCCCCGTAGAGGTAGCCGGCCCCGACGCGACCGGCCACGCACTCGGCCAGGTCCTCGGTGGTGGCCAGCTCGACGTCGCGCTGGAGCACCCGCCGCGGTGCGAGCCTCAGCACCACCGAGACGACGACGCCGAAGAGGCCGTAGCCCCCCAGCACCGCCCGGAACAGGTCCGGCTCCTGGTCGCGGCTGAGGTCGGCAGCGCGCCCGTCGGGCAGCACCACGCGCACGGACTCGACGTCGGAGGCCATCGGCGGCAGCGCCAGCCCGCGCCCGTGGGCGTTCACCGAGACCGAGCCGCCGATGCTGAACCTGTCGGCTCCCGTCTGCTTCTGCCGGACGCCCCACCGCCGGCTGGGCGGCAGGTGCGCCTGCTGCCGGGCGAGCGCCGCCACCAGCTGCGGCCACTGCACGCCGGCGCCGACCTCGACGAGGCCGCGCTCGGCGTCGACGGGTCCCACGCGGTCGAGCCCGCCGGTGTCCAGCAGCAGCCCGTCGGTGGCGAACTGCTGACCGCCCATGGCGTGCCGCCCACCCGCCGCGGTCAGGCGCAGCCGTCCGGCGCGGGCGCGGGCCAGCGCCGCCACCACCTCCTGCTCGGTGCGGGGGCGGAGCACCGCGCGCACGCGGGTGGCGTTGAGGGCGGAGTGGACGTCGTCGACCAGCTCGCTGGCAGTCACGGGACCAGCCTGGCGCTCGCCGCCTGACGAGCCGGTGACGGTGATCGTCACTAGGGTCGACGGACATGGCGAGGAAGTCGGTCGAGGGTCCAGCGGCGGGTGCGACCGGAGGTGTCAGCACCTCACGGGAGACGGAGCGGAAGTTCTCCCTCGCCGAGGACGCGGCGCTGCCGGACCTCGCGGGGGCCGGCCGGGTCGCCTCGGTGGACGACGTGGTCGCGCACGACATGGTGGCCGTCTACTACGACACCGCCGACCTGCGCCTGGCGCGCGAGGGCGTGACGCTGCGCCGGCGCCAGGGCGGCTCCGACGACGGCTGGCACCTCAAGCTGCCCGTCGGCTCCAGCTCCGACCGCGACGAGCTGTCCGTGCCGCTGTCCGACGGCGGCGAGCCGCCCGAGGCCGCTGGGCAGAGCGGCCCGCCGACGGTGCCGGCCGCGCTCACGGCGCTCGTGACGGCCCTGGTGCGCATCTCCCCGCTGGGCCCGGTCGCCGAGCTGCGCACCCACCGCGAGGTGCACGTGCTGCGCGACGCCGAGGGCCGGGCGCTGGCCGAGGCGGCCCTCGACGACGTCGAGGTGGCCGTGCCGTCCGGCGCCGGCGAGGGGTCGGCCGGCGTGGTGCCCGGGCGCTTCCGCGAGCTGGAGGTCGAGCTGCTCGACGACGGCGAGGAGTCCGACCTCGACGCCGTCTCCGAGGCGCTCGTGGCCGCGGGAGCGGTGCTGGGCGCCCAGGTCTCCAAGGCCAGGCGGGCGCTGGGCACCCCCGCCACCGCCGCTCCCGACGTGCCCGAGCCCGGCGAGGTGGGCCCGCGCTCGAGCGCCGCGGACCTGGTGCGCGCCTCCACGGCCGAGCAGGTCCGCGCGCTGCGGCGGCACGACCTGGGCGTGCGCCGCGGCGAGGACGACGCCGTGCACCAGATGCGCGTGGCCGCCCGCCGCCTGCGCAGCGGCCTGCGGGTCTTCCGCCCCCTGCTCGACCGGGAGTGGGCCGACGACCTGCGCGCAGAGCTGGCCTGGCTGGCCGGTGAGCTGGGCGCCGCCCGCGACGGCGAGGTGCTGGCCGAGCGCCTGTCGCTGGCGCTGGCAGCGCTGCCGGCCGAGGTCGACGCGACCGACGCCGCCCGCCTGCTGCAGGCCCACCTCGACGAGCAGCACCGCGACGGCGAGGCGGTGGCGCTCGCGGCGCTGGGCTCGCAGCGGTACGCGGCGCTGCTGGACCGGTTGGTCGACGCCGCGACCGCCCCGCCGACCACCGAGGCCGCGGAGGGGGAGTGCCGCGAGGTGCTGCCGCCGCTCGTGCGCACGGCGTGGAAGAAGCTGGCGCGGGAGGTGACCGAGCTGCGGATGGCCGGCGACGACGACTCCTGGCACGAGGCCCGCAAGACCGCCAAGCGCGTCCGGTACGCCGCCGAGGCCGTCACCCCGGCGCTCGGCAAGCCCGCCAAGAAGTTCGCCAAGCAGGTCGAGCGCGTCACCGAGCTGCTCGGGCAGCACCAGGACGCCGCCGTGGCCGCTGACGTGCTCGCGCACCTGGCCACGGACCGCAGCCGGGCGCTGCACCTGCCGCGCAGCGCGGCCGCGGCGGCGAAGGTGGGCTTCGCGCTCGGGTCGCTGCACGCCGCGCAGCGCGCCGAGGTCCGCGTGCTGCGCGCGGACCTGCTGGACATCTGGCCCGAGGTCTCCCACGGCGGCCACCGCGCCTGGCTCGGCTGAGGCCTGCCTCTCCCCGCTGGGACCGCAGCCGAGCGCCTCATCGCGGTTCACGGCCCCACCGCAACCGCAACCGACCGCTCGGTTGCGGTTGCGGTTCCGGTGGCGGTCCGCGGGGAGCCGATCGTGGAGAGGACCTGGCAACCAGCGGTTGCCACGGATGTGACCAACCGGAAACACCCCGCTCGTTGACTCCCCGGCATGGGCAGCGGGGGAGCCGGCACCGGCCGGGGGGTGGGGAGCGGCGTCCACGACGCCCACCGCCACCTCGGCGCGCTGCCCGCCCACCCCTTCTACGGCGGCCCGCCGGTCAACCCCGACACCGCCGCCGTCGCCGACGTCGACGCGCTGCTGCGCTCCCTCGACGAGGAAGGCGTCGAGCGGGCCCTCGTCATCCCCAACTACGGCGTCCCGGACGTCACCGCGTCGTTCGCGCTCAACGAGCTGGTGCTCGAGGCCGCCGCCCGCGACGACCGGGTCCGCGCCGGCCTGTGGGTCTCACCGCGCCCCCAGGACGCCGAGCTCACGGCGCAGGCGCTCCAGCTCGCGGGAGAGAGCGGCGTCGTCGCGCTGAAGACGTCGTTCCTGCTCGGCGGGCGTGCCACCGACGACGCCTGCCGCCCCCAGCTCGACGCCGTCTTCGACGCGGCCCGCGAGCACGGGCTGGTCGTCCACGTGCACACCAGCCCCGGCGCCGCCTCCGACGTCGACGAGGTGGGTGAGCTGGTGGAGCGCTACGGCGACCACGTCGCCATCCACCTCGTCCACCTCGGCGGCGGCATGAGCGGCCACATCAAGCTCATCGGCTCCCGCTTCTTCGACTGGATCGAGGCCGGCAAGCGCGTCTACACCGACACGTCCTGGGCCATCGGCTTCGCGCCGCGCTGGCTGGCCGCCGAGGTGCAGCGCCGCGGCACCGGACACGACCGCGTGCTCTACGCCTCCGACGAGCCCTGGGGCGACGCCGTCGGCGAGCTGGCGCGACTGCGCGCCGCCGCCGGGGACGGCGAGCTGGCCCGCCTGTGGCTCACCGAGAACGCCGCAGCCCTCTACGGCTGAGCGACCACCAGCCCACCCGCCCGACACCCACCCGTCACCCACCGGAGGAGCCCGAGATGACCACCACCGCCGCCGCCACGTCCGACGAGACCGCCGCCGCCATCAAGGAGGCCGCCGAGAAGTCGAAGGCCGAGATCCAGCACCCCTCGCTGGAGAAGGGCAGCAACCTCTACGGCTCCACCAAGATCTTCCCGGACTACCAGGCCGAGCCCGGGCAGAGCTACCTCACGCTGGTGCACGGCATCGCGCACGAGTCCTCGGTGAGCTTCGTGGCGATCCTCCAGGCCACCCGCGCGCTGCGGAAGGGCTTCGACTCCGTCCTGTACTTCTACGGCCCCGGCTCGATGAACTGCATGGCCACCCGCGGTTTCCCGACCACCGGCGACTCCGCCTTCCCGGGCGAGCACAACATCAACAACAGCCTCGAGACCTTCATCGCCGAGGGCGGCACCGTCTACTGCTGCCGCTTCGGGCTGTCGCTGCACGGCCTGCGCGAGGAGGACCTCATCGCCGGCGTCATCCCCTGCCACCCGCTGGACGTGCAGGACGCGCTCATCCACTACGCCAGCAAGGGCGCCATCATCAACAGCACCTACATGGTCTGAGCCCGCCGACCAGCACAGCCGCGGGGACTCTCCTCATGAGCCTGGACACCAGGGTCGCCGTCGCCATCCGCGGCGTGCGGACCGCCACCGGCGTGCCGGTGAACCGCCGCGGTGGCGCGGGCCCGAGCGACGACGGCCACCTCCGCCTCGGCGGGCGGGGCGCTGCCCTGCCGATCGACCCGACCAGCCCGTACCTCGTCCGCGACGGCCGGCTGCTGCGGTCCGCCGGCTGCGGTGACGGCGCCGGCAGCGCCGGTGGCCTCGCCGAGGAGCTGTGGGTCGACACCGGCCTGGAGGCCGAGGCCGTCGCCAGGCCGCGCTTCTACGACCTGACCACGGCGGACGGCGTCCGGTACGACCAGCTCGCCCGCCTCCACGGCGCCGACGTGCTGGCCACCACGGTGGTGCAGACGTGCATCCGGTACGCCGAGGACCAGCGCTGCCGGTTCTGCTCCATCGAGGAGTCGCTGCGCGCCGGGGCCACGACCGCCGTCAAGCGCCCCGAGCAGCTGGCGGAGGTGGCCGAGGCCGCCGTCCGGCTCGACGGCGTGCGCCAGGTGGTCATGACGACCGGCACCTCCAACGGGCGCGACCGCGGCGCCCGCCACGTCGCTCGCTGCGTGCGCGCGGTCAAGGAGGCCGTGCCGGGTCTGCCGGTCCAGGTGCAGGTCGAGCCTCCGGAGGACCTGGGCGCGCTCGCCGAGCTGCGGGACGCCGGGGCCGACTCCCTCGGCATCCACGTGGAGTCCCTCGACGACGACGTCCGCCGGCGCTGGATGCCGGGCAAGGCCACGGTCTCCCTGGAGCGCTACCGCGAGGCGTGGGCCGAGGGCGTCCGCCTCTTCGGCCGCAACCAGGTCTCCACGTACCTGATCCTCGGGCTGGGGGAGGACCCCGACGAGCTCGTCGCGGGCGCCGCGGAGCTGGCGGCGATGGGCGTCTACCCGTTCGTCGTCCCGTTCCGGCCGATCGCCGGGACGCTCGCCGTGGACGTCGACGGCGCCCGTCCACCGGCGCCCGAGGTGCTGGCGGACGTCACGGCTCGCGTGGCCGCTGACCTGCGCTCCCGCGGGCTGCTCAGCAGCGGCCAGAAGGCCGGCTGCGCGGCGTGCGGGGCGTGCAGCGCGCTCCAGGCGGCCGGGGCATGAGCATCGGCGGAGTGCTCCTCGGCGCGGTGCCGGCCCCGGCGCGCGCCGAGGCGCCGTCGTGGTCCGTCGAGGTGGCCGACGCCGCCGGCGTCGCGGCCCACCGCAGGCTGCGCCGCGAGGTGTTCGTGGACGAGCAGGGCCTCTTCGGCGCCGGTGCGGCGGAGACCGACGACGTCGACGACGACCCGCGCACCGTCGTCCTCGTGGCCCGCGAGGTGGCGTCCGACGGTGCTCCGGGGCGGGTGCTGGGCGGGGTGCGCCTCGCTCCTGCCGGTCAGCACCTCACCGGTGGGGTCGACGTCGGCTGGTGGGCCGGGTCGCGCCTGGCGGTGGCGCGCGGCGCGCGGGCCTCGAGGATCGGCCCCGCGCTCGTGCGGGCCGCCTGCGCGCACGCCGAGGCGGCTGGGGCGCTGCGCTTCGACGCCACGGTCCAGGCCGCCGCCGAGCCGATGTTCCGCCGGCTCGGCTGGGAGCGCGTGCGCGAGGTCGTCGTCCCCGGGGCCGAGACCGTCCCGCACGTGCTGGTGCGCTGGCCCATCGGCAGGACCGCGGTGCTGCTCGAGGCCACCAAGGCTCCGCTCGGCGGGCTGCTGGCGGGGCTGCTGACCGGTGGCGCCCACCTCGGCGACGACTCCGCGCCCGTCCCGGGCAGCGACCTCGTCGCTGCGTGCGACGCCGTCGTGCCGTCCATGGTCGAGCGGGACCCGGAGTGGGCGGGCTGGTGCGCCGCGCTGGTCAACGTCAACGACGTCGCGGCGATGGGCGCAGCACCCGTGGGGCTGCTCGACGCCGTGGGGGCGCGTGACGCGTCCTTCGCGGCACGGGTGCTCTCGGGCCTGCGCGCCGCGTGCGAGGCCTACGGCGTTCCGCTGCTCGGCGGGCACACGCAGCTCGGCGTGCCCGCCGCGCTGTCGGCGACGGCGCTCGGCCGGGTGCCGGCCGGGCTCGAGCCCGTGCCGGGTGGCGGGGGCCGGCCCGGCCATGCCGTGTGGCTGGCCGTCGACACCGGCGGCGGCTGGCGCCGCGGCTACGCCGGGCGCCAGTGGGACTCCACCACCGCGCGCACCCCCGAGGAGCTGCGCGCGCTGACCGGCGTCGTGGGGCGGGTCCGCCCGGCCGCCGCCAAGGACGTCTCGATGGCCGGGGTGGTCGGCACCCTGGCGATGCTCGCCGAGGCCAGCGGCACCGGCGCGGTGCTCGACGTGGCGACCGTCCCCAGGCCCGCCGGCGCCGCGGCGGGCGACTGGACGACCTGCTTCCCCGGCACCGGGTTCCTCCTCACCGACGACCCCGCCCGCGACCTCGCCGCCGCAGCACCCGAGCTGCTGGCCGTGGACGGCTTCCGCCTCGAGCGGTGCGGCGAGCTCACCGGGCGCTCCGCCTCGGCCGACACCCCTGGCGTGCTCCTGCGCTGGCCCGACGGCGAGACGACGCCCGGCACCGCCCCCGGAGGTCGAGCCACCGGCCTCGGCCCAGCCACCCCTGTTCGGGACGTCCACGACCACCGACCCGGAACGGACGTGATCATGGACGTCCCGAACACCTCGACCCTGGAGGTGAACCCCTGATGCTCACCGTCGCGGCGGTCTCCGCCGGCTTCACCCGAGACCTCGACGCCTGCTTCGCGCAGGTCGAGAGCCTGGTCGCCGAGGCCCGCGAGCGCGGTGCCGGCCTGCTCGCCCTGCCCGAGGCCGCCATGGGCGGGTACCTGTCGACCCTCGGCTCCCACGGCGACGTCGCCGACCCCACCCGGCCCTCCCGCTCCCAGCCGCCCGCTCTGCGCCTCGACGGCCCCGAGGTGGCGCGGCTGCGCGCGATCGCCGGCGACCTCGTGCTGTGCGTCGGCCTGTGCGAGCTCGCTCCCGACGAGCCCGGTCCGGGCGGTGAGGGAGCCCGCTACAACACCGCGGTGTGCCTCACCGGCGACGCCGTGCTCGGCGCCTACCGCAAGGTGCACCAGCCCCTCGGCGAGCACCTCTCCTACGCCGCCGGCAGCGGCTTCGGCGCCTTCGAGACGCCGGTGGGCCGGATCGGGATGCAGATCTGCTACGACAAGGCCTTCCCCGAGGCGGCCCGCGCGCTGGCGCTGGACGGCGCCCAGCTGGTGGTGAGCCTGTCGGCGTGGCCGGCCTCGCGCACCGGGGCCGCGCCCGTGCTCGCCGACGACCGCTGGACCCACCGGTTCGACCTGCTGGACAGGGCCCGGGCCCTCGACAACCAGCTGTTCTGGGTGGCCTCCAACCAGGCCGGCACCTTCGGCTCGCTGCGCTACGTGGGGTCGGCCAAGGTGGTCGACCCCGGTGGCGCGGTGCTCGCCCACACCGGCACCGGACCGGGCACGGCGGTGGCCACGATCGACCTCGACGGCGGCCTCGCCGCCGCGCGCGGCGGGATGTACCACCTGCGCGACCGGCGCCCCGACGCGTACGGCAGCGCCCTGGCAGCCGTTCCGGGGCCGCTGCCCGAGCCGGTCTGGGAGCGCGCGGGGGCTGGCCGTGCCTGAGGCCACCTTCCGCGTGCGCTGGCCGGACGGCAGCACCGACGCCTGCTACTCGCCCAGCCTCGTCGTCCACGACCACCTCGCGCCGGGCGCCGAGTACCCGGTGGCCGACTTCACCGCCCGTGTGGGCGCGGCCATGGACGAGGCGTCTGACCGCGTGCGGGCGAAGTACGGCACGGCCTGCACCTCCGCGCATGCCACGGCTGCCGGGGTGCGCTCCCGCGCCGCGCGCTTCTCCGCCGACGGCGTCGTGCGGGTGCTGTCGATCGAGCCGCCGCTGCCGGGGAGCACTCGATGACCGCCCAGGTGAGCGGGCAGCTGGACGGGCTGGACGGGCGGCACGTGCCCGTCGTCGTCGTCGGTGGCGGCCAGGCGGGCCTGTCCATGAGCTGGCACCTGGTGCGGGCGGGCGTCGAGCACGTCGTCCTGGAGCGGGGCACCGCCTGCCACGACTGGGCCGACCGCCGCTGGGACGCGTTCACGCTGGTCACGCCCAACTGGCAGTGCCAGCTGCCGGGGTACGCCTACGACGGCGGCGACCCCGACGGCTTCATGACGCGCGACCAGGTGGTGGCGTGGCTGAGCCGCTACCCCGCGACCTTCGGGGCGCCGCTGCACGAGGGCGTCGCGGTGACGGCGCTGCGCGAGGCGCCCGGCGGCGGCTTCGCGCTGACGACGACGGCGGGCGCGCTCACCGCCGACCAGGTGGTCGTCGCGACCGGCGGGTACCACCAGCCGGTGCTGCCGGCGGTCTCCCAGCGGCTGCCCGACGACGTCGTGCAGCTCCACTCGGCGGCCTACCGGTCGCCGGAGGCGCTGCCGCCGGGGGCGGTGCTCGTGGTCGGCTCGGGGCAGTCCGGCGCGCAGATCGCCGAGGACCTCCACCTGGCCGGCCGCGAGGTGCACCTCGCGCTCGGCAGCGCGCCGCGCGTGGCCCGGCGCTACCGGGGGCGCGACTGCGTGGCGTGGCTGCACGACATGGGCGTCTACGACGTCGGCATCGAGGCGCACGCGGGCGGGCTGTCCAAGCGCGAGTCCACCAACCACTACGTGACCGGCCGTGGTGGCGGGCGCGACATCGACCTGCGGGCCTTCGCGCGCGACGGCCTGCACCTGCACGGGCGTCTGGAGCGCGTGTCCCCGGCCCACGGGTCGGCGGTGCTGCGCTTCGCCCGCACCACGGCCGCCTCGCTGGACGCCGCCGACGCCGTCGCCGAGTCCATCAAGGACGACATCGACCGGTGGATCGCCCGGCAGGGGATCGACGCTCCGCTGGAGGCCCGGTACGCGCCGGTCTGGCGGCCTCCCGCGCCGGAGGACGAGGACGTCGACCTCGACCTGCACGCGGCGGGCGTGGCGTCGGTGGTGTGGGCCGTCGGGTTCCGCGCGGACTTCCGGTGGGTGCAGGTCGGCGTCTTCGACGGCACCGGGGCGCCCACCCACCGCCGCGGCGTCACGGCCGTGCCGGGACTCCACTTCCTGGGCCTGCCGTGGCTGCACACGTGGGGCTCGGGGCGCTTCGCCGGTGTCGCGCGCGACGCCGAGCACCTCGCCGAGCACGTGGTGCGCAGGGCAGCGCCCAGCCGGGCTGCCTGAGGGCGGTCGGGGGTGGCTGACGAGGTGGTGCTGGCGGCCGTCGCGGGGCACTTCGGCCGTGACGTCGCCCGCACCCTCGTCAAGCTCGAGGGGGTGGTCGGTGCTGCCCGCGCCGCGGGGGCGCACCTGCTCGTGCTCCCGGACGCGACGATCGGCGGGTACGTCGACGACCTCGTCGACCCGGCCCCGGCCGGCGAGGGTGCGCTGCCGCCCGCCGTCGACCTCGACGGTCCGGAGGTGGCGCGGGTCGCCGAGCTCGCCGGTGACGTCGTCGTGTGCTTCGGGATCAGCGAGCGCGCGGGCATCGATGCGCAGGGGCGGCCGATCCGCTGCAACACCGCGGTGTGCGTGCACCGCGGCGCCGTCCTCGGGGTCCACCGCAAGGTGCACCTGCCGCTGGGGGAGTCGCGCGCCTACCGCGCGGGTGACCGCTTCTGCGCCTTCGACACCCCCGTCGGCCGGATCGGGATGCTCGTCGACTTCGACAAGACCTTCCCCGAGAGCGCCCGCACCCTGGCGCTCGACGGGGCGGAGGTGCTGGCGTGCCTGTCGGCCTGGCCCGCCAGCGCCACCGAGCGCGCCGACCGGATCCGCCTCGACCGCCAGGCCCGCCTCTTCGACCTGTACGACGCCGCCCGCGCCGCCGAGAACCAGGTCTGGCTGGTCTCCTCCAACCAGACCGGGGTGCAGGGCGGGCTGCGCTTCCTGGGCCAGGCGAAGGTCGTGGACCCGGCGGGGGAGGTGGTGGCCCGCACCTGGACCCAGGGCGGGATGGCGGTGGCACCGGCCCGCGTGGCCGAGGGCGTCGCGCGGGCCCGCCGCCGGGTGCACCACCTGCGCGACAGGGTGCTGTCCGCCTACGACTGCGACCGCCCGTTCCCCGACCACGACGACGAGGGAGCTGTCCCGTGAGGGTCGCGCTGGCCACGTACTCCACCAAGCCGCGCGGCGGGGTGGTGCACACGCTGGGGCTGGCCGAGGCGCTGGCCCGGCGCGGTCACGACGTCACGGTCTGGACCCTCGGGCGCGGCGGCGACACCACCTTCTTCCGCCCCGTCGACCCGGCCGTCCGCGTCGAGGCGGTGCCGTTCGCGCCGGTGGACGCCGAGGACGTCGGCGCGCGGATCGTGCGGTCGATCGACGTGCTCGGCGGCGCGCTCGCGGAGCACCTGCGGTCGCAGCGCGCTCGGCCCGACGTCGTCCACGCGCAGGACTGCATCTCCGCCAACGCCGCCCTGGCGCCGGCGCGCACCGCGGGCGTGCCGCTCGTGCGCACCGTCCACCACCTCGACGCGTTCACCACCCCCCAGCTCGTGGCCTGCCACGACGCCGCAGTCCGCGAGCCCGACGCCCTGGTGTGCGTCTCCGCGGCGGTCGCCGGCGAGGTGCGCGCCGGGTACGGGCTCCAGGCGACGGTCATCCCCGGGGCCGTCGACGCCGCGCGCTTCGCGGCCGCCGCGCGCCCCGCCCCCTCCGCGCGGGCCGCCCGGCGCGCCTGGCGCTCGCGGCTGGGGCGGTTCGTGCTGGCCGTCGGTGGCGTGGAGCCCCGCAAGGGGTCGCTCGACCTGCTGGAGGCGTGGGCGCTGCTGCGCCGCCACCGCCTGGACCTGCGCAACGTGGCGCTCGTGCTGGCGGGCGGGGAGACGCTCTTCGACCACCGCGAGTACCGCGCCGCCTTCGAGGCCCGCGCCGCCGAGCTCGCGCAGGAGCTCGGCGCCGCGCCGGTGGTCCTGGGACCCGTCGACGACGACGCGCTGCCGTCCCTCGTGGCCGCCGCGGACGCCGTGGCCTTCCCCTCCACCAAGGAGGGCTTCGGCATGGCACCGCTGGAGGCCCTGGCCGCAGGCGTCCCCGTGGTGGCCCGCGACCTGCCCGTGCTGCGCGAGGTGCTGGGGGAGGCGGTCCTGTTCGGCGGCGGGGTGCCGGACCTCGCCGACGCCCTGGTCTCCGCACTGGACGGGGGTGCCCCCAGCGCCGCGCACGGACGGGTGGTCGCCGCCGGGTTCGGCTGGCCGCGCGCCGCCGCCGCTCACGAGGCCTTCTACGAGCGGCTGCCCGGTGACGGGAGGTCCAGGATCGGAGCGTGAGCGCCGCCCCGGACCGTCCCGCCGTCGATCGCGAGCGCCTGGCGGCGTCAGCCGCAGCCGCCCTCGGGCTCTCCCGCGTGGACCTGGGCGAGGAGCTGGGGGGCTCCAGCCGGTCGTTCGTGGTGCGCGGCCGCGCGGACGGTCGTCCCGTCGTCCTCAAGCTCCCGCTGACCGACCCGGAGGCGGCTGCCCGCGAGGAGGCCGCGCTGCGGCTCGCGACCGAGCGCGGTGCTCCGGGCGTCGTGCCGCTCCTGGGCGTGGGGGAGGACCCGCCGGTGCTCGTCCTGGAGGACCTCGGCTCCGCGGCCACCCTGGCCGACCGGTTGCTGGGGGACGACCCGGCCTCGGCGACCGACGCGCTCGTGGCCTGGGGCTCGGCGGTCGGGAGGTTGCAGGCAGCGACCTGTGAGGCTCGCCCCGCGTTCGAGGCCGCGCTCGCGGAGGCCTCGCCGTTCGGTGCCCCCGACGTCGACGGCGTGCGCGACGCCGTCGCCGGTGCGGTGGCCGTCCTGCGGCGCGAGGCGCCTCGCGTGCACGTCCGCGCCGGTCTGGACGACGCCGCCGCCGACGAGCTCGCCGCGCTCGTCGAGCACCTGGAGCGCGCGGACGCGCCGCGCGGGTTGGTCCCCGGTGACACCTGCCCCGACAACGCCCTTCTCGTGGCTCCCGGTGACGGCGCACCCGACGGCGTGCGGCTGCTGGACTTCGAGGGCGCCGCGCACCGGCACGTGGCGTGGGAGGCCGCCTACCTCGCCCTGCCGTGGCCGTCGTGCTGGTGCAGCTGGCGGCTGCCGGACCACGCGGTCGAGGCGGGGCTGGCGGCGTGGCGGGAGGCCGTGGCCCCTGCCGTCCCGGCGTCCTGCAGCGCGGCCGACCTCGCCGCGGACGTCGACGCCGCCGTCGTCGCCTGGACCGCCGTCTCCGCCGCGTGGTTCCTGCCCAGCGCCGTCGACGGCGACCACGGCACCGCCGACCCCGCGCGCGACCACGTCGTCCCGAGGCGGCGGGCGCTGCTCCAGCACCGCACCCGGGTGGCTGCAGAGCGGGCGGCCGCCGGGGGAGCGTGGCCGGCGCTGGCCGACTGGTGCGGGCGACTGCACGAGGCCGCCGTCGGCGCCTGGGGCGAGCGGCCCCTCGACCTGGCCCCCGCCTACCGCTGACGCTGCGCGTGGCCCTGGCACCTGGCACTGCGGGCGCAGGCCCGGCGGGGCAGGGTGGGGGCGTGCCGAAGCTCTCCGAGAAGCCCATGCCCGCCGACGTCCTCGAGCTGTTCCGCAGGCCCAACCCCGCGGTGATGGCGACCGTCGCCGAGGACGGCCACCCGGTGACCGTGGCCACCTGGTACCTGCTCGACGACGACGGCCGCCTGCTCCTCGGGCTCGACGCCAGCCGCGCGCGCCTCAAGCACCTCACCTCGGACGGCCGCGTCTCGCTCACCGCGCTCGCCGAGGGTGACTGGTACACCCACGTCAGCGTGCAGGGCCGCGTGGTCGAGGTGCGTGACGACGAGGGCCTGGCGGGCATCGACAGGATCAGCCGCCACTACACGGGCAGCGACTACTCCAACCGCACCAGCCCGCGCGTGCTCGTCTGGGTGGAGCTCGACCGCTGGCACGGCTGGGGCGGCGCCTCCGCCGACTGAGCCCGGTGCGCAGTGACGCTGCGCACGCGGGGGAGGTGCTGTCAGGCGCTGAGGAGCTGCTGGCCCAGGTAGCCGCCGTCGGGCACCCCGGGGAAGACCGCCCACACACCCGACGCGGTGTGCTCCAGGTACTCCGACAGCGCGTCCTGGCGGGCCAGCACCGTCTGGACCGGGATGAAGGCCGTGCGCACGTCGCGCTGGTAGGCCAGGAAGAACAGCCCCGCGTCCAGGTGGCCCAGGCCGTCGGTGCCGTCGGTGAAGTTGTAGCCGCGGCGCAGCATCTGCGCGCCGCCGTTCATGGAGGGGTGCGCGAGCCGCACGTGCGACGACGCCGGCAGGGTCCGCGCGTCGAACGCGTCGTGCTCGCCGGCGTGCCCGAGCGGAGCGCCGGTGCCCTTGGTGCGCCCGATGACCTGCTCCTGCTCCTGCAGGGAGGTGCGGTCCCAGGTCTCGATGTGCATCCGGATCCGCCGCGCCACCAGGTAGGAGCCCCCGACGACCCACGCCGCCGATCCCTGCTCGTCGCCGGCCTGCACCCACACCTGCTCGTCGAGGGTCTTCGTGTCGGAGGCCGCCGGGTTGGCGGTGCCGTCCTTGAAGCCGAAGAGGTTCCGCGGCGTCGGGGCGCTCGGGTCCACGGTGGCCGCGCGCCCGTACCCGAGCTGCGCCCAGCGCACCGCGGCGCGCCCGGCGGCGATGCGGGTCAGCGTGCGGATGGCGTGCACGGCCACCTGCGGGTCGTCGGCGCAGGCCTGCACGCACAGGTCGCCGCCGGAGCGCTCCGGGACCAGGGCGTCGGCGGGGAACGCCGGCAGGTCCACCAGCGCCGCGGGCCGCGCCGGGGCCAGTCCGAACCTGTCGTCGAAGAGCGACGGTCCCGCACCCACGGTCAGCGTGAGCCGGTTGGCGTGCAGGTCCACGGCCTCGCCGGTGTCCGACGGCGGGGCCAGCGGCTTCCCCCCGCTCGCGCCGCCCTGCCCGACCTCCTTCCCGGCGGTGAGCGCGACGGCGGCCGCGGTCCAGTCCTGCAGCAGGGACACCAGCTCCTCGCGGGAGGTGGCGGTGACGTCGAACGCGGCGAAGTGCAGGTTGGCCTGCACGTCCGTCGCGATGCCGGCCTGGTGCTCGCCGTGGAACGGCACGACCGAGGCCGACCCGCCGTCGGCCGAGGAGCCGGCGGCGCGCCCGGACGCCTCGGCCGCCACGACGCCCGCCCCCACGAGCCCGGCGCCGACTGCGCCCGACCCGAGCGCGGCGAGCAGCCCCCGGCGGGAGACGGAGCCCATCAGGCCTGGCCCGCGGCCGCGGCGCCCAGCTGCGACAGCGGTTCGGAGAGGGCGTCGACGGCGCGGGCCAGCTCGCGGCGCTGGTCCTCGGTGACGGTGTCGTAGGAGACGTAGCCGCCCGGCACGCCGGGGTCGGCGTAGGGCGCCAGCGCCGCCTGCACGGCGGCGAACTGCGTGGTCAGCTCGATGACGAGCTCCGGGTCGGTGGTCTGCACGATCGGCGTGAGCACCTCGAACGCCTTCTGCGCGCCGTCGACGTTCCCCTTGAAGTCGACGAGGTCGGTGTGGCTGAAGGCCTCTTCCTCGCCGGTGATCTTGCCGGTGGCCACCTCGTCGAGCAGCTCCTTGGCGCCGTTGCCGATGGAGTTGGGCGTGATGGCGGCGTTGGGCACGCGCTGGGCGAGCTCCTGCACGTCGAGCAGCAGCTGGTCGGCCACCGGGACCACGCCGGCCAGGTCCTCGTCCGTCCACAGCGCCTTCTCGAGGCGGTGCCAGCCGGTGAACTGCTGGCCGGCCTCGAGGTCGGCCTCGCGGACGTCCATGCGCGGGTCGAGGTCTCCGAAGCTCTCCGCCACCGGCTCCACCGACTCCCACCCGACGCGCGAGGGCGCGTACAGCGACTGGGCCTTCGCACGGTCACCGGCGGCGATGGCGTCGCGCAGCTGCTGCACCAGCGGCACCGTCGCGTCGGCCTGCTGCTGCACGTACGCGCGGTAGGAGTCCACCGCGGTCTGCTCCGCGGCGGTCAGCTGCGAGGAGCCACCGGTCACCGCGATGGCCTGGCGGATGCCGTCGCCGACCATGCCGGGCTTGCACGCCACCTGGTACTCGCCCTCGGTGAGGTCGACGGTGAGGTCGTAGCTGGTGCCCGGACCGATGTTCTCCTTCTCGGTGACGATCCGGTCCCCGTCGTAGACGTAGACCTCGGTCACCTGGTTGCCGGTGTTGGTGATGGAGAACGTGGTCACGCCGCCGGGCAGGTCGGTCTCGGCGACCTCGCAGGCGCTGTCGGAGGCGTCGATGGCCACGGACGCGTCAGCGGCTCCGCCGGAGGCGGCGTCGGAGGCCGCTGCGGACGACGACGAGGGCGCGTCCACGAGCGCCCCGCAGGAGCTCAGCGCGAGGGCGGCCAGGGAGGCGAGGGGCAGCACGACGAGGGCGCGGGCGCGCGAGGGCACGGTGACTCCAGGAGGCTCGGTGGCCGGCCGCCGGCGGCGGCGCGGTCGGGAGGGGCTGTCAGGCGCTGACGGAGCGCAGGGCCGGGGCGCTGGGCGCCGGAGCCGCGGGGCGGCGCCGGGGGCGCAGGTAGAGCGCCAGCACGGGCACGACGTACGCCGTCCACGCGATCGCCTGCGCCCAGGTGGTGTCGGGGGAGAAGTTGAAGACGCCCTTGAGCAGCACGCCGTACCAGCTGGTCGGCGGGACCTGGGCGCTGACGTCGAAGGCGAGGCTGTGCAGGCCGGGCAGCACGCCGGCCTCCTGCAGGTCGTGCACGCCGTACGCGAGCACCCCGCCGGCGACGACGACGAGCGCGGCGCCGGTCCAGGTGAAGAAGCGGCGCAGGTCGACCTTCACGGCCTGGCGGTACAGGGCCCAGCCCAGGACGACGGCGGCCGCCAGCCCCAGCAGGGCCCCGACGAGGGGCTGCCACGTCTGGCCGGTGGCCTGGCCGGCGGCGTAGACGAAGAAGACCGTCTCCAGGCCCTCGCGGCCCACCGCGAGGAAGGCCGTCA
Source organism: Streptomyces sp. NP160 (assembly GCF_006335115.1). Taxonomy (GTDB): domain Bacteria; phylum Actinomycetota; class Actinomycetes; order Actinomycetales; family Quadrisphaeraceae; genus Quadrisphaera. The sequence continues at coordinate 43,451 of NZ_VDMJ01000024.1, forward strand.
GGCCCACGGCGAAGCTGCTGACGCCCACGGCGGTGCGCATCTTGTCCGTCAGCTCGGTGGCCAGGGTGCGCCCGGCGCGCCGCATCCAGAACACCATCCACGTGACGAACGCGACGGCGACGATCGACAGCGTGCCGCCGAGCACCTCCTGCGCCTCGAAGGTGAGGGCCTTCGCCGCCACGGCCAGGGCCACGGCGATCGCCACGGGCAGGGCGACGGCCACCGCCACGCCCCAGCGCACGGCACCGAGGCGGTCGCGGCGACCGGTCTTGACCAGGAACGCCACGAGGATGGAGACCATGATCGTGGCCTCGAGGCCCTCGCGGAGGCCGATCAGGAAGTTGGCGATCACACCGGGTCCTTCGAGCTCGCTGCACGTGGCGCCGTGATCGACGCCTGGTGAGGCGAGCCTAACCTCAGCGACCGGCGGTGTCGGTCAAGGGCGAGTAAAGGTTCTCGGCCGCCCTGTTCTCCCGGTCACAGCCGCACCCGCCGGTGCGCGGAGCCCGGCGGGGCGAGCTCTCAGCCGGCCAGGGCGCGGGAGAGCAGGCCCGCGGTGAGCTCGCGCTGCCACGGCCGCGCCCCGGCGTCCGCGAGCCACGCGCTCACCCCGTCCTCGCCGGTGTCGGCCGGGGGCTGCCAGCACAGGCGGCGCACCGCGTCGGGGGACAGGAGGTTCTCCAGCGGCACGTCCACCTCCTCGGCCAGCTCCGTCAGTGCCGCGCGGGCCCGGGTGAGCCGCTCGGCGGCCTCGGGGTCCCGGTCCTTCCAGGCGCGCGGCGGCGGCGGACCGTCGGTGGGCAGCGAGTGCGGCGGCAGCTGCGCCTCCGGCAGCGCCCGGGCGCGGTCGAGCGCCTCCAGCCAGCGCGCGCCGAGGCGCCGGTTGGCCGGACCGGAGAACACGGGCAGGGAGGCCAGCTCCCGGGTGGAGGTGGGCATGGCCTGCGCCGCGGCCACCACGGCGCGGTCGGGCAGGATCCGGCCCGGGGCGGTGTCGCGCTTGCGCGCGAGCTCGTCGCGGGAGAGCCACAGCTCCCGCACCGCGGCCAGCTGGCGGCGCTGGCGCACCGCGTGCAGGCCCGAGGTGCGGCGCCACGGGTCGGTGCGGGGAGGCGCCGGCGGGGCGTCGCGCACGGCCGCGAACTCCTGCCTGGCCCACTCGAGCTTGCCCTGCGCCTCGAGGTCGGCGGCCAGCGCGTCGCGCAGGTCCACCAGCAGCTCCACGTCGAGCGCGGCGTACAGCAGCCACGGCTCGGGCAGCGGCCGGGTGGACCAGTCGACGGCGGAGTGCTCCTTGGCCAGGCGCACCCCCAGCAGCCGCTCGACCACGGCGCCCAGCCCCACGCGCTGGTACCCGGCCAGGCGCCCGCCCAGCTCGGTGTCGAAGAGCTCACCTCCCGGCCGCAGGCCCACGGCGGCCAGGCACGCGAGGTCCTGGTTGGCGGCGTGCAGCACCCACTCGGCGTCGCCCAGGGCCTCGCCGACACTGGACAGGTCCGGCAGGGCGCGCGGGTCCACGAGCACCGTCCCGGCGCCCTCGCGGCGCAGCTGCACCAGCTGCGCGTCCTGGCCGTAGCGGTACCCGGAGGCGCGCTCGGCGTCCACGGCCACCGGGCCGGAGCCCGCGGCGAGGGCCTCGACCACCGCGGCGAGCGCCTCGGGGGAGTCCGTCAGCGCCGGCAGCCCGTCGGCGGGGGCGGCCAGCAGCGGGAGCTCGGGTGCCTCGGGAGCGCCTCCCGGGGCCTGCTCGGGCGCGGCCGCGGCCCCGGGGACCTCAGGGGTCTCCGGGGCCGTGCCGTGTCCGGAAGGGGTGCTGCTGGGCGATCTGCTCATGTCAGCCGCCCATTCTGCACCGCGGGGCGGACGTCAGGAGATGACGCCCGCACGCAGCGTGATGAGCACCATCTCGGCGCGGTCGCCCGTGCCGAGCTTGCGGGCGATGCGGGCCAGGTGGCTCTTCACCGTCAGCGCCGACAGGCCGAGCTCCTCGCCGACCTCGCGGTTGGAGCGGCCGTCGGCCACCAGCTGCAGCACCTCGACCTCACGGGCCGACAGGCTGGACAGCCCGTCGGGGGAGGTCGGCACCACGGGGGCCTCGGTGCCGCGCGCGGCGGTGGACAGGAAGCAGCGCACGCCGGAGGCCAGCGCCGAGCGCACGGTCCACGGGTCCTCGGACGTCGAGACCACCACGGCGCGGGTCCAGCCCGCGGCGCGCAGGTCGCGGGCCAGCGCCACACCGGCGCCGTCCTGCAGACCGGCCTCGATGACGCACAGGTCCCCCTGGTGGTGCACCGCGGCGCGGCGCGCCTCGGTGACCGAGCTGGCCGCGACCACGTCGCTGGCGCCGAGGGCGCGCAGCACGCGCACCGCCACCTCGCGCGCGGCGAGGTCCTGCACCGCCACGAGCGCGGTGGTGCGGCGCCCGCGCGCGACGGCACCCGCGCGCGGCGCCCGAGCGAGAGCGCTCTCCGCCATGGTCGTCATCCCTGACCTCCTGCTCCTGCACCCGGCCGGGTGCGTCCTGCAGGGGGTATCGGGCGGCCGAGGGGGTGCCTTGACACGTTCGGCGCAGGTAATCCCACCCGCCCGGAGCCCGGCGCGTCAGCGGCGGGGGAGCCTCGCCACGCCGTGCGGCAGGGGCGGCAGGCCCGCGGCCGCCCCGAGCAGCTGGGCCCACGCCTGCACCGCGTCGCCCACGGCCTCGGGGACGGCCGAGGGGCTGGGGCTGAAGGACGCCCGCACCTCCAGTTCCCCGTCCACCGGGCGCGCCGAGAGCTGCCCGTAGGAGCGCGACGTCGAGGTGGTCACCGTGCCGCCGAGCGTGCGGACCGGCAGGCCGTGGTCCTCCAGGGCCTCGACCAGCCAGCTCCACGCGACGTCGGCCAGCAGCGGGTCGTCGGCGTCCTCGGTGGCCGGGGAGCAGCGCGCCAGCACCACCACGCGCCAGGTGCCGTCCCAGCCCTCCTGACCGGCCGGGTCGTGCAGGAGCACGAAGCGGCCCTCCGCCACCTCGTCACCGGCCTCGTCCAGCACGTCGGCCGACAGCGCCAGGGAGAACGGCGCCAGCGAGCGCGGGCCGGGCCCCTCCTCCACCACGATCTCGGGGCGCAGCGCGGTGGCGCGCACCTGCTGCACCGCCGCGGCGAAGGCAGGGGGAGGAGCCGCCTGGCCCCCGGGGCCGGGCCCTTCGCCGCGCGCGTCCATGGCGTCATCCTTCCCCACCCGGGCCGCCACCAGCACCTGCGGCGCCCCGAGCCGCTCCCTGGCCGCCCTCGGGGTGTCCGGGAGGACCGCCGCGCAGCGGCGATGATGGAGCCGTGAGCACCCCCGCCCCGCCGCTCGTCGCCGCCTGCCGCCACCAGCCGGTGACCCGCACCCCGGTGTGGTTCATGCGGCAGGCGGGCCGCTCGCTGCCGGAGTACCGGAAGGTCCGCGAGGGCATCCCCATGCTCGCCGCCTGCACCACCCCGGACCTCGTCACCGAGATCACCCTGCAGCCCGTGCGCCGCTACGGCGTGGACGGCGCGGTCCTCTACTCCGACATCGTGCTGCCGCTGAAGGCGGCCGGGGTGGACCTCGACATCGTCCCCGGCACCGGTCCGGTGGTCGCGAAGCCGGTCCGCACGGCCGCCGACGTCGACGCCCTGCCGGAGCTGCACCCCGACCAGCTCGAGCCCGTCGCGCAGGCCGTGCGCCAGCTGGTCGCCGAGCTCGGCGAGGTGCCCCTCATCGGCTTCGCCGGGGCGCCCTTCACCCTCGCCAGCTACCTGGTGGAGGGCGGGCCCAGCAAGGACCACGCCGCCACCAAGACCTTCATCCACACCGACCCCGGCCTGTGGCGGGCGCTCGCGGAGAAGCTGGCGCGCACCTCCGCGACCTTCCTGCGGGTGCAGGTCGAGAACGGCGCCCGCGTGGTGCAGCTGTTCGACTCCTGGGCCGGCGCGCTGTCGCTGGCCGACTACCGCGAGCACGCGGCGCCGGCCTCGGCCTCGGTGCTGGCCGCCGTGGGCGACCTGCGCGGCGCGGACGGCCTGCCGGTACCGCGCATCCACTTCGGCGTCGGCACGGGGGAGCTGCTCGGCGCGATGGGCGAGGCCGGCGCCGACGTCGTCGGCGTCGACTACCGCGTCAGCCTGCGCGACGCCGCGGCCCGCACCCGGGCGGACGGCACGCGCCGCGCGCTGCAGGGCAACCTCGACCCGGCCCTGCTCGGCGCACCGCCGGCCGTGCTGGAGGCCGCCGTCGACGCGGTCCTGGACGACGCCGCGGCGGCCGTCGGCGCCACCGGCCACGTCTTCAACCTCGGCCACGGCGTGCCGCCGACCACGGACCCCGACGCGCTGCTGCGCGTGGTCGAGCGGGTGCACGAGCGCACCGCGCGGTGAGGGGGCCGATGACCGCGCGGCCGCGCGTCGTCGTCGTCGGGGGAGGCGTCAGCGGGCTGGCCGCGGCGTGGGCGCTGACCTCCCGGGACGTCGACGTCGACGTCGTCGTCCTGGAGGCGTCCCCGCGCGTCGGCGGGCCGCTGCAGACCGCCGAGCTGGGGGGCGTGGTGGTCGACGTCGGGGCGGAGTCGCTGCTGGCGCGCCGCCCCGAGGCCGTCGACCTGGCGCGCGAGGTGGGGCTCGGGCGCGACCTCGTGCAGCCCGCCACCACGCGCGCGGCGGTCGTCCTGAGGGGTGAGCGGCACCCGGTGCCGCGCGGCACGGTCATGGGCGTCCCCGCGGACCCCGCGTCGATGAGCGGCCTGCTCACCGCCGCCGAGGTGGCCCGCGCCGCCGACGAGCGGCTCACCGAGCCGCTCGGGCAGGACGGCGACGTCGACGTGGCCTCCTTCGTGGCGGCGCGGCTGGGGAGCGCGGTGGTGGACGCGCTGGTCGAGCCGCTGCTGGGCGGGGTCTACGCCGGACGCGCGTCGGGGCTGTCGGTGCGGTCGGTGCTGCCGGCGCTGTGGCCCGCCGCGCGCGACGGCGCTCCGCTGCTGGAGGCGGTGCGCGCTGCGGCCCGGGCCTCGCAGGCGGCCGCGGCGGCCGGGCGGCCGGCGCTGGCCGGCGGTGGAGGGGGAGCGCAGGGTGCGGTCGGGCTGGTCGGCACGGCCGCCGGCGGCGGGGTGTTCGCCGGGGTGCGCGGCGGGGTGGGGCGGCTGCCCGGGGCGGTCGCCGCCGCGCTGGAGCAGCGGGGGACGCCGGTGCGCACCTCGGCGCGCGTGCGCGGGCTGCGGCGTGCAGGCGGGGCGTGGGAGGTGGCCGTCGAAGACCGCTGGACCGGCCTGCGCCGCGCCGAGCGCGCCGACGCCGTGGTCCTCGCGGTGCCCCCGCCGGCCGCCTCGGCCCTGCTGGCCGGTGAGGCGCCGCGGGCCTCGGCGGCGATGGCGCGGGTCGACGACGCCGGCCTCGCGCTCGTCACGCTGCTGCTGCCGCCCGGTTCGCTGGACGCGCTGGTGGACGAGGAGGGCCAGCCGCTCTCGGGGCTGCTCGTCCCGCCGTCCGAGGGGCGGCTGGTCAAGGCGATGACCGCCTCCAGCCGCAAGTGGGCGTGGGTGGCGCAGGCCGCGGGGAGGGCCGCCGGGCAGGGCACCGAGGTGCTGCGCCTCTCGGTGGGCCGTCGCGGCGAGGGCGCCGTGCTGGACCGCCCCGACGGCGAGCTGCTCGCCGCCGTCGTCGAGGACGGCGGCGACCTCGTCGGCCACCGCCTGGAACCGCTCGCCTCGCTGGTGACCCGCTGGCCGGCGGCGCTGCCGCAGCCCGACGTCGGCCACTCCGCCCGCGTCGCGTCGGCGCAGGCCGAGGTGGCCGCGCTGCCCGGGCTGGCGCTGGCCGGTGCCGCGGTCGACGGCGTGGGAGTGCCCGCCTGCATCGCGGCTGCCCGCCGCGCGGCCGCCGCGGTGGTGGCGGACCTCACCCCCTGAGGCGGCCCCCGGCCGGCGCCGGCTCGCCGGGGGCGAGGATGGGCGCATGACGTCGCTGCAGCACTCGCCGGCCTCCAGCGCCCCGGAGACCGCCGTCACCGCCGCCACCACCACGCCGGACGGTCGCACCGCGCGGCAGGTCGCCGACGAGATCAACCAGACCATCCGCTACACGATGTGGTCGGTCTTCGCGCTCGACCCGTCGGCGCACACCGGGGGCGGGCTCGGCGGGGAGGCCGACCGGGCGGCCGCCACCGCCGAGGTCGAGGCGCTCCTGCGCTCCCTCGGCGCCGAGGGCGGTGCCGGCGGGGAAGGGGGCCACGACCTGGAGGTCCGCGGCTTCTACGACCTGTCGGGCATGCGCGCCGACGCCGACCTCATGGTCTGGTGGCACGCCTCCGACGTCGAGGTGGTCCAGGAGGCCTACCGCCGGCTGCGCCGCACGGCGCTGGGGCGGCTGCTCCGCCCGGTGTGGTCGAGCGTCGGCGTGCACCGCACGGCGGAGTTCAACAAGGGCCACGTGCCGGCGTTCATGGCCGGCGAGGCCCCCCGCAAGTACCTCAACCTCTACCCGTTCGTGCGCTCCTACGAGTGGTACCTGCTCCCCGAGGACCAGCGCCGCACCATGCTGCGCGACCACGGCCTGGCCGCCCGCCCCTACCCGGACGTGCGCGCCAACACGGTCTCGGCCTTCGCGCTGGGCGACTACGAGTGGCTGCTCGCGTTCGAGGCCGACGAGCTGCACCGCATCGTGGACCTCATGCGCGACCTGCGGAACACCGAGGCCCGCCGCCACGTCCGCGAGGAGCTGCCCTTCTTCACGGGCCGCCGGGTGGAGCTGTCCGAGCTGGTCTCCCTGCTCCCCTGACCCCCGTGATCATGGACGTCCGCCACCCTCGGAGGTGGCGGACGTCCATGATCACCGAGAGGGGGTGCGTGTCATCGGGACGTGGGGGATGCCGTCCTCCAGGAAGCCCGGCCCGCTGACCTCGAAGCCCCACCGGGCGTACCAGCGCTCCAGGTGGGCCTGCGCGTCGAGCACCAGCGGTCGGCCGCCCTCGCGCGCCACCACGTCGTCGAGCAGCAGCCCGGCCAGCCCGTGCCCTCGCTCGGCAGGTGCGGTCACCACGCGCCCGATGCGGCGCGCACCCTCGGGGTCGGCGTGCTCACCGGAGCGCCCGGCCAGCACGCGCAGGTAGGCGCCGACCTCGCTGCCGCCCGGCCCGGCCACCCACAGGTGCTCGGCGTCGGGCTCGAGGTCGCGACCGTCCAGCTCCGGGTAGGCGCACTCCTGCTCCACCACGAAGACGTCGACGCGCAGCCTCATCACGGCGTAGGCCGTGGCGGGGTCGAGGTCGCGCCACGCGGCGCGCCGGACTGCGGGTGCTGCGGTGCTGCTCACCCGCCCATCCTGCGGCAGCCGTGCCGCTAGCCTCGCCCGCGTGTCGGTGCACGAGGCGGTCGCGGGGTTCGCGCTGGTGGCGGCGCTGCTGACGCTCGTGCCGGGGCTCGACACGGCGCTCGTGCTCCGCACGTCGCTGACCAGCCGCCGCACCAGCGCACTGTCCACCGCCGCGGGCATCCAGGTCGGGTGCCTGGCGTGGGGTGCGGCCGCGGCGCTGGGCGCCACGGCCGTGCTCGCGGCGTCGCAGACGCTGTACCGCGTGCTGACCCTCGCGGGCGCGGCCTACCTCGTGTGGATGGGGGCGCGCCTGCTCGTCGCGGGCTTCCGGACGACCGCTGCGGACGACGACGCGCACGCCGGCCCCCGTCCCGCGGCCGGCGTCTCGGCCGGTCGTGGCTTCACCACGGGGCTCGTCACCAACCTCCTCAACCCCAAGGTCGGCGTCTTCTACCTCGCGACCATCCCGCAGTCCTCCGCCGCCGGCGTCCCGCCGCTGGTGATGGGCCTGCTGCTGGCGGGCGTGCACTGCGTGATCGGGACGGTGTGGCTGACGGCGCTGGTGCTGGGCAGCTCAGCGCTGGGTGCGCGGCTCGCGTCCACGGCGTTCGCGCGCTGGGTCGACCGGGTCACCGGCGGGGTCCTCGTGCTGTTCGGCGTCCGGGTGGCCCTGTCCGCCCGCGCCCTCTGACCCGGCGCCCTCCTCTGCCCGCGCCCCCGTCCCCCGGACGTGATGGCCCCATGGCCGCGCAGATGGCCCCTTCCGCCGTCTCGATGGGGCTGACTGCGTCGCGAGGGGGCCACCTGAGCACGCGCGGGGCCCTGGTCGTGCTGGGGACGCGCGCTCGGGTCACCGGGAGTTCACCTCAGCAGGGCAGGGTCGCGCGGTGACCAGCACCACCAGCGGGGCCCTGCGGCGCGACCTGGGGCTGCGCGACGCCGTGGTCGTCGGCCTGGGCGCGATGCTCGGTGCGGGCGTCTTCGGAGCCGTCGGCCCCGCCGCCGCGGCCGTCGGACCGTCGGCGCCGGGCCTGCTCGCCGCGCTCGCCCTGGCCGCGCTGGTCGCCACCTGCAACGCCACGTCCACCGCGCGCCTCGCCGGGCTCCACCCCCTGGCCGGCGGTGCGTACGCCTACGGGCGCCGCGAGCTGGGGGACTGGTGGGGGTTCGCCGCCGGGTGGGCGTTCGTCGTCGGCAAGACCGCCAGCTGCGCCGCCATCGCCCTCGTGGCCGGCGCCGCGGTCTGGCCGGAGCACCCGGGGGTGCCCGCCGCCGTGGCGGTGGCGCTCTTCACCGCGCTGACGTGCGCGGGCGTGCAGCGGACCGCGCGCGTCACCGCGGTGCTGGTGGTCGTCGTCCTGCTGGTCCTCGCCGTCAGCCTCAGCGCGGCGGCCGGGGGTGGCCTCGACCCCACCGCGCTGACCAGCGCCGCCGCAGGCGCCACCCCGCTCGGCGTGCTCCAGGGCGCCGGCCTGCTGTTCTTCGCCTTCGCCGGGTACGCGCGGATCGCCACGCTCGGCGAGGAGGTCCGCGACCCGGAGCGCACCATCGGGCGCGCGGTGGCGATCGCGCTGGTCACCGTGCTGGTGGTCTACGCGGCCGTCGTCGTGGTGGTCCTCGGGGTGCTCGGGACGACGACGACCGCCGCCAGCGCCCTCCCGCTGCGCGACGCCGTGGCCGCTGGACCCGCGCCGCAGCTGGCGGTGCTCGTCACGGTCGGAGCGGCGGTCGCGGCGCTCGGCTCGCTGCTGACCGTGATGACCGGCGTCGGGCGCACGGCGCTCGCCATGGCCCGCGACCACGAGCTGCCCGCACCCCTGGCCGCCATCAGCCCGCGCAGCGGTGCGCCGGCGGTGGCGCAGCTGGTGGTGGGCGCCGTCGTCGTGGCCGGTGTGCTCACCACCGACCTGCGCGGCGCCATCGCCGCCAGCTCGACCGGGGTGCTCGTCTACTACGCCGTGGCCAACCTCGCGGCCTGGGCGCGCGCCGGCCGCGACCCGCGCCGCCGCGCCTGGGAGCGGCCGGTCGCCGCTGTGGGCCTGCTCGGCTGCCTCGTGCTGGTGGTGGCGCTGCCGCCCGCCGCCGTGGCCGCCGGGCTGGCGGTGCTGGCGGCGGGCCTGGCCGGCCGGGCCGTGCTGCAGGGGCTCAGCGCTCGGAGGCGGGCTCCAGGTCGAGGCTGATGGAGTTGATGCAGTAGCGCTGGTCGGTGGGCGTCGGGAAGCCCTCGCCCTCGAAGACGTGCCCGAGGTGAGAGCCGCACGAGGCGCAGCGCACCTCGGTCCGCACCATGCCCAGCGACCTGTCGGTGATGAGCTCGACGGCGTCGGACTCCGACGGCGCGTAGAACGACGGCCACCCGCAGTTGGAGTGGAACTTGGTGGTGGAGCGGAACAGCTCCGCGCTGCACGCCTTGCAGCGGTAGACGCCCTCGGTCTCGGTGTCGGTGTACTCACCGACCCAGGCGCGCTCGGTGCCGGCCTCGCGCAGCACGCGGTACTCGGCGGGGGAGAGCTGCTGGCGCCACTCGGTGTCGGACTTGGCCACGGGGTACTGGCGGCTGGAGGTCGGGTGAGCGGTCATGCCCCGTCCAACACCCGTCGCGGGCGACGCGTTCCCGGACGTCCGGGTCAGCCGACCTGGCCGGTGCCCGCGTAGGTGTGCAGCACCGGCACGCCCAGCACCTCGCGGGCGCGGCTGGCCCAGTCGCGGTGGAAGGTCTCCTCCACCGCGTGGGGCCGCGTCACCACGACCACCTCGCGCGCCCCGTGCTGCTGCACGGCGGCTTCGAGGGCGGGCACCGGGTCGTCGTCGGTGATGACGCCGTCCGCGTCGCGTCCCAGCGCCCGCAGCGCCGCCACCGTGGTCTCGAGCACCTCCCCGGCTTCGGCCCGGGCGGTGGTGCCGTCGCGGCGGCTGCCCTCGCGCAGGGCCTCGACGGCCTCGCGCCAGTGCGCCAGGCTCAGCCTGTCGACCACCTCGGTGAGCACGTTGCGCCGCGTGTCCGCCGGCACGAGCACCCGGTAGACCAGCTCCTCGCCCTCGTGCAGCGCGAGGACGCGCTCCGCGTCGGGGCCCTCCACCGGCTGCTCGGTGAGGAGGACGACGACGGAGGATGCGATCTCTGCGTTGATCTCGGACACGCCTCGGACGCTATCCGCCCGTCAGCACGTCCGCGAGGTCGTAGTCGGCCGGCACGTCCAGCTGGTCGAAGCGGCACGAGGCCGGGTCGCGGTCGGGCCGCCAGCGGGCCAGCTGCACGGTGTGGCGGAACCTGTCGCCCTCCAGCTGGTCGTACTTCACCTCGGCCACCAGCTCCGGGCTCAGGGGGATCCAGCTGGCGTCCTTGTCCGCCGCCGCGAACCGGTTCTTCTCGCCGGCCTGCCGCCGGGGAGCGCCGTCGTCGTCGCGCAGCACCAGCGGCTGCAGCTCCTCCTCCAGCTGCAGGCGGACCTTGTCGGTGAACGCGCTGGCCCCGCCGACCTGGCGCAGCTGGCCGTCGTCGTCGTGCAGGCCCAGCAGCAGGGAGCCCACGCCGCTGCCGGACTTGTGCACCCGGTAGCCGACGACGACGACGTCCGCCGTCCGCGCGTGCTTGATCTTGAGCATGACGCGCTTGCCGGGAGAGTAGGGGGCGGCGAGCGGCTTGGCCACCACGCCGTCCAGGCCGGCCCCCTCGAAGGTCTGCAGCCACTCCTGGGCCAGCGCGGCGTCAGTGGTGGTGCGGGTGAGGTGCACGGGCGCGCTGACCGCGGCGAGCGCTTCCTCGAGGGCGGCGCGGCGGTCGGCGAACGGCCGCGAGGTGAGGTCGTCGTCGCCCAGGGCCAGCAGGTCGAACGCCACGAACGAGGCCGGCGTGGTCTGCGACAGCAGCGTGATGCGGCTCGCGGCGGGGTGGATGCGCTGGGCGAGGGCCTCCCAGTCGAGGCGCTCGGCGCCGGGCTCGCCGCGGCGGACCACCACCTCGCCGTCCACCACGCAGCGCTCGGGGAGCTGGGCGCGCAGGTGCTCGACCAGCTCGGGGAAGTACCGCGTCAGGGGCTTGGTGCCGCGACTGCCGAGCTCGACGGCGTCGCCGTCCTTGAAGACGATGCAGCGGAACCCGTCCCACTTGGGCTCGTAGAGCAGCCCGCCGGCCACCGAGTCCTGGTCGGGCACGGTGGTCACGTCCTTGACCGCCTTCGCCAGCATCGGGGCGACGGGCGGTATCACGGGCAGGCGCACGGCTCCCAGCCTGCCCCTCCACCCGCACTCGCGTGCCCCAGTGCGCGATGAGGGCCCCCGGATGGCGCACTCGGGTGCGCGAGTGCTGGACGTGGGCGTCTCAGAACCGCAGCCGGCGCCCGGCTGCGGTCCCAGCGGGGGCCGGGACCGCGACCGGGCGCCCGGCTGCGAGGAGGGGAGGCGTCAGTCGACGCGGTGCAGCAGCGTCAGGGAGCGGTCCCTCACGAGGATCTGCTGCCCGGGCGCCAGGCCCCGCTTCTTCACGTGCTGCTCCGGGTCGGTGGACAGCACCAGCTTCCAGCCGGGCAGGCCGTCGGCCTCGGGGTCGGTGCCGGAGTCGGTGCGCGTCGGCACGGTGAACTCCACGACGCCCTCGGAGCCGTTGACCATGATCATGAACTCCTCGACGTCGTCGGCGCCGTCCGAGCGCGGACCCGTGAGGTGGACGGTCAGCGCCTTGTTGAGCGGCTCGGCCCAGTCGGCGTCGCCCATCTCGGGGCCGTCGGCGCGGCGCATCTCCACGTCGACGTCGCCGAAGTGCCGGGGGCGCAGCGCCGGGTGCTCCCGCCGCAGGGCCGTGAGCTCCTTGGTGAACTCGACCAGGTCGTCGTCCACGGCCTTCCAGTCGAACCACGAGATCTCGCTGTCCTGGCAGTAGGCGTTGTTGTTGCCGCCCTGCGTGCGCCCCATCTCGTCACCGCCGAGGACCATCGGCACGCCGTGCGACAGCAGCAGCGTGGCCAGGAGGTTCTTCCGCTGGCGGGTGCGGAGCTCGTTGATCGCGGCGTCGTCGGTGGGACCCTCGGCGCCGCAGCCCCAGCTCTTGTTGTCGCTCTCGCCGTCGTTGTTGTCCTCGCCGTTCGCCTCGTTGTGCTTGGCGTCGTAGCTCGTGAGGTCGTGCAGCGTGAAGCCGTCGTGGGCGGTGACGAAGTTGACGCTGCACAGCGGGTCGCGGCCCCCGGAGCCGGGGGCGCCGCCGTAGATGTCGCCGGAGCCGGTGACGCGGTGCGCGAAGGCGCCGAGCACGCCCGGCTCACCGCGCCAGAAGTCGCGCACGTCGTCGCGGAACTTGCCGTTCCACTCGCTCCAGCGCGCCGGGAAGCCGCCCACCTGGTAGCCGGCGGTGTCCCACGGCTCGGCGATCATCTTCACCGGCGCGAGCACCGGGTCCTGGCTGACCATCATGAGGAACGCGCTGTGCACGTCCATCTCCCCGCCCTGGCGGGTCAGCGTGGTGGCCAGGTCGAAGCGGAACCCGTCCACGTGCATCTCCTGCACCCAGTACCGCAGGGAGTCCATGACCAGGCCCAGCGCCGCCGGGTGGGACGCGTTGATGCTGTTGCCGGTGCCGGAGGTGTCGAAGTAGTGCGCCTCGTCGCCCTCCACCAGCCGGTAGAAGGAGCCGTTGTCGATGCCCTTGAGGCTGAAGGTGGGGCCCTGGTCGTTGCCCTCGGCGGTGTGGTTGTAGACCACGTCGAGGATGACCTCGAGCCCCGCGGCGTGCAGGTCCTTCACCATCTGCTTGAACTCGGCCACCTGGCCGCCGCCGTCGCCCGCCGCCGCGTACTCGCCGTGCGGCGCGAGGAAGCCGATGGAGTTGTAGCCCCAGTAGTTGCGCAGCCCCTTCTCCTCGAGGTGGGAGTCCTGCACGAACTGGTGCACCGGCAGCAGCTCCACGCTGGTCACGCCGAGGTCCCTGAGGTACCCGGTGACGGCGGGGTGGGCCAGCCCGGCGTAGGTGCCGCGCAGCTCCTCGGGGACGTCCGGGTGGAGGTGGGTCAGGCCCTTGACGTGGGTCTCGTAGACCACCGTGCTGTGCAGCGGGACGCGCGGGGGCGTGTCGTCGCCCCAGTCGAAGGACTCGTCGACGACGACGGAGCGCGGCATCGACCCCGCGGAGTCGGCCTCGTTGAGCTTCCCGGCGTCGTCCCAGTGGTGGCCGAAGACCTCCTCGCCGGCGCCGAAGGCGCCCTCGACCGCCCGCGCCCACGGGTCGAGCAGCAGCTTGTGGGGGTTGTGCCGCAGGCCGCGCGCGGGGTCCCACGCGCCGTGCACCCGGAACCCGTACCGCTGGCCCGCGCCGATGCCGGGGAGGAAGCCGTGGAACACGTGGCCGGACTTCTCCGGCAGCTCCACGCGCTCCTCCCTGCCGGACCCGTCGAACAGGCACAGCTCCACGCACTCGGCCGTCTCCGACGGCAGGGCGATGTTGATGCCGTCGCCGCGCAGCGTCACGCCGAGCGGGTAGGGGAGGCCGGGCTCGACGCGGGAGGCGAGCGGTCGGCTGGTGGAGCGGGTGCGGCGCGCCGGGCCCCTCGACGGCGCCTGCCGGGCGGGGCCCTTCGAGCGCGCCGCGCTGGAGGAGGTCCGGCGCGAGGTCCGCTGGCTCTTCTCGGTGGTCTTCGGCGCGGTCTTCTCGGACGTCTTCTCGGGCGTCTTCTCGGGCGTCTCCTCGGAGGCCTTCGAGGGCGCGCTGGAGGAGCGGGAAGTGGGAGGGGTCACGCGCTGATCGTGGTGGTGGTCCTCCTCGGGCGCGACCCGGGAGTGACACCCGCGCACGGCCCGCGCACGTCCGGCGGACCGCTGGCAGGATCGGGCCATGAGGCGAAGCGGGCGTGCCACACCGCTCGGCACCGGCGCCACCGCACCGCCGGCCCTCGCGGCGCTGCTCGGGGTGGCGGGCGTCGCGCACTTCGCGGCCCCCGCCCCCTTCGCGCGCATCGTGCCGCGCGCCCTGGGGGCGCCGGGCCCGTGGGTCGCGGTCTCGGGGGTCGCCGAGCTGGCGTGCGCGGCGGCCCTGCTGCCCCGCGCCACCCGCCGGTGGGCCGGCCTGGCCAGCGCCGCGCTGTTCGTGGCCGTCTACCCGGCCAACGTCACGATGGCGGTGCAGGCGCTGCGCAGCGACCGCACCCCCGGGTGGTACCGCGCGGTGGCGCTGGCGCGGCTGCCGCTGCAGCTGCCCCTGGTCGTGTGGGGCCTGCGCGTGGCCTCTGCCGCCCCGCGGCGGCGACGGCTGCCCGGACCGCCCGGAGCCCGTCCGGCGGCGGGGAGGGCCTCGTGAGCGCCCCCGGGACCGCCGGTGGCGGCGAGGTGGCGGCCGCTGCGCTGCGCGCCGCGTCGCTCACCCGCGCCGTCGTCCGCAGCGCCGTGGTCGGCGGGGCGGTGGGCCTGGCCGCCTCCGCCGCCGCGTCGGCGCTGGCCACCCACTTCGCCCGCCGCGTGGTGACGCCCGAGAAGGTCCGCGCCGACGACGTGCGCGTCCTGGCCGTCGAGCCGGACCGCGTGGTGCTCGCCGCCAGCGACCTGACGCTGGCCCCGGGCCGGTACGGGCTGTGGACCGCGGGCGGTGCCACGCACTCGCAGCTCGGCGACGTCATCGGCGTGGAGGAGGCGGGCCGCGGGCGGGCGGTGGTGCGCCGTCTGCTCGGCACCGACGCCGGCGTCCTGCGCCCGGGTCCCGGCCGCTGGAGCGGCTGGTTCCACACCGGCGACCCCGGCCGGGCGCTGGGCCTGCCCTTCGACGACGTCGTGGTCACCTCGCCCGTCGGCGACCTCCCCGCCTGGCTGGTCCACCCCGCCGACGGCCAGCTGCACGGCAAGGTGTGGGCGGTGCTCGTGCACGGCCGCGGCGGCACCCGCGAGGAGTGCCTGCGCGCGCTGCCGGTGCTGCACCGCCTCGGCGTGCCGGCGCTGGTGCCGAGCTACCGCAACGACCCGGGCGCCCCCGCGAGCCTGTCCGGCCGCTACGGCCTGGGCGACACCGAGTGGGTGGACGTCGAGGCCGCCGTCCTGCACGCCCTGGACGCCGGCGCGCGCGACGTCGTCCTCGTGGGGTGGTCGATGGGCGGCGCGATCGTCCTGTCGCACCTGTCGCGCTCGTGGACGGCCGACCGCGTGCGCGCCGTGGTGCTCGACGGGCCGGTGCTCGACTGGCGCACCGTGCTGCAGCACCAGGCCCGGGTGCACCGCGTGCCGCCACCCCTGGGACGCGCCGGCACGGCCCTCATGGGCTCACCGCTGGCGCGCGCCGCCCTGGGGGTCGAGGGCCCGCTGGACCTCGACAGGCTCGACTGGGTGACCCGCGCCGAGGAGCTGCGGGTCCCGCTGCTCCTGCTCCACGGCGACGCCGACGCCGTGGTCCCCGTGGGGCCCAGCCGCCTGCTGGCGGCGGCCCGCCCGGACCTCGTCTCGCTGCTGGAGTTCCCCGGCGCCGGCCACTGCCGGGAGTGGAACTCCGACCCGGACCGCTGGGAGCGCGAGGTCGCCAGGTTCCTCCTGGAGCACCTGTGAGGAGCGGCCCGCCGCCTCAGCGGCGGCGGTTCTGCACCAGCTGCACGACGCCGTAGACCGCCACCGCGCCGAAGACGACGAGCAGCACCGCCTTCAGCAGACCGGACATGTCCACGTCCCAGATCGAGTAGGCGAAGTAGCCGCCGAGCAGGGCGAAGCCCACGCCCGCGAGGTTCCGCTTGGGGTCCGGACGGCGCTGCTCGGAGGGCTGGCCTGACGGCGGGGGAGGGGTCGTCGACACCCCGGCAGTCAAGCAGGCGGCGCGTGCGCGCCGGTGGTGGTCCAGCAGGTGACGCGCAGATGGCCGGTCCGTGGACGCGCGAGGACCGCCAGTTGGGTCAGAATGACCCCATGGCCCTCGGTACCACGCCCGGCGCGTCCGCGCCCTCCGTCGCCACCGTCGAGGTCCCGAGCCGCCGCCACCGCCACCGCGTCCTCCTCCTGGCCGCGGGGACGGCGGCCGTGACGGGAGGCCTGGCGGTCATCGGGTCCGTCGCGCTCGGCATCCCCATGCGCGACCCCGACGGCTTCCTCGGCCCCGGCTGGGTGCGCATGCCGGCCATCGTGGCCGTCTGCCTCCTCCTGGACGTGCTGCCCCGGGCCGCTTGGCGCCTGCGCGCCCACGGCGAGCTGCGCTCGGTGCAGGGGCTGGTGCGGTCCGCGCGCGACGTCGCCGCGGCCCGCTGGCCGTGGCGTCGGCTCGTGCCGGTGCTCGTGGCGGTCGCGAGCTTCTACATCACCTACGTCGGCTACCGGAACCTCAAGAACTTCCTGCCGTTCATCCACGAGGGCTCCCAGGACCTGGCCCTGGTGGCCAGCGACCGTCTCCTGGCGTTCGGCAACAACCCCGCCGAGGTGCTCCACGCCGTGCTCGGCACCGGGGTCTCCGCGCACGTCCTGTCGTTCGTCTACATGGGCTACCTCATCTTCGTGCCCGTCTCCGTGGCCGTGGCGCTGATCTTCTGGCGGCACCTGTCGCACGGCCTCTGGTACGTCACCGCGCTCTGCCTCAACTGGGCGCTGGGCGCGGCCAGCTACTACCTCATCCCGGCGTCCGGCCCGTTCTACGCGCTGCCGTGGGACTTCACCGACCTGTCCCGCACGGACGTGACCGGGCTGCAGGCGGCGCTCGTGCGCAACCGCTCCATCGTCATGGCGGACCCCGACGTGTCGGGCACGGTGTCGGGCATCGCGGCGTTCGCGTCGCTGCACGTCTCGGTGGTGTTCACCGCGGCGCTGATCGTCCAGCTCATCCGGATGCCCAGGCTGGTGCGCCGCGCGATGTGGGGCTTCTTCGTGCTGACGGTGCTGGCCACCATCTACTTCGGCTGGCACTACATCGTCGACGACCTCGCCGGCGTGGCGATCGGCGGCATCGCCGTCTGGGCCGGCGCGTGGGCCACGGGGAACCTCCGCGACCCCGCTCGCCGGCGCGAGGACGACGACGAGGACGACGTCGCCGGCAGCGCCGACGCGCTCGAGGAGCGCCGGCGGGGCGCCACGGTCTCCACCTGACCGCACTCCCACCCCGGGCCTTCCCTCCGCAGGAGGACGACGAGGGGCCCCCGNNCGGGGGCCCCTCGTCGTCCTGCCGGCCTGCGCCGGCGTTGGCCGGTCAGGCTGACCGGTCAGGCTGGCCGGTCAGGCGGTGGCACGCTCGCGCACCTGCCGCTTGATCCGCCCGAGCATCCCCGCCATGCCGCGCAGGCGCAGCGGGCTGACCGCCCGCGCGAGGCCGAGCCGGTCGCTGACGTCGTCGGGGACGGCGAGCAGCTCCGCCGCGGGGAGCCCGTCCAGGCCCTCCACGAGGATCCCCGCGAAGCCGCGGGTGGTCGGTGCCTCCCGCGGCGCGGTCGCGAAGACGCGGACCGTGCGCGCCAGCGCGGGCGTGGCGTCGTCGGCGTCCTCGAGCTCGGTGATGACGAACACCGGCGACTGGCACTCCGGCACCGGCTCGAGCAGCTCGGGGTGCTCCGCGTACCGCTCGGGCAGCTCGGGCAGGCCCTCGCTGAACTCCAGCAGCAGCTGCAGCCGCTCGCGCTCGGTGACGGCGCCGAAGTCGTCCACCACGTCGGCGAGCTTGGCCGGCAGGTCGGAGCCGCTCATCGCGAGGACGTCGCCCCCGGCTGGTCACCGGTGGCGATCGGCACGCGCACGGCGTTGCCCCACTCGGTCCAGGAGCCGTCGTAGTTCTTCACGTCGTCGAAGCCCAGCAGGTGGTGCAGCACGAACCAGGTGTGGCTCGAGCGCTCGCCGATGCGGCAGTAGGCGATGGTGGCGCGGCCGGCCTCCAGGCCCTTCTCCTGCGCGTAGATCGCCTCCAGCTCGGCGCGGGGCTTGAAGCCGCCGTCCTCGGCCACCGCCCGAGCCCACGGCACCGACTGGGCGCCGGGGATGTGGCCGCCGCGCAGCGTCCCCTCCTCCGGGTAGGCCGGCATGGAGGTGCGGGCGCCGGTGTACTCCTCGGGGGAGCGCACGTCGACCAGCTGCGGTCGCTCGGTGCGCAGGAAGGCGAGCACGTCGTCCTTGTAGGCGCGGATGACGGAGTCGTCGCGCTCCACGACCGGGTAGTCGGCGGGGGTCACCTGCGGGGCGTCGGTGGTGTACTCGCGGCCCTCGGCCTCCCACTTCGCGCGGCCGCCGTCGAGCAGGCGCACGTTCTCGTGGCCGAACAGCGTGAACACCCACAGGGCGTACGCGGCCCACCAGTTGTTCTTGTCGCCGTAGATGACCACGGTGGTGTCGCGGCCGATGCCGCGCTCGCCCAGGAGCTCCGCGAAGGCCTCGCCGTCCACGTAGTCGCGCGTGACCGGGTCGTTGAGGTCGGTGTGCCAGTCGACCTTGACCGCGCCCGGGATGTGGCCGGTCTCGTAGAGCAGCACGTCCTCGTCGCTCTCGACCACCACGAGGCCGGGCTCGCCGAGGTGCTCGGCGAGCCAGTCGGTGCTCACGAGCCGCTCGGGGTGGGCGTACTCCGCGAAGCGGGGGGAGGGGTCGGGGGCGATCCGCGTCGTCGTCTCAGCAGCCATGCAGCGAGGTTAGGCGACGCCGGTGTGCCCTAACCAGCCAGGACAGCCTCACCTCGTCGGGCGCGACCGGTCTGGCCCGCCCCGTGCGGACCGGCTGTGACCTGCGGCTCACCAGGAGCCCCTCCGCCCTCCGCGACCGGCGGACCGGGCGCGCCAGCCCTAGGCTCGGCCGGTGCCTGACGCCATCGCGCCCGCTGCCGTGGAGACCACCGACGCGGTGCCCTCGCTGGTCCAGCGCGACCCCCGCCCCAGCCCGCAGCGCCTCCTGGACGACCTCGTCCCCCCGCCGCACTTCGCCGCCGCGAGCTTCGACAGCTACCGGCCCGACCCGGCTCAGCCGACGCAGGCCGAGGCGGTGGACGCGCTGCGCGACCGCGCGGGCCGGTGGAGCGGCGCGAAGGGGGTCAAGGGGTCCAGGGGCGGGGGGCTGGCGCGGCTGTTCGGCCGCGGCGGCGAGGCGCCCAAGGAGGGCATCTACCTCGACGGCGGCTTCGGCGTGGGCAAGACCCACCTGCTGACGTCGCTCTTCCACGCCGTCGACAGCCCGTCGGCGCCGGCCGCCTACGGCACGTTCGTGGAGTACACCAACCTCGCCGGCGCCCTCGGCTTCCGCCAGGCCGTGGAGGCGCTGTCCGCCAAGCGCCTGGTCTGCATCGACGAGTTCGAGCTGGACGACCCCGGCGACACCGTCCTCATGAGCCGCCTGCTGCGCGAGCTGTCCGACGCGGGCACCGCCCTGGCCGCCACGTCGAACACGCTGCCCGACGCGCTGGGTGAGGGCCGGTTCGCCGCGGAGGACTTCCTGCGCGAGATCCAGGCGGTCGCCTCCCGGTTCGACGTCTACCGGGTCGACGGCGAGGACTACCGCCACCGCGGCCTGCCGGCCCCGCCGGAGCCGGCCGTCGACGGCGAGGTGCGCGAGCGCGCGGGCGCGCGGCTGGCGGCCGGCGAGGGCGTGGTGCTCGACGCCTTCGACGAGCTGCTGGCCCACCTCGCGACCGTCCACCCCAGCCGCTACGGGGCGCTGCTCGACGGCGTCACCGCGGTGCACTGGACCGGGGTGCGCCCCGTCTCGGACCAGAGCGTCGCCCTGCGCCTCGTGGTGCTGGGAGACCGCATGTACGACCGCGACCTGCCGCTCGTCGCCTCCGGCGTCCCGCTGGACCAGCTCTTCCCGGACGAGCTCATGAACGGCGGCTACCGCAAGAAGTACGCCCGCGCCGTCTCGCGCCTGACCGCGCTGGCCCGCGAGGGCTCCCAGCCCTGACCCGAGGGTGGCGTCAGGAGAGGCGGACCACGGCGCTCGCCCGGGCGGGCAGCCGCACCGCGGTCCCTGACGGACCCCCCGTGACCTCGGTCGCCGCGGCGTCCCACGCCAGGACCACCTCGGCGCGCGCGTCGTCGTCATCCAGCGCACCGGACAGCGGGACCGCCTGCTCGTGCTGGGCCAGGTTCGCCACCAGCGCCAGCGAGCCGCGGCGGGCGACCAGCCAGGGGCTGCCGCCCTCGTGCAGCTCGGCGTCGCCGCTGGTGGCGGTGCGGACGGCGCGCAGGTCGTCTCCGGCGAGATCGGGCTCGGAGCGGCGCAGGGCCAGCAGGTCGCGGGTCCAGGCGAGCAGGCGCGCGCCCCGCTCGGAGGTCGGCTCCGACCAGTCGAGCTTCGAGCCCGTGAAGGTGGACTCCTCCTGCGGGTCGGGCACCTCGACGTCGCCCTCCCAGCCGTGGGAGGCGAACTCCTCGGCGCGGCCCTTGCTGACCAGGGCGCCGAGCTCGGGGTCGTGGTCGGTGAAGAACATCCACGGCGTCGTGGCGCCGTACTCCTCACCCATGAAGATCATGGGCGTGAAGGCGCTGGTGAGGACCACGGCCTGCGCGGTGGCGAGCGCGGCGCCGTCCAGGGAGGCGGAGAGCCGGTCGCCGGTGGCGCGGTTGCCGGTCTGGTCGTGCGTCGTCGTGTAGGCGACGAACGCGTGACCGGGGTAGCGCGCCGTGTCCACGGGCGCGCCCCAGGTCTTGCCGCGGAAGGGGCTGTACGTGCCGGCGTGGTGGAACACCCGCTCCAGCACGTTCCCGAGCACCTCGAGGCTGGCGAAGTCCTTGTAGTAGCCGCCGCGCTCGCCGGTCATCACCGAGCGCAGCGCGTGGTGGACGTCGTCGGCCCACTGTGCCTGCATCCCGCGGGCCGGGAGGTCCGTGGCGGACGCCTGGCCCAGCGGCGTGACCATGCCGGTGTCGTTGAGGTCGCTCTCGGCGATGAGGGTCAGCGGCCTGCCGAGCTCGGCCGACAGCGCGGCGGTCTCGCGGGCCAGCTGCGCGAGCACGTGCTCGTCGGACTCGTCGACCAGGGCGTGGACGGCGTCCAGGCGCAGCGCGTCGACGTGGAAGTCGCGGAACCAGCGCAGGGCGTTGTCGACGACGAAGCGCCGCACGCCCTCAGAGCCCGGCTGGTCGAGGTTGACCGCCGCGCCCCACGGCGTGTGGTGCTCCTCGGTGAAGTACGGGCCGAACTCGCCGAGGTAGTTCCCCGCCGGGCCGAGGTGGTTGTAGACGCAGTCGAGCGCCACGCCGAGGCCCGCCCGGTGGGCGGTGTCGACGAAGCGCTGCAGCGCCGCGGGGCCGCCGTAGGCGTCGTGGACGGCGTACAGGTCCACGCCGTCGTACCCCCAGCCGCGGCGCCCCGGGAAGGCCGCCACCGGCAGGAGCTCGACGACGTCGACGCCGAGGTCCACCAGGTGCGGGAGCTTCTCCGCTGCCGCGTCGAGGGTGCCCTCGGGGGTGAAGGTGCCGACGTGGAGCTCGTAGACGACGGCGCCGCGGGCGTCGCGGCCGGGCCAGCCGCCGTCACCCCAGCTGTGAGCGGCCGGGTCGAAGACGCGGCTGGGGCCGTGGACGTCGTGCGGCTGGTGCGCGCTGCGCGGGTCGGGGCGGGGATCGCCGCCGTCGACGCGGAACGCGTAGTCGGTGCCGTCGCCGGCCTCGTCCACCTCGAGGGCCCACCAGCCGGGGGCGGGGTCCTCGCTGGGCTCCAGCGGCAGCGTCTGCGTGCCGGAGGGGAGGTGGACGTCGATCTCGACGCGGTCAGCGGAGGGCGCCCAGACGGCGAAGCGGTGCACGCGTCCAGCCAACCGGTGATCATGGGCGCCCGCCACCCGGCCCTGCGTCCGTGACCGTGGACGTCGCGAACACCTCGGGTGGATCTGCGCCACTCCCCGACTGGCACGGTGTGGCCCTGTGCCAGACCTAGTGGCACAGGGCCACCCCGTGCCAGTCAGCGGGGGAGCGGGGCGGGCGCCGCGGCAGCGTCAGACGCGGCCCGTCCAGGACAGTGACGACAGGTCGGCCTTGTCGATGTAGAGGCCACCGCCGAGGTGGTCGATCTCGTGCTGCATGATCCGCGCCGCCCAGCCGTGGAAGACGTCGTCGAAGGGCTTGCCCGTCTCGTCCTGGCCCACCACGCGCACCGACCTGAGGCGCGCCACCTCGGCCTCGTAGCCGACCACCGACAGGCAGCCCTCCTCGAAGACCACCCGCTCGGCCTCCTCCACGGGGACCTCGGCGCCGGAGGCGTCCACCGGTGAGTACGAGGGGTTGACGATCACCCGGAACGGCAGCTCGGAGCGCTCGCGCGGGTCGTCGTCGTCGTCTCCGGAGTCCTCGACGACGGCCAGGGCCAGGCCCAGCCCCACCTGCGGGGCGGCCAGCCCGACGCCCGGGGCGGCGTGCATGGCGACCTTCATCGCCTCGACGAGGTCGGCCATGAGCTCGGGGGAGAGCTCGCCGTCGTAGGGCTGCGCGACCTCCCGCAGCACGGGGTGACCCGCCTGCACGATGGGCAGCGGCTGCGGACCGCGCAGCAGCTTGCCCACCGCCTTGCGGAGGTCCTTGCTGCTCATCGGCCGGCGGATGGCGTCGACGGCGCTGGTGGGGCTGGACTGCTGGGCCATGCTCACGGCGCAGCATCCTCCCCCACGGCACCCGCGGCGGCGGCAGCCACCTCGCTGGCGCCCTCGCGCACGAGCAGGGCGACGGGCATGGCGGACAGCAGCCGCGCGAGCGGCACGGCCCCGCCGTCGTGCAGGGCCCCCGTCAGCAGGTCGCGCCAGGCGCCCGGGGTCTCGGCCGTCGACCCGGCCTCCGGGAGCACCACGGTGTGCTGCCCCCAGCCGCCGAGGCGCTCCAGCGAGGCCGCGAGGCGCGTGGCCACGACCACCACCTGCGGCGCACCGCCGTCGACGTCGCCGGTGCCGCGGCCGAACGCCACGGCGTTGCCGGTGGACGTGGCGACGGCGGTGTAGGTCGCCCCCTCGCCGACGAACCACTCGGGGTGCCGACGGCGCAGTCGCAGCGCCCGGGAGGTGACCAGCAGCTTCTCGTCCGACAGGTCGCTCGGGCGTGCTCCCGAGTCGATGCGGGACAGGCGCCGGCGCCGGTCGGCGTAGTCGACGGGGCGGCGGTTGTCCGGGTCGACCAGCGACAGCGAGACCACCTCGGTGCCCTGGTAGACGTCGGGCACGCCCGGCATGGTCAGCTGCACGAGCTTCTGCCCGAGCACGCCCACCCGCACCGGACCGGCGATGCGCTGCGAGAACGCCTCCACGGCCTCGAGCACCGCGCTGTCGCCGAGGACGCCCACGGCGAAGGACCTCACGGCCTCCTCGTAGGCCTCGTCGGGGTTCGTCCACGTGGTGTGGAGCTTGGCCTCGCGGATGGCCTTCTCGAGGTAGCCGAGCAGCCGCTCGCCGCTGATCGGCCCGCCCGGCCGCCCGTCGCGCTCGCCCGAGCCCCAGGTGCCCAACAGCGTCTGCCAGACGAGGTGCTCGGTCTGCCCGTCGAGCTCCTGGCGGCGGTGCTCGGCGGCCAGACGCCGCCAGTGCCGCAGCGCCTCGGCGAACTCCAGCGGGAGCTCGGAGAGCACGGCGAGGCGCGCCCGCACGTCCTCGTCGCGCTTGGTGTCGTGCGTGGTCAGCGTGGTCATGGCCACCGGCCAGTCGCGCACCTGCTGGGCGCAGTAGGCGTGGAACTCCTCCGGGGCCACGCCCACGCGGTCGGGGTCGCCGCCCACCTCGTTGAGCCCCGCCAGGCGGAACCAGCGGTAGAACGCGGTGTCCTCCACGCCCTTGGCCATGACGGGGCCGCAGGTCTGCTGGAAGCGGATGACGAGCTCGGCGCGGTCGGCGTCGGCGAGCCTCCCGGCGCTGCCGACCTCGCGCCCCAGCAGCAGGTCGACGACGACGGCGAGGGTGTCCCAGCGCTCTTCCGGCAGGTGCTCGCGCGCCTGCTCCGCGGCCTCCTCGAGCACCCGCTGGGCCTCGGCCGGCGCGGGCTCACCGGGCACCACGTAGGCGCGGTAGCGCGGGAAGGCCACGAGCAGCTCCACCACGCACTCGCGCAGGGCGCGCTCGGTGTGGTCGCGCAGGCGCACGTCGGCTGCGACGATCTGCACCAGCAGCTGCACGAGGCGGTGCACCTCGGCGTACAGGCCCGCCTCGACCACCTCGCGCTTGGCGGCGCTCACGACGGCGGGGAAGCCGGCGGCCTCCCCGGTGACCTCGGCGAGCAGCGCCGACAGCGGTCCGGCGCCCGCCGGGTCGACGAAGAGCCCGCCCACCCGCAGGAGGGCGTCGTAGCCGGTGGTGCCGGCGACGGGCCAGTCGTCGGGGAGCACCTCGGAGCCCTCGAGGATCTTCTCCACCACCACCCACGCCCCGCCGGAGCGCTCGGCGAGGCGCCGCACGTAGCCGCGGGGGTCGGCCAGGCCGTCCGGGTGGTCGATGCGCAGCCCCTCCAGCTCGCCGGACGCCAGCAGCTCGAGGAGCAGCTCGTGGCTGGCGTCGAAGACCTCGGGGTCCTCCACGCGGATGGCGGCGAGGGTGTCGACGTCGAAGAAGCGGCGGTAGTTCAGCTCCTCGTCGGCCACGCGCCAGTGCGCCAGCCGGTACCACTGCCGGTCCACCAGCTCGGCCAGCGGCAGTGTCTCCGTGCCGGGGCGGACGGGGAAGACGTGGTCGTAGTAGCGCAGCAGCGGCTCGCTGCCGCTGGTGTCGAGCTCCAGCTCGCCGCTGCCGAGCACCTGCCCGATCCGCGAGCCGAGCACGGGCATGAGGATCGCGTGGCCGGACGTCCACCAGTCGACGTCGAACCAGCGCGCGTAGGGCGAGTCCGGCCCGTCCCGCAGCACCGACCACAGCGCGCGGTTGAGCCGCGCCGGCGTCGGCACGGCCATGTGGTTGGGGACCACGTCGGCCACGGCGGCGAGGCCCTTGCTGCGCAGGCGCTGCACCAGCACGTCGAGGGCCTCGCGGCCCCCGGCCTCGGGGTTGACCCGGCTGTGGTCGACCACGTCGTAGCCGTGCGCCGAGCCCGGCGTCGGCTGCAGCAGCGGCGACAGGTAGGCGTGGGAGACGCCGAGGGCGTCGAGGTGGTCGACGACGGCGGTCGCGTCGTCGTAGCCGAACTCCGGCCGGATCTGCAGCCGGTACGTGGAGACCGGGACGGGCCTGCCGGGCGCGGGGCGGTGCTGGGCGGCCGAGCCGCCCTGCTGGCCGCCCTGCTGGCCGCTGGCGGTCGTGTCGTTCACAGCGCCTCCACCGAGGGACGGGTGACCACGAGCAGGCTGCGCCCGGCGACCTTGACGTCGGAACCGGCCGCGATCGGGCCCGTCGCCTCGGCGGCCGCGAGGGCCACCACGGCGGGCGCGGCGGGCGGGGGCGTCTCGGGGGGCGAGGCGGTGTCGACCACCACCCGCCACTCGTGCCCGTACTCCTCCGGCGGCAGGGTGAAGACGACGTCCTCGTGGGAGGCGTTGAACATGATGTAGAAGCTGTCGTCCACGATCTGCTCCCCGCGGGGGTCGGGCTCGGGGATCGCCCAGCCGTTGAGGAAGACGCCCAGGGAGCGGGCGTACCCGGTGGACCAGTCGCTGTGGGTCATGTGCACGCCGGCGGGGGTGAACCAGGCGATGTCGCCCAGCGAGCTCTCACCGCCGTGGTGGGCGTCCCCGGCGAAGAAGCGCCGCCGGCGGAAGACCGGGTGGCCCATCCGCACCGAGATGACCTGCTGGGTGAAGCGCAGCAGGTCGCGCTGCTCGTCGGTGAGGTTCCAGTCCACCCAGGAGGTGCGGTTGTCCTGGCAGTAGGTGTTGTTGTTGCCCTTCTGGGTCCGCCCCAGCTCGTCGCCGTGGAGGATCATCGGCACGCCCTGGGACAGCAGCAGGGTGGCCAGCATGTTGCGCTGCTGGCGGGCGCGCAGGGCGTTGACGTCCTTGTCCTTGGTCTCGCCCTCCACCCCGCAGTTCCAGGAGCGGTTGTGGCTCTCGCCGTCGCGGCCGCCCTCGCCGTTGGCCTCGTTGTGCTTCTCGTTGTAGGAGACGAGGTCGCGCATGGTGAAGCCGTCGTGCGCGGTGACGAAGTTGATGGACGCGATGGGCTTGCGGCCGTTGTGCTCGTACAGGTCGGAGGAGCCGGAGATGCGGCTGGCGAACTCGGCCAGGGCGCTCGGCTCGCCGCGCCAGAAGTCGCGGACGGTGTCGCGGTACTTGCCGTTCCACTCCGTCCACAGCGGCGGGAAGCCGCCGACCTGGTAGCCGCCGTCGCCGACGTCCCAGGGCTCGGCGATGAGCTTGACCTGGGAGACCACCGGGTCCTGCTGGATGAGGTCGAAGAACGCCGAGAGCCGGTCCACCTCGTGGAACTGGCGGGCCAGGGTGCTCGCCAGGTCGAAGCGGAAGCCGTCGACGTGCATGTCGTTCACCCAGTACCGCAGCGAGTCCATGATCAGCTGCAGCACGTGCGGGGACCGCATGAGCAGGGAGTTCCCCGTGCCGGTGGTGTCGTAGTAGTGCGCCTTGTCGGAGTCGACCAGGCGGTAGTAGGCGGCGTTGTCGATGCCGCGGAAGCACAGCGTCGGGCCCATGTGGTTGCCCTCGGCGGTGTGGTTGTAGACGACGTCGAGGATGACCTCGATGCCCGCCTGGTGCAGCGTGCGGACCATCGACTTGAACTCCATCACCTGCTGCCCGCGGGTGCCGGTGGAGGAGTAGGCGTTGTGCGGGGCGAAGAACCCGATCGTGTTGTAGCCCCAGTAGTTGGTCATGCCCTTCTCCTGCAGGTGGGTGTCCTGCACGAACTGGTGGACGGGCATGAGCTCGATCGCGGTGACGCCGAGGTCGGTGAGGTGCTCGACCATCGCCGGGTGCCCGATGCCCGCGTAGGTGCCGCGGATCTCCTCGGGCAGGCCCGGGTGGGTCATCGTCAGGCCCTTGACGTGCGCCTCGTAGATGACCGTCTCGTGGTAGTCCCGCCGCGGCGGCCGGTCCGTGCCCCAGTCGAAGTAGGGGTTCACGACGACGGACAGCATCGTGTGGCGGGCGCTGTCGGCCGTGTTGCGGCGCGACGGGTCCTTGAAGGAGTAGCTGAACAGCGACTCGTGCCCGTCCACCTGGCCGTCGATCGCCTTGGCGTACGGGTCGAGCAGCAGCTTGCTGGGGTTGCAGCGGTGCCCGGCCGCCGGGTCGTAGGGGCCGTGCACCCGGAAGCCGTAGCGCTGGCCGGGCTGGATCCGGGGGAGGTAGGCGTGCCAGACGAAGCCGTCGACCTCGGGCAGGTCGATGCGCGTCTCGCGCCCGCGCTCGTCCACGAGGCAGAGCTCCACGCGCGAGGCGACCTCCGAGAAGAGCGCGAAGTTCGTCCCCGCGCCGTCGAAGGTGGCCCCCAGCGGGTAGGGGCGTCCTGGCCAGACCTGCATGGCGTCCTCTCACGGGCGTCTGTCGTGCTGCCGCCGCACGGGTCGGCGGGCTGGAGTCATCCTGGCCGAGTGGCGGCCGGTCCGCCCTGTCGAGGGTGCCGGCGCGACTGGCGGACGACCGTCAGGAGGACGGCGAGGAGCGCTCCGGTGACCCGTGTGCGCCACTTCGGAGGGGGGCGGTTCGACTCAGCCCCTCGGGGTGAAGTAGTGTTCTTCTCGTTCGGCCGCGAGGTCGACACGCGGACGTGGCTCAGTTGGTAGAGCATCACCTTGCCAAGGTGAGGGTCGCGGGTTCGAATCCCGTCGTCCGCTCGGAGGGCACCGCTCGAGGGCCGCTCGGACTCGGATGCCCCTCGGTGGAGTGGCCGAGAGGCGAGGCAACGGCCTGCAAAGCCGTGTACACGGGTTCGAATCCCGTCTCCACCTCACGCGCACTTCGGTGCCGCGCGGGCGATTGGCGCAGTGGTAGCGCGCTTCCTTGACACGGAAGAGGTCACTGGTTCGAACCCAGTATCGCCCACCACCTCAGACCCCGGATCCGCTCGCGGACCGGGGTCTTCGTGCGTCTGCGGCCAGGGGCTCGGCGCGCCGCGTCGTGCCGTCCCGCGCTGGCCGAGGGTCTTGGCCAGCCGTGGCGTCCCCCCCCCGTCGGAGCTGACCGCGGTCGGGTGTCTGGACATCGGGCCATCGAGGTCAGGTGCTGACCGCGCGCGGTCGGGTGTGCAGACGTCGGGCCAGCCCCAGGCGCCGCCAGGACCGACCGTGGTCGCCGGCACCTGATCGCGGTCGCCTCCGGACGTGACCGCGGTCGCGTGCGGAGACGTCGGGCCAGGAAGGCTGCACCACGACTGACCGCGATCACGTGCAGGGGTGACCGCGGTCAGGTGCGGCGGGGGTGCCGGGGCGAGCGCGACTGGCTGGAGGCGGGAGCGCCGGCAGAGGTGGGTTCGTCCTCCCGGACGTGAGGAGGGCGCCACCCCCGTCGGGGTGGCGCCCTCCTCGTCCGAGCGGGAGCTGGGTCTCGAGCTAGACAGCGCGGCCCAGGAGCTCGGCGAGCTCGTCGTCGACGTGGACGTGGCGGCTCTCGGCCCCGGCGGGCACGAGGGCGTGGGTGCGGTCGAGGAAGTCGCGCAGGTCGGACGCGTCGGCCTCCAGCACGGCGTGGCCGTCGGGGGAGCTGAGCGAGACGAGCACGACCTCCTGGCCGTCGACCTCGCCGGGCCAGACCTGGACGTCACCCTCGCCGGTGGGGCGTCGCAGGCCCTCGCGCAGGAGGTCGCGGGCGAAGACCCACTCGATGGAGCCGCCGTCGCCCCGGAAGGAGGCGGTGACGGCGAAGGGGTCGTGCACGCCGTAGCCGAACTCCACGGAGACGGGCACCTTGCCCGACTCGGGGACGACGAGGCGCAGCTCGACCTCGGCGTCGACGTGAGCTGAGCCCTTGGGCACGGTGGTCCTCCCCGGTGAGTGGCGGCCGGAGCCGGCGGCTGCGCCGACCCTCACGGGTCGGACACCCTCGATGTTCCCCCGTCCCGGACGGATCAAACACCCCCGGGCGGCGTGTCGTACGAGACGTACCCTAGGCGGGTGCAGCCCGCGCCGCCGGTACCTCCCGCACCCGACGACGCCGTGACCCCCGTCCCGGCCGGTCCCGTCGCAGGTCGCAAGCGCACCGGGTCCTCGCGCGGGGGTCCCGGCGCGTCCCGCAGCGAGCGCCGCGACCGCTGGGAGTGGCGCGCCAGGATCCGCGCCGACCCCAAGAAGCACCGCGTCTACCGCGTCGTGGTCGCCTGCGTCGGCGTCTTCCTCATCCTCCTGGGCGCCGCCACCGGCTGGCTGCCCGGCCCGGGCGGCATCCCCCTGGTGCTCGCGGGCCTGGCCGTGCTCGCCAGCGAGTTCGCCTGGGCCCACCGCCTCCTCAAGCGCGCCCGCCTCGCCGTGCGCCGCTTCACGCACTGGGCCGGCCGCCAGCCGCTGTGGCTGCGCCTGACGGGCTCGGGGGCCGCGCTGGCCGGCGCCCTCGGCGGTGCCTGGCTCTTCCTCGTGGTGATGGGACCGCCCGACGTGCTGCCCGCGGCGGCGGTGGCCTTCCTCGACAGGATCCCCGGCGTCGAGCCCTGACCCACCCGTGACGGGGCCGCCGCGGAGGGCCTGTAGTGTGTTCTCCGCACCCGGGCGATTGGCTCAGCGGTAGAGCGCCTCGTTCACACCGAGGAGGTCACTGGTTCGATCCCAGTATCGCCCACCCGGGTCTGACGGGCCGTCCCTCCCAGGGGCGGCCCGTCGGTGCTTTCCAGGAGGTCCTCCGTGGAGCACGGCGTCGTCGTGGGCAGGGTCTCCCTCCTGCGGCGCTTCCCGCTGCGCTCCGCCGGCGGGGACCTGCCCGGCGTCGTGCGGGTGGACGCCTCCGGGCTCGCGCACGACCGCCGCTGGCAGCTCCTGGACGCCGCCGGGGCTCCTCTGAGGGCCCGTGACCTGCCGGGGCTCGCCGCGCTGTCGGCCACCGCGGACGACGACGACGGGCTCCGCGTGCGCGGTGGCAGCAGGGGCCCCGGCGTCCGCCCCCTCGACGACGGCTGGGTCGAGCGGCTGGCAGGCCCCGGCTCGCGCCTGCAGGACGCGCTCGCCGAGGGGGGCACGGCCCACCGCGACGGCGCCGCCGTGCACCTCGTGGCGGCCGGCGCCGCGGACGCCCCCGACGCCCCGGCGGGCTGCGACCCGGGGGAGCGCGCCAACGTCGTCCTCGACCTCGACCCGCCGCTCGCGCGCCCGGGGGACGAGCGCGGCTGGGTGGGTCGCCGGCTGCGGCTGGGGGGCGCGGGCCCGGCGGGCGGGCCGCTGCTGGAGGTGACGCGCACCCCGAAGCGCTGCCTGGGCGTCTACGCCGACGTGCTCGAGCCGGGCGAGGTGGGCGTCGGCGCCGTCGTCGTCCTCCTGGACGCCTGAGGGGACGGCGACGGGCGGCCAGCGGCCGCGGGTGCCCGCGCCGTAGAGTCCTGGCCGTGTCTGAGCCTGGTGTCCTGCGCGTGGTCGTCGACGGTGCCGAGCGCGAGGTCGCGACGGGCACCACGGCCGCCGAGCTGTTCGAGGGCCGCCGCGACGTGGTCGTGGCGCGCATCGACAGCGGGTCCGGAGCCGAGCTGAAGGACCTGAGCACCGAGCTGTCCGACGGTGACGTCGTCGAGGCGGTCGAGGTGGGCAGCCCCGACGGGCTCGACGTGCTCCGCCACTCCACCGCCCACGTGCTCGCGCAGGCCGTCCAGTCCCTGCACCCGCAGGCGAAGCTCGGCATCGGCCCGCCGGTGCGCGACGGCTTCTACTACGACTTCGACGTCGAGGTGCCGTTCACCCCCGAGGACCTCAAGGCCCTCGAGAAGGAGATGCAGCGCATCGTCAAGGAGGGCCAGACCTTCCGCCGGCGCGTCGTCACCGACGAGCAGGCCCGTGCCGAGCTGGCCGACGAGCCCTACAAGCTGGAGCTCATCGGCCTCAAGGGCGGCACCGGATCCCCCGAGGCCGGTGACGAGGTGGCCGAGGGCGCCTCCGTCGAGGTGGGTGCCGGCGAGCTGACCATCTACGACAACGTCCGCCGCGGCGGCGAGGTCGCCTGGAAGGACCTGTGCCGCGGCCCCCACGTGCCGAGCACCCGCCTGCTGGCCAACGGCTGGCAGCTCACCCGCACCGCTGCCGCCTACTGGCGCGGTGACCAGGCCAACACCCAGCTGCAGCGCGTCTACGGCACCGCGTGGCCGTCCAAGGACGAGCTGCGCGCCCACCTGGAGCGCCTGGCCGAGGCCGAGCGGCGCGACCACCGCCGCCTGGGCGCCGAGCTCGACCTGTTCTCCTTCCCCGACGAGATCGGCTCCGGCCTGGCGGTGTTCCACCCCCGCGGCGGCGTCATCAAGCGGGAGATGGAGGACTACGTCCGCCGGCGGCACGTGGAGGAGGGCTTCGACTACGTCGGCACGCCCCACATCTCCAAGCAGCACCTCTTCGAGACCTCGGGTCACCTGCCGTACTACGCCGACACGATGTTCCCGCCGATGGAGCTCGAGAACGCGCAGTACTACCTCAAGGCCATGAACTGCCCGATGCACAACCTGATCTTCAGGTCGCGCGGGCGCTCCTACCGCGAGCTGCCGCTGCGCTTCTTCGAGTTCGGGTCGGTGTACCGCTACGAGAAGTCGGGCGTGGTGCACGGCCTGACCCGCGTGCGCGGGCTCACCCAGGACGACTCGCACAGCTACTGCACCCCCGAGCAGGCGCCGGCCGAGGTCGAGAAGCTGCTCGGCTTCGTGCTGGGGCTGCTCAGCGACTTCGGGCTGGACGACTACTACCTGGAGCTGTCCACGCGCGGCACCGGTGACAAGTTCATCGGCTCCGACGAGGAGTGGGAGCAGGCCACCGAGGTGCTGCGCGGCTGCGCGGAGCGCACCGGCCTGGAGCTCGTGCCCGACCCGGGCGGCGCGGCCTTCTACGGCCCGAAGATCTCCGTGCAGGCGCGCGACGCCATCGGCCGCACCTGGCAGATGTCGACCATCCAGTACGACTTCAACCAGCCGGCCCGCTTCGGCCTGGAGTTCACCGCCGCGGACGGGTCCCACCAGCAGCCCGTGATGATCCACTCGGCGAAGTTCGGCTCCCTGGAGCGGTTCTTCGGCGTGCTGGTCGAGCACTACGCCGGCGCCTTCCCCCCGTGGCTCGCGCCCGTCCAGGTGGTCGGCGTGCCGGTCGCGGAGGAGTTCGCCGGCCACCTGCACGACGTCGTGCGCCAGCTCAAGGCGCTCGGCATCCGCGCCGAGGTGGACGACTCCGACGACCGCATGCAGAAGAAGATCCGCACCCACTCCAAGGCCAAGGTGCCGTTCGTGCTCATCGCGGGCGGTGACGACGTCGAGGCCGGCGCGGTCTCCTTCCGCTACCGCGACGGCCGCCAGGACAACGGCGTGCCGGTGGCGGAGGCCGTCGAGCGCATCGTCGAGGCGGTCCGCTCCCGGGTCCAGGTGTGAGCGAGGCCGTCTCCGGCGGGCTGCCGGGCGGCGCCGAGGACCCGGCCGGCTTCGCGCGGGAGGCCGACGGCTTCGAGCGCCTGTGGACGCCCCACCGGATGGCGTACATCGGCGGGGAGAACAAGCCGCCGAGCGCGGCCGCCGGGTCCGGCTGCCCGTTCTGCCGGGCCCCCTCGCTGGACGACGACGACGCGCTCGTCGTCGCCCGCGGCGAGCTCTGCTTCGTGGTGCTCAACCTCTACCCGTACAACCCCGGGCACCTCATGGTCTGCCCCTACCGGCACGTCGCGGGCTACGTCGACCTGACGCCCGAGGAGACCGTCGAGGTCGCCACGCTCACCCAGAGCGCGCTGCGGGTGCTCTCGCGGGTCAGCAACCCGTCGGGGTTCAACCTCGGCGTGAACCAGGGGGAGGCGGGTGGCGCGGGCATCGCCGCGCACCTGCACCAGCACGTGGTGCCGCGCTGGACCGGGGACGCGAACTTCCTGCCGGTGGTGGGGCGGACCAAGGCGCTGCCGGAGCTGCTCGCCGACACGCGCGCCAAGCTGGCCGCCGCGTGGGCCGCCGCGGGGGAGCCCGGCACGGCGTCGGGCGGCGGGCCGAGCAGCCCCTCCGGCTCCCCGACCGGACCAGCGGCGGGCTCGTGAGCCGGGCCGCCGCCGGCGCCTCCCGCTAGCCTGCAGGCGAGATGCTCAACCGCTACGCCCGCGCCTGGCTGGCGCGCCTCCTGACGCCGCTGGCCGCGTTCCTGCTGCGCCGCGGCGTCAGCCCCGACGCGGTGACCGTGCTCGGCACGCTCGGCGTGGTGGTCTCCGCGCTGGTCGCCTACCCGCAGGGGCAGCTGTTCTGGGGGACCATCGCCATCACGTGCTTCGTCTTCTCCGACGCGGTCGACGGGACGATGGCGCGGATGTCGGGGCGCACCAGCGCCTGGGGCGGCTTCCTCGACTCCACCCTCGACAGGTTCGGGGACGCCGCCGTCTTCGGCGGCCTGGTCCTCTACGCCACCGGGGCGGGCTCGCAGACCACGTGGGCCCGCGGCCTGGCGGTGCTGGCGCTGGCGAACCTGGCCCTCGGCTTCGTGGTCTCCTACGCCCGGGCGCGCGCCGAGGCCGCCGGCGCCCGCGCGGACGTGGGAGTCGCCGAGCGCAGCGAGCGCCTCGTGGCCGCGCTCGTGGCGACCGGCTTCGTGGGCCTGGGCCTGCCGCACGTGGTGCTCGTCGTGGTGCTGGGCCTGCTCGCGGTGGCCAGCTGCGTCACCATCGGGCAGCGCCTGGCGCTGGTGCGCCGCCAGCTGCTGCCCGGTGACGAGCCGGCCCGTGCCGGCACCTGACGGCGGCCGCCGCCCCCTCGCGCGGCTCCGCGCCCGGGCCGGCGACCTCCCCGGCGCGGCCGCGCTCGGCTACCGGGCCGCCTTCGCCGTCGTCCCCCGCCTCCCCGAGCCGCTGGTGCGGACGGCTGCCTCGCTCGGGGCCGACCTCGCCGTCCGGCGCCGCGGCGCCGGCGTGCGCCGCCTGGAGGCCAACCTGGCGGCGGCCACGGGGGCCTCGGGCGCCGGCCTGCAGCAGCTGCTGCGGGACGGGATGCGGTCCTACGCCCGCTACTGGGCCGACGCCTTCCGCCTCCACGTCTGGACCCCCGTGCAGCTGCGCGAGCGCACCCGCGTGGAGGGCGAGGGGCTCGCCGAGCTGGTCGAGGCGCTCGAGACCGGCCGCGGAGCGGTCGCCTTCCTCGGCCACTCCGGCTCGTGGGACCAGGTCGGCGCCTGGGCCGCGGCCACCTGGAGCGCGCCCGTGGTCACCGTGGCCGAGCGCCTGGAGCCCGCAGAGGTGTTCGAGGCGTTCCTCGCCTTCCGGGAGCGGCTGGGCCTGACCGTGGTGCCCGTGGCGCGCGGCGGGGGCAGCAGCGCCAGCTTCGCCTCGCTCGTGCGGGCGCTGCGCGGCGGCGCCTTCGTGCCGCTGCTCGCCGACCGCGACCTGTCCGGCAGCGGCGTGCCCGTGCAGCTGCTCGGTCAGCCCTCGCGCGCGGCGGCGGGCCCGGCGGCGCTGGCGCTGGCCACGGGCGCCCCGCTGTTCCCGGTGAGCGTCCACTACGAGCCCGGGCCGCGGGACCCGGGCAGCGGGCGCAGCCCGTGGCGCTCCTGGACCGCCGTCGCCGTGGTCCACCCCCGGGTCCCGGTGCCGGTCGCGGCCGAGGCCCGGCCGGGGCAGCGGCCCGACCGGCGCGTGCAGACCGCCGCCATGACGCAGGCCTGCGTCGACGTGCTCACCGAGGCCGTGCGGCGCCACCCCGAGGACTGGCACGTGCTCCAGCGGGTCTTCACCGGCCGCGGCGCGGTCCCCGCCGCGCAGGAGCCGGCGCCGTGAGGGTCGGGCTGGTCTGCCCCTACTCCTACGACGTCCCCGGCGGCGTCCAGGCGCACGTCGCCGACCTCGCCGAGGTGCTGCTCGAGCAGGGCCACGAGGTCTCCGTGCTCGCGCCGGTCTCCGAGGCCTCGGGCGGCGCCGAGGAGCCGCTGCCGCCGTGGCTCGTCTCCGCGGGCGGCGCCGTGCCGGTCTCCTACAACGGCTCCGTGGCCCGGGTGAGCTTCGGGCCGGTGGTGGGCCTGAGGGTGCGGCGCTGGCTCGCCGAGGGCGCCTTCGACGTGGTGCACCTGCACGAGCCGGTCACCCCCAGCATCGCCCTGATCGCCATGCTCACCGCCGAGGCGCCGCTGGTCGCCACCTTCCACACCGCCTCGCTGCGCTCGCGGGCGCTGCAGGCCGCGCTGCCGCTGGTGCGTCCCGGGCTGGAGAAGCTCTCCGCCCGGATCGCCGTCAGCGAGGACGCCCGCCGCCGGGTGGTCGAGCACCTGGGCGGTGACGCGGTCGTCGTCCCCAACGGCGTGCACGTGGACCGGTATGCGGGCGCACCCGTGCGCGAGGAGTGGCGGGGCCGGCCCGGTGCGCCCGTGCTGCTGTTCCTGGGGCGCTTCGAGGAGCCGCGCAAGGGCTTCGGGGTGCTCGCCGAGGCGCTGCCCGCCCTGCGGGCGCAGCACCCCGGCCTGCGCGTGCTCGTCGCCGGGCGCGGCGACCCCCGCGCCGCCCGGGCGCTCGCCGGCGACCACGCCGGCTGCCTGGAGCTGCTGGGGTCGGTGAGCGAGGCGGACAAGGCCTCCCTGCTCGCCTCGGCCGACGTCTACGTGGCGCCGCAGACCGCGGGGGAGAGCTTCGGCATCGTGCTCGTGGAGGCCATGAGCGCCGGCACGGCCGTGCTGGCCAGCGCGCTGCCGGCGTTCAGCCGCGTGCTGGACGGCGGCGCCCTGGGCGAGCTCGCGGCCGTGGGCGACCCCGCGGCGCTGGCCGCGGGCGCGTCGAGGCTGCTCGGCGACGACGAGCGCCGCCAGCGCCTGGCCGCCGAGGCCTCGCGCGCCGTGCGCCGGTACGACTGGTCGGTGGTGGCCCACCGGGTGCTCACCGTGTACGAGACCGTGCTCAGCGGCGTCCACGGCGACGAGGCCGCCCTCGGCGGCCCGGGCGGCGACCCCGCCGCGGGGCGCCTGCTGTCGCAGTGGCGGGACGCCGCGGGCGGGCTGCGCCCGTGAGCGACCACGCCTTCTCCGTGCTCGCCCTGGTGCTGGCCGGCGTCGTCGTCCTCGGGGGGCTGGCGTGGTGGCTCACGGCGAGGGCGGCCCGCCTCGACCGCATGCACGTGCGGGTGGAGACGACGCGCGCCGCGCTGGACGCCGCCCTGCTGCGCCGCGCCGCCGCCACCGAGGCGCTCGCGGCCAGCGGGACCCTCGACCCGGCCAGCGCGCTGCTGCTCGCCTCGGCGGCGGCGGAGGCGACGGCGCCGCTGGAGGAGCTGGAGCGCGAGGTGGTCGAGTCCGACCTGACCCGGGCGCTGCGCGCTGTGCTCACGCCGGGGGCGGTGCAGGTGCTGCACGACCGGCGCGACGGCCTCGTGGAGGAGCTGCTCGCGGACCTCGCCACCGCCTGCGAGCGGGTGGTGCTGGCGCGGCGCTTCGCCAACGACGCCGTGGTGGCAGCCCGGCGCACCCGCGGGCGGCGCCTGGAGCGCTGGGCGCACCTCGCGGGGAGGGCGCCGCTGCCGCGCACCTTCGACGTGGACGACGAGCCGCCGGTCCTGGCGCCGCGGCGACCGGGCGCGCCCCCGGGGGAGGGCGCGCGGCCCGCGGGCTGACAGGCTGGCGGCGTGGCGGAGGACGTGCCGGGCGCGGTCGAGGAGTGGGTGCTCGGCGAGGACGGGCTGTGGTTCCGGCGGGGGGCGCGGGTGCTCCTGGTGGACCCCGCCTGCGAGGACGGCGAGGTGCGGCTGCTGCTCGTGCGCGGCCACGACGCCGACCAGCCGCAGCGGTCGTGGTGGTTCACCGTCGGCGGCGGCATCGGGCCCGGGGAGGACCCGCGCGCCGCGGCCGCGCGCGAGCTGCGCGAGGAGACCGGGCTGGACCTCGCTGCCGAGCAGCTCGTGGGGCCGGTGGGGGAGCGCAGCGCCGTCTTCGACTTCCTGGCCCGCACGTGCCGGCAGGACGAGCTGTTCTTCCTGGCCGTGGTGCCGGGCGCGCAGGCGCGCGGGGTCTCGACGGCGGGGTGGACCGCGCTGGAGGGCGACGTGCTCGACGAGCTGCGCTGGTGGGCGCTGCCGGAGCTGGTGGCGGCCCAGGCGGCGGGGGCGACCGTCTACCCGCACGCCCTGGTGGGCCTGGTGGAGGAGCTGCTGGGCGGCTGGGACGGTGTGCTGCGCCACATCGGCGGCTGAGGCCCCGGTGGAGCCCCTGCTCAGGGGGGCTCGTGCAGGTCAGGCGGTCCCTCGCGCCCGGTGCGCCGCCGTACCATGGGAGGCATGTCCGAGTCCTCCACCTCTGCCTCGCAGCCCCAGGTCGGCACCTCGCGCGTGAAGCGCGGCATGGCCGAGATGCTCAAGGGCGGCGTCATCATGGACGTCGTCACCGCGGAGCAGGCGCGCATCGCCGAGGACGCCGGTGCCGTCGCCGTCATGGCCCTCGAGCGCGTCCCCGCCGACATCCGCGCGCAGGGCGGCGTGGCGCGCATGAGCGACCCCGACCTCATCGACGCGATCCAGGCCGAGGTCTCGATCCCCGTGATGGCCAAGGCGCGCATCGGCCACTTCGTCGAGGCGCAGGTGCTGCAGAGCCTCGGTGTCGACTACGTCGACGAGTCCGAGGTGCTCACCCCCGCCGACTACGCCCACCACATCGACAAGTGGCAGTTCACGGTGCCCTTCGTCTGCGGCGCCACGAACCTCGGCGAGGCCCTGCGCCGCATCACCGAGGGCGCGGCGATGATCCGCTCCAAGGGCGAGGCCGGCACCGGTGACGTCTCCAACGCCACCACGCACATGCGCACCATCCGCGCGGAGATCGCCCGGCTGACCTCGCTCAGCAAGGACGAGCTGTACGTGGCCGCCAAGGAGCTGCAGGCCCCCTACGACCTCGTCGTCGAGGTGGCCGAGGCCGGCCGCCTGCCCGTCGTGCTCTTCACCGCGGGCGGCATCGCCACCCCGGCCGACGCCGCGATGATGATGCAGCTCGGCGCCGACGGCGTCTTCGTGGGCTCCGGCATCTTCAAGTCCGGCAACCCGCAGCAGCGGGCCGAGGCGATCGTGCAGGCCACCACCTTCCACGACGACCCCGACGTCATCGCCAAGGTCTCCCGCGGCCTGGGCGAGGCCATGGTCGGCCTCAACGTCGAGGCCATCCCCGAGCCGCACCGCCTGGCGCAGCGCGGCTGGTGAGCTGACAGCTCGCCACGGCGAGCGCACGACGACGGCCGGCGTCCCCGCGAGGGGCGCCGGCCGTCGTCGTCGGTGGTGGAGTCTCCTGGGTGGGCCTTCGCAGGGCGCCGGTGCGGTGCGTGCGCTGCGGGCCGCCGGGGTAGGGGGCCCTCATGCGCGCACGAGCGGCGGCCGTGGCCGCTTCGAGCCGGTGGACGGACGAGGACGGCGTGCGCGCCCCCGCGGGGGAGGCCCACGCGTGGGAGCCGGGCACCAACCAGACGGTCTGCGGGCTGGCGCTGTCGCGCTCGCAGCTGGAGCGCTTCCCGCACGTGTCCTGGGACGACCTGCTGGCCTCTCGGACCGGTGAGCGCGTCAAGCGGGTGTGCCCGCGCTGCCGCGGGGCGACGCGGCGGCGCGAGCCCCGCGAGGCGCGCCGGTGGAGCCCGCCCGACCCCGGGGCGCCTCCGGTGTCCTGATCCGTCCCGGGGTGCCGCTCGCCCGCGCCGCCGCCGGGGGGCCGACCCCCGCTGCACGGTCGCCCGGCTGGCGCTCCGCCGGGACCGACCGCGGTCACCTGCGGAGGGCTGGCGTGGACCGGCGTGGACCGGCGAGGACCGGCGGGGACCGGCGGGGACCGTGGGTCAGCGGCTGCTCAGCGCCCGGTTGACGTCGTCGACCGCCGTGCGGGGGTCGGCGACCTCCACCACCGCGCGGGCGAAGCCGGAGGTGTCCGCCCCCGCCTCGAGCTGGACGACGACGGTCCGGCGCCCCGAGTGCACGGCGTACAGCGTCTTGTCCCCGCCGCGGTGGAAGGTGCCCACCGCGGCCACTCCCGGCAGGTGCAGGCCCGGGGCGCGGACGCCCTTCGGCTCGGCGGCGGCGCCCGGGTCGGCCGTGGCCCCGCGCACCGCGGACAGCGGCACCACGAGCCGCCGACGGAGGGCCCACAGGGCGTCCAGCCCGGTGAGCCGGACCTCGAGCTGTCCGTCGCTGACTCTGATCCGTGCCATCACGTCCTCCTCGTCGTCGCGGTGGTGGGCTCCTGCCCAGGGGGTGCGGCGGTGGCGTCGCGCGCTCCGGGAGGGTGCTCGTCGAGGCGTGCGCGGTCCAGGAGGCGCTGGCCGAGCACGGCCGCGGCGGTGGGGCCGAGCGCGGCGCGGGCGTCGCGGACGGCGTCGCGGACCCCGTCGTCGTGAGGGGCCAGCTCCAGCGCGGCCACGAGCAGGAGGTCGAGGGCCCGCTCGTCGTCGTCTGGCTCGCCCGGCGACGAAGAGGGGGTGTGCCGGGCCAGGGCGGCGAGGAAGAGGCCGCGCTTGCTGCCGAACGCGCCGTAGAGGCTGCCGCGGTGCAGGCCGGTGGCGGCGACGAGGTCGTCGACGGAGGTGGCGGCGTAGCCGAGCTCGGTGTAGCACCGCGCGGCGGCGTCCACGACGACCGCCTCGTCGAAGCTCCTGGGCCTGGCCACGCGGACATCCTGGTACATGGATGAACGGTCAGTCAAGAAATGGTCGGCGACCGCACGGGCTGCCCTGGCGCGGTCAGCCCTCGAAGCCGGCGCTCACGGTGACGGTGCCGGGAGCCACCTCGGTGTAGCCGGCGTCGCGGACGTCCACCCGTCGCGACGCCGGCAGCACCGGAGCCCCCTGGAGGACGACGACGGCGAGGCCGGTGGCCACGTCGGGCTCCGCGCCGGCCAGCCACGCGGCGACGGTGGCGCGGTCGAGCCGCTCCAGCGCCAGCTGCGCCGCGTGGCCGACCTGCGCGACGGCCTTGCCGGTGGTCATGCCGACGCCCGGGGCCAGCCTGATGGTGAGCACCGGCCCTCCTCGCCCGTGATCACGGAGAGCGGGGCCGGGAGCGGGGTCGGTGAGCTCCAGGCCGCCGACCTGCAGGTCGTGCAGCAGCTTCGGCGCCGCGTCGCGCGGGTGCGGTGCGAAGGCGCGCACCTGCGCCACCACCCCGCCGGAGCCGGCGCGGGCCTCGACGTGCGGCAGGTGCGCCGTCCGCTCCCACCGGGAGCCGCGGGCCCGCCGGCCGATCTTGCGGATCCGCTGGCCGCGCCAGCGGGCCACGGCGTCGTGGAAGGCGCCCTCGGGGTCGCTGGTGCGCTCGTCGGTGAGCAGCGCGACGACGGCGCGCGCCGTCGCCACCAGGACGTCCGTGTGGGTGGGTGGCCCACCGGCGCTCTCGCGCTCCACCCTCACCACCAGGGAGAGCGCCCAGGGCTCCTCCTCGGGCGGCAGCCAGGACTGCTCGGCCGGCTGCTGGCTCACGTGACCGTCGGCCGCTCGGCGGCCTCGGCGGCGAGGTGCTCGCCGCCGTCCAGCACGGCCCGCAGCGCCACCACGGCCGCCAGCACGTCCGCGTGGGAGAGGTACAGCGGTGCGACGCCCCAGCGGACCACGTCGGGAGCGCGGAAGTCGCCCTCCACGCCGCGCGCGTGCAGGGCCCGCACCACGCCCCAGGCCTGCGGGTGGCGCAGCGCCAGCGCGCTGCCGCGCCGGTCCGGCTCGCGCGGCGTCACGACCTCCACCTCGGGCACGAGCGCGTCCAGCGCCTCCAGGGCAAGGCCCGTCAGCGACAGCGACCTGGCGCGCACCGCGTCGACGTCGACGCCGTCGTAGGCGCTCAGGGCCGCCTCCAGGGCGAGCAGGCTGATCATCTGCGGGGTGCCGGTGCGCGCCACGGCGATGTCGGAGGCGGGGGTGTACTCGGCGGTCATGGCGAAGGGCTGCGCCGCGGAGTTCCATCCCGGCACGGGGTTGGCGAAGCCCGCCTGCAGGCGGCGGGGCACGTAGACCCACGCCGGGGCGCCCGGGCCGCCGTTGAGGAACTTGTAGCTGCAGCCGACCGCGTAGTCGACGTCGTGCTCGTCGAGGTCGGCGGGGACCACGCCCGCGGAGTGGCACAGGTCCCACAGCACCAGCGCGCCGGCGTCGTGAGCGGCGCGGGTGAGGCCGGGCAGGTCCCACAGCTCGCCGGTGCGGTAGTCGACCTGGCTCAGGGCCACCAGGGCGACCTCGTCGCCGCGCGCGGCGAGCACCGCCGGCACCTCCGGCGGGGAGGCCAGCACCACCTCCAGCCCCGCCAGGCGCGCGTCGGAGTGCAGGACGAACAGGTCGGTCGGGAAGGAGCCGGGGTCGGCGACGACGACGCGGCGCCGGCCGCCGCGGCCGTCGCCGCCGCTGCGCCGCCGGGTCTCGGCGGCCGCGGCCAGGTGCACCTTGTGCAGCTGGACGCTGGTGCAGTCACCCACCACCACCTGCCCGGGAGCCGCGCCCAGGAGCGCCCCGACGCGGTCCCCGACGCGCTGCGGCGCCGTCCACCAGCCCTCGGTGTTCCACCCGCCCACCCGCGCGCGGCCCCACTGCCGCTGCACGGCGTCGGCGACGGCGGGGGCCACCGCGCGCGGCAGGGCGCCCAGGCTGTTGCCCACGAGGTACACCGACCCGTCGCCGGGGAGGTCGAACCGGGCGCGCAGGTCGCCGAGGGCGTCCGCGGCCTCCAGCGCCGCGGCGCGCCCGGTCAGCGCGGCGGGAGCGGCCGGGTGATCAGCAGCGGTGGTCACCGCACCCATCCTGCCGGGCTGGGACGATGGACGGGTGAGCGCTTCCCCCCAGACCACTCCCGTGCCCTCCGGGGCGCCCTCGGCCCGCCCGGCCGGTGGGGGCCCGCTGGTCGGCGTGCTGGCGCTGCAGGGCGACGTGCGCGAGCACGCCCGCGCGCTGGAGGCCGTGGGCGCCCGGGCCGTGCCGGTGCGCCGCCCCAGCGAGCTGCGCGCCGTGGACGCCCTCGTGCTGCCCGGCGGGGAGTCCACGACCATCGACAAGCTGGCCCGCCGCTTCGAGCTGCACGACCTGCTGCGCGAGCGCATCGCCGAGGGGATGCCCGCCTACGGCTCCTGCGCGGGCCTGATCATGCTCGCCGACCGCCTGGTGGACGCGATCCCCGGGCAGCAGACCTTCGGCGGGCTCGACGTGCTGGTGCGCCGCAACGCCTTCGGCCGACAGGTGGAGTCCTTCGAGGAGGACCTCGACGTGGATGGCGTCGAGGGCGGCCCGGTGCGCGCGGCCTTCATCCGCGCGCCCTGGGTCGAGCAGGTCGGCGAGGGCGTCGAGGTGCTCGCGCGCACGCGCACCGCGGCGGCGGCCGACCGCGTGGTGGCCGTCCGGTCGGGCCACCTGCTGGCCACCTCCTTCCACCCGGAGATCACCGGCGACCACCGCGTCCACGCGCTGTTCGTCCGGATGATCGAGGCCGCCGCTCGGTGATGGGCGGTGCCGCTCACCCTCGGTAAGATGGGCGGCTGACCTGACCTGACCCAGAACAGCCAGCCCCCGAGGAGGTGTGCGATGTCGGGCCACTCCAAGTGGGCGACCACCAAGCACCAGAAGGCCGTCAAGGACGCCAAGCGCTCTTCCGCCTTCGCCAAGCTCATCAAGAACATCGAGGTCGCGGCCCGCACCGGCGGCGGCGACCCGGCCGGCAACCCGACGCTCTACGACGCCATCCAGAAGGCGAAGAAGAACTCGGTGCCGAACGACAACATCGACCGGGCCGTCAAGCGCGGCTCCGGCCAGGAGACCGGCGGCGCCGACTACCAGACGATCATGTACGAGGGCTACGCCGCCCACGGCGTGGCCGTGCTCGTCGAGTGCCTCACCGACAACCGCAACCGCGCCGCCTCGGACGTGCGCGTGGCCTTCACGCGCAACGGCGGCACCATGGCCGACCCGGGCAGCGTGGCGTACCTCTTCACGCGCAAGGGCGTCGTCGAGGTGCCGGCCGAGGGCCACGACGAGGACGACGTCCTCGGCGCCGTCCTGGACGCGGGCGCGGAGGAGGTGAACCGCGTCGGGGACTCCTTCGAGGTGGTCTCCGAGGCGACCGACCTCGTGGCCGTCCGCACCGCGCTGCAGGAGGCGGGCATCGAGTACGACTCCGCCGAGGCGCAGTTCGTCCCGTCGATGCAGGTCCCGCTCGACGCGGAGCAGGCGCGCTCGGTGCTCAAGCTCATCGACGCCCTGGACGACCTCGACGACGTGCAGAACGTCTACGCCAACCTCGACGTCCCGGAGGGCGTCCTCGAGGACGCCTGAGCGCTCACCGCGTCTTCGCGGGGAGCTTCCACTCCTTGGGCTGGGCCCGTGCCGCTGCGGCGGCGCGGGCCCACGCCGTCTGCGCCGCCGTGGGGGCGCCGGCGCTGCCGGCCACCGAGGCCAGGGGGTCGGCGTGGTACGCCGTGTCCTGTCCGGCCGCGAGGGCCGTGGGACCCCCGCGCCACAGGTGGCAGATCGCCAGCGCCAGCCCGTCGGCCGCGTCCGCCGGCCGGGGGGCCTCCGCCAGCGCGAGGATCTTCGTGATCATCAGGGTGACCTGGGCCTTGTCGGCGCGGCCGTTGCCGGTGACGGCGGCCTTCACCTCGCTGGGCGTGTGGGTGGCCACCGGCAGCCCGTGCTGGGCCGCCAGCATCATGGCGATGCCGCTGGCCTGCGCCGTCCCCATGATCGTGGAGACGTCGTTGCGGGCGAAGACCCGCTCCACGGCCACCGCGTCGGGCAGGCACTCCCTCAGGA
This sequence comes from Streptomyces sp. NP160, assembly GCF_006335115.1. Taxonomy (GTDB): domain Bacteria; phylum Actinomycetota; class Actinomycetes; order Actinomycetales; family Quadrisphaeraceae; genus Quadrisphaera. Next base: position 87,364 of record NZ_VDMJ01000024.1, read on the forward strand.
CGGCGGTCAGCCCGTCCGCCACCTGCAGCAGCCGCTGTGCCAGCGGCAGCTCGGGCTCCGTGCGCACCACGCCCACGGCCACGAGCTTCGCCCGGCGCCCGGGCAGGCCGTCCACCACGCCCCACCCGCAGCGGGTGAGGCCCGGGTCGACCCCCAGCACGCGCACCGACCCAGCCTCGCACGTCGCACGTCCGTTCGGGTGACAAGCCGTCACCGCGCGTCACGCCGCCTCCGGGGTCCGCGGGCTGTCGGTGCCGCGTGCGAGGCTTCCCGGGTGATGTCGTCATGATCGCCTCGGTGCGCGGCACCGTGCTCTCCCTGCGCCTCGACGGCGTCGTCGTGGAGGTCGGGGGCGTCGGCATGCTCGTCCACACCACGCCGCGCGCCCTGGCGGACCTGCGTCGCGGCTCCGAGGCGCTCCTCCACACCAGCCTCGTGGTCCGGGAGGACTCCCTCACCCTGTTCGGCTTCGCCGAGGCCGACGAGCGCGAGGTGTTCGAGGTGCTGCAGTCCGTCACGGGGGTCGGCCCGCGCCTGGCGCTCGCCGTGCTGGCGGTGCACTCGCCGGAGGAGCTGCGCGTCGCGGTCGCCTCGCAGGACCTGGTGGCGCTCAAGCGCGTGCCCGGCATCGGGCAGAAGGGCGCCCAGCGCATGGTGCTCGACCTGGCCGACAGGATCGGCGCGCCCAGCGGCGAGGTCCCCGCTGCGCGGTCCGGCCGCGCCGCTGCGGCGCCCGCGCCGGTGGCGGCGAGGCCCGCGCCCTCACCCGTGGTGGAGGCGCTGGTCGGCTTCGGCTTCAGCGCCAAGCAGGCCGAGGACGCCGTGGCCGCGGTGACCGAGGGCAGCGGCGGGGACGCCGTGGACGGCGACGGGTCGAGCGCGGACCTCGCCACCACGCTGCGCGCCGCGCTGCGCCACCTCGGGCGCCACTGATGGAGGACTCCTCGCGCGAGCTGTCGGGCCGGGACGGCGAGGACGACGGCGCCCTCGGCGTGCGCCTCGTCGAGCCCGGCGCGGACGACACCGAGCGCGCCGCCGAGAGCGCCCTGCGCCCCAAGCGCCTGCGCGACTTCGTCGGCCAGCAGGTGGTGCGCGACCAGCTCTCGATCGTGCTGGAGTCGGCCCGCGCCCGCGGCCGCGCGCCGGACCACGTGCTCCTGTCGGGACCCCCCGGCCTCGGCAAGACGACGCTGTCCATGATCATCGCCGCCGAGCTGGGCACCGGCCTGCGGATCACCTCCGGCCCGGCCATCCAGCACGCGGGGGACCTGGCCGCGGTGCTCACCTCGCTGGAGGAGGGCGACGTGCTCTTCGTCGACGAGGTGCACCGCGTCGCGCGCCCCGCCGAGGAGCTGCTCTACGTGGCCATGGAGGACTTCCGCGTCGACGTCGTCGTCGGCAAGGGGCCCGGAGCCACCGCCATCCCGCTGGACCTGCCGCCCTTCACCCTCGTCGGGGCCACGACGCGGGCGGGGCTGCTGCCCGCGCCGCTGCGCGACAGGTTCGGCTTCACCGCCCACCTCGACTTCTACTCCGCCGCGGAGCTGCAGCAGGTGCTGCACCGTTCGGCCGCGCTGCTCGGCGTGGCCCTCACGAGCGAGGGCGCCGCCGAGGTGGCGCGCCGCTCGCGCGGCACGCCGCGCATCGCCAACCGCCTGCTGCGGCGCGTGCGCGACTGGTCGCTGGTGCGCGGCAGCGGCGCCTCCGGAGGCAGCCCCGTGGTCGACGAGGCCTCCGCGCGGGCGGCGCTGGAGGTCTACGAGGTCGACCCGCTGGGCCTGGACCGCATCGACAGGGCCGTGCTGCGCGCCCTGTGCCGGACCTTCGGCGGCGGGCCGGTCGGGCTGTCGACGCTGGCCGTCTCGGTGGGGGAGGAGGCCGAGACCGTCGAGACCGTCGTCGAGCCGTTCCTCGTGCGCGAGGGCATGATCGGGCGCACCCCGCGCGGGCGCGTCGCCACCGACGCCGCGTGGCGCCACCTGGGGCTCGAGCCACCGCTGGCGCGTCCCGGCGGCGTGCCCGGGCAGCTCGAGCTGGGGGAGCCGGGTGCCGGGCGCTCCCCGGAGCACCTTCCGCGAACACCGGATGGTCCCAGCGGCGGCAGGTAGGGTCGCTGCCGATGGACGCCTTGATCCTGCTGCTCCCGATCGCCCTCCTGCTCTTCCTCATCCTCCGAGGACGCAAGCAGCAGCGGGCGGTCTCCGACCTGCAGTCGACCCTGGCCGTCGGCCAGCGCGTCATGACGGCCTCCGGCCTGTACGGCACCGTCGTCGAGCTGGGCGACACCACCGTCGACCTCGAGACCTCTCCGGGCGTGCGCCTCACGTGGGCCCGGGCCGCGGTCGCCCGCGTCGTCGACACCCCCGGTGCCGACGACGGCGCCACGAGCACCACCTCGACCACCGACCCGGAGGCCCTGCCGCCGGCCGCCGGTGGCACCGCCCCCGGCGCCGCGGGCCCCTCCGCCGAGGCGCCGGAGCGCCACGACCGCTGATCCCGCGCCGCACCAGCGCCGCTCACCGCCGACCCCCGGGCCGGCCTCCGTCCGGAAGAGACCCCGTTGGCACGCTCACGCTCCTCAACGTCCCGCGCCAAGCGCTCCCTGCTCTGGCTGACGGCGCTCGTCGTCGCCCTCGTCGCCGGCCTCGGCTCGGCGGTGCAGTGGAGCACCGCCACCTGGACGCCCAAGCTGGCGCTCGACCTGGCCGGCGGCACCCAGATCATCCTGACCCCGCAGCTGCGGGGCGGTGAGAGCGCCGACCAGATCACCCCGCAGACCATCGCGGACGCGATCACGATCATCCGCCAGCGCGTCGACTCCTCGGGTCTGACAGAGGCGGAGATCACCAGCTCCGGCGGCAACAACATCGTCGTCAGCCTCCCCGGCGACCCCGCCGAGCAGGCGGGCGCCGTCGAGCTCGTCTCCCAGTCCGCGCAGATGCGGTTCCGGCCGGTGCTGTACACCGAGCCGGCCGGCGCGGCGGCGGCGCCAGCTCCGACCGACGGCGCGACGCCGGGCGCCACCGACGGCGCGACGCCGGGCGCCACCGACGGCGCGACGCCGGGCGCCACCCCGGCGGCCACCGACGGTGCGACCCCGGCAGCCACGGACGGTTCGACGCCCGCGGCGACGTCCGAGCAGACCGCCGCGCCGGCGGAGAGCCAGCAGGGGAGCCGCCTGCCCGGCGCGCTCCTCTCCGGTGCCTCCCCCGCGGCCGCGTCGACCGACCCGGCCGCCGCTGCGACGCCCGCGGCCACGGACGCCGCCAGCCCGGCGGCGACCGACGCGGCGAGCCCGGCGGCGACCGACGCGGCGAGCCCGGCGGCGACCGACGCGGCGAGCCCGGCGGCCACGCCGGCGCCGAGCCCCACCAGCCCGAGCGACCTGAGCCAGATCACCCCGGAGCTGTACGCGCAGTTCCAGGCGCTGGACTGCAGCAACCCGGTGGCCGTCGGCCAGCAGCTGGACGACGTCGCCGACGGCCCGATCGTCACGTGCGCCACCGACGGCACCGAGAAGTTCATCCTCGGGCCCGTCGAGGTCGAGGGCACCGACATCAGCGACGCCACCGCGGGCCTGGAGACCACCAGCACCGGGGCCACCACCAACCGCTGGGTCGTCAACCTCAGCTTCGACAGCCGCGGCGCCGAGGAGTTCGGCGCCACCTCGACCCGCCTGTTCGGGCTGCAGGCCCCGCAGAACCGGTTCGCCATCGTGCTGGACGGGACCGTCGTGTCGTCGCCGACGATCAACGGCCCGATCACCGACGGCAACGCCCAGATCAGCGGGAACTTCACGCAGGAGTCAGCCACCACGCTGGCCAACCAGCTGAAGTTCGGCGCGCTGCCGATCTCCTTCGAGACCCAGAGCGTCGACCGGATCTCCGCGGTGCTGGGCTCCGAGCAGCTCGAGCGCGGCCTGCTCGCCGGCGCGATCGGCCTTGTGCTCGTGGTCCTGTACTCCCTGGCGCAGTACCGAGCGCTCGGCCTCGTCACCGTGGCCAGCCTCGTGCTCGCCGCCGGCATCTCCTACCTGGTCACGGTGCTCCTGGGCTGGTACCAGGGCTACCGCCTCAGCCTCGCGGGCGTCGCCGGCTTCATCGTCTCGATCGGCATCACCGCCGACTCGTTCATCGTCTTCTTCGAGCGCGTCCGCGACGAGGTCCGCGAGGGCAGGTCCCTGACGTCGGCGGTGGAGACCGGCTGGGCCCGCGCGCGCCGGACGATCATCATCTCCGACGTCGTGAACTTCATGGCCGCGGCGGTGCTGTACTTCCTCGCCGTCGGCGGGGTGAAGGGCTTCGCCTTCATCCTGGGCCTCACAACCGTCATCGACCTGCTGGTCGTCGTGCTCTTCACCCACCCCGTCCTCGTGCTGCTGGCCCGCCGGAGGTTCTTCGCCTCGGGCCACACGCTGTCCGGGTTCGACGGGGAGCGGCTCGGCAGGTCTCCCGCCTACGCCGGTCGAGGGCGCGTGCGCACCCCCGCCGAGCGCGCGCCGCGCGTCGAGCGGTCGCGCTCGAAGGACGCCGACGACGCGGCGTCCCCCGGCGGCTTCGACGACCTCGACGACGGCGCCGGGCGCCGCGAGCCGGTGACCACCGGCTCAGGGGGCCGCACCACCATCGCCCAGCGCCGCGCCGCGGAGGCCGCGCGCCAGCGCAGCGCCGACGGGGACGACGGCGGCAGCTCCGCCGGCTCCGGCACGACCACCGAGGAGCGCTGACGTGCCGTCCTTCTCCCAGCTCGGGAACGACCTCTACACCGGCCGGCGCGGCATCGACGTCATGCGCACGCGCCGCACCTGGTACGTCGTCGCAGCGGTCCTGGTGGGCCTGTCGGTGGTGCTGCTGCTGACCAAGGGCCTCAACGCGGGCATCGAGTTCCGCGGCGGGTCGGAGTTCCGCGTCTCCGACGTGGCCACCACCTCGCAGGACCCCGCGGAGTCCGCCGTCAGGTCGGTCGTGCCCGACGGCGAGCCGCCGCGCATCTCCACCGTCGGCGACAACGCCGTCCGCGTGCAGACGGAGCAGCTCAGCCAGCAGCAGACCGACGCCGTCGCGAGCGCCCTGGCGCAGGGCTACGGGGTGCCGGCCGGCAACGTCACGGCCTCCTTCGTCGGGCCCAGCTGGGGCGCGGACGTCACGACCAACGCGCTCCTGGGCCTGGGGATCTTCGTCCTGCTCGCCGCGGTGGTGCTGGCGCTGTACTTCCGCACCTGGAAGATGTCGGTGGCCGCGCTGGTCGCGCTGGTCCACGACGTGGTCATCACCGCGGGCGTCTACTCGCTGTCGGGCTTCGAGGTCACGCCGGCCACGGTCATCGGCTTCCTGACGATCCTCGGGTACTCGCTGTACGACACCGTGGTGGTCTTCGACAAGATCCGCGAGAACACCGAGCACGTGCTGTCGAGCAGCTCGAGGACCTTCGCCGAGGCGGCCAACCTCGCGGTCAACCAGACGCTGGTGCGGTCGATCAACACCTCCGTGGTGGCGCTGCTGCCCGTCGCGTCGATCCTCTTCATCGGCGCCCTGCTCCTGGGTGCGGGCACGCTGCGCGACATCTCCCTGGCGCTCTTCGTCGGGATCATCGCCGGCACCTACTCCTCGGTGTTCCTCGCGCCGCCGCTGTACGTGCAGATGCGCGAGCGCGAGCCCGACATCGCCCGCCAGCGCGACAAGGTGCTGGCGCGCCGCGGAGGCACCGCCGTGGCCACCACGGGGTCGGCCCCCGCGGTGGCCGCCGCGGGTGCCGAGGGCGGGGAGGTCACCTCGACCGGGACGACGACGGCGGTGCTCGAGCGCCCGTCCGCGCGGCGCGCCCCGCGCTCTCCCTCCGGCGGTCAGCGCAGCCAGCCGCGCCGCCCGGGCGGACGCCGCCGGTGACCGCGCCGCTGACCGGGACGACGTGCCGATGAGCAGCAGCGAGCACCGCGCCACCCACCGCGCGACCACCGCCGACGACGACGCCGCCGGCCTCCTGGGGCTGCTGCGCGCCGTGCCGGACCACCCCGCGCCCGGCATCACCTTCTGGGACATCACGCCGCTGCTCGGCGACGCTGCGGCGCTGTCCCGGGCCACCGGTGCGCTGGCCGAGGCGGCGCGCGCGATGCCCGGAGGCGGCGTCGACCTGGTCGCCGGCGTGGAGGCGCGCGGCTTCGTGCTGGGCGCGCCGCTGGCCCTGGCGCTGGGCGCCGGCTTCGTGCCGCTGCGCAAGGCGGGCAAGCTCCCGTGGCGGACCGTCCGGCAGGACTACTCCCTCGAGTACGGCGAGGCGTCCATCGAGGCCCACGAGGACGCCGTCCCCGCGGGGGCGCGCGTGCTCGTCATCGACGACGTCCTCGCCACGGGCGGCACCGCCTCGGCGGCGTGCGCGCTGGTGAGGCGCCTCGGCGGCGAGCTGGCGGGCGCGCTCTTCCTCCTGGAGCTCACCGACCTCCCCGGCCGTGCGGCGCTCGCCGGCGCGCTGGGCGGCGCTCCCGTCAGCGCCGTCCTCCGGACCCCCTGAGCCAGCGCGTCCCACCCGCAGCCGAGCGCCTGGTCGCGGTCCGGAGGGTGCCAGGGACCGCAGCCGAGCGCTCGGTCGCGGTTCGGGGAGGCCCGGGAACGGGCGGGGACCGGGGAGCGCTGACCGCCTCGCCGTAGACTCGGCGCACCCAGCGGGCCCGGGAGGTGTGGTGGACCAGACAGCGCAGTCGCCGTCGTCGGTGGGCGCAGGTGGCGCCGTCGACGCGAGCAGCCCCCAGCCGCCAGCCCCGGCACCCCCGGCGCCCGTGCCGGCCCAGACGCCGGGCGAGGCCGACGCGCCACCGCCGGGCAACGGCATCCGCCGCCGCCTGGCCCGCCTCGGCACCCGTGCGCCCACCACGCCGGCGGCCCTGGAGCCGCTGCTCACGGCGGTGCGCGCCAACCACCCCCGCGCGGACACCGCCGTCCTGGAGCGCGCCTACGCCGTCGCCGAGAAGGCCCACCGCGGCCAGCGCCGCAAGAGCGGCGACCCGTACATCACCCACCCCGTGGCCGTGGCGACGATCCTCGCCGAGCTGGGCATGACGCCGCCCACCCTGGCCGCCGCCCTCCTGCACGACACGGTGGAGGACACCGGGTACGCCCTCGCCGAGCTGCGCCGCGAGTTCGGCGACGAGGTCGCCGACCTGGTCGACGGCGTCACCAAGCTCGACAAGGTCACCTACGGCGACGCCGCCCAGGCCGAGACCGTGCGCAAGATGGTCGTGGCGATGGCCAAGGACATCCGCGTGCTGGTCATCAAGCTGGCCGACCGCCTCCACAACGCCCGCACCTGGAAGTTCGTGCCGGCGGCCTCGGCGGAGAAGAAGGCCCGGGAGACCCTCGAGATCTACGCCCCGCTGGCGCACCGCCTGGGCATGAACACCATCAAGTGGGAGCTGGAGGACCTCTCCTTCGCCACCCTCTACCCGCGCATGCACGAGGAGGTGGTGCGCCTCGTCGCCGAGCGCACCCCCGCGCGCGAGGAGTACCTGGCCACCGTCCGCGAGCAGGTGAGCGCCGACCTGCGCGCCGCCAAGATCCGCGCGACGGTCTCCGGCCGGCCCAAGCACTACTACTCCGTGTACCAGAAGATGATCGTGAGGGGCCACGACTTCACGGACATCTACGACCTGGTCGGCCTGCGCGTGCTGGTCGACACGGTCCGCGACTGCTACGCCGTCCTCGGTGCGCTGCACGCGCGCTGGAACCCGGTGCCCGGCCGGTTCAAGGACTACATCGCGATGCCCAAGTTCAACATGTACCAGTCGCTGCACACGACGGTCGTGGGGCCCGAGGGCAAGGCCGTCGAGATCCAGATCCGCACCCACGACATGCACCGCCGCGCCGAGTACGGCGTGGCCGCGCACTGGAAGTACAAGGACGCCGCCGTCCGCGGGGTCGGTGCGGGCGGCAAGGGCAACCTCGAGGACATGTCCTGGCTGCGCCAGCTGGTCGACTGGCAGTCCGAGACGGCCGACCCGGGGGAGTTCCTCGACAGCCTGCGCTTCGAGATCAACGCGCAGGAGGTCTTCGTCTTCACCCCCAAGGGCGAGGTCATGGGCCTGCCCGCCGGGTCCACGCCGGTGGACTTCGCCTACGCCGTCCACACCGAGGTCGGCCACCGCACCATGGGTGCGCGCGTCAACGGGCGCCTGGTGCCGCTGGAGAGCCAGCTCGACAACGGCGACGTCGTCGAGATCTTCACCTCCCGCGTCGAGGGCGCCGGGCCCAGCCGCGACTGGCTGACCTTCGTCAAGAGCCCCCGGGCCCGCAACAAGATCCGCGCGTGGTTCTCCAAGGAGCGCCGCGAGGAGGCCGTCGAGCAGGGCAAGGACGCCATCGCCAAGGCGATGCGCAAGCAGCACCTGCCCATCCAGCGGCTGATGAGCCACGAGGCCCTCGTGGGCCTGGCCAACGAGATGCGCTACGCCGACGTCTCCGCCCTGTACGCGGCCGTCGGCGAGGGGCACGTCTCGGCGCAGTCGGTGGTGGAGAAGCTCGTCACCGCGCTCGGCGGGGAGGAGGGCGCCACCGAGGACCTCGCCGAGGCGACGCTGCCGTCGCCCGCCGTCCGGCGCCCCCGCACCGGCGACCCCGGCGTGGTGGTGAAGGGCGTCGACGACGTCTGGGTCAAGCTCGCGCGCTGCTGCACCCCCGTCCCCGGGGACCCGATCGTCGGCTTCGTCACCCGCGGCGCCGGCGTCTCGGTGCACCGCGAGGACTGCGGCAACGTGGTCGGCCTGCGCGCCGAGCCCGACCGCATCGTCGAGGTGGAGTGGGACGTCAGCTCCGCCAGCGTCTTCCTCGTGCAGATCCAGGTGGAGGCCCTCGACAGGTCCCGCCTGCTCTCGGACGTGACGAGGGTGCTGTCCGACAGCCACGTCAACATCCTGTCGGCCCAGGTCACCACCTCACGCGACCGCGTGGCCCTCTCGCGCTTCACCTTCGAGATGGCGGACGCCACCCACCTGGGCCACGTGATCAACGCGGTCCGCCGCGTGGACGGCGTCTTCGACGCCTACCGCGTCACCGGGAGCCGGCAGGCCTGAGGCGGCCCGCTCGGGGGACCTCCGGGCCCCGGGCAGCCGGCGCAGCTGGCGGCGCCCGGCGCGCTGGCCCGGTCTGCGGCGGACGGCGAGGAGCGCCAGGGCCAGCGCCGGGTCGGCCCCCGCCGCCACCGCGGCCCGCAGCAGCGGGGCGGCCTCGCGCGCCGGGTGCCACAGCGCGATGTCCGTGGCGGTCCGCTCCAGCGTCGTGACCCGGACGCCGCCCACCACCTCCACGTGGTGCGCGGCCAGCAGCACGGCCCGGGTCCGCCTCCAGGCGGGGTCGCGGCGCGACCCGCCGGTGCGGCCGTGGGGGAGGACGACGTCGACGACGCCGAGCCGGTCGAGCGCACCTCGCAGCCACAGCGCCGCGGCGCCACCGACGACGTCGCCAGGGTCGAGCCGCTGGGCCAGGAAGCCAGCCCGGGCGGCGCCCGAGGCCGCGGTGTCCGCCGGGAGGACGCCGTCGGCGGCGCTCACGAGCACGCCCTCGGCGACGAGGGCGGCGACGTCGCTGGGGGCCAGGGCCGTCTGCGGCGCCGCGGGCGCGTCGAGCAGCCAGGACAGTGCGGGGGAGACCACGCGCCCAGAGTGCCCGGACGGCGCGAGCACCCGCTCGCGCCGTCCACAGGCGACCGGTCGGGCCCTGCCGGGCCCGACCGGGGAGCCGTCAGCCCGACGCCTCCTCGGCGGTGCGGCGGGCGGCGTCCAGCCACAGGCGGCGCGCCTCGAGGGCTGCCTTCGCCTGCGCCTCGGCGCGTGCGTCCCCCTTGGCCTGGGCGGCGGCGAGGTCGGCCTCGAGGCCGGCGACCGCGCGCTCCAGCTGCTCCACGGCGCTGTCGGCGCGGGCCTTGACCTCGGGGTTGGTGCGCTTCCAGGTGGCGCGCTCCGCGTCGCTGACGGCCTGCTCGACCGCCCGCAGGCGCTTCTCCACGCGCTGCAGGTCGGCGCGCGGCACCTTGCCGGCGGCGTCCCAGCGCTCCTGGATGCCGCGCAGGGCGCGGCGCGCGGAGCGGTGGTCGGTGACCGGCAGCAGCTTCTCGGCCTCGACGAGCAGCTCCTCCTTGACCACGAGGTTGCCGCGGAAGGACTCGTCCTCGGCCTCGTTGGCGGCCGTGCGCGCCGCGAAGAACGCGTCCTGGGCGGCGCGGAAGCGCGCCCACAGCGCGTCGTCGTCCTTGCGGGAGCCGCGCGGGGCGGCCTTCCACCGGTCCATCAGCTGGCGGTAGGCGGTGGACGTCGGGCCCCACGCGGTGGAGGTGGAGAGCTCCTCCGCCTCGGTCACGATGCGCTCCTTGGCCTGCTTGGCCTCGGAGTTGCGGTCCTCCAGGGCCGAGAAGTAGGTGCGACGGGCCCTGTCGAAGGTGGTGCGGGCGGCGCTGAACCGCTTCCACAGCTCGTCCTCGGACTTCTTGTCCAGGCGCTGCGCGCGCTGGGCGTCCTTCCAGGAGTCCAGCAGCTCGCGCAGGCGGTCTCCGCTGGGGCGCCACTGCATGCGCTCGGGGTCGGTGGCCGCGATCTGCTCGGCCTCCTCCACGATCGCCGTGCGCGTGCTCAGACCGGCCTCCCGGGCCGCGGCGCGGGCGGCGTCGGCCTCCTCGCGGCGCGCGGCGGCCACGGCCTCGAGGTCGCGCGTGCGCTGGGCGAGCCCCTCGACGTCGCCGACGGCCTGGACCTCGGCCAGGGACCCGCGCAGCGCGCGCAGCTGGCCGACGACCTCGCCGGGGGCCACCTCGGCGGACATCAGCCGCTGCTCGGCGATGTCGACCTGGGCCACCAGCGCGTCGAACTCGCGGCCGTAGTGGGCCAGCGCGTCGGCCTCGGAGGCGTCCACGACGGTGCCGACCTGGCGCTCGCCCTCGGCGGTGCGCACCCACACGACGCCCTGGTCGTCCATGCGGCCCCAGGGGGTGGGGTCCGACGGCGGACGGACGGCGGGGCGGGTGGACGGCGCGTGCGGGCGCGGGGCCCGGCGCGGCTTGGGCGCCGGGCGCGGACGCCCACCGGGTCCGGCGCCGGGCGCAGGGGCACCGGGGGTGGCCGGGGTGGTCGCAGCGGCGGGGGGCTCGGTGCTCTCAGCGGCGGCGGGCTCGGTGCCCTCAGCGGCCTCACCGCTCTCGGCAGGAGCGGTCTCCGCAGCCGGGGTCCCGGGGGCCTCGTCGGGCTGCTCAGCGGCGGTCCCGGAGGTCTCCTCGGAGGCAGCGGCGGGGGCGGCCTCAGCGGGCGCGTCGGCCTCGGTCGCCGCGGCAGCGGGTTCCGTGGCGCCGTCCTGCTCGGCAGCAGCCGGCCCGTCGGTGTGGGACGCCTCGACGCCCTCCTGCGCCGCGGCCTCCTGGAGGGCCTCGGCGACCTCGGCCACCTCGGTGCTCTGCGGGGTGCTGGTGGGCTCGGTCACGGCGTCTCCGGCCTCCTCGCCGGCGGCGGGGGTGGGGGTCGTCTGGTCGCTCACTGGACGGTCACCTGCTCGATGCTGATCGGGGTGGTCGGGTTGCCGTCGGTGGAGCCACCACCGACGCCGGCCTCGGCCACCCGCTCCACGACGTCCAGTCCGCTGGTGATGCGGCCGAACACCGTGTAGCCGCCCGCCGAGTCCGACGGGATGGTCGAGTCCTGGTACACGAGGAAGAACTGGCTGCCCTGGCTGTCGCCGTCGCCGCCCTGGCGGGCCATCGCGATGGTGCCCGCGGGGTACACGTTGTCAGACGGGGCGTTCTCCACCGGTCCGAAGGTGTAGCCGGGGCCCCCGGTGCCGGTGCCGGTGGGGTCGCCGCACTGCAGCACGTAGATGCCCGACGTCACCAGGCGGTGGCACGGGGTGCCGTTGAAGAACCCCTCCTGGGCGAGCGAGACGAAGGAGGCCACGGCCTGGGGCGCCTGCGCCCCCTCCAGCTCGATGCCGATCGGGCCGCACGAGGTGGTGATGGTCCCGGTCCACGTGCGGCCCTGCGCCACCGAGGCGTCGGGCGCGGTGGCGCCCTCGCTGGGCGTCACCGTCGGCGAGGACGTGGGCGCCGGGCAGGCGTCGGCGGGCAGTGACGCGCTCCCAGCGGGCGTCGCGGCGTCGCTGGGCCCGGCCAGCGGCTCGGCCGCGGGGCGGAAGCTGAAGAAGGCGACCACGGCGATGCCGGCCACCACGACCACCACCAGCGCCGCGGCCAGCGCGGTGTTGCGGCGGCGGCGTCGCTCGGCGGCCTTCGCCGCCTGGCGGCGCTGCCACGCCTGGTGGCGCCGTCGCTCGTAGTCGCGCTCGCGCTCGCTCTTGCTGGGTGTCACGCCGCCCCCACCTCCTGCGGCCTCGTCGTGAGCCGGGTCGTCTGCGATCCCGCTGGACGAACGGGCCCGGGGGAGTCTACGGCGCGGCCTCCGGCCCGGGGCTGGCTAGGCTCCCCGCGTGCTGGCCTCCGCGATCCCGGACACCGTCATGGGCACCAACTGCTGGGTGCTCGCGACGGGTCGCGGCGCCGAGTGCGTGGTGGTCGACCCCGGCTTCGACGTCCTCGACCGCCTCCGCGAGGAGCTCGCCCAGCACCGGTTGCGCCCCGCCGCCGTCGTCCTGACCCACGGCCACGCCGACCACGTCTGGTCCGTGACGCCCGTCTGCCGCTCGGGCTCGTCGACCACCGGCGGGGTCCCCGCCCTGCTGCACGGCGACGACCGCTACCGCCTCACCGACCCCCTCGCCAGTCTGTCGGCGCCGCTGCGCGCGATGCTCGAGCAGCAGTTCGGCCCGTCCGCGCGCTGGGAGGAGCCCGACGACGTCCGCGAGCTCGTCGACGACCAGGTGCTCCAGGTCGCCGGCCTCTCGCTGCGGGTGCAGCACGCGCCCGGGCACACCGAGGGCTCGGCCGTGCTCAGCGTGGACGGCGCGCCCGGCGTGCTCTCCGGGGCCCTGGCCGGGGCGGAGCGCGTGGTGGGGACGACGACGTCGACCCTGCTCGCCGGCGACGTCCTCTTCGCCGGGAGCATCGGCCGCTGCGACCTGCCCGGCGGCGACCCCGCCGCCATGGAGCGCACGCTGCGCGACGTGGTGGTGCCCATGCCCGACGACCGGCTCGTGCTGCCCGGGCACGGCCCGGTCACCACCATCGGCCGCGAGCGCGCGACCAACCCGTTCCTGCCCCGCTGAGCACTGGAGACACCCGTGGCCCGCCCCACCCCGCTGTCCGGCTTCCCCGAGCTGCTGCCCCAGGCCCGCCTGGTCGAGCAGCACGTGCTCGACGTGCTGCGCGAGGTGTTCGAGCTGCACGGCTTCTCCAGCATCGAGACGCGCGCGGTGGAGCCGCTGTCGGTGCTGCTGCGCAAGGGCGAGATCGACAAGGAGGTCTACGGCGTGCGCCGCCTCGCTGACGGCGCCGATGACACGGGGGAGCGGGGCTCTGCCGACGATCTCGCGCTCCACTTCGACCTCACCGTGCCGTTCGCGCGCTACGTCACCGAGAACGCCGGCCACCTGCAGTTCCCCTTCCGCCGCTACCAGGTGCAGAAGGTGTGGCGCGGGGAGCGCCCCCAGGAGGGCCGCTACCGCGAGTTCACGCAGGCCGACATCGACGTGGTCGACCGCGGCTCCCTCGCCGTGCACCACGACGCCGACATGGCCCGCGTCATGGGCGAGGCCCTGGCCCGGCTGCCGCTGCCGGGCGTGACGCTGCAGGTCAACAACCGGCGGCTGGTGGAGGGCTTCTACCGCGGGCTGGGCCTCGAGGGCGACGTCCTGACCGGCTCCATCGGGGCGACGATGCGCGCGGTCGACAAGCTCGACAAGGTCGGTGCCCGCGGCGTCGCCGACCTCCTCGCGCAGGCCGGGCTGACCCGGGCCCAGGCCGACGGCGCGCTGGGCCTCGCGCAGGTGCGTGCCGGCGCCGGCGACCTCGTGGGGTCCGTGCGCGCCCTCGGCGTCGCCCACGAGCTGCTCGACCAGGGCCTGGAGGAGCTGCTGGCGGTGCTCACCGCCGTCGACGACCTCCCCGCCGACCGGGTGGCCGTGGTGGCCGACCTGTCCGTGGCCCGCGGCCTCGACTACTACACCGGCACGGTCTACGAGACCCGCATGCGCGGCTGGGAGTCGCTGGGCTCGATCTGCTCGGGCGGCCGCTACGACGCCCTCGCCGACGACGGCCGTGACGTCTACCCCGGCGTCGGCATCAGCCTGGGTGTGACCCGGGCGATCATCCCGCTGCTGGGCAGGGGCGCCGTCCGCGCGAGCCGCCCGACGCCGACCGCGGTCGTCGTCGCGGTCGCCGACGAGGCGCACCGCCGTGAGGCGGACCGGGTGGCTGCGCAGCTGCGCGCCCGCGGCGTGGCCACGGAGGTGTCGCCGACGGCGGCGAGGTTCGGAAAGCAGATCCGCTTCGCCGACCGCCGCGGCGTGCCCTTCGTGTGGTTCCCGCAGGAGGACGGGTCGCACGAGGTCAAGGACATCCGCTCCGGGGAGCAGGTCGCGGCGGACCCGGAGTCCTGGCTGCCGCCCGCGGAGGACCTGCGGCCGACCGTGGTCGCGGGCGACTGAGCCGGGGCTAGGACGCCGACGCCGCCAGCACCTCGTCGGCGTCGTCGGCGATCGAGCAGCGCACGAGGGCGGCGCCGACCACCGACAGGTCGGCGGTGCCGGCCAGCCCGGCCAGCCCGGAGGGGCTGACCGGCAGGTGCAGGGCCTTCGCGGACGCGGTGACGCGGTCGTCGGCGAAGGGCCTCAGCGACGGCCACACGGCCTGCACCTCGCGGCAGAAGACGTCGGCGCCGACGGGACCGATGCCCGCGAAGGCCTGGACGGCCTCGTGCACGTCCGCCGGGTCGCCCGAGGCGCCGTCCCGCAGGTGGCGCAGGTCCCCGCGGTGCTCGTCGAGCACGCGCTCCGCGAGCTGGCCCAGCTGCCGGGCCGTCTGCTGCTTGCGCAGGTAGCGGGCGTCGGACAGCGCCTTCCACCGGCCGTCGTCACCGGCGTCCCGCAGGTGCTCGGCGGTGGTCAGGCCCGCCTCGCGCAGGCCCCGGGCGGCGCGCACGCCGAGCTCGGCGGACACCCCGGAGCTCAGCAGGCTGGACAGCACCAGCAGCTGGAGCAGCGGGGCGGGGGTGTCGCGCAGCGCGATGCCCGCCTCGTCGGCGTAGGAGCGGCCGTGGCGCGCCAGGAGGGCGCGCAGCACCTCGTCCCGCGCGCCCTCCTGCTGCGTCACCGGCGGGGCTCGCCGCCGGTCGCGTCGCCCTGGCCGTCCAGGAAGGCGTCCGCCTTCTGCTGGCCGACGTCGACCTTGTCGGCGTACTTGCCGCCGGTCCGGGCGTCGATCGCGTCGCCGCCCCTCTCGACCACCTGGTCCGCCTGGTCGGGGTGCTTGCCGGCGAGGTCCCTGGCCTTGTCCGCGAGGCCCTTGAAGTCCACCACGGTCTCCTCCTCATCTCTCGGTCCGTCGTGCGCCGACGACGCTACGACCGGCTCGTCGATCTCGCCTCCGGTGCGCCAGGGTGGTGGGGTGGCCGACCTGCTGGTGGTGACCGGGCCTCCCGGGGCCGGGAAGAGCACCGTCGCGGGACTGCTCGTCGCGGGCCTGGACGTGGGGGCGCTGGTGCCCGGCGACGCGTTCTTCGCGTTCTGGCAGCGGGGCGCCGTGCCGCCGTGGCTGCCCGAGGCTGCCGCGCAGAACACGACCGTCATCACCGCAGCGGCGGCGGCCGCGGGGGCGCTCGCGGCCGGCGGGTGCCCGGTGGTCTACGACGGCGTGGTGGGGCCGTGGTTCCTGCCCACCTTCGCCGCAGCCGCCTCCCGCCAGGGCCTGCGCGTGCCGGGCGAGCTGCACGTCGTCGTCCTGGTGCCCGACCTGGAGCGCACGTCCCGCCAGGTGGCGGCGCGCACCGGTCACGGCTTCACCGACCAGACGGCCACGGCGCGCATGCACGCGGACTTCTCCGGCGCCGCGGGGGACCTGCCGGACCGGCACGTGCTGCGCGACCCGCCCCCGCGCGCCGAGGACGTCGCCGCGCTGGTGCGGGAGCGGTGGGCGGCGGGCGAGCTGCTGCTCAGGCCCTGATCAGGCGGGGGTGAGGCCGCAGACGGAGCGCACGGCGGCGAGGCCCTCCGGCGTGCCCGGCCAGTGCCGCTCCAGGGCCTGCGGCCCGGCACGCCGGACCACCGAGCGGAGCACCAGGACCACGGCGATGACGTCGTCCGCCCAGCCGATCACCGGAAGGACGTCCGGCACGAGGTCGACCGGCAGCGCCAGGTAGCCCAGCAGCAGCCACAGCAGCACGCGGACGCCGCGGGGCAGGCTGCGGTCGGCGGCGAGGCGGCGCACCAGGCGCAGGAGGTCGGGCAGGAGCCGCAGCGCGTCGCGCCAGGTGGTCCGCCCCCGCGACACCCGCCAGAGGACGGCGAGGAGCAGCAGCCAGCACACCAGGAGCGCGACGACGAGCCCGCCCGCCACGGCGAGCAGCGTCCCCCAGGCGCCGCCGGTGTCCACACCGCCGACCGTAGCCACCCACCCGCCGTGATCATGGACGAACGCCACCGGGAGAGGTGGCCGACCGTCCATGATCACGGGGGAGGGGGTGTGGGAGGGTGGCGGCGTGCCGCTGCCGCTGAGGTGGGCCGCCGCCGTGGTGACCACCGGTGCGGTCGCCGGCCTCGCGGGGGCAGCGCTCATGGGGCTGCTCCACCTCGTGCAGCGCCTCGCCCACGGTCCGCTCGACGGCGGCTTCGGCGCCGCGGTCCAGGCGGCCGAGCTGGAGCGCCGGGTGCTGGCGATGGCCGTCGGTGGGCTGGTGGTCGGGCTCGGCTGGTGGGCGCTGCAGCGGTGGGGCCCCCCGGTGCGCAGCGCGGAGGACGTCGCGCGCGGGCCGCTCGGAGGGCAGCTGCGGCTGCGCAGCACGTCGGTGGACGCCGTGCTGCAGGTGGTCGCGGTGGGAGCGGGGGCCTCCCTGGGACGCGAGGGTGCGCCCCGGCAGGTCGGTGCCGCCGCGGGTGGCTGGCTGGCCCGTCGCTGCGGGCTCGACGAGCCCGCGCAGCGGGTGCTCCTGGCCTGCGGTGCGGGCGCCGGCCTCGCCGCCGTCTACGACGTGCCGCTCGGGGGAGCGCTGTTCACGCTCGAGGTGCTGCTCGCCACGCTGGCGCCGGCGGTGGCGCTCGCCGCGGTCGCCACGTCGGTCGTCGCCACGGTGGTGGCCTGGCCGTTCCTCGGTCAGCAGCAGGTCTTCACCGTCGTGGGGCTCGGCGACCCCAGCGCGTCGCTCGTCGTGGTCGCCGTCGTCGTCGGTCCGCTGGCCGCGGGGGTGGGGCTGGCGTTCCGGGCGCTGGCCGACCGCTCCCGCGCGCTGGCGCCGACCGGGTGGAAGCTCCCGGTGGCGACGACGCTCGCGTTCACGGCCGTCGGTGTGCTCGCCGTCCCGCTGCCCCAGGTGCTCGGCAACGGGCACGCGCCGGCCGAGCTGGCGTTCGTCGGGCAGCTGGGCCTGGGGACCGCCGCGGTGCTGCTGCTCGCCCGGCCGCTGGCCACCGCCCTGTGCCTCGGTTCGGGTGCGCGCGGTGGTCTGCTGACGCCCGCGGTCGCGCTGGGGGCGCTGCTCGGCCTGCTCGTGGCGGCCGCGTGGTCGCACCTGTGGCCGGGGGCGCCGGTGTCGGCGGTCGCGGTGGTGGGGGCGGCGGCGGTGCTCAGCGTCACGCAGCGGGCGCCGCTGACGGCCGTCGTGCTGCTCCTCGAGTTCACCGGCAGCGCCACGACCCTGCTGGTGCCCGTGCTCGCCGCGGTGACGACGGCGACGGCGACGGCGCGGCTGGTCGGCAGCCGCTCCCGCCGCGCGACCTGACGCGCCCTAGGCGGAGGAGGGGAGGACCACCGTCTCGCCAGGGGCCACGTGCTGCACGAGGTGCCGCAGGCCGCGGCGCTCCACCGCCGCGTCGAAGGCGCCCAGCGGCGAGCGGAACACCCCGTAGTCGCTGTGGTGGACGGGCACGACGGCGCGCGGGCGCACCAGGTCCACCAGCTCCGCGCCGTCCTCGCCGCCGAGCGTCACCACCGCGCCGCCGGGCAGCGTGGTGCCGCCCAGGTGCACGAGCGCCGCGTCCACGCCGTCGCCCTCCCGGAGGCGAGCGGCCAGGGCGCGGACCGCGTCGACCAGCAGGGTGTCGCCGGTGGTGTAGACCCTGGTGCGCACCTTCCCGTCGGGGCCGGCGAAGTCGACGAGCGACCCCATCACCGGCGGGAGCAGCCGGGCCAGGACGCCGGTGGCGTGGGCGCCCGGCAGGGAGGTCACCGTCGCTGTGCAGCCGTCGCGGTTCAGGGTGCGGCGCTCGCCGGTGCGCAGCCCGTCGGCCCGCCGGAACCCGGCGCGGCCCTGCAGACGCCGTGCGGCGTGCGGTGTGGTGATGATCGGCAGGCCGCGGTCGAGGCCGCGACGGGCGACCCGGTCCCAGTGGTCCCCGTGCAGGTGGGAGAGCAGGACGGCGTCGAGGTCGGGCAGCTGGTCGACCTGCAGCGCCGGCTCGGTGAGCCGCCGCGTCACGAGGCCGTGGCCCAGCCACGCGAGGTCGCCGCGGTGCAGGAAGTTCGGGTCGGTCAGCAGCGTGAACGGGCCCCAGCGCAGGAGCACGGTGGCGTTGCCGATGAAGGTCGCGGTGGCGGGCTCGTCAGGTCGCACAGGGGCTCCTGCGGGGCGGGGCGCGGTGTCCGCGGGTTCCAGAGCACGCCGTCGTGACGAGGCTAGGACGCGCGGGGGTCCGTGTCCTGGCAGCGCGGTGTTCCGGCCGTCCATGATCACGGACGGGGTGGGGATCGCCCTGAGCGGAAAGGCCTGGCGGCGGGTCGAGCGGCGGGCCTAGCCTCGTTCGCCGGGGCAACTGGCTGATCAGCGCCGGAGCGCCCCGCCGTCGTGGAGGTGGGCCGCGTGCTCGTTCGGCTCCTGAGGCGCTACCTGCGCCCCTACTGGTCCCTGCTGGCGGGCGTCGTGGTCTTCCAGACGCTCCAGACCCTGGCCTCGCTGTACCTGCCGACCCTCAACGCCGACATCATCGACGAGGGCGTCGTCACCGGGGACACCCGCTACGTGCTGGTCACGGGCCTGTGGATGCTCCTGGTCACGCTCGCGCAGGTGGCGGCCACCGTCGTCGCCGTGCACTTCGGCGCGAAGACGGCGATGGGCTTCGGCCGCGACGTCCGCGCCGCCGTCTTCGGGCACGTGGCGGCCCTGTCCGAGCGCGAGTTCGGGCGCTTCGGCGCCGCCAGCCTCATCACCCGCACCACCAACGACGTCCAGCAGGTGCAGATGCTCGTGCTCATGGGCGCGACCCTGCTCGTCACCAGCCCCATCACCGCCGTCGGTGGGGTGGCGCTCGCGCTCCACCAGGACGTCGGGATGGCGTGGGTGCTCGTCGTCGCCGTCCCCGTGCTCCTGGGGGCGGTCGGGGCGATCGTCGTGCGGATGGTGCCGCAGTTCCGGCTCATGCAGGTGCGCCTCGACGGCGTGAACCGGGTGCTGCGCGAGCAGCTCACCGGGGTCCGCGTGGTCCGCGCGTTCGTCCGCGAGCCCGTGGAGGAGGCCCGCTTCGCCGCCGCCAGCACCGACCTCACCGCCACGGCGCTGCGGGCCGGGCGGCTCATGGCGCTCATGTTCCCCACGGTGATGCTCGTCATGAACGCCTCCACCGTGGCCGTCGTGTGGCTCGGGGCCTACCGCATCGCCGACGGCGACCTGCAGATCGGCCAGCTCACGGCGTTCATCTCCTACCTCGTGCAGATCCTCATGGCCGTGATGATGGCGACGATGCTGGCGTTCCTCCTGCCGCGCGCCGCCGTCTCCGCGGACCGCATCGGCGAGGTGCTCGCCGCCGAGCCGTCCGTGGTGCCGCCCGCCGCCGACACCGCCGTGCGCGAGGCCGACCTCGACCCCGCGCTGCGCGGCACCGTCGAGCTGCGCGGCGCGACGTTCGCCTACCCCGGCGCCGAGGCACCGGTGCTCCGCGACATCTCCTTCACCGCCGCTCCGGGGACGACGACGGCGGTGGTCGGGTCCACCGGAGGGGGCAAGACCACCCTGGTCAACCTGCTGCCGCGCCTGTTCGACGTCACCGGCGGCGCAGTGCTCGTGGACGGCGTGGAGGTGCGCCGGCTCGAACCGGACGTGCTGTGGGACCGCATCGGCCTGGTGCCGCAGCGCGCCCTGCTGTTCGCCGGCACCATCGCGTCCAACCTGCGGTTCGGGCGGCCGGACGCCACCGACGCCGAGCTGTGGGAGGCGCTGGAGATCGCGCAGGCGGCTGACTTCGTCCGCGCGATGCCCGGGCAGCTGGAGGAGCCGGTCACGCAGGGCGGCACCAGCGTCTCCGGCGGGCAGCGCCAGCGGCTCGCCATCGCCCGCGCGCTGGTCAAGAGACCCGCCGTCTACGTCTTCGACGACGCGTTCAGCGCCCTCGACACCGCCACCGACGCCCGGCTGCGCGCCGCGCTCGACGGTGCTGACGGGGTGCGGGACGCCACGCGCGTCGTGGTGGCCCAGCGGGTCGCCACGGTGGTCTCGGCGGACCAGATCCTCGTGCTGGAGCACGGGCGCGTGGTCGCCCGCGGCACGCACGCCGAGCTGCTGGAGACCTGCCCGGAGTACCAGGAGATCGTCGCCAGCCAGCTGTCCGCCACCGACGCGGGGGTCGTCGCATGAGCACCTCCACCCCGGCTCGGCCGGTCCCGCCGCAGCGCCGCGGTCCCATGGGCGGCGGCGGCATGATGGGCATGGCGATGCCTGCCGAGAAGTCGAAGGACTTCTGGCCCAGCGCCCGGCGCCTCCTCGGCCGCCTGCGGCCGGAGCGGGCGTGGATCGCGCTCGTCGTCGTCGTGGGAACGGCGTCGGTGGCGCTCGCGGTGGCGGGACCCAAGATGCTCGGCAGGGCCACCGACCTCGTGGTCGCCGGTGCGGTCGGCGTGCGGTTCCCCGGCGGCACCACGAAGGACGCCGTGCTCGCCCAGCTGCAGGCGGCGGGCCAGGGGTCGGAGGTCGACTTCCTGCGCACCGTGGACTTCACGCCCGGCCAGGGCGTCGACTTCGGCGCGCTGGGGTCGCTGCTGACGCTCGTGCTCGCGCTGTACGTCGCCTCGGCGGTGCTCGGGTGGCTGCAGGGGTACGTGCTCGCCGGCGTCACCCAGCGCACCGTCTACCGGCTGCGGGAGGACGTCGAGCGCAAGATCAACGCCCTCCCGCTCTCGCACCTCGACCGCACGCCGCGCGGTGAGCTGCTCAGCCGCGTCACCAACGACATCGACAACATCTCCCAGACCGTCCAGCAGACCCTGAGCCAGCTGGTGACGTCGCTGCTGACGGTGGTCGGCGTCGTCGTGATGATGGTGTGGATCTCTCCCCTGCTGGCGCTCGTCGCGCTGGTCACGATCCCCCTCACCGTGGTGGTGACGGGGCTGATCGCCAAGCGGTCCCAGAAGCTCTTCGTGGCCCAGTGGAAGAGCACCGGCGAGCTCAACGCGCAGGTCGAGGAGGCCTACACCGGCCACGCGCTGGTCAAGGTCTTCGGGCGGCGCCGTGAGGTGGCCGAGCGCTTCGCCGTGACCAACGGCCAGCTGCACGACGCCGCGTTCGGCGCCCAGTTCGTCTCCGGGCTGATCATGCCGGCGCTGACGTTCGTGGGGAACCTCGTCTACGTGGGCATCGCCGTGGTGGGCGGCCTCGTGGTGGCCGGCGGGTCGCTGGGCATCGGCAGCGTGCAGGCGTTCGTCCAGTACTCCCGGCAGTTCACGCAGCCGCTGGCGCAGCTGGGGTCGATGGCCAACCTGCTGCAGTCCGGGGTGGCCAGCGCGGAGCGCGTCTTCGAGCTGCTCGACGCCGAGGAGCAGACACCGGACTCGGCGGCCTCCGCTGCCGCGGTGGTCGACGGGCCGGGGCGGCTCGAGTTCGAGCACGTCTCCTTCAGCTACGACCCGTCGAAGCCGTTGGTCGAGGACCTGTCGCTGGTCGCCGAGCCCGGCCACACGGTCGCGATCGTCGGTCCGACCGGCGCCGGCAAGACCACGCTGGTCAACCTCGTCATGAGGTTCTACGAGGTCGACGGCGGGCGGATCCTGCTGGACGGCGTCGACGTGCGCGACCTGCCCCGGTCCGCCCTGCGCGCCGCCACTGGCATGGTGCTCCAGGACACGTGGCTGTTCGGCGGCACCATCCGCGACAACATCCGCTACGGCCGCCCCGACGCCACCGAGGCCGAGGTCGAGCAGGCCGCCCGCGACGCGCTCGCGGACCGCTTCGTGAGGTCGCTGCCCGACGGGTACGACACCGTCATCGACGACGAGGCCTCCAACCTCTCCGCGGGGGAGCGGCAGCTGCTGACCATCGCGCGAGCGTTCCTGCGCAGGCCCAAGCTGCTCATCCTCGACGAGGCCACCAGCTCGGTGGACACCCGCACCGAGCTGCTCGTCCAGCGGGCCATGGCGGAGCTGCGACGCGACAGGACCGCGTTGGTCATCGCCCACCGCCTGTCCACCATCCGCGACGCCGACCTCATCCTCGTCATGGAGTCCGGCCGGTTGGTCGAGCAGGGGACGCACGCCGAGCTGCTGGCCGTGGGCGGGGCGTACGCGCGGCTCTACGAGGCGCAGTTCTCCGCGCCCGCAGGGGAGGCCGCGGCTCCCGCCGCTCGCTGACTGCGCTGGCTCAGAAGGCGTCGCCGGTGCGCCAGGGCATCTGCTGGAGCACGAGGGAGTTGCCGTCCGGGTCCTGCAGGCCGGCGTAGAGCACGCCGCCGCCGGCGTCGGTGACCTCGCCGACGTCCACGCCGCGGCCGAGCAGCTCTGCCCGGGCCGCCTGGACGTCGGCGACGACGAGGTGCAGGCCGCGGACCGAGCCGGGCTCGCCCTCGTACACCGGCAGCCCGCTGCCGAAGCCGATCGAGCACGCCGATCCCGGCGGCGTCACCTGCACCACGCGGATCCCGGGGGCGGGAGCGACGTCGACGTCGACGGTGAAGCCGAGGCGGTCGGCGTAGAAGGCCTTGGCGGCGTCGACGTCGGAGACGGGCAGCGGCACCAGCTCGAGCTTCATGTCCACAGGCGGGAGCCTGGCACAGCGCGCCGGCATCGAACAGGTGTACGTTCTCGCGGTGCGCTGGAGCGGGCAGGCGGTGGCCGGACAGGACGAGGGTGCGCTGGTCGGCGCTGCCTCGGTACCGGGACTGCTGCGCACCACCACGACGCCCGAGTTCGCCGGCCTGACCTTCCACGAGGTCCTCGCGAAGTCGGCGCTGTCGCAGGTGCCCGCGATGAGCGCGATGCCGTTCCGGTGGACGGTCAACCCCTACCGGGGCTGCTCCCACTCGTGCACGTACTGCTACGCCCGCTACACGCACAGCTACCTGGACCTCGACACGGGTGAGGGCTTCGACCGCGAGATCGTCGTCAAGACCAACGTGGGAGAGCGGCTCGCCGTCGAGCTGGGGAAGCCCAGCTGGAACCGCGAGCACGTGGTGCTCGGCACCGGCACCGACCCCTACCAGCGGGCCGAGGGCCGCTACCGCCTCATGCCCCGGGTCGTCGAGGCGCTGCACCGCTCCGGGACGCCCTTCTCCGTGCTCACCAAGGGCACGCTCCTGCGCCGCGACCTGCCCCTGCTGGCCGATGCCGCGCGCGACGTGCCGGTCGGGGTGGGCGTCTCCATCGCGGTGTGGGACGACGAGCTGCACCGCTCCCTGGAGCACGGGGCGCCGACGCCGCGTGCCCGGCTCGACCTCGTCCGCGCGGTCCGCGCCGCGGGCCTGCCGTGCGGGGTGTTCCTGGCCCCGGTGCTGCCGCACCTCACCGACTCCGCCGAGCAGCTCGACGCCGCCCTGGCGGACGTCGCCGCGGCCGGCGCCACCGGTGTGACCGTGGTGCCCCTGCACCTGCGCCCCGGGGCGCGCGAGCACGTCGCCCGCTGGGTCGGGCGCCACCGCCCGGACCTCGTGCCGGCCTACCGCGAGCTGTACCGCCGCGGTGCCTACGTCCCGCGCGGCTACCGCGAGGCGCTCGCGGCGCGCCTGGCCCCGCTGCTGGAGCAGCACGGGTTCGCCGCGTCCACCAGCGGCGAGCTGCGCGAGGGCGCGTGGCCGGAGGGCAGCCTCCCGCTGACCGCCCCGCCGTCGTCGTCCTCCTCCCGCGCGGTCATGACGACGACGGGCGCGGAGCCCGCGCCCACCCTCTTCTGAGAGCGCTCACAGCGAGCGGGCCGTAGCGTGCGGAGCATGACGACGATGGAGACGAGGACGCTCGGGCGCACCGGTGCGCAGGTCAGCGTGATCGGGCTGGGGTGCTGGCAGATCGGCGGCGGCTGGGGCGACGTCAGCGACGCCGACGCCACCGCCACGCTGCACGCGGCCCTCGAGAGCGGCATCACCCTGTTCGACACCGCCGACGTGTACGGCGACGGCCGCAGCGAGCAGCTCATCGGCCAGTTCCTGCGCGAGCTGCCCGAGGCCGACCGGCCGTTCGTGGCCACCAAGTGCGGCCGCCGCGCCGACCCCCACGTGCCGGCGGCGTTCACCGCCGAGAACCTGCGGGACTGGACGGACCGGTCGCGCAAGAACCTCGGCGTGGACCGGCTCGACCTGGTGCAGCTGCACTGCCCGCCGACGCCCGTGTTCTCCGACGACGCGGTCTTCGACGCCCTCGACCAGCTCGTCGCCGACGGCGCGATCGCCGCGTACGGCGTCTCCGTGGAGACCGTGGACGAGGCGCTGACCGCCATCGCTCGGCCCGGCGTGGCGAGCGTCCAGATCATCCTCAACGCGTTCCGCCGCAAGCCGCTCGAGCGGGTGCTCCCGGCGGCCGCCGAGGCGGGCGTGGGCATCCTCGCTCGCGTGCCGCTGGCGTCCGGGCTGCTGACGGGCAAGTACGACGAGACCACGCAGTTCGGTGAGGACGACCACCGGAGCTTCAACCGCAACGGCGAGCAGTTCGACAAGGGCGAGACGTTCTCCGGGGTGCCGTACGACGTCGGCGTGGCCGCGGCCCGCGAGGTGGCGGCGCTGGCGTCCCAGGCGGGCGAGGGCGTCACCACCGCGCAGCTGGCGCTGCGGTGGATCCTCGACCAGCACGGCGTGACGACGGCGATCCCGGGGGCCCGCAACCCCGAGCAGGCGCGCGGGAACGCCGCGGCCGCGTCGGTCGCGCCGCTGGGGGACGACGTGCTCGCCGCCTTCGAGCGCATCTACGACGAGCGCATCCGCGAGCACGTCCACGGCAGCTGGTGACCACCCGGTGACCAGCTGGTGACCGCGACCGGCGCGGGTGGTCGCGCTGGCCGCGGTGGGCCCGCGGCGGCGAGCTGGCCCTCGCCTACGCGGGGCTCGTGCTGGTGGTGGCCGCCGTCCTCGCCCTCCTGCCGGAGCGCCTCCACGAGCAGGCGGTGCTCTCCGCCAGCACCAACATCGCCAACCTCCGCCACGACCCGGCCGCCGTGCTGCTGCTGAGCGCCTTCGTGGTCCGCGACTTCGGCGAGGTCCTGCTCCTGCTGCCGCTGGTGGTGGTGATGACGCTGTGCAGCCGCGCCATCGGCCGGGCGTCCACGGTGCTCGCGGCGCTGTTCGGGCACGTCGGAGCCACGCTGCTCGTGGCGACGTTCCTCGCCGCCGGGGTGCGGCACGGGTTCGTGCCGCCCAGCGTGACCACCGCGCCGGACGTCGGCGTCAGCTACGCCCTGGCGGGGATGGCGGGCCTGCTCGCGGCGGTCGTGCCGCGCCGGTGGCGCTGGGTCTACGTGGTGGGCGGGTTCGCGGCGCTGGTGGTGCTCATCGCCGTGGACACCGACTTCACCAACGCCGGCCACCTGCTGGCGTTCACCACCGGGCTCGGCCTGGCCGTGGTCTCCGTCCAGTCCAGGTCCCACGTCCCCCGTCCGTGATCATGGACGGTCGGCCACCCTGTCAGCCACCCTGCGGCGTCAGGCTCTCGCGGCCGGATCCGGCCTCCAGGACCGGACACTGAGGCAGGACCTGACACTGCCAGAGCCTGAGGAGCACAGCTGCCGTGACCATCCACGAGGAGCGCCGGGTGCTGAGGTACGGCGACGACCCCCAGCAGGAGGTCGGGGTCTGGTCGCCGACCGGTCGGCCTCGCGGGACGGCCGTGCTGGTGCACGGCGGCTACTGGCGCACGCCGTGGGCCGCCGACCTCATGCACCCGCTCGTGCCGGCGCTCCTGGAGCGGGGCTGGCGGGTCGCGGTGCCGGAGTACCGGCGGATCGGGTCCGGGGGAGGCTGGCCGGAGACGTCGGACGACGTCGCCGCGGGCCTGGCCGCGCTCCACGAGCAGGACGACGACACCGGGCCTGTCCTGCTGGTCGGCCACTCCGCCGGGGGCCACCTGGCCCTCCTGCACTCGGCGGTCGCAGACGCCGTCGTCGCCCTCGCCCCGGTGACCGACCTCGTCCGCGGGTACGCCGAGGGCATCGGCAGCGGGGCCGTCGCGGAGCTCGTGGGCGCCTCGCCGGAGTCTGACCCGGAGGCCTACCGGACGGCCTCGCCGCGCCAGCGGCCGTGGCCGGCGTGCCCCGTGCTCGTCGTCCACGGGACCGACGACGCACGGGTGCCCGTCGAGCACAGCCGCGACTACGCCGCCGCCGCTGCTGCTGACGGGGCGGCCGTCGAGCTCGTGGAACCGGAGCAGCTGGACCACATGGCGCTCATCGACCCGGACGCGCCCCACTGGCCCGGCGTCCGCGCCTGGATCGACGCCGTCCTCCGTCCGTGACCACCGGCGCAGCCCGCCGGCGCTCGTGACCCGGGCGGACCCCGGTCGGTGCCGACTAGGCTCGCGGGGGCCCTCGGTCATGAGGGCCGACGACTGGAAGGAAGGTCTCCGCGTGCTCCGCAGCCACTCCGCAGGAACCCTGCGCGCCGCTCACGACGGCGAGCAGGTCACCCTCGCCGGGTGGGTGGGCCGCCGCCGAGACCACGGCGGGGTGGCCTTCCTCGACCTGCGCGACGCCTCCGGCGTGGTGCAGGTGGTCGTCCGCGACGAGCTGCTGGAGTCCTCGGGCGCGCACGCGCTGCGCAGCGAGTTCGTCGTCCAGGTCACCGGCGCCGTGCGCCTGCGCCCGGTCGGCAACGAGAACCCGGCGCTGCCCACGGGTGACGTCGAGGTGGTGGCCGAGCAGCTGACCGTGCTCAACGAGGCCGCGCCGCTGCCGTTCCCGATCGAGGCCGCGGGAGAGCAGGTGAACGCCCCCGGTGAGGAGGTGCGCCTGCGCCACCGCTACCTCGACCTGCGCCGTCCCGCGCCCGCCGCCGCGCTGAAGCTGCGCAGCGAGGCCAACCGCGTCGCCCGCGACGTGCTGCTGGCCGACGGGTTCACCGAGGTCGAGACCCCCACGCTGACGCGCTCCACCCCCGAGGGCGCCCGCGACTTCCTCGTGCCCGCCCGCCTCGCGCCGGGCTCCTGGTACGCCCTGCCGCAGAGCCCGCAGCTGTTCAAGCAGCTGCTCATGGTGGCCGGGGTGGAGAAGTACTTCCAGATCGCCCGGTGCTACCGCGACGAGGACTTCCGCGCCGACCGCCAGCCGGAGTTCACCCAGCTCGACGTCGAGATGGCCTTCGTCGAGCAGGACGACGTCATCGCCCTCGCCGAGAAGGTGCTCGTCGGCCTGTGGTCGCTCATCGGGCACACGCTGGACACCCCCATCCCGCGGATGACCTATCGCGACGCGATGGCCCGCTACGGCTCCGACAAGCCCGACCTGCGGTTCGGCGTGGAGCTGGTCGACTGCACCTCCTACTTCGCCGACACCCCGTTCCGCGTCTTCCAGGCGCCGTACGTCGGCGCCGTGGTCATGCCGGGCGGCGCGTCCCAGCCGCGCAAGCAGCTCGACGCGTGGCAGGAGTTCGCCAAGCAGCGCGGGCACCGCGGCCTGGCGTACGTGCTGGTGGGCGAGGACGGCGAGCTGTCCGGGCCGGTGGCCAAGAACCTGTCGGAGACCGAGCGCGCCGGCCTGGCTGCCAAGGTCGGGGCGGTGCCGGGCGACTGCGTCTTCTTCGCGGCGGGTCCCGCGTCGGGGGCGCGCTCGCTGCTGGGCGCCACGCGCCTGGAGATCGGCAAGCGGTGCGGGCTCATCGACGAGTCGCACTGGGCGTTCGTCTGGGTGGTCGACGCCCCGCTGTTCGAGCCGGCCGAGGCCGCGGTGGCCGCCGGTGACGTCGCCGTCGGCGGGGGAGCGTGGACGGCGGTGCACCACGCGTTCACGTCCCCGAAGCCGGAGCACCTGGACACCTTCGACAGCTCGCCCGAGGCGCCGGGCGAGGCGCTCGCCTACGCGTACGACATCGTCTGCAACGGCAACGAGATCGGCGGCGGCAGCATCCGCATCCACCGCCGCGACGTGCAGGAGCGGGTCTTCAGGGTCATGGGGATCTCCCCGGAGGACGCGCAGGAGAAGTTCGGCTTCCTCCTCGACGCGTTCGGCTACGGCGCCCCGCCGCACGGCGGCATCGCCTTCGGGTGGGACCGCATCGTGGCGCTGCTGACCCGGTCGGACTCGATCCGCGAGGTCATCGCGTTCCCGAAGTCGGGCGGCGGCTACGACCCGCTGACGGCGGCCCCGGCGCCGATCACCCCGGCGCAGCGCGCCGAGGCCGGCATCGACGGCCCCCCGAAGAAGCCCGAGCCCAAGGCCGACCCGAAGGCCGCTCCGGCGTCCTGACCCCTCCCGTCCGTGATCATGGACCTCCCGAGCACCCTCCGGCCGTGATCATGGACGTCCGCCACCCTGTGGACGGTCGCAGCAGGGTCGGAGCAAGATCAGCCACCCTCACCGGGTGGTCGCACGACTCATCTCCCTGACCGACGTCCTGCCGCCCTTCACCCGGCGGGACGTCGGCGGGGTGGGCATGACCCGTCACCAGCTGGACCGGCTCCTGACCTCCGGCGCCGTCGTCGAGCTGGTGCGCGGCGCCTACGTCGATGCTCGTACCGCGGCCGATCCGCTCATCGCCGCGCGTGCTGCGTCGCTGGTCCTGCCGCCGCACGTCGTCGCGTGTCGCGGGCTGGCGGCGATGGTCCACGGGGTCGACCCGCGCGGCCCGGCGCTGGACACCTCCCCGGTGCCGCTGCAGGGCCTGGTGCCGGCCAGCAACCGCACTCCGAAGTGGCGCGGGGCGTCGATCTTCGAGGCGCCGCTGGCCGCGCACGACGTCATGGAGGTCGGCGGGGTGCTGGTCACCACCCCCCGAGCGCACGGCGCTGGACTGCGCCCGCTACCTGTCCCCGCCCATGGCGCTGGCAGTGCTGGACCGCATGGACCGGCTCGGACTGGTCGACCCCGAGGTGCTGCGGGTGCGCATCGAGGAGTTCAAGGGCGACCGCGGCGTAGGGCAGGCGCGCTACCTCATCGTGCACATGGACGGTGGCGCAGAGTCCTACGGGGAGTCCTGGTTCCGGCTGCGGCTGCTGGATGCAGGGTTTCCGCGTCCTGACGTGCAGATCTGGGTGCCGGAGCAGCGGCCGGGTGCGATGCGGTTGGACCTGGGGTGGGAGGCGCAGCGCAAGGCCGGGGAGTACGACGGGGAGGAGTTCCACTCCACGCAGGCCCAGCGCGACGCCGACGATGCGCGCCGGCTCCGGCTGGAGCGGGAGTTCGGGTGGCGGGTGCTGCCGGCGCGCAAGGGTGCGGTGCTGGGGCGGTCGCTGGAGCTGGAGCTGGCGTTCGGGGAGCTGCTGGGGATGGAGCCGAAGATCCGTCAGCGGACGTGGTGAGGGTGGCGGAAGTCCATGATCACGAGGGGTGGGTGGCGGACGTCCATGATCACGAGGGGTCAGGAGGCGCGGCGGCTGCGCGCGCCTCCACCGGACGAGCCGTTGCGGGCGCGCAGGTAGTCGGACACCACGAACTCCCCGAGCCGGTCCAGCGACGGCGCGAACACCCGCCCGCCGTTGCGCCGCGCCATCGCGTCGGCGAAGCGCCGCAGGCCCGGGTCCTCGCCCAGCAGGAACGTGTTGATCGCCACGCGCGAGCGCGTCATGGCGTCCACCTCGCCGACCGTCCGCCGCAGCGTCTCCGGGGACGTCGGCCAGTCGAACCACGCCTCGCCGTCGTCGTCGAGGTGGGCCGTCGGCTCCCCGTCGGTGACCACCAGGACGATCGGCTGCGCGTCCGGGTGCCTCGACACGTGGCGGCGCGCGAGCGCCAGCGCGTGCTGGAGGTTGGTGCCCTGGATCCACGCCGGCTCGACGGCGGCCAGCTCGGCGGTCGACATGGTCCGCGCCGTCCTGTCGAACCCGATGATCTCGAACGCGTCGCTCGGGTGCTGCGTCGCCACGAGGTGCGCCAGCGCCATCGCCGTCTGCTTCATGGGCGCCCAGCGGTCCTCGGCGTACATCGACCACGACAGGTCCACGCACAGCGCCACGGCCGCGCTGGAGCGCCGCTCGGTCTCGGCCACCGCGAAGTCCTCCGGGAGCAGCCGCACCGCCCGCTGCTGCCCGTTGGCTGAGGAGGACGACGACGGCGAGCGCGTCGCCGCGGAGCGCAGCACGGCCCGGCGCACCGTGGCCACGGAGTCGAGCGGCTGCTCGTCGCCGAACTGCCACTCGCGCCAGGTGCCCGTGGCCTCCCCGGCCGCGCCGGCGGAGCGCTCGTCGTGAGACCCGCGCCGCGAGGACTCCAGGTCGGCGAAGACACGGCGCAGCGCCGTCTGCCCGAGCCGGCGCAGCGCCTTGGGGGAGAGCTGCAGCTGGCTGGCCGGGCCGGTGAGCCAGCCCTGCTTCTTCAGCTCGCGCTCCAGCTCGGCGAGGCGGCGCAGCTGGTTGGCGGCCCCGGTGCCGAGCTGGCGCTCGACCGCCTCGACGTCCACGTCGTCGAGCCCCTGGCCGGGACCGTCCATCGCGAGCTGGTCGTCGAGGTCGTCCAGGTCCGCCAGCTCGGCGAGCGCACCCGTGGCGTCGTCCATCCCCAGCGGCTCGGAGCCGTTGAAGGACTCCCGGCCACGCCCGCGCACGAAGGCGCCGGGGCGCAGGTCCTGCAGGTGCTGGTTGAGCGCGCTGACCTCGGCCTCCAGCCCGGCGTCGGCCATGGCCTGCGCCATGAGCTGCTGCAGCTGGCTGCGCTCCTCCTTGGACAGCGACCGCATGAGCCGCTGCATGGCGGCAGCGCGCTGCGCGAGGGCGTCGAGCAGCTCGTCGACGTCCTTCGGGTCCTCGGGGAACGCGTCGCCGTGCTCGGCCATGAACTCGGCGAACTGCTCGGTGGTGTCCTCACCGCGCTCGTGGGCGGCGAGCAGCGCGTTGAGGTCTCCCAGGAGCTCCTTGACGCCCTCCATCGACTGGCCCTGCTGGCCGCCCTCGCCCTGCTGCCCGCCCTCGCCCTGCTGGCCCATCTGGCCGAGCCCGGGGATCTGCGCCCGCAGCGCCTGCTGGCGGAGGTCGTCGAGGAGCTCCTCGTAGGTCTGCTTCGCCGCCTGCGAGGTCCAGTCGTAGTCGGCGAGCTCCCGCACTGCGGCGGCTGTGCGCCGGGGGAGCGCGTCGAGCTGGGCGTGGGCGAGCGCCGCCTCGCTGGCGTCGGCCCCGGCCCCCTCCTCGCCGGCTGACTCGCGCTCGGCCGCCTCGGCCGCCTTCTGGTCGAGCGCAGCCCGCTCCGTGGTGAGCGCCTGCTCGAGCTTCTCCCGCGCCTGCTGCAGCGAGCCGGACAGGTCACCGGAGCTCCGCAGCTGCTCACGCCGCCGCCGCACCCGCTCGCGCAGGGCGTCGAGGCCCTCGCGGCGCCCCCGGTCGTCGTCCAGCCCGTTCCGCAGCAGGTCGCGCAGAGCCTCCTGCAGCGACCGCCCCTGCATGACGTCCCGCCCGATCGCGTCGACGGCGGCGCGCACGTCGTACGGAGGGGCGAGCGGGTCCGCGCCGCCGTCCCACGCGCCGTACCGGTAGGCCCTGCTCATCGCGTCCCCCTCGCAGCCCGTGCCACCGTCGTCGTCGAAAGCTCTCTCAGCCGCCGTAGACGGCGCGGTCGCCGTGGCCGTCGCTGCCGGCCTCGACGTCCTTGGCCAGCCGGCGCGTGAGGTGCAGGCCCTCGAGGACCATCTCCACCCCCGAGGCGGCCTGCCCGGGCGTCGGGGCCTCCGGCAGGTCGAGGCGCGCCAGCACGCGGGCGAGCCCCTCGACCCTGCCGATCTGCGACAGCAGCTCGGCACTGCTCACCAGCTCGCCGGTGAAGACCGTGCCGCCCTCGGCCACCAGCGTGGTGAAGCCCGAGAGGTCCGCCCCTCCGAGCCGCGCCCGGAAGACCTCCGCGACGGCCGTGCGCAGCAGGTGCACCAGCACCTCCTCCTCGCGGCCCTCCTCACCGGACTCGAACTCGACCTTGCCGCGCAGCGTCGGGACCACGCCGTACGCGTCGCCGACGCGCGCGACCGGCTCGTCGCCGGTCAGCGCCGCGCGCCGCAGCGCCGCGCCCGAGAGGGTCTCGGCGGCGGCCACGGCGAAGCGCGCCGAGACGCCCGAGCGCGCGTCGACCGCCGGCGACTCGCGCACGGCCCGCGTGAACCGTGCGACCACCTCGAGCAGGTGCCGCGGCACGTCGGCCACGAGCTGGGCCTCCTGCGCCACGAGCTCCACCTCGAGGTCGACGTCGAGGGGGTAGTGCGTGCGCACCTCCGCCCCGAACCGGTCCTTGAGGGGGGTGATGATGCGGCCGCGGTTGGTGTAGTCCTCGGGGTTCGCGCTGGCCACCACGAGCACGTCCAGCGGCAGGCGCAGCGTGTAGCCGCGCACCTGCACGTCGCGCTCCTCGAGCACGTTGAGCAGCGAGACCTGGATGCGCTCGGCGAGGTCGGGCAGCTCGTTGACGGCGAAGATCCCGCGGTGCGTGCGGGGGACCAGGCCGAAGTGGATGGTCTCGGGGTCGCCCAGGGTGCGGCCCTCGGCGATGCGCACCGGGTCGACGTCGCCGATGAGGTCGCCGACGGAGGTGTCCGGGGTGGCCAGCTTCTCGGCGTACCGCTCGGAGCGGTGCCGCCAGGAGACCGGCAGGTCGTCGCCGAGCTCGCGCGCCCGGCGGGCCGAGGCCGGGGTGATCGGCTCGAGGGGGTGCTCGCCCAGCTCGGAGCCCTCGATGACGGGCGTCCACTCGTCGAGCAGCGCCACGAGGGAGCGGATGAGGCGGGTCTTGCCCTGGCCGCGCTCGCCGAGGAGCACGAGGTCGTGCCCGGCGAGCAGGGCGCGCTCCACCTCGGGCAGCACGGTGTCGTCGAAGCCGACGACGCCGGGGAAGCGCGGCTCACCGGCGCGCATCCGCGCCAGGAGGTTCTCGCGCAGCTCGGCCTTGACCGAGCGGGGCTCGGCCTGGGGCAGCCCGCTGCTGCGCAGGGCGCCCAGGGTGGTGGGCAGGTCTTCGGGGAAGGCGCTGAGGACGGACGTCGTGTGCGTCACCACCTCACGCTACGTCCGGATCGCCCGGAGTGCGCCACCCCGGACCCCACCCCCGTCCGTGATCATGGGCGTCCGNNCGGACGCCCATGATCACGGCTGGTGGGGGGAGGGGTGGGTGTCGGGGGCGCGTGCTGGGATGTGGGGGTGAGCGAGCAGAACGTCGAGTTCCCCAGCGGCGCGGGCACGGCCCACGGCTACCTCGAGCTCCCGCCGGCGGGCTCCGGGCCGGGACTCGTCGTCATCCAGGAGTGGTGGGGCCTGACCACGCACATCGCCGACCTGACCCGGCGCTTCGCCGCCGAGGGCTTCGTGGCCCTGGCACCGGACCTGTACGGCGGTGCCACCACGCACGACGGCGCCGAGGCGATGCGCCTCATGCAGGAGCTCCCCGTCGACCGCGCCGCGCGCGACCTCGCCGGCGCGGTCGACCACCTCCTCGCGCGCCCGGAGGTCACCTCCAGCACCGTCGGGGTGGTCGGCTTCTGCATGGGCGGCTCGTTCGTGCTGACGCTCGCTGCGCAGCAGGGGGAGCGCGTCAGCGCCGCCGTGCCGTTCTACGGCCTGCCCGACGTCGAGGCCACCGACTACTCCGGACTGCGCGCCGCCGTGCAGGGCCACTACGCCACCCGCGACCGCATCACCCGCGAGGCCGTCGAGGCCACCGCCGCGAAGATCCGCGAGCAGTCCGGCGTCCAGGCCGACGTCCGCTTCTACGAGGCCGACCACGCGTTCGTCAACGACGAGCGCCCCTCCTACGACGAGGCCTCCGCGAAGGCCGCCTGGTCCGCCGCGGTGGCCTTCCTGAAGGAGCACGTCCGCTGAGATGACGGCCGACCTGTTCAGCGGGGGCCTCGGGGACGACGACGAGGACGGCGGCGCAGGGTCCGCTGCGCCCTCGCCGCGCTCGGTGAGGGCCCCGCTGGCGGTGCGGATGCGCCCGCGCACCCTCGACGAGGTCGCCGGCCAGCAGCACCTGCTGACCCCCGGCGCGCCGCTGCGCCGCCTCGTGGAGGGCGGCGACGGCCGGGCGGGCCCTGCGTCGGTGCTGCTCTGGGGCCCGCCGGGGACGGGCAAGACGACGCTCGCCCACGTGGTCGCCCGCGGCACCGGGTGGCGCTTCGAGGAGCTGTCCGCCGTCACCGCCGGCGTCAAGGACGTCCGGCGCGTGCTCGACGCCGCGAAGACCGGCCGCGACCTGCACGACCGGCGCACCGTCCTCTTCCTCGACGAGATCCACCGGTTCACCAAGGCCCAGCAGGACGCCCTGCTCCCCGGGGTGGAGGAGCGCTGGGTGGTGCTCATCGCCGCCACCACGGAGAACCCCAGCTTCTCGGTGGTCTCCCCGCTGCTGAGCCGCTCGCTGCTGCTGCGGCTGGCGCCGCTCACCGACGACGACGTGCGCGACCTGCTGCTCCGCGCCGTCGCCGACCAGCGCGGTCTGGCCGGTCAGGTGGCCCTCGACGACGACGCCCTGGCCCACCTCGTGCGCCTGGCCGGGGGCGACGCCCGCCGCGCCCTGACGGCGCTGGAGGCGGCAGCGGGGCTCGCGCTGGACGCCCGGGCGTCCTCGTCGTCGTCCGGCGACGAGGGGGAGGGCGGGCCGGGGCCGGCCAGGGTGGACCTCGCCGCGGCCGAGCGCGCCGTCGACATCGCCGCCGTCCGCTACGACCGCGGCGGCGACCAGCACTACGACGTCGCCAGCGCGCTCATCAAGAGCCTGCGCGGCTCTGACGTCGACGCCGCGCTGCACTACCTCGCCCGCATGCTCGAGGCGGGGGAGGACCCGCGCTTCGTGGCCCGCCGGCTGGTCATCTCGGCCAGCGAGGACGTCGGCATGGCCGACCCCAGCGCCCTCCAGACGGCCGTCGCGGCGGCGCAGGCCGTGCAGCTCATCGGCATGCCGGAGGCGCGCATCGTCCTGGCGCAGGCCGTGGTGCACCTCGCGACGGCCCCGAAGAGCAACGCGGCCTACCTGGGGGTCGACGCGGCCATCGCCGACGTGCGCGCCGGCCGCGGCGGACCGGTGCCGGCGCACCTGCGCGACGCCCACTACGCCGGGGCCCAGCGGATCGGCCACGGCAAGGGGTACGTGTACGCCCACGACGCGCCCCACGCCGTCGCCTCGCAGCAGTACGCCCCGGACGACCTCGCCGACCGCGAGTACTACCGCCCCACCGACCGCGGCGCCGAGCGCAGCATCGGCGAGCGGCTCCAGCGGATCAGGGCGCTGCTGCGCCAGCGCTGAGCGGCGGGAGCGGGGCTGACGGCCCGACCTGCTGGCTGCGGTAGTCTTCTCCGCTGGTGCTGCGCCGTCTGGCGCCCGCGCCTCGTGGTCACCGCTCCCCGCTCCGGGGCCGGGAGGCCGCCGTCGTTCGCCGGTCGTCCCGCCCCTCCTGGGCGGGGGTGCGACCGCGAGTGCCCACCCCGAGAAGGAGTCACCCGCTCGTGTCCCACTCCAACCGCAACCGCCGCCAGGTCCGCCTGTCCCGCGCCCTCGGGGTGCCGCTCACGCCGAAGGCCGCGCGCTACTTCGAGGTCCGCCCCTACCCGCCGGGCGAGCACGGCCGCGCCCGTCGCCGCACCGAGTCCGAGTACTCCCTGGGCCTGCGCCAGAAGCAGCTCCTCCGCGCCCAGTACGGCATCCGCGAGGCGCAGCTGCGCAACACCTTCGAGGAGGCCCGCCGTTCGCAGGGCCGCACCGGTGACGTGCTGATCGAGCTGCTCGAGATGCGCCTGGACGCCCTCGTCCTGCGCTCCGGCCTGGCCCGCACCATCGCCCAGGCCCGCCAGCTGGTCGTGCACCGCCACATCCTGGTCGACGGCCAGCGCGTGGACCGCCCGTCCTACCGCGTGACCCCGGGCCAGATCATCTCGGTGCACGCCAAGAGCGCGCAGACCACGCCGTTCCAGGTGGCCGCCGCCGGCGCCCACCGCGACGTGCTGCCCACGCTGCCCGGCTACCTCGAGGTGCAGCTCGCCGACCTGAAGGTGCGCCTGGCGCGCCGCCCCACTCGCGAGGAGGTCCCCGTGACCTGCGAGGTCTCCCGCGTCGTCGAGTTCTACGCGCGCTGACCCCCAGCGGAGTTCCCCGCGGTCACGACCGCTGAGGCACTGCACGGACCCCGTCCCGCTCTCGCGGGGCGGGGTCCGTGCCGTTCGTGGGGGGTGCCGTGTCAGCAGAGGCTGCGACGACCTGGTCGCGGCCCCTGCGCTTGGCCTCGTAGAGGGCCTTGTCGGCGCGGACGAGGAGGCGGGAGAGGGCTTCGTCGGCGGGGGCGGCCAGCGTCGCCGCGGTGGCGAAGGCCACGCCGATGCTCGTGGTGACGGTGGTGCCCGCCTGCGCGGAGCACATCGCCGTGCGGCGCCTCAGCTCCTCGGCGGCGGTCGTCGCGGCCTCCAGGCTGGGCCACGTCCCCAGCCAGGCGAGCTCCTCGCCGCCGAGGCGCACCACGAGGTCGCCCTCGCGCGCGCGGGCGCGCAGCAGGTCCGCGACGAGGGTGAGGACCAGGTCCCCGGCGTCGTGCCCGTGCAGGTCGTTGATCCGCTTGAACCGGTCGAGGTCGAGGACCACCGCGGCGGGCCGGTGCCCTGCTCCCGCCGCCCCCAGCAGCTCCGGGAAGCGCTCCTCCATGCCGCGCCGGTTGAGGAGGCCGGTGAGGGGGTCGTGCAGGGCCGCTTTCCGCGAGCTGGCGACCGTGGCGCGCAGCGAGCGCTGCATGGACCACACCGCCGTGCACGTCACCGCCGTGGTGACCACGGCAGCGACCACGACGATCACCCCGAAGGGCCCCGGCGCGGTGGCGGCCCTGATGGCGAGCGCCTGGCAGCACAGGATGACGAGGTCGGCCGCGAGGGCCCACCGCCCTGCGCTCAGGGTGCCGACGCCGAGCACGTAGCCGAACAGCCCCACGGAGACCAGGTGGGCCAGTCCGGGGGTGTCGCTCGCCAGCGCGTACGCGGTGACCGCCACCGAGCCCGCGCTGAGGGCGAGGGCGGCCTCCGCGCGGTTCATCCGGCGGCCGGGGAGGAGGGCCCACGCCGTGATGGCGACCCAGGCCAGGAGGCTCGCGACGGCCGGAGCACGGCTCCCGGGCGTGTGGGTGAGCGCGACCGTGACCAGCTGGACCACGTGCAGCCCGACGGTCCACACGCCGATGACGGCGACGACCACCCCCCGTGGTGCCGTCGCGAGCGCGCGCTCGAACCTCACGCAGCGGCATCGACCGCAGCGGGGACGATCTTGAGCGTCGTCATCCGTCCGCCGGGGCCGGGGGAGCGCAGCCCGGTGCGCCGCGCCCTGCGCGGTAGGGTCGCCGGGCACCGCTGACCGGGTAGTCGCCCCAGAGCTCAGGAGTCCCCTTGTCCGTCGGAGATGTCGCGGGGCTCATCGCGGCCATCGCGTTCGTCGTCCTGGTCGCCCTGCTGGCGCGGCCGATCCTCAAGCTGGGCCAGGTGCTCGACGAGGCCCGCGCCGCGATCAAGGGCGTGTCCGACTCGACCGTCCCGCTCATCGCCGAGGTGACCACCACGGTCGGCCAGGCGAACGAGCAGATGGAGAAGGTCGACACCATCACCACGAACGCCGCGCAGATCACCACCAACGCCTCCGCGCTGACCGCGCTGTTCGCCGCCACCCTCGGCTCGCCGGTGGTGCGCGTCGCCGCCTTCACGTACGGCGTGCGGCAGGCCGTCAACGGCCGCCGCGCCGGTCGCCGCGCCGCCGCGCGCCAGGGGGCCTGACCCGTGGGCAAGCTCGTGCTGGTGGGCCTCGGCGTGGTGGCCGCTGCCGTGGGCGCCGTGCAGGCCGTCCGGACGGTCAGCACCTCCGAGGGCGGCTGGTCCGGCCTGGCCGACGGCCTGCGCGACTTCGCCGCCGACGTGCGCTCCGGCGCCGCCGAGCGCGAGGAGGAGCTGCGGATCGCCCTCGGCGTCGACACCGGCACCATCGACGAGGCGACCGCCCGCGACCTGCTCGAGAACCCCACCGCGCCCCGGCGCGGCCAGCACGCCGGCTGACGCCGACCGGCTGCCGGGCCGCACCGCGCCCGGACCCCCCAGACCTCTTCGACACCACCCCAGGAGGGGACCCCCGTGGAGACCGCCGAGATCCGCCGGCGCTGGCTCGACTTCTTCGAGGCGCGCGGCCACACGGTCGTGCCGAGCGCCTCGCTGATCAGCCCCGACCCGACGCTGCTGTTCACGGTGGCCGGGATGGTGCCCTTCATCCCCTACCTCACGGGCCAGCAGACGCCGCCCTTCCCGCGCGCCACCAGCGTGCAGAAGTGCGTGCGCACCCTCGACATCGACGAGGTCGGCAAGACCACGCGCCACGGCACGTTCTTCCAGATGAACGGCAACTTCTCCTTCGGGGACTACTTCAAGGAGGGGGCGATCTCCTACGCGTGGGAGCTCGTCACCACCCCGGTGGACCAGGGCGGCTACGGCTTCGACCCCGACAAGATCTGGGCCACGGTCTACACCGACGACGACGAGGCGCACGGCCTCTGGCGCCGCGTCGCCGGGCTGCCGGAGGAGCGCGTCCAGCGCCTGGGCATGGAGGACAACTACTGGTCCACCGGGCAGCCGGGCCCCGCGGGACCGTGCTCGGAGATCTACGTCGACCGCGGCCCGGCCTACGGCCCGGACGGCGGCCCGGCCAACGACCCGGCCGGTGACCGTTACCTGGAGATCTGGAACCTCGTCTTCATGCAGTTCCAGCGCGGGGAGGGCCAGGGCAAGGACTTCCCGATCCTCCACGAGCTGCCCAAGAAGAACATCGACACCGGCATGGGCCTGGAGCGCGCCGCGCTGCTGCTGCAGGGCGTCGACAACATGTACGAGATCGACCAGGTCGCGCCCGTGCTGCGGCACGCGGCCCAGCTGGCGGGCGTCCGCTACGGCGCCGACCGCGACGCCGACGTGCGCCTGCGCGTCGTGGCCGACCACGTGCGCGCCTCCCTGATGCTCATCGGCGACGGCGTCACCCCGGGCAACGAGGGCGGCGGCTACGTGCTGCGCCGCCTGGTGCGCCGCGCGGTCCGCGCGATGCGCCTGCTCGGCGTGGACGCCCCGACGCTGCCGGAGCTGCTGCCGGTCTCCCTGGAGGCCATGGCCCCTGCCTACCCGGAGCTGCGCGAGGGCTTCGGGCGGATCAGCGCGGTGGCCTACGCCGAGGAG
The DNA here is from genome assembly GCF_006335115.1 of Streptomyces sp. NP160. Taxonomy (GTDB): domain Bacteria; phylum Actinomycetota; class Actinomycetes; order Actinomycetales; family Quadrisphaeraceae; genus Quadrisphaera. Next base: position 126,952 of record NZ_VDMJ01000024.1, read on the forward strand.
GAGGCCTTCCGGCGCACGCTCGTCTCGGGCACCACCATCCTCGACACCGCGGTGGCGGCGGCCAAGAAGGCCTCCGCCGCCGGCGGCAGCGCCCCGGTGCTCTCGGGGGAGCGCGCCTTCGAGCTGCACGACACCTTCGGCTTCCCCATCGACCTCACCCTCGAGATGGCGGCCGAGCAGGGCGTCTCGGTGGACGCCGACGGGTTCCGGCGCCTCATGACCGAGCAGCGCACCCGCGCCCGCGAGGACGCCCGCGCGAAGCGCGCCGGGCGCACCGACACGGCCGGCTACCGCCAGGTGGCCGACGAGCTCGGCCGCGACGTCGACTTCCTCGGGTACGAGGTCCTCTCGGCGGAGGGCCGCGTGGTGGGGCTGCTGCGCGACGGCGCGAGCGTCCCCGTGGCGCTGGCCGGCGACGACGTCGAGCTGGTCCTCGACAGGACCCCCTTCTACGCGGAGAGCGGCGGCCAGCTGGCCGACCACGGGCGCCTGACGGTGAACGGCCCCGCGGGCGTGCGCGCCGTCGTCGACGTGCGCGACGTCCAGCGGCCCATCCCGGGGTTGAACGTCCACCACGCGACCGTGGTGTCGGGCGAGGTCGCCGTCGGCGACCCGGTGGAGGCCGTGGTCGACGCGGGACGCCGCCTCGCGATCGCTCGCGCCCACACCGCCACCCACCTCGTGCACCAGGGCCTGCGCGACTCCCTCGGCCCGGACGGGACCCGGCAGGCCGGGTCGGAGAACGCCCCCGGCCGCCTGCGCTTCGACTACACCGCCCTCGCCGCGCCGTCACCGGCCCAGTTGGCGGACGTCGAGGCCGAGGTGAACACCTTCCTCGCCGACGACCTGCCGGTGACCACCACCGTCACCGACCCCGACTCCGCGCGCCGCGCCGGGGCGCTGGCCTTCTTCGGCGACAAGTACGGCGACCGCGTCCGCATGGTCGGCATCGGCGAGTGGTCGAAGGAGCTGTGCGGCGGCACGCACGTGGAGCGCACCGGGCAGCTGGGCGTGGTCGCGCTGCTCGGGGAGCAGTCCATCGGGTCGGGCACCCGCCGCGTCGAGGCGCTCGTCGGCCCCGACGCGCACGCGCACCTGGCCCGGGAGTCCGCCCTGGTGAGCCAGCTCACCGGGCTGCTCAAGGTGCGCTCCGAGGAGCTGCCCGACCGCATCTCCGCGCTGCTCGACCAGCTCAAGGAGGCCGACCGCACCATCGCCGCGGCCCGCGCCAAGGAGGTGCTGGCGGGGGCCGGTGCGCTCGCCGCGGGCGCCGAGGTGCTCACCGGTGCTGGTGGCAGCACCGCGGACGGCATCCGTCTGGTCGCCACGAGCGCCGGCGAGGTGGCCTCGGCCGACGACCTGCGCACCCTGGCCCTCGACGTGCGCGGCCGCCTCGGCGAGTCCGCCGCCGTGGTCGCCGTGGGCGGCGTGGCCAAGGGCCGACCCGTCGTCGTCATCGCCACCAGCCCCGCGGCCCGCGCCGCCGGCCTCAAGGCCGGGTCCCTGGTCCGCGTGGCCGCCACCGCCCTCGGCGGTGGCGGTGGCGGCAAGGACGACGTCGCCCAGGGCGGCGGCACGGACGCGGCGGCGCTGCCCGCCGCGCTCGACGCCGTCCGCGCCTCCGTGGCGTCGACCGCGGGCGCCGCGGGGGCCTGAGGCGGTGGAGGGCGCGTGAGGCGAGGGGTCCGGCTCGGCGTGGACGTCGGGTCGGTGCGCGTCGGGCTCGCCGCGAGCGACCCGAGCGGCCTCATCGCCGCACCGGTCGAGACCCTGCGGCGGGACCGCACGGAGGGCTCTGACCTGCGACGCATCGTGTCGGAGATCGCTGAGAGGGACGTGCTCGAGGTCGTCGTCGGCCTGCCGGTCTCCCTCTCGGGGCGCGAAGGTCCAGCGGCCGCGGCCGTGCGTGACTACGCTGCTGACCTTGCAGGCAGGGCTGCGCCGGTGCCGGTGCGGCTCGTGGACGAGCGGTTGAGCACGGTCAGCGCCCACCAGGCGCTGACAGCCTCCGGGCGGTCCGGCCGTCGCCACCGAGAGGTGGTCGACCAGGTCGCGGCGGTGCTCATCCTGCAGACGGCCCTGGACGCGGAGCGCGCCACGGGCCGGCCACCGGGGTCGACCGTCGATCCCGGGCCCGCGCCGGGCTGAGGCCGGGGGCGGGAGGAAGGGGCTGTGCGCGTCGATGGCTGGCTTGTCGCTGGAGGACCTGCCGGGGACCCCGGAGTCCCGCTCGTCCTCCGGGGGCGGGGCGGACCGGGGCTCGCGGTCGTCGCAGCGCCAGGCCGAGAAGGGTGACCGCGAGCGGCGTCGCAAGCGGCGCCGCACCATCACGCTCGTGGTGCTCGCCGTCTGCGCGGTGCTCTTCGGGGCGTCCGCGGTGCTGGTCGGCGGCCAGGTCAAGGGGCTGGTGGCCAGCATCACCGACAGCGGCGACTTCGAGGGCAGCGGCTCCGGCGCCGTGACCGTGCAGATCCCCGAGGGGGCGTCCGGCCGCACCATCGGCTCGGTGCTCGCGGAGGCGGGCGTGGTGAAGACGCCCGGCGCCTTCGTCTCCGCAGCCGCGGAGGACCCCAAGGCGGCGAGCATCCAGCCCGGCACCTACCAGCTCAAGAAGGAGATGTCCGGGGCGTCGGCCCTGGCCCTCCTGCTCGACCCGTCCTCGCGCAGCTCCTTCAAGGTGCAGGTGCCGGAGGGCTACACGGCTGCGCAGATCTACCAGCGCCTCTCCGAGGCCACCGAGCTGCCCGTCTCCGACTACGAGGCCGCGGCCGGTGACCCGCAGCTCGGCCTCCCGGCTGACGCCGGCGGTGCGGTGGAGGGCTACCTGTTCCCGGCCACCTACGACTTCGACCCCGGCACCAGCGCGCTGCAGCAGCTGCAGGAGATGGTGCAGCGCACCGAGAGGGCCATGGACGACGTCGGCTTCCCGGCGGACCCGGCCGAGCGGCACCGCCTCATGACCGAGGCCAGCCTGGTGCAGAAGGAGGGGGCCAACCCCGAGGACATGGCCAAGGTGGCGCGCGTCATCGAGAACCGCGTCGCCGCCGGCCAGGCGCTGCAGTTCGACACCACGGTCAACTACGCGACCGGCAAGACCGGGCTGACGACCACCCCCGAGGACCGCCAGAACCCCTCCCCGTACAACACCTACCTCCACCCGGGCCTCCCGCCGGGGCCGATCGCCTCGCCCGGTGAGGACGCCATGCGCGCCGCGCTGAACCCCGCCCAGGGCGACTGGCTGTACTTCGTGGTGACCGACCCCAGCACGGGGGAGACGAAGTTCGCCGCCACCTACGCCGAGCACCAGCGGAACGTGGCCGAGTTCCAGGCGTGGCTGCGCGCCAACCCGCAGCAGGGCTGAGCGTGGAGGCCGCCGTCTGGGGCTCGCCGATCGCCCACTCCCTCTCACCGGCGCTGCACCGAGCCGCCTACCGGGCCCTCGGGCTCGACTGGAGCTACGGCCGGCGCGAGGTCGACGCCGCGGCGCTGCCCGCCGCCGTCGCCGCCCTCGACGAGGGGTGGGCGGGCGTCTCGCTGACCATGCCGCTGAAGCAGGCGGTGCTCCCGCTGCTGTCGCAGACCTCCGACCTGGCGCTGGCGGTGGGCGCGGTGAACACGCTGCTGCCGGTGCCGGGCCGGCCCGGCACCTGGCGCGGGGAGAACACCGACGTGCACGGCGTCGTCGCCGCCCTCGCCGAGGTGGGCGTGCGGCGGGCGAGCACCGCCGTGGTGCTCGGCGGCGGGGCGACCGCCGCCTCGGCGCTGGCCGCCCTGGCCCAGCTGGGGGTGGACGAGCCCGTGGTGCTGGTCCGCTCCGTGGAGCGAGCGCGGACGCTGGTGGGTGTGGGGGCGCGGCTCGGGGTCGGCGTGGTCCTGCGGCCCTGGGGGGACCCGGCGGAGGCGGCCGGGCTGCTCGCGGAGTGCGACGCGGTGGTCTCGACCGCTCCAGCCGGAGCCGCGGACGCCGTCGCCGCCGCCCTCGCCGAGACCGCCTCCGGCGTCCCTGCGCCCGGCGGGGCACTGCTCGACGTCGTCTACGCCCCGTGGCCGACGGCCCTGGCGCGGGCGTGGGCCGCGGCCGGCGGCGCCGTCGTCGGCGGCTTCTCGATGCTCGTGCACCAGGCCGAGCGGCAGGTGGAGCTCATGACCGGGTGCACCGCCCCGCTGGAGGTCATGCGCGCAGCGGGCGCGGCGGCGATGGCCGCTGCCGACGACGAGGGCGCCCCCGCCACCCACCTCGTCAGCCGCTGACGCACCTTCCGCTCCGGCTGCTGCGTCGGCCGTTCCTCGCGCCCCCGAGCGCTCAAGCCAGCCTGCTCTGGCGCCGATGGGACGCAGGACGGGAGGGCTGCGCCCTCAGTGCTCGATTAGGAGGACCGCGTGAGCAGCTGGAGCGGCGGGGCGGACGAGGACCTCGGGGTGACCTGGAGCGGCGCCAGCGGTGCTGCGGCCGCGAGCGTGGCGGCCCCCGCTGTCCCGGTGTCCTCAGCGGCTGCGCCGTCATGGCAGCCGTCGTCGCTGCTCGAGGACGACCCGCTGCTCCCGGCGGTGGGCCCGGCGGCCCCGGCCACCGGCCACGGGTACGGCTCAGCGGTGCCCGCGCAGTCGGCCCCGCCGGAGCGTGAGGAGGCGCGCACCGTGCGCTCCGGCGTCGGCGGCGCAGAGGACGGTGCGACCCTCGACATCGCCGGCGTGCTCCACGCCATGCTCGCGACCGGTGCCTCCGACCTGCACCTGACCGCCGGCGCGCCGCCCACCGTGCGCGTGCACGGCAACCTCCGCCCGCTGGAGGGCTTCGAGGTGCTGAGCGGCGGAGTGCTGCAGCGCAGCCTCTTCGGGATGCTCACGCAGAAGCAGCGCGCCCGCTTCGAGGAGGAGTTGGAGCTCGACTTCGCCCACTCGCTGCCGGGCCGGGGCCGCTTCCGCGTCAACGTCTACCGCCAGCGCGAGTCCCTCGGTGCGGCCTTCCGCGTGATCCCTGCCGAGATCAAGCCGCTGGACCAGCTCGGTGTGCCCCCGTCTGTGGCGCACTTCGCCACCCTGCCGCGCGGCCTGGTGCTGGTCACCGGTCCCACCGGCTCGGGCAAGTCGACGACCCTCGCGGCGCTGGTGGACCTGGCCAACTCCACCCGAAGCGACCACATCATGACGGTCGAGGACCCCATCGAGTTCCTCCACCGCCACAAGAAGTGCCTGGTCAACCAGCGCGAGGTGGGAGAGGACACGCACTCCTTCGCCACGGCCCTCAAGCACGTGCTGCGCCAGGACCCCGACATCATCCTCGTCGGCGAGCTGCGCGACCTGGAGACCATCTCCGTGGCCCTGACGGCCGCCGAGACCGGCCACCTGGTGTTCGCGACCCTGCACACGCAGGACGCCGCGCAGACCATCGACCGCGTCGTCGACGTCTTCCCCGCCGAGCAGCAGGAGCAGGTCCGCGCCCAGCTGGCCGGCGCGATCCAGGGCGTGGTCTGCCAGACGCTGTGCAAGACCGCCGACGGCAAGGGCCGTGCCGTGGCCACCGAGGTGATGATGGCGACCCCCGCCATCCGGAACCTCATCCGCGAGGGCAAGACCCACCAGATCTACTCGGCGATGCAGGCAGGCGCCGCCCACGGCATGCACACCATGGACCAGCACCTCGCCGACCTCGTGCGTCGCGGGCGCGTCACCCGCGGCGAGGCCGCGGACAAGGCGCACAGCCCCGAGGACTTCGCCCGCCTGGTGGGCGGATTCTGATGGCCACCTCCACCCTCTACGAGTACAAGGTCCGCGATGCGAGCGGCAAGCTCGTCACCGGCAAGCTCGAGGCGGCCGACGAGGCGGCGCTCATCAGCCGGCTGCGGGCCCAGGGTCACGCACCCCTGTCGGTCAAGCCTGCAGGTGTCGGCCTGAACCGCGAGATCACCCTGCCCGGCAGCGACCGGGTGGGCCTGAAGGACCTCGCGGTCATGGCGCGCCAGTTCGCCACGATGATCAGCTCGGGCCTGTCCCTCCTGCGGGCGCTGACGATCCTCGCCGACCAGACGCACAACAAGGCGCTGGCGAGGGTGCTGGGCACGGTCTCAGGCGACGTGCAGGGCGGCTCATCGCTGTCCGTGGCGATGGCCAAGCACCCGAGGGTCTTCCCGCCCCTGATGATCAACATGACGCGAGCCGGTGAGGTCGGGGGCTTCCTCGAGGCGGTGCTGCTGCAGGTCGCCGACAACTTCGAGGCCGAGGTCAAGCTGCGGGCGAAGATCAAGTCGGCCATGACCTACCCCGTGGTCGTCTTCGTCATCGCGATCGTCGCCGTGATCGGCATGCTGCTGTTCATCGTGCCGATCTTCGCCGGCATGTTCTCCTCACTCGGAGGGCAGCTGCCCTTGCCGACGAGGATCCTCGTCGTCCTCTCCGACGGGCTGCGCTTCACGGGGCCAGGAATCGCCGTCGCCGTCATCGTCCTCGCAGCGCTGTGGGGGCGCTTCAAGCACCACCCCCGGCTCAGGAGCGTCGTCGACCCCCTGAAGCTCCGCCTCCCGGTCTTCGGGCCGTTGTTCGCCAAGATCGCGCTGTCCCGGTTCACCCGGAACCTGGGGATGATGATGCGCTCCGGCGTGCCCATCCTGCAGAGCCTGGAGATCGTCGGCTCCACGTCGGGGAACGTCGTGCTGGAGCGGGCGGCCGAGGACCTCAAGGAGAGCGTCCGCCGAGGCGACTCCATGGCCGGCCCGCTGGCGAGCCACAAGGTGTTCCCGCCGATGGTCTCCCAGATGCTCGCCGTCGGCGAGGACACCGGAGCCCTCGACACGATGCTCGAAAAGGTCTCGCAGTTCTACGACCAGGAGGTCGAGGCGACCGCGGACGCGCTCACGAGCCTCATCGAGCCGCTCATGATCGCGGCGCTCGGCAGCGTCATCGGCGCGATGATCATCGCCCTCTACATGCCGATCTTCTCGGTGTTCACGCTCATCAACTGACTCTCGGTAATCGACTCCGACAGGCGCTCACCGTGCGTGGTGGGCGCCCTGCGCCGTCCGGGTGAGCCCCCGTTTCGGACGTCAAGAGTGCTCCTGGGCCGTCGATACCGGAAGTGCACGGGGGGCCCGCGGGAGTCGCTGGCCTGGAACTTCGAGAAGGGGGAGCCAGCCATGATGGCTCGCATCCGCAAGTCCATGGAGGAGAAGGACCAGGGCTTCACCCTGATCGAGCTCCTCGTCGTCATGATCATCATCGGCATCCTCGCGGCCATCGCGGTGCCGGTCTTCCTGTCCCAGCGCGCCAAGGCCCGCGTGACATCGGCGAAGGCGGACGCCGCCGCCATCTCGAAGGAGATCGCCTCCTACTACGTCGACGGAACGTCCGCCCTCACGGTCACCGGTACTGCCGGTGCCGGCGCCAACGGCACCTTCACCATCAAGGACAGCGGCAACAACGTCGTGGCTCAGGGCAAGCTGAGCCCCAACAACACCGTCGACGCCGTCAGCAACGCCGCTGTCGGAGGCACCTACTGCGTGATCGTCGGCACGGGCACCACTGCCGACGGCTACATCAAGGCGACCTCCACCGGGCTGGCCACCGTCTCTTCGGTCCCCAACCCCTGCACTGCGGCCTGATCCGACCCAGTGGACCGGCCACCGGAGCGATCCGCCCCGGTGGCCGGTCGCAGCTGTGGTGGCGACTCGCCCCGTGACCCGTCGACGACTCGAGATCGGAGGTGAAGAGGTGATGAGAGGCAGTGCGACGAGCTCGGACATCCCTGTCCGAGACGACGGCTACACGATGCTCGAGGTCGTGGTCGCCATGGCCGTCTTCACCGTCCTCGCGGGGTCCGTCTTCACCGTCCTCACCGGGGCGCTGCGCACCACGGGTGACAACAACCGCCGCACGGTGGCCGCCGACCTCGCTTCGGCTCAGGTCGAGCAGGCTCGCTCCCAGCGGACCGTCGACATCGTCGACGGCCTCAGCTCCCGCACCCAGCGCGTCGGCGGCACCGTCTACTCCGTCGCACAGACCGCCAGCTACGTCACCGCAGACTCGTCCAGCTCGGTGTGCACCGGTTCGGGGGACGCGCTGGCCTACAAGCTCGTCACCGTCGAGGTCACGTGGCCGGCCATGGGAACCACTCAGCCCGTCACCGCCAGCACCCTGAGGGCGCTGGGAATCGGCCGGGACGGGCTCGACACCGCGACGGGCACGGTGGCGGTCAAGGTCCAGGGGGCCAATGCCAACCCCACGCGGGGCAGCGTCGTGTCGTTGAGCCCCGGCGGCCAGACCCGGACCACCGGCACCGACGGTTGCGCGGTCTTCACCGGGCTGGCGCCCGGTACGTACACCGCGACCACCGACCAGCCGGGCCGGGTCACCTCGACCGGGTACCAGGCGATGAGCACCCCCGGCCTCTCAGTGGAGTCGGGGCGCGTCGCCCGCGGGTCCCTGTACCAGGACGTCGAGCGCTCGCAGCGCTTCGTCCTGGCGCCGCCGGCCGGATACGCCGTGCCGGCCGGTGTGCCCGTCGTCTTCCGCGACAGCTACGTCAGTGACACCACGGCCCCGGCCTGCGGCGGCTCGCCCGTGCGCACCTGCGCCACCGGCGTGCCCGGAGAGCTGCAGCACGTCTTCCCGGACACCTACGCGCTGTGGGCGGGGACGTGCTCGGACGCTGCTGGGACGTCGCCGGCGTCCTTCGACGCCACCGCCCTCGGAGGGAGCGGTACCACCGCCACCATCCCGCTCGGAGGCGTCACGGCCTCCGCGACGACCCCCGGCACCGCGCTGTACGCAGTCCACGACAGGGAGTCGGGCGGGGGCGTGGGGACGGCCTGCCAGGGAGGGGAGACCTACGCCCTCGGCACCTCTTCCGGCGCACCCCTGAAGAGCGCCTTGCCGCTGGGCACCTGGCGCATCACGGCGGACCCGACGTCCCCGCGGACCACCGACCCGGTGGTGACCCTCACGTCGAGCGCGAGGGTCGCCACGCCCGTCGTGGTGGCTCCGTGAGCGCCGGCGGCGCGGCCCGTCGCTGCGGCGGACGCGGCGGCGACGAGGGGACGACCCTCGTGGAGCTGCTCGTGGTCATGGCCCTCACGACCGTCGTCCTCGCTGCGGTGGGTGCTGTCTTCGTCAGCGCCACCCGCAGCGTGCGCGAGACCCAGGTGCTCACGAACACGCAGGCGGATGCCAGGACCGCAGCGGAAGCGATGAGCCGCAGCCTGCGCGTCGCAGTGGTCCCGCCCCAGGGGGCACCCACCGGCCCCTCGAGCGAGGCCGCGGTCCGCACCCCCTTCGTCAGCGCTGCGGCGGACTCGGTGAGCTTCTTCGCCAACGTGCAGCGCACCCCCGTGACATCCACCACGAGCGGTCCCTCGACCGCGCCGCTGGTCCGGGCGGTCCTGCAGGCGCCGTCCCTGATCACCTTCGCCCACGACGCCGGCACGGGCTGCATCACCGAGACCCGGACACCGGCCGTGGTCAACACCGGACCCGACGCAGCTGCGACGCCTTACACGTGGCCCGGTCCCGGGACCACCAAGTGCCTCGCCGCGACCACTCAGGCGCCCGTCTTCTCCTACTTCACCTCGGGCGTCATCGCCGAGGGGGCCGCATCGAGCCAGCTCGACTCCACGAAGCCGGTCTCAGCGAGCCAGGCGAAGGCCATCGTGAGCGTCGGCTTCGTCCTGACCGTGCAGTCCCCGACGGCCAGTGACGTGGCACCCACCCGCGTCACCGACCGCGTCACCCTCGTCAACGTCCTCGCGAGTCAGGCAGGCTGATGCGACGTCCAACCATCTTCCAGCGCACGGGCCGCCGAGCCGGCGTCGTCGGCGAGCACGGCAGCGTCGGCGGAGACGACGGCATCGCGCTCGTGACCGTGGTATTCACCATGGCCGTCGTCACCGCGCTGGCTCTGACAGCGCTGTTCCTGGTGGTGGGCTCGACACCGCGAGCTCGCGCTGCCCAGGACTCCTCCGCGGCCCTCGCAGCGGCCCAGGCCGGCATCGACGAGTACGTCTCGCGGCTCACCGTCGACGACGGCTACTGGACCAAGGGCGGTCAGGACGCCTCCAACGCCGCCCTGAGCACGCCCGACGGCCTCACCGCCGCCCCCGGCCGCCTGCTGCCTGGCACGACCACGGGCGCGCGGTACAAGTACGCCCTGCTCAACTCCAGTGCCGACATCGCTGCCAGCGGCGTGATCCAGCTCAAGGTCGTCGGGACGGCCGTGCAGCCGAGCGGGCAGCGCACGACCCGGACCCTCATCGCCTCGTTGAAGGTCAAGGGCTTCCTGAGCTACATCTACTTCAGCGACGTCGAGGCGCGTGATCCGTCACTGTGGGGACCGACGTCGTGGGTCACCTCGAACGGCCGCTGGTCCGTCGAGAGGGACGGCAGCTACTTCGGCTTCCGCGCCACGGCAGCGACGTTGGGGGCGCTGTGCTCCCGCTACACGTGGCAGGGCCGCCAGTCCACCACCTACAAGGCCGGCCAGTACGCCACCGACGTCATCGACCTCTCGAACGGGGCGAAGGTCGGGACCCTGCCCGACTGGGACGGCGACGCCGGGGCGGTCATCGGACAGGTCTGCCCGACGACCAACGACATCCAGTTCACGAGCGGAGACCTGGTCAAGGGACCGCTGCACAGCAACGACCTGCTCAAGCTCGGGGGTCACCCCACGTTCGGGGACCCGGACACCACGGTCTGGTCCGGCTCCTACCCCGCTACGGGACCCCTGTTCTGGGGCGGAGGGTCTCCCAGCTCGGGCACGCCGTCGCAGCCGGGTTACGCCCCCCGGGCCTCCAGCACGGACACCAAGCTGCCGCTCGGCAACGGCGACCTGCTGCGCTACGTCAGGCCCAAGGTCGACGAGGACCCGAACACCGACCGCCGGGGCTGCCTCTACCGGGGAGCCACGAGGTTCACCTTCACCGGATCAACGATGCGCGTCGACTCTCCGAACTCCTACGACGCCGCTCCGGGATGCCTGGTGCCGGGGTCCCCGGACGCGGCCCTGCAGATCCCGCCCGTCATCTACGTCAAGGGGACCAGCGGATCCTGCACGGGGGTCGGCTACCCGGCCCCAGGGGAGGACGTGAGCAGGGGGATCACGACCGACTACAACCCCTGCAACGGGACGGCGTTCGTGTCAGGGTCCGTCGGAGGGGCTGTCACGCTGTCAGCCGAGGCCGACGTGGTGGTGGTCGGCGACACGACGTACGCGGACGGCGGCCAGGGGACGAACGTGCTCGGGCTCGTCGCCAAGAACTACGTCTGGGTCTACCACCCGCTGGACAGCAACCGGAACGAGCTTCCGGGGTACACGCCGGTGCACCAGATCCAGGCAGGGATCCTCTCCCTCCAGCACAGCTTCCTCGTGCAGAACTACAACGAGGGCCACTCCCTGTCGACCGGTGGTGACGACACCAAGCTCAACATCCTCGGCGCTCTCGCCCAGAGGTACCGCGGTCCGGTCGGCACCGGTTCCGGCACGTCTGCCTCCACCGGGTACCTCAAGAACTACGTCTACGACAAGCGCTTCGCGGGACTGCAGCCGCCGTACTTCATCAAGCCCGTGGCGACCCCCTGGCAGGTGTCCTCCGTGGTCGACGCTCCCGCGGGGAGCTGACTCGCCATGCCCGCGACAGCAGTGGACGCCCCGCTCGTGACGCTCCTGGCGGTCCTCGCAGGTGTCGTGGGGCTGGCCGTCGGCTCGTTCCTCAACGTGGTCGTCTGGCGCGTCCCCCGCGGCCTGTCGGTGGTCCGCCCCTCGAGCGCTTGCCCGGTGTGCGCTGCGCCGGTCGCGCCGCGCGACAACGTCCCCGTCCTGTCGTGGCTGCTGCTGCGGGCGCAGTGCCGGTCGTGCGCGAGCCCGATCAGCATCCGCTACCCCATGGTCGAGGTGGGTACGAGCGTGCTGTTCGCAGCGGCGGCGGTCTGGGCCGCACGCAGTGGACAGCTGCCGCTGCTGCCGGCCCTGCTGTACCTCGTCGCCGCCGGCATGGCGCTCGCCCTCATCGACCTGGACGTGCGGCGCCTGCCGGACGCGATCGTGCTGCCCTCCTACGCAGCGGCCGCGATCCTGCTGGGCCTGGCGGCGCTCATCCAGCACGACGGAGCAGCACTGCTGCGCGCCGTGGGCGGGGGGGCGCTGCTGTGGCTCCTCTACTTCGCCCTGGCCGTGGCCAGACCGGGAGGCATGGGCTTCGGCGACGTCAAGCTGGCGGGGGTGCTCGGCGCCTACCTCGGGTACGCCGGGTGGGCGGCCCTGGTGGTCGGAGGCTTCGCCGCCTTCCTCCTGGGCGGCCTGGCAGGCGCCGCCCTGCTCGCCGTCCGACGGACCGATCGGACCGGCACCCTGCCCTTCGGCCCCTTCATGCTCGGCGCCGCCGTGCTCGGCCTCGTCGCCGGCCACGACATCGGCTCGTGGTACCTCGAAGTGAGCGGGCTCGTTCCCGCCTGAAGGCTCAAGTCCGCCGGGGATCGGCCGATCAGGAGGTGATGGCGCTGCAGGGCAGCGCTGCACCACCTATCGAGGAGGGCTTCTGTGAGCCGTCGCACGACCATCGGGCTCGACATCGGGTCCGGGGCGGTGCGCGCAGCCGAGCTCTCGTTCGGCTCCGCCGGGGTGGTGCTCGAGCGGTGCGCGACAGCCCCCCTGCCCGCCAGCGCGGTCCGCGACGGCGAGGTGGTCGACACCGCCGCCGTCTCAGCAGCCCTCGTCGAGCTGTGGCGCTCCGGGCGCTTCTCGCACCGACGCGTCACGGTCGGCATCGCCAACCCTCGAGTGGTCGTCAGGGAGGTGGAGATGCCGCACATGCCGGCTGCCGATCTCAAGAAGGCACTGCCGTTCCAGGTGCAGGACGTCCTGCCCATGCCCGTCGACGCCGCCGTCTTGGACTTCCACCCACTGGAGGTCCGTGGCACAGGACCCGGAGCCGTGGTGCGCGGGCTGCTGGTCGCAGCCTGGCGCGACACCGTCCTGCCACTGGTCTCCGCCGTCCACGGCGCGAAGCTGCTCCCGGAGGCGGTCGACCTGACGGCTTTCGCGGTGCTGCGCGCCGTGGGCTCCGGCACCGGCGCTGACGCTGGCACTGAGGCCATCGTCGACATCGGCTCCACCGTCACCCAGGTGGTCGTGCACTCCGGTGGTGCCCCCCACTTCGTGCGCATCCTGCTCTGCGGGGGAGACGACATCACCGGTGCGCTCGCGGAGCGAGCGGGCCTGAGCACGGCGGAGGCCGAGCGGCTCAAGCGGGAGCTCGACACGGGCGAGGTGGTGGACCCATCAGCCGCGGATGCGGTCCGCTCGGCGTCGCAGACGCTCCTCGACGAGGTGCGCAGCACCATCGACTACGCCACCGCGACGAGCGGCCACCGTCCTGACCGCGTGGTCCTCACCGGCGGGGGCGCCCGCCAGGGCGGCCTGGACCTGCAGCTGTCCGCCATGACCGGCCTCCCCGTCGAGGTGGGTTCGCTGACGCACCGGATCCAGCCGGGCCGGCGCCTCGGGAACGAGCACCCCGACTCGGCCACCATGGCCGTCGGCCTGGCTCTCGGAGCCGCATCATGACCGCGACGCCCTTCGCGCCGTCCGCCGCGCAGGCCGTCGAGCCGGCCCCGCCTTCAACCGTGCAGGTCAACTGGTCCGCTCCGCGGGTCAACCTCCTGCCGCTCGAAGTGGTGGTGGCCCGCCGGGTCCGACGCGCGCAGCGCGGCGCAGCCCTCGCCGCTGCCGGAGCCGCAGCCCTGGTGGGGTGCGTCTGGGCCCTCGGGCTCGGCAGCACCGCCCACCAGCAGCAGCGGCTGGACGAGGCGACAGCGCGCCTCACGGCCCTGCAGGCCGAGCAGGCGCAGTACGCCGCCGCCCCCCAGGTCCTCAAGCAGCTCGAGACCGTTCGCGACACCAGGGCCCAGGCCATGGCGCAGGACGTCGCCTGGTACTCCTACGTCGACTCGCTGACCCGAGCGCTCCCCGCCACGGCGTGGCTGGTCAGCGTGCAGACGTCGCTCTCCGCCGCTGGTTCCGCGGCAGCGCCCGCGACCACGGGCGGGACCGGCACAGCCGGAACCTCGAGCGTCGGCTCGGTCACCATCTCAGCCCGATCGACGAGCTACGACGACGTCGCCGCCTACCTCGACGCGCTGGCGGCCGTCCCCGGTGTCGCTGACGTGTTCCTGTCGACGTCGACGAGCGACGCCTCCGGCTCGGCACCGGTGATCAGCTTCACGGTCACGGCCTCCGTCACCGACGCCGCGCTCACCCACCGCTTCGACGCGAAGGAGAGCTGACGTGACCACCAACGCCCTGCTGTCCGTGAGCTCGGCTCCGCCGAGGGCCCTGCCGCAGCCGCGGCTGTGGGTCGCCGCCGGGGCTGGCGCCGTGGTCGTCGTCCTGCTGGCGGGCTGGCTGCTCGTCATCGCACCGCAGCGCACCGCGGTGGACGACCTGCGCGCCTCCACCGAGCAGGTCGAGTCCAGCGAGTCGGTGCTGTCCGCGCGGGTCACCCAGCTGAAGCAGGACTTCGCCTCCCTGCCCGAGCGGCAGGCGGAGCTCGCTGCGGTCGAAGGCCAACTGCCCGCTGGCGCCGAGCTGCCCTCCCTCGTGCGGGCGCTGAGGTCGGCTGCCACCGGCTCGGGGGTCGAGCTGATCAGCTTGACGCCGTCGCCGCTGGTCGTCCCCGCTGCTGCCGCGAGCACGACCCCCGCGGGAGGCGACGCCCTGCCGGGTGACGGCGCGACCGCCGAGACGGCCCCGACCACCGCCACGACGGCGTCCACCGGTGCCGGTGCGCTCCAGCAGCTCCCGCTGTCGGTGACCGCCGCGGGTACCTACGAGGGGCTGGAACGCTTCCTGGAGGTGGTGCAGAACCAGGACCGGCTCGTCCTCCTCACAGGCACGTCCTTCGCGCCAGGCGAGGCCAGCAGCTCCGGGTTGAGCCTGACCATCACGGGCACCGCGTTCGTCCTGCCGCCCGCAGCACCCGCCTCTTCGACCCCGAGTGCCGCGGCACCTCCCGGTGCGGCGCCCGCTGGCGCCGTCCAGACCAGCTGACCGAAGAGCCAGGAGCAGCGATGACCACCAGCCCGCACGGTCCGACCGCCGACGGCGGCCCCGGCCCCGCGCCGGACGCCAGCGACCCCTTCGGCGCCGTCTTCACCTTCGCGGCCACCGAGCCGGGCCCGGGGGACTTCGGCCAGGTCCACGGTGCCCCCGAAGCGAGCCACCGCTGGGCGGAGCCGGCGCACGACGCGGACGAGGCCGTCACGCTGTGGGCGTCGACGGGACCCTCGTCCGGGGACCCCGGTGCGCTGCTGGGTCCGTCACCCGAGGGCCTCGCGCCCTTCGGGCGTCCGAGCTCGCAGGCGAGCACCGGCGCGCTCGCCACCACCGTCACAGAGCTCACGGCGACCGCCGTCAGCACCGTCCCTGCGCCT
Source organism: Streptomyces sp. NP160 (assembly GCF_006335115.1). Classification (GTDB taxonomy): domain Bacteria; phylum Actinomycetota; class Actinomycetes; order Actinomycetales; family Quadrisphaeraceae; genus Quadrisphaera. The sequence goes on from NZ_VDMJ01000024.1 coordinate 142,366, forward strand.
CGCACCGCGGTGGAGGCCGAGACGGCTCTGACGCCCATCTCGCTGCCCGCCGAGGCCCGGGTCAGCCGGCGAGTCAGCCCGGTCATCGCCGTGGCCGTCGCTGCTGGTGCCGTGGCCGTGGGGGCCCTCGCAGCCTTCGCCCTGACCTCCGGGTCCACTTCGACCGGCGAGGAGGTCATCGCCGTCGCGACGGCACCGGCCACCGGAGCCCCGAGCGCCGGACCCACCGCTGTCCCCAGCCCGGTGTCGAGCGCGAGTGCGGGGACCGATGCTGGGCGAGGTGCCTCCGGCGCGCTGTTCTCGCCCAACCCGAGGGACCCGTTCGCCGCGCTGGTCGGCATGCCCGACCCGGCCTCGGGCGGGGCTCCCGCGGACGGGACGGGCGCGGACGGGGCAGCAGTCAGCCAAGGGACTCAGCCCGTGATCGGCGGCGCATCCGGCGGTACTGCTCTGGGGAGCACGGGCTCGACGGTGACCCCTGTCGGTCGGAGTGGGACGGGCACGGGGGCGACGGGCACCACGGGCGTTCTGGGGGACTCTCCCGCGCCCACCCCTTCACCGACGGCGCTGTCCAGGTCCCAGGTCTGTTCTGCGGTCACCGACCCGATGAACCAGGTCGAGCAGCTGCTCGCCGGCAGCGCGAACGGTGCCACGGCGGCCGTCGACGCCGGGCTGGCCCTGCGCACGCCCGTCGCGGTGCTCCGCACCGCGGTCTCGCTGACCAGCGACTCCCGCCTCGCCGGGCGCCTCGACATCGCGGCGAGCACCGCCGAGGCGCTGCGCGCCCAGCTCATCGCCGGCACCGCCGTGACCTCCGGCCAGGTGGCCACCCAGGTCTCCCGCGACGCCGACGTGCGCAGCGCCTGCTCCTGACGCCGCCCCGGCCCCGGGTGCCCGCGCCGCGGGCCCCGGGGCGGGACGGCGCCTGACGGGGGCCACGGGTCGTCGTCGTCCTCGGCGGCCGTGGGAGGATCAGCCACGTGCTGCGCTGGCTGACCGCGGGGGAGTCCCACGGCCCCGCCCTCGTCGGGGTGCTCGAGGGCCTGCCCTCGGGCGTCTCCGTGACCACCGACGTCCTCGTCGCCGCCCTCGCGCGGCGCCGCCTCGGCTACGGCCGCGGGGCGCGCATGAGCTTCGAGCAGGACGAGGTCACCGTGCTCGGCGGCCTGCGCCACGGCGTGACGCAGGGCGGCCCATTCGCCGTGACGATCGGCAACACCGAGTGGCCGAAGTGGTCCACCGTGATGGCCGCGGACCCGGTGGACCCCTCGCTGCTGAAGACCACCGGCCGCAACGCGGCCCTCACGCGCCCGCGCCCGGGCCACGCCGACCTCGTGGGCATGCAGAAGCACGGGTTCGGCGAGGCCCGCCCGGTGCTCGAGCGCGCCAGCGCCCGCGAGACCGCCACCCGGGTGGCCCTGGGCGCGGTGGCCGCCGCCTTCCTCGAGCAGGCCGCCGGGATCCGCCTGGTCTCCCACACCGTCTCCCTGGGCCCGGTGGCCGTGCCCGAGGGCTCGCCGCTGCCGCACCCCGACGACGTCGCCGCCCTCGACGCCGACCCGCTGCGCTGCCACCACGCGGCCACCAGCGCCCGCATGGTCGAGGAGGTCGACGCCTGCCACAAGGAGGGCGACACCCTCGGCGGCGTGGTCGAGGTGCTCGCCTACGGCCTGCCGCCGGGCTTGGGCAGCCACACCCACTGGGACCGCCGCATCGACGGCCGCCTCGCGCAGGCGCTCATGGGCATCCAGGCCATCAAGGGCGTCGAGGTCGGTGACGGCTTCGAGACCGCCCGCCGCCGCGGCTCCGCCGCCCACGACGAGATCGAGCTGGGCCCCGACGGCGTGATGCGGCGGCGCACCGCCCGCGCCGGCGGCACCGAGGGCGGCATGACCACGGGCGAGGTGCTGCGGGTGCGCGCCGCCATGAAGCCCATCGCCACCGTCCCACGGGCGCTGGCCACGGTGGACGTGGCCACCGGGGAGGCCACCCAGGCGCACCACCAGCGCTCGGACGTCTGCGCCGTGCCGGCCGCCGGCGTCGTCGCGGAGGCGATGGTCGCGCTGGTGCTCGCCGACGCCCTGCTGGAGAAGTTCGGCGGTGACTCGGTGCCCGAGACCGCGCGGAACGTCCGCGCCTACCTCGAGGCCGTCCCGGAGCTGCTGCGCACCCACATCGACGGCGCCGACGGCGCTGACGGGGCCCGCAGCGCTGCCGGCAGCGCACCGGACGCCTGAGCGTGGCCCCCAGGGTCGTCCTCGTCGGCCCGATGGGGTCCGGCAAGTCCGCGGTGGGCGCGCTGCTCGCCGCCGACCTGGGCGTGCAGCTGCGCGACACGGACGCCGACGTCGAGGCCGTGGCCGGCCGCCCGGTGTCCGTGGTCTTCGCCGAGGAGGGCGAGCCGGCGTTCCGCGCGCTGGAGCGCGCCGCCGTGGTGGACGCCCTCGCCGAGCACACCGGGGTGGTGTCGCTGGGCGGCGGCTCCGTGCTCGACGACGGCACCCGGGCCGACCTCGTGGCGCTGCGCTCGCCCGTGGTGCTGCTGACGGCCACGTGGGAGCACGTGCGCGACAGGCTCGGCGACACCAGCAGCCGGCCCGTGCTCTCCGGGGGGCCCGGGGGAGCTGCAGGTGCCGAGGCGCGCTGGCGCGAGGTCATGGCGGCGCGCGAGAAGCACTACGCCGAGGTCGCCGACCACGTGGTCCCCACCGACGGCCGGACCGCACGCGCCGTCGCCGACGTCGTCCTGCGCCTGCTCGCCGCCGGCTGAGGCGCACCCTCCTCCCGCACTCGGGTGTCCGAGTGCGGCTTCGTGGCACCCCGATGTCGCACTCGGGTGCGCGAGTGCGGCTCGGTGGGGTGTTGATCGCGCACTCGGGTGCGCGAGTGCGTGGCGGGGGGCTCCGTAGGATCGGCGGTCGTGAGCACTGCGACGCCGCCCGCCGCGCCGACCGCCGAGAGCACGGGCGGGCCGACCCGGATCACGGTGGCCGGGGAGGCGCCCTACGACGTCCTCGTCGGCACCGGCCTGCTCGGCGAGCTGCCGGGCCTGCTCGGCGAGCGCGTCCAGCGCGTGCTCGTGGTGCACCCCCGCGCGCTCGCGGCCACGGGGGAGGCGGTCCGCGACGACCTCGCCGCCGCGGGCTTCGAGGCCTACCTCGCCGAGGTGCCCGACGGCGAGGACGCCAAGCGCGCCGAGGTGGCGGCCTTCTGCTGGGGTGTGCTCGGCCAGGCCGGCTTCACGCGCACCGACGCGGTCGTCGGCGTCGGCGGGGGAGCGGTGACGGACCTCGCCGGCTTCGTGGCCGCCACGTGGCTGCGCGGCGTGAGGGTCGTGCAGGTCCCCACCACGCTGCTGGCCATGGTCGACGCGGCCGTCGGCGGCAAGACCGGCATCAACACCAAGGAGGGCAAGAACCTCGTCGGCTCCTTCCACCCGCCCGCCGGGGTGCTGTGCGACCTCGCGGCGCTGCGCACGCTCCCGGTGAACGACCTGGTGGCCGGCATGGCCGAGGTGGTCAAGTGCGGCTTCATCGCCGACCCGCGCATCCTGGAGCTGGTCGAGGCGGACCCGGCCGCCGTGCGCGACGCCGGCGCACCTGTCATCCGCGAGCTGGTCGAGCGCGCGGTGCAGGTCAAGGCCGACGTGGTGGGCCAGGACCTCAAGGAGTCGGGCCTGCGCGAGATCCTCAACTACGGACACACCCTCGGGCACGCCATCGAGCTGGTGGAGCGCTACGAGTGGCGCCACGGCGCCGCCGTGAGCATCGGCATGGTCTACGTCGCCGAGCTCGCCCGCCTGGCCGGCCGCCTCGACGACGCCGTGGTCGACAGGCACCGCAGCGTGCTCGGCGCCGTCGGCCTGCCGCTGACCTACCGCGGCGACCGCTGGCCGCAGCTGCTCGAGGGCATGAGACGCGACAAGAAGACCCGCGGCGACCTGCTGCGCTTCGTCGTCCTCGACGACGTCGCCAGGCCGAGCCGCCTCGAGGGCCCGGACCCGTCGCTGATGGCCGCCGCCTACTCCGCCATCAGCGCGTGACCCGCGGCGCCCCCAGCGCCTGAGATCGCCGGCGTCCGGGGCACCGCCCGGGCGCCGGTAACATCGCTCCACGTGGCATCGACGAACGACCTGAAGAACGGCCTCGTGCTCAACCTCGACGGACAGCTGTGGTCCGTCGTCGAGTTCCAGCACGTCAAGCCCGGCAAGGGCGGCGCGTTCGTCCGCAGCAAGCTCAAGAACGTGCTGTCCGGCAAGGTGGTGGACCGCACCTTCAACGCCGGCACCAAGGTCGACACCGCCACCGTCGACAAGCGCGACATGCAGTACCTGTACCGCGACGGCTCCGACTTCGTCTTCATGGACTCGGACACCTACGACCAGATCACCGTGGCCGAGGAGACCGTGGGCGACGCCGCCAACTTCCTCCTCGAGAGCGCCGAGGTCATCGTCGCCGTCCACGAGGGCACCCCGCTGTACGTCGAGCTGCCCACCTCCGTGGTGCTCGAGGTGACGTACACCGAGCCGGGCCTGCAGGGCGACCGCTCCACCGGCGGCACCAAGCCCGCCACCGTCGAGACCGGGTACCAGATCCAGGTGCCGCTGTTCCTGGAGACCGGCACCAAGGTCAAGGTCGACACGCGCACCGGGGACTACCTCGGCCGCGTCAACTGACCTCCTGCAGACCCGCAGGATGACGACGACGACGGACCGCTGACGTGGCTGCCCGGACCAAGGCCCGCAAGCGCGCCCTCGACCTCCTCTTCGAGGCCGAGCAGCGCGGGCTCGACCCGGTGACCCTCGCCGCCGACCGGCTGGCCAGCGGGCACGTCCCCGTGCCGCAGTACAGCCTCGACCTCGTCGAGGGCGTGCAGGCCCACCGGGAGCGCATCGACGAGCTGCTGGAGACCTACTCGCACGGCTGGCCGCTGGACCGCATGCCGTCCGTGGACCGCAACCTGCTGCGCATCGGCGTGTTCGAGCTGGTCTGGTGCGACGACGTGCCTGACGCCGTCGCCGTGTCCGAGGCGGTGGGGCTGGCCTCGGAGCTGAGCACCGACGAGTCGCCGGCCTTCGTCAACGGCCTCCTCAGCCGCCTCATGGAGCTCAAGCCGGGGCTCGTCGACAGCTGATCGTCACAGCTGGTGAGCGCGACCGACGCAGAAGACCCCCGCACCGGGATCCGGTGCGGGGGTCTTCGTCTCGCTGAGTGATCAGCCACGGGCGCTCAGGGCCGGGGCGATACCGCCTCAGCCGTTCTGCGCGACGGCGCGGCGGGCGTCGGGGTCGAGCACGCCCCAGCTGATGAGCTCCTCCGCGAGCTGCTGCGGCGGGAGGTCGTAGATGACGGCGAGGGCGCGCAGGTCGTCCGAGCGGATCGAGAGCACCTTGCCGTTGTAGTCGCCGCGCTGGCTCTGGATGGTGGCGGCGTAGCGCGCGAGCGGACCGGCCTTCTCCGAGGGCACGGACTGCAGGCGCTCCAGGTCGAGCACGAGCTTCGGCGGAGGCTCGCTGTGACCTGCGCTGCCGCCGTCCGGCAGGAGCGCCGAGACCGGCACGCCGTAGAAGTCCGCCAGCTCGGCGAGGCGCTGCACGGTGACCGCGCGGTCGCCGCGCTCGTAGGAGCCGACCACCACCGCCTTCCACTGCCCGTTCGAGCGCTGCTCCACGCCCTGCAGGGACAGGCCCTGCTGGGTGCGGATGGCGCGCAGCCGGCTGCCGAGCGCCTTGGCGTACCCCGATCCTTCCTCAGACATGCCGTCCCCTCTCTCTGTCACGTGCACACACATCTACTGACAGTGATCGTCACGGGGAGTGACCTGCAGGTCAACCTCAACGACGTCACAGGCAGTAACTGTTCACCCAGAGTGACCATCGACGACCTGACGGCGACTGCCGTCGACGGCCGAACCGTCCCCCGGCACAGCGTCCCAGAGCTGCGTCCGCTTCCGCGGGCGGCCCACCGCAGCGCCCGTCACCGGGAGGCGGCCCGGGACGTCGGTGCCCCCCGCGTGCAGTACGGTCGGAGGCGCACCTGAGAACCGACGTCCTTCAACCTCCGTCCTGTGAGGCGGGGAAGGAGTCAGTGAGTCACGAGCATGGCTGACGCACGCCCCACCACCGGTCCCTCCGCCGGCCCCACCGCCGCCGGTCACTCGGCGACCGTCCTCGACGCCGCCGAGATCTCCCGGGCGCTGACCCGCATCGCGCACGAGCTGCTGGAGCGCAACAAGGGCCCGCAGGGCCTCGTGCTCATGGGCGTCCCGCGCCGCGGCACCCACCTCGCCCGCCGCCTCGCCCAGCGCCTGGCCCAGGTCGAGCCCGGCTTCGACGCCGTCGCCTGCACCGGCTCGCTCGACGTGACGATGCACCGCGACGACCTGCGCCGGAACCCCACCCGAGCCCCTGAGCCCACCACGCTGCCCGCCGCCGGCATCGACGGCACCACGGTCGTCCTCGTCGACGACGTCCTCTACTCCGGCCGCACCGTGCGCGCCGCGCTCGACGCCCTGTCCGACCTGGGCCGCCCGCGCGCCGTCCGCCTCGCGGTGCTGGTGGACCGCGGCCACCGCGAGCTGCCGATCCGCGCCGACCACGTGGGCAAGAACCTGCCGACGTCCACGGCCGAGCGCGTCTTCGTGCGCCTGGAGGAGACGGACGGCGTGGACGAGGTCCGCATCGAGTCCAGCGACGGTCCCGTCGCCGGCGGCGGGGAGGGGAGCTCCCGGTGAGGCACCTGCTGTCCGCCGCCGACCTCTCCCGCGCGGAGGCCGTGCGCCTCCTCGACGTGGCCGAGCAGATGGCCGCCACCCAGCAGCGCGAGATCAAGAAGCTCCCCGCGCTGCGCGGTCGCACGGTGGTCAACCTCTTCTTCGAGGACTCCACGCGCACCCGCCTCAGCTTCGAGACCGCCGCCAAGCGCCTCTCCGCCGACGTCATCACCTTCTCCGCCAAGGGCTCCAGCGTCTCCAAGGGCGAGAGCCTCAAGGACACGGCGCTGACGCTGCAGGCGATGGGCGCCGACGCCGTGGTGGTCCGCCACTCCTCCTCCGGCGCCCCGCACCGGCTCGCGGAGAAGGGCTGGACCTCCGGAGCCGTGCTCAACGCCGGTGACGGCACCCACGAGCACCCCACGCAGGCCCTGCTCGACGCCTTCACGCTGCGCCGCCACCTCGTCGGCGGCGGCGCGCTGGGCGCTGCCGCGGGGGCGGACCTCGCCGGGCGCCGCGTGGTCGTCGTCGGCGACGTGCTGCACAGCCGGGTGGCCCGGTCCAACGTGCGCCTGCTGCACACCCTGGGCGCGCAGGTGACGCTGGTGGCTCCGCCCACGCTGCTGCCGCTGGGGGTGGAGACCTGGCCCTGCGAGGTCTCCTACGACCTCGACGCCGCCCTGGCCGGGCAGACGTCGGGCCCCCCCGACGCGGTGATGGCGCTGCGCGTGCAGCTGGAGCGCATGAACGCTGCCTACTTCCCCTCCGCCCGGGAGTACTCGCGCCGCTACGGGGTGACGGCCGAGCGGCTCGCGGGCCTGCCCCCGCACGCCCAGCTGCTGCACCCCGGACCCATGAACCGCGGCCTGGAGATCACCGCCGAGGCCGCCGACGGACCGCGCTCCCGCGTGGTCGAGCAGGTGACCAACGGGGTCGCGGTGCGCATGGCCGCGCTGTACCTGCTGCTCGCCGGAGAAGAGGAGTGATGGTGGAGACGACCCTCGTCAGGGGCGCGCGCCCGTTCGGCGGCGAGCCGGCCGACCTGCTGCTGCGCGACGGCGCCATCGCCGAGGTGGGCGCCGCCGGGTCGCTGGCCGCGCCCGACGGCGCACGCACCGTGGAGGCCGAGGGTCTCATCGCGCTGCCGGGCCTGGTGGACCTGCACACCCACCTGCGCGAGCCGGGCCGCGAGGACGCCGAGACCGTCGAGACCGGCACCCGCGCGGCCGCGCTCGGCGGCTACACCGCCGTGCACGCCATGGCCAACACCGCACCCGTCGCGGACACCGCCGGTGTGGTCGAGCAGGTCTGGCGGCTGGGCCGCCAGGCGGGCTGGTGCGACGTGCGCCCCGTCGGCGCCGTGACGATCGGCCTGGCGGGGGAGCGGCTCGCCGAGCTCGGCGCCATGGCCGACTCCGCCGCCGGCGTGCGCGTCTTCTCCGACGACGGCAAGTGCGTCTTCGACGCCGTGCTGATGCGCCGCGCCCTGGAGTACGTCAAGGCGTTCGACGGCGTCGTCGCCCAGCACGCCCAGGAGCCGCGCCTCACCGAGGGCGCGCAGATGAACGAGTCGGCGCTGTCCGGGGTGCTCGGGCTGCGCGGCTGGCCCGCGGTCGCCGAGGAGGCGGTCATCGCCCGCGACGTGCTGCTCGCCGGCCACGTCGGCTCCCGCCTGCACGTCTGCCACGTCTCCACCGCGGGGTCCGTCGAGATCGTGCGCTGGGCCAAGGAGCGCGGCGTGGACGTCACCGCCGAGGTCACCCCCCACCACCTGCTCCTCACCGACGAGCTGGTCCGCGGGTACGACCCCGTGTACAAGGTCAACCCGCCCCTGCGCTCCGACGACGACGTGCACGCCCTGCGCGCGGGCGTGGCCGACGGCACCATCGACGTCGTCGCCACCGACCACGCCCCCCACCCCGTGGAGGACAAGGACTGCGAGTGGTCCGCCGCCGCCATGGGGATGACCGGCCTGGAGACCGCGCTGTCCGTGGTGGTCCAGGCGCTGGTCGAGCCCGGCCACCTCGACTGGGCCGGCGTCGCGCGGGTGATGTCGCAGACCCCGTCGCGCATCGGCCGCGTGCGCGGGCAGGGCGGTGGGCTGGTCGCCGGGGACCCGGCGCACGTCGTCCTCGTCGACCCGGCGGCCCGCTGGACCGTCGACCCGGCCGCCATGGCCACGAAGGGCCGCAACAGCCCGTTCGCGGGCCGCGAGCTGCCCGGGCGCGTGGTCGCCACCTTCTACGGCGGCCACCCCACGGTCCTCGACGGCGCCCTGGCCACGCCGCGCGCCGGCGCCGAGCAGCAGGGGGCCTCGTGGACCAGGTGATCGCGGGCCTGGTGCTCCTGGCCCTCGTGCCCGTCATCTGGTGGCTCATGCTCCGCGCCTGGCGCCGGCGCGCGGCTCAGCAGGCCGCCGGCGGGAGCGACCTGCCGGGGCTGCCCGCGCCCGCGCCGCTGCCCCCCGGCGCCGGGGAGGAGTGGGTCGGCGGCACGGCCGAGGCACCCACGCCCGCGGCCGCTCGGACGGTGACCGGCACCTACGTCTCCACCGTGGTCTCCGGCCGCCCCTTCGAGCGCGTCCTCGCGCACGGCCTGGGCAGCCGCAGCCTCGTGGAGCTCGAAGCCCTCAGCGCCCCCGGTGCTGGGACCCCCGCAGGGCAGCCAGCCCTGCTGCTGCGCCGCCCCGGCGCAGCCTCGTTCTCGATCCCCGCCGCTGACCTGGTGCGCGTGAGCCGCGCCCGGGGCCAGGCGGGCAAGGTGATGTTCGGCAAGGAGGACCTCGTCGTGGTGACCTGGCGGCTCGGTGGTGCAGGGGGAGCGGAGGTGGACAGCGCCGTGCGGACCAAGCCGCAGCAGGACGCCGACCGCCTCGTCGCCCTGGTGGAGGGGCTCATCGCCCCCCGTGGTGCAGACGGCTCGACCCACGGGAAGGACGCCGCATGACCGACGACACGACCAGCCCGGCGCTGCTGCTCCTCGAGGACGGCCGCGCCTTCACCGGCCAGGCCTACGGGGCCCTCGGCGAGACCGTCGGCGAGGCCGTCTTCTGCACCGCCATGACCGGCTACCAGGAGACCATCACCGACCCCAGCTACCACCGCCAGGTGGTGGTCATGACCGCCCCGCACATCGGCAACACCGGCTGGAACGACGAGGACGACGAGTCCTCCCGCATCTGGGTGGCCGGCTTCGTCGTCCGCGACCCCGCCCGCCGCGCCTCCAGCTGGCGCTCGCGGCGCGAGCTCGAGCAGGAGCTGGACGCGCAGGGCGTCGTCGGGATCTCCGGGATCGACACCCGCGCCCTGACCCGCCACCTGCGCGAGCGCGGCGCCATGCGCGTCGGCGTCTTCTCCGGGCCGGCCCTGGCCGGTTCGACCCGCGACCAGCTGCTCGAGCGGGTCCGCACCGGCGCCCAGATGAGCGGAGCCGACCTGGCCGGCCAGGTCAGCACGACCGACGCCTACGTGGTGGCGCCGGTCGGGGACAAGCGCCTCACCGTGGCCGCCGTCGACCTGGGCATCAAGTCCAACACGCCGCGCGAGCTGGCCCGCCGCGGCGCCGAGGTGCACGTGCTCCCGGCCATGGCGACCCTGGAGGACGTCCTGGCCGTCAGCCCGGACGGCGTCTTCTTCTCCAACGGGCCCGGCGACCCCAGCGCCGCCACCCACGAGGTCGAGCTGCTGCAGCAGGTGCTCGAGCGCAGGATCCCCTTCTTCGGCATCTGCTACGGCAACCAGCTGCTGGGCCGCGCGCTCGGCCTGGGCACCTACAAGCTGCGCTACGGCCACCGCGGCGTGAACCAGCCGGTGCTCGACAGGTCCACGGGCCGGGTGGAGGTCACCGCGCACAACCACGGCTTCGCCGTGGACGCCCCGCTCGAGGGCTCCACCCCCTCGCCCTTCGGCCGGGTGGAGGTCAGCCACGTCGGCCTCAACGACGGCGTGGTCGAGGGCCTGCGGGTGTCCGGCAGCCCGGCGTTCTCGGTGCAGTACCACCCGGAGGCCGCCGCCGGCCCGCACGACGCCAACTACCTCTTCGACAGGTTCGTCGACCTCGTCGCGGACCCGGGCGCCCCGCTGCCGCCGCTGCTCAACGCGCCCAAGCCGACCAGCTCCACCACGGGTGGCGAGCCGGCCGGCTCCACCAGCTCTCACGAGAAGGGGGTGCGCTGATGCCGCGCCGCGAAGACCTGCACTCCGTCCTCGTCATCGGCTCCGGCCCGATCGTCATCGGACAGGCCGCGGAGTTCGACTACTCCGGCACCCAGGCGTGCCGCGTGCTGCGCTCCGAGGGCCTGCGCGTGATCCTCGTCAACTCCAACCCGGCGACGATCATGACCGACCCCGAGGTCGCCGACGCCACCTACGTGGAGCCGATCACCTCCGAGGTCATCGAGGCGATCATCGCCAAGGAGCGCCCCGACGCGGTGCTGGCGACCCTGGGCGGGCAGACCGCCCTCAACGCCGCCATCGCCCTGCACGAGAGCGGCGTGCTGGCCACGTACGACTGCGAGCTCATCGGGGCGGACGTGCCCGCCATCCAGCTGGGGGAGGACCGCCAGGCCTTCAAGGGCGTGGTCGAGCGCTGCGGCGGCGAGAGCGCCCGCAGCCGCACCGCCCACTCCATCGAGGAGTGCCTCGAGGTGGCCGCCGAGCTCGGGTACCCGCTCGTCATCAGGCCGTCCTTCACGATGGGCGGCCTCGGCTCGGGCTTCGCCTACGACGAGGCCGACCTCGTCCGCAAGGCGGGCGCCGGCCTGCACGCCAGCCCCACCACCGAGGTGCTCCTGGAGGAGTCGATCCTCGGGTGGAAGGAGTACGAGCTCGAGCTCATGCGCGACCACGCCGACAACGTGGTGGTCGTCTGCTCGATCGAGAACTTCGACCCGATGGGCGTGCACACCGGTGACTCGATCACCGTGGCTCCCGCGATGACGCTCACCGACCGCGAGTACCAGCGGATGCGCGACGTCGGCATCGCCGTCATCCGCGAGGTCGGCGTCGACACCGGCGGCTGCAACATCCAGTTCGCGATCAACCCGGCCGACGGCCGCATGATCGTCATCGAGATGAACCCGCGCGTCTCGCGCTCCTCGGCGCTGGCCTCCAAGGCGACCGGGTTCCCCATCGCCAAGATCGCCGCGAAGCTGGCCGTCGGCTACAGCCTCGACGAGGTCGCCAACGACATCACCCGCGAGACCCCGGCCAGCTTCGAGCCCACGCTCGACTACGTCGTGGTGAAGGTGCCCCGCTTCGCCTTCGAGAAGTTCCCCGCCGCCGACTCCTCCCTCACGACGACGATGAAGAGCGTCGGCGAGGCGATGGCCATCGGCAGGTCCTTCCCCGAGGCGCTGCAGAAGGCGCTGCGGTCGACCGAGCAGCGCGGTGCGACGTTCTCCTGGGACGGCGAGACCCCCACCCCCGCGGAGGTCGACGCCCTCGTCGAGCGGGCGAAGGTCCCCACCGACGGGCGGATCGTGGCCGTCCAGCAGGCGCTGCGCGGCGGCGCGAGCGTGGAGCGCCTCTTCGAGGCCACGAAGATCGACCCCTGGTTCCTCGACCAGATGCTGCTCATCGAGGAGGTGGCCGCGAAGGTGGCCGCCGCCCCGGAGCTCGACGAGCAGCTGCTGCGCACCGCCAAGAAGCACGGCTTCTCCGACGCGCAGCTGGCCCAGCTGCGCGGCACGGCCGAGCCGGAGGTGCGCGCGCTGCGCCACCGCCTGGGCGTGCGCCCGGTCTTCAAGACCGTGGACACCTGCGCGGCGGAGTTCGCGGCCCAGACGCCGTACCACTACTCGGCCTACGAGACCACGGCCGAGGGCGAGAGCGAGGTCGCCGCGAGCGAGCGCCGCAAGGTGGTCGTGCTCGGCTCCGGGCCCAACCGCATCGGGCAGGGCGTGGAGTTCGACTACTCCTGCGTGCACGCCGTCATGGCGCTGCGCGACGCCGGCTTCGAGGCCGTGCTCGTCAACTGCAACCCCGAGACGGTCTCCACCGACTACGACACCTCCGACCGGCTCTACTTCGAGCCGCTCACCCTGGAGGACGTCCTCGAGGTGCTGCACGCGGAGGCCGCCTCCGGGGAGCTGGTCGGCGTCATCGCCACCCTGGGCGGCCAGACCCCGCTCGGACTGGCCGCGCAGCTGGAGGCCGAGGGGATCCCGGTGCTCGGCACCACCCCGGCCGCCATCGACCTGGCGGAGGACCGCGGCGAGTTCGGCCGCGTGCTGTCCCAGGCCGGGCTGCGCGCCCCGCAGTTCGGCACGGCCACGTCCGTGGAGCAGGCCCGCGCCGTCGCCGAGGAGATCGGCTTCCCGGTGCTCGTGCGGCCCAGCTACGTGCTCGGCGGGCGCGGCATGCAGATCGTCTACGACGAGGGCTCGCTGGAGGAGTACGTCCGGCGGGCGACCGTCGCGAGCCCCGACCACCCCGTGCTCGTGGACAGGTTCCTCGACGACGCGGTGGAGATCGACGTCGACGCCCTCTTCGACGGCACCGACGTCTACCTGGGCGGCGTCATGGAGCACATCGAGGAGGCCGGGGTGCACTCCGGTGACTCCGCCTGCGTGCTGCCGCCGGTGACGCTGGGCTCCTCGGTGCTGGCGCGGGTGCGCGAGGCCACCGAGGGCATCGCCCGCGGCGTGGGGGTGCGCGGCCTGCTCAACGTGCAGTTCGCCCTCGCCTCCGACGTCCTCTACGTGCTCGAGGCCAACCCGCGCGCCAGCCGCACGGTGCCGTTCGTGGCCAAGGCGACCGGCGTCGCGCTGGCCAAGGCCGCGGCGCGCATCGCGGTGGGCGCCACGATCGCCGAGCTGCGCGCCGAGGGCCTGCTGCCCTCCGCCGGCGACGGCGGGGACCTGCCGGCGGACTCGCCGATCTCCGTCAAGGAGGCGGTGCTGCCGTTCAAGCGCTTCCTGACGCCGGACGGGCTCGTCGTCGACAGCCTGCTCGGCCCGGAGATGCGCTCGACCGGTGAGGTCATGGGCATCGACGTCGACTTCCCCTCAGCGTTCGCCAAGAGCCAGGCCGCCGCCTACGGCGGGCTGCCGCTGTCGGGCACGGTGTTCGTCTCCGTGGCCGACCCCGACAAGCGCGCCGTGATCTTCCCCGTCAAGCGCCTGGTGGACCTCGGGTTCACCGTGGTGGCCACCGAGGGCACCGCGATGATGCTGCGGCGCAACGGCGTGGCCAGCTCGGTGGTGCGCAAGCACTCCTCGGGCCAGGGCGCGGACGGGGAGCCGACCGTGGTGGAGCGGATCCTCGCGGGCGAGGTCGACCTCGTCATCAACACGCCCAGCGCGGGGGAGACGCCGGCGGCTGCGGGTGCCCGCGCCGACGGGTACGAGATCCGCGCCGCGACGGCCGCGATGGACGTGCCGGTGTTCACCACGGTGCAGCAGCTGGCCGCGGCCGCTGCTGCCATCGACGCCGCCCACGCCGCCCGGGCGGCGGGGGAGCCGGTGCGGGTCCGCTCCCTGCAGGAGCACGCCGAGTACCTCAAGACGACCCGGTGAGCAGCCCGGTGAGCGGCGCGGTGAGCTGGCCCGCGGGGGTGCAGGAGGCGGCCGAGGTCGTCTCCGCGCGGCCGGTGGGCGCGTACACGCACCTCGTGCTGCGCGCCCCCGAGGCCGCGCTCCGCGCTCAGCCCGGGCAGTTCGTGGCCTGCGGCGTCGGTGACTCGGGGATGCTCCTGCGCCGCTCGCTGTCGCTGCACGCCGCGGACCCGGAGGCCGGCACCCTCGAGGTGGTGGTCGCGGCGGCCGGTCCCGGCACGCGGCTGCTGGCGGCGAAGCGTCCCGGCGACGTCGTCCCGACGACGGCGCCGCTGGGGCGTCCCTTCCCGCTGCCGGCGACGTCGTCCCCGACCCCCGCCGTGGTCATCGGCGGCGGATACGGCGCGGCTCCGCTGCCGTGGCTGGCGCGGGTGCTCACCGCAGCGGGGTCGCGGGTGGTGGGCGTCGTCGGTGCGGCCAGCGCCGACCGGCTGCTCGGCACCAGCGCCGTCGACGACGCCACGGCCCTCGACGGCATCGCCGACGCCGTCGTCGTGACCACCGACGACGGGTCGCTCGGCGCCCAGGGCCGCGTCACCGACGCGCTCCCCGAAGTGCTCCTGGAGCTCGCCGAGCTGGGCGAGCCCGCGGTCTACGCGTGCGGCCCGATGCCCATGCTCCGCTCGGTGCAGACCACCACCCGCGAGGTGCTGGGGGACCAGGCGCGGACGTGGCTGGCCGTGGAGGAGTCCATGGCCTGCGGCGTGGGGGTCTGCATGACGTGCGTGCTCCCGGTCGCCCAGGACGACGACGACGGCGTCCGCCGCACGCGGATGCTCCGGGCCTGCACCGCCGGCCCGGTCTTCGACGGCGACGCCCTGCGCTGGGACGCCATCGGCGCCGCCGCGCACCTGCGGGGCGGGGCGCTCGTCCCCGAGGACGCCGTCGGCGCGCCGCGCCCGGGAGGCCACTGATGACCACCCCCGCCACCGCAGCCGTGGACCTGTCGACGTCGATCGGGTCCTTCCACCTGCCCGCGCCCACCATGACGGCGTCCGGCTGCGCCGCGGCGGGGGCCGAGCTGGCGCCCTACCTCGACCTCGCGTCGCTGGGCGCCGTCGTCACCAAGTCGGTGCTGCGCGACCCCCGCTCCGGCCGCGCCACGCCGCGCATGGCCGAGACCCCCTCGGGGATGCTCAACAGCATCGGCCTGCAGGGCCCGGGCATCGACGCCTTCCTCGAGCACGACCTGCCGGTGCTGGCCGACGCCGGCGCCCGCGTGGTCGTCTCCATCGCCGGGGGGGACCCCGAGGAGTTCGGCGAGCTGGCCGGCCGCCTGGCCGCCCTCGGCCCCGACAGCCCGGTGGGCGCGGTCGAGGTGAACATCTCCTGCCCCAACGTCGCCAACCGCGGCCTGGTCTTCGCCTGCGACCCGGGGGCCTCCCGCGCCGTGCTGGAGGCCGCCAGCGGCGCCGTGAGGGCCTCGCAGCGTCCTGACCTGCCCGTGCTCGCCAAGCTCAGCCCCGACGTCACCGACCTCGTGGCCGTGGCGCTGGCCTGCACCGAGGGCGGGGCGAGCGGCCTGACGGCCATCAACACCACGCTCGGCATGGTGGTCGACCCGGTGACGCTGCGCCCGCAGCTGGCCGGGGTCACCGGCGGCACCTCGGGCCCGGCCATCCGGCCGATCGCCGTGCGGTGCATCTGGCAGCTGACGGCCGCCAAGCGCGCCGGCGTCCTGCCCGACGTCCCCGTGGTGGGAGCGGGCGGTGTGGCCAGCGGGGCCGACGCGCTCCAGCTCATCGCCGTCGGCGCGTGCGCCGTGCAGGTGGGCACCGCCACCTTCGCCGACCCCTCGGCGCCCGCCCGCGTCGCCCGTGAGCTGGAGGCCGAGCTGGCGCGCCGCGGGGTGGCGCGCCTGGCCGACGTCGTCGGCATCGCCCACGAGCCCGGTCGCGGCACCACGAGGAGCACCACCTGATGACGCAGCAGCTCGAGCCCTTCGGCGTGCGCCTCGCCGCCGCCATGGACGCGCACGGCCCGCTCTGCGTGGGCATCGACCCCTCACCGGCGCTCCTGGGGGCCTGGGGGCTGCCGGACGACGCCGGCGGCCTCGAGAGGTTCTCCCGGGCCGTCGTGGAGGCCGCCGCGGGCTCCTGCGCGGCGATCAAGCCCCAGGCAGCCTTCTTCGAGCGCCACGGCAGCCGCGGCGTCGCCGTGCTGGAGCAGGTGGTGACCGACGCGCGCGCCGCCGGGGTGCTGTGCGTGGTGGACGCCAAGCGCGGCGACATCGGCTCCACCATGGCCGCCTACGCCGAGGCCTTCGCGGGGGAGGGGTCCCCGCTGGCCGGCGACGCCGTGACCGCCTCGCCGTTCCTCGGGTTCGGCTCGCTGGACCCCCTGCTGGAGGTCGCCGAGCGCACCGGCCGGGGCGTGTTCGTGCTGGCCCTGACCTCGAACCCCGAGGGCGCGTCCGTGCAGCACGCCCGCGACGACCGCGGGGTGGCCGTCGCGGCCGCCGTGGCGCGCGCCGCCGCGCAGCGCAACGCGGCCGCTCGCGCCGCGGGCGCCGCCCTGGGCTCCACGGGCCTGGTGGTGGGCGCCACCACCGGCGACGCCGCGTCCCGGCTGTCCGTCGACCTGGAGGCCGTGCACGGCCCGCTGCTGGCGCCGGGCATCGGCGCGCAGGGCGCCGGACCGGAGGACCTGGCCCGTGTCTTCGGGCCCGCGCGACGGGCCGTGCTGGCGTCCTCCAGCCGGGAGGTGCTCGGCGCGGGACCCTCGGTGCGGGCCCTCCAGGAAGCCGCTGTACGGTCGGCCGACGCCTGCCGGGCCGCTCTGCGTCACGAAGAGTGACCCCCCGGCGTTGCTCTGACCAGGTGACGTGGCTAGGTTTCCCACCAGGGTCGGCGCCCGAGCCACCACCGGTGAGGCCGTCGATCGCCACCTGTCTGACTGACCAGGCCCCTTTCCCGACGACGTTCAGAGGTGACTGTCCGTGCCGCTCCCGAACCTGACCCCCGAGCAGCGTGCTGCGGCCCTGGAGAAGGCCGCTGCCGCCCGCCGTGAGCGCGCGGAGGTGAAGAACCGCCTCAAGCACTCCCAGGGCGACCTCGGCGACGTGATCCGCGAGGGTCAGGAGAACGACGTCGTCGGCAAGATGAAGGTCTCCGCGCTCCTCGAGGCCCTCCCGGGCGTCGGCAAGGTCCGCGCGCAGAAGGTCATGGAGGAGATCGGCATCTCCGAGACCCGTCGCGTGCGCGGTCTGGGCGCCAACCAGATCAGCGCCCTCATCGACCGCTTCGGCCGCTGAGCCCGCAGCAGTCCACCGGCCCGGCCCGGACGACGCCCCAGCGGCTGGTCGTCCTGGCCGGGCCGACGGCTGTCGGCAAGGGCACCGTCGCCGCTGACGTCCGCGCCCGCTACCCCCAGGTGTGGCTGTCGGTCTCCGCGACCACCCGCGCGCCCCGCCCGGGCGAGGTCGACGGCGTGCACTACCTCTTCACCAGCGAGGCGGCGTTCGACGCCCTGGTGGAGCAGGGGCAGATGCTGGAGTGGGCGGTGGTCCACGGCAGGCACCGCTACGGCACCCCCCGCGGTCCGGTGGAGCAGGCCCTGGCGGCCGGCACGCCCGTGCTGCTGGAGATCGACCTGCAGGGCGCGCGCCAGGTGAAGGCCGTCATGCCCGACGCCCACTTCGTGTTCCTGGCACCCCCGAGCTGGGAGGAGCTGGAGCGCCGCCTGGTCGGCCGCGGCACCGAGGGACCGGAGGAGCGGGAGCGCCGCCTCTCGACCGCACGGGTGGAACTCGCCGCCGAGGGGGAGTTCGACACCACCATCGTGAACGACGACGTCAGCCGAGCTGCTGACGAGCTCGTATCATGGATGGGTCTGGGTCCGCTCACCCACCGGTGACCGTCCGACCCGCGCCCCGCTCGAACCAGCACGTCCACCGATCTGGAAGGACACCCGTGTCCGGCACCGCCGCTGCCCCCGAGGGCATCACCAACCCGCCCATCGACGACCTCCTCGAGGCCGCCGACGGCTCCAAGTACGGGCTGGTCATCTACGCCGCCAAGCGCGCGCGCCAGATCAACGCCTACTACTCCCAGCTCGGCGAGGGCCTGCTGGAGTACGTCGGCCCGCTCGTGGAGACCCACGTGCAGGAGAAGCCGCTGAGCGTGGCGCTGCGCGAGATCGACTCCGGCCTGCTCACCATCCGCCCCGTCAGCCCGGAGGAGGCCGCCGCCGAGGCCGCCGCCGTCGCGCCGTCGGACCCGTTCGCGGCCCCCGCGGACGACAGCCGCGGCTTCTGAGCCACCCCCGCTCCGTCAGCTCCCCGCGATGACCGCGCCGCGCGTCGTCCTCGGTGTCGGCGGCGGCATCGCCGCCTACAAGGCGGCGCTGCTGCTGCGCCTGTTCACCGAGGGCGGCGCGTCGGTGCGCGTGGTGCCGACCGAGTCGGCCCTGAGGTTCGTCGGGGAGCCGACGTGGGCGGCGCTGTCGGGACAGCCGGTGGCCACCGGCGTCTGGAGCGACGTCCACGAGGTGCCGCACGTGCGCCTGGGCCGCGAGGCGGACCTCGTCGTCGTCGCCCCCGCCACCGCCGACCTGCTCGGCCGGGCCGCCCACGGCCTCGCGGACGACCTGCTCACCAACGTGCTGCTCACCGCGCGATGCCCGGTGCTGCTCGCCCCGGCCATGCACACCGAGATGTGGCAGCACCCGGCCGTCGTGGCGAACACGGCGCTGCTGCGCGAGCGCGGCGTCCACGTGCTGGAGCCCGACAGCGGCCGCCTCACGGGCGCCGACACCGGCCCGGGGCGCCTGCCCGAGCCGGAGCGCATCCACGCCGCGGCCATGGCCCTGCTGGGCGGTGCGGCCGCCGCTGGGGCGTCGTCGTCGTCGTCCTCCTCCGCCGACCTGGCCGGACGCCACGTGGTGGTCTCGGCCGGGGGGACGCGCGAGCCGCTCGACCCGGTGCGCTTCCTCGGCAACGCCTCCTCCGGGCGGCAGGGCGCGGCGCTGGCCGCGCGGGCCCTGGCCCGCGGTGCGCGCGTGACCTACGTCCGCGCGCACACCGAGGTGCCCGACCCGGACGGGGCGCACGTGGTGCCGGTGAGCACGGCGCTGCAGCTGCGCGACGCCGTGCTGGCGGCCGCGCGCGCAGGGGCTGACGCCGTGGTCATGGCAGCGGCCGTGGCGGACTTCCGGCCCGCGGCGCCGTCCGAGACCAAGATCAAGAAGAGCGACGACGACGACGGCGCACCGCTCGTCGAGCTGGTCCGCAACCCCGACGTGCTGGCGGGCCTGGTGGCCGAGCGCCGCGAGGGGCGGCTGGCTCCCACCACCGTGCTGGTCGGCTTCGCCGCCGAGACCGGAGACACCACCGGATCGGTGCTCGAGCACGGCCGCCTCAAGGCGCGGCGCAAGGGCGCCGACCTCCTGGTGGTGAACGAGGTCGGCGGCGGTCGCGCCTTCGGCGCCACCGACAACACCGTCGTCATCATCGGTGCCGACGGCACCGAGCGGGCCGTGGGGCCCGCGCCCAAGGAGAGCATCGCCGACGCCGTCTGGGACGCTGTCGCGATGCGCGTGCCCGTGAAGAACTCAGGAGACCTCTGATGGCCGCTGGAGCGGACCTGCGCCTGTTCACCTCCGAGTCGGTGACCGAGGGCCACCCGGACAAGATCTGCGACCAGATCAGCGACCGGATCCTCGACGCCATGCTCGACCAGGACCCGAGCAGCCGCGTCGCCGTCGAGACCATGGTCACCACCGGACAGGTGCACATCGCCGGCGAGGTGCGGACCAAGGGGTACGTCGAGATCCCGCAGATCGTGCGGGACACGATCCTCGGGATCGGCTACGACTCCTCCGAGAAGGGCTTCGACGGCCACTCCTGCGGCGTGTCGGTCTCCATCGGCGCGCAGTCCACCGACATCGCCCAGGGCGTCGACTCCTCCTGGGAGCAGCGCTCCGGCACGCTCGTCTCGGACGACCCGCTCGACGCCCAGGGCGCCGGCGACCAGGGCCTGATGTTCGGGTACGCCTGCGACGACACCCCCGAGCTCATGCCGCTGCCGATCCACCTGGCGCACCGGCTGTCGGAGCGGCTCACCGCCGTCCGCAAGGAGGGTGTGCTGCCGCACCTGCGGCCGGACGGCAAGACGCAGGTCACGATCGGCTACGACGGCGACCGCGCGGTCTCCCTCGACACGGTGGTGCTGTCCACGCAGCACGCGCCCCGCGTGGACCTCGCCGAGCTGGCCGAGCAGATCCGCACCGAGGTGGTGGCGCCGGTGCTGGAGGGGGTCGACCTCGACACCTCCGGCCACCGGCTGCTGGTGAACCCCACCGGCCGGTTCGAGATCGGCGGCCCCATGGGTGACGCCGGCCTCACGGGCCGCAAGATCATCGTCGACACCTACGGCGGCATGGCCCGCCACGGCGGTGGCGCGTTCTCGGGCAAGGACCCGTCCAAGGTGGACCGGTCCGCCGCGTACGCGATGCGCTGGGTGGCGAAGAACGTCGTGGCCGCCGGCCTCGCGCGCCGGTGCGAGGTGCAGGTGGCGTACGCCATCGGTGCGTCGCACCCGGTGGGCCTGTACGTGGAGTGCTTCGGCACCGAGACCGTGGACCTCGGCCGTCTGACGGCGGCCATCAAGGAGGTCTTCGACCTGCGCCCGGCCGCGATCGTGCGCGACCTCGACCTGCTCCGCCCCGTCTACGCCAAGACCGCGGCGTACGGGCACTTCGGCCGCGAGCTGGCGGGCTTCACGTGGGAGTCCACCGACCGCGCCGCTGCTCTGAAGGCCGCGGCCGGCGCCTGACGCCGGCCGCGGGCCGTGGCGCCCGACGTGCAGGAGTCCCTCGGCAGCGCCCCGTCAGGGCGTCGCCCGGGGACTCCGGCACGTCCGGCGTCACAGGCCGGTGAGCTCCGGAGCCAGCTGCTGGACGGAGTGGCGAGCCACCTCGACGTCCTCCGCGGTGAAGCACCCCGGTGCGGTGAGGGCGTAGGCCTGGAGCAGCAGCATCCGCTGCTCGGTCCCGGTGGAGGCCTCGCGCCGGGCCGAGCGCTCCTCCGGTGTGACCACGCCGTCCGCGACCGCGGCCCTGTCGACGTGCTGCTGGTGCGCCGCGGCCGCCTCGTAGGCGGCGCCCAGGGGCCTGACCTGCTGCCGCACGACCTCGCAGGTCGGCTCCGTCGGCGGAGTCCCGGCAGCGGTGCCGGCGCCGTGGGCGGCCACCACGAGCACCACCAAGGACGCGACCGTCGCGGCGGCCCAGCGCAGGGTGCGGTGCATCGGAGGCTCCTCGCCGTCGTCGTCCTGGCCCCGCGCGGTGCGCCGGCCTGTGATCGACATCGGCGGTGAGCTCGCCCGCCAGCACGGGCGGCGGGGCGCTCCACCCGTTCGGCGCCGGTCAGGCGCGCAGGTACCAGCCGCGGCGGTGGAGCACCAGCGCCGTGCCCCACCACAGCGCCAGCAGCAGCGCGCTGAGACCGAGCTGCGGGCCGCCGAGCCAGGCCAGGGCGTGAGCCAGCGACTGCGCCCAGGTCGGTCCGCCACCCTCGAGCGCCCCGAGGGGCCGCAGGAGCAGCACGGCGACCAGCACGTGGCTGCCGAAGTAGACGAGCAGGCTGTTCCGCCCCAGCGCCACCAGGGCCCAGCGCCCTGCGCGCAGTGCCCGAGCCCCGTCGCCGGGGCCGGTGGTCCACGGGGCGTCGACCACCAGGTGCACCGTCGCGACGACCAGCACCACCACCGCGGCGACGCCCAGGCCGAACGGCGCCGTCCACAGCCCCTTCACCGTGGGGACGAGCGGCGAGGCGGCGGCAGCACCCAGCGCCAGCACGGCGGCGAGCGCCAGCAGCCGCAGGACCCCGGCCGCCTGGCCGCGCCCCCGGGCGGCGAGCAGCGCGTGCGCGGCGGCGGTGCCGGCGGCTGCGGTGGCGCAGGCGCCCAGAACCCCGAAGAACCCCTCCGGGTCGTGACCGTGGGAGAGCTGCTCGTGCAGGTGCGCCAGTGGCACGACCGCGGTGTCGACCCACGGCGAGGGGTTGCAGTCAGGCGTGAGGCTCCCGCCCGAGCAGCCGGTGGCGTAGCGGGCCAGCAGCGCGGTGTGCAGCCCCGCCAGGGCCAGCGCCACCGCCGTCCAGCCCACCCAGCTGCGCACCACGAGGTGCAGCAGCGCGACCACCAGCACCACCGCCGCGTACAGCTGCAGCACGCCGGTCCAGCGCAGGTGGTCGGGGTCGATCTCGCCGGTGGCCGCCCAGGCCAGCGCTGCGTTGTACGCAACACCCGCGAGGACGAGGACGACGACGCGGCGCACGAGCCTGCCGACGCGCACGCCCCTGCGGTGGGCGAGGCCCAGGCCGGCGCCGGTCAGGAGGACGAAGGACGGGAAGACGACGTCGAGCGGGTGGACGCCGTCCCACGGCGCGTGGTCGAACCAGGCGGGCGGGTCGAGCAGGCTGGAGCTGAGGACGCTCGCCACGAGCAGGAGGCCGCGCACCACGTCGAGCGCGGCGACCCGGGCTGCGGGGGAGGGGGCGCCGAGGGGCTGCGCTGCAGCGGAGGTGCGCTCAGCGGCGAGGGCCTCGCGCCGGGTCAGCGGTGCCCGGGGGCGCGGTGTCGTCGTCGACACCCCGGCTGTCTCGGTCACCCTGGTGACGGTAGGGACCCTCACCTGCCGCGTGGTGCCTTTCGCGCCCGGGCGTGGCGTCCCGTCACCCGCTCGCCAGCGGGCGCGGCGTCACCAGCACGGACCTGGGCCGGCCACGACGCCGGCGGACGCACGCGGACGGCAGCCACCGCGCCTGCCGCAGCTCGGCGGAGATCAGCTCTGGGAGGCTGGTGCTGTGCTGCTGGGGAGTGACGGCGGTGTGCACGTGCAGCTGGACGTCGTCGGGTACCAGTTCCCGGACGCCGTCGTCGACGACGACGACGGTCCCGACTGGGACGCGAACTGGCTCGTCGTGTCCGGCCGCGTGCGCGCCGCCGGCGGCGAGACGTGGCCCTTCTGCGACCCGGGTCTCACCACGTGGGAGGCCGCCGAGGTCGCCGCCTGGCTCGAGCGGGCTGCGCGGGGTGAGGTCACGGCTGTGCAGGCAGCGGGCGGTCCCGAGGACGAGGTCGACGACGAGGCTGACGAGCGACCGTTCTGGTGGGACGTCCTGCGCGAGCGCGGCTGGTTGGTCTTCCTCGAGCCGTGCCTGTCGCTCGGGGTGAGCGGTGCTGGTCGTCGTGCTGGTGCAGGAGGGTCCGGTGTCCCCACCGTCCGGGTCCTGGTGGGTCTCGGAGCCGAGTGGGCTCCGCCGCCGCTCCCTGCGGAAGCCCACCCCTGGAGGTGCGTCGAGCTCGAGGTCCCCCCGGACCAGCTCATCAGAGCTGCAGAGGACCTGCGGGCAGACCTGTCCGCCTACCCGCCGCGGTGATCCACTGCGGTGGGTCCTCGTTGACGAGGTGCTCCTGCCGCTCGTGCATCAGGCAGCCGGGAGGTCGTCGAACAGGCACGGCTCCTCATGCCCGTCCGGCGCCGGATCGGGTGGCACGTCGCTGAAGGCGACCTGGGTCCAGTCAGGCGACCACGGCACCGCTGCGTGCGGCCCGCTGGGAGCGGGTCGTCCATCCGGTGGCCAGCCCACCCATGCGGGCAGCACGTCGGCCAGCAGCCGGTGCACCCATGGCGGCAACCCACCCTCACCGGGCCCGCCGGAAGCGCCGGTGCCGTCAGGGGTGCCGGGGTCATCGTCGGGGTCCAGCAGCGCCTGGGGGCTGACGCGGTAGGTGTGCCCGGTCGGTGAGGTCCACACCACCCCGTCCCCCGGCGCCGGGCCGGCCGCTGCCGTGTCCACGGCCACGCTCCACCCGTGCCCAGGCCGAGCGTGCTCCCCAGCCTGCTTGAGCAGGTGCTCCACCTGGGCCAGCAGCTGCAGGTTCGTCGCCTCCGTCGACCCACCAGCGCGGTCATCGGTGTGGTTGCCGGGGTGGTTGCCGGGGTGGTTGCCGTGCTCGTAGGGCTGGACGTGGTCCAGCTGGCCGCCCCCAGCACTGCCCCCACCACCGCCCCCACCGGCTGGGCCGTGGTCCAACCCGACCGGGCGGGTCGAGGACGGCATCGTCGAGGACCACCACCGCAACCCCACCAATCGCGCCAACGCCGTCGAGGGCCGCCAGGCGCCCTCCTCCACCGCAACCGCGGCACCACAAGCCGGGTCGGCCAGCACCCGGCGCCACAACCCGTCCGCCGCGATCCGCAGCGCCGCGACCGCACCGACCGGGCCGTACCCGGCCAGCTGCGCCCCGATCGTGGAGACCCCCGCCAGCACCGTCCACGGCAGCACCAGGTGCACCACCGGCTTGGACGCCGCCGTCCGAGCGATCGGGTACCACGTACCCGCCACCCCGCAGGTCTCTGAGATCTCCAGCGCCGCGGTCGCCCACTCGCGCAGCGCCGCGATGCGGTGCTGGTCCAGGCTGCCCACGGCAGCGCGGTCATAGGCCCGCCCCTGCGCCCTGGCGGCGGCCCGTTCAGCGGCGCGGGCCTGCTCCTGACGGCGCCGGGCACGCGCGTCCATCGCCGCAGTGATCACCGCGATGTCCTCCGCAGGCCCGCGCAGCTGCAACGCCGCCTGCCCATCGGCCTCGCTCCAGCGCGCGGTGGAGCACGCAGCGCGGGCCTTGGCCGAACGCCGCTGAGCGGCGGCGGCGTCAGCACGGTGCACCGCGGTGCTCAGCCGCTTGGTCCACGCCCGCCGGTTCGGCCCCAGGCCCGCACCCGCTGTCGGCCGCGTCGAGGGCCGCGTCGAGGGCCCCGGCGACCCGTCGTCCGCAGTGCCACCGGCACCGCTGTGAGGGGCGAGCTCGCTGCCAGCACCGTCGGCGGACCAGCTGGTCGAGCCGGTCGCCCTGCCCAGCAGCTCCCGCCGCACCGCGGCAGCGACCTGCTCGGCGTGCGCCGCAGCCGCCGCCTCCGCGGCGGCGTCGACCTGGGCCTGGTCAGCAGCAGCCCGCGCGCGGACCTCCTCACCGGTCAGCGGCGCCTGCCCGGCCTGCGCGCGGGCAGCGTCCTGCGCAGCCTGGGCGTCCTTGACCGTCTGCTCTCGGGCGGCCGCCTCCCGTTCCAGTGCGGACAGGTAGGAGGTGGTGCGCACCGCGGACAACTGCTCCAGCAGCCACGAGCCCGCCCCCGCGCCCAGCGCCCCGGCGGCCATCGCCGCGGCCACGTCCCGGTGAGCACCGACCGCTGCCAGGCCCCGCTCGACCAGGGCCTCCGCCGCGAGCGAGCCGATGCCGAGCCGGGCGCACAGCTCCGAGGGCGCGGTGGAGCGGACTCGGGTGGCCCAGGGGCGGCCCTTGCCGTCACGGGCGGTGGCGGCGCGGGCCTCAGCGACGTCAGCCTCGGCCTCAGCCTGGCGGCGAGAGGCGAACACCCCCGCGAGCTGGTCACGCCGCGCCGCCAGCGCCGCCATCTGGCGCTCGCACGCCGCGACCGCCTCCACCAGCTCAGCGTCGCAGACCCCGGCGCAGGCACTGCCTGCGCCGCTGCTGTCGCCGCTGCTTTCGGCCGCACCGGGGTCCCCACCCGCCTTCAGCACGGCGGTGTCAGTGGAGCGGCAGGCGGCCTGGAGGTCCACTGCGAGATGGGCCCACAGCTCCTCCACCGCCGCCACCAACTCCACCCCGGGAGTGCGCGCCGCCCACTCCAGCGCCACCTGGTCACGCACCCCGACCAGGCACGCCTCCGGCAACAGCTTCGACGGCTCGCTCAGCCCGGCCGGAGGCGCCTCAGCCGCGCGTCCCTCTTCGTCGTCGTCCTCCACGACGGCAGCAGCGGTCGGCGGCTGGTGAGGGTCCACGACGCCGAGGTCGGGGTCGAGCTCGTACGCCTCGGGGTGCGCCGCAGCTCGCCACCACAGGCGCGCAGCGAGGCGCTCCTCCAGCAGCGAGACCGACCCCGAACCCATGCCCACACCTGATCACCCACCACCGACAACGCGGCCTGACCAGCGCTTTCGTCAGTCCGACGCCCGCTCGCGGTGTGCAGCTGACAGGACACGACCCACGAACGCGGCGAACGACGTGCCGGCTCCCAGACCCACCGCCAGCACCAACGCCCCCACCAGGTACAGGCCCGTGTCATCCCCAGCGCCCGCCTGAGTCGTCCACCCCAGCCAGAACCCCACGGACACGCCTCCTGCCGCCGCCGCCCACCACCACCGGGCACCCAGCACCGCGGTCACCGCACCAGTCGTCAGGGCGCATCCCAGCACCTGCAGCGTCACGTGCGGCGACTCCACCTCCCGCGTCACCACGTCGAAGGAGGCGCTGGTGTCCCACCCCAGCCAGGCGCCCCACACCAGCACGCCGGCCGCCACCGACAGCGCGAACTGCGCCGACCTGCTCGCCGGCCGCTCCACCGGCCGCTCGGTCAGCCCCGCCGCCTCGCGTGCCCCGAACGCGCGCAGCAGCCCGAGGTGCAGCGCGAGGTTGCCGACCAGCAGCACCCACGCCGGCGCGCCGAGGAAGACCAGCAGCCACGGGGCGGTCAGCACCACCGCCAGTGCGGTGGCGAACGACTCCACCGGGCCGGTCGACGACCCGGGCAGCGCGAGCCCCAGCTGCTGGACCAGGACGAGGACGACGACGAGGGCGGCGTGCACGAGCAGCAGCGGCGACCACCAGCGCGCTCGACGTCCTGGACCGTCGGCCGCTGGGCTCACGGCCTGATCGTGGACCGGCTCCTGGCCCCAGCGGATCCTCCCGCGGGTGGACCCCGGCGGGGCGAGCCGCGCCTCAGGTGAGCACGCGCACCGGTGACCCCGCCAGCCACGCCGCGACGTCCTCGACGGCGTCGCCGTAGAACGCCGCGTAGGTGCCCTCGGTGACGTACCCGACGTGGGGGGTCAGCACGGTGCGCGGTGCGGTGCGCAGCGGGTGGTCCTCGGGGAGCGGCTCGACGTCGTAGACGTCGAGCCCGGCCCCGCCCAGGTGGCCGGAGCGCAGCGCCTCCAGCAGCGCGGACTCGTCGACGAGCGGCCCGCGGGAGGTGTTCACCAGCAGGGCCCCCGGCTTCATCAGCGCCAGCTCCCGCGCGCCGATCACGCCGCGCGAGCGCCGGGACAGCACCAGGTGCAGCGTCACGGCGTCGGCGCGGGCCAGCAGGTCGTCCTTGGTGGTCGGCTCGACCCCCAGCTGGCGGGCGAGGTCGTGGTCGAGGTGCTGCGACCACGCGAGCACCTCCATGTCGAAGGCCTGCGCCACGCGCGCGACCCGCTGGCCGAGCTTCCCGAGCCCGACGACGCCGAGCACGGCGCCCGCCAGGTCCCCGCCGATCCCCGACGCCCTCTCGAGCCGCTGCTGCCACGCCCCCGCGCGCACGCCGGCGTCCAGCCGCGGCACCTGCTTGACCAGCGCCAGCAGCAGCGCCCACGTCATCTCCGCCGTCCCGGGCACCACCATGCGCGTCCCGCACACGACCACCCCGCGCTCGCGGCACGCGTCGAGGTCGACGGCCGCGTTGGCCATGGCGGTCGTCACGAGCAGCTGGAGCTCGGGCAGCTCGGCGAGCAGGGCGGCGTCGAAGGCGGTCCGCTCGCGCATCGCCACCACCACCTGCGACCCGGCCAGCGCCCCGCGCAGCGCGGCGCCGGTGAGGTGCTGGTGCACGAAGTCCACCTGCACCTCACCGGGCAGCGAGCGCCAGTCGGCGGACCCCTCGGCGACGCGCTGGTAGTCGTCGAGCACGGTGATCCTCACGGTGCGACGCTACGTCCGGCGGGCCAGCCCGGCGCGCCCACCGCGCGCGGCGCCGCCGTCCTGCTCCCACCCCCACCGGAGGCCGCACCACCTCGCCCCCGCTCGCCGTCGTCGAGGCCTTCGAGGTGCCCGGGACCGACTGGTGACAGGTGCCCACCCAGCACGAGCCGCAGAGGAGCCGGCGGTGCTCGACACCGGCCTGGGCCCCTCCCGCACCGACGCCGTCGTCGTGGTGCGGGTGACCAGCCGCGAGCGCACCGAGGAGGTGCTGGCCCTCCACCGCCCGCTGGCGGAGCGGCTCGACGAGCGGTGCGGCGGGGAGGCCCAGCCCGTCACCGGGTCCCTCCGACAGAGCCCCGGCGAGGACCGCGCCCCGTCAGCGGGAGGCGGTGATCCGGGTGATCGACGTCCAGGAGGAGCCGCCCTCGTCGAAGCAGCCGGCGCACTCGCAGGCGGGCCAGAGCAGGCCCTCCTTGTGGCTGCGGGGCTGCGGGATGAGGCCGGGCTCGACGGCGTGCAGGTCCAGGGAGAAGGCGTCGTGTCTGTCCACGGGTCAAGCATCCCGCCCGGCAGCGGATCGCGCTGGCGTTCCGGACGCTCTCCAGACGACTCGCAGCCACCCGGCGGCCTCCCGTCATCTACCGGCGGTCCTCCTCCGGCGGCCCGATGCGCCGCCACCCGTGGTGGACCAGGCCGCTGAGCGGCTCGAACGCGTACCAGCTGCCCTGCCCGGGCTGGTCGAGGTCACGGGTGACGGCCACCCCGAGCAGCTGGCACAGCAGCAGGGTCCCCACACCGCCGTGGGCGACGACGGCGACGTCGCCGTCGTCGTGACCGTCCAGCCGCCGCCGCACCGCGGCCGCGAAGCGCGCCTGGGCGTGCTCCGCCGTCTCCCAGCCGCGCACGCTGGTGCCCGGGTGCGCGAAGAACGCGTCGGCCAGCTCCTCGAACTCCGCCGGCGGCACGAAGCCCGTGGCGGACCTGTCGTTCTCGCCCAGCTCCTCGTCGGTGACGACCTGCAGCCCGAGCGGGGCGGCCAGCGCCCGCGCCGTCTGCACGGCCTTCGTCTCGGTGGAGCTCACCACCCGGGTGAGCGACCCCGCCCACGGCAGCGCCAGCAGGTGCACCAGGCGCTCGCGGCCCGCGGCCGACAGGCCCCACCGCGGCACCGGCACGGCCGGGTCGACGGCCACCTCGGGGTGGCTCACCACGTAGACGGTCACCGGCCCAGCCCACCACAGCGCGGGGAGGCCCCTGGACCTCGTGCGCCGCGGCGGACCACACTGCGGCGCGTGGGACTGCAGGACCGGGGCCGGGTCGTCGCCGACGAGGCGGAGCTGCGAGAGCTGGTCGGCGAGCCCGCTCCGGCGGCCGTGGCCAAGCAGCGCGACCACCTCCACGACCTCGACAGGGCCTGGCTGGCGGCCTCCCCGTTCTGCCTGCTGGCCACCGCCGACGCGCAGGGCCGCTGCGACGTCTCGCCCAAGGGCGACCCGCCGGGCTTCGTGAGGGTGCTCGACGAGCGGACCGTCGTCGTCCCCGAGCGGCCCGGCAACCGCCGCGTGGACGGGTTCCTCAACGTGCTGGCCAACCCGCACGCCGGGCTCATCTCGTGGCTGCCTGGTCGCAGCGACACCCTGCGCATCAACGGGCGCGCCACCCTCGTGCGCGACGCGCCCTTCTTCGACGACATGGTGGTGGAGGGCCACCGCCCCCTGCTGGCGGTGGTGATCGAGGTCGAGGAGGTCTTCCACCACTGCTCGAAGGCGTTCCTGCGCTCGGCGCTGTGGGACACCGCCACGTGGGACGGCGGTGCGAGCGCCGGTGTGCCGAGCCGCGCGCACATCGCCAAGGCCCTCGAGCGCAAGGACGACCCCCTGGAAGAGCTGCAGGCCTACTACGGCCCGCGCTACGCCGACGGCCTCTACCGGTGAGCGGCCGGGTGAGCGACGACGACGGCCGCGTCCTCTCGGTGAACGTGGGCCGGGAGCGGCCGATCGCCGCCAAGGGCGGGACGACGGGCATCGACAAGCGCCCCGTCGAAGGCCCGGTGGCCGTGAGCGCACCGGGGCCGAAGAGGGCCGGGCGCAGCGGTGCCAGCGGCCTGGCCGGCGACCACATCAGCGACACCGCCCACCACGGCGGTGACGACCAGGCCGTCTACGCCTACGCCCGCGAGGACCTCGACGCCTGGGCGCGCGAGCTGGGCCGGGACCTGCCCGGCGGGACGTTCGGGGAGAACCTCACCACGTCCGGCGTGGACGTGAGCGGTGCGGTCATCGGGGAGGTCTGGGAGGTCGGCACGGCGCTGCTGCAGGTCAGCTGCCCGCGCGTCCCGTGCGTCACCTTCGCGGTGTGGCTGGGGGAGCAGCGCTGGGTGCCGCGCTTCAGCGAGGCGCGCACGCCCGGGGCCTACCTGCGGGTGCTGCGCGACGGGGAGGTCACCGCCGGCGACGCGGTGCGGGTGGTGTCGCGCCCCGCCCACGGCGTGGACGTGCGGACGGTTTTCGCGGCGACGACGACGAGCCCCGACCTCCTGCCGCTGCTGCGCGACGTGCCCGAGCTGCCCGCCGAGGACCGGGCGCAGCTGCTGCGCCGGCTGGACGGCTGAGCCTCGTGGAGGACACCCGCACCGACCCGCCGGTGGCCGCCGGGGAGGCTGCCACGCTGACCGGCTTCCTCGACTTCCTCCGCGAGACGGTCGCGCTCAAGACCGACGGCCTGACCACCGCCCAGCTCCACCAGGGGCACCCGCCGTCAGCGATGACGCTCGGCGGGATGCTCAAGCACCTGGCGTTCGTGGAGGACTACTGGGCCGGCCACGTGCTGCTCGGCCGGGACCCCGGCCCGCCCTGGGACGCGGCACCGTGGGACGACGACCCCGACTGGGACTGGCACTCGGCGGCCTCGGACGACGCCGCCGAGCTGCGGCACCTGTGGCGCACGGCCGTGGAGGGGTCCCGGGCCGACCTGCCCCTGGACGACCTCGACCGCCTCAGCGCGCTGGAGCGCCGGGGCCAGCGCGTCTCGGTGCGCTACGTGCTGGTGCACCTCGTGGAGGAGTACGCCCGCCACGCCGGGCACGCCGACCTGCTGCGGGAGGCCCTCGACGGCACCACCGGTGAGTGAGCCGCCAGGTCGGGGAGGAGCTAGTCGAGCCACCAGGTGGCGAGCGGGCTGAGCACCACGCAGCCGGCGAGCATCACCGCGGCCAGCACCGCGACGGCGGTGGCCGGCGCGACCTCGCGCGGCGAGCGGTGGTCGTGGACGGACTGCAGCACGTCGGCACCCGCCACCAGCAGCGCCACGAAGCCGGCCAGCGGCGCGGTGGCGATCGCGAGGTACCCCAGCGCCTGGATGAGGGCCGACGGGGGGTCGGGCAGGTCCTCGGGGTCGTACGCGCCGCCGCCGACCTGGTCGAGGGGGACGTGCTGCAGGCCGTTGACGAGGTAGCCGTGCCCGACGGTGGCGGCGAACAGCGCCGCGCAGCCGACCACGGCCCCGGCGAGCAGCAGCAGCTGGCGGGGGCGCAGCGGGCCCAGCGGGGCCTCGACGAGGTCAGCGCTGACCGCGTCGTGGTGGACGCTCATGTCCGGATGGTGAACCGCCGGTGACGTGCGGCGCAAGCACGACGCGCGACGACCACCCCGGTGCGGCCGCCCTGGTCGGGCCGGGGGGAGCCGTCCCGCTACCGTTCGCCCATGATCAGCGGGGACGGCGGCGGCGACGACGACCTCAGCCCTGACCTGTGGTCTCCGGAGTCGCTCGAGCAGTACCGCGCTCGCGCACAGGAGCTGTCCCGGGTCCTGGCCGAGCACGCGGCGCTCGTCGAGCAGCGCGCGGGGCGCCAGCGCGAGCTCGAGGACTACGTCGTGTCGGCCGAGCGGCTGCAAGGCGCCGTCAACGCCTTCGCGGAAGCCGAGTTCGCCTGGTGCGGCTCCTTCCCCGTCCGCACCAGCGAGGCGGACGAGGACGGCGACGAGGACGGCGACGGCGGGGTCTGGCCGCTGCCGGACCCCTCCCTCGCCGAGGCACCCGTCATCAGCGTGCTCGGGCGCTGGGACTACGTGGTGACCGACGCCGACGAGCTGGTCGCCCACGGACGTGACAGCTACCGCGCTGCCTGGCCGGAGGACGACGACGAGGACGCCGCGCTGCGCGTCCAGACGGTCCTCGACGCGGTGCGCGAGACCCTCCACGAGGCGCCGCTGCCGCGGCTCGACGACGCGCCCGGTCTGCAGCCGTCGGCGTCCGTCGTCCAGCTGGTCCAGCACGCGGGCACGTCCGAGGAGGAGCTGACCGAGGACCCGTTCGGCCTCGTCTCCCACGTCGGCGCTGACGGGCAGCACGACCACGGTCCGGGCGCGTGCGGCTGCGGGCGCGAGCTCGACCCGGGCGACCGGCACTCCAGGTTCTCGTGGCCCGACGCGTTGTTCGCGCTGGTGGAGCGGGGCGAGGAGGTCCCCGGTCTGTGGATGAGCGGCGAGGACGTCGACAGCTCCGACATGGTGGCCTCGCCCGACCTCGGCGCCTTCGTCCGCGTCCTCCTGCCCGTGGAGCTCGACGACGGCGGCTCGCTCACCTACGGCACGTGGCTGCAGGTCCACCCGCACGACCAGGCCCACGCGCACACGGTCTGGTCGCTGCCCGAGTACCAGCACCTCGTGCTGGAGGGGAAGCTCGCCAACGACGTCCCGCCCGGCGGCGTCCTCGGGGCTCACGCCCGCGCCGTGGTGACCGACCCCGACCAGCTGCCGCGCGTCGTCGACTCGACGGACGGCGTGCTCAACCGGGTGCTCCTCGAGACGTGGGGCGCTCACCTGCACGCCGGCGCGCTGGGCCTGGCCGACTAGCAGTCGGCCCCGGGGCCGGGCATCACGCCCGTCCGCTGGGCGATCTCCACGAGAGCTCGCAGGTGCTCCGGTTCGAGCGGCGCGAGGACGTGAGACCTCACGGCGTCGACGTGGCCGGGAGCCGTGGCGACGACGACGTCCCAGCCGGCCTCCGTCAGCGCGGCGACGGTGAAGCGGCCGTCGGCGGGGTCGGGTGAGCGGCGCACGAGGCCCCGGTCCTCGAGCTTCTTCACCACGTTGGACAGCCGCGACAGCGACCCGCTGGCCAGGCGCGCCAGCGAGCTCATCCGGGCGCTGCGCCCGGGCTGCATGGACAGCGAGCTGAGCACCATGTACTCGAACAGGCTCAGCCCGGAGTCGCGCTGCAGCTGCGCGTCGAGCGGGCCGGGCAGCAGCGAGGCCAGGCCGACGACGGCCTTCCACGCCTCCTGCTGCTCCTCCGTGAGCCAGCCGCCCGCTGGCGCTGCCGGCGCGGTGACCGTGCTGGAGGGGGTCCGACGTCGTCCTGCGGCGGGGGAGGTCGCGGAGGCGTCGCTGCAGGCGTCCTCGCCGCAGGGGTCGCCGTCCACACCCCGACGGTAGTGCGCACCACCCCGGCGCGTCGCCGTCCGGACGGATGACTCCAAGCGTGAAGTCATCTGCTACCTTCACTTCACACGTGAAGTCACCGATCCGCTGAGGAGACCACCATGAGCCTGTTCCGCCTGGACGCCAGCATCCGCGTCGACGGGTCCGCCAGCCGCGAGCTCGCCGACGCCGTGGAGGCCGAGTGGCAGCTGGCCCACCCCGGCGACGCCGTGGTGCGCCGCCACGTCGGCACCGAGCCGATCCCCTCCACCACCTGGGGCGAGGCCGTCGCGGGGTCGATGACCCCCGAGGACGGGCGCACGCCGGAGCAGCGCGGCGCGCTGGCCCTGGCCTCCGAGCTGGTGGACGAGCTCACCGGCGCGGACGCCGTCCTGCTGGCCGTGCCGCTCTACAACTACGGCGTCTCGCAGCACCTCAAGGCGTGGGTGGACCTCGTCATCGCCGGCAGCACGCCCGGCTCGCGCCTCCTCGAGGGCACCCCGACCGTGCTGGCCACCGTCCGCGGCGGCAACTACAGCGCCGGCACGCCGCGCGAGGGCTGGGACCACTCCACCGGCTACCTGCGGCGGATCCTCGCCGACGTGTGGGGCGCCGACCTCACCGTCGTCGAGCGCGACTTCACGCTGGTCGGCGTCAACCCTGCGCTCGACGCCTTCACCGAGCAGGCGAAGGCGCTCCACACCGAGGCGCTGTCCGTCGCCCGCGAGGCCGGTCGCGCGCTGGGCGTGGTCCCCGTCGCCTGACCGGGCCCCGCCGGATCAGCCGCCGCTCGGCTGCGCCGCGTCCTCCCACGCGGTGCAGCCGAGCCGGTTGACCAGCCAGCTGCCGTTCGACGACTGGACCGCCGTCGCGCGCCACGCCCCCGACGTGAAGCTGCGCTCCTGCCACTCCCGCTGGGCGGGCCCGGACCCCGGGTCCTGCTCGCCCACCCAGCCGTCGGCGGGCACGCCCGCGGGGATGACGGTCGGGTCCGCGGCCTGGTCCCCGCGGGGCGTCTCGAGCCACCGGACCAGCGCGTCACCAGCCGATGGCTCTCCCTCGAAGCCGCTCACCGGGTCCGCGACGAAGCCGACGTCGCACGGCCCGCTCCCGCCCGTCGGCGGCGCGAAGGGCCCCGTGCCGTCGACCTGCGCCTGCGACAGGACGGGCACCGGGGCGGTGCCGTCTGCGACCGACCGCGAGCAGCCCGCCTGCGTCACCAGCCACTCGCCGTTGGAGGACTGCCGGGTCAGCACCTCCCAGTCGCCCGACGTGAACGTGCGCTCCGCACCGGACTCCCCTCCCGCGGCCACCCAGCCGTCGACCGGTGCTCCCGGCAGCACGCCGAGGTCGCCGGTCCGCTCGTCGTAGGCGGGGCCCGTGAGCCAGACCGCCAGCGCGTCGCCCGCGGACGGTGCACCGCTGGAGGTGCCGGCCATGTCGGCGATGAACGCCATGTCGCACGGACCGCTGCCGCCGTCCGTCCCGGGCGCGAAGGGACCGCTGCCCTCGACCTCCTGCTGCGACAGGGTCGGGACCGGGACGGCGGCCACCGGCGCCGTCGCGCCGGGCGGTGACGAGCCGCACCCTGCGAGCAGGGCCGCCGCACCGACGGTGGTCAGTCCACCCCACCTGTGCCGCGACCAGGGACGAGTCATCACGTGCCCAGGACGCGGCGCAGCGCGAAGGTGTTGCACCCCTGGACGCCGTGCAGGGTGTTGACACCGGTGCCGATGATGGGCCGCGTGGGCCTCGACGACCTCGTCAGCGACCGCGCGGAGCTGCGCCACAACCCCCTCAACGAGGTGACCGCCTCGGTGGAGCGCGTCGCCCTGGCCGACGGGCGCACCCTCGTGCGCAAGCAGCTGCGCGCGCCGGCCGCAGGGTCGCCGTCGTCCTCCGGGCCGTGGGCCGCCTCGGACGACCCCCGGCACTGGAACTCCTGGCGGCGCGAGGCCGACGTCCACCGCGACCACGCGCTGCGCAGCAGCCTGCACGGCACCGGGCTCGACCTGCCGGCGTGCCAGGTGGAGGAGGTCGACGGGGGAGCGGTGCTGTGGATGGAAGACGTCGAGGGTGTCGCCGGGGAGCACTTCGACCTCGCCGACCACGCCGCGCTGGCGGCGGGCCTGGGGCGGTGGCAGGCGCAGGGACCGCTGGAGGCGCCCTGGACGTCACGGGCCTTCCTGCGGGCGTACTCCGGCAGCAGGCGCGTGCCCTGGGAGCTCGTCGACGACGACGACGCCTGGCGGCAGCCGCCCGTCCGCGACACCTGGCCGTCGTCCCTGCGTGCGGGGTGGGGGCGGCTGCTGGCGGCACGCGAGCAGCTGCTGCGCACGGAGGAGCAGCTGCCGCGCACGCGTTGCCACCTGGACGTGTGGGTGGCCAACGAGGTGCGCCGCCCGAGCGGTGACGTGGTGCTCCTGGACTGGGCGTTCGCCGGGGACGGCGCGGTGGGGGAGGACGTCGGCAACCACGTCCCCGACGCCGTCTTCGACCTCTTCTGGCCGGCCGAGCGCTTCGGGGAGCTGGAGGAGGCGTGCGTGACCTCCTACCTGGCGGGACTGCGGGAGGGCGGGTGGAGCGGCGGCGCGGACGAGGTCCGGCTCGGGGTCTTCGCGTCGTGCGTCAAGTACGCGTGGCTGCTGCCCCTGCTGCTCGACCGCGCGGGCGCCGAGCAGCACGCCGCGTACCACCGGCCCGCAGACGCCCACCACCTCTACGCGCAGCGCGGTCTGGCGCTGTCGCACCTCGTGCGCTGGTGCGACGAGGCCCTGGCCCTCGCCGCTCGTCGCTGACCCCCGCTGCCCCTGGCGGTCGAGCGCCCGCGCGCCCAGATGGCCCCATGGGTGCGCAGGTGGCCCATGAACGATGTCGATGGGGCCATCTGCGCACCCATGGGGCCGACCAGGCGGTGGACCAGCACACGCGCATCGACGGGGCCAGCGGGGGGGCGCCACGATCGTGCGGTGACCTGGCAGGAGGAGCTCGCAGCCCACGCCCTCGTGGCTGCCCGTCAGGAGCCGGCCATCGCCGAGGTGGTGGTGGCCGGCTCGCTCGCGGACGGCGGAGCGGACCCTTCGACCCCGTCCGGTGGGTGGCGCAGTTCGGGAGGCCGTGGGCGCTCACGTCGACCGGCGCCTGGGACGGGCGCGTGCTGAGGGTGGTCTACGACGACGGGCGGCGTCTCGATGTCGTCCTCACCGGTGGCGGGACGGGCAGCGGTGCTGTGGAGGGCACCGAGCTGATGGAGTTCCGGCAGGCCGCGGCGCTCGCGGTGGTGAAGCTCGCGCGCAACGACCTGCTCATCGGGATGCACCTCGCGCTCGGCCTGGTGCAGCGGTGCCTCGTGCAGGCGATGGTGCTGCGCGACCGGCAGCTGGGGACCGCGAGCCACCGCGTCGGAGGTCCGTTCAACGAGGTCGTCGAGCGGCAGGCCGGCTGCTGATCGCCTGGTCAGGCGTCGGGCACCCAGGAGTGGTGGACCGCCTCCACGTTGATCCCGTCGAGGTCGGCGACGAAGGCGCCGTAGTAGCCCGCGTGGTACTCGGGCCACACACCCGGCTCGCGCAGGGAGCTCCCGCCGGCGGCGAGCGCCGCCTCGTAGAAGGCGTCGACGGCCGCGCGGTCGGTGGCGGTGAAGGCGACGTGGGTGTCGGCGTCGTAGTGCGGCTGCTCCCCGGGATCGCTCTGGACCAGCCAGAAGAAGGGCTTGCGGCCCGCTCCGAAGGCGTGCATCGCCTTCTGGTCCGCTCCAGGGGTCGCCGGGACGCGCAGGAGCGTCGTGATGCCCAGCGGCGCGAGCGCCGCCTCGTAGAAGGCGGCGGCGGCCGCCAGGTCTGACACGGGGACGTTGACGTGGTCGATGAGCGAGCCGGAGAGGTCCATCCGCCGAGCGTCGCGGCCACCTCGGAGCAGTGGCAAGGGGGGCGCGGCCGGTCGCCGGCTCGTGCCGGTGGGTGTCACCGCGGCACCGGGAAGACCGGTGCGGCGGCCTCCACCGGCACGGCGTGGGTGACGCACGTCCCACCCGTGCGTTCGTCGAGCTGGTGCAGGAGCAGCGAGGCCGGCTCGTCGAGGTACCCCATGCGCCCGGGGGTCGTCAGGTCGAGCGCGCTCTGCCGCCACGTGCTCGGCGCGGTCACCGCGACCGCACCCGCGAAGACCGCCGTGGTCGGCCGGTGCACGTGACCGGCCAGCACCCGCACCACCTGGGGGTGTTAGGCGACGACGACGGCGAGCGCGCCAGCGTCCTCGAGGCCCATCCCGTCGAGGAACGGGATGCCGACCGGCGCCGGCGGGTGGTGGAGGGCGAGCAGCGCCGGCACGTCCGGGTGGGCCGCCAGCTCGGCGTCGAGCCACTCCAGCTGCTCCGCGCCCAGCCGACCGGTGCCCCGACCGCGGACCGCGGAGTCCAGCACGAGCAGCCGGGCCCCCGGCAGGTCGACTCCGTAGTGCGTCACCGCGCCACCCGCCAGGTGCGGCGTCCCGCCGAACGCGACGACGAGCGCCTCGCCGTCGTCGTGGTTCCCCGCTGCCAGCAGGACGGGCGCGCGCATCGACCGGGCGGCGTCGTCGAGCACCTCGCGCAGCACGGCGTACTCCTCGGGTCGGCCGTGCTCGACGAGGTCCCCGGTGATGACCACCGCGTCGACGTCGAGCGCAGCAGCCCGCCCGAGCGCGGTGTGCAGCGCGCGTGCGGGGCCGGCCGCGAGCGCGCCGGCGGGCAGGTGCGGGTCGCTGAGGTGGGCCAGCAGCACGCGCTGACCGTAAGGGCGCGGCCCGGCCGCGGCAGGATCGGACCCGTGGTCGTGCTGGTGGACCTCGACGGGACGCTGGTCGACAGCGGCGCTGCCTTCTCCGCCTGGGCGCACCGGTTCGTCCTCGGCCACGGGGGTGACGACGACGTCCCGCGGCTGGTCGACCGTTCGCGCGGTGCGGACGCGAAAACGCGTTGAGGGTGCTGATCACCAGCGGCAGGCTGGAGCGCGAGCGGTCGCCGGGAGCACCGGACGGCTGGCTCGTCCCCCTCGCGCGCGGAAGGAGCTGGCGCATGCCCGAGCAGCGTCGTCCGGTGGCCGTGACCGCCCCAGCCGCGGTAGGGCGCTGCGCCCTCCCGGCCTGCGTGGTGTGCGCCGCGCAGGTCGCGGGGCGGCGTCCGCTGACGGTGGCCGAGTGGGTGGAGCGGCGCCTGCGCCCGGCGGTGCGACGTGCGCGCGAGCGCCAGCGGGACCGAGCGGTGAGCGAGCGCGCCAGTCAGGACCCGGCGACGAGGCGCCCGTGGCCGTACTCCTCGTGGTGGGACGAGGGCTGGGGCTGACACCCGCAGCCGGACGGCGGCTCAGCCGCTCGGGTCGTCGACGTGGACCGCGCCGAGGTGGGCGTCGTCGAGGCGCACGCAGTGCTCGGGGTCCGGCACGCAGTGCAGGTCCAGGTCGACGATGTCGTCTCCGTCGTCTCCGTCGTCTCCGTCGTCCCCGGCAGCTGCCCGCGGGGTCACCCGCGCCCGCCCCGGGCGTCCTGGTGCCGGGGCCCGTCGACGCCCCCGTGCTCGGCCACGTCCCGATCCTGGCGCAGCCGGCGGGTGGGCTGCCGCGGCACTCCGGTCGGGCTCGACGGGCGAGATCAGCGCGGGTGGTAGATCCTCGGCGGAGCGCCGGCCCCCGCCGGCTCCGGCAGGGCCCTCGCCCGGCCTCCGCTGCGACTCCCGGAACGAGGCCACGTGCGCCGCCCGCTCGACGCCGACCTGACCCGCGACCAGGACGTGGAGGTCCTCCACCTGGTCGGAG
Source organism: Streptomyces sp. NP160 (assembly GCF_006335115.1). Lineage (GTDB taxonomy): Bacteria > Actinomycetota > Actinomycetes > Actinomycetales > Quadrisphaeraceae > Quadrisphaera. The sequence goes on from NZ_VDMJ01000024.1 coordinate 181,547, forward strand.
ACCTCGACCTCCAGGCAGCACCGGAGCTGCGCGGGTGGTCGTCCAGGCTCCTGGCGCAGGCCCACGGGGGCCCTGCACCGGCCGCCGCGGTCGTCGTCGACCTCACCGAGGTGCCCTTCGTGGACTCCACGGGCGTGGGTGCGCTGCTGTCGGTCCTGCGCGACGTCCGCGCCCGCGGGGGCGACCTGGTGCTCGCAGGACCCAACCACGAGCTGCAGCACCTGCTCGCGTCGCTCGGTCTGCCCGCCGTGCTGCAGGTCTTCGACACCCGGGAGCAGGCGCTGGAGCACGTCCGCCAGCTGGACGCCCCCGAGTGAGCGCCGACGGCGCCGCCTCCTCGGGCGACCCGCAGCCCGACCCGCTCGACGCGGCGGCCCTGGCCCTCGACCTGGACGGCGGGGAACGGCTCGTGCTGCCGCGCGGGGTCGCGCAGGTCCGCCCCGACGCCCCGGCGGCGGTGCTCGTGGTCGACCTCGCCGCCCGGCAGGTCCTGTACGCCAACGAGGTCGCCGGGCAGCTCGCTCCCGGTCTGCACCTGCCCGTGCCCGTCGAGGACTGGGCGGCCGCGGCGGACCTGCGCGACCTCGACGGCGACCCGCTCGACGAGACCGCGCACCCGCTCTCCCGGATCGCACGCTTCGAGCCGGTCGCCGGGCAGGGGGTCTCCGCCGCCCGCCGCTCCGACATGGGGCGCAGCCGCGAACCGCTGTGGGTGGTGGCCCTCCCGCTCGACGACGCCCCCGACCTGCAGGGACGAGCCCTGGTGGTGTTCCTCCCCGTGCGGCAGCGCGAGGAGATGCAGCAGCGCGCCGCCGAGGCGCACGGGCGCTCGTCGTCGTCCTCCGAGCTCGTGGCGGCGCGGACCGGCGCCGTCTCCGTGAGGGAGGCGGCGGTGCTCGCCACCGGCCTGTCCTTCACCGTGGCCGACGCGCACGAGCCCGACCTGCCCCTGGTGTGGGTCAACCCCGCGTTCACGGCGGTGACCGGGTACACCTTCGACCAGGCGGTGGGCCGCAACTGCCGCTTCCTGCAGGGGACGGGCACCGACCCGGACGCCACCCTGCGGATGCGCGAGGCCCTCGCCACCGGGCGCTCCATCACGCAGGTGCTGCTGAACTACCGCGCCGACGGGACGGCGTTCTGGAACCAGGTGGCCATGAGCCCCGTCGTCGACGCCGACGGCCGGGTCACGCACTACGTGGGGATCCAGACCGACGTCTCCGGCCGGATCGCCGCCGACGCCGAGCGCGACCGCGCCCTGGCCGCCGAGCAGGCAGCCCGCGCTGAGGCCGAGCTGGCCAACTCCCGGCTGGAGCTGCTCGCGGAGGTGACGAGGCAGCTGTCGGAGGTCACCGACGCGCAGGCCGCCGTCGACCGGCTGGCGCGACTGGTGGTCCCGGCGCTCGCGGACTTCGCGATGGTCGCCGTGGTCGGCGACGACAGCGCCGTGGCGACGACGCAGACCACCGAGGACGACGGCGGCGGTCCGCCCGCCGCGCGCCGGCGGCACGGCCTTCGCGACGTCGCCTGGTGGCACCACGACGACGCTCGCCGCGAGCTCGTGCGGACCATCGCCGAGCGCCGCCTGGCGGAGCTGGGCGACGGTGGGCGGCAGCTGCTGCAGACGCTGCTCGGACCCGACGGCCTCACGGTGGCCGTGCCGGACACCGCCCCCCAGGGCACCACGGTGGCCGAGGCGCTCGCCGAGCTCATGGCACCCGGCGAGGCGCGCGACGCCCTGCTCGAGCTGGCGCCCTCCTCGATGGCCACCTGGTCGCTGCGCAGCGGCGGTCGCACCCTGGGGCTGCTGACGGTGGGGACCGACCCCGGGCGGGCTCCGCTGAGCCCGCGCGACGTCGACCTGGGTGCGGACATCGCCGCGCGCGCGGGGCTGGCGCTGGACCGCTCCCGCCTGTTCCGCCAGCAGCGCGACCTCGCCGAGGGCCTGCAGCGCTCGCTGCTGACGCTGTCGCCGGGGGCCGTGCCCGACCACGTCACGGTCGCCGTGCGCTACGTCGCCGCCGCCGAGGCCGCGCGCGTGGGCGGTGACTTCTACGACGTGTTCACCCAGCCGTCCGGTGCTGCGGTCGCGGTCATCGGTGACGTCATGGGCCACGACACCGACGCCGCCGCCTCGATGGCGCAGCTGCGCTCGACCGTGCGCACGCTGGGGATGCTCACCGACGACGGTCCCGCCGAGGTGCTGCGCCGCGCGGACGCGCTGATGCGCGCCTCGGGGATGGACACCACGGCCACGGCCGCGGTGGTCAGGCTCCCCGAGCCCCAGGCGCCCGCCCCCGAGGCGGCTCACGCGGCGGGCCAGGAGGCGGTCGACCCTTCGGAGGTCGACGCGGCGGCGGTCCTGGTGGAGTGGTCCAACGCCGGTCACCCCCCGCCGCTGGTGCTCGACGACGACGGCAGCGTCAGGCTGCTCACCGCGCCCGCCACGGACCTGCTGCTCGGGGTGGACCCCGGCACCACCCGGCGGCAGACGCAGCACCCGATGCGCGTGGGCGCCACGCTGCTGCTCTACACCGACGGGCTCGTGGAGCGGCGCGACCAGCCCCTGCAGCAGGGCATCGCCCGGCTGCAGGAGGTGGTGGCGCGCGTGGCGCCGCAGGCCGCCGACCACCACCAGCTGCTCGACCTCGTGCTCGCGGAGATGCTCCCCGAGGTGGCCACGGACGACGTCGCCGTCGTGGCGCTCTGCCTCACCTGACCGGGACGCCGGTCGAGGTCGTCGACCTCCCCCTCGCGGGTGAGCGCTCCAGGGGCGTCTTCGTCCGGTCCTCGCCCCTGGACTGCTCACCCGGGAGAGCCGTCCCACCCGCAGCAGGAGGTCGGTGCGGTGACCGGGCTGGCCCCGCCGTCACCGAGGGTCAGAGGTGCTGGCCGTACCCGTCGGCGTCAGCGCCCCCGGCGGCAGCGCCCACCAGGCGCGGCGGGAAGGGGAGCACCTGGTCGTCCTGGACGACGGCGACGACGACGCAGGTGACGTTGTCCGTCGCTCCTGCCCGCAGCGCCAGCTCCACGAGGCGCAGGGAGCACACCCACGCTGACGGCTCCTCGTCCATGACCTGCTGCATCGTGTCCACCGAGAGCACCCCGGACAGGCCGTCGGAGCACAGCAGCCAGCGGTCGCCGACGTCCGCGGCGTGGCGGCTCAGCACCGGGGTGCTGTCGGATCCGGCGGTGCCGAGGCAGGCGGTGATGATGTTCCCCATGGGGTGCCCCTCGGCCTCCTCGGCCGTCAGGTGGCCTGCGTCGACGAGCTGCTGCACGTAGGTGTCGTCGCGGGTGACCTGCTGCAGCGGCCCGCCGAGCGGACGGCGGTACGCGCGCGAGTCACCGACGTGGGCGAGCACGACGTCGTCGTCGGTGGCCATGAGCGCCGTCAGCGTGGTGCCCATGCCGGCGGTCTCCGGGTGGTGGGCCACGTGCTCGAGGAGCGCCGCCTGGGCGCGGGCGACCGCGGCCTCCAGCGCCGCCGCCGCGTCCTCGCGGGGGTGCTGCTCGTCGTCGCGGTCGTCGAGGGGCAGCAGCTCCTCGATGACGATGGACGAGGCCACGTCGCCCGCGGCGCTGCCGCCCACGCCGTCGGCGACCAGCGCCAGCCTCCGGCCGGCGTACCCGGAGTCCTCGTTGTGCGGCCTGACGGTCCCGCGGTCCGAGCGCGCTCCGGTGACGACGGCGAGGGGCATGTGCGGCTCCAGGTCACTCGACGGTGCGCTCGGGGGAGGCCGAGATCGACAGCCTCCCACGCTTCACGTCGACCGGCACGGGCCGGAGGCGTCCCCGTCCGGTCGGCGGGCCACGACGGCCTCGGCAGCTGCGACGAGCCGGTCGCGGTGCTCCGCCCGCCAGCGGCCCTCGGCGTCCAGCTCGTCGAGGTCGCCGCGTGCCAGGAAGGCGGCGAACGGCTCCACCCCCGCGCCTCCGAGGTGCACGAGGCGGTGCCGCTCGAGGTCGGACTGGTCCTCCAGCAGCTGGAACACCCGCGCCGGCTCCAGGGCGAGCTCCCGGCACCACAGACCGAACCGGTGCTCGACCTCCGCGTCCACCAGCGGAGCCTCCGCTCGGTAGCCGGTCATGGGGCGCAGCGGCACGAAGGCCCAGGCGGCCTGCGCGGCGTCCCACCCGGGGGGCGCGGGTTCGGCGGTGTCCCAGTCGATGAGCGCCACGAGCTCGCCGTCGCGCCACACGGTGTTCCACGGGCCGAAGTCGCCGTGGCGCACCACCAGTCCCTCGCCCCAGCGCGGACCGCCCTGCCACACCGCACTGGGCGGCTCCTCGAAGGAGGCCAGCGCGTCCCCGAGCTCGCGCACCAGGCGCGCGACGGCCACCAGGCCGGCGTCGGAGCGCAGCGGCTCCGGCCACGGCCACCAGGCGGTGGTGCCCTCGACGAACTCGAGCACCTCCCGTCCCTGCTCGTCGTGCCCCAGCGGGCGCGGCACCCGGTGGACCCCGGCTGCGCGGAGGTGGTGCAGCAGCGCGTGCACCGTCGGCGTCCACGGCGACGCGGTGCGGCGCACGGTGGCGCCCCTGCGCACCACCTCGGTCGAGCAGCCACCCCGGAGCGGCACCTCGGCGTCGTCGTCGAGCGAGGTGACCGCGTCGCGCTCGGCCGGGCGCTCGACCGTCAGGCCGCCGTCGGCTCGCTCCGCCATGCGGTCACCCTGGGGGAGCGGGAGGCGGTGCGTCGAGCGGTTTCCGGCCCTCGAGGGAGGCCGTGCAGGTGACGAGGTCCTCGCGGAGGCGCTGAGCCCCGACCTCACCGAGCGAGGCGAGCATCGCGGCCTCGACGTTCGCCACGTCAAGGCTCGCGCGGGCGAGCAGGTCCGCGCCCGCGGGCGTGAGCCGGGTGGGCAGGGCCCGTCCTGAAGGGGCCTGCGCCGGGCGGTCGAGCAGGCCGCGCTGCTCCAGCCCCTGCAGCGTGGTGTGCGCTGACTGGCGTGTGACGAAGGTGGCGCGGGCCAGGTCCGCCGCCGACATCCCGGGGCGGTGCTGCAGCTGCTCCAGGCACGCGTACTGGGGGACCGAGAGGTCGAGAGGGCGGAGCGCGTCGTCCATCGCCGAGCGGAGGGCGGCGGCGGCGCGCTTGAGCGCCAGCCCGACGGAGCTGTCCAGGTCGACCCGGCCTTGCGTCATGTCAGGAGTCTGACATACAGTCGTCGGTGTCAGTCCAGTTGACACCAAAGGAGCATCCCGTGGCTGCTGTCACCGGTCCGGACTTCATCGCCCTGCAGGTCCGTGACGTCGCTGCGTCGGCGCACTTCTACGAGACCCGCCTCGGGCTGCGCCGGGCGCCGGGACCGCCCGGCGCCGTCGTCTTCGCCACCTCACCGGTCGCCTTCGCCGTCCGAGAGCCGCTCCCCGGCGTCGACCTCGACGCCGTGAGCCCGCGGCCCGGCGCCGGCGTGGCGCTGTGGCTCGCCGCCGACGACGCCCAGGTCCTCCACGACGACCTCACCGCCGCCGGCATCCCGGTGCTGCAGCCGCCGTTCGACGGCCCCTTCGGCCGGACCTTCACGCTGGCCGACCCGGACGGCTACGCCATCACGGTCCACGGACCTGCCGCCGCGAGGTGAGTCGCGGTCCTGGCGTGAGCCGCGGCCACCAGGGGTGACGCAGCGAGCGCAAGGGCGTTCGGTGAGGCGCTGGATCTTCCGGGGCGAGCGCGTGCTCGCCTCGCCGTGGCGGTGGGTCGTCGTGGTGCTCGGCGTCGTCTTCGCCCTCTGCGGGCTCGCCGTCGCCTGGCCGGACGCCGGTGGTGTCTCCCGGAGCGGCGTCGCCGTCGCCGTCGTCGTCGCCCGCCCCTCGCCCTGCACCTCCCGGAGACCTCGACGGTCCCTTCCACCGCGAGCCGGGGCGACGTCGCGGGTGAGCGTCGCCGGCGCCTCACAGGAAGGTGAGCGCCGACCCGTGCGGCGCCGCCAGGGCGAGCGGCGCGTCGTCGAGTGAGACGAGGAACGGTGAGCCGCCGTCGTGCTCGTGGGGCGGCTGGGGTGCGAGGTCGGGGAGGACGGCCCAGCCCTCCACCCCCAGCCGGTGGGCACCAGCCTCCTCGATCGCCTGCCGCACAGCGCTGCGCCCCTCCGCCCCCAGGTAGACCAGCGCCGCGCTGTGCGTCACGACGACGGCTCCTCGCCCGCGCCCGGCGACCTCGTCCAGGTGCCGGCGCGCCCGCGCGAGCAGCGGCGCGAGGTCGGTGGTCATGTCACCGGCCAGCACGGGCGGCCGGAGCCGGGCCGCGACGTCCAGGGCGAGCCTCAGCCGCTCCGCGCGCTCGGCGTGCTCCGGCCAGACGAGGCACTCCAGCCAGCGGCGGGTGTCGGCGTCGGCCGGGTCCAGCGGGGACAGGTCGAGCCCCGCCCGCCAGGCGATGGCCGGGACGGCAGCCGGGAGCCGCTGCGCCGCCCCCAGCCCGTCGACCGCGCACGGCAGCTCGACGTCGCTGACCGCCGGCCCGACGAGGTGCTCACCGCCTCCCGGCAGCGCGTACCGGTACCGCCACGCGTCGTAGAGGAGGCAGAGGCCGGCGCTCGCGCCCACCTCGACCACGGCGAGCGGACCGTCGGTGCGAGCTGCCAGCTCGGCGAGGCCGGGCAGGAGCACCGCGCACCGGGCGGCCTCGTTGGTCTGCGTCGACCGCTGCAGCACCGTGGCGCGCACCTCGTCGCCGTGGTCGAGCAGCCACGCCAGGGCGGCGGCTGGGTCCTGGACGGGCGCGCCGTGCCAGCGCAGGGCACCGAACAGCAGGTTCGGCTGCGCCTTGCCCGCAGGGAGCGCGGCGAGCAGGTCGAGGGTCGCCTCGTCAGCGGCGACCGCCAGCGCCAGGCGCTCGTAGACGGCGGAGGACCCAGCGGCCTCGGCCCGGGCGAAGCCGAGGTACCGCGTCGACACCGCGTGCCTGGAGGACCCGTTCTCCGCCACAGGGGGAGTAGACCAGGCGGGTCGCTCGGGAGGCGGTCAGCGGCGCTCGAGGACGACGACGACCCGCTCGTCGTCAGCGCCGTCCGCGGCCACGCGGACATCCGTGCCGCGCTGGTCGATCAGGTCTGAGCGAGGCCCTCGCCCACGAGCGCGTCGCGGACCACGGGGTACAGGTCTCCCCAGCACCCGATGATCTTGCCGTCGGCCACCCGGTAGAAGACCAGCTCCTGCGTGCGCACGGTCCGACCCGTCGGGGTGATGCCCTCGAAGACACCGGTGTGCGTGCCCTGGCCGACCAGGCGCACGGCGACGGTGTCGCCGTCGACCAGCACCTGCTGGGGCTCCCACCGGTAGTCGGGGAAGCCCGTGACGACCGCGCGCACGCCCTCGACGTAGGCCGCCAGGCCGTCGACAGGGCCGGAGCCGCTGACCGACCCGTCCACGAACTCGCCGAGGTCGTCGACCCGGTGCTCGTTGCAGCAGGCGAGGTAGCGCTCGTAGAGGTCGAGCAGCTCGCTCCGGGACATCGCCACGCGCACGACGCTGCCACCCCGCCTCGAAGGTCACCACGCGGCGGGGCGGTCACGGGACGACGGGGCCTGTCGCTCCGCCTCGGACTGCGCCACGGTGGACCTGTTCGCGATCCGCGAAAGGGTGTCACCGACGACGGCTGCATCCGCACCGGCGTCGACAGGGCGCGCGTCCCGCTCGTGTACGAGCCGGTCGTCGAGGCGCTGGTCTCCGCCTTCGAGCGCCAGCGGTCCTCCTCGCCGTCGTCCCTCATCCTGTAGGGATCGGTGGCGACCGGACAGGCGCATCCGCCGCGCTCCGACGTCGACGTCGTGCTCCTGGGCCTTTCGCAGGCCACCGCCACCGCTGTGGCCGCGCGGCTGTCCCATCGCTTCGCCGGCCTGTGCCGTGAGGTCGCCGCAGGCGCAGCGCGCCTCGAAGACCTCGAGGGCGACGACGACGAGGTGCACGGCAACCGCGTCTTCCTCCGGCACTACTGCGTTCTGCTCGCCGGCGACGACGTCACCGCAGGCTGGCCGCCGTTCCCCGCGGGCGCCCGGGCGGCGCGAGGCTCCAACGGCGACATCACCCTGCGGCTTCGCGGCTGGCGCCAGGACGCCGGGTCGCTCGACCAGGTCGACGCCGGGCTCGACCCGGCGCCCACCGCTGGGGAGAGGTCGACCCGGCGGCCGCCGAGGACCTGGAGGGCCTGCTCGCCTGGGTCGACGGCGGCGTGACAGCCTCGGTGGGCGACGTCCACAGGGTCCTCGGACCCGATGGTCCGGTGCAGCGGATCGTCGACGCGCTCAGCGACCTGGTCGGTCTGCGGGCGGTCCGCTGAGCGCGACGCGGTGCACGAGCGCCGACTTCGGGTAGTCGCTGACGGGCCCCGGCGGATCGGTCTCGAAGAGGTCGACCATGAGCTGGAGCGGGTACGGCAGGCGCTGGGGCGAGCTGTAGACCAGCTGGCCCTCGCAGGAGACGCCCACGCCGTCGTCGTCCCAGCGGGCCGACCACGTGTGCCGCTCGCCGCGCCCCACGGGGACCACCACCTCGGTCATGTCCGTGACGAGGCGCGGGTCGTGGTGGGCCTTGATGCCGACGCGCGCCGTGCTGGACCGCTCGCCGACGGCCGAGGCGTCGAGCTCGACGACGCACACCTCACCGCTGTCGCGCTCGTCCAGGTGCTCCGTGCCGACGAGCCAGACTGCGAGCATGCAGCCGGGGTCGGTGCTGGCCGTCACGGTGACGTCGACCTGGCCGCTGGTGGGTGCCCACAGCACGCGCTCGGGCACCGCGGTCCTCACCACCAAGCCGTCCGGCCGGTGGCGGTGCGTGCCGCGCCGCGACCCCAGGGGACCGGAGGAGGTCGCGGTCTGCAGGTTGGACACCCGCAGCGGCGCGTCCTCGGGGCGCCAGTCCAGCTGGTCGGCGTCGATCCGGAGCCGCAGTCCGTCAGCGGTCAGCTCGTACCGGGCGCGGGAGCGCTCCGGCGTCGTCCACTGCGGCAGGTAGTGGTCGACCCACAGGTCGGGGTCCAGCCGCTCACCGGTGAAGTCGTCCTCGACCACCGGCGCAACCTACCCGGCGGCCGCCGTCCTGGTCACCGCGTGGAGAGCGGCGAAGCTCGGTGCTCCCGGAGGGCGCTGACCGGTCGGCGCCACGCTCGCCTGCGACCGCGTGCGGCGCTCGCGCCAGGCGGCCCGCGTCAGGGGTTCGCCGCTGTGGGCCAGCGTGAACCACACCACGTGGCGCGCGCTGGGAGGTGCGCTGCCGCGCGCGTCGTCGTCGACCGTCTCGAGCTGGCTGCCCCAGCCGTCGGAGAGCAGCCCGAACAGCGGCAGACCGCGCCCCCCGAGGTGGCGGGTCGCGGGCATGTGGCTGCTCTGGCAGCGCGACGGCGGCAGCGGGGTCGTCCCGCCGTCGACCACCTCGATGCCGAGCTGCTGGTCGTCGTCGGCGATGCGCACCAGGACGGGGGCCTCGGGCGCGTGGCGCACCGCGTTGGTCACGGCCTCGGTGGCCAGCAGGAGGGCCGCGTGGAGCACCTGGGGGTTCCACTGCGCACCGACCGCGGACAGGTGGGCGCGCACGGTGCGCGCGGCGCGGTCGTCGTGGGGGAGGGCGAGGAACGACCTCACGCACTCGGATCCCATCGCGACCGCCCTCGTTGCCGCAGCTGCCTCCCGACGAGGATGCTCGCTGTCCGTGACCGCGACCAGTCGAAACCGCTCGACGCGAGTGCTTCGTCTGTAAGGGCACGGAGGGTGACACCTCACTCACCGTCACCCAGGCGGGGCGCGCCACGGCGGCGGGCTGGACGTCCACCTCCGCGGGCGCAGCGCCCGGCGGAGGAGGGTCAGGCAGCCCTGCCCCCGGAGTGCCGTCAGGCCACCGCTCCCGCGTCGTCGTCGATCTCGGCGAGCCCACCGGAGCCCAGCGCCGCGACAGCCGCACGGACCCGTCGGGAGAGGCTGTCGCCGCACAGCTCGTCGACGACGTCGAGGGAGGCGAACCGCGCCGATGCGAGCTCAGCCGCCGGCAGCTGCAGCACGGAGAGGTCGTCGAGCGTCCCGCCGTCGTAGAGCAGCCGCAGCGCGGGCGCGCCGGGGGAGCGGTCGGTCCAGTCCAGGCACAGCAGCCGGCCCACGCGCACGCCGCGCTCGCCGGGCGCGAGGCCGAGCTCCTCGGCGATCTCGCGCCGGCACGCCGCCCGCGGCGACTCCCCGGGCTCGACGAGCCCGCCGGGGACCTCCCACGTGGGCTTGTACGTCGGCTCCACGAGCAGCACGCCACCGTCGGGGCCGAGCACCACGGCGCCGGCCGCGGTGACCGGACGGGCGGCGGAAGCGAGCCACGGGGGGAGGTCCACGCGGGTCATCCTGGTGCGCGCCCGTCCCCCTCGCCGCAGCCGGCCTGTGACCATCACCAGGTGACCGAGGTGAGCAGCACCGGTACCGCCCGGGCGTACGCGGCGAGCCTCCTCGTCGGAGACCTCGTGCAGCTGCGCGCCCTCGCCGAACAGGACCTGGCGCAGCTCGACGCCTGGTGGCAGGACGTCGCGCACGCTCCGCTGCAGCGCGGCGCCGTGGTCCCCCGGCCCCTCGGGACGGCGGTCGAGCAGTTCCGCAGCTGGAGCGCCAACGACGGCAGCACCCCCGACGTCGGCTTCAGCGTGGTCGAGCGCACCACCGGGCAGCTCGCGGGCCACCTGACGCTGTGGGGAGCGGGCTGGGGGGACCGCTCCGCCGAGCTGGGCGTCCTGCTCGGGCCCGAGCACCAGGGCCGCGGCCTCGGTCCGGACGCCCTGCGGGTGCTGCTCCGGTACGCGTTCGACGAGCTGGGCCTGCACCGCGTGTCGCTCGAGGTGTGGGCCTTCAACGACCGCGCGCTGGCCGCCTACCGCCGCGCCGGGTTCACCGAGGAGGGCCGCTGCGCGAGGTCGCCTTCCACGCCGGCACCTGGCACGACCACGTGCTCATGGCCGTCCTGGAGCACGAGTGGCGAGCCCTGGGGGCGGACGGCCCCTGAGGTGTCCCGGCCTGCCGCGAGGTGTCGGGACCCTGCCGTGAGGTGTCGGAACCCAGGCCCGGTTCCGACACGTCCGGGCAGGGTTCCGACAGGAACAGGCAGGGCCGCGCGGTGTCGGGCGGCGTGCGGCGGCTGGGGCAGCGTCGCCGCACCGTTGGCCTGCGAGGTGCCCTCCTGCCGCATGTGTGGTGAGGTGCCCCTCCTGCGTGCCGCGGCGTTGCGGGGCGCGGGGGGAGAGGAGAGCGGCATGGACCTGCGCATCGACCACGACGTCCACGAGGGCGTGGACGTGCTGACCGTCCACGGAGACGTCGACCTGTACTCGGCGCCCGCCCTGCGCCAGCGCTTCGTCGACCTCCTGGGCGAAGAGCGCCACGACCTCGTGGTGGACCTCTCGCACGTCCCCTTCATCGACTCCCTCGGCCTGGGGGTGCTGGTGGGTGGCCTGAGGCGGGCGCGCAGCCTCGGAGGCGACCTGCGCCTGGCCGGCCCCACCGACCTCACCACGCGCGTGCTGCGCGCGACGGGGCTCACGAGCGCCTTCCACATCCACCCCGACGTCGAGACCGCCCTCGAGAACCCCCTCGCCGGCTGAGGGGCCGGGACCGCCGGGTCAGGTCGAGCACGACCTGGTCCAGGCGGAAGCGCACACCAGCAGACCAGGAGGGTCGCGACCTGCGCACCGGCTCGGCGGGCGCCCGCGCGACCCGCTCGGTCCCACTCCGTCGGCGGACGTGCCCGTCCCGGAGGCGGAGGGCGTGGCGGTGAGCGGCGAGCAAGCCCTGCCGGAGGGGCAGCGGCACCGCGGGTACGACGCCACGGGGAAGGCGACCACGTCCGTGGAGGTGTCGGCGACGGCTGACACAGTGGGAGGCGTGGCAGCGGAGGCGGACGGGGCGGGCGAGCTCGCCCTCGACGTGGCCGTGCCCGCCCAGGCCCGCGCGAGGGCCGCGGCCGCGAAGGGGCGCAAGCGAGCGCCGAAGCCTCCTGAGCCGGTGGCAGAGGTGGACCCGGTGGCGCGCGTCGTCGTCGACGTCCCCCTGCCCCACCTCGACCGCGCCTTCGAGTACGCGGTGCCCGCCTCGATGGCCGAGACCGCCAGGCCCGGCGTGCGGGTGCGCGTCCGCTTCGCCGGGCAGGACGTCGAGGGCTTCCTGCTGACCCGGGAGCCGGTGGCCGAGCACACCGGGCGGCTCGCGCCGCTGCGCGCGGTGGTCTCCCCGGAGCCCGTGCTCGACGACGAGCTGCTCGGCACCTGCCGCGCCGTCGCCGACCGGTGGGGCGGCACCCTCGCCGACGTGCTCCGCCTGGCGGTGCCGCGCCGCCACGCCACCACCGAGAAGACGACGGCGGAGCGCGCGGCCGCTCGCGAGGAGGGCGCAGACGCCCCGGTGCGCCAGGAGCGGCCAGCACCCCCCGACCCCCACGACCCGGCCGGCCCGTGGTCGCCCTACCCGGCGGGCGCGGCGCTGCTCGAGCGGCTCGCAGCGCCCAGCGCCACCGCTGGGGTGCGCGCCGTGTGGACCGCGCTGCCCTCGCGCGAGCCGTCGCAGGACTGGCCCGCAGCCCTGGCCGCCGCGGCGCAGGCGGCGCTGTCGGCGGGCAGGGGCGCGCTCATCGTCGTCCCCGACCACCGGGACGTGGCCCGGGTCGACGCCGCGCTGACCGCCGCCCTCGGCGGCACCCGCTCGGACCCCCGGCACGTGCGCCTCACCGCGGACCAGGGACCCGCCGCCCGCTACGCCGCGTGGCTCGCGCTGCGGCGCGGTCACGTGCGCGTGGCCGTCGGCACGCGCGCCGCCGCCCTCGCTCCGGTCGCCGACCCCGGCCTGCTGGCCGTCTGGGACGACGGCGACGACCTGCACGCCGAGCCCCACGCCCCCTACCCCCACGTCCGCGAGGTGCTGGCGCTGCGGGCCGAGCGCACCGGTGCCGCGCTGCTGGTCGGAGGCCACAGCCGCACCGCCGAGGCGCAGCGGTGGGTGGAGTCGGGGTGGGCCCGCGCCGTCGAGGCGCCCCGCGAGGTGGTGCGCACGGCCTCACCGCGCGTGCTGCTGCCGGGCGACGACGTCGAGGCCGAGCGCGACGCCGCCGCCCGCTCCGCCCGCCTGCCCTCCCTGGCGTTCAGGACGGCGCAGTCGGCGCTCGCGGGCCGCCTGCCGGGCCAGGCGCGTCCGGGGCCGGTGCTCGTGCAGGTGCCGCGCCGCGGCTACCTGCTCACGCTGCGCTGCGAGCACTGCCGCGCCCGCGCCCGCTGCCGCCGCTGCTCCGGCCCGCTGCAGCTCACCGGTGCCGACCAGCACCCCGTGTGCCGCTGGTGCGGCACGGACGACCCGACGTGGACCTGCCCGCAGTGCCGCGGTGACCGGCTGCGCTCGGCCGTGGTCGGCGCCCGTCGCACCGCGGAGGAGCTGGGGCGCGCGTTCCCCGGCGTGCCCGTGAGGACCTCCGGCGGGGGAGCGGGCGTGCTGGAGGCCGTCGACGGGGAGCCCGCGCTGGTCATCAGCACGCCCGGCGCCGAGCCGGTGGCCGAGGGCGGGTACGCCGCGGCGCTGCTGCTGGACGGGTGGGCGGTGCTCGAGCGCGAGGAGCTGCGCGCCGCCGAGGAGGCCCTGCGGCGCTGGGCCGCGGCCGCCGCGCTCGTGCGCCCGCAGTCGGCGGGGGGCGCGGTGGTGCTGCTCGCAGCAGCGGGCGTGCCGCCCGTCGAGGCGCTCGTCCGGTGGGACCCGGCCTGGCACGCCTCGCGTGAGCTGGCCGAGCGCCGCGAGCTGGGGCTGCCGCCGGGGGCGGCCTTCGCCAGGCTCGACGGCCCCGCCGTCGCCGTCGACGCGCTGCTCGCTGCGCTGCACCAGGCGGACCCCGCGCTGGCGGGGCTGCCGCCGCACGCGGAGGTGCTCGGTCCGACGCCGCTGGAGCCCGACCGCCGAGCGGCCCGCGAGGGCGACGACGGCGGGCTGGCCGCGGTGCCGCGCGCGTTCGCGCTGGTCAGGGTGCCGCTCGCCGAGCGCCAGGCGCTCGCGAAGGCGCTGCAGGGCGCGGTCGCCGTCCGCAGCGCCCGCAAGGAGGCAGGGTCCGTGCGCGTCCAGCTCGACCCCGAGCACGTCGTCTGACCTGGGTCAGGAGGTCCTCCGCATCGCCCATCGAGCGACCTCCGCCGCCGCGCTCGCTAGGTTCGCCCGGTGCTGCACCTGAGGATCGTCGCCCCGCCCCACCTCAGCGAGGCCGTGGCCGAGGTCGCCTCCGACGCCACCTGCAGCAACCTCGTGGTCCTTCCAGGGGCCGCGCGGCGACCCGCGGGTGACCTGCTGCTCTTCGACGTCGCCCGCGAGGGCGCTGACGCCGTGCTGCAGCGCCTGCGCCAGCTCGGGCTGCCGCGCGACGGCTCCATCGCCGTCGAGGACGTCGACCTGTCGGTCTCCCAGGCGGCGGAGGACGCCGAGCGCGCCGCCCCGGGCCACGGCAGCGACGCCCTGGTCTGGGAGGACCTCGCGGCGCGCACCCGCGAGGACTCGACCCTGTCCGCCAGCTACCTGGTCTTCTTCGCCGTCGCCACGGCGCTGGCCGGCCTCGCCGTCCTCACGGACTCCGCGATCCTCGTGATCGGGGCGATGATCGTCGGCCCGGAGTACGGGGCGCTGGCCGGGTTGTGCGCCGCCGTCGTCCTGCGCCGCACCCGCCAGGTGCGCCGCTGCGCGCTGGCGCTGCTGGTCGGCTTCGCCGTGGGGATCGCGGCCACGGTGGTGACCACGTGGGTGCTGGACGCCGTCGGCCTCATCAGCGCCGACATGCTCACCCGGGACCGGCCGCAGACGGGCTTCATCTACAACCCGGACGCGCTGTCGTTCGTGGTGGCGTTCCTGGCCGGGATCGCCGGGATGCTCGCGCTGACGTCGGCGAAGTCCGGAGCGGTGGTGGGGGTGCTGGTCTCCGTGACCACCATCCCCGCCGCGGGCAACGCCGCCGTCGCTGCGACGTACGCGCTCAGCGCCGAGCCTGCGTCGAGGGCGGTCCTGCTGGAGCAGGCGTGGACGTCGGTCGAGCAGCTCCTCCTCAACACCCTCGGCATCCTCCTCGCTGGCGTGCTGACGCTGTGGGTCCAGCACGGCGTGTGGAGGCGCGTGGGACGCGCGTCCCGCGGCCAGCGCGCCCGGGTCACGACGCGGGCGTCCTAGCCCGCGCACCGGCTGCGGGCCTCCCGCGGGCCTCAGGGACGGAGGAGCTCCAGGTCCTCCAGCTGGCCGGGGTGTGTCGGCGTCCACCCCAGCACCTCGCGGGTGCGTGCGCTGGAGGCGGGCTGGTCCGTGGCGAAGATCGGACCGAACGGGCCGAACTCCTCCACGGGCAGGGAGCGCACGGGCAGGCCGAGACGACGGCCGATGACCGCGGCGATGTCCGCCACCGGGTCGCCCTCGTCGGCCACGGCGTGCCAGGCGCTGCCCGCGGGCGCGCCCTCGAGCACCAGCCTGAACAGAGAGGCGGCGTCGGCCGCGTGCACGGCCGGCCAGCGCTGCGTGCCGTCCCCGGGGTAGCCCGCCACGCCGCTGCGGCGGGCGAGGTCGGCGAGCAGGCCGTTGAAGCCGCCCTGGCCGTCTGCGTGGACCGTGCGCGGCATCCGGACGGCTGCGGCGCGGACCCCGCGGTCGGACAGGGCGAGGGCGGCGGCGACGGTGAGCGCGCGGCGCCCGACCGGGCCGTCGGTGGGCAGCGGGTCCGCCTCGGTGGCGACCCGGCCGGCCACCCACGGGGTGCCGGAGACGACGACGAGGGGGCGGTCGCTGCCGACGAGGGCCTGGCCGAGCGCGCCCAGGGCGGCCTCCTCCTCGAGCATCCCGCGCTCCACGGACGCGGCGCTGCCGTAGTCGCGGCTGAAGGCCAGGCTGATGACGCCGTCTGCGGCGTCGGCGCCGCGGCGCAGCGCGTCGAGGTCGGCGAGGTCGCCGCGCAGGGGGCGGGCCCCGGCAGCTGCGAGGGCGGCGCCGGAGGCGTCGGAGCGGGCCAGGGCTGTGACGGCGTGGTCGTGGGCGACCAGCTCGGTGACCACGGCGCTGCCGATGGTGCCGGTGCCGCCGGTGACGAAGACCTGCATGACGTGCCCCCAGGTGTGGTGGCCGGGCGCGGGACGGCGCTCGGCTGCTCGAGCCGCGTGATGCGACTGATGTCTCATCACCGTACCGTGTGATGCGACAGGTGTCGCGTCGCTTAGGATCGGCTGGTGCCGAGATGGGAGCCCGGGGGGCGTGAGCGCCTGGTCGTGGCCGCCGTCGACCTCTTCACCGAGCAGGGCTACGACGAGACGACCGTCGCCCAGATCGCCGAGCGCGCCGGCATGACCCGCAGCACGTTCTTCCGCCACTTCTCCGACAAGCGCGAGGTGCTCGTCGCCGGCCAGGAGGCGCTGAGCCGCCTGCTGGCCGAGGGGGTCGCCGACGCCCCCGCCGGTGCGACGCCCCTGCAGGCCGTGGGGGAGGGGCTGGCTCGCGCATCCTCGGCGATGGGGCCGCTCAACCGCGACCTGGGCCCGCGACTCCGCGCCGCCGTGGCCGCCAGCACCGAGCTCCAGGAGCGCGACGCGCTCAAGAGCGTCGGCATGGCGGCCGCCATGGCCGAGGCGCTCGCCGACCGCGGCGTGCCCGAGGTGACCGCGCACCTGGCCGCCGAGCTGGGCGTGCTGGCCTTCAAGCGCGGCTTCGCCGCGTGGTCGGAGGGGGACCCCACCACCGACGAGCCCCTGGCCCCGCACACCGCGGCGGCCCTCGCCGAGCTCGTCTCCGCCAGCGCCTCCCTCACCTGACCGGCGGACCGCTCGGGCGGGCCTGCTCCCTGGGAGCCCTGGTGGGGCGGTCGGTACCGTGACCCGGTGCGCATCGTCTTCGCCGGCACCCCCGCCGTCGCCGAGACGGCGCTGGAGGCGCTGCTCGCGTCCGACCACGAGGTGGTCGGCGTCGTCTCCCGGCCCGACACCGTCGCCGGGCGCGGGCGCCGCGCGCTGCAGAGCCCCGTGGTGGTCCGCGCGCTCGCCGCGGGCCTGCCCGTGCTGCAGCCCGCGCGCGCGTCGGACCCGGCGTTCCTCGAGGGCCTCGCCGCCCTCGAGCCCGACTGCTGCCCCGTGGTCGCCTACGGCGCGCTGCTCCCGCGGCCCGTGCTGGACGTGCCCCGCCTGGGCTGGGTGAACCTGCACTTCTCGCTGCTGCCGGCCTGGCGCGGCGCCGCCCCCGTGCAGCGCGCGGTGATGGCCGGCGACGACGTCACCGGCACCACCACCTTCCTCCTCGAGGAGGGCATGGACACCGGCCCGGTGCTGGGGACGACGACGACGACCGTCGGGCCCCGTGAGACGTCCGGCGAGCTGCTCGGCCGCCTCGCCGCCGACGGGGCGAAGCTGCTGGTCGCCACGCTCGACGGGCTGGAGGCCGGCGCGCTGGTGCCGGTCCCGCAGCCGGCGGAGGGCGTGAGCCTGGCCCCCAAGGTGACCGTGGAGGACGCGCGCGTGCGCTGGGACGAGCCGGCGTTCGCCGTCGACCGCCGCGTGCGCGGCGTCACCCCGGCGCCCGGGGCGTGGA
This sequence comes from Streptomyces sp. NP160, assembly GCF_006335115.1. GTDB lineage: Bacteria > Actinomycetota > Actinomycetes > Actinomycetales > Quadrisphaeraceae > Quadrisphaera. Next base: position 199,081 of record NZ_VDMJ01000024.1, read on the forward strand.
CCACGGTCGTGCGGTCCACCGCCGAGGCCGGCGAGGCGGTGGAGCGCCTCAAGCTCGGCCCCGTGGAGCCGCTGGCCCCGGTAGCGCTGGCCACGGCCTCCGCGCCGCGCCTCGCCCCTGGAGAGCTGCTCGTCCAGGGCCAGGAGGTGCTGGTCGGCACGGCCACCGTGCCCGTGCGCCTCGGGGAGGTGCAGCCCGCGGGCAAGCGCGCCATGCCCGCGGCGGCGTGGGCGCGCGGCGCGCGGCTGGGCGAGGGGGAGGTCCTCGCATGACGCCGCCCGAGCGCCGTCCGCAGCGAGGGCCCCAGCGCGGCGGCCCCGGGGGACCGCAGCGGTCCGGCCCGCGGCGCGGCCAGGGCGGCAGCGGTGGTCCTGGTGGTCCCGGCGGCCAAGGGCGGTCGTGGACGGCGAGCGCCCCGTCCGCGCGGCCGCGCAGCGGCGACCCCGCCCGGCGGGTGGCCTTCGACGTCCTGTGCGCCGTGGAGGAGCAGGACGCGTACGCCAACCTCGTGCTCCCACGCCTCCTGCGCGCGGCCCGGCTGGACGGACGCGACGCGGCCTTCGCCACCGAGCTCGCCTACGGGGCGCTGCGCGGTCGCGCCACGTACGACGCGGTGCTCGCCGCGTGCGTCGACAGGCCGCTGGCGCAGCTCGACCCGCCCGTGCTGGACGCGCTGCGCCTGGGCGCCCACCAGCTGCTGGCCACCCGCGTGGCGCCGCACGCCGCCGTCAGCGAGACGGTCGCGCTGGTCCGCGGGGCGATCGGCACCGGACCGTCGGGCCTGGTGAACGCCGTGCTGCGACGGGTCGCCGAGCACGACCTCCCCACCTGGCTCGACAGGGTCGCGCCGCCGCTCGAGGGACCCGGCGCCGACGTGGTCGGGGCGCTCGCGGTCCGGGAGAGCCACCCGGCGTGGGTGGTGCGCGCGCTGCGCGAGGCGCTGGTGCTGGCGCGCCGCCCCGCCTCCGAGCTGCCGGACCTCCTGGCCGCCGACAACGCCCGCCCCCTCGTGGCGCTGGCCGCGCTCCCGGGGCTCGCCGAGCCGGCCGAGCTGCTGGCGGCCGGCGCGGAGCCGGGCCGCTGGTCGCCGCTGGCGGCGGTGCTCCCCGACGGCGACCCCGGCGACCTGCCCGCCGTCCGCGAGGCCCGCGCCCGGGTCCAGGACGAGGGCAGCCAGCTCGCGGCGCTGGCGCTGCTGTCCGCGCCGCTGCTCGGCCCGGGGGGCCAGCGGGGCCGGGACGAGCGATGGGCGGACCTGTGCGCCGGCCCGGGCGGCAAGGCCGCGCTGCTCGCGGCGAGCGCGGCGCAGCGCGGTGCGCGGCTGCTGGCCGTGGAGGTCGCGCCGCACCGGGCCAGGCTCGTGGAGCAGGCGCTGGCCGGCGTGACGGCCTCGCACCCCGGCACCGTGGAGGTGGTGTCCGGTGACGGCCGCGCCGTCGGGGCTGACCGGCCGGGACAGTTCGACAGGGTGCTCGTCGACGCCCCCTGCACGGGGCTCGGCGCGCTGCGGCGCCGCCCGGAGGCCCGGTGGCGCCGCAGCCCCGCCGACCTGGCGGAGCTCGCACCTCTGCAGCGGGAGCTGCTCTCCTCGGCGCTGGAGGCCGTGCGGCCCGGCGGAGTGGTCGCCTACGTCACCTGCAGCCCCCTCCCGGCGGAGACGCAGGCGGTGGTCGACGACGTCGTGCGCCGGTGGGCGAAGGACGGCGAGCAGCTGGAGGTGCTCGACGCCCCGGCCGTGCTGCGCGAGCTGGCCGGCGTGGAGGCGGGGACGGGCGACGGTGGCCTGCGCGCCCAGCTGTGGCCGCACCTCCACGGCACCGACGCCATGAGCACCAGCCTGCTGCGCCGCCCCCTCTGAGGGGCCCTTTCCAGGTCGGGCCGCCGGGACCCTTCGGAACTCTGCCGCAACAGGTCGGAACCCTGCCCCGGCGTGTCGGATCCCCGCCCCGGTTCCGACCTGACGCGGCAGGGTTCCGGCGGATCGGGCCGCGAGGCGGACCTGGGCGGAGGAGGCGTTCGGAGCGCAGCCCCCCTACGGTCGGGGCGTGGCACGGGATGCGGGGACGGGCGGCAGCGGCACCGGACGGGCGTTCCGCAGCGCGCTCGTGACGATCGGGCTGGGCACGGTGCTCGCCGTCGTCGTCGGTCTGGTGGTGGGTCTGGTGCAGGGCGACGTCCCCCGCGGCCTCGCCTCGTGGGGCAGCCCGGTCTTCTTCGTGGCCGTGGTGGTGGCCGTCTACCTCGCCTACCGGTCCGGGGAGCGCCGCCGCTGAGCGCGCGCCCTGCCGCTGGGTAGGTTGCGAGGCGTGGCCGTGACCATCGCCCCGAGCATCCTGTCCGCCGACTTCGCCAACCTCGAGGCCGAGCTGGGGCGCATCGCCACCGCCGACTGGGCCCACGTGGACGTCATGGACGCCCACTTCGTGCCGAACCTGACCTTGGGGCTGCCCGTGGTGCAGCGCCTGGCGCAGGTCAGCCCGGTGCCGCTCGACTGCCACCTCATGATCGCCGAGCCGGACCGGTGGGCCCCCTCCTACGCCGAGGCCGGCGCCCACTCGGTGACCTTCCACGCCGAGGCCGCCTCCGCCCCGGTCCGCCTGGCCCGCGAGCTGCGCGAGCGCGGCGCGCGCGCCGGCCTGGCGCTCAGCCCCGTGACCCCCGCCGAGCCGTTCCTGGACTGGCTGCCCGAGTTCGACATGGTGCTCGTCATGACCGTCGAGCCCGGTTTCGGCGGCCAGAGCTTCCTCGACGGCTGCCTGCCCAAGCTGCGGCGCCTGCGCTCGGCGGTCGAGGAGCACGGCCTGGAGGTGCGCCTGCAGGTCGACGGCGGCGTCTCCGCCGAGACCGTCGAGCGCTGCGCCGAGGCCGGAGCCGACGTGTTCGTCGCCGGCTCCGCCGTCTACGGCGCCGACGACCCCGCCGCCGCGATCGCCCGGCTGCGCCAGCTCGCGGGTGGGTGAACCCACCCGCAGGAGGACGACGACGTCCCGCGCCCGCCCCTAGGGTCGCCGCGTGGACCTGACCCCGGTGCTCGTGCCCGCCGTGATCATCGGCGTGATCGTCGTCGTCGTGCTGGTGGTGGTCTTCTCCATCGCCCGGCGGTACAAGATCGCGAGCCCGTCCGAGGCGTTCATCGTCACCGGCCGCAAGGGCAAGGCGGTGACCAACCCCGAGACGGGCCAGGTGTCCACCGACCTGTCCGGCCAGCGGGTGGTCATGGGCGGCGGCGTCTTCGTCAAGCCGCTGGTCGAGCGCGTGCACGTGCTGTCGCTGTCCAGCCGCCGCATCTCGGTGAAGATCGGCGGGGCCGTGTCCAAGCAGGGCATCCGCCTCAACCTCGACGCCGTCGCCATCGTCAAGGTGGGCGGCTCCGAGGACAACGTCCGCGCGGCCGCGCAGCGCTTCCTGCACCAGCAGGACGAGATCGAGTCCTTCACGCAGGAGGTCCTCGCGGGCTCGCTGCGCTCCATCGTCGGCACGCTCACGGTCGACGAGATCATCCGCGACCGCGCCGCCTTCGCCGCGCAGGTGGCCGAGGAGTCCATCTCGTCGCTGAGCAACCAGGGCCTGGTGCTGGACACCTTCCAGATCCAGGACGTCTCCGACGACACCAACTACCTGCGCGACCTCGGCCGCCCCGAGGCCGCCGCCGCGGCCCGCAACGCCGCCATCGCCGAGGCCGCCGCCCGTCGCGAGGCCAGCCAGGCCCAGGCGAAGGCCGACGAGGCCATCGCCGAGTCCCAGCGCGACCTCGACCTGCGCCGCTCCGCGTTCAAGGCCGACACCGACCGCGCCGCCGCCGACGCCGAGGCCGCCGGCTCCCTGGCCAAGGCCGAGCGCGACCAGGAGGTCCTCACCAGCCAGGAGCGCGTGGCCGAGCGGCAGGCGGCGCTGACGGAGCGCCAGCTGGACACCCAGGTCCGCAAGCCCGCCGACGCGGCCCGCTACCAGGCGGAGCAGGAGGCCCAGGGCCGCCGCAACGCCGAGATCTACCAGGCCGAGGGCGCCAAGGCCACGGCCATCGCCGAGGCGCAGGCCGAGGCCGAGCGCACCCGCCTGGCCACCGCCGCCAACGCCGAGCGCGCCACCACCTTCGCGAAGGCCGACGCCGACGCCGCCCGCGTGGCCGCCGCGGCCGCCGCTGAGAAGGTGCGCCTGGAGGGTGAGGCCGAGCTGGCCCGCCGCACCGCCATCGCCAACGCCGTCCGCGCCGAGGGGGAGGCGGAGGCTGCCGCCATCCGCGCCAAGGGCGAGGCGGAGGCCGAGACGCAGCGCCTGCGCGCGGAGGCGTTCGAGCGCTACGGCCAGGCCGCCACCACCCAGATGGTGGTCGAGGCGCTGCCGCTGGTGGCCCGCGAGCTCGCGGCGCCGATGAGCGCGATCAGCGATCTCACCGTCATCTCCACCGACGGCGCGAGCGCGCTGTCCAAGGGCGTGGCCACCAACCTCACCGAGACCCTCGAGCTGGTGCGCCGCACCACGGGCGTCGACGTCGGCGCGCTCCTGCGCCGCGCCGGGGGAGCCGGTGGCAGCGCCGCGCCCGCCGCCGCGCCGGGCAGCGGCGAGGTGGTCACCGCTGCCAGCGCCGACGGCCAGGCCTGAGGCCCCGTCCCCGTCACGACGACCGCGCCGGCGAGAACCACCCGGTGGGCGCGGCGGCCGCACGTGGCCGATCACCCGACCAGCGGGGCCGGGGGACGGCGCGGGGGCGGGACGCCCGTAGGCTGGCCGCTCGTGAAGTCGTTCGAGCAGCTCTTCGCCGAGCTGTCCGCCAAGGCCGCCGAGCGCCCCGCCGGCTCCCGGACCGTCGCCGAGCTCGACGCCGGCGTCCACACCATCGGCAAGAAGCTGGTGGAGGAGGCCGCGGAGTCGTGGATGGCCGCCGAGCACGAGGGCCCGCAGCGCGCCGCGGAGGAGATCTCCCAGCTGCTCTACCACGCGCAGGTCCTCATGATCGCCTCCGGCCTGTCCCTCGACGACGTCTACGAGCACCTGTGAGCAGCCCTGTGAGCACCGACAACTCCGCGCCGCTGCGCATCGCCGTCCCCAACAAGGGCTCGCTGTCCGAGCCCGCGGCGCAGCTGCTGCGCGAGGCCGGGTACGCCACCCGGCGGGAGGGCCGCGAGCTGGTGCTCGCCGACCCCGAGAACGGCGCGGAGTTCTTCTTCCTGCGCCCGCGCGACATCGCGCTCTACGTCGGCTCGGGCACCCTCGACGTCGGCATCACCGGCCGCGACCTGCTGCTCGACTCCCGCGCCGAGGCCGACGAGGTCATGCAGCTCGGCTTCGGCGCCTCGACGTTCCGCTTCGCCGGGCCCGCGGCCCGGGTCTCCGAGGGCCTGGACGTCTCCGGTCTCGCCGGCAAGCGGATCGCCACGAGCTACGCGGGCCTGGTCGAGGACCACCTCGCCGCCGCCGGGGTCAGCGCGTCCGCCGTCGTCCGCCTGGACGGCGCCGTCGAGACCGCGGTGCAGCTGGGCGTGGCCGACGCCATCGCCGACGTCGTCGAGACCGGCTCCACGCTGCGCTCGGCCGGGCTGGCCGTCTTCGGCGAGCCGATCCTGCGCTCGGAGGCCGTGGTCATCACCCGCCGCGGCGCCGACGGCCCGGCCCGCCCGGCCGGCCTGGAGGTGCTGCTGCGGCGGATCCAGGGCGTGCTCGTGGCCCGCCAGTACGTCATGGTCGACTACGACGTGCCGCGCGAGCACCTCGACGCCGCGTGCGCGCTGACGCCGGGGCTCGAGTCGCCCACGGTGGCGCCGCTGGCGGACCCGGCCTGGGCCGCGGTGCGCGCGATGGTGCCGAGGGCCGGCACCAACAAGGTCATGGACGACCTCTACGACCTCGGCGCCCGGGCCATCCTCGTCACGACCATCCACGCCTGCCGCCTGTGAGCTCCTCCACGCCCTCGTCCGGAGACGCCGACCGCCTGCACGCGCCCTTCCGGCCGGTGCGCGGACCGCTCGTGAGCCGGGTGCTGGGCGTGGTGGCCGTGGTGCTGTTCACCGCGCTGGCCGCGTTCGTCGTGGAGCAGACGGTGTGGGACCGGCTGGGCTTCTTCGTGGTCGGGCTGGCGGTCATGGCGTTCTGCGAGATGCAGGCGCGGGTGGTCGCCGTGCCCGACGAGCGCGGGCTCTTCGTCCGCAACCTCGTCCACCGGCGGCGGCTGGAGTGGGCCGAGGTGGTGGGCGTCTCCTTCGGCGGCGGCCGTCCGTGGGTGCAGCTGGACCTGTCCGACGGCGACACGCTCGCCGTCATGGGCGTGCAGCGAGCCGACGGCGACCGCGGCGTGGCCGAGGCCGACCGCCTCGCGACGCTGGTCGCCCTCCACACCCGCTGACCGCACCCGCACACACCCGGTGCCGCGACCGGCGGCGGCGACCGGCGGCCGAGAGCCGTGATCGTCGTCGAGGGGTGGCTCCCAGGGACGGCACGTACGGTGGCGCGGTGCCCGCCGCTCCGCACCAACGGGCCGCTGGCCTGCGGTGGGCCGCGGTGGTGGTCGGCACGGCGCTGCTGGTGACGGTCGCGCTCGTCGGCCGTCCCGCCTGGAGCGCCGGTGGCGGCAGCGAGCAGGAGGGCACCGAGGAGGTGCTCGCCCGCGCGGCCGCCTCGGCCGCGGTCCCGTTCACCGGCACCGCCACGAGCAGCGGCGCCCTGGGCCTGCCCGACCTCCCGCGCCTCGGCGACGTCGCCGCGCTCGTCGGGGAGAGCACCCGCACCCGCACGTGGTGGGCCGACGAGCGGACCTGGCGCACCGACGTCCTCACCGCCACGGGGGAGCGCGGGCAGTACGCCTCCGGCGGGCAGCTCACCGGCTGGGACTTCGAGCGCGACGCCCTGACCGTGGGCGCCCCGCTGTCCGGCGCCCGCCTGCCCCGCGCCTCCGACCTCGTGCCGCCGGCGCTGGCCCGCTCGCTGCTCGCCGGCGCGTCTCCGGAGGCCGTCGCCGCCGACCAGCGCGCGACGGGCCTCGGGCAGCGCGTGGTGGCCGGTCGCCTGGCCGACGGGGTCCGGCTGCGCCCGTCCGCCGACGGCTCGGACGAGGCGGAGCTGTCCACGGTCGACCACGCCGACCTGTGGGTCGACGCGGCCACCGGGCTGCCGCTCGCCGTCGAGGTCGTCGACGTCGTGGGCGGCCCGGTCCTCGCGAGCGCGTTCGACCAGGTCTCGCTCGGCGCGCCGGACCCCGCTGCCCTGACCGTCCCGGACCCGCCGGGCGCCGTCGTCCGCACCGCGGACGTCGACGTCGCCGCCGGTGCCGCGACCGCCGCCCCCTGGGTGCTGCCCGAGGAGCTGGCCGGGCTCCCCGCCCTGCAGGACCCGCTCAGCACCGGCGCCGTCGCCTACGGCACCGGGCTGCTGCGCCTCGCCGTGGTGTCGCTGCCCGCCGACCAGGGCCGGCAGGCCCTGGTCGCGGCCGAGTCCGCCGGCGCGGAGCCGCTCGACCCGGCGGAGCCCTCCCGCACCGGTGACGCGCGCACGGCGCTCGTGCGGGCCGGGGCGCTGAGCGCCGCGGTCGTCGTCGTCGACGGTCCCCGCCGGGACGGCGGCGACCGCGCCTACCTCGTCTCCGGCGCCGTGCAGCCCGAGCTGCTCACCCGCGCCGCCGCCCAGCTGGTCACCGAGCCTCCGGAGCGCCGTCCGTGATCCCCACGTGAGAGACCTCGCCGTCGAGACGACCGGGCTCACCAAGCGCTTCGGGCGGGTGCAGGCCGTCACCGACGTCGACCTGCGCGTCGCCGAGGGAGACCGGTTCGGGTTCCTCGGGCCCAACGGCTCGGGCAAGACGACCACCGTGCGCATGCTGCTCGGGCTGGTGCTGCCCACCTCCGGGCGGGTCAGGGTGCTCGGCGGCCGGGTCCCCCAGGACGCCGCCCGCGTGCTGCCGCAGGTCGGCGCCATGGTCGAGGGGCCGGCGGCCATCGGGCACCTGTCCGGGCGGGCCAACCTGCGCCTGCTCGACGCCGCCGTCCCCACCCCGGGAGGCCGCCGCACCCGCCGCCGCCGCGTGGAGGAGGCGCTGGAGGCGCTCGGCCTCGCGCAGGTGGGTCGCCGGCCCGTGCGCGCGTACTCCCTCGGCATGCGCCAGCGCCTCGGCATCGCCTCCGCGCTGGTGCGCCGCCCGCGCCTGCTCGTGCTCGACGAGCCCACCAACGGCCTCGACCCGCAGGGCATCGCCCTGGTCACCGACCTGCTGCTGGACCTGTCCGCGCAGGGGACCACGCTGCTCGTCTCCAGCCACCTGCTGAGCGAGGTCGAGCACCTGTGCACGCGGGTGGGCGTCATGGACCGGGGCCGCCTCGTGGTCCAGGACCACGTCGACGCCCTGCGCGCGCCCACCGGCAGGCTGCTCGTCACGCTCGCCGGTGCTGCTCACGACGACGGCGGGCGCAGCGGCGAGGCGGGTGCCGCTCTGGCCGGGCAGCTGCTGGGCCGGCGCCTGCTGGAGCCGCCGGCGGGTCACCGGCTCGTGGTCGCTGACTGCGGGGACGTCGTCGGCGACCTGGTCCGGGGCGGCCTCGCGGTCCGCGAGGCGGTGGTCGAGCGGCGCACGCTCACCGACGTCGTCCTGTCCCGCACCACCGCGGTCGGGGAGGGGATGGGCGCGTGAAGCTGGCGGCGCTGACCGGTGTGGAGCTGCGCAAGCTGGCGCTGCGCCCCCGGACCTGGGTGTCGGTGGGGCTGCTGTGCGCCCTGCCCGTCGTCGTCGCCTTCTTCCTCGCCACGAGCGAGCTGGCGCCACGGCCCGGGCAGGGGCCGGCCTTCCTCTCGGCGGTGCTCGGCAACGGCCAGCTGTACCCGGCGGCCGCGCTGGGCATCGTCGTCCCGATCTTCCTGCCGGTGGCGGTGTGCGTGGTCGCGGGTGACGCCGTGGCGGGGGAGGCGCAGGCCGGCACGCTGCGGTACCTGCTGGTGCGGCCCGTCGGCCGGACCCGGCTGCTCGTGGCCAAGCTGTTCGCGGTGCTGGCGTTCACCTTCGGGGCGGTGATCGCCGTCGCGCTGGTCTCGTTCGCGGCGGGCACGCAGCTGCTGGGCACGCGCCCCGACGCGCTGGGGACGACGACGGCGTCGCTGAGCGGCACGTCGCTGTCCCCGCAGGAGCTGCTGGTGCGCACGCTGCTGGTGATGGCGTACGTGTCGGTCTCGATGCTGGGCGTGGCGGCGCTGGCGCTGCTGCTGTCCACGCTGGTCGACTCGCCCCTGGTGGCGGCGCTCGGCGGGCTGGCGCTGCTCGTGGCGAGCACCGTGCTGGTCGGGCTCGACGCCGCCTCGGCGGTGCACGACCTGCTGCCCACGCGGTACTGGCTGGCGTGGGTCGACCTCTTCCGGGACCCGGTCCTGTGGACGGACGTGCAGCGCGGCGTGCTCGTGCAGCTCGGGTGGGCCGGGGTGCTGCTGGCCGCGGCCTGGGCGTCCTTCACCACCCGCGACGTCACCAGCTGACCGGGCGCCCGTCCTCCCTGACCCGCCAGACACGCACGTCCGTCGCACTCGCGCACCCCAGTGCGCCTTCGAGGGGTGCTGAAGGCGCACTCGGGTGCGCGAGTGCGGTGGTCACAGGGGCCTCACCCGGCGAGGAGGGTGCGGCCGCGCTGGGTGAGGGCGTCGCAGTCGGAGGCCGGTGGCGCGGACTCGAGCACCGGCCCGTCCAGCGCCGCGTCCACCACGCCGACGGCCAGCGGGTCCGTGACGAGGCCGCCGTGGTCGACGCGCGAGCTCGCGCACACCCGCTGCAGCTCCACGTCCACCGCGCCGCGCAGCGACGACGCGTCCGCCGGCGGCACCACCACCTGGTCGGCGCTCGACCACGCGCTGGTCCAGCGCACCCCGTCGCCGGGCGTCTCCGGCAGCGTGCGCAGCAGCGAGCTGCCCGGCTCCAGCTGCTGGCACGCCAGCGGGCAGTCCTGCGGGGCGTTCACCGCCGCGAAGCGCGCGAGGTCCGTCCCCTGGTGGGGGGTGCCGAGCGTCACCACGCGGCGCACCGGCTCCCCGGCGCCGTCGCCGTCCAGCCACAGCCGGGCCACCACCCCGCCCGCCGAGTAGCCGACCACGTCGACCGACGGCGCGCCGGCGTCCACCGCGGAGCGCGCGGCGGCCTGCAGCGCGGCGGCCTGGTCGGCGAGGTCACCCGTGCCGTCACCGGCGGCCTGCACCACCACGACCTCGCGGCCCGCCGCCTGCAGCGCGCCGGCGAGCACCTGCAGCCCGCTCGTGCTGCCCCCGTACCCGGGCACCAGCAGCACCGTCCCCTGCACCGCCTGGTCCGCGGGCCCGGCGGAGCCGCTCTCGCCGGCGCGCCCGCCGTCGTCCCCGGCGACACCGGGCAGGGAGCCGCGACCGCCGAGCAGGAGCGCTCCCGCGCCCACCAGGACGACGACGAGGAGCGCGAGCAGGGCGATCGCCAGCCGGCGCCGAGGTGCCACCCAGCGAGCGTGCACGACCGCGGGATCTTCTGCGACAGTGGATGCACCGCCCGCACCACCCGCCCCAGACCCGGAGGCCCTCCTCAGTCATGCTCGACGCCTTCCTCGACCTCTTCAACGGCGACGAAGCCGCTGCGACCGCGCCCCTGACCGGGCTCCAATCGCTGCAGCTCGTCGCCGTCGCGGCGGGCGCGGCGCTCGGAGCACTGCTGCTGGGGATGGTGGTGCACGCCGTCGTCCTGCGGATCGGGCGCCGGTCCGTGATCGCGCGCACGCTGGCCGCGCGGCTCAAGGGACCCTTCCGCTGGATCCTCGTGACGCTGGCCGTGCAGCAGGTGTTCGTGCGCTCGACCGGCAACGACGGCTGGCTCCAGGCGATGCGCACCGTGCTGCTGCTGGCCGTCATCGCCTGCATCGGCTGGCTGCTGGCCAAGGTGGTGCTGGTGGTCGAGGACCTGCTCCTCGAGAAGTTCCGCGTGGACGTGGCCGACAACCGCCACGCCCGGCGCGTCCGCACCCAGATCATCTTCCTGCGGCGGATCGCGCTGCTGGTCATCGCGCTGCTCACCGTCGGCGCGATGCTGTGGACCTTCCCCGAGGCCCGCGTGGTCGGCACCGGGATCTTCGCCTCCGCCGGTCTGCTGTCCGTGGTGGCCGGCCTCGCGGCCCAGAGCTCCCTGAGCAACGTCTTCGCCGGCCTGCAGCTGGCCTTCACCGACGCGCTGCGCGTGGACGACGTCGTGGTGGTCGAAGGCGAGTGGGGCCGCATCGAGGAGATCACCCTCACCTACGTGGTCGTGCACATCTGGGACGACCGCCGCCTGGTGCTCCCCTCCACCTACTTCACCTCCACCCCCTTCGAGCACTGGACCCGCAAGGACTCCCAGCTGCTGGGCGTGGTGCTCCTCGAGGTCGACTGGCGCACCGACTTCGACGCCATGCGCGAGGAGCTGCACCGCGTGGTCGAGGCGGACGAGCTGTGGGACCACCGCGTGGTGGTGCTGCAGGTCACCGATGCCGTCAACACGTTCGTGCAGGTCCGCATCCTCGTCTCCGCGCAGGACGGGCCCACGATCTTCGACCTGCGCTGCCACGTGCGCGAGGCGATGGTGCGCTGGCTCGTGGCGTCCAACCCCGAAGGGCTGCCGCGCCTGCGCCTGGCGCGCCCCGACGAGGAGGAGGCCGCCCAGGCCGCCCTGCGCGCCGAGCGCGTGCAGCCGGCGCCCGCCCCCGGCAGCCACGACCCGAAGGCCCCTCGAAGGACGTCCGGCGTGCCGACGCCAGCCACGCAGGTGCTGCCGCCCGTGCAGCCCGACCGGCGCGACGACTCCCTCTTCACCGGCTCGATGGAGGCCGTCGAGCGGTCGCGGGCCTTCGCCGGGCCCAGCGAGGCCGAGCAGGCCGACAGGGTCGAGAGGATGCTCCGCGAGGAGCGCGAGCGCCTGGAGGCCGAGGAGCGCGAGGCCGTCAGGCGCCGGTTCCGCGAGGAGCCCGACCCGGCGCTCACCACCTCGGTGCTGCCCACCGTCCCCGAGAAGCGCCGCTGACCCCACTCCCCTCCGTGGTCATGGGCTTCCCATGCACGTCGGCCGTGAGGGCGACGACGGCGCGCCGCCGCCCAGCAACGCTCGCGCCTGCGGCAGCGTCTGACCGGTGATCGCCGCCGCGGGTGGCGACCGGCGGAGGGCGGGGATCCGGGTGCGGCGTTCCAGGGCAGGGGCGGTCGGGCTGGCAGCGGGGGCGGTGCTCGCGGCGGCGCTCCTCACCGGCTGCGGAGGCGCCCCGCTGGCGGCAGAGTCGGGGCCGGAGATCAGCAGCGGGTCGTCGTCGTCGTCGCCTGAGCAGACCGCGCCGCTGTGGCCGGACCCGGCCCAGACGCTGGTGACCACGCCGAAGGGAGTCCGCCCCGCGGCGGAGCCGGTCGACGTGGTGGCGTTCCCCGAGATCGAGTGGCTGGCGGAGGAGCGCGGGCTCACCCTCGAGCAGGCAGCGCAGGAGTTCCAGGACTCCCAGACCTACGGGCCCTGGTCCGAGCGCGCCAGGGCCCTGCTCGGCTCGCAGCTCTCCCAGGTCGCATGGCGCGATCCCGACGTCCCGGACGGGCGGCCGTACATCGCCTACCGCGGTGACCTGCCGCCGGAGCTGGTGACCCTGGCGGAGGAACTGCCGTTCCCGGTGGAGCTGCGGGGAGGCGCCGTCCTCACCGATGCCGAGCGCGAGCTGTTCCAGAACGCGGCTCTCGAGGCTTTCGAGGCCGACGTCGCTCCGCGGAACTGGGGCGGCGGTATGGATGCCCCCACCGGAGTGCTGCAGATCGACTACGTGGCTGAGGATGCGCGCAAGCGCGCCGACGACGCCACACGGCAACTGGTCATCGCCGCAGGGTCGGCCGCGGTCGGCCGTGAGGTACCGGTCACGGTGGAGTTCCTCACCGACGACCGCGACCCCAAGACCACAGAGGCCGCTACCTGGTTCCTGCCGGCCGGATGGGTCGCTGACCCGTCAGCCACCAGCGTCGACGTGCTCGTCGAGGCCCAGGGGTGCACCGGTGGGAAGGGAGCGGTGGGTCGCCTCGCGGACCCCGTCGTCGAGGTGACGCCGACGGAGGTGCGGATCTCCACCCCCGTCTACATCCTCAAGGACGGTCAGACCTGCCCCGGCCACCCGATGGCACCCCTGACCGTCGAGCTGGGCCAACCGCTGGGCGACCGGACGCTGGTCGACGTGAACGGCACCATCGACGACGACACCGCCCCGCCCGGAGGCGGCGTGGTCATCCCGTCTGCCGGTTGAGGACGACGACGGCGCACCACCGCCCTGCAACGCTCGCGCCTGCGGGAGCGTCTGACAGGTGATCACCGCGTCGGTCGGTGGTGCGGCGGTGGTGCGGCGGAGGCGGGGCGGACGTGGGGCGTTCCAGGGCACGAGCGGTCGGGTCGGCGGTGGTGTGCGCGGCGGCGCTGGGCACGGGGCTGGCCGGGTGCGCAGGTGCGGCTCAGCCGGGGCCTGCCGGCGGGGGAGCGTCGCGGTCGTCGTCCTCCTCACCCAGCCCGCGCGCGACCTTCGCCTGGCCCGACCCCGCGCTGACGATCGTCACGACGCCGCGCGGCGAGCGCCCGCCCCTGGACCTCACGTGGGCGACCCCCGGGTCGCTGCAGGACCAGGTGGCGCAGGAGGAGGGCGTGTCGCTGGAGGAGGGCGCGCGGATCGTCCAGGACCAGGAGCTCATGGGCGTCTTCACCTACGACGTCCAAGAGCGGTTCCTGGAGGCGTTCTCCACGTCCCACGCGGGTGACGAGACGTCGCAGGGCCGCCCCTGGGTCGCCTTCACCGGCACGGTGCCGCCAGAGGTCGTCGCGATGGCCGAGCAGCTGCCCTTCCCCGTCGAGCTGCGCGGCGGAGCCCTCGTCTCGGGCCACCGCAACGGCGTCGTCATCGACGCGGCGACGACGGCGTTCGCCGAGGACCTCGGGCTGGCCGAGCTGGGGCTGGTGCTGGGCGGCCACTTCGACGCGACCACCGGCGTGGTGACCATCGACTACTCCACGGACCTGCTGACCCGGCGCCCGGACGCCGGGACGGAGGAATCCGTCATCGCTGCGGCCCAGGGGGCCCTGGGGTGGGAGGCGCCCCTGTCGGTCCACTTCCAGGCCGACGACCGCGACCCGAAGACCACCGAGCCCGCCGTCTGGTTCCTGCCCGCGGGCTTCGTACCCGACCCGTCCGCCACGAGCGTCACCGTGCTGGTCTACGAGCAGGGGTGCACCAGCGGCCAGGGCGCGGACGGCAACACGGCCCCACCGGAGGTCGACGTGACGCCGACGCAGGTGCGCATCGCCGTGTCGACGTACATCCGCAAGGGTGACCAGGGGTGCCCGAACCACCCGACGGCGCCGCTGGCCGTGGAGCTCGGGGAGCCGCTGGGAGACCGGCAGCTGGTGGACGTCAACGGCCGCGTCGACGACGGCGTCGGCGAGGGCGTCGACCTGTGGGGCGACGTGCAGGTGCCGGCCGCCGGCTGACCCGGCCCTGCCCCCGTCCCACCCCGTCCTGTCCCGTCCAGCATGCAGAAGTCCGCCCGCACGGGCCCTGAGCCGGGAGGGGGCGAGTTCTGCATGCTGGTCGGGACGGCCCGTCCCGGTCAGCGCGAGGAGCGCCGCCCGGCCCGGGCGGCGAAGGCGTCCAGCGCCGCCAGCACCTCGTCGGCCTGCCACAGCCGGCCCCGGTCGCGCCCGGTCGTCTCCCGCACCACGCCCGCCTCCACCAGCGGCGCGAGCGGCCGCGCGGCGTTGGCGGGGGAGATGCCCAGCTCGCGGGCGATGGTGGCGCTGTCGACCACGGGCTGGCGCAGCAGCAGGTCGGCCAGGCGCCAGGCGGCGGAGTCGCGGCGGGCCACCACCACGTCGTCCCACCGCGCCCGCGCCGCCCGCAGCTCCGCGGCCAGCTGCCGGCCGTTGACCACCGCCGCCAGCGCGCCGCGGGCGAGCACCTCGACGATCGGGTCGACGTCGCCTCCCCGGTACGCGGTCAGCGCGTCGAAGTACCCGCCGACGTCCGTGAGCAGCCCGGCCGACACCGGGACCGTCACCCGTCGGGCCAGCCCCCGGCGCCGCAGCAGCGCGTGCACCAGCGCCCGGCCGGTGCGGCCGTTGCCGTCCGCGAACGGGTGGACCGTCTCGAACTGCGCGTGCGCCAGCGCCGCGTGCACGAGCACCTGCACGTCGCCGCGGGCGCTGAAGGCGACCAGGTCGTCGATGAGCCCGGGCACGTCCTCGTGGTGCGGTGGCACGAACTCGGCCCCGTGCGGACCGTAGGTGTCCCCGCCGATCCACACCTGCTCGGTGCGCCACCGCCCCGCGATCGACGGCGCGCTCGCCTCCAGCAGCGCCCGCTGCATGGCCAGCAGCGCGTCGGGGGTCAGGTCGTCGGCCAGCGCCAGCGCCGCCTGCATCGAGCGCACGTTGCCCAGCACCAGCTCGGCGTTGCGGGTGGCGCCCCCACCCAGCTCGGCCACGGCGATGGCCCGCGCCCCCGACGTCAGCCCCTCGATCTGCGACGACGACGCCGACTCGCTGCGCAGCAGCAGGAACGGCAGCGGCCCCGACCCGCCGTCGTCGTCGTCGGGTCCCGCCGCGCCGCCGGCCTGCTCGGCGTCGAACCGGGCCACCTCGGCCGCCGCCTCCTCCGCCAGCGCCGACGCCGCCGCGGACACCTGCGGCGAGGCCTGCGCGATGAGGGGCACCACGGCCGCCCGGTACGGCCCGCGGTGGCGCTCGCGGACCGAGCGGGGGACGAGGTCGGGCGGCAGCGTCGGCGTCCACGGCACGTCGCGGCTGCCCAGCGCGGGCCACCCCCGCCCCGTCGGATGTGAAGGCACGCCCGGACGTTACCTTCACTTCGGGTGCTAAGTGATGGTTGCGGCCCGGCGTGTCATCACATCGCTCACCCGAAGTTCTCCCCGGCCCGCGCCGGCACCCGGGCCAGCGCCGCGTCACCGTCGAGGCCCGCCACCTGCAGCAGGTCCACCGTCGCCGAGCGGACCTGCGCGAGGACGACGTCGGCCGACAGCGACGAGCGCGGCACCAGCACCGACGCCAGCCCCACCGCCGCCAGCGCGTCCACGGCGTCGTCGAGGCGGCGCCCCGCGCCGAGGTCCTCCGCGAGCCGCAGCGTCGCCGCGGCCAGCTGGTCGACCAGCTCCAGAAGCTCCTCCGGCACCACCTCGCTGCGCTCGGTGGCCACGGCCAGGCGCCGCGACAGCACCCGCACGTTGCGCACGGCCCGGTCCAGGGGCACCGCCAGCGCGCTGACCGCCCGCGCCCGCGCCGCGTGCTGCCCGCGGAACGGGGTCAGCCGGGCCACGTCCACGCCCTCGCTGGCCGCCGCGCGCAGCAGGTCCAGGCGGCCCTGGGTGCCGCGGGCGTGCGCGAGGGCGTCACGGCCGCGCTCGACGTCGCCGTCCTTCGCCGCCGACGACGCCTCCAGCAGCAGGTCGGCCACCGTGGTGAGCACCTCCTGCGCCAGCACCACCGGACGCCGCAGCTGCCGGCGCGGCACCAGCGTGGCCAGCAGCAGCGCGACGGCGCCGCCGGTCGCGGCGTCGCTCCAGCGCCCCACGATCGCACCCGTGGTGGTCTGCTGGTAGAGGGTGACGAAGACGCCCTGGATGGCGATCTGGTTGATCATCAGGGTGCCCGCCCGGAGGAGGATGGCCACCGCCATCCCCAGCCCCACCACCAGCGCGATCTGCCACGCGCCGGTGCCGAAGGCGCGCACCATGAGGTCGCCGACGAGCACCCCGATGGCCACCCCGACCACCACCTCGCCCACCCGCCGCAACCGCTGCCCGTAGGAGACGCCGAGCCCGAGGACCGCGGCGATGGGCGCGAAGATCGGCTGCTCGTGGCCGAGCAGGTGCCTGGCCGCCAGGTACGCCAGCCCGGCGCCCACGGCGCACAGCACGATGTGGGGGGCGTGCGCCCGCAGGCGGAGCAGCCGGCTGGCGACGTCGGCGCGCGCGTCGCGCCACCGGGTGCTCACCGCCACCCGTCCATCCTGCCCGGCGCTCGACCCTCAGGTGCGCAGCACGACGTCGGCGCGCTCCCGGGTGCCCTCGGCGGCGAACAGCACCCGCTCCTGCGCCGCCCACCGCTCCCAGTGCGGCCGGTACGCCTCACCGTCGCGCTCGATGCCGCGCCGCATGCGCACGTCGTCGTCGGCCTCCACCCACACCAGCGCGGTCAGGTGCGGGGCGCACGGACGCGAGCCGCACCCCACCCCCTCGACGACGACGATGTCGGCCGCGGGCACCGGAACCCGCTCCGCCCAGCGGTGCGCCACCCAGTCCCAGCGGTGGAACGCCGCCGGCGCGCCGGCGGTGAGGGGCTCGAGCACCTGCGCGGTGACCAGGCCGACCGCCTCTGCGAGCCCGTCCCAGCCGGGGTAGAGGTCGTCCATGTGGACCTTGGTGGCGCTCACCCCGCGGGCGCGGAGCGCCGCGGCGACGGCGGCAGCGAGCGTCGTCTTGCCGGAGCCGCTGGGCCCGTCGAGGGCGAGCACGCGCACCCCGCTCCGCCCGGCCTCGCGGTCGAGCACGAGGTCGGCAGCGGCCTCGGCTGCACCCGCGGTGTCGGCGCTGTTCGGCTCGGGCACCCCGCCACGCTAGCCACCCCACCCCGCCGTGATCATGGACGTCCGCCACCCTCCGGGCCGTCCGGGTGGCGGGCGCCCATGATCACGGCGGGTGGTTGGCGGAGGCGGGGCGAGCGGGCCGCCTAGGCTGGGCCGACGTGAGCCTGGCCGTGCGCGTGATCCCCTGCCTCGACGTCGACGCGGGCCGCGTGGTCAAGGGCGTCAACTTCCGCGAGCTGCGCGACGCGGGGGACCCCGTGGAGCTGGCCGCCCGCTACGACGCGCAGGGCGCCGACGAGCTGGTCTTCCTCGACGTCACCGCCTCCTCCGGCGACCGCGAGACCACCTACGACGTGGTCCGCCGCACCGCTGAGCAGGTCTTCATCCCGCTGACCGTGGGCGGCGGGGTGCGCACCCCGGACGACGTCGACCGGCTGCTGCGCGCCGGCGCCGACAAGGTCGGCGTCAACACCGCCGCCATCGCCCGGCCGGAGCTGGTCCGCGAGATCGCGCAGCGGTTCGGCAACCAGGTGCTCGTGGTCTCCCTCGACGCCAGACGCGTTCCTCCGGGCTCGGCGCCCGCTGCGTCGACAGCGTCCGGGTACGAGGTCACCACGCACGGCGGGCGCCGCGGCACCGGCATCGACGCCGTCGAGTGGGCCGAGCGCGTCGCGGAGCTCGGCGCGGGCGAGCTGCTGCTGAACTCCATGGACGCCGACGGCACCAAGGCCGGCTTCGACCTGGAGATGCTGTCCGCGGTGCGCGCCCGGGTGGGTGTGCCGGTCATCGCCAGCGGCGGCGCGGGCGCGGTGGAGCACTTCGCCCCCGCGGTGGCGGCCGGGGCCGACGCCGTGCTGGCCGCGAGCGTCTTCCACTTCGGGCAGATGACCGTCGGCGACGTCAAGGCCTCGCTGGCCGCCGCCGGCCACCCCGTCCGCTGACGCCTCCGGAGCCCGGCCTGGGACCACGGGCTGCCCGCGGACCCGCCGCTCGCCCGCACCTGGCCCTCGCTCCCCGGCCGTGATCGCGGCCGGGGAGCGGGTCACATCTGCTGGACCACGCCGGAGAAGGCCGCCACCGCGTCGTCGGGGCCGCTGACCTCCACCTGCGCCGCACCGCGACGGCCGGTGGCGTGCAGCACCAGCTCCTCCACCTCGCCGGCCACCACCACCTGGCGCTCGCGCCTCACCGCCACGAGCTGCGGACCCGCGGGCACCACGAGCACCACGCCCACCGGCGAGCGGCGGTAGACCAGCCGCGCCAGCCCCCGCAGGCCGCGCCACAGGGCCTCGCGCTGGCCGGGGCGCAGCTCCTCGGCGCTGGCCGGGTCGGCAGGGTCCCAGTCCGGCGCGGCGCGGCGCACGTCCTGCCCGTGCACGTAGAACTCCAGGCCGTTGGCCAGGGCCTCGACCGGCGGCAGCGCCTGCGGCGTCCAGCGCGGCGGCCCCGACCGGAACCGCTCGACCAGCTCGGGGAACGGCAGCGCCCGCAGCCGTCCCTCGACGGCGTCGGCGTGGGAGGCGGCGCGGGCCAGGGCCGGCACCCGGTCCGCGGCACGGTCGCCGAGCCGCTCGCCGAGCTGCCGCGCCACGAAGGCGTCGGGCCGGCCGTCGCGGACGACGAGGTGGACGGCGAGCTCTCGCGCGTCCCACCCCTCGCACAGCGTCGGGGCGTCGGGGCCGGCCTGGAGCAGCAGGTCGGCGAGGTGCGCGCGGTCAGGCCCGGTCACCGGAGCATCGTCGCGCGCCCGGTGCCGCACGGCACTGCGGGGCTCCCTGCGGGCGGCTGTCGGCGGCTCGTGTTTCGATACACCGAGTGAGCCGCCCGTGAGTCCCACCGCCAGTCCAGCTCAACGTCCCCGCGGCACGTTCCTGCCCGGCCTGGCCGTCCTCGCCCGCGGTGCCCGCGAGGAGCCGCGCCCCTTCGCGTGGGCGGTCTTCGGCAGCGTCGTCTACGGCGTCGGCACCGCCGGCAGCGGCTGGATGGTCGGCCGCGTCACCGAGGGCGTCGTCGTGCCCGCCCTGACCCCCGGCTCGTCGGCGTCCGTCACCACCGGCGACGTCTGGCTCGCCGGCGCCACCCTGCTGGCCATCACCGCGGTCACCGTGGTCGGCGTGCTCCTGAGGCGCATCTTCGCCGGCGCCACCATGTACGGCCTGCAGGCGCGCTACCGCCGCCTGCTCGCCCGCCGCTACCTCGACCTGCCGCTGAGCTGGCACCACTCCCACCCCGCCGGGCGCCTGCTGGCCACGGCCGCCTCCGACGTCGAGGCCACCTGGCAGGCCATGGCCGTGCTGCCGTTCGCGCTCGGCGTGGTCGTCCTCATCGGGGTGGCGGGCGCGGCGATGGTCGCGGCGGACCCGGTGCTCGGCGGCATCGGGCTCGTGGTGGTGCCGGCGCTCGTGGTGGCCAACGCCGCGTACTCGCGGGCGATGTCGCCCAAGGTGCGCCGGGTGCAGCGCCTGCGGGGGGAGGTCTCCGCCGTGGCGCACGAGAGCTTCGAGGGCGCCTTGGTGGTCAAGACCCTCGGCCTCGCCGACGGCGAGGTCGACCGCTTCGCCCGCGAGGCCGGGCGCCTGCGCGACGCGAACGTGGCGGCGGGCCGCACCCGCGGCGCCTTCGACCCCGTCATCGAGGCGCTCCCGCAGCTGGGCACGCTGCTGGTGCTGGCCGTCGGGGCGGTCCGGGCGTCGAACGGCTCGGCGGACGTCGGCGACATCGTGCAGGTCGCGTACATGCTCAGCCTCCTCGCCTTCCCCGTGCGCGCCATCGGCTGGACCCTCGCCGAGCTGCCCCGCACCGTCGCCGGGGACGCCCGCCTGCAGGCGGTCCTGCGCGAGAGCGCCACCACCGCGTGGGGCGGGCTGCGTCCCGACCGCACCGCCGCGCCCGCTGCGCCGGCCACGCGCGACCTCCAGCACCACCACCCCGTGCCGGTCCCCGACCCGACCGACGCCGACGACGACGACCCCGACGACGACGCGCGCCGCGGCACGCCCGCCGGCGCGTCCGCCGCCCGTGCCCCTCGGGCACCTCGAGCACCCCGTCCCGTGCTGTCGGGCGTCGACCTCGACCTGACCGCCGGGACCACCACCGCGCTGGTCGGTGGCACCGGCTCGGGCAAGTCGACGCTGGCGGGGCTGCTCGTGCGCCTGGTCGACCCCACGTCCGGGCAGGTGCTGCTGGACGGCGTGGACGTGCGCGAGCTCGCCGAGGGAGAGCTGGCGGGGGTCGCGGCGCTCGTGCCGCAGTCGACGTTCGTCTTCGACGACACGGTCCGCGGCAACGTCGCGCTCGGCCTGGACGTCTCCGACGACGACGTGTGGGCCGCGCTGCGCCTGGCCCGCGCCGACGGCTTCGTCGCCGCCCTGCCCGACGGCCTCGACACCCGCGTGGGCGAGCGCGGCGCGTCGCTGTCCGGCGGGCAGCGCCAGCGGCTCGCCCTCGCGCGGGCGCTGGTGCGGCGTCCGCGGCTGCTCGTCCTCGACGACGCCACCTCCGCGCTCGACCCCGCCGTCGAGCGCGCCGTGCTCGACGGGCTGGGCGCCTCCTTCGACGGCGAGCAGGGCACCACCGTGGTGGTGGTCGCGTCCCGCCCGGCGACCATCGCGCTGGCCGACGAGGTGGTGCACCTCGAGCGGGGCCGGGTCGTGGACCGGGGCACCGCCGCCGAGCTGCTCGAGCGCGACGAGGGGTACCGCGAGCTGGTCTCCGCCTACGCCCGCGCCGCGCGCGAGCGCGCCGCCGCCACCAGCACGAGCGGTGAGGGGGGAGCCGCGTGAGCACCGCCACGGCCCCCGCCGCAGCGGCGCCACCCGCCCCGGCGAAGCCCCGGGGCGTGGTCGCGCGCGCCCGCGAGCTGGCGCCGGAGGTCGCCCAGGGCCTGGGGCTGACCCTGGTCTTCGCCAGCATCACCACGCTGGGCCGGATCGTCGTGCCCGTCGCGGTGCAGCAGACCATCGACTCCGGCGTCCGGGCGCCCGGAGGCGTCGACGCCGAGCGCGTGGCGCTCATCACCGCGGCGGCCGCCGTCGTCGTCCTGCTGACGATGGGCACGTCGTGGCTGGTGAACTACCGGCTCTTCCGCGCCACCGAGGCGGGCCTCGCCAGCCTGCGGACGCGGGCGTTCGCGCACGTGCACCGGCTGGCGGTGCTCACGCAGAGCGGTGAGCGGCGGGGTTCGCTCGTCAGCCGCGTCACCTCCGACGTCGACACGATCTCCACGTTCCTGCAGACCGGCATGGTGGTGCTGGTGCTCGCCGTCGGGCAGCTCCTGCTCGCCACGGTGCTGATGTTCGTCTACTCCTGGCAGCTGGCGCTGCTGGTGCTGGCCTGCTTCGTGCCGGTGCTGGTGTTCCGCGGGCGCCTGCAGCGGCCTGTGACCCGCGCCTACCAGCAGGTGCGGCTGAGGATGGGCGAGCTCCTCGGGTCGGTGTCGGAGACCGTGGTCGGCGCTGACGTCATCCGCGCGCACGCCGCCTCCGAGCGCAGCTGGCGCGCGGTCGACGCCGCCGTCGAGGCGCACCGCAAGCAGGCGGTGCGCGCACAGGTCGCCACCGCGTCGACCTTCTCCGTCGGCGTCTTCGTCTCCGGGCTCGTGCTGGCGCTGGTGGTCGTCGCCGGGACCCTGCTGGGTGTCGACGGCGACATCACGCTCGGCCGGCTGCTCGCCTTCCTGTTCATCATCGGGCTCTTCGTCATGCCGGTGCAGGCCGCCACCGAGGTCCTCAACGAGCTGCAGAACGCCCTCGCCGGCTGGCACCGCGTGGTGGAGCTCATCGACACCCCCGTCGTGGTGCCCGACCCGTCGCCGTCCGAGGCGGCGGCGCTGCCGGCGGGCCCGGTCGAGGTCCGGCTGGAGGGGGTGGGGTACACCTACCCCGGCACCAGCCGGCGCGTGCTCACCGGCGTCGACCTCGTGCTCCCCGCCGGCTCGCGCATCGCCGTGGTGGGCGAGACCGGCTCAGGCAAGACGACGCTGGCGCGCCTGGTCACGCGCCTGGTGGACCCCGACGAGGGCCGCGTGCTGCTCTCCGGCGTCGACGCCCGCCGCGTGCCCGAGGCGTCGCTGCACCGACGGGTGGTCGCGGTGCCCCAGGAGGGGTTCCTGTTCGACACCACCGTCGGCGACAACATCCGGCTGGGCCGTCCCGGGGCCACGGACGACGACGCGACCGCCGCCCTGTCCGAGCTGGGGCTCGAGCGCTGGCTGGAGCAGCTGCCCGACGGCCTGGACACGCCCGTCGGGCAGCGCGGTGAGCGGCTCAGCGCGGGGGAGCGGCAGCTCGTCGCCCTGGCGCGGGCCCACCTGGCCGACCCGGACCTGCTCGTCCTCGACGAGGCGACCTCCTCGGTCGACCCGGCCACCGAGGTGCGGCTGCAGCGGGCGCTGGAGCACGTGCTCAGCGGGCGGACGTCCGTGGCCATCGCCCACAGGCTGTCCACGGCGGAAGCCGCCGACGTCGTGGTGGTGGTCGACGCCGGGCGGGTGGTGGAGGTGGGGCCTGCGGCCGAGCTGGCGCACGCGGGCGGCCCGTACTCGCGGCTGCACGCCGCCTGGACCGCCCAGCACGTCTGACCCGCGCCTTCTTGTCGCACTTTCCGCGGGAAGTGCGCCTAGCAGGCCCCTCCTTCTCGCACTTGCCGCGGACAGTGCGAGATGGAGGGGCCGTCGGGTGGAGCGTGCGGTCAGGCGGGGCGCTGGTAGGGCGCGCTGGCCGCGGTCAGCGCCGGGTCGGACGCGACGACGTCGCCCAGCAGCTCGTCGATCTTCGTCATCACCTCGGCGGGCAGGCGCACGCCCGAGGCCTTGACGTTGTCCGTGACCTGCTCGGGCCGGGAGGCCCCGATGATCGCGGCGGCCACGTTGTCGTTCTGGAGCACCCAGGCCACCGCGAGGGCCGCCATCGACAGGCCGAGGTCGTTCGCGACCGGCTTGAGCTCCTGCACGGCGGCGAGCACGTCGTCGCGCATCCAGCGGGAGATCATCTGCTGCCCGCCCTTGGTGTCCGTGGCGCGGCTGCCCTCCGGCGGCTGCTGGCCCGGCAGGTACTTGCCGGTCAGCACGCCCTGGGCGACGGGGGAGAAGACGATCTGCGACAGCCCCAGCTCGCGGGAGGTCGGCACGACCTGCCCCTCGATCACCCGGTACAGCGCCGAGTACTGCGGCTGGTTGGACACCAGGCGGAAGCCCGCCTGGGTGGCGAGGGCCTGGCCGGCGCGGATCTGGTCGGCGGTCCACTCCGAGACGCCGATGTAGAGCGCCTTGCCCGCGGCGACCACGTCGGCGAAGGCCGAGATGGTCTCCTCCAGCGGCGTCTCGTGGTCGTACCGGTGCGCCTGGTAGAGGTCGACGTAGTCCATGCCGAGCCGCTCGAGGCTGTTGTCGATGCCCTCGAGGACGTGCTTGCGCGACAGGCCGACGTCGTTCTTCCCCTTGGGGCCGACCGGCCAGTACACCTTGGTGAAGACCTCGAGCGACTCGCGCCGCTCGCCCTTGAGCGCCTCTCCGAGGACGACCTCGGCGGCGCCGTTGGCGTACACGTCGGCGGTGTCGAAGGTCGAGATGCCCGCGTCGAGCGCGGCGCGCACGCACTGCGTGGCGACGTCGTTCTCGACCTGCGAGCCGTGGGTCAGCCAGTTGCCGTAGGTGATCTCAGAGATCTTGAGACCGCTGCGTCCGAGCTTCCTGAACTCCATGCCCCCATCCAACCCCGTGGGGTGTGACGGCGCTCACCCGGTCTGACGTCAGAGGCGAGCGCGGGCCAGCGCGGTCGGCAGCGCGGACAGGAGCGCGTCGACGTCGGCGTCGGTGGAGCTCCAGCCCAGCGTGGCGCGCACCGACGTGCGCGCGGCGCCGGCCGGCCCGCCGTCCAGACCCATGGCCACCAGCACGTGGGAGGCGTCGTCGCTGTCCGCCGAGCACGCCGACCCGGACGAGCACGCCACACCCGCCAGGTCGAGCTCGGCCAGCACCACCTCGCCCGAGAGCCCCGGCAGCACGAACGACGCGTGGCCCGGCAGCCGCCCGGGGCCGGGAGCGGCGCCGGTGAGCTGCACGGAGACGCCCGCCTCCTCCCCGGCGGCCAGCACCCCGGCCACGAGCCGGCCGCGCAGCGCCTCCAGCCGCACCACCTCGTGCGGGCGACGCGCCGCCGCGGCGGACAGCGCCGTCGCGAGCCCCACGGCGGACGCCACGTCCACGGTCCCCGACCGCCGGCCCCGCTCCTGCCCGCCGCCGAGCGCCACCGGCTCCAGCGGCGTCCCCGACCGCACCGCCAGCAGCCCCGAGCCGCGCAGCCCGCCCAGCTTGTGCGCTGAGACGCTCACCGCCGCGACCCCGCCCGCCGCGGACCCCAGTGACCAGAGCGCGCGCAGGTCGAGCACGCCGGCGCTCTGGACGGCGTCGACGTGCAGCGCCACCCCGCGCCGCGCGCACAGCTGCGAGACCTCGGCCAGCGGCTGCACCGTGCCGACCTCGTTGTTCGCGTGCATGACGGACACCAGGGCGGTGCGCTCGGTGACGACCGCTGCCAGGGCCGCCACGTCCACGCGGCCCTCGCCGTCGACCCCGACGACGTCGACGCGCCACCCGCGCCGTTCCAGCTCGCGCGCCGGTTCCAGCACCGCGGAGTGCTCGACGGCGGTGGTCACCAGGTGCCGATCGCGCCCGCGCGCGGCCACCACCGCCGGGGCGATCCCCAGCACGGCCAGACCGTCGGACTCCGTCCCGCCGGAGGTGAAGACGACCTCCCCGGGCCGGCACCCGATCGCCGCCGCGGCGGTGGCCCGGGCCCGCTCCAGCCCCTCGCGGGCCTGCTGCCCCGGCGTGTGCACGGACGCCGGGTTGGCCGTGACCTGCACGAGGTAGGGCCAGACGGCCTCCAGCACCTCCCGCGTCGGCGGGGAGGTGGCGGCGTGGTCGAGGTAGTGCATCAGCCCGTGCGGGTGCGGACGGGCGCCACCTCGGCGTCGTCCCCGACGTCCAGGCCCACGTCCAGCGCCGCCGACGCCTGGGTGAGCCCGCCCACCGAGACCAGGTCGACGCCGGTGGCGGCGATCGCGCCGACGGTCTCGCGCCGCACGCCACCGCTGGCCTCGACGAGCACGCGACCGCCGTGGGCGCGCTCGTGCTCGCGCACGGCGGCGACACCCGCGCGGAGGTCGCCGAGGGTGAAGTTGTCGAGCAGCACCCCGTCCACGCCGGCGGCCAGCACCGCGGGCAGCTGGTCGAGCCTGTCGACCTCCACCTCGACGAACGTGGTGTGGGGCACCCGCGCGCGCACCGCGGCCAGTGCCGCCGTCACGCCCGCGTCGCCGCCGGCCGCCGCCAGCACCGCCAGGTGGTTGTCCTTGACGAGCACCGCGTCGGACAGCGACCAGCGGTGGTTGCCGCCGCCCCCGCAGCGCACCGCGTGCCGCTCCAGCGCCCGCAGGCCCGGGGTGGTCTTGCGGGTGTCCACCACGCGGGCCGTGCCGCCGGCCGCGGCGACCAGGGCGACGTGCTCGGCCGTGGCCGTCGCGACGCCGGACAGGTGCTGCACGAGGTTCAGTGCGACGCGCTCGGCCCGCAGCACCGCCAGGGCGCTCCCGTGCGCCCGCGCGAGCACCTGCCCCGGCGCGATGCGGTCGCCGTCCTGCGCCAGGACCTCGACGACGACGGCGTCGGGGCCGTCCGCTGACGCACCCACCAGGCGCGACGCCTGGGCGAGGGCCTCGGCGAAGGCGCCGACCCCGGCGAGCACGCCCTCCTGGCGGGCCCGCAGCACGGCGGTGGTGGTCGCCGGGCCGCCGGGCAGCCCGGCCAGCAGCGACTCGCTCGTGACGTCGCCCCACGGGGCGTCCTCCGCGAGGGCCCGCGCGACCACGTCGGCCAGGGCTCCCGCGACCGACCCGCTCACGCGGCGCTCCCCGGGACGGCGCTCAGCAGCACGTGGCGTGCGGGCTCGCGGCGCCCGGGGTGGTCGGTGCGGGCGTGCGCCCCGCGGCTCTCCTCGCGGGCCAGGGCCCCGGCGGCCAGCAGGGCGGCGACGTCGGTGAGCGCCCGGTCCTCGAGCGCTGCGACCGCAGCGGCACCGGGCCGGCCGGGAGGCGCGGCCGGGCCCGCGGGGCCCCCGGGCACCTCCGGGAGCGACGGGTCCTCCCGGTCGGTGCGCTCGTGCGAGGCGAGGGTCTTGGTGAGCAGCTCCAGGCCGCCGCGGTCGCGCAGCAGCCCGGCGTGCTCCCAGACCAGCTGCCGCAGCTCACCGCGGGGGAGCACGGCCGACGGCAGCTCGACCTCGAGCCGCACGTCGTCCGCG
Organism: Streptomyces sp. NP160; assembly: GCF_006335115.1. Taxonomy (GTDB): domain Bacteria; phylum Actinomycetota; class Actinomycetes; order Actinomycetales; family Quadrisphaeraceae; genus Quadrisphaera. Next base: position 225,938 of record NZ_VDMJ01000024.1, read on the forward strand.
GCGGTCGCGGGGGCGGTCGGGGCGGGAGCGCCGGCGACGACCGCCGCCGCGGCCCGCGCCCCGAAGACGGCGCCCTCCAGCAGCGAGTTCGAGGCCAGCCGGTTGGCGCCGTGCACGCCGCTGGAGGCCACCTCGCCGACCGCCCACAGCCCGGGCAGCGTGGTCCGGCCGTCGAGGTCGGTGAGCACGCCGCCCATCGCGTAGTGCGCTGCCGGGGTCACGGGGACGGGCTCGCGCGTCCAGTCGAGCCCGGCGGCGCGGGTGAGGGCGTCGATGCCGGGGAAGCGCGTCCGCAGCCCCTCGACCCCCGTCGCGTCGAGCAGCACGGGGGCCCCGCCCTGGGCGGCCATGGCTGCGGCGCAGGCGCGGGCGACCACGTCACGGGGCGCCAGCTCGTCGGTGAAGCGGTGGCCGGTGGCGTCGAGCAGGACGGCGCCCTCGCCGCGGACGGCCTCGGAGACGAGGAAGGTCCGGCCGTCGCGCCCGGTCCCGGCCGTGGGGTGGAACTGCACCATCTCGACGTCGCGGGCCACCGCGCCGGCGCGCACGGCGGCCGCGAGGCCGTCGCCGGTGGCCACCGGCGGCGTGGTCGTGTGCGCGTGCACCTGCCCGTGGCCGCCGGTGGCCAGCACCACGGCGCGGGCGCTGACCACGAGGTCCTCCCCGCCCGGGCCGCGCAGCCGAGCGCCCGTCACGGTGGTGCCCGGGCCGTCGGGGGTCACCAGGGAGACGAGCGCGGTCCGCTCCAGCAGGGCGACCCGCGAGGCCCGCACCGCGGTGCCGAGGGCCCGGGCGACGTGGGCGCCGGTCGTGTCGCCTCCGGCGTGCACGATCCGCGGGCGCGAGTGCGCCGCTTCGAGCCCGCGGGCGCGGGTGCCGTCGGGACGGTGGTCCAGCTGCAGCCCGCGGCGCTCGAGGGCGGTGATGGCGCTGGCACCCGCGCCGCACAGCACGGCGACGGCCTCGGGCACGCAGAGCCCGTCGCCCGCGGCGAGGGTGTCCGCGACGTGCAGCGCCACCTCGTCGAGGGGGGCCCCCGCGGGCCGGCCAGCGGGACCGTCGAGGAGCACGGCGGCGATCCCGCCCTGCGCCCACGCCGTGGCCCCGTCGCCGAGCGCGGCCTTCGTGGCGACGGCCACGCGCGCACCCGGCTGGAGGCGGAGCACCTCCAGCGCGGTGGTCAGCCCGGCGATCCCCGACCCGACCACGAGGACGTCGACGTCCAGGCGCTGCCCGGCGGGCGCGGCGCCCGCCGTCGTCGCCGGGGTCGTCACGGGACGACCGCCAGCATCCGCTCCAGCGCCGTGCGCGCGTGGGCGGCGGCCTCGTCCTGGACCACCACCCGGTTCACCACGTCGCCGAGCTCGGCCTCGGGCGCTCCAGCGGCCCTCCCGCGCTCCCGGTCAGCGAGCGACTCCAGCACCCACGCGAGGTAGCCGGGGTGGATGCGGTACATGGTCGAGCAGGGGCAGATCACCGGGTCGAGGCAGGTGATGGTCTTGTCGGGGTGGGCGTCGGCGAGGCGGCGCACGAGGTTGATCTCGGTGCCGATGGCCAGGGAGGAACCGGCCGGGGCCGCCTCGACCGCCTTGATGATGAACTCCGTCGAGCCGGCCTGGTCGGCGGCGTCGACCACGGCCTGCGGGCACTCGGGGTGCACCACCACCTGCACGGACGGGTCGGCGGCGCGGGCGGCGTCGATCTGCGCGGTGGTGAAGCGCTGGTGCACGGAGCACCAGCCCCGCCACAGCAGCACGCGCGCGTCCACGAGGGCCTGGGGGCTGTTGCCGCCCATCGGCTTGCGGGGGTCCCACAGGGGCATGAGGTCGGCCGGCACGCCCATGGACGTCGCGGTGTTGCGGCCCAGGTGCTGGTCGGGCACGAAGAGCACCCGGCGCCCGCGGGCGAAGGCCCACTCCAGGACGGCCGTGGCGTTGGAGGAGGTGCAGACGATGCCCCCGTGCTCCCCGCAGAACGCCTTGATGGCGGCGGAGGAGTTCATGTAGGTCACCGGCACCACCTCGACCAGGCCGTCCTCGCCGGGCTGGTCGAGCGGGCGGCCGATCGCCGCCTCGAGCTGGTCCCAGCAGTCCTGGACGGCGTCGAGGTCGGCCATGTCCGCCATGGAGCAGCCCGCGGCGAGGTTGGGCAGCACCACGGCCTGGTCGGGCCGGGTGAGCAGGTCGGCGGTCTCGGCCATGAAGTGCACGCCGCAGAACACGACGTACTTCGCCTCCGGCCGCTCGAGGCTCCGGCGGGCCAGGAGGAAGGAGTCGCCCGTGACGTCGGCGTGCGCGATGACCTCGTCGCGCTGGTAGTGGTGCCCGAGGACGACGACGGCGCTGCCGAGCTCGTCCTTGGCGGCGCGGATGCGCGCGTGGACCTCGTCGGCCTCCATGCGGCGGTAGCGCTCGGGGATCTGCTGCTGCACCGGGGTGTGCGCGGGCGCGGTGTCGACCACGGAGGCGCCGGGCCCGTACTCGGGGGCCGGCGCGGGCAGGCCGGGCAGGGCGTCGAGGGCGAACGGCTCGGCGGCGAGCCGCGCGTCGCAGGAGCTCACGGGCGCGCTGCTGGCGCCGGTGGGCGCGGAGCGGCCGAGGGTGACGGCGACGGAGACCATGTCTGTGTTCCTCCGGACGGGACGGTTTCAGCCGAGCTCGGGACGGGACTGCCAGGGCGGGTAGCCGCCGGTCGCCCCACCGGGGGGCAGCACGGCGCGGTAGAGGCGGGCGGGGCGGTGCGCGGCGCCGGCGCGGACCTCGTCGGTGGCCTCGACGGCTCCGGAGGCGGCCACGCTGCGGCGGAAGTTGGCGGGGTCGAGGTGCTTCCCGAGCACGGCCTCGTGCACCCCGCGCAGCTCGGCCAGGGTGAACAGCTCGCCGAGGAAGTGCTGGGCGATGGCGGCGTAGCTGACCTTGGTCCGCAGCCGCCACAGCGCGTAGTCGACGATCTCGGCGTGGTCGAAGGCCAGCTCGCCGACCGTGTCGGGCAGCCGGTCGGCCGGCGCCCAGCGCACGTTCGGGCCGACCTCCACGGCGGCGGCCTCCGGTGCGCGGACCAGCGCGGTGTAGACCACCGACACCACCCGGCCGGTGGGGGAGCGGTGCGGCGCGCCGAAGGTGTAGAGCTGCTCGAGGTAGCTGGGGCGCAGCCCGGTGGTCTCGGCGAGGGTGCGGCGCGCGGCCGAGCTGAGCCGCTCGTCGGGGGTGACCCAGCCGCCGGGCAGCGCCCACCGGCCGTCGAAGGGCTCGCGGGTGCGGCGGACCAGCGGCAGGTGGAGCTGCGGGGTCTCGTCCCCGCAGCCCGCGGTGGTGCCGGGCAGCAGCGCCAGGATCACGGTGGAGACGGCGAGGTCGAGCGACGCGCCCACCGCGCACCCCCGCTCCTCGTGACGCCGACACCACGTCGACTCGTTCAGGTCAGCGCGACACTAACACCACTTCAGGTCGCAGCGACACGAACCAGGTCGCGGGTGCACCCCCTCACGCACCCGCACTCGCGCACCCGAGTGCTGGTCCAGGTGCTCCTCGATGCGCACTCGCGCACCCGAGTGCGCATCGAGGAGGGGGGTCAGGGGCGCACGGCGCCCATCGGCACCAGCAGCTCGGCGCGGATCGCACCGCCGGTCAGCTCCCGCACCCGGTCCAGGAACGCCGCCGTCGCCGGCCTGGCCTCGTGCGCGGCGTGGCCGCCCTCGGCGTACTCCTCGAAGAACACCCGGGCCAGCGGCTCGCCCTCCACGGCGTGCACCACGTACGTCAGCGTGCCCGGCTCGTCGGCGGCGAAGCCCGGCAGCACGTCCGCCACCAGCTCGTCGAAGGCGGCCAGAGCCGCGGCGTCGGGCAGGTCGAAGCGGACGGCGATGGAGCGCGCCGGGGCGTGCGCGGCGTCGCGCGCCAGGGCGTCGCGCAGGACGGCCCCGTGGTCGAAGGCCAGCCGCCCGCGGCCGCCCTCGCCGTCGTCGTCCTGCCCGTCCGCACCCAGCACCTCCGCCAGGGGCACCCAGGAGGCCTCCGCGGCGTCGTCCCCGCCGGTCACGTCCGCCGGGGCGCCACCGTCGGCGAGCCGCACCCACCAGGCGCTGCTGACCACCCGGCCGCGGGGGTCGCGCCCGGGCGCCCCGTAGACGCCCAGCTGGTGGAGCGCCACGTCCGCGAGGTCCAGCCCGGTCTCCTCGGCCAGCTCGCGCAGCGCGGCCACCTGCGGGTCCTCGTCGGGGTCCACGAAGCCGCCGGGCAGCGCCCAGCGGCCCGCGAACGGCTCGGCCCCGCGGCGGACCAGCAGCACCCTGTCGACACCGCCGGAGCGGTGGAGGGCCACGACGTCCGCGGTCAGCGCGGCGTTGGGGCGTGCTGTCGGCATCTCCTGCTGGTCGCTCACGCGCGCCAGCCTCGCACCGGGCCCTCGGCGCGGCGCGCTGGCGCGAACGGGTGGATGACACTCGCCGACCTCGCTGCCCGTGACGTTGCGGTAGCAGCATGTGAGGGACATCCGCACCACAGAGGAGGACGGCGGTGCTCTGGATCACCCGCGAGCAGGTGCTCGCCGGCCGGCGCAGCACGGCCTGGTACCAGCTGGACGCCCTGGCGCACAGCAGGGACGCCGCCACGCGCCTGCGGGTCGCGAAGAACCCGTCGGCGCAGTCGGACGCGCTCTGGGTCCTCTCGCGCGACGAGGACCCGGAGGTCCGCGAGCAGGTCGCCCGCCGCGCCGACGTCCCCAGGAAGCTGCTCGCCAAGCTCAGCGAGGACCCCAGCTCCGCGGTGCGCTCCGCGGTGGCCCGCAACGCCACCACCAGCGGTGAGGTGCTGCGCGCCATGGCCGAGGACCCCCACCACGGCGTCCGCTTCGCGGTGCAGGCCAGCCAGCGCCAGCGCCGCCGCGCCGCGGACGAGCGCGACGAGGCCGTGGCCGCCGAGCGCGCCACCGACGAGGTCCCCGAGCACGACGGGGCCGTCGCGCCGCAGTCCCTGGCCGCCACCGCCTGAGCGCGCGCCGGGTGCTGCCGCCCGGCTGGGATGATGTCGGGCGTGAGCAGCGCCACCACCGGTGAGACCACCGGCTCTCCGCTCGACCCCGCCGTCGCCTCCCTGCTGAAGCGCGACGCCGCCGGCCTCGTGGCCGCGGTGGTCCAGGCCCACGACACCCGCGAGGTGCTCATGGTCGGGTGGATGGACGACGAGGCGCTGCACCGCACCCTCACCACCGGCCGCAGCTGGTTCTGGAGCCGCAGCCGCTCGGAGTACTGGCGCAAGGGCGACACCTCCGGTGCCGTCCAGCGCGTGCGCACGGTCAGCCTCGACTGCGACGGCGACGCCGTGCTCGTCACGGTCGACCAGACCGGCGGCGCCTGCCACACCGGAGACCGCACCTGCTTCGACGCCCGCCCGCTGCTCGAGGAGCCGGCCCCGTGACCACCACCCAGACCCCGACGACCCCGGCGACCCCGGCGACCCCGACGACGAGCGCCCCGGCCGGTGGCGCGGCGGCCGCGCCCGCGCCCGACCTCAGCATCGGCGCCACCTGGCCCGACCTGCCGACGTTCCGGCAGCTCGCGAGGGACCGGCGCGTCATCCCGGTGGTGCGCCGCCTCCTGGCCGACTCCGAGACGCCCGTGGGCGTCTACCGCAAGCTCGCCGGCGAGCAGACCGGCACGTTCCTGCTCGAGTCCGCCGACCACGGCGGCGTGTGGTCGCGCTACTCCATCGTCGGGGCCCGCTCCGCCGCCGTCCTCACCGAGCGCGACGGGCAGGCGCACTGGCTGGGCACCCCGCCCGCCGGCGTCCCGGTGGACGGCGACCCGCTCCTGGCCGTCCGCGAGACCCTGGCGGCGCTGCGCACCCCGCGCCTGCCCGGCCTGCCGCCCCTGACGGGCGGTCTGGTCGGCGTGCTCGGGTGGGACGTCGTGCGGCGGTGGGAGAAGCTGCCCAGCCCGCCGCGGGCGCAGGGCACCGAGCCGCCGGAGCTGGCGCTGTGCCTGGCCACGGACCTCGCCGTGGTCGACCACGCCGACTCCTCCGTGCTGCTGGTCGCCAACGCCGTCAACCTCGACGGCACCGACGACCGCGTCGACGAGGCCTGGGCCGACGCCGTCGCCCGCCTCGACGCCATGGCCGCGAAGCTGGCCGAGCCGGCGCCGTCGACCGTGTCGACCCTCGACCCGGAGGCGGCCGCGGCGGCGGCCGCCGCCCAGCCGCGCCGCACGTCCAGCGCCGCGGACTACGAGGCCGCGGTCGAGGCCGCGAAGGTCGCCATCCGCGACGGCGAGGTCTTCCAGGTGGTGCCCTCGCAGACCTTCGAGGTCGACTGCGCCGCCGACGCCCTCGACGTGTACCGGGCGCTGCGCGCCACCAACCCGAGCCCGTACATGTACCTGTTCCGCTTCGCCGACCCCGACGGGGGCCGCTTCGACGTCGTGGGGTCGAGCCCGGAGTCGCTGGTGAAGGTCTCGGGCGGGCGGGCCATGACCCACCCCATCGCGGGCACCCGGCCGCGCGGCGCGACGCCCGAGCTGGACACGGAGCTGGCCGCCGACCTGCTCGCCGACGCCAAGGAGCGCGCCGAGCACCTCATGCTCGTCGACCTGGCCCGCAACGACCTCGCGCGCGTGTGCAGGCCGGGCACCGTCGAGGTGGTCGAGTTCATGGAGGTGTGGCGGTACAGCCACGTCATGCACCTGGTGAGCACCGTCACCGGCGAGGTGCGCGAGGGCAGGACGGCGTTCGACGTGCTGCAGTCGACGTTCCCCGCGGGCACGCTCTCCGGGGCCCCCAAGCCGCGGGCGCTGGCCCTCATCGACGAGCTCGAGCCGGTGCGCCGGGGGCTCTACGGCGGGACGGCCGGCTACTTCGACGTCGCGGGTGACCTCGACATGGCGATCACCATCCGCAGCGCCGTGCTGCGCGACGGCGTGGCCCGCGTCCAGGCGGGCGCGGGCGTCGTCGCCGACTCGGTGCCGGCGAGCGAGGAGGCCGAGACCCGTGCCAAGGCCGCCGCGGTGCTCACCGCCGTCGCCCGCGCCGGCGCGCTGAGGCCGCTGCCCGGTGCCTGACGAGCCGGTCCAGCAGCCCGACGGGGGGGCGGGACGCCGGCGACGGCGGGGACGGGCGCCCGTCGTCCTGCTCGGCCTCGTGGCGGGTGGCCTGCTGCTGGCCGCCAGTACGCAGCCCTGGGTGCTGGCGTCGCTGCCGGTGGGGCCCGGCGGCACCGCCCCCGACGTGCCCGTGAGCGGTCGTGACGCGGCCGCCGCGGTGCCGGCGCTCGGCGTCGTGGCGGTGGCCGGCTCGCTGGCCCTGTCGACGCTGCGCGGCGCCGGCCGCGCCGCCGCCGGTGCCCTGCTGGTGCTCGCGGGGCTGGCAGCGGTGGCGGCCGTCGTCGCGCTGCTGGCCGACCCGGTCGGCGCGGCGGTGGGGGCGGCCCGCGCCGCCACCGGCGTCGGGGAGGTCTCCGGTGCCCGGACCACCGCCTGGCCGCTGGCTGCGCTGCTGCCGGCGCTCGGCGTGGCGGCCTCCGGGGCGCTCGCCCTGTCCGCCGGGCGCACGTGGGGCAGCTCGGAGCGGTTCGAGGCGCCCAGCGCGGGGCTGGCCGCGCGCCCGGCGGCCCCGAGCCGCGCCGGCCTGTGGGACGGCCTCAGCCGCGGCGAGGACCCCACCGCCGACGCCGGGCCCGGGCCCGCCGACGGGTCGTCCGACGCGCCGCGCCGGGACCGGGCAGAATGAGCGTCGACGTCCCGACCCGGGGCCGCAGCCAGGTGGCGCAGCGCCCGCCCGCAGCACGAGGAGCGAGATGAGCACCGACGCCGACAGCAACCCGATCGTGCAGGCCCGCCGCGAGGAGGTCGAGGACCACATCGACCACGGGCACTCCGTCGCCGGGTGGACGGGCGCGGGCCTGGGCCTGCTGGGCTCGGCCATCGCGTCGGTCGCCGTCGTCCTCGCCCTGGTGTGGCTGTTCTGGGTCGGCATCGTGGTGATGCTGCTGGGCCTGCCCGCCGGCATCATCCTCAGCCGCGCCGGCAAGGGGCAGAAGCAGCACCCGCAGCAGCACGGCAAGCCGACGCCGGTGCGCTGACCCGCGCACGACGACGCAGGCCCGGTCACCAGCTGCACGCTGGTGACCGGGCCTCCGTCGTGCCGGGGGGGGGGCGGTCAGCTGCCCTGGCCGCCCAGCTGGCTCTCGAGGCACTGCTGGTAGCCGGCCTGGTCGTTGCTCTCGATGTACTGGTTGCAGTCAGCCGTCTGGCTGAAGAAGAAGGCCCCGAGGGCGATGAAGGCGATGCTCACCATGAGCCCGAGGACACCCAGGACCACGCCGGTGATCGACGCGCCCCGGTTGGTCGCCAGACCCCGCTTGACGCGCCGCGCGCCGATGATCCCGAGGACGATCGCCACCAGGCCGAGGATGATCCCGCCGAAGACCGTGAAGCTGAGCAGGAGGGCGAGGATGCCGATGATCAGGGCGGCCAGCCCGACGCCGTTCTTGGGGGCGGGCCGGTCGTAGCCGCCCTGCCCGGCGTAGGCGGGGTAGCCCTGCTGGGGGGCGGCCGGGTAGCCCTGCTGCGGGCCCGCCGGGGCGGACTGCTGCCACGACGGCTGCGAGCCGGACGGGCCCGACGCGCTCGAGCCGGTGCGCGGCGGCTGGTCGGACGTGCCGTAGGGGTCCTGCGTGCTCATGGGGCCCTCTCCTCGTCTGTGCGCGCCGCTGGCGAGCGGCCTCTTCCCGCCACGGTAGCGATCTTGCGGCGGACCGCCTCTCGATCAGCACCCGGACGGGGAGAGCGGACGGGGGTGCTCCCGGCGCGGACTACCCTGGCCCCGTGAGCGTGCTGGAGGAGATCCTCGCCGGCGTCCGGGAGGACCTGGCCGAGCGCCAGGCCGCCACGTCGCTGGACGAGCTGAAGGAGGCCGCGCGCCGGGCCCCGTCGGCGCGCAGCGCCCTGGAGGCGCTGCGGCCCGGCGGCGACGACCGCGGCCAGGTGACCGTCATCGCCGAGGTCAAGCGGTCGAGCCCGAGCAAGGGCGCGCTGGCGCCCATCGAGGACCCGGCGGCCCTCGCCAAGGAGTACGAGGCGGGCGGGGCCAGCGCCATCAGCGTGCTGACCGAGCGCCGCCGCTTCGGCGGCAGCCTCGACGACCTGCGCGCGGTGCGGGCCGCCGTCGACGTCCCGGTCCTGCGCAAGGACTTCGTCGTGTCCAGCTACCAGGTCTGGGAGGCCCGTGCGGCCGGCGCCGACCTGGTGCTGCTCATCGTGGCCGCCCTGGAGCAGGAGGCCCTGGTGTCCCTGGTCGAGCGCATCCACTCCCTGGGCATGTGCGCGCTCGTGGAGGCGCACGACGAGGCCGAGGTGGACCGCGCCGTCGCCGCCGGGGCCCAGCTCATCGGCGTGAACGCGCGGAACCTCAAGACCCTCGAGGTCGACCCCACCACCTTCGCCCGCTGCGCGCACCGCATCCCCGACTCGGTGGTCAGCGTCGCCGAGTCCGGCGTCCGCTCCGCGCACGACGTGGTCGAGCACGCCCGCGCCGGCGCCGACGCGGTGCTCGTGGGGGAGGCCCTCGTCACCGGGCGCGACCCCCGCACGGCCGTGGCCGACCTGGTCGCCGCCGGCTCCCACCCGTCGCTGCGCGCGGTCTCGCGCAGCGGCAGGCCGTGAGCGCCGACGTGTCGTCGTCCCCGTCGACGACGGCGGCCCTCGACGAGCAGCTGCTGTTCCAGCGGGTGGGCCAGCGCGGTCCGTACTTCGGGGAGTTCGGCGGGCGCTTCGTGCCCGAGGCGCTGATCGCCGCGCTCGACCAGCTCGACGAGGAGTACTCCCGCGCCGCCGCGGACCCGGCCTTCGCCGCGGAGCTCGACAGGCTGCAGCGCGAGTACACGGGGCGTCCGAGCATCCTCACCGAGGTGCCCCGCTTCGCCGAGCACGCCGGCGGCGCCCGGGTGCTGCTCAAGCGCGAGGACCTCAACCACACCGGCTCGCACAAGATCAACAACGTGCTGGGCCAGGCGCTGCTCACCAAGCGCATGGGCAAGACCCGCGTCATCGCCGAGACCGGCGCCGGCCAGCACGGCGTGGCCACGGCCACGGCCGCGGCCCTCATGGGCCTGGAGTGCGTCGTCTACATGGGCGAGGTCGACACCCGCCGGCAGGCGCTCAACGTCGCCCGGATGCGCCTGCTCGGCGCCGAGGTCGTCCCGGTGAGCACCGGCACGGCCACCCTGAAGGACGCCCTCAACGAGGCGTTCCGCGACTGGGTCGCCCACGTCGACGACACCCACTACGTGCTCGGCACGGTGGCGGGTCCGCACCCCTTCCCGGCCATGGTGCGCGACTTCCACCGCACCATCGGCGTCGAGGCCCGGGCTCAGGTGCTCGAGCGCGTCGGGCGCCTGCCCGACGTCGTCGCCGCGTGCGTCGGGGGCGGCTCCAACGCCATCGGGATCTTCCACGCCTTCATCGAGGACGAGGGCGTCGGGCTCCTCGGGCTCGAGGCCGCGGGCGACGGCGTCGAGACGGGCCGCCACGCCGCGTCCATCACGGGCGGGGTGTCCGGCGTGCTGCACGGCGCCCGCTCGCTGGTCCTGCAGGACGAGGACGGCCAGACCCTCGACAGCCACTCCATCTCCGCCGGCCTGGACTACCCCGGCGTCGGGCCCGAGCACGCCTACCTCGCCTCCACCGGCCGCGCCCGCTACGAGCCGGTCACGGACTCCGAGGCCATGGAGGCGTTCCGCCTGCTGTGCCGCACGGAGGGCATCATCCCGGCCATCGAGAGCGCGCACGCCCTGGCCGGGGCGCTGCGCGCCGGCCGCGAGCTGGGGCCCGACGGCGTGGTGCTGGTGAACCTCTCCGGTCGCGGGGACAAGGACGTCGACACCGCCGCCCGCTACTTCGGGCTGGTCAGCGACGCCGACCTGGTGGCCTCCGAGGCCGAGCGCGTCGGCGGGCCCGTGGAGGAGACGGAGGCGACGGGCTGGTGAGCACCACCGACCTGCCCGCCGCCACCGCCGCCGGGGCGACCAGCGCTGGGCCGAGCAGCGCCTTGGCGATCGACGCCGCCCGCGACGCCGGCCGTCCGGCGCTGGTCGGCTACCTGCCGGCCGGCTTCCCGGACCAGCGCGGCTGCGTGGACGCGCTGCGCGCCTCCGTGGCCGCGGGCCTCGACGTCATCGAGCTGGGCCTGCCCTACTCCGACCCCGTCATGGACGGCCCCGTCATCCAGGCCGCCGCGGAGGCGGCGCTGCGGGGCGGCACCCGGATCCGCCACGTGCTGGAGTCCGTGGAGCAGCTCGCCTCCGCCCCCGACGGCGAGCGCGCCCCGGTGCTCGTCATGAGCTACTGGGCCCCGGTGCTGCGCTACGGGGTGGCCGCCTTCGCGCGCGACCTCGCGGCCGCCGGCGGTGCGGGGCTCATCACCCCCGACCTCGTCCCCGACGAAGCGGGGGAGTGGCTGGGCGCCAGCGACGCGCACGGGCTCGAGCGCGTCTTCCTCGTGGCCCCCTCCTCCACCCCGGCCCGGCTGGCCTCCACGGCGGCGGCCTGCCGCGGCTGGACCTACGCCGCCTCCACCATGGGCGTCACCGGCACCCGCACCTCGGTCGGCTCGGCCGCCGAGGGCCTGGTGGCGGCCGTCCGCGGCGCCGGCGCCGAGCGGGTCTGCGTGGGCCTGGGCGTCTCGACCGGCGAGCAGGCGGCCGAGGTCGGCGCCTACGCCGACGGTGTGATCGTCGGTTCCGCGCTGGTGCGCGCCCTGTCCGACGACGGCGTCCCGGGCCTGGAGCGCGTCGTCCGCGACCTGGCCGCCGGCGTCGCCGGCGCCCGCGGGTGACGTCCGTGCTGGAGGTCGCGGGCGTGCTCGCCTCCATCCCCAGCCCGTCCCAGGGCGTGTGGCACCTCGGCCCGGTGCCCCTGCGCGCCTACGCCTTCTGCATCCTCGCCGGCATCGCGCTGGCGGTGTGGCTGACCGACCGCCGCTGGCGCGCCCGCGGGGGCCTGCCCGGCCAGGTCGCCGACATCGCCCTGTGGGCCGTGCCCTTCGGGATCGTCGGCGGGCGGCTCTACCACGTGGTGTCCTCCCCGGAGGCGTACTTCGGGGAGGGCGGCGACCCGGTCGCGGCCCTGTTCGTCTGGAACGGCGGCCTGGGCATCTGGGGGGCCGTCGCGCTGGGCGCCCTCGGCGCGTGGATCGGCTGCCGCGCCGTGGGGGCGCGGTTCTCCTCCTACGCCGACGCCCTCGCCCCGGGCCTGCTGCTGGCCCAGGCCGTCGGCCGCTTCGGCAACTGGTTCAACCAGGAGCTGTACGGGCGGCCCACCACGCTGCCGTGGGCGCTGGAGATCAGCCCCGAGCACCGCGAACCCGGCTACGAGGACGTCGCGACCTACCACCCGACGTTCCTCTACGAGGCCCTCTGGAACGTGGCCGCGGCCGGGGTGCTCGTCTGGGCGCAGCGCCGCTTCCGACTGGGCCACGGCCGGGTCTTCTTCGGCTACGTGGTCCTGTACACCCTCGGTCGCGTGTGGATCGAGGCCCTGCGGATCGACCCGGCCGAGCAGGTCCTGGGGCTGCGGCTCAACATCTGGACCTGCCTCGTGGTCGGTCTGGCCGGCGTGGTCGCCTTCGTCGTGAGCGCCCGCCGCCACCCCGGCGTGGAGGCCTCGGTGCTCGTGCCCGCCCGCTCCGCGTCCTACCGGGAGGCCCAGGCAGCCGCCTCCGGTCCCACCGGCGGGGCCGGTGAGGAGGAGTCCGCCTCCGCCGCCGCGTCCCGCGAGGCCACCGGTGGGGGCGCCGCGGCCGACCGCCAGGAGGAACCGTCCGGTGGACGGGACACAGCGTCTCGCGATGTGAGATAGCAGTCACGTCCTCGAGCACCGGAGAGGTCCCTCGCCGGTGCTATCGTCCGTGTCAGCGTGCCGGGCCAGCGCCGTCCCCGCTCGACGACCCAGTCACCACCAGTCGATCAGCAGCAGCACTGCCGCCAGCCCCGAGACCACACCCGGCGGGCTCTGCCCGCCGGCCAGCCCCGAGGACGGTCACCATGGCCCCCACGCGCGACACCTCCCGCGCACTGCAGCGCTTCTCCGCGCAGCCGAGTGCGCAGGGCCTGTACGACCCCGCCGCGGAGAAGGACGCCTGCGGCGTCGCCTTCGTGGCCAACCTCCGCTCGGGCGCCACGCACGAGGTGGTGGAGCAGGCGCTCACGGCCCTGCGCAACCTCGACCACCGCGGCGCCGTCGGCGCCGAGGTCGACAGCGGCGACGGCGCGGGCATCCTCCTGCAGGTGCCCGACGCGTTCCTGCGCGCCGTCTGGGCCGAGCAGGGCGACCCGTCCGGGGCGGAGCTGCCGCCCGCGGGCCAGTACGCCGTCGGGCTGGGCTTCCTGCCCGACGACGACGGCGAGGAGGCCATCGCCAAGGCCGAGATCGCCGCTACCGCGGCCGAGGAGGGCCTGCGCGTCGTCGGCTGGCGCGAGGTGCCGGTCACCGCGTCCCTGGTGGGCCACACCGCCCGCTCCTGCATGCCCCGCTTCCGCCACCTCGTCGTGGCCGGCGCCGGTTCCAAGGCCGGCGTCTCCGGCGTCGAGCTCGACCGCCTGGCGTTCGTGCTCCGCAAGCGCGCCGAGCGCGAGCTGGACGTCTACTTCGCCTCCCTGAGCAGCCGGACGCTCGTCTACAAGGGCATGCTCACCACCGGCCAGCTCGAGCCGTTCTTCCCAGACCTGTCCGACCGCCGCCTGGCCACCCAGCTGGCGATCGTGCACTCGCGCTTCTCCACGAACACCTTCCCCAGCTGGCCGCTCGCGCACCCGTTCCGCTACATCGCCCACAACGGTGAGATCAACACCGTCCGCGGCAACCGCAACTGGATGCGCACCCGTGAGAGCCAGCTCGCCACCGACCTCATCGAGGGCGACCTGTCGCGGCTGTTCCCGGTCTGCACCCCCGGCGCCAGCGACTCGGCCTCCTTCGACGAGGTCCTCGAGCTGCTGCACCTGACGGGCCGCTCGCTGCCCCACGCGGTCCTCATGATGATCCCCGAGGCGTGGGAGAACCACGCCCAGATGGACGAGGCGCGGCGGGCCTTCTACGCCTTCCACTCCACCTTCATGGAGCCCTGGGACGGGCCCGCGGCGGTGACCTTCACCGACGGGCGCCTCATCGGCGCCGTGCTCGACCGCAACGGCCTGCGCCCCTCCCGCTACTGGGTCACCGACGACGGTCTCGTCGTCCTGGCCAGCGAGGTGGGCGTGCTCGACATCGCGCCCGAGCGCGTGGTCAGCAAGGGCCGCCTTCAGCCGGGGCGCATGCTCCTGCTCGACGTCGGCACCGCCGACGAGCCGGGCCGGATCATCCCCGACGAGGAGGTCAAGGGGCAGCTCGCCGCCGAGCACCCCTACGCGGAGTGGCTGGCCGAGGGCATGGTCGAGCTGCCCGACCTGCCCGAGCGCGAGCACGTGCTCCACACCCACGCCTCCGTGACGCGGCGCCAGCAGGCGTTCGGCTACACCGAGGAGGAGCTGCGCCTCATCCTCGCGCCGATGGCCGCCTCCGGCGCGGAGCCGGTGGGGTCCATGGGCACCGACACGCCGATCGCGGTGCTGTCCGAGCGGCCCCGCCTGCTCTTCGACTACTTCACCCAGCTCTTCGCCCAGGTCACGAACCCGCCGCTGGACGCCATCCGCGAGGAGGTCGTCACCAGCCTGGGCGTCGTGATGGGCCCGGAGTCGAACGCCCTGGGCGCGACGCCGGAGCACTGCCGCCAGCTGCGCCTGCCGTTCCCGGTGATCGACAACGACGAGCTCGCCAAGATCACCCACATCGGCACCGAGGGCAGGCTGGAGGGCTTCACCACCCACCGGGTCCGCGGCCTGTACCGCGTCGCGGGCGGCGGTGAGGAGCTCGAGCGCCGTCTGCGCGAGATCTGCGCCGAGGTCTCCGAGGCCATCGCCGGCGGCGCGCGCTTCGTGCTCCTGTCCGACCGCGACTCCGACGCCGTCTGGGCGCCGATCCCCTCGCTGCTGCTCACCAGCGCCGTCCACCACCACCTCATCCGCGAGAAGACCCGCACCCAGGTCGGCCTCGTGGTGGAGGCCGGTGACGTGCGCGAGGTGCACCACGTCGCGCTGCTCATCGGCTACGGCGCGGCCTGCATCAACCCGTACCTGGCCATGGAGTCCGTCGAGGACCTCTGCCGCCACGGGCTGCTGGAGGGGACCGACCCCCAGCAGGCGGTGCGCAAGCTCATCTACGCGCTCGGCAAGGGCGTGCTCAAGGTGATGTCCAAGATGGGCATCTCGACCGTCGCCTCCTACCGCGGCGCCCAGGTCTTCGAGGCCATCGGCCTGTCCCAGGAGCTGGTCGACCGCTGGTTCACCGGCACCACCACCCAGCTGGGCGGGGTCGGCATCGACGTCATCGCCGCCGAGGTGGCCGCCCGGCACGCCCGGGCCTACCCCGTCGAGGGCGCGGCCCCGGCGCACCGCCGCCTCGACGTGGGCGGCGAGTACCAGTGGAAGCGCGAGGGCGAGCCCCACCTGTTCGACCCGGAGACGGTCTTCCGCCTCCAGCACGCCACCCGCGCGCGCCGCTACGACGTCTTCCGCCAGTACACCGAGCGCGTCGACGACCAGTCCGAGCGCCTCATGACGCTGCGCGGCCTGTTCTCCTTCAAGGACGCCGCCGCGACCGGCCGCCAGCCGGTGCCGCTGGACGAGGTCGAGCCGGTCAGTGAGATCGTCAAGCGCTTCTCCACCGGCGCGATGAGCTACGGCTCCATCTCCGCCGAGGCGCACGAGACCCTCGCCATCGCCATGAACCGGCTCGGCGCCAAGTCGAACACCGGTGAGGGCGGCGAGGACGTCGACCGCCTGCTCGACCCCGAGCGCCGCAGCGCCATCAAGCAGATCGCGTCGGGCCGGTTCGGCGTCACCAGCGCCTACCTCACCCACGCGACCGACCTGCAGATCAAGATGGCGCAGGGCGCGAAGCCGGGCGAGGGCGGGCAGCTGCCCGGCCCGAAGGTCTACCCGAACATCGCGAAGACCCGTCACGCGACGCCGGGCGTGGGCCTCATCTCCCCGCCGCCGCACCACGACATCTACTCCATCGAGGACCTCGCCCAGCTCATCCACGACCTCAAGAACGCCAACCCCGCGGCGCGCGTGCACACCAAGCTCGTGTCCGAGGTCGGCGTCGGCACGGTCGCGGCGGGCGTGGCGAAGGCCCACTCCGACGTCGTCCTGATCTCCGGGCACGACGGCGGCACGGGCGCGGCCCCGCTGACCTCCCTCAAGCACACCGGCGCCCCGTGGGAGCTGGGCCTGGCCGAGACCCAGCAGACGCTGCTGCTCAACGGCCTGCGGGACCGGGTCAGCGTCCAGGTCGACGGCCAGCTGAAGACCGGCCGCGACGTCGTGGTGGCGGCGCTGCTCGGCGCCGAGGAGTACGGCTTCTCCACCGCCCCGCTCGTGGTCAGCGGCTGCATCATGATGCGCGTCTGCCAGCTCGACACCTGCCCGGTGGGCGTGGCCACGCAGAACCCGGTGCTGCGCGAGCGCTTCACCGGCAAGCCCGAGTTCGTGGTGACGTTCTTCGAGTACCTGGCCGAGGAGGTGCGCGAGCACCTCGCCGCGCTGGGCTTCCGCAGCCTCGACGAGGCGGTCGGCCAGGTCGGCTCCCTCGACGTGCGCCGCGCCGTGGAGCACTGGAAGGCCTCGGGCCTCGACCTCTCGCCCGTGCTCGCCGACGTGGAGGTCGCCGACGGCGCCGCGCGCCGCCAGACCTCCGCGCAGGACCACGGCCTGGAGAAGGCGCTGGACCACCAGCTCATCGCGGCCAGCCGCGCTGCGCTCGACAGCGGGGAGCGGGTCAGCGCGACCTTCTCCATCCGCAACGTCAACCGCACGGTCGGCACGATGCTCGGCCACGAGGTCACCAAGAGCTTCGGCCCCGACGGCGCCCCGGACGGCACCGTCGACCTCACCCTCGTGGGGTCGGCGGGCCAGTCGTTCGGCGCGTTCCTCCCGGCCGGCGTCACGCTGCGGCTCGTGGGCGACGCCAACGACTACGTCGGCAAGGGCCTGTCCGGCGGCCGCGTGGTCGTCACCCCGCACGAGGCCGCGCCGTTCGCCGGCGCGGGCGCCGTGGACAACGTCATCGCCGGCAACACCGTCGGCTACGGCGCCACCTCCGGCGAGGTGTTCCTGTCCGGCCGGGTGGGCGAGCGGTTCGCCGTGCGCAACTCGGGCGCCTCCATCGTGGTGGAGGGCACGGGCGACCACGCCTGCGAGTACATGACCGGCGGCGTCGTCGTCGTCCTCGGCGCCACCGGCCGCAACGTCGGCGCGGGCATGTCCGGCGGCACGGCCTACGTGCTCGACCTCGTGCCCGAGAAGCTCAACGCGGCGGCCGTGCGCAGCGGCGAGCTGACCTCCCGCCCGCTGGCCGAGGGCACCGACGCCGAGCGCGGGCTCGTCGCGCGGCTGCTGGCCCGCCACCTCGAGGAGACCGGCTCCGCCGTGGCCTCCTCGCTGCTCGAGGGCGGCGCGCTCACGAGCGAGGCGCTGAGCAGGTTCACCGCACTCGTCCCGCGCGACTTCGCGCGCGTCACCGCGCTGCGCGAGGCCGCCACCGCCGAGGGGAACGACCCCGACGGCGCCGACGTCTGGCAGCAGATCATGGAGGCCGTCCGTGGCTGACCCCCGAGGGTTCCTCACCACCCCCGTCCGCGAGAACGCCCCGCGCCGCCCGGTGCCGGTGCGCATCAAGGACTGGCGGGAGGTCTACGAGCCGGTCGAGCCCGGCGTGCTGTCCCGCCAGGCGGGGCGCTGCATGGACTGCGGCATCCCCTTCTGCCACAACGGCTGCCCGCTGGGGAACCTCATCCCCGAGTGGAACGACCTCACGCGCCGCGGCGACTTCCGCGAGGCGATCGAGCAGCTGCACGCCACCAACAACTTCCCGGAGTTCACCGGCAAGCTCTGCCCCGCCCCGTGCGAGGCGGCGTGCGTGCTGGGGATCAACCAGGACCCGGTGACCATCAAGCTGGTCGAGGAGTCGATCATCGAGCGCGCCTGGGACGAGGGCTGGGTGCAGCCCCTGCCCCCGGAGCGCCTCACCGGCAAGACCGTCGCCGTCATCGGCTCCGGCCCGGCCGGCCTGGCGGCCGCCCAGCAGCTCACGCGCGCCGGCCACACCGTGGCCGTGTACGAGCGCGACGACGCCCTGGGCGGGCTCATGCGCTACGGCGTGCCCGAGTACAAGATGGAGAAGCGCCACATCGACCGGCGCATCAAGCAGATGGAGGCGGAGGGCACCCGCTTCCGCACCGGCGTCGACGTCGGCGGAGACGTCGACGCCGCCCGCTTGGCGGACCGGTACGACGCCGTCGTCATGGCCGTGGGAGCGCTGCAGCCGCGCGAGCTGGACGTCCCCGGGCGCCAGCTCCACGGCGTGCTCCAGGCGATGGAGTTCCTGCCGCAGGGCAACAAGCTGGCCCTGGGCCAGCCCGTGCCCGACTCCGTGCCCGCCGAGAAGCGCCTCACGGCCGAGGGCAAGGACGTCATCATCATCGGCGCCGGCGACACCGGCGCGGACTGCCTGGGCACCGTGCTGCGGCAGAACCCGAGGTCGGTGACGCAGCTGGCCATCGGCCCGACCCCGCCGCCGGACCGCACGGGCAACCAGCCGTGGCCGACCTACCCGCTGGTGTTCCGCACCTCCTCGGCCCACGAGGAGGGCGGGGAGCGCGTCTACACCGCCTCCACCACGGAGCTGGTGGACGACGGCCAGGGCGGTGTCGCGGCGCTGCGCATGGTCGAGGTGGTCCGCCACCCGGACCGCACCTACACCGTGGTCGAGGGCTCCGAGCGCGAGCTGCCGGCCCAGCTGGTGCTGCTGGCGCTGGGCTTCTCCGGCGTCGAGAAGATGCCCATGGTGGAGCAGCTGGGCCTGGAGGTCGGCCGTGACGGCGCGCTCGTGCGCGACGAGGGCTGGCAGTCCTCGCGCCCGGGCACGTTCGTGGTGGGCGACGCCGGCCGCGGCGCCAGCCTCATCGTGTGGGCGATCGCCGAGGGCCGCGCGTGCGCGGCCGCCGTCGATGAGTTCCTCACCGGGCGCCCGAGCACGCTGCCGGCTCCCGTCACGCCGTCCGCGAGGCCGCTCGTCGTCTGACCCCCTGTCCGGGGGAGCCCCGCGCGGCCGCTGGTCGGCCGTCCGGGGTGAACGGCGTGTGAACGCTCACACGCTCGGAGCAGGTGCTGGTCGCGCCGGGCGCCCCCCAGGTCGGGGGCGCCCGGTGCGGGCCTAGGGTTGGGCCCATGCGCCGCGCGAAGATCGTCTGCACGCTGGGGCCCGCACTGGACACCCCGGAACGGATGGCAGCCGTCATCGAGGCCGGGATGGACGTCGCCCGCCTCAACATGTCCCACGGCGACCAGGCCGACCACCTGCGTCGCTACAACCTGGTCCGCAAGGCCAGCGATGCCTCCGGCCACGCGGTCGCGATCCTCGCCGACCTGCAGGGCCCGAAGATCCGCCTGGGCCGGTTCACCGACGGACCGCACCTGCTGGCCGTCGGTGACAGCTTCACCATCACCACCGAGGACGTGCCGGGCACCAAGGAGATCTGCTCGACCACGTACAAGGGCCTCGCCGGTGACGTGGCCCCGGGCGACCCGCTCCTCATCGACGACGGCCGCGTGGGCCTGGAGGTCGTCTCCGTCGACGGCCCCCGCGTCCACACGAAGGTCGTCGTGCCGGGCCCGGTCTCCAACAACAAGGGCATCAACCTGCCCGGCGTGGCCGTGAGCGTGCCCGCGCTGTCCGAGAAGGACGCCGACGACCTGCGCTGGGCCCTCAAGACCGGCGTCGACTTCATCGCCCTGTCCTTCGTGCGCTCCGGCGCCGACATCCACGACGTCCACGCGATCATGGACGAGGTGGGCGTCCGTCGCCCGGTCATCGCCAAGGTCGAGAAGCCGCAGGCCGTGGCGGACCTCGAGGGCGTCGTCGCCGCCTTCGACGGCGTCATGGTCGCCCGCGGCGACCTGGGCGTGGAGCTGCCGCTGGAGCAGGTGCCGATCGTGCAGAAGCGCGCGGTGGAGATGTGCCGCCGCAACGCCAAGCCGGTCATCGTGGCCACCCAGATGCTCGACTCGATGATCAGCGCCCCGCGCCCGACGCGGGCCGAGGCCAGCGACGTCGCCAACGCCGTCCTCGACGGCGCTGACGCGCTGATGCTGTCCGGTGAGACCAGCGTCGGCGAGTTCGCCATCGAGACCGTGCAGACGATGGCCAGGATCATCGCGAACACCGAGAAGGAGGCGCTCGACCGCATCCGCCCCCTCGGCACCACCCCCCACACCCAGGGCGGTGCGGTGACGTGGGCGGCCCGCGCGATCGCGGAGAACATCGGCGCCAGCCAGCTGGTCACCTTCACGGTCTCCGGCGACTCCGCCCGCCGCATGGCGCGGCTGCGCTCCCCGATCCCGGCGCTGGCGTTCACGCCGGATGCGGCCACCCGCAACCAGCTCGCGCTGACGTGGGGCACCGAGCCGTTCCTGGTGCCGTTCGTCAACACCACTGACGACATGGTCGCCCAGGTCGACAAGGCCCTGCTCGACATCCACCGCGTCGACGAGGGGTCCACGGTCGTCATCTGCGCCGGCTCGCCCCCCGGCAAGGTCGGGTCCACCAACGCGGTCCGCGTGCACCGCGTCGGGGACGCCAAGAACGAGTAGGACGACGACGCCGAGGGGCCGGGTCGGGCGCAGCCGCTGCGCCGGACCCGGCCCCTCGCCGTCGTGAGGACCGGGCCCGAGGGCACTGCGCCGCGCTCCACCGCGTGACCGTGGACGCTGTCCTCCCGCGTGGGCGACCAGACCGGAAGGCAGCGTCCACGGTGCGGCGGCGCCCGCCCTGGCGGGCGAGCGGTCAGCGCTGGGGTCAGCTCTTCGGGCCCACGTGCTCGTCGAGGACGGCAACAGCAGCCCTCCGCGCGACAGACACTGTGCGTTCCTTGGGGCGCGTGTAGGAAATCCCGAGCCGGTCGAGGCTGGCGCAGCAGATGCCGATGATGTCCTGCGAGGCGTTGTCGAAGAAGTAGCGGACGTAGCCCTCGTAGCGCTTGCCGTTCGCGCCGATGCCCCAGTTCTGCACCCTGGCCCCATCGCTGTGGAACAGCCCACGCAGCAGCTTGCCGGCGTGCGCGTCGATGATCGCCTGCTGCCAGGGCACCAGTGCGATCGTCCGGTCGTGCTTGCGCCCTGGCCCGTGCTGCGGGAACACGCAGGACCAGTGCTTCCAGAAGGCTTGGACGTAGTGGCAGCCCTGCGACCGGGTGCGACTCACTGCGCAGGGCGGACGGCCGCGATGGCGGCCTCGCACTCGTCCATGAGGTCCGGGTAGTCGTCGCAGCAGGCGATGCGCAGCACCTGCACGCCGCGGGGGAGGTCGCTGATGCACCCGTCGCCGAGGTAGAGGCCGAGGAGGTAGGCGTACGACCCGGGGTCGGGCGGCGGGCAGGCGATCTCGTCACAGCGGAAGCACGTGTTGCGGAGCATCGGAGGGCGCCAGCGCTGCGAACGCCAGGACCTGATGGTCGACCGGCCCACGCCGATCCGCCTGGCGACCTCTGCGTCGCCCAGGCCGGCCTCCACCAGCTCCCGAGCGGCTCGACGCGTTGCGGGGGAGTGCATGGCCTGACCCTGCAGCGCGGGTCTGACACCGCTGTGCTGTGCCCCGGGTGGGACTCGAACCCACACTGAGCGGGTTTTGAATCCGCGACCTCTGCCAATTGGGTTACCGGGGCAACTGTGTTCAGTTGGGCACCTCGGAGGAGGCACGTGTGCAAGGCGCACCCTTCCGGGCCCACTAAAGTACCCGCGTGAGCGAGCAGGGTACCCAGGCGGAGCCGGGCGCAGGGCCGCGTCGGCGCGTCGTCGTCGCGGAGGACGAGGCGATCATCCGCCTCGACGTCGTCGAGATCCTCCGTGAGGCGGGCTACGACGTGGTGGGCGAGGCCGGTGACGGCGAGAGCGCCGTCCGCCTCGTCGAGGAGCTCCAGCCCGACCTGGTGGTCATGGACGTGAAGATGCCCGTCATGGACGGCATCAGCGCCGCTGAGCGCATCGGCAAGGCGCGCCTGGCGCCCGTCGTCCTCCTGACGGCGTTCTCCCAGCGCGAGCTGGTGGACCGCGCCCGTGACGCCGGCGCGATGGCGTACGTGGTCAAGCCGTTCACCTCCGCGGACCTGCTGCCCGCCGTCGAGATCGCCGTCTCGCGCTTCCAGGAGATCGCCGACCTGGAGGAGGAGGTCGCCGACCTCACCGAGCGCTTCGAGACCCGCAAGCGCGTCGAGCGGGCCAAGGGCCTGCTCATGACCCGCATGGGGCTCTCCGAGCCCGAGGCGTTCCGGTGGATCCAGAAGACCTCGATGGACCGCCGCCTCACCATGCGCGAGGTGGCCGACGCGGTGCTCAGCCAGGTCAGCAGCTGACGCGCCCGCGGTCCCGCTGACGGGCGGTCACCGGGGGTGCTGGGCGCGACGCACAGCACCCCGGGAGGCCGCCCTCAGCTGCTCCTAAGGTCACGGATGCACAACAACCCAGGTCAGCACCTCCTCGGGTGGCGCTGAGGCGCTTACGGTCACCAGACCGCGCGGCGCCGAGCGTGAGCGCCGCACCCCCGAGAGGACCTCCATGATCCGATCCCTGCGCGGAGCCGGCGCGTTCGCCGTGCTCGGTGTCGCCTCCCTCACCCTCGCCGCCTGCGGCGGTGGCAGCGGCGACGACCCCGCCGCCACCTCGACCGGCTCCGAGAGCGCCAGCTCGTCCGCGAGCGCCAGCGTCACGCAGGCCCCCGTCGAGCCGGGTGACGGCACGCTGACCATCGGCACCCTGCTCCCGCAGACCGGTTCGCTCGCCTTCCTGGGCCCGCCGGAGTTCGCCGGCGTGCAGCTGGCCCTCAACGACATCAACGCGGCCGGTGGCTACAACGGCAAGGACGTCGTCTACAACCAGACCGACTCCGGCGACACCACCACCGACATCGCCTCCCAGTCGGTGCAGCGCCTGCTCTCCGCCAAGACCGACGCCATCATCGGCGCCGCGTCCTCGGGCGTGTCGTTCACGGTCATCGACGCCATCACCGGCGCCGGCGTGACGCAGATCAGCCCGGCAAACACCTCGCCGGACTTCACCACCTACAACGACCGCGGCCTGTACTGGCGCACCGCGCCCTCGGACGTGCTCCAGGGCCGCGTCATGGGTGACCTGCTCCTGCAGGACGGCCACCTCGACGTCGCCACCATCACCCTGGACGACCCGTACGGCTCGGGCCTGCAGACCAACATCGAGCAGGCGCTGACGGCCGGTGGCGGCCAGATCGTCGCCAACGAGGTCTTCAACCCCGACGCCGCCACCTTCGACTCCGTCGCCTCCGAGGTCGCCGCGGCCCAGCCCGAGGCGATCGTGGTGATCGGCTTCGAGCAGACCGTCCAGATCATCCAGGCGCTGCAGACGCAGAACATCGGCCCGTCCGCGGTCCCGACGTACTTCGTGGACGGCAACCTGTCCAACTACAAGGACGACTTCCCGGCCGGCACGCTGAAGGGCGTCAAGGGCACCCTGCCCGGCGCCGCCACCAGCGACGACTTCCGCCAGAAGCTGCTCCAGGTGGACCCGAGCCTGACCGACTTCAGCTACGCGCCGGAGTCCTACGACGCGACCGTCCTGGCAGCGCTCGCCGCGCACGCCGCGAAGGACGACAGCGGCACGGCCATCGCCTCGCAGCTGCAGGCGGTCTCCGAGGGCGGCACCAAGTGCACCGCCTACAAGGAGTGCCTGGACCTGCTGAACGCGGGCACGGACATCGACTACGACGGCTTCTCGGGCCCGATCGAGTTCAGCCCCCAGGGCGACCCGACGCAGGCCACGATCGGCATCTACGAGTACGGCGACGACAACACGTACACCAACGTGGACTACATCGCCGGCTCCCTGTGACCCGCAGGTAGCCCCTGCCGAGGGCGCCGCTCCCACCCGGGGGCGGCGCCCTCGCTGCGTCTGAGGGCGGTCGCGCCGCCCGTGGCCTGCTGAGCGGGCCAGGCCCGCGGCAGACGCGCGTCGTCGTCCTCGGACGGCTCACGGAGCCGCGGGGACGCCCCCGTGCCCGTCAGGCGGGCCCGTACCGCTCCCGTCCCCGTCGGGGAGGGGCGGGCGCCGGGGGAGCGGAGGACGACGACGAGGGGCGCCACCCGGCCGGGTGGCGCCCCTCGTCGTGCGGGTGGGTGCTGCTCAGTTCTTGGCGAGCGTGCCCAGGTAGAGCTCGATGACCTTGGGGTCCGTGGCGAGGTCGCGGCCGGTGCCCGTGTAGGCGTTGCGCCCCTGGTCGAGCACGTACGCGCGGTCGCAGATCTGCAGGCACCGGGCGGCGTTCTGCTCGACCATCACCACGGAGGTGCCGGTCTTGTTGATCTGGCGGGTGCGCAGGAACACCTCGTCCTGCATGGCGGGGGACAGGCCCGCGCTGGGCTCGTCGAGCAGCAGCACGGAGGGGTCCATCATGAGCGCGCGGCCCATCGCCACCATCTGCCGCTCACCACCGGACAGCGAACCGGCCCGCTGCGCGCGGCGGGTGCCCAGCGCGGGGAACAGGTCGGTCACCGCCTCGAAGCGCTCCTTGAAGCGCGACGGCGCCTGGTAGCAGCCCATCTGCAGGTTCTCCTCGATGGTCAGCGAGGGGAACACGTTGTTGTTCTGCGGCACGAAGCCCACGCCCTGGCGCACGAGGCGGTCGGCGCGCAGGCCGGTGATCTCCTCGCCCTTCAGCCGGATGCTCCCGGAGCGGATCTTCACCAGGCCGAAGAGGGCCTTGAGGAACGTCGACTTGCCGGCGCCGTTGGGGCCGATGATGCCGACCAGCTCGCCCTCGTGGCAGTAGAGGTCCGTGCCGTTGAGGATGTTGACGCCGGGGAAGTAGCCGGCCACCAGCTCGTCGGCGCGCAGCACCGCCCCCTCGGCGGCGCTGACGTGCGCCGACCGGTCCTCGATGGTGGTCGACGCCGCGTGGGCCCCGCTCATGCCTTCCTGCCCTTCGCGTCGTCGTCGGCGGCGATCTCGGCGTCGACCTCGGCCTCGATCTCCTTCTCCAGCTCCGCAGCCGCGCCCTCGTCGGCCAGGGACACGTCGTGGTGGCCACCGAGGTAGGCCTCGATGACGGCCGGGTCGGCCATGACCGACTCCGGCGGGCCCTCGGCGACGACCTTGCCCTGGGCCATGACGACGACCCAGTCGGAGATGTCGCGGACCATGTCCATGTCGTGCTCGACGAACAGCACCGTCATGCCCTGCTCGCGCAGGTCCTTGACGTGGCCGAGCAGCGACTGCGTCAGCGCGGGGTTCACGCCGGCCATCGGCTCGTCGAGCATGACCACCTGCGGGTCGCTCATGAGCGCCCTGGCCATCTCGAGCAGCTTGCGCTGGCCGCCGGACAGGCTGCCGGCGAAGTCGTCGGCCTTGGCGTCGAGCTTGAAGCGCCCGAGCAGCTCCATCGCGCGCTCGGTGTTGGCCTTCTCCTGGCTGCGCCAGATGCCCGCGAAGGCCGCGCGCAGCAGGCTCTCGCCCTTCTGCCCGGACGCCCCGAGGAGCATGTTCTGCAGCACCGTCAGGCGCGAGAGCGCCTTGGTGAGCTGGAACGTGCGGACCATGCCGCGGCGGGCGACCTTGTGGGCCGGCACGCGCGCCAGGTCCGTGCCGTCGAAGGACCACTGCCCCTCGTCCGGCCTGTCGAAGCCGGTCAGCAGGTTGAAGAACGTCGTCTTCCCGGCGCCGTTGGGGCCGATCAGCGCCGTGATCGCGCCGCGCTGGATCTCGACGTGGTCGACGTGCACCGCCGTGAGCCCGCCGAAGCGGCGCACGACGCCGTCGGCGACGAGCACCGGGTCGGGCTTCTTGGCCCCGGGCACGCGGGGGACGTCGGCCAGCGCGCGCGTCGCGGCCTCCTTGCGGGTGCCCTGCTGCTCGACCGCTGCGGTCGTCGCAGGGGCCGTGGTGTCACCGGCCATCGAGAGCCAGCTCCCTCCGGTCGCCGAAGATGCCTTGTGGCCTGTAGATCATGAGGAGCATGAGTGCGAGCCCCACCAGCATGAACCTGACCTGGCCGACCTGCGTGGTGGTCATGAGGCCGTCGGGGATCCAGCCGGCGCCGATGGCCCCGCGCAGGAGGCCGTCGGTGAGGGACAGCACCACCCAGAAGATGGCCGCGCCGACCACCGGGCCGAGCACGCGGGCGGCGCCGCCGAGGAGCAGCACGGTGTAGGTGAAGAAGGTGAAGGCCGTGGCGTAGTTGTCGGGCTGGACGGCGGCGCGGCCGAGCGAGAAGACGAAGCCCGCGAGGGTGCCGACCAGGCCGCCGAGCACGAGGGCCTGCATCTTGTAGGCGTAGACGTTCTTGCCGAGCGCGCGCACGGCGTCCTCGTCCTCGCGGATGCCCTTGAGCACGCGCCCCCACGGGCTGCGCATGATCGCCCACGTCCCGAGCGCCACCAGCGCCACCAGGACCCACCCGACGAGCAGGATCCAGGTGTTCCGCTCGTTGTACTGCCACGGGCCGAAGCCGTAGGTGCCCTGCGGGAACGGGTTGAGGGCGTAGAAGCCCTCGGCGAAGCCCGTGAGGCCGTTGGAGCCGCCGGTGTAGGCGCCCAGGCTGTTCGACCGGGCCAGCAGCCTCACCACCTCCGAGGCGGCGATGGTGGCGATGGCGAGGTAGTCGGCCCGCAGCCTCAGCGTGGGGATGCCCAGCAGCAGTGCGAACACGACCGAGGCGGCCAGGCCGACGAGGATCCCGACGCCGAACGGCAGGCCGGCGATGCTCACCATGGTGGCGATGCCGTACGAGCCGATGGCCACGAAGGCGGCCTGGCCGAAGTTCAGCAGGCCCGCGTAGCCGAACTGGATGTTGAGGCCGAGCGCGGCCAGCGCGTAGATGACGGTGTCGAGGCCGATCGCGGCGGCGAGGGCGTTGTTGATGATCGGGAGGATGTCCATGGTCGGCGCCTCTCAGCCGATCCGCTGGGCGCGGCCGAGGATGCCCTGGGGCCGCACGAGCAGGATGAGGATCAGGATGACGAGCGCTCCGAGGTTCTGGAGCTCCGTCGGGATGACGAGGGTGGAGACCTCCACGAAGAGGCCCACGACGATCGAGCCGAGCACGGCTCCGAAGGCCGTCCCGAGCCCGCCGAGGGTCACGGCGGCGAAGACGAGCAGCAGGATCTGGAAGCCCATCTGGAAGCTGATGCCCTGCTGCAGGCCCAGGACGACGCCCGACAGCCCCGCCAGCGCGGACCCGACGACCCAGACCGTGCGGATGACCCGGTCGACGTCGATGCCGGAGGCCGAGGCGAGCGCCGGGTTGTCCGCGACGGCGCGGGTGGCCTTGCCCAGCCGGGTCTTGACCAGCGCGAGCGCGACCACGACGAGGACGATGACGGACAGCCCCATCGTCCACAGGTCCAGCGGGCGCAGGAGCACGCCCGGCAGCACCTGGACACCGCCCTGGCCGGCGTACCCGGGGAAGGTGCGGACCCCGCCGCCGAAGAGGTACAGGTAGGTGTAGCGCAGGAACAGCGACAGGCCGATCGAGACGATCATCATGGCGATCAGGCCGGTGCCGCGCCGGCGCAGCGGCTGCCACAGCACCCGGTCGTTGAGGTACCCGAACACCGCGCAGCTCACCAGGCCCAGCGCGGCGGCGAGCAGGAACGGCAGGCCCGCGATCGCCGTGTACAGGTAGGTGGTCAGCGCGCCCAGCGTGATGAGCTCGGAGTGCGCGAAGTTCGTCAGGCCGGTCGTGCCGAAGATCAGCGACAGGCCGATGGCGCCGAGCGCGATGACCAGGCCGAAGCGCAGGCCGGTCGCCAGGCGCTGCAGCACCTGGCCGGCCGAGACGCCGCTGGACGCCGAGTCGGTGCCGGGCTCGGACAGGCGGAACGCGACGGTGCGCCCCAGCCCCTCCTGGACCGTGGTGGCGATGGTGTCCTCGCGGGGCTCCAGGCCCTCCGCGGCCGACGGCAGCGAGTCGGTGTCGAGCCGGACCTCGTAGGACCCGGCCGACGGCGCGGCGAGCTGCGCGGTGCCGCGGTCGTCGGTCTCCGCCGTGGCGACCTGCTGGCCGCCCTGCAGGAGCTCCACGGTGGCGCCGGGCACGTCGTCGCCGTCACCGGTGCGCACGCGGACGTTGATGGACAGTCCGCTCGCGCCCTCCGAGGCGCTGGCCGACGGCGAGGCGGCGGCTGCGGCGGCGGGGCCTGCGCCGGCGACGCCGACGACCAGGGCTGCCGCCAGGGCAGCCACGGCGAGCACGAGGCCCAGGACCACCTGGGCTGCTCGGCGGGGTGTTCTCCGCACGGCGCGGACCTCCATCGGGGTGTTGCTGCGGTGGGACCGCGCACCGGGTCCAGCGCGCTCAGCCTGTTGTCAGGTGGCGGGGGAGCATAACCAGGTGGCGGGCCGCCGCGGGCGGGCGTGACCTGGCTGTGATGTGCCGGCCGGCTCCGCCGTCACCCCGGGTCGTCCCTCGAACACCCCGGGTGAGCGCACCACCCGGACCCCGCTCGGAGAGCTGGCCGGGCCGGCCGGACCCGCTCGCGACCTCTCGCGGTCCGCCCCAGGTCGCGGGTCTACTCTCCCGCGGGGGACCCGAGCGAGGAGGTGCGGTGGCCAGCAGGACCTTCGCGGTGCGCCGCGCGGACCCCGCCGACCCCGCGGACCTGGCGCTGCTGCTGGACGCGGTCGCCGCGGCACCCGGGGGGGCGCCCGTGCCCGCCCAGCGGGAGCCGCTCGCCGCCGGGTCGAGCGCCCAGGCCGCGGCGTCCTCAGCCGGGGACGTGGTGGCCGCTCTGCTGGCCCACCCCGACGTCGAGGTGCTGGTGGCGCTCTCGGCAGACGGCGCGCGCTCGGAGGTCGTGGGCCTGGCGGTGCTGCGCCGCGGGCAGGTGGTGCTGCCCGCCCCCGCCGTCGTCCTCCACGTGGAGCAGCTGTGGGTCGACCCGGCCTGGCGGCGCCGCGGCGTCGGCCACCAGCTGCTGGCCGCCGTGGCGGCCTCGGCCGAGGCCGCCGGGGCCGAGGACGTCCTCGCGGCCGCGGCCACGGGCCAGCGCGACGTGCAGCGCTTCCTGGCGCGGCTGGGCTTCGGCAGGCCGCTCGTGGTCCGCTCGGCCCCGCTGGCCGTGCTGCGCGCCCGCCTGGCCGCCGCGGGGGCCTCCGGCGCCGGCCGCCGCGACCGGCGCCGCGCCGCCCTCGACGAGCTGGTGGCCCGCCGCCGCCGCCAGCTGGACCGCGCCCCCGGCTAGGGCCGGGGGCCGTCCGGGCTCAGCGCGGGGGCGCGTCCCTCAGCTGGCAGGTGATGCGCGAGGTGCACACGCGCCGTCCGGCCTCGTCGGTGACCACCACCTCGTAGCTGGCGGTGGTCCGCCCGACGTGCAGCGGCTCGGTGCGGCCGGTGACGACGCCGCCACGCACCGCGCGGTGGTGCGTGGCGTTGATGTCGACGCCCACCGCGACCCGGCCCGGTCCGGCCGCCAGGGCCGCTGCCACCGAGCCGAGCGTCTCGGCCAGCACCACCGAGGCCCCGCCGTGCAGGAGCCCGTAGGGCTGGGTGTTGCCCTCCACCGGCATGGTGCCCGTGGGCCGGGCCGGGTCGCTGAGGTCGAGCCGGATGCCCATCCGCTCGATGAGCGTCCCGGCGGTGGACAGGACGGCGTCGCCGGCGAGCTCGTCCGGGACGCCGGTCAGGGAGGTGGAGCTGTCGGTCACCCCGCCTAGGCTGGCAGACGTGACGACGACGAGCAGCGCCACCAGCGACGCCGTGCTGGAGGGGCCCCGTCCGCGGCTGCTCCTGGTCGACGGGCACTCCCTGGCCTACCGGGCCTTCTTCGCCCTGCCCGCGGAGAACTTCTCCACCTCGACCGGGCAGGTCACCAACGCCGTCTACGGCTTCACCTCGATGCTCATCAACCTCCTGCGCGACGAGGCGCCCACCCACGTCGGCGTGGCCTTCGACGTCTCCAAGCGCACCTTCCGCACCGAGGAGTACCCGGAGTACAAGGCGGGCCGCTCCTCCGCCCCGGCGGAGTTCGCCGGCCAGGTCGACCTTGTCAGGGAGGTGCTCGCGGCGCTGCGCATCACCGTGGTGACCAAGGAGGGCTACGAGGCGGACGACGTCATCGCCACCCTCACCGGCGCCGCCCGCGCGCAGGGCGCCGAGGTGCTCGTGGTGACCGGGGACCGCGACGCCTTCCAGCTGGTCGACGAGGGCACCACCGTCCTCTACCCGCGCAAGGGCGTCTCCGACCTCGCCCGCATGACGCCGGAGGCCGTGGAGGAGAAGTACGGCGTGCGCCCCGAGCGCTACGGCGACCTCGCCGCCCTGGTGGGCGAGACCAGCGACAACCTCCCCGGCGTGCCCGGCGTCGGCCCGAAGACCGCCGCGAAGTGGCTGACCGCCCACGGCGACCTGCAGGGCCTGGTCGCCGGCGTCGGAGCGCTCACCGGCAAGGCCGGCCAGTCCCTGCGCGACCACCTCGACCAGGTGCTGCGCAACAAGCGGCTCAACGCGCCCGTGCGGGACCTGGAGCTGCCGGTCGTCGTCGACGACCTCGCGGTCCGTCCCTGGGACCGCGAGGAGGTGCACCGGGTCTTCGACGGCCTGGAGTTCCGCGTCCTGCGAGACCGGCTCTTCGCCACCCTGTCCGCGGACGAGCCCGAGGTGGACGGCGGTTTCGCCGTCAGCGCCGACCGCCCGGCCGGCGACGACGCCGCCGCGTGGCTCGCCGCGCACGCCGCCCCCGGGGGCGCCGCCTCCGGTGTGGCGGTGCTGGGCCGGTGGAGCGGGGGCTCCGGTGACGCGTGGGGGCTGGCCCTGGCCGGCGCCGACGGCGCCACCGCCTGGTTCGACCTGCGCGAGCTCTCCCCGGACGCCGAGGCGGCGCTCGCCTCGTGGCTGGCCGACGCCGGCGCGCCCAAGGTCCTGCACGACGCCAAGCCCGCCCTGCACGCGCTCGCCGAGCGCGGGATGCCGCTGGCCGGCCTGGCCGACGACACCGCGCTGGCCGCCTACCTGTGCCAGCCCGACCAGCGCAGCTACGACCTCGCCGACCTCGCGGTGCGCTTCCTGCAGCGGGAGCTGCGCGTCGACGAGGCCGCCTCCTCCGGCGAGGAGCAGGGCGTCCTGGACCTCGACGGCGACGCCGCCGGTCCCGACGAGGGGCAGCTGGCCTGCGTGCGCGCCGCTGCGACCCTGGAGCTGTCGGCGGTGCTGGCCCAGCAGGTCGAGCAGCGCGGCGGCACGGCCCTCCTGCGCGACCTCGAGCTCCCCCTGGTGCCGCTGCTGGCGCAGATGGAGTCCGACGGCATCGCGGTGGACGTGACCGCGCTGGAGCGGCTGGAGGGCGAGTTCGCCGAGGTGGTCGCCGACGCCGCGGACGAGGCCTACGCGGCCATCGGCGGGCAGAAGATCAACCTGGGCTCGCCCAAGCAGCTGCAGGTGGTGCTGTTCGAGCAGCTCGGCATGCCCAAGACCAAGCGCACGAAGACCGGGTACACCACCGACGCCGAGGCCCTGGCCGACCTGAACGTCCGCCAGCCCCACCCCTTCCTCGACCACCTGCTGCGCCACCGGGACGCCTCCCGGCTGCGCCAGACCGTCGAGGGGCTGCTGAAGTCCGTCGCCGACGACGGGCGCATCCACACGACCTTCCAGCAGACCATCGCCGCCACCGGGCGGCTGAGCTCCACCGACCCGAACCTGCAGAACATCCCCATCCGCACCGCGGAGGGCCGCCGCATCCGCGAGGCCTTCGTCGTCGGCCGGGACGCGGAGGTGCTCCTCACCGCCGACTACAGCCAGATCGAGATGCGCATCATGGCCCACCTGTCCGGTGACGCCGGGCTCATCGAGGCGTTCCGCTCCGGGGAGGACCTCCACCGCTTCGTCGGGGCGCGCGTCTTCGGCGTGGAGCCCGCCGACGTCACCGGCGAGATGCGTGCCAAGATCAAGGCGATGTCCTACGGGCTGGCGTACGGCCTGTCGGCGTTCGGCCTGTCCCGCCAGCTGACCATCCCCGTCGACGAGGCCCGAGGCCTCATGGACGACTACTTCGCCAGGTTCGGCGGCGTGCGCGACTACCTGCGCGGCGTGGTGGAGGAGGCCCGCGCCACCGGCTTCACCGAGACCGTGCTCGGGCGCCGGCGGTACCTGCCGGACCTCACCAGCGACAACCGCCAGCGACGGGAGATCGCCGAGCGGATGGCCCTCAACGCCCCCATCCAGGGCTCGGCGGCCGACGTCATCAAGCTGGCCATGCTCGGCGTGGAGCGCGCCCTGCGCGAGCAGGACCTGCGCTCCCGGCTGCTCCTGCAGGTCCACGACGAGCTCGTCGTCGACGTGGCCCCGGGGGAGCGCGACGCCGTGGAGGCCCTGCTGCGCGAGCAGATGGGCGCGCGCGTCCAGGAGCGCACCCGGCTGTCGGTCCCGCTGGACGTGTCCGTGGGGGCCGGGGCGTCCTGGCACGAGGCCGGCCACTGAGGCACCGCGCGGCCGCCGGCAGCGGTCAGCGGCCGAGCCGCTCGCACACGAACACGGCGGTGCCCGGCAGGTGCTCGCCGCGCAGGGCGCTCCACCCTCCCCAGGTGGGCTGGTCGGGCCGGGTCCACTCGGGCTCCACGAGGTCGACCAGGCGGAACCCGGCGCGGCCCAGCAGGCGCACCCAGTCCCCGAGGGTGCGGTGGTGCTCGGCGTACAGCAGGCCGCCGTCGTCGTCCCTCTCGACGTAGGGGGCCCGGTCGAAGTAGGAGCGCTCGGCCACGAGGCCCTGCGGCCCGGGGTCGTCGGGGAAGGCCCAGCGCACCGGGTGGCTGACGGAGAAGGTCCAGCGCCCGTGCGGCTCCAGCACGCGGTGCACCTCGCCGAGCACCCCGGCGGCGTCGGCGGTGAAGGGCAGGGCGCCGTAGGCGGAGAAGGCGACGCGAGCGCACCCGTCGGCCAGCGGGAGGGCGCCGGCGTCGGCCTGCAGCACGGGGACGGCGGTGCCGGAGGCGGCGTCGAGGGCGCGGCTGCGCGCGAGCATGCCGGCGGACAGGTCGACGCCGACGGCGCGGGCGCCGCGACGGGCGGCCCAGCGCGCACCCTGGCCCGCGCCGCAGCCGACCTCCACCACCACGGCGCCCGCCAGGTCGGCGGGGTCCCCGAGCAGGTGCGCCTCGTCCTCGGTGAGGCCCTCGGGGCCCCAGACCAGCACGTCCGTGCCCAGCGTGGCGCCGTGCTCCTCCAGGTAGGTGCTGGACGCGACGTCCCAGTGGCTCCGGCTCGCGCGCACGCTCTCGTCGGCGCCGGCGGGGCCGTACCCCGCGCTGGAAAGGGGTCCGCTCATTCCGGTAGTCTCTCCACTGGGTGTGTCGTGCGCTGTCGGAGGTCCCCACCGGGGCCGAGGCCAGCAGCGCCGGCCGCCGTGGTGATGAGGCTGGGTCTACCGGTGCTGGTCCCCGTGGTGCTCGTGCGCATGACGCTCCCGTCATCCGTCCACCACTCATTCCCTGTCCGCATCGGAGCCCACCCCTTCATGACCGCCACCCTCCCGACGTCGAGCGCTCCCCAGGTCGCCATCAACGACATCGGCACCGCCGAAGAGCTGCTCGCCGCGATCGACGAGACGATCAAGTACTTCAACGACGGGGACATCGTCTCCGGCACCATCGTCAAGGTCGACCGCGACGAGGTCCTCCTCGACATCGGCTACAAGACCGAGGGCGTCATCCCCTCGCGCGAGCTCTCCATCAAGCACGACGTCGACCCCAGCGAGGTCGTCGGCGTCGGCGACGAGGTCGAGGCCCTGGTCCTCCAGAAGGAGGACAAGGAGGGTCGCCTGATCCTGTCCAAGAAGCGCGCCCAGTACGAGCGCGCCTGGGGCACGATCGAGAAGCTCAAGGACGAGGACGGCGTCGTCACCGGCACCGTCATCGAGGTCGTCAAGGGCGGCCTCATCCTCGACATCGGCCTGCGCGGCTTCCTGCCCGCCTCCCTCGTCGAGATGCGCCGCGTGCGCGACCTGGCCCCCTACGTGGGCCAGCAGCTCGAGGCGAAGATCATCGAGCTCGACAAGAACCGCAACAACGTGGTCCTGTCGCGCCGCGCCTGGCTGGAGGAGACCCAGTCGGCCGTCCGCCAGAACTTCCTGCAGACCCTGCAGCGCGGCCAGGTCCGCCCGGGCGTCGTGTCCTCGATCGTCAACTTCGGCGCCTTCGTCGACCTCGGCGGCGTGGACGGCCTGGTGCACGTCTCGGAGCTGTCCTGGAAGCACATCGACCACCCCTCCGAGGTGGTCGAGGTCGGCCAGGAGGTCAAGGTCGAGGTCCTCGACGTCGACATGGACCGCGAGCGCGTCTCCCTGTCGCTGAAGGCGACCCAGGAGGACCCGTGGCAGCAGTTCGCCCGCACGCACGCCATCGGGCAGGTCGTGCCGGGCAAGGTCACCAAGCTCGTCCCGTTCGGTGCGTTCGTGCGCGTCGAGGAGGGCATCGAGGGCCTGGTGCACATCTCCGAGCTGGCCGAGCGCCACGTGGAGCTGCCGGAGCAGGTCGTCAACGTCGGTGACGACATCTTCGTCAAGGTCATCGACATCGACCTCGAGCGCCGCCGCATCAGCCTGTCGCTGAAGCAGGCCAACCAGGGCGTGGACCTGGAGTCCGAGGACTTCGACCCGTCGCTGTACGGCATGGCCGCGGAGTACGACGAGGCGGGGAACTACAAGTACCCCGAGGGCTTCGACCCCGAGACCAACGACTGGCTCGAGGGCTTCGAGCGCCAGCGCGAGGAGTGGGAGCGGCAGTACGCCGAGGCCCACGCGCGCTGGGAGGCCCACCGCAAGCAGGTCTCCGACGCGCGCGAGCGCGACGCCGAGGCCGCGACCTCCGGCGAGTCGGCCCCGACGAGCTACTCCAGCTCCGCTCCGGCGGAGTCCACCAGCACGAGCCGCTCCAGCGGCCCCGCGGCGGAGGGCACCCTGGCCTCCGACGAGGCGCTGGCGGCCCTGCGCGAGAAGCTCACCGGCGGCTGATGAGCCGCTGAGCTCCCGCTCACGCACGACGAGGCCCCGCGCCCCCTTACGAGGGGGTGCGGGGCCTCGCCCGTCCCCGGCTGCGGTGGTGGCTCGTGGTGCAGCACTGGGGTGCGCGAGTGCGGGGTGAGGGC
This sequence comes from Streptomyces sp. NP160, assembly GCF_006335115.1. Classification (GTDB taxonomy): domain Bacteria; phylum Actinomycetota; class Actinomycetes; order Actinomycetales; family Quadrisphaeraceae; genus Quadrisphaera. The sequence continues at coordinate 261,171 of NZ_VDMJ01000024.1, forward strand.
CCGCTCATCGAGCACTGGGGTGCGCGAGTGCGGGGCGGGCGGCCCGTAGGGTCGGCGGGTGCTGTTCGTGGGGCTGACCGGTGGCGTGGGTGCGGGCAAGAGCACGGCGGCCGCCGCGCTGCGCGAGCTGGGCGCGGTGGTGGTGGACGCCGACGCGATCGCCCGCGAGGTGGTCGCCCCCGGCACCCCCGGGCTGGCCGCCGTCGTCACCGAGTTCGGCGAGGGCGTGCTGGGCGCGGACGGGGCGCTGGACCGTCCGGCGCTGGGCACGGTGGTGTTCGCCGACCCGCAGCGCCGGCGCGCCCTCGAGGCCATCACGCACCCGCTGGTGCTGGAGCGGACCGAGGCGCTCGTGGCCGCGGCGGTGGAGGCGGACCCGGCCGCCGTCGTCGTCCACGACATCCCGCTGCTCGTGGAGCTGCGCCGCACCGACCGCTACCACCTGGTGCTGGCCGTCATGGCGGACGAGGAGGTGCGGCTGCGCCGGCTCGTGCAGGGCCGGGGGATGGACGACGGCGACGCGCGCGCCCGCATCGCGGCGCAGGCCGACGACGACGCCCGCCGCGCCGCGGCCGACGTGCTCCTGGACGGCTCCGGCTCACCCGAGGACCTGGCCGAGCAGCTGCGGGTGCTCTGGGAGGAGCGGCTGCTGCCGTACGAGGCGGACCTCCGCGCCGGTCGGCGCGCGCCGCGCCCCGAGCACCCGGTGCTCGTGCCGCCGGACCCGGGGTGGGCGGCCGCGGGGGAGCGCCTCGTCGCCCGGGTGGCGCGGGCCGCCGGGGAGAGGGCGCTGGACGTGCAGCACACCGGCTCGACGGCCGTGCCGGGGCTGCTGGCGAAGGACTGCATCGACCTGCAGGTGGTCTGCGCCGACCTGGCCTCGGCGCGGGAGGTGGCCGCCGACCTGCGCGCCGCAGGCCTGGTGGCGGCGCCGGGGGAGTGGTGGGACGAGCCCGTGTCCCGGCGGGGCCAGGGCGACGAGGCGTACCGGCGAGTGCCGAAGGCGATGGCCTTCGACGCCGATCCCGGGCGCCGGGTGAACTGCCACGTGCGGCACGCCGCCAACCCCGAGGCCCACGAGGTCCTCGCCTTCCGCGACGCGCTGCGGGTCGACCCGCACGCCCGCGAGGCGTACGCCCTGCTCAAGCGCGGCCTGGCCGCCAGGCACCGCGACGTCGAGGAGTACGCCGCCGCGAAGACGGACTTCATCGCGGAGGTGCTGTCCCGCTCGTCCTGATCCGGCGCTGGTCGCCGGGAACAGCGGATGTCAGACCCGGCGTTCAGACTGTCACCATGCGCCCGGTCACCGATCTCCAGCGTCGCGTCGCGCCCTTCACCGTCGAGTCCGAGTTCTCACCGGCCGGTGACCAGCCGACGGCCATCGCCGACATCTCCCGCCGCATCCGCAAGGGCGAGAAGGACGTCGTGCTGCTCGGCGCCACCGGCACCGGCAAGTCCGCGACGACGGCGTGGACGATCGAGCAGCTGCAGCGCCCGACGCTGGTGCTGGCGCCCAACAAGACCCTCGCCGCGCAGCTGGCCAACGAGTTCCGCGAGCTGCTGCCGAACAACGCGGTGGAGTACTTCGTCTCCTACTACGACTACTACCAGCCCGAGGCGTACGTCCCCCAGTCCGACACCTACATCGAGAAGGACTCCTCCATCAACGAGGAGGTCGAGCGGCTGCGGCACTCGGCCACCAACTCGCTGCTGACCCGGCGCGACGTCGTCGTCGTGGCGTCGGTGTCGTGCATCTACGGCCTGGGCACGCCGCAGGAGTACGTCGACAGGATGGTGACCCTCAACGTCGGCGACACGGTGGAGCGGGACGACCTGCTGCGCCAGTTCGTGACGATGCAGTACACCCGCAACGACCTCGCCTTCACGCGCGGCACGTTCCGGGTGCGCGGTGACACCATCGAGATCATCCCGGTGTACGAGGAGCACGCGATCCGCATCGAGATGTTCGGTGACGAGATCGAGAAGCTCTACACGCTGCACCCGCTGACCGGTGAGGTGTTGCGCGACGAGACGTCGATGCACCTCTTCCCGGCCACCCACTACGTCGCGGGTCCCGAGCGCATGGAACGGGCCATCGGCACCATCGAGCGCGAGCTCGAGGCGCGCCTGGCCGAGCTGGAGCAGCAGGGCAAGCTGCTCGAGGCGCAGCGCCTGCGCATGCGGACCACCTACGACATCGAGATGATGCGCCAGGTCGGCACCTGCGCCGGCATCGAGAACTACTCCCGGCACATCGACGGCCGCGCCCCGGGCACCGCGCCCAACACGCTGCTCGACTACTTCCCCGAGGACTTCCTCCTCGTCATCGACGAGTCGCACGTCACCGTGCCGCAGATCGGGGCGATGTACGAGGGCGACATGAGCCGCAAGCGGACCCTCGTCGACCACGGCTTCCGCCTGCCGTCCGCCATGGACAACCGCCCGCTGACCTGGGAGGAGTTCCTCGAGCGGATCGGGCAGACCGTCTACCTCTCCGCCACCCCCGGCGACTACGAGATGAGCCGCGTCAAGGGCGAGTTCGTCGAGCAGGTGATCCGCCCCACGGGCCTGGTCGACCCGCAGGTGGTCCTGCGCCCGACCAAGGGCCAGATCGACGACCTGCTGGGGCAGATCCGCGAGCGGGCGGCCAAGGACGAGCGCGTCCTGGTCACCACGCTGACGAAGAAGATGGCCGAGGACCTCACCGACTACCTGCTCGACCAGGGCGTGCGGGTGCGCTACCTGCACTCCGAGGTCGACACGCTGCGCCGCGTGGAGCTGCTGCGCGAGCTGCGCCAGGGCGAGTACGACGTCCTCGTGGGCATCAACCTGCTCCGGGAGGGCCTCGACCTCCCCGAGGTGAGCCTGGTGAGCATCCTCGACGCCGACAAGGAGGGCTTCCTCCGCTCGGCGCGCTCGCTGATCCAGACGATCGGGCGCGCGGCCCGCAACGTCTCGGGCCAGGTGCACATGTACGCGGACACGGTGACCCCGTCGATGCAGCAGGCCATCGAGGAGACCAACCGCCGGCGCGAGAAGCAGATCGCCTACAACCGCGAGCGGGGCGTGGACCCGATGCCGCTGCGCAAGAAGATCGCCGACATCACCGACCTGATCGCCCGTGAGGACGCGGACACGGCGGCGCTGCTGGGCGGCGGCGGCCGGCAGCAGTCGCGCGGCAAGGCGCCGGTGCCGGGCATGGCGTCCAAGGGGTCCGAGGGGCGGTCGACAGCCGGGATGGCCGGCGCGGAGCTGTCCGACCTCATCCAGCAGCTGTCGGACCAGATGCACGCGGCGGCCGCGGAGCTGCAGTTCGAGCTGGCGGCGCGCCTGCGCGACGAGGTCGGCGACCTCAAGCGGGAGCTGCGGGGGATGCAGCGCGCGACCACCGTGTGACGACCGGCTCGAGGGGTAGGGGACGGCCGTGCGGCGCGCACCTGATCGTCTTGGCGCGCCGTCAGCGGTTGTTCAAGGTACGGTAAAGAGAACGTGAGGGGAGTATCCCTGCGCGCAGGTTCGTCATCACGGTCCTCGGCCCCGCCGAGGACCCGGACCTGCGGCTGACCGGCGAGAGCCGGCAGTGGGAGAGACCTCCGGTCTTCTCGCGTCGGTCCTGAACCCGGAGGTCTCCCGTGGACGTTCCCCTCTGGCTGTGGGGTGTCACCCTCGCCGCCATCATCGGCATGATCGTGTACGACTTCGTCGGGCACGTGCGCACCCCGCACGCCCCCTCGATCCGCGAGGCGGCCATCTGGTCCGCCGCCTACGTCGGCATCGCGATCGTCTTCGGCCTGCTGATCCTCGTCTTCTACGGCGGCCAGTACGGCGGTGAGTACTTCGCCGGGTACATCACGGAGAAGGCGCTCAGCGTCGACAACCTCTTCGTGTTCGTGCTGATCCTCACGAGCTTCGGCGTGCCCCGCGAGTACCAGCAGAAGGTGCTCCTCATCGGCATCGCCATCGCCATCGCCCTGCGCGGCATCTTCATCGCCGTCGGCGCGGCCGCCATCCAGAACTTCTCCTGGGTGTTCTGGATCTTCGGCGCCATCCTCATCTACACGGCCATCGCCCAGGTGAGGGCCCAGAACGACCACGACGAGGAGTACAAGGAGAACGCGGTCCTGCGCTTCACCAAGCGCATCCTGCCGACCACCGACGACTACCACGGCGACAAGTTCACGACCAAGGTCGACGGCAAGCGGTTCGTGACGCCGATGCTCGTCGTCATCATCGCCATCGGCACCGCGGACCTGATCTTCGCCGTCGACTCGATCCCCGCGATCTTCGGCCTCACGCAGGAGCCGTACCTGGTCTTCGCGGCCAACGCGTTCTCGCTGCTCGGCCTGCGCCAGCTGTACTTCCTCATCGACGGCCTGCTCGACCGCCTCGTGTACCTGCACTACGGCCTGGCCGCGATCCTCGCCTTCATCGGCGCCAAGCTGATCATCCACGCCATGCACGAGAACGAGCTGCCCTTCCTCAACGGCGGTGAGCACATCACCGTCATCCCGGAGATCTCCACGCCCGTGTCGCTAGGGTTCATCGTCGTCGCGCTGGCCGTCACCACGGTGCTGAGCCTGCGCAAGTCCAAGAAGGACGACGACGCCCAGGCCGACCGTGAGGGGAACACCATGAGCAGCACCACCGGAGCCGGCCCAGGCTCCACCCGCCAGGACGGCTGAGCGTGCAGGAGCTGCCGACCTGGTTCGAGGTCGGCACTCTCATCGCGCTCGTGGGGCTGCTGCTCGCCGACCTGCTGGTCGTCGCGCGGCGGCCCCACGTGCCGTCCACCAAGGAGAGCGCCCTGTGGGTGGGCTTCTACGTGGCCCTCGCCGTCGTCTTCGGCGTGGTCATGCTCGTCATCCCCGGCGGAGGCACCGAACCCGCCTCCGAGTTCTTCGCCGGCTGGATCACCGAGTACTCCCTCAGCGTCGACAACCTCTTCGTGTTCGTGATCATCATGTCGAGGTTCGCGGTGCCCGCGGAGGACCAGCAGAAGGTCCTCATGGTGGGCATCCTCATCGCCCTCGTCCTGCGGGGGATCTTCATCCTGCTCGGCGCCGCCGTCATCGAGCGGTTCAGCTGGGTCTTCTACATCTTCGGCGCGTTCCTCATCTACACCGCGGTCAAGCTGGTGCTCGACAGGAACGAGGACGAGGAGTACGAGGACAACGCCCTCATCCGCAGGATGCGCAAGGTGCTGCCGCTCACCGAGCACTACGACGGGGCGAAGGTCCGCACCGTGGTGGACGGCAAGAAGCTGTTCACCCCGATGGTCATCGTCTTCTTCGCCATCGGCAGCACCGACCTGCTGTTCGCGCTCGACTCGATCCCGGCCATCTTCGGCCTCACCGAGGACCCGTTCCTCGTCTACACCGCCAACATCTTCGCGCTCATGGGGCTGCGGCAGCTGTACTTCCTGCTGGGAGGTCTGCTGGACCGGCTCGTCTACCTCTCGATCGGTCTGGCGGTGGTGCTCGGCGGCATCGGCGTGAAGCTGGTGCTCGAGGCGCTGCACACCAACGAGCTGCCGTTCCTCAACGGCGGGGAGCCGTTCGAGTGGGCGCCGGAGGTCCCGATCTGGGTCTCCCTGGTGTTCATCGTGGCCGTGCTGCTCGTGACGACGGTCGCCAGCCTGCTGCGCAGCCGCCAGCTGGAGCGCCGCGGTCAGGCCTGAGGCCCGGCCGCCGCGAGGCGCCTCGAGGCCGCCGCCCCCTCACCGGGGGCGGCGGCCTCGTCGCACCACCGTCCGGCGTCACCAGCCGCGGGCGCGGTACTCCCCGAGGCGCGGACGCTCGGCGCCGATCGTGGTGGTCTCGCCGTGGCCGGGGTGGACGACGGTGCTGTCGGGCAGGACGGCGAAGACCCGCGCCTCCAGGTCGTCCACGAGCGAGGTGAAGTCCTGCGGCGACCACGTCTTCCCGGGGCCGCCGGGGAACAGCGAGTCACCCGTGAACAGGTGCGCGACCTCCCCGTCGGGACCCGCCAGCGCGCCGGCGGGCAGGAGCAGCGCCACCGACCCCGGCGTGTGGCCGCGCAGCGCGGTGACCCCCAGCTCCTGCTCGCCGACCCTGACGACGTCGCCGTGCCGCAGACGGCGGTCGGGCGCCAGCGGCAGCGCGTCAGCGTCGTCGTCGCCGGCGGCCGTGGTGGCTCCGGTGGCGTCCGCGAAGCGCACCAGCGCGCCGGTGTGGTCGTCGTGGCGGTGCGTCGTGACCACCAGGCCCGCGCCGCGCCGCGTCGCGGGCAGCGCCTCCTCCAGCAGCGCGAGGAGGCGCTCCGGCTGCGCGGCGGCGTCGACGAGCAGCCACGAGCCGCTGCCCTGCGGGCCGGCGTCCGCCAGGAGGTAGCAGCGGTTGTCCATCGGTCCCACCGAGACCGTCCGCAGGTCCAGCATCAGCGCTCCAGCTCCTGTCCGTCGGGTGCTCCCACCCGCTCGTCGGCGGCGGCCAGCGCGTCGGCCGCCCTGACCAGGGCCAGGTGCGAGAGGGCCTGGGGAGTGTTGCCCAGCTGGTGGCCGCCGCGCACGTCGTACTCCTCGGAGAGCAGGCCGACGTCGTTGCGCAGGCCGAGCAGCCGGCGCATCAGCGCGTGGCCGTCGGCGGTGCGTCCGCTGCGGGCGTACTGCTCCACCAGCCAGAACGAGCACGCGAGGAACGGGTGCTCACCGGGCGGGAGCCCGTCGGAGGAGGCCTCGGTGCGGTAGCGCAGCACCAGCCCGTCGGGCATGAGGTCGGACTCGATGGCGGCGACGGTGGCGAGCACGGCCGGGTGGTCGGGCTCGACGAAGCCGACCTGCGGGAGCTGCAGCAGCGAGGCGTCCACCTCGCGGCTGCCGTAGTGCTGCACGAAGCAGCCGCGCTGACGGTCGACCCCGTGCTCGAGCACCTCGGCGCGCACCTGGTCCCGCAGCGACTCCCACTGGTCCGCCGGGCCGTCGAGGCCCTTCTCCCGCACGGCCCGCACCCCGCGGTCCAGCGCGGCCCAGACCATCACCCGCGAGTGCACGTAGTACTGCTCCGGCCCGCGCATCTCCCAGATGCCGGAGTCCTTGCGGCTGCTGTGCGCCACCACGAAGTCCAGCAGGGCCCGCTGCATCGGCCAGGAGAACTCGTCCTCGGGCAGGCCGGCCCGGCGCGCTGCGTCCAGGGCCACCATGACCTCTCCCAGGACGTCCGCCTGGTACTGGTCCACAGCGCCGTTCCCGATGCGCACCGGCTTCGCCCCTCCGAAGCCGGGCAGGTGGTCGAGCTCGCGCTCGGGCAGGTCCCGGGCGCCGTCGACGGCGTACATGATCTGCACGTCCTCGGGGTCGCCGGCGATGGCGCGCAGCAGCCAGCCGCGCCACTCCCGGGCCTCCTCCGTGTAGTCGTGCTCCAGCAGCGCCTCCAGCGTCAGCGCCGCGTCGCGCAGCCAGCAGTACCGGTAGTCCCAGTTCCGGGTGCCGCCGGGCATCTCCGGCAGCGACGTCGTGGCGGCCGCCACGATGCCGCCGGTGTCCTCGTGGGTCAGGGCGCGCAGCACGAGCAGCGACCGCACCACCGCCGCGGCGTAGGGCCCCTGCGCCGCGGGGCCGTCACCGCGCGCGGCCCACCCCTCCCACCACCGGCGGGTGCTCTCCAGGCGGTGGCTGACCTCCATCGGGGCCGGGGGCTCGCGATGGGAGGGGTACCAGGTGAGGACGGTGTCGACCACCTCCCCGGCGGACACCTTGATCTTGCCCGTGTGCGTGCGCCCCTCGGCCCTGGGGAGCTTGCCGGTCGTGCGCAGCAGCACGGCGTCCGGACCGGCGCTGGCCAGCAGGCCCTTGGCGGCGTCGCCCTTGCCGCCCACGCGGCGCACCCAGGGCACCACGGCCCCGTAGCCGAAGCGGATCACCAGCTCCTGGCGCAGCTCCACGCGGCCGGCCACCCCGACCACGCGGCGCACCAGGTCGGCGCGGCGGTCTCCCATGGGCATGGCGTCGACGACGTCCACCACGCCGCCGTCGTCCAGGGTCCAGCGGGTCCGCAGCAGGAACGAGTCGCCCTCGTAGGCGCGCTCCACCGACACCACCGCCGGCCCGTCCTCCGGGGGCGCGATGGTCCAGTGCCCGTGCTCGCGGGTGCCGAGCAGCGCCGCGAACGCGGCGGGGGAGTCGAAGCGCGGCAGGCACATCCAGTCGACGGACCCGCGGCGGCTGACCAGCGCCGCGGTGTGGCAGTCGCCGACGAGCGCGTAGTCCTCGACCTGCTGGCCGGGCTGCTCGTCGGGCTGCTCGTCGGGCTGCTGGTCAGGCTGCTGGTCGGCGGGGGTCGCGGGCACGGCGCCATCGTGCACCTGACCACGATCTTCGGCAGGCTGAGCGCCGTGAGCGCGCACGAGGAGACGGCGACCGGCGGCACCGAGAGCGGCCGCGGCGGCAGCGGCGGCCCGGAGCAGCCCGGCGGCGGCGGTCACGGCGCCGCCGGTGAGCGCGGCCACACCGGCGGGGACCCGGTGGCCACCCTGCTCGTGCTGGGCGCCAGCGGCGACCTCGCCTCCCGCCTGCTGCTGCCCGGCCTCGCGCGGCTGCTCGTCTCCGACCGCAACGAGGACCCGGGCCACGGCCACGGCTCGTCGCTGCAGCTGGTGGGCGCCGGCTCGGAGGACTGGGACGACGACCGGTGGCGCGAGGTGGTCACGAAGGCCTTCGCCGACGCGGAGGGCCACGAGGACGCCGACCGCCCCGACGGGTGGGAGGCCGCGTGCGCCGTCCGTGACGCCAGCCGCTACCAGCAGGTGGACGTCACCGACCCCGACGCCCTCAACGACCTGCTCCACTCCTGCACGGCGCCCGTCGCGGTCTACTTCGCACTGCCGCCGGCCATCACCGCGAAGGCCTGCGAGAACCTCGTCGGCAAGGAGCTCCCCGAGAGCACGCGCCTGGTCATGGAGAAGCCCTTCGGCTCCGACGAGGCCTCCGCCCACCACCTCAACGAGGTGGTGGCCCGGCTGGTCCCGGAGGAGCACGTCCACCGGGTGGACCACTTCCTGGGCACCTCGGCGGTGCTGAACGTCTTCGGCGTCCGCTTCGCCAACCGCCTCTTCGAGCCCACCTGGAACGCCGGGCACGTCGAGCGCGTGGACGTCGTCTACGACGAGGACCTGGGCCTGGAGGGCCGCGCGCGGTACTACGACAGGGCCGGTGCGCTCAAGGACATGATCCAGAGCCACCTCCTGCAGGTGCTCGCGGTGCTCGCCATGGACGCCCCCGCCAGCCTCGACGAGCGGGAGTTCCGCGACCGCAAGGCGCAGGTGCTGCGCGCCACCCGCCTGGCCGGCACGCCGGCCGAGGCCAGCCGCCGCGCCGTCTACACGGCCGGGCGCATGGGCGACCGGGACCTGCCGGACTACCAGGCCGAAGACGGCGTCGACCCCTCGCGCCAGACGGAGACCCTGGCCGAGGTCGTGCTGCACATCGACACCTGGCGCTGGGCGGGCGTGCCCTTCCGCCTGCGCTCCGGGAAGGGGCTGGGACGGGCTCGCAAGGAGGCCGTCATCACCTTCAAGCCGGTGCCGCACCTCATGGGCGGGCTGCGCGGGCAGGCCCGCCCCACCCGCCTGCGGCTCTCCTTCAAGCCCGGGACCATCAACCTCGACCTGACGGTGAACGCCGAGGGCGACCCGTTCGACCTCGAGGACGCCACGCTGGCGGCGCAGCTGGGCGACTCCCAGCTGCCCGCCTACGGCGAGGTCCTCGCCGGCGTGCTCGACGGCGACCCCCTGCTGTCGGTGCGCGGCGACACCGCCGAGGACTGCTGGCGCATCCTCGCGCCCGTCATCGCCGCCTGGGAGGCCGACGAGGTGCCGCTGGAGACCTACCCGGCGGGCAGCGGGGGCCCGGAGCCCACGCAGGCCTTCCCCGCCGTCTGACCGCAGCCGCGCGGCGACCCGGGGAGGGTGTGACCCGGGTCGCCCGCTGACGCTCGCTCGGTCGCGCTGTCGGTGGCGCGACCTACAGTTGACACCCGTGGATCGACTCGTCGTGCAAGGCGCCCGTGAGCACAACCTCAAGGACGTCTCCCTGGACCTCCCCCGCGAGAAGATGATCGTGTTCACCGGCCTGTCGGGGTCGGGGAAGTCCAGCCTGGCCTTCGACACGATCTTCGCCGAGGGCCAGCGCCGGTACGTCGAGTCGCTGTCCGCGTACGCCCGCCAGTTCCTCGGGCAGATGGACAAGCCCGACGTCGACTTCATCGAGGGGCTGTCCCCGGCGGTCTCCATCGACCAGAAGTCGACGAGCCGGAACCCCCGGTCGACGGTCGGGACGATCACCGAGATCTACGACTACCTCCGCCTGCTATGGGCGCGGGCCGGACGCGCCCACTGCCCCACCTGCGGCGAGCCGGTGGCGCGCCAGACGCCGCAGCAGATCGTCGACCGGCTCCTGGAGCTGCCGGAGACCACCCGCTTCCAGGTGCTGGCCCCGGTGGTCCGCGGCCGCAAGGGCGAGTTCGTCGACCTCTTCACCGAGCTGCAGGCCAAGGGCTACGCCCGGGTCCGCGTGGACGGCGAGACCCTGCAGCTGTCGGACGCCGCGTCCCGCCCCAGCCTCGACAAGCGCAAGAAGCACACGATCGAGGTCGTCGTCGACCGCCTCGTCATGCGCGAGGGCGTCCAGCGCCGCCTCACCGACTCCGTGGAGACCGCGCTCGGCCTCGCCGACGGCGTCCTCCTGGTGGAGCTGGTCGAGCGCAAGCCCGCCGAGGGCGAGGAGGGCCCCGCGGCGGCGGACGGGCCGACCGTCATGCGCTTCTCCGAGAAGCTGGCCTGCCCCAACGACCACCCCCTCGCGCTGGAGGAGGTCGAGCCGCGCACGTTCTCCTTCAACGCCCCCTACGGCGCCTGCCCGGAGTGCTCCGGGATCGGCACCCGCCTGGAGGTCGACCCCGAGCTCGTCGTCCCCGACCCCGACCAGACCCTGGCCGAGGGTGCCATCGCGCCGTGGAACGGCGCCGGCAGCAGCGAGTACCACCAGCGGCTCATCGGGGGCCTGGCCAAGCAGCTCGGCTTCTCCACCGACGTGCCCTGGCGCGCCCTGCCCGAGCGGGCGACGCAGGCGCTGCTGCACGGCGAGGGCTACGAGGTGCACGTCACCTACAAGAACCGCTGGGGGCGCGAGCGCTCGTACACCACCGGCTTCGAGGGCGTGCTGCCGTTCATCAAGCGCCGCCACTCCGAGACCGAGTCCGACAGCTCGCGCGAGCGGCTCGAGGGCTACATGCGCGAGGTGCCGTGCCGGGTCTGCGGCGGCGCCCGCCTGCGCCCGGAGGTGCTGGCGGTCACCGTCGGCGGCAAGTCGATCGCGCAGGCCTGCGCGCTGCCGGTGGCCGAGCTGCGCGCCTGGCTCGACACCCTCGAGCTGACCGCCCGCGAGGCGCAGATCGCCGCCGCCGTCCTCAAGGAGGTGCTGGCGCGGGTCCAGTTCCTCGTGGACGTCGGCCTGACCTACCTCTCCCTCGACCGCGCCTCCGGCACGCTGTCGGGCGGCGAGGCGCAGCGCATCCGCCTGGCCACCCAGATCGGCTCCGGCCTGGTCGGGGTGCTCTACGTGCTCGACGAGCCCAGCATCGGCCTGCACCAGCGCGACAACCGCCGCCTCATCGAGACGCTCACCCGCCTGCGGGACCTCGGCAACACGCTCATCGTGGTCGAGCACGACGAGGACACCATCCACGTGGCCGACTGGGTGGTCGACATCGGCCCGGGGGCGGGCGAGCACGGCGGGCAGGTGGTCCACTCCGGTCCGGTCGCTGAGCTGCTGGCCAACACCGGCTCCATGACCGGGGACTACCTGGCCGGGCGGCGCGCCGTGCCGGTGCCCGCCGAGCGCCGCCCGGTGGACCGGGAGCGCGTGGTCAAGGTGGTCGGGGCGCGCGAGAACAACCTGCGCGGCATCGACGTCGAGCTTCCGCTCGGCGTGCTGACCGCCGTGACGGGGGTGTCGGGGTCCGGCAAGTCCAGCCTGGTCAACGACATCCTCTACAAGGTGCTGGCCAACCGGCTCAACGGCGCCCGGCAGGTGCCCGGGCGCCACACCCGCGTGGAGGGCGTGGACCAGCTCGACAAGGTGGTCCACGTCGACCAGAGCCCCATCGGCCGCACCCCGCGCTCCAACCCCGCCACGTACACCGGCGTGTGGGACGTGGTCCGCTCGCTGTTCGCCGAGACCACCGAGGCCAAGGTGCGCGGCTACCAGGCGGGGCGGTTCTCCTTCAACGTCAAGGGCGGCCGCTGCGAGCACTGCAGCGGCGACGGCACCATCAAGATCGAGATGAACTTCCTCCCGGACGTGTACGTGCCGTGCGAGGTCTGCCACGGGGCCCGCTACAACCGCGAGACCCTCGAGGTGCACTTCAAGGGCAAGACCGTGGCGGACGTGCTGGACATGCCGATCGAGGAGGCCGCGGAGTTCTTCGCGGCGGTGCCGCGCATCTCCCGCTACCTGCGCACCCTCGTCGACGTCGGGCTCGGCTACGTCCGCCTGGGCCAGCCCGCGCCCACGCTGTCCGGCGGCGAGGCGCAGCGCGTGAAGCTCGCCAGCGAGCTGCAGCGCCGCTCCACGGGCCGCACCGTGTACGTGCTCGACGAGCCGACGACGGGTCTGCACTTCGAGGACGTCCGCAAGCTGCTCGAGGTGCTCCAGGGCCTGGCCGACAAGGGCAACACCGTGGTGGTCATCGAGCACAACCTCGACGTCATCAAGAGCGCCGACTGGGTGCTCGACATGGGTCCGGAGGGCGGCTCCGGCGGGGGGAAGCTCATCGCCTCGGGCACCCCGGAACAGCTCGCCGCCACCCACGAGAGGACGGGCAGCCACACCGGCCGCTTCCTCGGGCCGGTGCTCGAGGCGGCGCGCCAGCGCGGCGCCGAGGTCGATCTCAGGAAGGACGCAGCCGCAGCACCTAGCCTCGCGTCATGACGACGGAACCGCAGACCGCCGAGTCCCGCCCCGCCATGACCGAGCCCTCCTCGTCCGGACCGGTCGGGAGCGCCACCGCGCGCGTGCTGCCGTGCTCGCGGCGCGCCCTGCTCGCCAGGGCCGGAGCCGGCGGCGCCGTGCTCGGCGCGGCCGGCCTGCTCGCCGCCTGCGGAGGCACCGGCGAGCCCGCCGGCACCTCGGGAGGCGGGGAGGGCTCGGCCTCGGGCTCGGGCAGCTCGAGCGCCGCGGGAGGCAGCGGCTCGGGCTCGGGCGCGGGCGTGCCCGCCTCGGAGGTGCCCGAGGGCACCGCGGTCGTCGTGGAGGTCGGTGGCGAGGAGGTCGTGCTGGCCCAGCCCAGCGCGGGTCAGTACGTCGCCTACTCCGCGGTGTGCACCCACGCCGGCGGCATCGTCCAGGCCGACCAGGGCACCGAGGTCCGCTGCCCGCTGCACGGCAGCGTCTTCGACGCCGCTGACGACGGCGCCGTCACGCAGGGGCCGGCCACCTCGCCGCTGCCCCCCAAGACCGTGGCCCTGGAGGGCGACCAGCTCGTCGTCAGCTGAGGCCGGGCGAGCTGCCGCCCCGGCGGCCGCGGCGCAGGGTCGCGGCCGCCGCCACGAGCAGCCCGACCGCACCGGCCAGGGGGACGACGCCGAGCGCGAGCAGCATCGCGGAGCTGCGGCCGCGCTCGTAGCGGGGCGCCGGCACCGCTCCGGCCCGCTCTGCCGCCGCGGCCAGGGCCGGCTGGGGCACCTGCAGCCGCGAGACGGCGACGTCGCCGGGGGCGTCCGGCACGGCCGACAGCACGGTGCGCGCCCCGCCGTCGACGTCCACGGCCACGACCGGCTGGGAGCCGGGGTCACCGCCACCCGGCCCGGGCCCGACCAGCACCGCGACGGTGCGCGGCCCGGCCCAGCCGACGAAGCCGTCGGCGGCCGTCACGCCCGGTGCGCACGCGGGGCCCGGACCGTCGCTCCTCGCGGCGCCGCCGTCCACGTCCAGCAGCTGCACGGCGCAGGTCCGCCGCACGGCCAGGTGGAGGCCGTCCGGGGACCAGGCGCTGGCGCCGAGCACCCGCCCGACGGGTCCGAGGTCCTGCAGCTCACCCGTGGTGGTGTCCAGCAGCACGACCTCTCCCTCGGGCGTCTGCAGGGCCAGGCGCCGGCCGTCGGGGGAGTACGCCGCCGCGGCGACCTCCTGCGGCGCACCGGTCGGCAGCGGCCGCACGGCACCGTCCGGCCCGACGAGCACCGGGACCCCGGAGGCGGTCTGGTCCGCGTCGCCCGCGTACGGGTTCCAGGCGGCCCGGCGGACCGCGGCGAGGACGGTGCTGGAGTCGGGGGACCACGCCAGGGGGAGCACCGCACGGCCGCTCAGGGCCGCAGACCGCGTCACGTCGCCGGTGGTGAGGTCCTGCACGGCGACGTCGGGGGCGGTGTCGGCGGCGTCGTAGCGGCCCACCGCGACGCGCCGGCCGTCCGGAGACAGCAGCATCGCGCCGGGGTCTCGCAGCCAGCGGCGGTAGGACCGCTCCAGGGGGTCCGCGGGAGCGCTGCGCCGGGTCACGACGGATAGCCCAGGGCGCCGAGGCGGCCCAGCGCCGCCGCGCTCTGCTCCTGGCGCCGGCGCGCCTCGGCGGCGAGGACGGCGGCGCCGCCCTCGGTGAGGCGGCAGCTGCGGCGCAGGCGGGAGTCGACCACCTCCTCCGCGGCCACCTCCACCAGGCCGCGCTCGGCCAGGCGCTCCAGGGCGCCGTACAGCGTGCCGACGCCCAGGGCACGGCTCCGCCGGACGTGGTCTCGACGTCCTTGAGGATCGCGTACCCGTGCAGGGGGCCCCGGCCAGCGCCGTGAGCACGAGGAAGGACGGCTCCTGGAGCCCTGGCCTGGCCACGGCGACGAAGATGCTCCGGTGACTGGAAGGTGTCCACGGCGCCGGTGCGGTGGTCGGGTCATGGGCCACCCCACGCAGATGACCTCCTCAGGTGGCAGGGTGTCGCCGTGCCCCTCGCTCCCACCGGCGGCCCCGCCGCCGGCGCTCCTCGCGACGCCTCCGAGACCCCGACAGCTTCCGGGCCCGCCGCGACCGCGGCGCCGGTCGGCCACCACGCCGAGCCGGCTGCGCCCCCGCAGACGGCCGAGCACGCCCGCCTCGACGAGTGCACCGGCTCCGCCGGACCGTGGCGCCTGTGGGGCCCCTACCTGGCGGGGCGCCAGTGGGGCACGGTCCGCGAGGACTACTCGGCCGACGGCGACGCGTGGCGCTCCTTCCCCTTCGACCACGCGCGCTCGCGCGCCTACCGCTGGGGCGAGGACGGCCTGGGCGGCTTCTGCGACAGGTTCGGCTTCCTCAACCTCGCGGTGGCGCTGTGGAACGGGAAGGACCCCATCCTCAAGGAGCGGCTGTTCGGCCTCACCAACGAGGAGGGCAACCACGGCGAGGACGCCAAGGAGCACTGGTGGGCCGTCGACGGCACGCCCACGCACTCCTGGGCGAAGTGGCTCTACCGCTACCCGCAGGCCGAGTTCCCCTACGCCCGCCTGCGCGAGGAGAACGCCCGCCGCAGCCGTGACGAGCGCGAGTTCGAGCTGGCCGACACCGGCGTGCTCGACGAGGACCGCTTCTTCGACGTCACGGTCACCTACGCCAAGGCCGCCCCCGACGACGTCTGCGTGGTGGTCGAGGCCACCAACCACGGTCCGGAGGCCGCGCCGCTGCACCTGCTGCCGCAGCTGTGGTTCCGCAACACCTGGTCCTGGGGCCGCGACCTGCGCCGCGGCGTCCTCAACCAGATGCTGGCCCCCACCCTGACGGTGCCCGGCCTGGAGGCGGTGGAGGCCGAGCACGGCTACCTGGGCCGCTACGTGCTGGCCGCCGAGGGCTCCCCGCAGGTGCTCTTCTGCGACAACGAGACCAACGCGGCGCTGCTCTTCGGCGACAAGCGCGCCAACAGCCCGCGCTACCCCAAGGACGGCGTCGACAGGGCCGTCGTCCAGGGCGACACCAGCGGCGTCAACCCCGCCGACACCGGCACCAAGGCCGCCTTCTGGTACCGCTGGGACTCCGTGGCGCCGGGCGAGACGGTCACCGTGCGGCTGCGCCTGACCCCGTCCGACCCCACCCCCGCCACCTTCGGGGAGGGCTTCGACGACGTCGTCGCCGCGCGCCGCGCCGAGGCCGACGACTTCTACGCCACCGTCATCGACCCCTCCCTGCCCGAGGCCGACCGGCACGTCGCGCGCCGCGCCTACGCCGGTCTGCTGTGGACCAAGCAGCTGTACCGCTTCGACGTGGCCCAGTGGCTCGACGGCGACCCCGTCGCCCCGGCCCCCGAGCAGCGCGAGGACGCCGGCCGGCGCAACACCACGTGGCGCCACGTCGCGCTGGCCGACGTCATCTCCATGCCGGACGAGTGGGAGTACCCCTGGTTCGCCGCCTGGGACACCGCCTTCCACACCATCCCCCTGGCGCACGTCGACCCCGACTTCGCCAAGGAGCAGCTGGTGCTCATGTGCCGCGAGTGGGCGATGCACCCCAACGGCCAGCTGCCCGCCTACGAGTGGGAGTTCGGCGACGTGAACCCGCCGGTCCACGCGTGGGCCGCGTGGCACGTCTACCGGATCGACGGCTACCGCGACCGCGACTTCCTGATCCGGGTCTTCACCAAGCTGCTGCTGAACTTCTCGTGGTGGGTGAACCGCAAGGACGCCTCCGGCTCCAACCTCTTCGAGGGCGGCTTCCTCGGGATGGACAACATCGCCCTGTTCGACAGGTCCGCGCCCCTGCCGCCCGGGTACCGCCTGGAGCAGTCCGACGCCACCAGCTGGATGGCGTTCTACTGCCAGCAGATGTTCAAGATCGCGCTGGAGCTGTCCCGCCACGACCGCGCCTGGGACGACACCGCCACCAAGTTCCTCGAGCACTTCCTGTCCATCGCCCAGGCGATGAACAGCTTCGGCACCCGCGGCGCCAAGCTCTGGGACGACGACGACGGCTTCTTCTACGACGTCCTCGTCGACCCCTCCGGGCACGCCGAGCCGATGCGGGTCCGCTCCATGGTCGGCCTGCTGCCGATCCTCGGGGCCACCGAGGTGCCCGCCTGGATCTCGACCGAGTGCCCCGACGTCACCACCCGGCTGCGCTGGCTGCAGCGGCGGCGCCCGGAGGTCATGGGCCCCCTGCGCTCCCGGTCCGGACCGGAGGGACGGCGGATGCTGCTCTCGCTGGTCGGGCCCGAGCGGCTGCGGCGGATCCTGCAGCGGATGTTCGACACCGAGGAGTTCTGGAGCCCCTACGGCGTCCGGTCCCTCTCGCGCTCCACCGGCCAGGTGTACGCCAACGTCGGTGGCCGCGACGTCTCGCTGGAGTACGAGCCGGGGGAGAGCCGCACCGGCCTGTTCGGCGGGAACTCCAACTGGCGCGGTCCGATCTGGTTCCCCGTCAACGTGCTCATCGCCGACAAGCTGCGGACCATGGGCCGCCACTACGGCGACACCTTCACCATCGAGGTGCCCACGGGCTCCGGCAACGTGGTCACCCTCGACCAGGCCGCCGACCTCATCGACGGCGGCCTCACGGCGCTGTTCCGGCCCGACCCCGCCCGGGGCGGCCGACGCCCCACGGACGGGACGCGGGTGGAGGCCAGCGACTCCCCGCTGTGGCGCGAGCAGGTGACCTTCAGCGAGTTCTTCGACGGCGACACCGGCGAGGGCCTCGGCGCCACCCACCAGACCGGGTGGACGGCGCTGGTGGCGCACCTGCTCAACCCGCGGCTGCCCGCCGACCCGCGCCGGATGGGCTGAGCCGCCAGCGCTCTGCAAGCGGCCCGCAAGCCGGCGGCGGCACCGTCGTCCCCATGAGCACACAGCACAGCGACGCGTCCTCCTCGACCCCGGCCGCCGGGGAGCCCCTCCTCAGCCCCGTGTGGGTGCTGCGCGGGATCGGCAACGACCCCGGCTACCTCGTGGCGGCGGGCGGCCGCCTCGTGCTGGTGGCCGAGCACGACGACGGCCCCGCCTTCGACGTCGGCCTGGGCGAGCTCACCGACGTCCAGTGGCCGTGGTGGTGGTTCGGCGGCGGCTTCAAGGGCACGGTCCGCGGGACGCGCTACAAGATCAGCTTCGTGCGGCCCAACGGGGCACCGGGCCCCGACCGCGGTCTGCTCACCGACCTCGACCACGTGCTCGTGGGGCACACCGGCCACGGGCTGTCGGGGCTGGTCGACGTCGCGGAGGGCAAGGCGCAG
Organism: Streptomyces sp. NP160; assembly: GCF_006335115.1. GTDB lineage: Bacteria > Actinomycetota > Actinomycetes > Actinomycetales > Quadrisphaeraceae > Quadrisphaera. The sequence goes on from NZ_VDMJ01000024.1 coordinate 279,359, forward strand.
GCGCGGCTGTGGCGCGAGGTGCTCCCGGGCTGACGGCCCGGGCCGGGCCGCAGGACCTGTCGGAGGCCCTGCTTACGCTGGACGGGTGACGAACCCCGCCTCCTACCGCCCGAAGCCGGGGGAGGTGCCTGACTCCCCGGGCGTCTACAGGTTCCGCGACCCGCAGGGCCGCGTGGTCTACGTCGGCAAGGCGAAGAGCCTGCGGCAGCGGCTGGCCAACTACTTCCAGCCGCTGCACGCGCTGCACCCCCGCACCGCCACGATGGTCACCACCGCCGCCAGCGTCGAGTGGACCGTCGTGGGCACCGAGGTCGAGGCCCTCCAGCTGGAGTACTCCTGGATCAAGGAGTTCGACCCGCGCTTCAACGTCAAGTACCGCGACGACAAGTCCTACCCCTACCTCGCGGTGACGATGGGAGAGGAGTTCCCGCGGGTGCAGGTCATGCGCGGGGCCAAGCGCAAGGGCACCCGCTACTTCGGGCCCTACGCCCACGCCTGGGCCATCCGCGAGACCGTCGACCTGCTGCTGCGGGTCTTCCCCGTCCGCACTTGCTCCACCGGCGTCTTCAAGCGCGCCGGCCAGGTCGGCCGCCCCTGCCTGCTCGGCTACATCGACAAGTGCTCCGCGCCCTGCGTGGGCAAGGTGACCCCCGAGGAGCACCGCGCGCTGGCCCAGGAGTTCGCCGACTTCATGGGCGGCGCCACCTCCAAGTACGTGAAGCGGGTCGAGGCGCAGATGCGCGAGGCCGCCGCCGAGATGGACTTCGAGAGGGCTGCGCGGCTGCGGGACGATGCCGGCGCCCTGCGCAAGGCGCTCGAGAAGAGCGCCGTGGTGCTGCCCGACGCCACCGACGCCGACGTCTTCGCCCTGGCCGAGGACGAGCTCGAGGCCGCCGTCCAGGTCTTCCACGTGCGCGGCGGGCGCGTGCGCGGCCAGCGCGGCTGGGTGGTGGAGAAGGTCGAGGACGTCACCACGGCCGACCTCGTCCAGCACCTGCTCCAGCAGGTCTACGGCGGTGCCGCCAGCCTCGAGGGAGCCGGGGACGACGGCTCAGAGGCCGGTGAGCAGGTGCCCCGCGAGGTGCTCGTGCCCGTCGAGCCCACCGACCCCGAGCAGACCGCCGCCTGGCTCTCGCGGCTGCGCGGCTCGCGGGTGGAGGTGCGGGTCCCGCAGCGCGGCGACAAGCGCGCGCTGCTGGAGACCGTGGAGCGCAACGCCACCGGCGCCCTCAACCTCCACAAGACCCGCCGCGGCGGAGACCTCACCAGCCGGTCCCTGGCCCTGCAGGAGCTGCAGGAGGCCCTCGGGCTCGACGAGGCCCCGCTGCGCATCGAGTGCTACGACGTCTCCCACCTGCAGGGCAGCGAGGTGGTCGCCTCGATGGTGGTCTTCGAGGACGGTCTGCCGCGCAAGAGCGAGTACCGCAAGTTCAACGTGCGCGGCGACGGGCCCGACGGGCGCACCGACGACCTCGCCTCGATGAACGAGGTGCTCACCCGCCGGTTCCGCCGCCACGTCGCCGACGGGGCCAGGGACGGCGAGCTCGACGACCAGGTGGCGCCCGTCAGCGGGCCGGTCAGCGGTGAGGTGCAGCCCGGCATCGACCCCACCACGGGGCGCGCGCGCCGCTTCGCGTACGCGCCGCAGCTCGTCGTCGTCGACGGCGGGCAGCCGCAGGTGGAGGCCGCCGCGGCCGCGCTCGCGGACCTCGGCGTCACCGACGTCGCCCTGTGCGGCCTGGCCAAGCGCCTGGAGGAGGTGTGGCTGCCGGGGGAGGACCACCCCGTCGTCCTGCCGCGCTCCAGCGAGGGGCTCTACCTGCTGCAGCGCCTGCGCGACGAGGCCCACCGCTTCGCCATCACCCACCACCGCTCCAAGCGCAGCAGGGCGATGACGACGAGCGCCCTCGACGGCGTCCCCGGGCTCGGCCCGGCCCGCAAGCAGGCCCTCATGGCGCGCTTCGGCACGCTGAAGGCGCTGCGCGCCGCGACCGCCGAGCAGGTGGCCGAGGTGCCGGGCGTGGGGCCCGCCACGGCCGCGGCCGTGGTGGCGGCGCTGGCGGGGAACGCGCCCGAGCCCGCCGTCGACACGGCCACCGGGGAGCTCGTCGACTGACTCGGCGAGCAGTGCCATGGGCCAGGATGGCCGCGTGAGCGCGCCGCCGCAGCACCCCCAGCCGCAGCCCCAGCAGCCCCCGCTGGAGGGCGAGCACGACCTGCTCGTCATCACCGGCCTGTCCGGGGCGGGCCGGTCCACCGTGGCCCACGTCCTGGAGGACCTCGGCTGGTACGTGGTCGACAACCTCCCGCCGCAGATGCTCGGGCCGCTGGCCCAGCTGGCGGCGCAGGCCTCCGGGGCCGTCCCGAAGGTGGCCGTGGTGCTCGACGTGCGCGGGCGCGGCTTCTCGGCCGACCTCGCCGCGGCGCTCGCGGAGGTCCGTGTGCGCCGCAGCATCCTGTTCCTGGAGGCCAGCGACGCGGTGCTGGTGCGCCGCTTCGAGTCCGTGCGGCGCCCCCACCCGCTGCAGGAGGAGGGGCGCATCCTCGACGGCATCGAGACCGAGCGCGAGCTCCTGCGCGACCTGCGCGCCGCCGCCGACGTCGTCATCGACACCTCCGACCTCAACGTCCACCAGCTGGCCGCCTCCATCACGCGGGCCTTCGGCGAGGCCGAGGCCACCCGGCTGCGCCTGACGCTGCTCTCGTTCGGCTTCAAGTACGGGCTGCCCACGGACGCCGACCACGTGGTCGACGTGAGGTTCCTGCCCAACCCCCACTGGATCCCCGAGCTGCGCCCGCTGACGGGCCGCGACGCCGCCGTCAGCGGCTACGTGCTCGGGCAGGACGGCGCGGAGGAGTTCCTCGACAGGTACGCCGCCGCGCTGCAGCCCGTCATCGCCGGCTACCAGCGCGAGCACCGCCGCTACGCCACCGTGGCCATCGGCTGCACCGGCGGCAAGCACCGCTCCGTGGCGATGACGGAGGCCCTCGCGGCGCGCCTGCAGGCCCTCGCCGACGCCCCGCCGCCGTCCTCCTCCTCGCCGGAGGGCGGCGAGGAGCACCCGGCCCCGGTGCTGAGGGTGGCCCACCGCGACCTCGGAAGGGAGTGAGGGCCCCGTGAGACCCGGCGTCGGTCCCGGCAGCGGCCTCGCCGCCGGCCTGCAGCCCGGCTCCGGGCCCGCCGTGGTGGCCTGCGGGGGCGGCCACGGCCTCGCGGCGTCGCTGCAGGCGCTGCGGCACCTGTCCGACAGGATCACGGCGGTCGTGACGGTGGCGGACGACGGCGGCTCCAGCGGCCGCCTGCGCTCGGAGCTGGGCATCATGCCCCCCGGCGACCTGCGGATGGCGCTGGCCGCGCTGTGCGACGACACGGAGTGGGGCCGCACCTGGCGCGACGTGCTGCAGCACCGCTTCACCGGGGACGGCGCGCTGGCCGGCCACGCCGTCGGCAACCTCCTCATCGCCGCGCTGTGGCAGCGCCTCGGCGACAGCGTCGAGGGGCTGGACCTCGTGGGCCGGCTCCTGGGCGCGCGGGGCCGGGTGCTGCCGATGTCGTCGGTGCCGCTGTCCATCGAGGCCGACGTGCGCGTGCGCGGCACGCGGTCGGCGCCGGCCCACGTCGAGGTGGTCCGCGGCCAGGCCGCCGTGGCGACCACCCGCGGCACCGTGGAGGAGGTGCGGCTGCTCCCCGCGGACCCGCCAGCCCGCCCGGAGGTGGTGGACGCCGTCCGCCAGGCCGACTGGGTGGTGCTCGGGCCGGGCAGCTGGTTCACCAGCGTCATGCCGCACCTGCTGGTGCCCGAGCTGGCCGCCGCGCTGCGCGAGACCCCGGCCCGGCGCTGCCTGGTGCTCAACCTCGTCAGCGAGCGCGGGGAGACCAGCGGCCTGAGCCCCGCGGCGCACGTGCGGGCGCTCACGGCCCACGCCCGCGGGCTGCGGTTCGACGTGGTGCTGGCCGACCCGAGCGCCGTGGAGGACGTCGAGGGCCTGGCGGCCGCGGCGGAGGAGGCCGGCGCCCAGCTCGTGCTCCGGCAGGTCCGCCGCGGGCGCACGGCCGAGCACGACCCGCTGCGCCTGGCCGCCGCGATGCGCGACGTGCTGGAGGGCTCCTGGGGCGACGTGGCCTGACCCCGTCGCCGGGGCGGGGACGGCGCGGGCGCGTCCAGGGTGCCGCTGAAGAGGGTCTGACCAGCCCCGCGCCCGGGTCGGACTGATCACGCCGACCTAGTCACACCGGTGGAATTCGGCGAGTCGTCCCCCCGGGCGTGTCGCGGTGGCACCATGGCTGGCATGGCACTGACGGCACAGGTGAAGGACGAGCTCAGCCGTCTTCCGGTCCAGCGCTCCTGCTGCCGCAAGGCCGAGGTCTCGGCCCTGCTGCGCTTCGCGGGGGGCCTGCACATCATCGCGGGCCGCGTGGTCGTGGAGGCCGAGCTCGACACCGGCGCCGCCGCGCGGCGCCTGCGGCGCGACCTCGCCGACGTGTACCGCGCCCCGAGCGAGGTGCTGGTGGTGGCCGGGGGCGGCCTGCGGCGCGGCTCCCGCTACGTCGTCCGGGTGGTCCACAACGCCGAGTCGCTGGCCCACCAGACGGGCCTGCTGGACCAGCGGGGCCGTCCCGTGCGCGGCCTGCCGCCCCAGGTGGTGGCCGGCGCCGTCTGCGACGCCGAGGCCGCCTGGCGCGGCGCCTTCCTCGCGCACGGATCGCTCACCGAGCCGGGCCGCTCGTCCGCCCTGGAGATCACGTGCCCCGGTCCGGAGGCGGCCCTGGCGCTGGTGGGCGCCGCCCGGCGCCTGGACATCCAGGCGAAGGCCCGCGACGTGCGCGGCACGGACCGCGTGGTGATCCGCGACGGCGAGGCCATCGGCGACCTCCTCACCCACCTGGGCGCCCACGGCGCGAAGTTGGTGTGGGAGGAGAGGCGCATGCGGCGCGAGGTGCGCGCCACCGCCAACCGGCTGGCCAACTTCGACGACGCCAACCTGCGCCGCTCGGCGCGCGCGGCCGTGGCCGCCGGCTCCCGCGTGGAGCGGGCGCTGGAGATCCTCGGCGAGGAGGTGCCCGAGCACCTGCGCACCGCCGGCGCGCTCCGCCTGGCCCACAAGCAGGCCTCGCTGGAGGAGCTGGGCGCGCTGGCCGACCCCCCGATGAGCAAGGACGCCGTGGCGGGGCGCATCCGCCGCCTGCTCGCCATGGCCGACCGCCGCGCCCAGGAGCTCGGGGTGCCCGGGACCGAGGCCAACCTGACCCCTGACATGTTGGACGCCTGAGGTGCCCTAGGGTCTGGGGCGACCCCTGCCACTCCTACCAGGAGGCGCTCTGTGACCATCCGCGTGGGCATCAACGGCTTCGGCCGCATCGGCCGCAACTTCTTCCGCGCCGTCCAGGCGTCGGGCGCTGACGTCGAGATCGTCGGCGTCAACGACCTCACGGACAACGCGACCCTCGCCCACCTGCTCGCCTACGACTCGGTCCTCGGCCGTCTCGAGGGCGTGTCCACCTCGGGCGACGAGATCTCCGTCAACGGCAAGAGCTTCAAGGCGCTCGCCGTGCGCAACCCCGCCGAGCTGCCCTGGGGCGAGCTGGGCGCGGACGTCGTCGTCGAGTCGACCGGCATCTTCACCGACGCCACCAAGGCGAAGGCGCACATCGACGGCGGCGCCAAGAAGGTCATCATCTCCGCCCCGGCGAAGAACGAGGACATCACGGTCGTCATGGGCGTGAACGACGGCGACTACGACGCCGCCGCTCACAACATCATCTCGAACGCGTCCTGCACCACGAACTGCCTCGCCCCGATGGCCAAGGCCCTGGACGACGAGTTCGGCATCGTGCGCGGCCTCATGACCACGGTGCACGCCTACACGCAGGACCAGAACCTGCAGGACGGCCCGCACTCCGACCTGCGCCGCGCCCGCGCCGCCGCGATCAACATCGTCCCCACCTCCACCGGTGCGGCGAAGGCGATCGGCCTGGTGCTCCCGCAGCTCAAGGGCAAGCTCGACGGCTACGCGCTGCGCGTCCCGGTCCCGACCGGCTCCGCCACCGACCTCACCGTCACCGTGGGCCGCGAGACCACCGTGGACGAGGTCAACGCCGTGGTGAAGGCCGCCGCCGAGGGCCCGCTCAAGGGCTACCTCAAGTACACGACCGACCCGATCGTGTCCTCGGACATCGTCACCGACCCGTCCTCCTGCATCTTCGACGCCGGCCTGACCAAGGTCATCGGCGACCAGGTGAAGGTCGTCGGCTGGTACGACAACGAGTGGGGCTACTCCAACCGCCTCGTCGACCTGGTGAAGCTCGTCGGGGCCTGAGCCTTGGCCCTGACGTCCCTCCACGACCTGGTGGCCGCGCAGGGTGACCTGCGCGGCCGCCGGGTGCTGGTCCGCTCCGACCTGAACGTGCCGCTCGACGGCACCACCATCACCGACGACGGCCGCGTCCGCGCTTCCGTGCCGACCTGGCAGCGGCTGCTGGACGCGGGCGCCCGCGTCGTCGTCGTCGCCCACCTGGGCCGCCCCAAGGGCGCCCCGGAGGCGAAGTACTCCCTGGCCCCCGTGGCCGAGCGGGTGCGCGAGCTGCTGCCGTCGACCACGGTCCGCTTCGCGGACGTGACGGTCGGCGGGGCGGCGCAGGAGGCCGCTGACGCCCTCGGCGACGGCGAGCTGCTGCTCGTCGAGAACCTCCGCTTCAACGCCGGCGAGACGAGCAAGGACGACGCCGAGCGCGCCGCCTTCGCCCGCGAGCTCGCCGCGCTGGTCGGCGGCGAGGGCACCGGCCTCTTCGTCTCCGACGGCTTCGGCGTGGTGCACCGCAAGCAGGCGAGCGTCTACGACGTCGCCCAGCTGCTCCCGCACGCCGCCGGCGGCCTCGTCGAGGCCGAGACCGCGGTGCTGCAGCGCCTCACCACCGACCCGGCCCGGCCCTACGCCGTGGTGCTCGGCGGGGCGAAGGTCTCCGACAAGCTCGCCGTCATCGAGAACCTGCTCGGCACCGCCGACCGGCTCCTCGTGGGCGGCGGCATGGTCTTCACCTTCCTGGCGGCCCAGGGCCACGAGGTCGGGAAGTCCCTGCTGGAGGCCGACCAGGTCGAGACCGTCAAGGGCTACCTCGCCACCGCCGCCGAGCGCGGCGTGGAGGTCGTCCTGCCGGTCGACGTCATCGCGGCGACGGCGTTCTCCGCCGACGCCGACCACGAGGTCGTCGCGGCCGACGCCATCCCGGCCGACCGCATGGGCCTGGACATCGGCCCGGAGAGCTCGAAGCTCTTCGCCGAGAAGCTCGCCGACACCCGCACGGTCTTCTGGAACGGCCCCATGGGCGCGTTCGAGATGGCGCCGTACGCCGAGGGCACCCGCGAGCTCGCGAAGGCCCTCGCCGAGGTCACCCGCGCCGGCGGCCTCACCGTGGTCGGGGGCGGCGACTCCGCCGCCGCCGTGCGCTCGCTCGGCTTCGCCGACAGCGACTTCGGCCACATCTCCACCGGCGGCGGCGCCAGCCTGGAGTACCTCGAGGGCAAGACCCTCCCCGGGCTGTCCGTCCTCTCCTGAGGCGCAGCCCGACCGCACCGCCCGCAGCACCCGCGCCCCCCGGGCGCACCGGCTCCCCGCCCGCACTGCCCGACGCGTGCGGGCGGGGAGCCTTCCGCACGCACCCCCTGACCGACGACACCCGGAGGACCCCGTGGCCCGCACCCCGCTCATGGCCGGCAACTGGAAGATGAACGTCGACCACGTGCAGGCCACCGCCCTCGTGCAGCGCCTCGCGTGGACCCTGCGCGACGCCAAGCACGACCCGGCGGCCGTCGAGGCCGTGGTCATCCCCCCGTTCACGGACCTGCGCTCGGTGCAGACCCTCATCGAGGGCGACAAGCTGGAGCTGGGCCTGGGCGCCCAGGACGTCTCCGCCCACGAGCCCGGCGCCCGCACCGGTGAGGTCGCCGCCTCCATGCTGGCGCGCCTCGGCGTCCAGTACGTCGTCGTCGGCCACAGCGAGCGCCGCCAGTACCACGGCGAGGACGACGCGCTGGTCGCCGCGAAGGCCGCCAAGGTCCTCGAGCACGGCATGACCCCGATCGTCTGCCTCGGCGAGCAGCTCGAGGTCCGCGAGGCCGGCGAGCACGTCGCCGACTGCGTCGGCCAGCTCGACGGCTCCCTGGCCGGCATCTCCGCGGAGGACCTGCCCAAGGTCGTCGTCGCCTACGAGCCCGTGTGGGCCATCGGCACCGGCAAGGTCGCGACCCCCGAGGACGCCCAGGAGGTGTGCGCCGCGCTGCGCGCGCGCCTGGCGGAGGCCCACGGCGCGGAGGTGGCCGACGCGGTCCGCGTGCTCTACGGCGGCTCGGTGAAGTCCTCCAACGTCGCCGCGATCATGGCCGGTGAGGACGTCGACGGCGCCCTCGTCGGCGGCGCCAGCCTCGACGCCGGCGAGTTCGCCGGCATCGTCACGGGCGGGGCGGCGTCCTGAGCGCCCCCGGCGCGGCCGCGGCGACCGCTGCCGCCACCTGCGTGAGGACGGTCACCGCAGCGCCCACCAGCAAGTACCCTGGTCGGCTGTGACCGTCCTGCGGATCGTGCTCCAGGTGCTGCTGGCGCTGACGAGCCTCTTCCTGACCCTGCTGATCCTGCTCCACAAGGGCAAGGGCGGCGGTCTGTCGGACATGTTCGGCGGCGGGATGTCGGCCAGCGTGGGCAGCTCCGGTGTGGCCGAGCGCAACCTCAACCGCATCACCGTGGCCAACGCCGTCCTGTGGGCGGCCGTCGTCGTGGCGCTCGGCCTGGTCGAGCGGTTCGACCCCAGCGGTTCCTGAGCACCCACTCCTGCAGACGAAGGGATCACCGTGGCAGGTGGCAACGCGATCCGAGGCAGCCGTGTCGGCGCCGGACCGATGGGCGAGGCGGAGCGCGGCGACGCCGCGCCCCGGCGCCGCGTCTCCTACTGGTGCGCCAACGCGCACGAGACGCAGCCGAGCTTCGCCTACGACTCCGGCTCCGAGGTCCCCGAGACCTGGGACTGCCCGCGCTGCGGGCTGCCGGCCGGCCAGGACCGGGCCAACCCGCCCCAGCCGCCCAAGACCGAGCCGTACAAGACGCACCTCGCCTACGTGAAGGAGCGCCGCTCCGAGAGCGACGGCAAGGCGATCCTCGAGGCCGCCCTGGCCAAGCACCGCGCCAAGCGCGGGATCTGACGCTCCGCTGACCACGCGAAGGGCCCCCGGGACGGTCGGAACCGTCTCGGGGGCCCTTCGCGCGCCGCGGCGGCGCGACTACACCGTGCGCTGCGCGAGGTAGTGCTCGATCAGCGCCCGCGTCGAGGGGTCCTGGGACTCCAGCGCGGCGGCGTCGCCGGTGAGGGCGGGAGCGATCTCCTGGGCGAGCTTCTTGCCGAGCTCGACCCCCCACTGGTCGAAGCTGTCGATGCCCCAGACGGTCCCCTCGACGAAGGTGATGTGCTCGTACAGCGCGATGAGCTGACCGAGCACCGACGGGGTCAGCGACGGGGCCATGATCGACGTGGTCGGCCGGTTCCCGCTGAACACCCGGGCCGGCACCACGTCCTCGGCAGTGCCCTCGGCACGCACCTCCTCCGCCGTCTTCCCGAACGCCAGCGCCTTGGTCTGGGCGAAGAAGTTGGCCATGAAGAGGGCGTGGACGTCGGCGTCGCCGTCCTGGAGCGGGTGCGCCGGGTTCGCGAAGGCGATGAAGTCGGCCGGGACGGTCCGCGTGCCCTGGTGGATCAGCTGGTAAAAGGCGTGCTGGCCGTTGGTGCCGGGCTCGCCCCAGAACACCTCGCCGGTCTCGGTGGTCACCGGGGAGCCGTCCCAGCGCACCGACTTGCCGTTGGACTCCATGGTCAGCTGCTGCAGGTACGCGGGGAAGCGGTTCAGGTACTGGCTGTACGGCAGCACCGCGTGGGTGTGGGCGCCCACGAAGTTGACGTACCAGACGTTGAGCAGGCCGAGGAGGACCGGCACGTTCGTGGCGAGGGGCTCGGTGCGCACGTGCTCGTCGACCGCGTGGAACCCGGCGAGGAAGTCCCTGAACGCCTCCGGGCCGACGGCCACCGCCAGCGACGTGCCGATGGCGGAGTCCACGGAGTAGCGGCCGCCGACCCAGTCCCAGAACCCGAAGGCGTTGTCCGGGTCGATGCCGAAGTCGGCGACCTTGTCCAGGGCGGTGGACACGGCGACGAAGTGCTTGGCGACGGCCGAGCGGCGCGCGTCGTCGTCGTCCTCCAGGGCACCGGCGGCGGCCAGGCGCTCCCACAGCCACGCGCGGGCCAGGCGGGCGTTGGTCAGCGTCTCCAGGGTCCCGAAGGTCTTGGAGGCGACGATGAACAGCGTCGTGGCGGGGTCGAGGTCGGCGACGGTCTCGGCGAGGTCGGTGGGGTCGATGTTCGAGATGAAGCGCAGCTCGATGTCGGGGTGCTTGTGCTCCTTGAGGGCCTCGTAGGCCATCACCGGCCCGAGGTCGGACCCGCCGATGCCGATGTTGACGACGGTGCGGATCCGCTCGCCGGTGACGCCCTTCCAGGCGCCCGAGCGCACGTCGTCCGCGAAGGCGGACACCTTCTCGAGCACGGCCTGGACGTCGGCGTCGACGTCCTGCCCGTCGACCTCGAGCGCGGGCTGCGCGCCCGGCGGGCGGCGCAGCGCCGTGTGCAGGACGGCGCGGTCCTCCGTGACGTTGATGTGCTCCCCGGCGAACATCGCGGCGAGCCGCTCCGGGAGGCGGACCTGCTCGGCCAGCTCCACCAGCAGCGACAGCGTGGTGTCCGTCACGAGGTTCTTGGACAGGTCCACGTGGAGGTCCGCGGCGTCGAAGGTCAGCCGGCGGGCGCGCTCGGGGTCTGCGGAGAACCAGCCGCGCAGGTCAGGCTCCAGCTCGGCGTGGTGGGCCTCGAGGCGGGCCCACGCGGAGGTGGTGGTCGGGTCCACGGGTTGGGTGCTCACGAGGAGACGCTAGGGCAGGCGGCGGGCCCCGTCACACCCAGCCTCGCGACCCGCTCGCAGGCCGCCCGCACCCCGCCCCGGACCCGTCCGGGAGCCGCTGTCACAGCCGGCCGGCGGCCTCCCGGTCGAGCAGCCACAGCGTGCGCGCGGTGCCGCTGACCAGGCTCGCGGGCAGCCGCCCCGGACCGGCCAGGGCCTCGGCGACGGCGTCGGCCTTGTCCGCGCCGCCCACCACGAGCCAGACCTCCTCCGCGGAGACGATCACCGGCACCGTGAGGGACAGGCGCGTGGGCGGCGGCTTGGGGGAGTCGCGCACGGCGATCACCTCGCGGCCGACCTCCTGGCCCTCCTCCAGCGACGGGTGGTCGGGGAAGAGGCTCGCGACGTGCCCGTCCGGACCCACACCGAGCATGAGGACGTCGAAGACCGGCACCGCCCCGCCGACGCCCTCGGCGCGGGCGGCCTCGGCCAGCTCCGCGGCGTAGCGGGCCGCGGCGGCGTCCGGGTCGTCACCGTCCGCCCCGTCGCTGGCGGGCATGACGTGCACCGCCTCCTCGCGCAGGCCCTGCTGGGCGAGGGCGTCCAGCACGGCTCCGCGGGCCTGGACGGCGTTGCGGTCGCCGTCGTCGGTGGGCACGAAGCGCTCGTCGCCCCACCACAGGTCCACCCGCGACCAGTCGACGGCGCGGGAGGCGGGGGAGGACGCGACGTCGCGCAGCACCTGCGTGCCAACGGTGCCGCCCGTGAGCACCACGGACGCTCGCCCGCGGCGGACCTGCGCGTCCAGCACGCGCACCACGAGCCTGGCCGCCACCGCGGCGGCCAGGGAGTCCTTGTCGGGGTGGACGACCACCTCGGCGGCGGACCGGGACCCGTAGCTGCTCATGAGGCGTCCTCTCCGACGGTCGGCTTCTCCGGCGGCGGGTCCGCCGCCGCGATGGCCGCGGCGCGGGCGTGCGCGGCGGCGTCCAGCTCGGCGCCGTGGCGCAGCTGCTCGGCCACGTCCGGCCCGCGCCCGCTGGAGCGGGCCTCGGACAGCTCGAGGTGGCCGTCGGACCCGGCGTCCAGCGCGGCGAGCCCGGTGGTGAGGACCGCGCCGTAGATGTCGTCGGGGTCGAGGCGGCGCAGCTCCTCGGCGAGGCAGTCGCGGTTGGACCGGCGCGGCAGCGCCAGGCGCCGCTCGGGCTGGCCGGGCTGGGTGAGGGTGGCCACCCTGCCGTCCGGGCGGGCCAGCTCCACCGCCCCGGTCGGGCGCTCCAGGCGCACCCCGACGATGCCGCCGCCGGTGGGCCCGCTGACGCGGGTCACCGGGCAGCGCAGCGCCAGCGCCAGCCACGCCGCGAGCAGCTCCGTGCTGGGGCTGTCGCTGGCGCCGGTGACGGTGGCCGCGGTGACGCGGTCGGCGGGGACCTGGTCGAGCGCCGCGGCGAGCAGGCCGCGCCACAGGGTCAGGCGCGACCAGGCGAAGTCGGTGTCGCCCGGCACGTGGCGGGCCGCGAGCCGGTGCAGCGTGCTGACGGGGTCGGAGCAGCCCGCCGCGTCGGTGATGCGCCGCTGCGCCATGGCCCCGATGGCGTCCGAGGCGGGGTGCTGCGGCGCCTCGCCGGGCCACCACGCCACCACCGGGGCGTCGGGGAGCAGCAGCGGGATGACCATCGAGGCGCCGTGCCCCGTGAGCGGCCCGTAGCTGCGCAGCACGATGACCTCGCTGGCGCCGGCGTCACCGCCCACCCGGATCTGCCCGTCCAGCCGTGACGTGCCGCGCTCGTCGGCGGCGGCCAGCACCACGATGCGGCAGGGGTGCTCGCGGCTGGCGTCGTTCGCGGCCTCGATGGCGGTCTCGGCGTGCTCGTCGTCCGTGGGCACCACGAGCGTCAGCACGCGGCCCAGGGCCACGGCACCGCCGGAGTCGCGCAGGTCCACGAGCTTCTTGGCGATCGCCGCGGTCGAGGTGCGCGGCATGTCGACGATCACAGGGCGGCCCCCCGGTCGTTCACGGGCGTCTCCAGGTGCGGCCGGTGCGGGCGAGCATCTCGGCGGCGGCGTCCGGGCCCCACGAGCCCGCCGGGTACGGCGGGGGCTGGCCCTGACCCGCCCAGAGCTCGATGACGGGGTCGAGGATGCGCCAGCTGAGCTCGACCTCCTCGTGCCGCGGGAACAGCGGCGGGTCGCCCAGGAGCACGTCGAGGATGAGCCGCTCGTAGGCCTCGGGGGAGGACTCGGTGAAGGAGTGCCCGTACCCGAAGTCCATCGTGACGTCGCGGACCTCCATCTGCGTGCCGGGCACCTTGGACCCGAAGCGGAGGGTGACGCCCTCGTCGGGCTGGACCCGGACCACCAGGGCGTTCTGCCCCAGCTCCTCGGTGGCCGTCGACTCGAAGGGCAGGTGCGGGGCCTTCTTGAAGACGACGGCGATCTCGGTGACGCGGCGCCCCAGGCGCTTGCCGGCGCGCAGGTAGAACGGCACCCCGGCCCAGCGGCGCGTGTCGACCTCGAGGGTCACCGCGGCGTAGGTCTCCGTGGTGGAGTCCGGCGAGATGCCGTCCTCCTCCAAGTAGCCCTTCACCGGCTCGCTGCCCTGCCAGCCCGGCGCGTACTGGCCGCGGGCGGTGTGGGCGTCGAGGTCGGCGGGGAGGCGGACCGCGGAGAGCACCTTCTCCTTCTCCGCGCGCAGGTCGCGGGCGTCGAAGGAGACCGGCTCCTCCATCGCGGTGAGCGCCAGCAGCTGCAGGAGGTGGTTCTGGATGACGTCCCGGGCCGCGCCGATGCCGTCGTAGTACCCCGCGCGACCGCCGATGCCGATGTCCTCGGCCATGGTGATCTGCACGTGGTCGACGTGGTTGGAGTTCCACAGCGGCTCGAACATCTGGTTGGCGAAGCGCAGCGCCAGCAGGTTCTGCACCGTCTCCTTGCCCAGGTAGTGGTCGATGCGGAACACCGAGTCCTGGGGGAAGACGCTTCCGACCACGGCGTTGAGCTCCCGGGCCGAGGCCAGGTCGCGCCCGAACGGCTTCTCGATCACCACGCGGCGCCACGAGCCGTCCACCTGGTCGGTCAGCCCCGAGGCGGCCAGCTGCTGGCAGACCAGCGGGAACGCGCTCGGCGGGATCGACAGGTAGAAGGCGTGGTTGCCGCCGGTGCCGCGCTGCTCGTCGAGGTCGCGGACGACCTCGGCGAGCTGGGTGAAGGCCGCAGCGTCGCCGAACTCGCCGGGGACGAAGCGGAACCCCTCCGCCAGGTGCGCCCAGACCTCCTCGCGGAAGGGCGTGCGGGAGTGCTCGCGCACCGAGTCGTAGACGATCCGTCCGAAGTCCTGCTCAGCCCAGTCGCGCCGGGCGAAGCCCACCAGGGAGAAGCCCGGCGGCAGCAGCCCCCGGTTGGCGAGGTCGTAGATCGCGGGCATGAGCTTCTTGCGGGCCAGGTCGCCCGTGACCCCGAACATCACCATGCCGCAGGGGCCGGCGATCCGGGACAGCCGCTTGTCGCGGGGGTCGCGCAGCGGGTTCTGCGCGACCCCCTCCGCCTGCTCGGGGCGGAGCAGGGACATCAGGGCCTCACCGGGTCGGCGGTGCGACGAGGCACGACGGGCCGCGTGGAGCGGTGACGAGCCGTCACTCGTCGCTGCTGCCGCCGGCCTGGGCTGCGGCGCGGTCGAGCTCGTCGCGGACGGAGTCGCCCAGCTCGGTCCAGGACTTCTCGAACTTGTCGACGGCCTCGGTCTCGAGGTCCTCGACGACCTTCGTGTAGGAGATGCCCAGGCGCTCCAGCCCGTCCATGACCGCCTCGGCCTCGGCGTAGGAGCCCTTGACCGTGTCGCCGGTGACCCGGCCGTGGTCGGCGAAGGCCTCCAGCGTGGTGCCCGGCATGGTGTTGACGACGCCGTCGGTGACGAGCTCGCTGACGTACAGCGTGTCGGGGTAGGCGGGGTCCTTCACGCCGGTGGAGGCCCACAGCGGGCGCTGCGGCTGGGCGCCGGCCTCGGCCAGCACCTGCCAGCGCGGGGAGGAGAAGACCTCCTCGTAGGCCTGGAAGGCCAGGCGGGCGTTGGCCAGGGCCGCCTTGCCGCGCAGCGCCTTCGCCTCGTCCGTGCCGATCCTGTCGAGCTGCGGGTCGATCGCGGTGTCCACGCGGGAGACGAAGAAGCTCGCCACGGACGCGATCGGCGCCAGGTCGAGGCCCTTCTCGCGGGCCTGCTCCAGACCGGTGAGGAAGGCGTTCATCACCGCGCGGTAGCGGTCGAGGGAGAAGATCAGCGTCACGTTGACGCTGATGCCCTCGGAGATGGCGGCGGTGATGGCGGGCAGGCCCTCCACCGTCGCGGGGATCTTGATGTAGAGGTTCTCGCGGTCGACGGCGGACCACAGGGTGCGCGCCGACTCGATCGTCGCCTGGGTGTCGCGCGCCAGGCGCGGGTCCACCTCGAGCGAGACGCGGCCGTCGCCCTTGCCGCCGGTGCGGTCGTGCACGGGACGCAGCACGTCGCAGGCCTCGCGCACGTCGCGCGTGGTGATCTGGAAGACGGCCTCGTCCACGTCGGCGCCGGAGGCCGCGAGCTCGCGGACCTGGTCCTCGTAGAGGTCGCCCTTCTTCAGGGCGGTCGCGAAGATCGTCGGGTTGCTCGTCACGCCGACCACGCTCTCCTGCTCGACGTGACCGGCCAGGCGGCCGGTCTGCACGAGCTCGCGCGAGAGGTCGTCGAGCCAGACCGCGACACCGGCCTGCGAGAGGGCGGCGAGGTTGGCGTTGGTCATGGGAACGCTCCTGGTGGTGTCGAGGGGGACGTCTGGCGTCTCAGGTGGTCGGCCGCCGGGACGACCAGCCTGCTGGCGGTGTGCGTGCGGCGCGAGCGCTCGCGCCGCACGCACACCGCCCCGGGTGGCTCAGCGGTCGCCGGTGCCACCGGTGGGGGAGGAGGAGCCGCTCACGGAGCCGGGGCTGTCGCCACCGGCCGCGGCCTGCAGGGACTCGTGGGCCTTGGCGACGACGTTCTCGGCGGTGAAGCCGAACTCCTGCATGAGGCGGGCGCCGTCGGCGGAGGCCCCGAAGTGCTCCAGGGACACGCTCCGGCCGGCGTCCCCGACGATGTCGTGCCACCCGGCGGCCACCCCGGCCTCCACGGACACGCGCGCCTTCACGGACGGCGGCAGCACGGACGCGCGGTAGTCGTCGTCCTGCTCGGCGAACCACTCGCGGCACGGCATCGAGACCACCCGGGTGCCGATGCCCTGGGCCTGCAGCTGCTCGCGGGCCGCGACGGCCACCTCGACCTCGGAGCCGGTGGCCACGATGACGACCTGCAGGTCGCCCTCGCTGTCCACGAGCACGTAGCCGCCCTTGAGCGTGCCCTCGGCGCTGCCGAAGACCTCGCGGTCGTAGACCGGCAGGTTCTGGCGGGACAGCACCACGCCCGTCGGGCTCCCGGTGTGCTCCAGCGCGCCGCGCCAGGCGTAGGCGGTCTCGTTGGCGTCCGCGGGCCGGACGACGGCCAGGCCGGGGATCAGGCGCAGCGCGGCGATGTGCTCGACGGGCTGGTGGGTGGGGCCGTCCTCGCCCAGGCCGATGGAGTCGTGCGTCCACACGAAGATCGACGGGATCTGCATCAGCGCGGCCAGGCGCACCGAGGCGCGCATGTAGTCGCTGAACTGCAGGAACGTGCCGCCGTAGGCGCGGGTGCCACCGTGCAGGACGATGCCGTTGATCGCCGCGCCCATGGCGTGCTCGCGGATGCCGAAGTGCAGCGTGCGCCCGTAGGGGCCGCCCTGCCAGGAGCGGGTCTGGCGCGACGGCGGCAGGAAGGAGGGCTCGCCCTCCATGGTGGTGTTGTTGGACTCCGCCAGGTCGGCCGAGCCGCCCCACAGCTCCGGCAGCACGCCGGCCAGGCCGGTGAGGACCTCGCCCGAGGCCTTGCGGGTGGAGACGGCCTTGCCCGCGGGGAAGGTCTTCAGCGAGTCCGTCCAGCCCTCGGGGAGGGTGCGGGTCTTGAGGCGGTCCAGCAGGGCGGCGCGCTCCGGGTTCGCCTCCTGCCACGCGGCGAAGCGGGCGTCCCAGTCCTTGCGGACCTCGGCCGCGCGCGCGGCCAGGCCGCGGGTGCGCTCGAGCACCTCGTCGTCCACGGCGAAGGTCTTCTCGGGGTCGAGCCCGAGCACGCTCTTCAGGCCCTTGACGGCCTCGTCCCCGAGCGCCGACCCGTGCGACTTGCCCGTGTTCTGCAGCTTCGGGGTCGGCCAGGCGATGATCGTGCGCAGCACGATGAAGCTCGGCCGCGTGGTCTCGGCGTCAGCGGCCTGCAGCGCGTCCCACAGGGCCTGCACGTCCTCGTGGTAGCCCTCGCCGTCGCCGTGGTCGCCGCCGCGGGTCCAGTCGACGGTCTGCACGTGCCAGCCGTACGCCTCGTAGCGCTTGGCGACGTCCTCGGTGAAGGCGACGTCGGTGACGTCCTCGATGGAGATCGAGTTCGCGTCGTAGACGACGGTCAGGCCGCCCAGCTGCTGGGTGCCCGCCAGCGAGCTGGCCTCGCCGGAGACGCCCTCCTGCAGGTCGCCGTCGGAGGCGATGGCGTAGACGTGGTGGTCGAAGACCGACTCGCCCGGGGCCGCGTCGGGGTCGAGCAGGCCGCGCTCGCGACGGGCGGCCATCGCCATGCCCACGGCGTTGGCCACGCCCTGGCCGAGCGGGCCGGTGGTGACCTCGACGCCCTTGGTGTGCTGGTACTCCGGGTGCCCGGGGGTCTTGGAGCCCCACGTGCGCAGCGCCTTGAGGTCGTCGAGCTCCAGCCCGAAGCCGCCCAGGTACAGCTGGATGTACTGCGTCAGCGCGGAGTGGCCGGCGGACAGGACGAAGCGGTCGCGGCCGTCCCAGGTGGTGTCGGCCGGGTCGTGCTGCATGAGCTTCTGGTAGAGCAGGTACGCCAGCGGGGCCAGCGAGATGGCCGTGCCGGGGTGGCCGTTCCCGACCTTCTGCACCGCGTCCGCGGCGAGGGCGCGCACCGTGTCCACGGCGCGCTGGTCGACCTCGTCCCACGTGAGCTGGCCTGTGGTGCTGGTCTGGGTCTGGGTCACTGAGCTGTCCTTCCCTCCGCGCGGCGCGGGAGGGGGCCGCCGCGCGCGTGTCGTCCAGTGGTGCGGCTCTGCTGTCCCTGTGAGCCTACTCACCAGCCCGGGAGGCGCCACGCGTCACCCTGCCGACCGAGTGGTGCCGTGCCCGTACAGTGGGCCCGACCGTGCCCTGGAGACCGACGCCCCCTGCCCGGAGGCGGGTCGCCAGCCCCCTGCTCCAGCGAGGACCGCGACCGCTCGTGACCGCCGTCGAGGACGCCCGTGGCGCCCGCTCCCGCTGGACCCGGCGCCAGCGGGTGGCCGGCTTCGTCGCACTGACCAAGCCGCGCATCATCGAGCTGCTCCTCATGACGACGGTGCCGACTATGATGCTCGCGCAGCGCGGCCTGCCGCCCCTGTGGCTGCTCGGCGCCACCCTCGTGGGCGGGACGCTGGCAGCGGGCAGCGCCAACGCCCTCAACTGCTACATCGACCGCGACATCGACATGCGGATGCACCGCACGGGCAAGCGCCCGCTGGTCACCGGCGTGGTCTCGCCGCGCGAGGCGCTCGTCTTCGGCCTGGTGCTCGGCGTGCTGTCGGTGGCGTGGCTCGGGCTGGTCGTCAACGGGCTCTCGGCGCTGCTCGCGGCGCTGGCGATCGCCTTCTACGTGGTCGTCTACACGCTCGGCCTCAAGCGCCGCACCAGCCAGAACATCGTCTGGGGCGGGGCGGCCGGCTGCATGCCGGTGCTCATCGGCTGGTCCGCCGTGACCGGCTCGCTGAGCTGGACGCCCTGGGTGCTCTTCGCGGTCATCTTCCTCTGGACCCCGCCGCACTACTGGCCCCTGTCCATCAAGTACCGCGCCGACTACGCCGAGGTCGGCGTGCCGATGCTGCCGGTGGTCGCGTCCCCGCTCACCGTGGGCCGGCAGGTGGTGGCGTACGCCTGGGCGATGGTCGCGGCGACGCTCGTGCTCGTGCCGATCGCGCCGACCGGCCCGGTGTACGCCGTCGCCTCGGTGCTGCTGGGCGGCTGGTTCCTCCTCGAGTCGCACGCGCTGCTCCGGCGCGCCAAGCGCGTCACCTCTGCCGACGAGGTCGGCGCCATGCGCCTGTTCCACACCTCGATCAGCTACCTGACGCTGCTCTTCCTGGCGCTCGCCGTGGACGCCGTCGTCCCGCTGCAGCCGCTCTTCTCCTGATCCGCTGACGCGCTGGCCGACCGCTCGCTGACCGCCTGACGGGCGCAGCAGGCCCCACCAGGGCCGGCTGCGCCGTCCGTCGTCGCCCTGGGCTCCCCGTGCCGGTCAGGACGCGGCGCGGAGCACCCCACGGCCCGCTGCCGAGCGCACGGGTGCGAACCCCACGGGCAGGACCAGCCCGTTCCCGATCCCGTCCTCCGCGCCGCGACAGGGGCCGCGCGGCGGAGGCGTCAGGCGGTGCGGGGGAGCGCGGCGCCGGTGCGCTCGCGCAGCGACGTCCACAGCGCCGTCACGGCCACCACGAGCAGGCAGGCGCCCAGCATGTGCAGCGCCACGAGCGGCACCGGCAGGGCGGTGGCGTACTGCACGTAGCCGACGGCCCCCTGCAGGACCACCACGCCGAGCACCCACCAGCCGCGGCGCCTCGCCGCGGCGGGAGACGGCGAGGTGTGCAGGGCCACCAGGAGGCCGACCAGGAGGCCGACCAGCAGCAGCACGAGGTCGGCGTGGAGCCAGCTGACGGTGCGGGGGTCGAGGGCGTAGCGGGCGGGCTCCTCGGCGTCGCCGGAGTGCGGGCCGGCGCCCGTGACCACGGTGCCGACGGCGAGGACGGCGGCCGTGACCGCCGCCAGGCCCACCCCGAGCAGCCGGACGGCGCGGTGCACCAGCGGACGCGGCGGCCCGTCGCCCTCCACCGCCCGCAGCAGCAGCAGGGTGGAGGCCGCGACCAGCACCATCGACACGAGGAAGTGCACCGACACGGTGATCGGCGACAGGCGCGTCAGCACCGTGATGCCGCCGATCACGGCCTGCAGGAGCACCCCCACGACGGGCACGGCGGCGAGGGCGCGCAGGCGGCGGCGGGGTGCGCCGTCCGGCCCGCGCAGCCGCCACACCGCCACGAGCGCGGCCACCGCGAGCACGAGCACGAGGAACGTCAGCGTGCGGTTGCCGAACTCGATGTACTTGTGGAAGCCCTCCTCCTGGTGGACGGTCGGCACGTAGGAGCCGGGGGCGCACTGCGGCCACGTGGGGCAGCCCAGGCCGGAGCCGGTGAGGCGCACCAGCCCACCGGTGACGACGATGCCGACCTCCGCGACGAGGTTGGCCAGCAGCACGGCGCGGGTGCCGCGGCCGAGGCCGCCGGCCGCGGGCCCCTGCGGCGAGGGCGTCGCGGAGCCGTGGCGGGCCGTGGTGCTGGTCACCCCAGAAGGGTAGGCGGGCGCGGGGACCGCTCCGGCCGTCCGGCGGCGCCACCGGCTGTCGGGTGCGCCACAGCGCGCGGCCCGGTCAGCTCCAGCGGAAGGTGCGCACCACCAGCGCGCCGGCGAGCGCGGCCCAGACGACGAGCACCGCGCACGGACCCAGCGCGAGCGAGCCGTCGAGCGCAGCGGCCCGCACGGCGTCCCCCAGGGCCGCGGACGGCAGCAGCGCGAGCAGCGGACCGGCGGCCCCCGCGGCCTCGCGGGGCACCAGCAGGCCCGCCCCGGCGAGCAGGACCCACGCCAGGTTGGCCACGGCCAGCACCGCCTCGGCGCGCAGCGACCCCGCCAGCAGCAGGGCGAGCGCCGCGAAGGCGGCGGTGCCGAGGAGCAGGGCCAGGAGCAGCAGCGGCACCGCGGCCGGGCCGGCGGCCAGCGGCCGCCACCCCAGCGCGAGCGCCAGCGCGCCGAGCACCACCACCTGCAGCGCCTCGACGGCGAGCACGGCCAGGCCCCGTCCCAGCAGCAGCCCCGACCTGCCCAGCGGCGTGGTGGCCAGCAGCCGCAGCACCCCGTAGCGGCGGTCGAAGCCGAGAGCGATGGCCTGCCCGGTGAAGGCCGTGGAGAGTACCGCCAGGCCCAGCACCCCGGGCGCGACGACGTCGATGCGCGGCAGCTGCGCCAGCGACGCGGGGACGACGACGGCCCCCACGGGCGTGCGCGCCAGCACCAGCAGCGCCAGCGCGGGCAGGAAGAGGCTGACGAGCAGCTGCTCGCCGTTGCGCAGCAGCACGCCCACCTCGAAGCGGGCCTGGGCGAGCACGCGCCGGGCGGGCGGCGCGGCGGCGCCGCCGGGCGTCAGGACGAGCCCGTCCGCCGTCGTCGTCCTCATGCCGCCCACCGCGACGGACCTCCGGTCAGCTCGAGCACGACGTCCTCCAGGGAGCGCCGCCCCACGGCCAGGCCCTCCGGCAGCACTCCCTGGGCGGCGCACCAGGAGGCGGCGGTGGCCACCACCTGCGGGTCGACGGCGCCGGGCTGCAGGGCCGTCACCTCGTAGCGCCCGGGCTCGGCCTCGTCGGTGGCCACGGTGGTGGGCAGGGCGGAGCGCAGCGCCTCCAGCGGCAGGCCGGCGGGGGCGCCGAAGCGCAGCACCTCCGGGCCCGAGGACGTCAGCTGCGCCACCGTGCCGGAGGCCACGGCGCGGCCGTCTCGGACGACGACGACGGCGTCGGCGAGGCGCTCGGCCTCGGCCATGGAGTGCGTGGTGAGCACCACGGCCGCGCCCGCGGCGCGCAGCTGCTCCAGCAGGTCCCAGACCACGGCGCGGGCGTGCGGGTCCAGGCCGGTGCTGGGCTCGTCGAGGAAGGCGAGCTCGGGGCGCCCGACCACGGCGCACGCCAGCGCCAGGCGCTGCTTCTGCCCGCCGGACAGGCGGCGCACGTTCGTCCGCCCGAACTCGTCGATCCCCAGCAGGCGGGCCAGCGCGGGGACGTCCATGGGGTCGGAGTGCTGCGCGGCCACCAGCCGCAGCACGGCCTCGGCGGGGGCGCCGCCGGGCAGGCCGCCGTCCTGCAGGAGCACGCCGGTGCGCGCCGCCAGGGCGCGGCCGTCGGTGCGCGGGTCGAGCCCGAGGACCTCCAGGCCGCCCCCGTCGGGGCGGCGCAGCCCGGTGCAGCACTCGACGAGCGTGGTCTTCCCGGCGCCGTTCGGGCCGAGGACGGCCGTCACGGCGCCCCGCTGCGCCTCGAGGTCCAGGCCGTCGAGCGCGGTGCGGCGGCCGTACCGCTTGACCAGGCCGCGCACCACCAGCGCGGCGGCGGCGTCGCCGCGGGGTGGGAGCACGTCGGGAGTCTAGGTCGGCCGCCGGCGGGCCTCCCGCTGCGTGATCGCCGGTGCGTGACCGTGCTCACGCCCGCTCACCCCTGATCAGCGGCGCTGCGGGGGAAGGGGATTAGGGCACCATGGTGTTGTGCAAAGCATGGACACCTCCGAGACCCCGGGCGTCGCGCACGCCTCGGCGGCGCCGGAGCTGGCCGCGGCGAGCACCCGGGAGCGCGTCTCGCGCACCGTGCTGGCGCGCGGTCCGGTGACGGCCGCGCAGCTCGCGGCGGACCTCGGCATCACCCCCGCCGCCGTGCGCCGCCACCTGGACGCCCTCGCCGCCGACGGCCTCGTGCGCCAGGCGCCCCTGCCCGCCGGTGCCGCCGGCCGCGGCCCGGGCCGCCCCGCCCGGGGGTGGGTGGCCACGCAGGCCGGCCACGCCGCCGCCCCGGGCGCCTACGACGACCTCGCCGCGGCCGCTCTCAGCGCCCTCGAGCGCGAGGCCGGCCACGAGGCGCTGGAGCGGTTCGCCCGCCAGCGCGCCGACGAGCTGGTGGCCCGCCACCGCCCGAGCGTGGACGCCGCCGGCGCCGCCCCCGCGGCGCGCGCCGGAGCGCTCGCCGAGGCCCTCACCGCCGACGGCTACGCTGCCCGCACCGCCGTCCTCGGCAGCCCGCGCAGGTCCGCCGCAGCGCCGGGACCGGGCCAGGCGCCGGTGCCGACCGCGCTCCAGCTGGTGCAGGGCCACTGCCCCGTGCAGGCCGTCGCCGGCAGGCACCCCGAGCTGTGCGAGGCGGAGACCGCCGCCTTCGCCCGCCTCATCGGCGCGCCGGTCCGCCGGCTGGCCACCCTGGCCGCCGGCCACCACGCGTGCACCACGCACGTGACGACCACCACGAGCAGCCCCACCAGCACGCCGACGAGCACGCAGACCAGCAGCACCCGACAGACCCCGCAGACGTCGCACCCCACCCAGGGACGGAGCGCATGAGCACAGACACCAGCCCCGAGCTCAACGACATCGAGGCTCGCAACCCCGAGCTCGCCGGTCTCGGCACCTACCAGTACGGCTGGGCGGACCCCGACGCCGCCGGCGAGACCGCCCGCCGCGGCCTGTCCGAGGACGTCGTGCGCGACATCTCCGCTCGCAAGGGCGAGCCCGAGTGGATGCTGCGCACCCGCCTCAAGGCGCTGAAGATGTTCGGCCGCAAGCCCATGCCCGACTGGGGCAGCGACCTGTCCGAGATCGACTTCGAGAACATCAAGTACTTCGTCAAGTCGACCGAGAAGCAGGCCACCAGCTGGGACGACCTCCCGGCCGACATCAAGAGCACCTACGACCGGCTCGGCATCCCCGAGGCGGAGAAGCAGCGCCTGGTCGCCGGCGTCGCCGCGCAGTACGAGTCCGAGGTGGTCTACCACCAGATCAACGAGGAGCTCGAGCGCCAGGGCGTCATCTTCCTGGACACCGACTCCGGGATGCGCGAGCACCCGGAGCTGTTCCAGGAGTACTTCGGCTCCGTGATCCCCCCGGGCGACAACAAGTTCGCCGCACTCAACACGGCCGTGTGGTCGGGCGGGTCCTTCATCTACGTGCCGCCGGGCGTGCACGTGGAGATCCCGCTGCAGGCCTACTTCCGGATCAACACCGAGAACATGGGCCAGTTCGAGCGGACGCTGATCATCGCCGACGAGGGCTCCTACGTGCACTACGTCGAGGGCTGCACGGCGCCGATCTACAAGTCGGACTCGCTGCACTCCGCGGTGGTCGAGATCGTCGTGAAGAAGAACGCCCGCGTGCGCTACACGACCATCCAGAACTGGTCGAACAACGTCTACAACCTCGTCACCAAGCGGGCGACCGCGGCCGAGGGCGCCACCATGGAGTGGATCGACGGCAACATCGGCTCCAAGGTGACGATGAAGTACCCGGCGATCTTCCTCATGGGCGAGCACGCCAAGGGCGAGACGCTGTCCATCGCCTTCGCCGGCGAGGGCCAGCACCAGGACGCCGGCGCCAAGATGGTGCACGCCGCGCCGCACACCTCCAGCTCGATCATCTCCAAGTCGGTGGCGCGCGGCGGTGGCCGCAGCTCCTACCGCGGCCTGGTCCAGGTGCTCGAGGGCGCCGGGCACTCGGCGTCGACGGTGCGCTGCGACGCGCTCCTGGTCGACTCGATCAGCCGCTCCGACACCTACCCCTACGTCGACGTCCGCGAGGACGACGTCTCCATGGGGCACGAGGCGACCGTCTCGAAGGTCTCCGAGGACCAGCTCTTCTACCTCATGAGCCGCGGCATGGCCGAGGACGAGGCGATGGCGATGATCGTGCGCGGCTTCATCGAGCCCATCGCCCGGGAGCTGCCGATGGAGTACGCCCTCGAGCTCAACCGGCTCATCGAGCTGCAGATGGAAGGAGCGGTCGGCTGAGCATGGCTGACACGTCCAACAGCACCACCACCCCCGCCGACGTCCAGACCGACGAGCACCTCGGTCTGGACGGCCTGGACGCCGGCCGCGATGACCTCGCGCTGGACCTGCCCGGGGGCGCTCCCGCAGCGCTCACCGCGGTGCAGGACGCACCGGCCGTGCCGGACGGCGGCTCGCCCGTGGGCTCGGCGCCGGCGCAGCACGGCCTGAACGCGCACAGCCACGGAGCGGGCGTCCCCGCCACCAACCGGGCCGAGCGCCGCACGTCGTTCGACCTCGCGGACTTCCCGGTGCCCAGCGGGCGCGAGGAGGAGTGGCGCTTCACCCCCGTCGACCGCGCCCGGGACCTGTTCGAGCCGGCCGGCGGCGCCGCCGCCGGCCTGCGGGTGCAGGTCACGGCCGCGGACGGCGTCACGCACCGCCGGTCCTCGGACGGGGCGGGCCGCGCCGGGAAGGGCTTCGTGCCCGGTGACCGCGCGGCGGCCGTGGCGTGGGCCGACGCCGCCTCGGCGGGTGCCGTCGACGTGGTCGCCATCGCCCCCGAGGCCGACCTCGCCGAGCCGGTGCTCGTGCGGGTCGCCAGCGACGCCCCGCGCTCGGCCGGCCACCTGGTCGTGCAGGCCGGTCCGTACAGCCGCGCCACCGTGGTGCTGGACCACTCCGGCTCCGGCCACGTCGGCAGCGGCGTGGAGGCCGTGGTCGGCGAGGGCGCGCACCTCGTGCTGGTCAGCGTGCACCAGTGGGAGGACGACGCCGTGCACCTCGCGCAGCACGACCTCCTCGTGGGCCGCGACGCGACCGTCAAGCACGTCGTGGTCACCCTGGGCGGCTCCCTGGTCCGCGTCGGCTCGACCGTCCGCTACGACGGCCCCGGCGGCGACGCGACCCTGCTGGGCGTGTACTTCTCCGACGCCGGCCAGCACCTGGAGCACCGCTCCTTCGTCGACCACGAGGCGGCCAACTGCCGCTCCAACGTCACGTACAAGGGCGCGCTGCAGGGCGAGACCGCCCGCGCGGTCTGGGTCGGTGACGTGCTCATCCGCGCGAGCGCGCTGGGCACCGACACCTACGAGCTGAACCGCAACCTCGTCCTCACCGACGGCGCCCGCGCCGACTCGGTGCCCAACCTCGAGATCGAGACCGGCGAGATCGTCGGCGCCGGCCACGCCAGCGCCACCGGCCGCTTCGACGACGAGCAGCTCTTCTACCTGCAGAGCCGCGGCATCCCGGAGGACCAGGCCCGCCGCATGGTGGTCCGCGCGTTCTTCGCCGACGTGCTGCAGCAGATCGGCGTCCGCTCGGTCACCGACCAGCTGATGGCCGCCATCGAGGCCGAGCTCGAGCTGGGCGAGGGCGAGGGGCCCGAGGACCTCCCCGTCGTCGCCGACGGCGTCGAGGCGGAGCTCGCCGGCTCCCGCCTGTGAGCGCGGACGCGGGGGCGGGCATGGTGCGCGTCTGCTCGGTGCGCGACGTCCCCGACCCGGGGGCGCTGCGCGTCGAGGTGCCGACCCCGTCGGGGACGGTGGCCGTCGCCGTCGTCCGCGACGAGGACGGCGAGCTGCACGCCGTCTCGGACACCTGCAGCCACCAGGCCGTCTCCCTGTCCGAGGGGGACGTCGAGGGCTGCATGATCGAGTGCTGGCTGCACGGGTCGGCGTTCGACCTGCGCACCGGGCGCCCGAGCGCGCTGCCCGCCGTCCACCCCGTGCCCGTGTACGCCCTGGCGGTGGACGGCGACGACGTGCTCGTCGACGCCACCGCCGACATCGGCCCCGCGGCCGAGGCGCGCTGAGCGCGCCGACGAAGACCTGACTGAAGACCCGAGGAGCACCCGCATGGCCACTCTGGAGATCCGTGACCTCCACGTCACCGTGGACACCCCCGACGCCGGCGCCAAGGAGATCCTCCGCGGCGTCGACCTGACCGTCCGCGCGGGCGAGACCCACGCGATCATGGGCCCGAACGGGTCCGGCAAGTCGACGCTGGCGTACTCGATCGCCGGTCACCCCCGCTACACCGTCACCGGCGGCACCGTGACGCTGGACGGCGAGGACGTGCTGGCCATGAGCGTGGACGAGCGCGCCCGCGCCGGCCTGTTCCTGGCCATGCAGTACCCCGTCGAGGTGCCGGGGGTGACGGTGTCCAACTTCCTGCGCACCGCCAAGACCGCCGTCTCCGGCGAGGCGCCGTCGCTGCGGCACTGGACCAAGGACGTCAAGAGCGCCATGGACGCGCTGCGCATGGACCCGGCCTTCGCCGAGCGCAACGTCAACGAGGGCTTCTCGGGCGGTGAGAAGAAGCGCCACGAGATCCTGCAGATGGAGCTGCTCAAGCCCAAGGTGGCCGTCCTCGACGAGACCGACTCCGGCCTCGACGTCGACGCGCTGCGCATCGTCTCCGAGGGCGTCAACCGCGTCCGCGAGACCGGCGAGACCGGCCTGCTGCTCATCACGCACTACACGCGCATCCTGCGGTACGTGAAGCCCGACTTCGTCCACGTCTTCGTGGCCGGCCGCGTGGCCGAGGAGGGCGGTCCGGAGCTGGCCGACGACCTCGAGGAGAACGGCTACGACCGCTTCCTCGACTCCTCCTCGCCGGTGACCGCCTGATGTCCGACGTCGACGTCGCGGACGTCGAGGAGGCCCTCAAGGACGTGGTCGACCCCGAGCTCGGCATCAACGTGGTCGACCTGGGCCTCGTCTACGGCCTGACCGTGGAGGAGCCGCGCACCGCGGTCATCGACATGACGCTCACCTCGGCGGCGTGCCCGCTGACCGAGGAGATCGAGGCGCAGGTGGCCCAGGTGCTCGACGGCGTGGTGGACGACCACCGCATCAACTGGGTGTGGATGCCGCCGTGGGACATGCAGAAGATCACCGACGACGGCCGCGACCAGCTGCGGGCGCTCGGCTTCAACGTCTGACGACCGACGTGCAGGACCCCGTCGCAGGCCCTCCCCGGGCCTGCCCGACGGGGTCCTGCGCGTCCGGCACCACGTCCGGCGCCACGTCCGTCGGAGCAGAGCGGTGAGCAGCCGCCTGGTCGAGGTGGAGCCCGAGCGGCTGTCCGGCTGGGTCCAGCGCTTCACGGCCTCCCACGGGGCGGTGCGGCTGGCGGAGGCGCCGGAGCGGCTGCTGCTGCGCGCCGCCGACGGCGAGGCCGCCGACCTCGAGGTGCCCTGGCCCCCGCTGCCCGCCCCCGTCGTCTCCCCGTCCCTCTCCGCCGCGGTTGCTGAGGACGACGACGCGGGCGCGCGCGTGGCCGCGCTGGCCGCCCACGCCGCCGCCGACCGGACGGCGCTGCTGGTGCTCGTGCGCCGCGGCGGGTGGGCCGTGGGCCTGGCGCGGGGCGGGGAGCTGCTCGACGGCGCGCACGGCACGCGCTACGTGCAGTCCCGCACCGCCGCCGGCGGGTGGAGCCAGCAGCGGTACGCCCGCCGGCGGGCCAACCAGGCCGACGGCCTGGTCTCGGCGGCCCTCGACGGCCTGGGGGCGCTGCTCGCACGCGCCGGTGGGCCCTCCGGGCCGCTGGCGCCCCAGGTGCTGGTGCCGGGTGGGGACCGCCAGCTCGTGGCCGGCGTCCTGGACGGCGTGCCCGCGCCCGCGGCGTCGCAGCTGCTGGCCCTGCCGCGCGGCCCGCTGCTCGACGTCCCCGACCCGCGGCGCGCGGTGCTCGCCGCGGCCGCCCGCCGCGCCCGGTGCGTGCGCGTCCGGGTCGGACCTCTGGCACCCTGAACACGTGATCACCACACGACGCAGCGTGATGACCATCCTCGCCGGCGCGGGCTTCGCCCTCGCCCTCACCGGGTGCTCCGCCGTCGGCGACGTCGCCTCGGCCGCGGGGGAGGGCGCCAGCTCCGCGGCCGCAGGAGCCGCGCGTGACGCGGCGCTGTCGCAGGTGTGCGGCTACGTCTCCGACGGCCAGCTCTCCGACGCGGACCTGCAGCAGCTGCGGGCCGCGGTGCGCGCCGCCGAGGCCGCCGGGGTCGAGGGCGACGTCATCACCCGGGCCGACACCCTCCTCGGCGACGGCGGCCCAGACGAGGGCCAGGTCGAGCAGCTGCAGCAGGCGTGCGCGCAGGCCGGTCAGGGCGAGCCGGGCAGCTCCTGAGGGCCGGCTCGCGCCACCGCGCGGGCCGGCGCCGCCAGCCGCGCGACGTGCAGGAGGCCCGCTCCCGGGGCGTCCGGGTGCGGGCCTCCTGCGCGGTCGCGGGGGTCAGCGGGCGCGGCGGGTGAGCTTCCAGGCGCCGGGCAGGGCGACACCGGCGACGACGGCCTTGACCAGGCCCCCCAGCAGGAACGGGGTGAAGCCCGCGGCGACCGCCTGCGAGGCGCTCATGCCGGTGGTCAGCGCCAGCCACGGGACGCCGACGGCGAAGACCACCAGCTGGCCGGCGGCGAACAGCGGCACCGCGCGCCACCAGCGGCGGTCAGCGCCGTAGCGGGCGGCCAGTCCGACGAGGAACGCGGCGGGCAGGAACCCGAGGATGTAGCCGCCGGTCGCGCCGAGCACCACGTGCAGGCCGCCGGAGGCCTCCGAGTAGAACGGCAGGCCGGCGGCCCCCAGCACGGCGTACAGGCCCATCGAGCTCAGCCCGCGCCACGGGCCGAGGGAGGCGGCCACGAGCACGAGGGCGAGCGTCTGGCCGGTGATCGGCACGGGGGTCCCCGGCAGCGGCACGACGACCTGCGCCAGCAGGGCCGTGAACAGCGCTCCGCCGGTCACCAGCAGCGCGTCGCGGACGCGGGTGGACGCGCCGACGGCGGGGACGAGGTCGGCGAGCACGGCGCGGCGGGGGAGCCGGCCGGAGAGATCAGCGGTGATGGCCACGGGGACACCCTGGCAGACGGGGGCTGCGCCGCCCAGGGGGGACGCCCGCGCCGACTAGACTGGGGAGGACATGATCACAGCGACCGACGTCGAGCTCCGCGCCGGCGCCCGCCTGCTGGTCTCGGGAGCCACCTTCCGCGTCGGTCGCGGCGACAGGGTGGGCCTCGTGGGCCGCAACGGGGCCGGCAAGACCACCCTCACCCGCGTGCTGTCCGGCGAGACCCAGCCGGCCGGCGGCTCGGTGACCTCCGACGGGCCCGTGGGCTACCTCCCGCAGGACCCGCGCACCGGCGACCTCGAGCAGTCCGCCATCGCGCGGGTGTTCTCGGCGCGCGGCCTGGACGACGTGGTGGCCAGGATGCGCACCGCCGAGGCCGAGATGGCCGGCGACGACCCGGCCGCCCGCGAGAGGGCCATGGACCGCTACGCCCGGCTCGAGGCGCGCTTCACCGCCGCCGGCGGGTACGCGGCCGAGTCCGAGGCGCACCGGATCGCGGCCAACCTCAACCTGCCCGAGCGCGTGCTCGCCCAGCCGCTGGGCACGCTGTCCGGCGGGCAGCGCCGCCGCGTGGAGCTGGCGCGCATCCTGTTCTCCGACGCCGAGGTGCTGCTCCTCGACGAGCCCACCAACCACCTCGACGCCGACTCCATCGTCTGGCTGCGCGACCACCTCAAGACCTACTCCGGCGGTCTGGTGGTCATCAGCCACGACGTCGGCCTCCTCGAGGCGGTGGTCACCAAGGTCTTCCACCTCGACGCCAACCGGTCCCAGCTGGACCTGTACAACGTCGGGTGGAAGCTCTACCTCGACCAGCGCCGCATCGACGAGGAGCGGCGCAAGCGCGAGCGCGCCAACGCCGAGAAGAAGGCCGGCGCGCTCATGGCCCAGGCCGACAAGATGCGCGCGAAGGCCACCAAGGCCGTGGCCGCGCAGAACATGGCCAAGCGCGCCGAGAAGCTGGTCTCCGGCCTCGAGGACGTCCGCCAGGCCGACCGCGTGGCCAGGCTGCGCTTCCCCTCGCCGGCCCCCTGCGGGCGGACCCCGCTCGCGGCGGAGCACCTGTCCAAGTCCTACGGGTCGCTGGAGATCTTCACCGGGGTGGACCTCGCCATCGACAAGGGCAGCAAGGTCGTGGTGCTGGGGCTCAACGGCGCCGGCAAGACCACGCTGCTGCGCCTGCTCGGGGGCGTGGAGACGCCGGACACCGGCGCCGTGGTGCCCGGGCACGGGCTGCGCCTGGGCTACTACGCCCAGGAGCACGAGACCATCGACGTCGCCAGGTCGGTGCTGGAGAACATGCGGTCGGCGGCACCGGACCTCGACGACACCGGCGTGCGGAGCGTGCTGGGCTCGTTCCTCTTCGTCGGGGACGACGTGCACAAGCCGGCCGGCGTCCTGTCCGGCGGGGAGAAGACGCGCCTGGCGCTGGCGATGCTCGTGGTGAGCGCCGCCAACGTGCTGCTGCTCGACGAGCCCACCAACAACCTGGACCCGGCCAGCCGCGAGGAGGTCCTCGACGCGCTGCGCCGCTACGAGGGCGCGGTCGTCCTCGTCACCCACGACGAGGGCGCCGTGCACGCCCTCGAGCCCGAGCGCGTCGTGCTGCTCCCCGACGGCCAGGAGGACCTGTGGAGCCCGGAGTACGCCGAGCTGGTCTCGCTGGCCTGACGCGCGCCCGGTCCGGCCGGCGCGGCCCCGGCCGGCTGACCTGCGGCGGAAGATCGTCGCAGCGGCTCCTGGACGGCTCCTGGGCGGCTCCTGGGCGGCTCCTGGGGGCCGTCCGGGGGAAGGTCTGGCGGTCCCGGCGCGGGAGGCTCGCGGAAGCGGCGCGGTAGGAGAAGATCGGTGCCGGTGGCACCGGGTGTGACGAGGTCGCACGATGGAGGGCACCATGGTCGTTCCGGGCACCGCCGAAGCACTGCGGTGGCCGGGCGCGGCCAGCAGGGGACTGGTCGAGGACGACTCAGGAGGGCAACACCGTGAGCGACAACCCAGTGATCAAGAAGGGCGCCCGCATCACCGGCGGCGAGCGCACCACGCTCGCCGACGACCTGAAGGCGAAGTACGCCCAGGGCGCCAGCATCCGCGCCCTGGCGGCGGAGACGGGCCGTTCCTACGGCTTCGTGCACCGCATCCTCACCGAGAGCGACGTCTCCCTCCGCAGCCGCGGCGGGGCGACGAGGGGGTCGCGCAAGGCGAGCTGAGCGGTCACCGGAGGCGGGTCCGCTCGAACAGCGTGGCGGCCCGCGTCCGGGAGGCACCACCTCGCCCCCGCGTCCGCAGCAGGTCCGCCGGGTGCGGGAAGCGCCGGGTCCCCGGCGCTGTTGACCACCGGCGATGAGCAGCACCAGCGGCTGGGCCGCCATGCGGTCGTTCAGCCGCGACGGGTCGGTGCGCGAGCACCGCCTCGCCCCGGGGACGCTGCGCCGCGTCGCGGCGCTGGCCCGGCCCCACCGGCGCCCCCTGGCGGTCTTCACCGCCCTGGTGGTCCTCGACGGCGCCCTGGTGGCCGTCCCGCCCCTGCTGCTGCGCCACCTCATCGACGACGGCGTCCGCACCGGGGACCGCTCGACCGTCGTCGTCCTGGCCCTCCTGGTGGCCGCCGTCGCCCTGGCCGAGGCCGGGCTGTCGCTGGTGCAGCGGTGGCTGTCCGCCAGGATCGGCGAGGGCCTCATCTACGAGCTGCGCAGCGCCGTCTTCGAGCACGTGCAGCGGCAGTCGATCGGCTTCTTCACCCGCAGCCAGACCGGCGCGCTGGTCTCGCGCCTCAACAGCGACGTGGTGGGCGCCCAGCAGGCGTTCACCTCCACCGCGGCGGGCGTGCTGTCCAACGCGGTGACCCTGGTGGCGGTGCTCACCGCCATGCTCGTGCTGAGCTGGCAGATCACCCTGCTGGCGCTGGTGGTGGTCCCGGCGTTCCTGCTCCCGGCGCGCCGCGTGGGCCGCCGGCTGGCGGCGCTGCGCCGGGAGGCGATGCAGCGCAACGCCGACCTGGGCGAGCGCATGACCGAGCGCTTCGGCGTGGCCGGGGCGCTCCTGGTCAAGACCTACGGCGACGACGGCGAGGAGTCCTCCCAGTTCCGCTCCCGGGCCGCCGCCGTCCGCGACGTCGGCGTGCGCACCGCCCTCAGCAGCAGGGTCTTCTTCGCCGGCCTCACGGCCCTGGCGGCGCTCGCGACCGCGATGGTCTACGGCGTGGGCGGGTGGCTGGCCATCAGCGGCGCCGTGACCACCGGCTCGCTCGTGGCCCTGGCCGCGCTGCTGGCGCGCCTGTACGGCCCCATCACGGGCCTGGCCAACGTCCAGGTGGACGTCATGACGGCCCTGGTCTCCTTCGAGCGGGTCTTCGAGGTGCTCGACCTCGTGCCCGCCGTGCGCGACCCCGAGCACCCGCGGGCGCTGCCCGCCGGTCCGCTCGACGTGGAGCTGGACGACGTCGTCTTCACCTACCCCGCCGTCTCCACGCTGGCCTCGCTGCAGGCCGGTGGTGCCGGGGGCCCCGCCGCCGACGCGCTGGAGGGCACCGGTGAGCGGCCCGTGGTGCGCGGCGTGAGCCTGCACGCCGGGGCGGGCCAGGTGGTGGCCCTCGTGGGCCGCAGCGGCGCCGGCAAGACCACTCTGGCCTCCCTGGTGGCCCGGCTGCACGACGTCGACTCCGGCAGCGTCCGCGTGGGCGGCGTGGACGTCCGCGAGACCTCCCAGGCGGAGCTGCGCCGCCGCGTGGGCGTGGTCAGCCAGGACGCGCACCTGTTCCACGACACCGTGCGCGCCAACCTCCTCTACGGGCGCGCCGACGCCTCCGAGGGCGACCTGTGGGCGGCGCTGGCCGCCGCCCGCGCCGACGGCGTGGTCAGGGGTCTGCCGGAGGGCCTCGACACCGTGGTGGGGGAGCGCGGCCACCGCCTGTCCGGCGGCGAGAAGCAGCGCGTGGCGCTCGCGCGGCTGCTGCTGCGCGCGCCCAGCGTCGTCGTCCTCGACGAGGCGACCGCCCACCTCGACAGCGAGTCGGAGCGGGCCGTCCAGGAGGCCCTCGACGCCGCGCTGGTGGGGCGCACGAGCATCGTCATCGCGCACCGCCTGTCCACCGTGCGCTCCGCCGACCTCATCTGCGTGGTCGACGACGGGCGCGTGGTGGAGCGCGGGCGGCACGAGGACCTGGTGGCCCGCGGCGGCCTCTACGCCGAGCTCCACCGCACGCAGTTCAGCGACGGCCCGGTGGCCGCCTGACGGGCCGCCGGGCGCTCAGCGAGCGCTCAGCGGCCGATCTGGCGCTCGCTGTCGCGCCGGGCTGCGGCGAGCATGGCCTCCACCTGGGCGTCCTCGACCTCCTCGTCGGTCGGCGGCCGGTCCGGGTCCCGCACCACCAGCTCGGCGCGGCGCTCGCGCCGGCCCGCGGCGACGTCGGCCTCGTAGGCGGCGCGGCGCAGGTGCACCACCAGGAAGACCCAGGCGCCCACGGCGAACAGCAGCCACTGCACGGTGTACCCGAGGTGGGGCCCCTCGTCCTGGCTCGGTGCGTCCGGCGCCTGCGGGGACGACGACGGCGCGGGGGACTCGCTGCCGCGCTCGAGCTCCCCGTAGGCCGCGGTGACCAGCTGCTGCCCGGCGCCGGCGCCCCCGGCGGCGGTCACGCCCGCCGCGACCGTGCCGGGCAGGTCGATCGCCTGCACCTGGCCGGGCGGGGCGCCGCGGCCGTCGACCGGCTCGGAGGGCCGCAGGCGCACCACGGCGCTGACGGCCCCCGCGGGCGGGTCGGGGACGGCGGACGGGGCGTCGGCCGTGGCCGGGTCGGGCGGGAGCCAGCCGCGGTCCACCACGAGCACGCGCCCGTCGTCGAGGCGCAGCGGCACGAGCACCTCGTAGCCGTAGCCGTCGTCGGCGTGCTGGCGGTGCCGCACGAGCAGGGTGGCCGACGTGAGGTAGGTGCCGCTGACCGCGACGGGGGTCCAGGTGCGCCCGGGCGGCAGCGACGGCGAACCGGCGGGCAGCACGCTGTTGAGGTCGACCGGGGCGCGGTCGTAGTTGGAGCGCACGAGCTCGATGGCGGCGACGCGCTCGGTGCGCCGGTCCCACTGCCAGTGGGCCAGCGCCAGGCACGCGAGCGTGAACAGCACGGCGAGGGCGATCGCCCTCAGCCATCGCCGCTGCAGGAGCAGCCGGTGCACCCCGCCACGGTACGGCGCCCGGCTGGATGCCCCCGCGCGAGCGGAGCGCTCCCGGAGGTGGGTCAGGCGGTGCGCTGACCGGCCAGGGGAGCCGGTCCGGCGACGGCCTCCACCTCGCGCAGGAACCCGCGGACCTGCAGGTGCGCGGTCAGGTGGTCGAGGTGCTCCCCGCACGCGAGCCAGGTCTTGCGCCGCTCGGGGGTGTGGAGGCGGGGGTTGTTCCACAGGAGGGCGTGGGCTGCGACGGCCCTGCACCCCCGTGCGCTGCAGACCAGGTCCGGGGCGGGCTCGTGCAGCTCGAAGGCCATGGCCCCATGGTCGCACCCGCGCGGGCCCCGGGGGAACCCCGCGCGTCCTGCGGGTTGCCCGGGGGTGAACGGCGCGGCGGCTGGAGCGGACGCTCCACGGTCGTCCGGGGAGCGCGGCGGCGCTGGGGGCGCCGGGCGGTGGGGGGCCGCCCGGCGCCGGCGCGAGCCGACGGGGGGACGTCTCGCACCACCAAGATCGTGCACCGGCGGACAGGGGGGACGCACCAAGATCGCGGCGCTGTCACCCCACCGGTGGACCGGCCCCGACGAACGGTCACCCTCACGCCTCGGAAGATCACGCTGCGTGATCAACAGTGGGGCGAGGGACCTGCCGGGCGGTCCCGCCGGTCAGCTGGCGCGGGCCTGCGGAGGCTCGTCGTCGTCGCGGGCGGTGGCGCCGTCGGTGCGCGCCGCCGGCGGGACCACCCGGTCGGCCGAGCGCGCAGCGGGCTGCTCCGCCGCGCGGCCCGGGGCGGGCTCCGCGCCGCGGTCCACCGTCTCGCCGCGCACCACCTGGACCGGGCGCAGGGCGGCGGGCTCGGCGGCGGGCTCCTCCCGGTGCGGGGAGGGCACGTCTCGCACGGACCGGCCAGAGCCCCAGGCCACCGGCAGGCGCTCCCGGCCCGCGTTGGCGATGAGCACCGCCACGTAGGGGAGGAAGATCGCGCCCACCGCGGCGACCCACCGCCACGGGCTCGGCAGCACGAAGATGAGCCCGAAGCACAGCACGCGGATGCCCATCGTGATGCTGTACTTCAGCATCCGGGAGTTGATGTCGTCCTGGTGGGAGCGCCCGACGGACGTGATCGACGGGGTGGTGGAGCTGCTCCGCCGGTCCGGACGCGGGGTCTGCGTGCGAGCCACGGGTCAACCGTACGTCGGAGGTGCCGGTAGCGTGCGCCGGCGAGAGCCGGACGTCGCGCTGCTCACACCGGGCGCGCGCCGCACCGGTCGACGCGACGTGACGGGACGAGGAGGGCCGCGGAGGCCCAGGAGCGGGGGTGGCGCGTGCCGGAGGGCCGCAGCGTGCTGGTGACCGGGGCCGACCGGGGGATCGGCCGGGCGATCGCCGCCGCGTTCGTCGCCCAGGGTGACCGCGTCGTCGGCACGTACCGCACCGGGCGCCCCGAGGACGTGCCCGAGGGCGCCCTCGCCGTGCAGGCGGATGTGACCGACACCACGTCGGTCGACGCCGCCTTCACCCGCGCCGAGGAGGCCCACGGCCCCGTGGAGGTGCTGGTGGCCAACGCCGGCGTCACCCGGGACGCGCTGCTCCTGCGCGCCACAGACGACGACTTCGCCGCCGTCCTGGACACCAACCTCGGCGGGGCGCACCGCTGCGCCCGCCGGGCCGCCAAGGGCATGGTCCGCCTCAAGCGGGGTCGCATCGTGCTCATCGGCAGCGTCGTCGGCCTGTACGGCTCGCCGGGCCAGGCCAGCTACGCGGCGAGCAAGGCGGCCCTCGTGGGCCTGGCCCGCTCGCTGACGCGCGAGCTGGGTGGTCGCGGCATCACGGCCAACGTCGTGGCGCCGGGGTACATCAGCACGGCCATGACGGACGCGCTCCCCGAGGCGCAGCAGCAGGCCTACCAGAAGGCGATCCCCGCCGGCCGCTTCGGCGCGTCCGACGAGGTCGCCGGCGTCGTGGCCTTCCTGGCCTCCGACGCCGCGGGGTACATCAGCGGGGCGGTCGTCCCCGTCGACGGAGGATTGGGGATGGGTCACTGATGGCTGGACTTCTCGAGGGCAAGCGCCTGCTCGTCACGGGGGTCCTCACGGACACCTCGATGGCGTTCCACGTCGCGCGCCTCGCGCAGGAGCAGGGCGCCACCGTGGTGCTCAGCAGCTTCGGGCGCCAGATGCGCATCACCGAGGTCATCGCGCGCCGCCTGCCGCAGCCCGCGCCGGTGGTGCAGCTGGACGTCTCCAGCGCCGAGGACCTGGGCGCCCTGGCGGGCCGCATCACCGAGCACCTCGGCGAGGGCGCTCAGCTGGACGGCGTCGTGCACTCCATCGGCTTCGCCCCGCAGGCGGTCATGGGTGACGGGTTCCTGTCCGCCGAGTGGAACGACGTCTCCACCGCGCTGCAGGTCTCCGCGTTCAGCCTGCAGTCGCTCGTCGTGGCCTGCCGCCCGCTGCTGGCGCCCGGCGCCGGTGTGGTCGGCCTGACCTTCGACGCCTCGCTGGCGTGGCCGGTGTACGGCTGGATGGGCGTGGCCAAGGCCGCCTTCGAGTCCGTGAGCCGCTACCTGGCCCGCGAGCTGGGCGGCGAGGGCGTGCGCTGCAACCTCGTGGCCGCCGGCCCGGTCCGCACCACCGCCGCCAAGGCGATCCCCGGCTTCGAGGCGTTCGAGAGCGTCTGGAGCGAGCGCGCGCCGCTGGCGTGGGACGTCAAGGACCCGGTGCCCCCGGCGCAGGCCTGCGTGGCGCTGCTGTCGGACTGGTTCCCCAAGACCACGGGCGAGATCGTCCACGTGGACGGCGGCGTGCACGCCGTCGGCGCCTGAGCAGCTCCGTCGTGGCCGACGGGCACCAGCCGGGCGGACCGCTGCACCGGCTGGTGCTCGTGCGGCACGGCAAGGCCGTCGCCGACGCCGCCGACGGCACCGACCGCTCCCGGGCCCTCGCACCGCGCGGCGCCGGCCAGGCGGCCTCCACGGCCGCCTGGCTGGCCACCCGCGGCCTCGGGGCTCCCGACCTCGTGCTCGTCTCCTCCGCGCTGCGCACGGCGCAGACCTGGGAGGCCATGGCCCCCGCGCTGCACCCGGGCACGGTCCGCGAGGAGCCGGAGCTGTACGACACGTCCTCGCAGGCGCTGGTGCACCTCGTGGCGGCCACGCCCGAGGAGGTGGGCGTGCTGCTCCTCGTCGGGCACGAACCCGTCGTGTCCGGCGCGGCCTCGGCGCTGGCCGGCGAGGGGTCCCGGGGCGAGGTCGTCGGGCAGGTGCTGGCCGGCGTGAGCACCGGCTCCGCCGTCGTCCTCGAGCTGGACCGCCCCTGGGCGGCCCTGCAGCAGGGGGCTGCGCGGCTGGTGGCGCTCCACACCCCCTGACGGGCCCTCGGCGGGTCAGCCGGCGCGCAGGTGCGCCCACACCACCTTGCCCCCGGGCACCTCCTCGACGTGCCAGCGCACGGCGAGGGTGGTGACCACGAGCATGCCCCGGCCGCCGCCGTCGTAGGGGGCCACCAGCTCGGGGTGCGCCGCGGAGGTGTCCGACACCCCCACGGACGCCGAGGCCGAGTCGGCCTCGAGCAGCAGCTCCAGCGGCCCGGGCGCGTGCCGCACCGCGTTGGTCACCAGCTCGGAGACCACCAGGACGACGGCCTCGGTCAGCGACGGACCGGCTCCGGCCCGCGCGAGGTGCTCGGCGGCGGCGACGCGCCCGACCCGCGCGGACGCCGGCTCGGGCGCCAGCAGCAGGGTCAGGCGCAGCCCCACGTCAGGCCCCGCGTCAGCCCAGCGGCGTGGCCGAGGACGGCACCCGCTCGCTCTCGCGCACGGGCGGCGGGGGCGTGCCGTCGCCGAAGGGACGCCCGCCCAGCTGCTCGCGGTGGTGCGGCTCGAGCCACCCCGACAGGTCCGGGCCCTTCGGGACGGTGCCGGAGGGGTTGATGTCGCGGTGCACGCGGTAGTAGTGCGCCTTGATCTGGCTGAAGTCGGTGGTGTCCCCGAAGCCGGGGGTGGTGAACAGGTCGCGGGCGTACGCCCACAGCGCCGGCATCTCGGAGAGCTTGGTCCGGTTGCACTTGAAGTGGCCGTGGTAGACGGCGTCGAAGCGGGCGAGGGTGGTGAACAGGCGCACGTCGGCCTCGGTGATGGTGTCGCCCACCAGGTAGCGCTGCGTGCTCAGCCGCTCCTCCAGCCAGTCCAGCGCGGTGAAGAGCCGGTCGTAGGCGGCCTCGTAGGACTCCTGCGACCCCGCGAAGCCCGCCCGGTACACGCCGTTGTTCACCTCGGTGTAGATGCGGCGCACGACCGCGTCCAGCTCGTCCCGCAGCGGCTCGGGGTAGAGGTCCGGGGCACCCTCGCGGTGGTGCTCGGTCCACTCGGTGGACAGGTCCAGCGTCATCTGCGCGAAGTCGTTGGTGACGACGGCCCTCGTGGGGACGTCCACCAGCGCCGGAACGGTGATGCCGCGCGGGTAGTCGGGGAAGCGCGCGAAGTACGCCTCCTGCAGGCGCTCGTAGCCGAGCACCGGGTCGCGACCGCCCTCGTCGAGGTCGAAGGTCCAGCTGCGCTCGTCGTGGGTGGGACCGCAGAGCCCGAGCGAGATCGCGTCCTCCAGGCCCAGCAGGCGGCGCACGATGATGGCGCGGTTCGCCCACGGGCAGGCCCTGGCCGCCACGAGCCGGTACCGGCCCGCCTCGACGGGCCACAGCTGGGTGCCGTCAGGGCCCTCGTGGGGGCCGGCGCCCGACGGGGCGCCGCTCTCGCGGACCACGCGGTCGGTGATGTAGCGGGTGTCGCGGGTGAACTCCTGGCCCGGCGTCGAGTAGACCCCGGGGGTCGAGTGCTCCGCGTGCTCGTCGACGGCGCTGCTGCTCACGGCCCGACCCTAGGCGGGGGCGGCGGCGCACGCCTCCGAGGAGTCGCCCGCTCGGACTGCCGCTCGGACTGCCGCTCGAGCCGGGCCGGGTGCACCATGGACGTGCGAGAGCCGGAGACTGACCCCCCGAGCGCGGAGGTGGCCCGTGAGCACGGGTGCGCTGCCAGGTCCTGAGCCGCACGCCGCGGCGCCCGACGTCCTGCCGGTCCTGTCCGCGGGCAGGCACCGCAGCCCCCGGGGCGGGGCCTGCTTCATGGAGATGGCCTCCTACCTGGCGGGGGAGCGGTGGAGCGACCACCCGTCCTGCACCGACCCCCTGCTGGCGACCGCCGCCCGCTGCGTCAACGACCGCACCAGTGACGGCGCCCGGGCGCGCCTGGGTCTGCTGGTGCCCGAGGTGGTCGGCCTGACCAGCGACGACCCGCACCTGCCGCCCCGCCTCGTGCGGACGGCGGCGGCGCACGCCCTGCCGGTGGCCGCCGAGCCGCGCCAGCGCGTGCTCGCCGTCGCCGTGCTCACCAGCGACGGCGTGCTCGCGGAGCTGGACGGGCGCGACGAGGCCCTGCTGGAGCCGGCCACGCTGGCCGCGCTGCGCCGGGCCCCGGGCGCGCAGCGGTGGGCCGCCCGCTTCGTGGAGGAGAACCGCCCGCGCCGCCGCGGCCGGCCGGGGGCGCGCTCGCGGGAGTTCGCGCGGCGCACCGCCCCGCAGCTGGTGGCGCTGGCCGTGGGGGCCCTGGCCGACACCGGGCGCGCCGACGCGGACGACCGCCTGCGCGCGATGCTCGCGGACCTCGTGGCGGAGGTCCGCCGGCACGCGGTGCCAGGGGCGCAGCGGCCGCCCGCGCCGGTGGTCGCGCAGCGGTGGGTGGAGGCGGTGGCGCTCACGGCGTCCCGCTGACCGCCGGGTCCGGGGGCCCGCGGCCCGACCCTGTGATCGGCCCATAATGAGAACCGTTACTGTTCCGGTGTGGAGGCGGTGCGGGTCCGTGGGCTGACGGTCGCGTCGGCGGAGCGGGCCCTGCTGCGCGGCGTCGACCTCGACGTCCCCGAGGGGGGCCTCCCGGGGGCGCGGACGGCCCTCGTCGGGGCGTCCGGGTCGGGCAAGTCCCTCACCGCCGCCGCCGTGCTGGGGCGCGGGCTCCCCGGGCTGCGGGTCACCGGGTCGGTCCGCGTGGGCGGCGCGGAGGTGCTCGGCGTCCCGCCGCAGCGCCGGCCCGCCGCGAGCCGGGCGAGCAGCGTCGGCCAGGACCCGTCGCGGGCCCTGCACCCGCTGGTCGCGGTGGGCGCGCAGGTCGCCTCGCCCCTGCGCGCCCAGGGGCTCAGCCGCCGCGCCGCCCGGTCGGAGGCGCTGGACCTGCTGGCCGCGGTGGGCCTCGCCGGCGGGCGCGCCGTCGCGGACGCCCGCCCGGGCGAGCTCTCCGGCGGCCAGCGCCAGCGCGCCTGCCTGGCCCTCGCCCTGGCCCGTCCCGGCCCGCTGGTCGTGGCCGACGAGCCCACCACGGCCCTGGACGTCGTCACCCAGACCGGCGTGGTCGAGCTGCTGCGCGAGCGCACCGGGGGGCCGGGCCAGCCGGCGCTGCTCTTCATCACCCACGACCTCGCCGTCGCCGCGCAGCTGTGCCAGCGGGTGGTGGTGGCGGCGGAGGGCCGGGTGGTCGAGACCGCGGTGTGCTCCCACCTCCTCGCCGGGCCCTCCAGTGCCGCGGGGCGCAGCCTGGTGACCGCGACGCGCCGAGCGGCCTCCGCGCTGCCGCCGCGCACCCCGGCCGGGGTGACCCCGTGAGCGCACCGCTGCTGAGCGCCCGCGGCCTCGTCCGCCGCTACCGCACCACCGGCGGCTCGCGGGCGGTGCTCGACGGCGTCGACCTCGACGTCCGCCCGGGGGAGTCCCTCGCGCTGCTGGGTCGCTCCGGCGCCGGCAAGTCGACGCTCCTGCGCGTCCTGCTAGCACTGGAGGCCGCCGACGCAGGCACCGTCACCGCCGCGGTGGGACCCGACGACGGCGAGCCCCGCGGCGTCCGGCCCCGCTGGCGCACCGGCGCCCTGCGCTGGTACCGACGGGCCGTCCAGCACGTCCCGCAGGACTGCGCCGCCAGCCTCGACCCCCGGCTCAGCGCGCTCGAGGCCGTGGAGCAGCCGCTGGTGCGGCTCGGCGTCCACCGCGCCGGCAGCGCCGCCGCCAGCGAGCGCGCCGCCGAGTGCCTCGAGGACGTCGGCGTCTCCGCCGCGCTGCACCACCACCGCCCGGGCCAGCTCTCCGGCGGCCAGGCGCAGCGCGTCGCCGTGGCGCGGGCGCTCGCGCCCCGTCCCGAGCTGGTGCTGGCCGACGAGCCGGTCAGCGGCCTGGACGCCCCGCTGCGCGAGCAGGTCCTGGACGCGCTCCACCGCGTGCGGCGCAGCACGGCGCTGGTGGTGGTCAGCCACGACCTGGCCGCCGTGGCCGCGCTGTGCGAGCGGACCGCCGTCCTGCACGCCGGTCGCCTCGTGGAGGACCGCGCCACCCGCGACGTGCTCGCCGACCCGCGCCACGAGGCCGTCCGCGAGCTCGTGGACGCGCTGCCGCGCCTGCCCGAGGCCCCTGACCGCTCCGCCGCTCTGACGGCCTGACGGCCTGACGGCCCGGGCTCAGCACCGGCGCCGGGCCGCGGCGC
Source organism: Streptomyces sp. NP160 (assembly GCF_006335115.1). GTDB lineage: Bacteria > Actinomycetota > Actinomycetes > Actinomycetales > Quadrisphaeraceae > Quadrisphaera. Next base: position 321,511 of record NZ_VDMJ01000024.1, read on the forward strand.
CCCTGACCAGCACCACCCGACCGCTCCTGGAGGACCCTTGTCCCGCTCCGCCCTGCTCCGGCGCAGCCCGCGCCGCCTGTCGCTGCTCCTCGCGGTGCCCGCCGCCGGCGCGCTGCTGCTCACCGGGTGCTTCGCCGGCACGCCCGGCAGCACCGACGACGCGGACGGCGCACCCGGCGCCAGCGCGGATGCCGGCGACGCGCGCATCCGCATCGCCCACCTGCAACCGCCGCGCTCGGGCTTCTCGACCATCACCGACGACGCCTTCAAGATGGGGCGCTGGTCGAACACCGAGACCCTCGTCACCCTCGACGAGGACGGGGACGCCCAGCCGCTGCTCGCCACCCGGTGGTCGCAGGTCGACGACACCACCTGGCGCTTCGTCGTCCGCCAGGGCGTGCAGTTCCACGACGGGCAGGCGCTGACCCCGGCCGCCGTGGTCGGGTCGCTCGGCGCGGCTGCCGCGGCGTCGCCCCCGCCGCGCATCCTCGACGGCGTGGGCCTGACCGCCGAGGTCGACCCCTCAGCCCCCGACGAGGCCGTGCTGGTGCGGACCGCGGCCGCCGACCCGCTGCTGCCGCAGCGCCTCTCCAGCCCGCAGCTGGCGATCATGTCGCCGGCCGCCTACTCCACCGACGGCTCCGGCACCACGGTGGTGGACCCGGTCCGGCACGCCACCGGGCCCTTCGTGCTGACCGCCGTCAACGGCACCTCGAGCGCCACCCTGGACCGCTTCGACGGCTACTGGGGCGAGCGGGCCGCGGCCGCCGGGATCGACGCCTCGTTCGTGCCCGACGGCACCGCGCGCGCCGCCGCGCTGCGGACCGGCACCGCCGACGTCGTCGAGGCGGTCCCCGCGGGCCAGGCGTCGCTGCTCGACCCGGCGCTGCTGCACGAGGTCAAGATGCCCCGGACCAACACCCTCTACCTGAACACCTCCAGCGGCGCCTTCGCCGACCCGGCGGTGCGCGCCGCAGCGCGCGAGGCCGTCGACGCCCGGCAGGTCGTCGACACCGTCTACGAGGGCCGCGCCGACGTCGCGCAGGGCCTGCTGGGCCCGGCGCTGCCGTGGACGGCCGACCGCCCGCAGCGCACCCAGGCCACCGCGCCGGCCGGCGCCGCGGACGGCAGGACCATCACCATCGGCACCTTCACCGACCGCGCCGAGCTGCCCGAGGTGGCCGTGCAGCTGCAGGCCCAGCTCGAGGCCGCCG
>NZ_VDMJ01000025.1:0-31710 GCF_006335115.1 Streptomyces sp. NP160
GGGTGCGCGCCGCGGCGCCGCCACCCCGCGGCGCGCCCGAGAGGTCACCGATGACTGCCCAGACGGTCCGCACCACCCCCCTGCCCCGCCCCGCGCGCCCGGCGCGCACCGCCCGCCACGGCTTCAGCACCCAGCAGGTGCACGCCGGCGCGGACGTCGACCCCACCGGTCACGGCGACCGGGTCGCCCCCGTCCACGTCTCCGCGGGCTTCCGCTTCGAGGACGCCTCCGACGCCGCCGCCCGGTTCTCCGGGGAGGACGACGGCTTCGTCTACTCCCGCATCGCCAACCCGACCACGGCTGCGCTCGAGCGGCGCCTGGCCGCCCTCGAGGGCGGCGTCGAGGCCCTCGTCGTCGGCTCCGGCCAGGCGGCCATCACCACCGCCCTGCTGGGCCTGCTGCAGTCCGGGGACCACCTGCTCGCCTCGGACCACCTCTACGAGGGCTCCCGCGGGCTGTTCGCCGAGAACTTCGCCCGCTTTGGCATCGAGGTGGACTTCGTGCACGACCACGCGGACCCCGGCGCGTGGCGCCGGCTCCTGCGGCCCACCACCCGGGCCCTGTTCGCGGAGTCGCTGTCCAACCCCCGCAACGAGGTCCTCGACGTCGTGGCGGTCGCCGGGGTCGCACACGGCGCGGGAGTCCCGCTGGTGGTGGACAACACCCTCGCCACCCCGTACCTCCTGCGGCCGCTCGAGCACGGGGCGGACGTCGTGGTGCACTCCGCCAGCAAGTTCCTCTCCGGGCACGGGACGGCGCTCGGCGGTGTCGTCGTCGTCGGCAGCGGCTTCGGCTGGGACCGGCTCGACGACGCCGGCGCCCCGCGCTTCCCGCAGCTGGCCGAGCCCAGCGCGATGCTCGGCGGGCGCAGCTGGACCGACCTGCACGGCGAGCGCGCCTACGCCCAGCACGCCCGCCACCACGTGGCGGCCCGGTTCGGGCCGGTCCTCTCGCCGTTCAGCGCCTTCCTGGTCCAGCAGGGCGTGGAGACGCTCTCCCTGCGGATGGCGCAGCACTGCCGCAGCGCGGCCCTCCTGGCGGGGTGGCTGGAGCGCCACCCCGGCGTCGCGCGCGTCGACCACGCCAGCCTGGCGTCGAGCCCCTCCCACCTGCGCGCGCGGCGGTACCTGCCGCGCGGCTCGGGATCGGTGCTGGCGGTGACGCTGCGCGGCGGTGCGCCCGCCGCCCGCCGCTTCATCGAGGCGCTGCAGCTCTTCAGCCACATGACCCACCTGGGGGACGTGCGCTCCCTCGTGGTGCACCCGGCCTCCACCACGCACGCCCACCGCACCGAGGCCGAGCGCGAGCGCGCCGGCGTGCACCCCGGCACCGTGCGGCTCTCGGTGGGCATCGAGGACGTCGAGGACCTCCAGGCTGACCTGCGCCGGGCGCTGGTGGCCGCCGAGCTGGCCACCGCCCACGGCGACAGCCTCGAGGGCTCGCTCGAGGGGGGCGCCGCGTGAGCCGCCTGCAGCACGTCGGGTACTTCTTCTCCCGGGGCTTCGGCCCCCAGGGCTGGGGGCGCCCCGACTGGGCGTGGGGCTGGGACTGGCGCCGGCCCGACCTCTACCAGCAGGCCGTGCGCGAGCTGGAGCAGGCCGGGGTCGACCTCGTGGTGGCCGAGGACGCGGTCTCCCTGGGGAACCCCGAGACCCTCGACCTGCGCGTGCGCAGCGCCTACGGCGGACCCAAGCACGACCCGCTGCTGCTGGCGCCGTACCTGTTCGCCGCCACCTCCCGGATCGGCCTGGTGCCCACCGTGAACGCCGGGATCACCCCGCCCTACCTCGCCGCGCGGCAGGCCGCCACGCTGCAGCACCTCTCCGGCGGGAGGTTCGGGCTCAACGTGGTCACCGACACCGGCAGCGCCCGGCACGTCGGCGGAGCCCCGCCGCTCGACCACGACGCCGCCTACGACCGCGCCGACGAGTGGACGGGACTCGTCAGGGACCTGTGGCGGTCCTGGGAGGACGGCGCGCTCGCTGACGACGGGCGCTACGCCGACGGCAGCCGCATCCGCGCGCGCCGCCACGAGGGCCGGTACTTCGACGTCACCGGACCCCTCAACGCCGCCCCGTTCGACGACGGCCGTGCGGGGGAGCCGCTCGTGGTCTCCCCCGGCGGTTCTCCGCGGGGCCTGGCCTTCGCCGGGGCCCACTCCGACGTGCAGCTGGCCTACGCGCCGCTGGACGTCGCGAGCATCCGCTCCTACCGCGCCCGCGTCCACCAGGCGGCGCGCGAGGCCGGCCGCCGCCCCGAGGACGTGCGGGTGCTGTTCTGGGTGAAGGCCGAGGTGGTGGCCTCGCGGGAGGAGGCCGAGCGGGTGGTGGCAGCGTCCCTCGACCCCAGCGACACCGACCTGCTGGCCGTGGCGGGCCACTGGTCCAGCGACCTGGAGACCGACCTCACCGCGCACGACCTCGACGCGCCGCTGCCCCCCGACGCCTTCGGGCAGCACGTCTCCCGCGGCACCCTCAAGGGCTTCTTCGCGGGGGTCGGCGACCCCGGCGCCACACCGCTGCGGGAGGTGCTGCTGCGGCGGTCCCGCAAGGGGCTCGTGGCGAAGCGGGAGGGCCTGGTCGGGACCGCAGAAGAGGTGGCCGACCTCGTGGAGGAGCTGGGGGAGGAGGCCGACAACGACGGCGTGCTCCTGTCCGGCGACCTCCACCCGGTGACGCTGCACCGCCTGCTCGACGAGCTGGTGCCCGCGCTGCGACGGCGCGGGGTGCTGCGCCGGGAGCTCGGCGACGGCGGCCTGCGGGCCAACCTCTTCGACTTCTAGCCCTCCCGCTCCGCCAGGAAGCGGGCGCGCCCCTCCACACCCGTGTCGGGCGCGTCGGTGAACACTCCGTCGACGCCGGCGCGCAGGAAGTCGACCACCTCGGCCTCGGCGTCCCCGTGGTCGGAGGGCAGGTCGCCCCGGTCCAGCTCGGCGGGGAGGAACTCGTCCTCGGGGCGGAAGGTGTACGGCACCACCGCGAGGCCGGCGGCGTGGGCGTCGGCCACCAGCGAGGTCGGCTCGCCGAGGGTGCCGTCGGCGGCCAGCGGGACCACCTGCGCCTTGTCCGGCCCCAGCACGTCGGCGTAGCGGGCCACCAGGGCCAGGCCCGCCGGGCTCGTCAGGTCCGCGTAGGTGCGGGGGTCCCCGGCCGCCACGAGGTCCGCCGGGGCTCCCTCGGGCGTCGTCAGCTGCACCAGCTGCGTGCCCACCTGCCCCGCGAGCTCCTCGAGGTTCCCCACCTCGAAGGACTGGACCGCCGCCGGGGCGTCCTCGCGGTCGAGCCCGTGGGCCCGCAGCGCCTGGACCACCCGCTCCTCCTGCGACAGGCCGAGCTCGTCGAAGTAGGTGCCGTGCTTGATCTCGGGGATGACGCCCACCTCGCGGCCCAGCTCCGCCGAGAGCCGCTCGCGCAGCTGGAGCACCTCCTCGAAGGTCGGGACCTCGTAGGCGCCGTCGTAGGGGGTGTTGCGCTGGCGCAGCTCCGGCAGCCGCTCCACGGCCCGCAGCGTCTTCAGCTCGGCCAGCGTGAAGTCCTCCGTGAACCAGCCGGTATGCGCCACCCCGTCGATCGTCTTGGTGGCGCGCCGGTCGGCGAACTCGGGGTGGTCGGCCACGTCGGTGGTGCCGGAGATCTCCGGCTCGTGCCGGTCCACCAGCACCCCGTCCTTCGTGCTGACCAGGTCCGGCTCGATGAAGTCGGCGCCCATCCGCGCAGCGAGCTCGTAGGCGGCCAGCGTGTGCTCGGGGCGGTAGGCGCTGGCGCCGCGGTGCCCGAGCACCAGCGGCCGGTCCGTGCCCGGCTCCAGGCGCAGGGACCCTCCCCCGGTTCCGTGCGAAGGGTCCGCGGCGACCGCGGCGGGAGCGGTGCCGCCGGCGAGTGCTGCGGAGACCAGGACGACGACGGCGGTGCGCGCGCGGCTCATGCCCGGGCGGTTCCCGCTGGCGGTGACCCGCCGGGGACGGCGCGGTGAGCCCGCGGGCAACGGAGGTGGAACAGCGGAGGAACGGCGCTCGGCGCGGCGCGGGCTCAGGTCGGGCTGTCCGCGAGCCGATGCACCGGGGGGGGCGGGCCGCCGCCCGCGGACGCGTCCCTGCTGGAGGTCGGAGTGCTTAGCGTTCTCGTGGTGGAGGACGACGACGTCTCGCGCGAGCTCATCGCGTCGCGCCTGCAGCGCGCCGGCCACGAGGTGCGCGCCGTCGGCTCCGCGCCCGCGGCTCGGACCCAGCTGCGCGAGGTGCTGCCCGACGTCCTCGTGAGCGACATGTTCATGCCCGGCGGCAGTGGCTTGGGCCTGGTGGCCGACCTGCGCGGCGCCACCGAGACCGCGGGGCTGCCGGTGGTGTTCCTCTCGGGGCGCGCCCTGCCCGCCGACGTGGAGGCCGGTGTCTCGCTCGGCTGCACGTACCTGCGCAAGCCGTTCGCGGTGAAGGCGCTCCTGGAGGCCGTGGGGGAGGCCGCCGACGCCCCCAGCCGCGTGGTCGAGGCCGCCGTGCGCGCCCGCATGGCCGAGCTGGGCGACCTCGACGACGCTGGCGAGCGGCGCCTGTTCCGCAGGCTGCTCACCTCCTTCGCGGACCAGGCGCCCTCCTCGCTGGGCCAGGTCGCCGCCGCCGTCCGCCGCCAGGACGCCGCCGACGTCGAGGCGCTGGCGCACCGGCTGGCCGGCAGCGCCGCCAACCTGGGCGCCACCCGCCTGGCGGGCCTCCTGCGCGCGGTCGAGGCCGACGCCGGCGGCGGGCGGCCGGTCGAGGCGTCCGACCTGCGCCCGCTGCGCCTGGAGCTGGCCGTCGTGTGCCGCGCCGTCACCGCCGTCGCCCGTGAGCTCGCCGACGCCTGAGCACTGCGGGTGACCCCGGGCGCCGCTGGTCCTGGCTCCTCGTCCCCGCCGTCGACCAGGTGCTGCTGGTGCGGGGGCTGCTCAGCCCCGCCGCGCACACGGCCCGGCGCAGGGGGTGTGCGGTGCGCCCCGGCGGTGCGCCACGATCGTGCCGTGACCCCCGACCGACCCCGCGAGGCCGGCGACGGCGTGACCGCCGTCGCCGAGGACTACCTCAAGACCATCTGGTCGGCGCAGGAGTGGGACGACGCGCCCGTCACCACCACGGCCCTCGCCGCGCGCCTGGGGCTGGCGGCCTCCACGGTGTCCGAGCAGGTCAAGCGGCTCGTCGACGCCGGGCTGGTGGTGCCCGCGCCGTACCGCCCGGTGGAGCTGACCGACGCCGGCCGCGCCCGGGCGCTGCGCGTGGTGCGCCGCCACCGGCTGCTCGAGACCTACCTGGTGGAGCACCTCGGGTACGGCTGGGACCAGGTGCACGAGGAGGCCGAGGTGCTGGAGCACGTGGTCTCCGAGCTGTTCCTGGAGCGCATCGACGGCCTCCTCGGCAGGCCCCTGCGCGACCCCCACGGCGACCCCATCCCCGCTGCGGACGGGACCTACGAGCGCCCCGCGGCGGTGCTGCTGGCCGACTGCCCGCACGGCGCGCGGGCGCGCGTGGCGCGCATCTCCGACACCGACCCCGAGGTGCTGCGCTGGCTCGCGGAGCGCGGGGTGGTCCTCGACGCCGAGCTGGTGGTCGTGGCCGGGGGAGAGGACCCCGCCGCCGACGTCGTGGTGGAGCGCCCCGGCGGTGAGCGGCTGCGCCTGCCCGGCGCTGCCGCGGCCGCGCTGCGCGTGGTGAGCACAGCCTCCGGCGCCCCCGCGTGAGCGGGCTGCAGCGGGCCGCCGCCCTGGAGGGTCTGGTGCCGGGTGGGCGCTTCGACGCCTGGGAGCCCCACCCGGACGGAGCGGCCGCGGTGTTCCTGGACGTCGACGGCACCACGCTCGACACCGAGCCGTACGCCTCCGGCGCCGTGGTGGAGGCCGCGGCGCGGGCCACGGCCGCCGGTGCGGCCGTCGGCTTCGCCACCGGACGCCTCCCGCGCGGGCTGGACGTGGTGCGCGGCCAGCTGGCCAGCGCCGCGCACGCCCGGCAGGAGGGCGCGGTCGACGTGGCCCACAACGGGGCGGTGGTGCTCCGCGACGGGCAGGTGGTGGCCCGCTGGCCGCTGCCGCGGGAGGCGGCGCACGCGCTCGTGCGCTGGTGCGTGCGCGAGGGCGTCTACGCCGAGCTCTACAGCGGCGCGGCGATGTTCGTCACCGACCGCCGCCCGGAGGCCCACGTGGGCTGGGCGGAGGTCAGCGGAGAGCCCGACGGGGACGCCGCGGACCTCCTGAGCGGCTCCGGGGCCCACCTGGAGGTGGACAAGGCGACCGTCGACGTCTTCGAGGTGCACCGCACCGCCGAGGTCACCGCGGTGCTGGAGGGGCTCGGGCTGCACGTGGAGGACTCCACCGCGCCCTTCCTGCCGGGCGTCCCGGTGCTGAACGCCACCGCCCCGGGCGTGACCAAGGGCTCCGCTCTGCGGTGGTGGGCGCGCAGCAGCGGCACCCCGCTGCAGCGCGTCGTGGCCGTGGGGGACGGCCAGAACGACCTGTCCCTGCTCGGTGCGGTGGGCACGGGGGTGGCCATGGGCCAGGCCGAGCCGGCCGTCCGCGCCGCGGCGCACCTGGTCAGCGGCCCGGTCGAGCGCGACGGCGCCGCCACGGTGCTCTCCCTGGTCGCCGAAGGGCGGCTCTAGGTGGCGGCCGGTGCGCCGGCGGGGGACACCGGCGCGGCGGAGTCGGGGACGCGGGGGGCCGCCATCACCTACCGTGGGGCCCTCAGCCGACAGGACCCCGCGAGGCAGGCAGAGCATCAGATGGGCGACGACCGCGGCGCCGTGAGGGCGTGGGAGCAGGACGCGCACGTCGTCTCCCCCTCCTACCCCGCGCAGCTGGAGTCCGTCCGCCTGGCCCGCCGCTTCGTCATCGCGGTGGTCGAGGACGTGGGCCTGGGGGGCTGCGCCGACGACGCCGGCCTCCTGGTCTCCGAGCTGGCCGCCAACGCCGTGCTCCACGCGCGCAGCGGCTTCTCCGTGCACCTTCGCCCCACCCTCGAGGGCGGGGTCCGCGTGGAGGTGGAGGACGCCTCGCCCCTGCCGCCCGTGCACACGCCCCACTCGGCGAGCGCGATGAGCGGCCGCGGCCTGGACCTGGTGGCCTGCACCGCCGTGCGCTGGGGCAGCCACCCCCACGGCAGCGGAAAGGCCGTGTGGTTCGAGGTGGAGGCCGCCGCCGCCGCGGCAGCGCCCGACCTCGACACCGCGCAGCTCCTGGCCCTGTGGAGCGACGACGACAGCGGGCCGCTCATGCCCGTCGGCCACCCCTCCGCTCCCGTGCGCGGCGTCACGGCGAAGCCGCCGGCGGCCCTGTCCGGTCCCTCGGCACCGTCCGGGGCGCACCCCCCGACCGCCGGGATCATCACCTCCTCGATGGTCGCGGTGGAGGTGACGCAGGCGGTGGACCTGCACGCCCTCCCCGTCGACGCCGTCCTCGCCGCCGAGGAGGCCATGGACGACCTCCTGCGGGAGCTGCAGCTGGTGCTGCTGGCCACGCCCGCCGCGGGCATCGGCGCGCCGCGCGCCGGCGGCCAGGCCGCCCTGGAGCACCACCGGCCGCAGCACGAGCGCGAGCTGCAGGTGGCCGCCCGCCTGGACGCCGCCGCCCGCGGCTTCGAGGCCGGCCGGCGCCAGCTGCGCGAGCAGGTGGCCGCGGCGGCCCGGCGCGGTGAGCGCCAGGTGACGGTGCGCCTGGCGCTGCCGGCCTCCGCGAGCCGCGCCGCCGCCGACTACCGCGACGCCGTGGAGGAGGCCTCCCAGCTGGGGGGCACCGGCCAGCTGCTGGCCGCCGTGGACAGCCGGGGCCGCCACGCCGACCTGCGGCGCGCCTACCTCGACGAGGTCGTCCGCCAGCTGACCGGCTCCTGACGCGCGGCTCCAGCGCGGGCCGCCGCGTGCCGATGATCAGTTCGTGGACAGCGAGGGTGGCGCGGCGGCGGAGCAGGCCGAGCGCGACAGGCTCGCGGCGCTCGACGTCCTCGGCCTCCTCGACGCCCCGCCCGACGACGAGCTGCAGGCCGTGGTGCGCGTGGCCGCCGCCGTGGCCGGAGTCCCCTTCGGCACGCTCAACCTCATCGACGCCGACCGGCAGTGCCAGCTCACGACCACCGGCTTCGAGGGCGGGGACTCCCCGCGCGAGAAGTCGATGTGCGCACTGCACTTCCGCGACGGCGCCGTGGTGCACGTCCCCGACGCCAGCCTGGACCCGCGGTACTGGCGCAGCGCCTGGGTGGACGGCCGGCTCGGCGTCGTGCGCCTGTACGCCTCCGTGCCGCTGGTCACCGCCGAGGGGCACGCGCTCGGCAGCCTGTGCGTCTTCGACACGAGCCCCGGCGAGCTGGCGCCGGACCAGCTGGCGCGGCTGGCCGACCTGGGCAGCGTGCTGCTGGCGCTGTTCGAGCGGCGCCGGCGCGCGCGCGTGGCCGCGGAGCTGGCCGCCCAGCTGGAGGAGCGCACCGAGCTCGCAGAGGCGGTGCTCAGCACCATCGACGTGGCCGTGGTGGCGGCCGGCCCGGACGGGCGGCTCACGCTGTTCAACCGGGCCGCCCGCGAGTGGCACGGCGAGGACGCCGACCCCAGCGCCGACCCCTCCGAGCACGCCGGACGGTACGACCTCTTCGAGGGCGACGGCACCACGCCCATGGTGCGGGAGCGCGTGCCGCTGCACCGGGCGCTGGCGGAGGGCGCCGTGACGGGCGAGGAGATGGTCATCGCCGCGGACGGCCGGCCTCCGCGCGACGTCGTGGCCAGCGGCCGGTCCATGTCCCGGGCCGACGGCACGCCGCTGGGCGCCGTGGTCACCATGACGGACGTGACCGAGGTGCGGGCCCGCACCCGCGCCCTGGAGGACCTCCACGCCGAGCTGGCGGAGCGCAGCCGGGAGCTCGAGCGCTCCAACAGCGACCTCGCGCGCTTCGCCGCCGTCGCCAGCCACGACCTGCGCTCGCCCATGACCGTCGTGGACGGCTACCTGGAGCTGCTCGAGGAGGAGCTCCAGGACGGTCCCGAGCTGGCGCTGGGGTGGGTGGTGACCGCGCGCCGCAGCGCCCGCCGCATGCTGCACCTGACGTCATCGCTCCTCGACGACGCCGCGCTGGACGCCGCGGTCCGCGAGCGCGCGCTCACCGACGTGGAGGAGCTGGCGCGCGAGGCGGTCAGCGACCTCGTCGCCGGCACCGGCGCGGACGTGAGGGTCGAGCCGCTGCCGCACGTGGCCTGCGACGCGGTGGCGGTGCGCCAGCTGCTCCAGAACCTCGTGGGCAACGCCCTGCACCACGGCTCCGCGCGCGCCGACGGCGGCGCGCCGCGCGTCCTGGTGGCCGCAGAGCACACCGGTGGGCAGTGGGTCTTCTCCGTGGCCGACGACGGGCCGGGAGTGCCCGCGCAGGACCGGGAGCGCGTCTTCGAGCCGTTCACCGCGCTGGGCGCGGGCGGCGGCCGCGGTCACGGCCTGGGGCTGGCCACCTGCCGCCGCGTGGTGGACCGGCACGGGGGCCGCATCTGGATGGACGAGACCCCCGGGGGCGGGGCCACCGTGCGCTTCACCCTGGAGGCGTCCTCATCCTCCTGACGCCGCTGCCGCGGCGCTCCTCAGCCGAGCCAGGTGCTGGGCTCGGTGCACGGGGCCTCACGCTCCGGGGCGACGGCCTCCGCTCGAGCTGCCGGAGCCGCCGGAGCCGCACCGCGCAGGTCGACGACCTCCCCGCGCAGGTCGACGTCGGGGACCAGGTGCAGTCCGCGCCGGTCGACGGGCCTGCGGGGGTGGGGCAGGTCGCCTGCCCCCAGGACCGTCGCGCCCTCGGCCAGCCTCGGGTCCCCGGCGTGCCAGTGGTCCTCCGGGAGCTCGGTGCGCACGGCGAGGTCGGGCAGCGGACCCGGGGACGTCTCCAGCACGGGCAGGAGCGCTGGGTCGAGCAGGGCGCCCTGCCCGGGGCGGCGCGAGCGGGAGCGGAGCCTGTCGATGAAGGACGGCGTGGACACAGCGCACCTGGCTCTCTGCGGTCGGGGACGGGGAGGTGCTGCGGCGGTGCTCGCGGGACGGGTCGTGACCCACCTGGCGCGACGGGTGTGACGTGTGGTGTTGCTGTGATCCAAGGTATGACTGGGGTAGGTGGTTCTTGTGGTGACACGCCGCAGCGCCGTCCGGCCAGTCGCGGGCTAGCGTCCAGCGGGTGAGCTCTCCTCTGCCGGTCGCCTCCCCGTCCCAGCAGGGCGTGGACGCCCGCGGCGTCCTCGCGCTCCTCGACGCGCTGCAGGAGCACCCCCACGTCGACCCGCACAGCCTCGTGGTGGTCCGCCACGGGCACGTCGTCGCCCGGGGCTGGTGGGCGCCCTACGCCCCTGACCAGCCGCACCTGCTCTACTCGCTCAGCAAGAGCTTCACCGCCACCGCGCTGGGCCTGGCCGTGGCCGACGGCACGCTGTCCCTCGACGCCCGCCTCGTGGACGCGCTGCCCGAGCTGGCCGCCTCGGCGACCAGCGACCGAGCGCGGTCGCTGACCCTCCGCCACCTCGTGGGCATGGGCAGCGGGCACCTCGCCGAGACGTGGGACCGGGCGCAGGCCGCCGATCCCGACGAGCCGCTGCGCGGCTTCCTCGGCATCGAGCCCGAGCGCGAGCCCGGCACGGTCTTCGCCTACAACCAGCCGTGCACCTACGCCGTCGGCGCCGCCGTCCAGCGCGCCCGCGGCGAGACCCTGCTCGGGCAGCTGGGGCCCCGGCTGTTCGAGCCGCTCGGTGTCGCCGGGACCGAGCGCTTCGGGTGGCAGCAGCACCCCCGGGGCCGCGACCTGGGGTTCACCGGTCTGCACGCCACCACGGACGCGGTGGCGGCGCTCGGCGTGCTGCTCCTGCAGCGCGGCCGGTGGGGCGAGCGTCAGCTGCTGCCCACCGCGTGGGTGGACGAGGCCTCCCGCGCCCACCTGCCCACCCCGCACGAGCCCGAGGTCGACTGGCAGCAGGGCTACGGCTTCCAGCTGTGGCGCCAGCGCCACGGGTTCCGCGGGGACGGCGCCTACGGCCAGTTCATGCTCGTGCTGCCCGAGCACGACGCCGTCGTCGCGATCACGAGCGACACCCCGGACATGCAGGCGGTGCTCGACGCCGTGTGGACCCACCTGCTGCCCGCTCTCGGGGACGACGGGAGCGGTGGCGCGGACGCCGACGAGGAGCTCGCCCAGCGGCTCGCCGGGCTGGCGCTGCCGCCGGCCGCGGGCGCTCCCGAGCCGTCGGACGGGCCGACCTGGGACGGGCTGCTGCTGACGCCCTCGGAGGTCCTCCGGCCGGGCGACGCCGCGCTCGAGGACGTGCGCGTCGAGCGCCGCGACGGCGCCTGGTGGCTGCGGGTGCAGGAGTCCGCCGCCCCCGAGGGCGGCCAGGCCGTGGCCACGGGCCAGCAGGTCGGCGCCGGCTGGCGGTTCGAGGTGCCCGTCGTGCCGGGGGAGCACCGCCTGGTGGAGGCTCCCGTGCCGGACGAGCTCGGTGGTGGTGCCGTGCCCCTCGCGGTCAGCGGGGGCTGGGTGCGGGCGGTGGGCGGCTCGGAGTCGCTGCGGGTGGAGGTCCGCTTCCTGCAGACCCCGCACCGGCTCGTCGTCACCGGGGAGTCCGCGTCGGCGAGCGTGCGGGCGCGCTGGGTCACCCCGCCCCTGCGCGCCGGCTCGCTCGCGGAGCTGCGCAGCCCCGCCCTCGCCCGTCAGGTGTAGAGGGTGAACTCCGGGTGGGTGCCGTTGAGGAAGTGGTCGCCCACCTCGCGGGCCTTGTACTGCACCGGGTCGTGCAGCGTGTGCGTGCGCACGTTGCGCCAGAACCGGTCCAGGCCCACGCGGTTGCTCGTGGCGCGGGCGCCGGTCACCTCGAACACCGCCGACGTCGCCTCCACGGCGAGGTCGGAGGAGACCACCTTCAGCGCCGCGACCAGCTCCGCGAGCTCCCCGCGCTCCTGCCAGGTCAGCGCGTCACCCGCCGCGTCGGCGGCGACCAGCGCCTCCCCGGCCTGGTCGGCCAGGGCCTCGGCGGCCCGCAGCCGCGCCACCAGCCGGCCGTAGGTGGCCAGCACGTACGGGTCCTGCGCGGCGCTGGGGGAGTCCGACAGCAGCCACGCCCTCGACGTCGTCCTGGTGTACTCCGCCGCGGTCTGCAGGGCTCCGCGGACCACGCCGACGTAGAAGTTCCCGAAGACCGCCTGGATGGCTGGGGTGACCAGCGAGGCGCGGGGGGTGGCCGCGTCGCCGTCGAGGAACCCGAGCACGTTCTCCGCGGGCACCTCGACGTCGTCGAAGGTGACGCTGCCGGACGCCGAGAGGCGCTGGCCGAGGTTGTCCCAGTCACCGCCGGGTCGCACCCCGGCCGCGCTGCGCTCGACGACGACGAGCACGTGGCGCCCGGACTCGCTGTCCTGGCCGGAGACCACCGACACGTCGCCGCTGCTCACGCCGGTGGCGAAGCTCTTGCGGCCGCTGAGGCGGTAGGCGCCCCCGTCCGTGGGGGTGAGGGTGAGGTCGGGATCGACCGGGTTCACCGCGTCGCCCCAGAGCCACTGGCCCGCCCCGGCGCGCTGCTGCCAGCGCTCGCGGCCCGCGGCGTCCGCCACCCACTCCAGGTTGGCCTGGTTGACGTAGTGGTACCCGAGCAGCTGCGCGATCGAGCCGTCGGCCACGGCCACCTCGCGGACGGCGCGCAGCGCGTCGGCCCAGGTGCCACCGCCCCCGCCCACCTCGACGGGCAGCAGCAGGCCCGGCAGGCGGTGCTCGCGCAGCAGCTGCGCCTCGGCGAGCGGCTCGGCGCCCTCCCGGTCGCGCTCGAGGGCGTCGACGGCGAGCTTGGCGGCGGCGTCGCGGGCGGCGGTGGTCCAGTCGGTGGTGTGCTCGGAGCTCATCGGGCGACCTCCTCGGTGACGGGGGTGGGGGTCTCGGCGGCGGCGCGGGCCGCGGCCTTCGCCTGCAGGACGCGGCGGTGGGCGGCCGCGGGGTGGTCCTCGGCGATGCGGCGCCTGCCGACGCCGTAGACCGCCTCGCGCAGCGTGGTGCCCTCCGGCAGCGCGTCCCGCTCGTCCTGGGTGGGGACCAGCCCGCGGCGGCGGAGCTCGGGGACGAGGTGCTCGACGACGTCCTCGAACGTGCCGGGCGTCGTGGCGTAGGCGAGGTTGAACCCGTCGACGTCGGCCTCGCGCACCCAGCGCTCCAGCTCGTCGGCGACGGTCTGCGGACCGCCCACGACGACGACGCCCATGCCGCCGATGCCCACCCACGCGGCGATGTCGCGCGGGGTCCACTGCCGGTCGGGGTCGGCGGTGGAGAAGGCCGCCACCGCCGAGCGCACGGCCTGCGTCTCGGCGTACTCCAGCGGCTCGTCCGGCGGGTAGGTGGACAGGTCCAGACCGCTCCACCCGGCGTACAGGGTCAGCGCGCCGTCGTAGGAGACGTAGCTCTTGAGCTCCTCGTACTTCGCCCAGGCCTCCTCGTCGGTGGCGGCCGTCACCACGGTGAGCAGCGAGAACACCTTGATGCTGCGCGGGTCGCGCCCGGCCTTCGCGGCCTCGGCGCGCAGCGCGTCGACCTGGGGCCGCATCACCTCGGGGCGGCTGGCGGTGTTGAAGACGGCCTCGGCGTGCCGGGCGGCGAACCGCACGCCCCGCGGGGAGGCGCCGGCCTGGAAGACGAACGGCGTGCGCTGCGGGCTCGGCTCGGTCAGGGCGATGCCGGGCACGTCGTAGTAACGGCCGTGGTGCTCGACCGGGTGCACCCGCGCCGGGTCGGTGTAGACGCCGCGGGCGGCGTCGCGCACCACGGCGTCGTCCTCCCAGGAGCCCTCCCACAGCTGGTAGGTGACGTCGAGGAACTCCTCGGCCAGCTCGTAGCGCTGGTCGTGCTCGACCTGGGTGTCCAGCCCCAGGTTCTTCGCGGCGCTCTCCAGGTAGGAGGTGACGACGTTCCACCCCACCCGGCCCTTCGTGTAGTGGTCGAGGGTGGCGAAGTCGCGGGCGAGCGCGTAGGGCTTCTCGTACGTCAGCGACACCGTGAGCGCGAAGCCGAGCCGCTCGGTGACCGCGCCCATCGCCGAGACGGCGAGCAGCGGGTCGCCCACGGGCACCTGCGTGCCCTCGGTGAGCGCCGTCTCCGGGCCGCCCCTGTAGACGTCGTAGACGCCGAGCACGTCAGCGATGAACAGGACGTCGAAGCCGCCGCGGTCGAGCAGCCTCGCGAGGTCGGTCCAGTAGGACAGGTCGTTGTAGCGGTGCGACTGGTCTCCCGGCACCCGCCACAGGCCCGGCGACTGGTGCGCCACGCACGTCATGTCGAAGGCGTTGAGGAAGATCCGGTCCTTGGGGCGGGGCTCGGGACTGCTCACTTGAGGGCTCCTTGCGACAGGCCGCCGACCAGCCAGCGCTGGGCGACGACGGCGAGCACGTACACGGGGACGACGCCCACCAGCGCGGCGGCGGCCTGCTGGCCGAACTGCACGGTGCGGTCGCCCTGGAAGAGCGACAGGCCCACGGTCAGCGGCTGGCTGGCGGTGGTCTGCGCGAACGAGACGGCGAAGAGGAACTCCCCGTAGGCCAGGAAGGTGCAGACCAGCAGCGCCGCGACCAGGCCCGGGGCGATGAGCGGCAGCACGATGCGGCGCAGGCCGCCGGCAACGGAGAGCCCGTCGAGCCAGGCGGCCTCCTCCAGCTCCACCGGCACCCGGCGCACGAAGGAGTCGAGCAGCCACACCGCCACCGGGGCGTTGGCCAGGCCGTTGACCAGCGCCAGGCCGACCACGCTGTTGGTGAGGCCGACCTCCTTGAGGAGGAAGAACAGCGGCAGGACGGCCACGACGGGCGGCGCGCAGTACCCCGCGAGCAGCGCAGCGCCCAGGCGTGCGCCCCGCTTGCCGGCGCGGGCGGTGACGTAGGCGCCCGGCACGGCGACGACCGCCGTGACCAGCGCGGACCCGAGCGCCACCAGCCAGGAGTTGGCGAGCATGTGCGCGAGCGGGATGGTGCGGAAGGCCGCGCTCCAGTTGCCCCAGGCGAGCTGGTCGAGGCCGCCGGGCAGCCAGGAGCCGGTGAGGACGTCGTCGGTGGACCGCACCGACAGCGACACGAGGAAGGCCACCGGCGCCAGGGCGACGACGGCGACGAGCACCAGCGCCAGGCGGACGCCCACCTGGGCCAGCGGCGACCTGCGGTGGGGCCCTCGGGGCTTCGCGCGGCGCAGCTGCTCGAGCTCGGCGCTCGTCGTCGTCCTCTCACGCACTCGCACACCCGAGTGCTCGTTCGAGGCGTGCTCATCCAGCACTGGAGTGCGCGAGTGCGCTTTGGAGGGGCTCTGATCGCGCACTGGGGTGGCCGAGTGCGGGAGGGGGGTCACGCCTCGGCCCTCGCGGCGCGGGCGCGCAGCGCCGAGACGCCCGCGGTGACGACGCCCACGAGCAGGCCCAGCACGAGCGTCATGGCGGCGGCGGTGCCGACGTCGTAGTCGCCGCGCAGACCGGTGCGGAACACCTCGAAGCTGGCCACCACCGTCGACAGGCCCGGTCCGCCGGAGGTGACCACGGCGACGAGGTCGAAGACCTTGAACCCCACCACCAGCTCCAGGAACAGCACCGACAGCACGGTCGGCGCGACCACCGGCCACGTCACCGCGGTGAAGGTGCGCAGCGCCCCCGCGCCGTCGAGGGCGGCCGCCTCGAGCAGCTCGTCGGGCACGCCCAGCAGCGCCGCGAAGACGAGCAGCACCACCAGAGGAGTCCACTGCCACACGTGGATGAGCACGAGCGTGCCCAGCGCGGTGCCGGAGGAGCCGAGGGGGTTGACCGGCGCGCCGACGACGGAGCTGACCGTGCTGGTCAGCGCACCGCCGGCGGGGGCCAGCAGCAGCTTCCAGGCGACGCCCACCATGACCGGCGGCGTGACGAGCGGCAGGAGCAGCAGCGTGCCCAGCACCCCGAACCCGCCACCGCGGGCGCGCAGCAGCAGCGCCACCACCGTGCCGATGGCCGTCGCGAGCACGGCGGCGCTCACCGCGAACACCAGCGTGCGCACCAGGGAGCCGGCGAACGCCTCGGTCTGCAGCGCCGAGGTGAGGTTGGCGAAGCCGGTCCACTCCTGCAGGGGGCGGGCCAGCGTCGTCCTCGTGAAGCTCGCGGCGACCACGAACACCGTGGGGTAGACCAGCAGGACGGCGATGGCCACGAGCGGCGGCAGCGACAGCCAGCGCGGGACGCGGCGCACGGTCGCCGCCACCCCCGTGGCCGAGGGCGTGCTCATGCGCTCTTCTCCCAGGCCTCCTGCGCCTTGCTCAGCGAGGTGTTGACGTCCTGCGAGCCCGACAGCGCCAGGGCCAGCTGGTCGACCAGGTCCTGCATGCGCTTGGGTGACTGCGCGTCGGTGGGCCACGGCAGAGGGTTCCCGCGCAGGCCGGTGGCGATGACCTCCGTGGCCGGTGCGCTGGCCTTCGCGTAGTCGGGGGAGTCGAGCACGCTGGTGCGGTTCGGGTCGATGCCCGAGCCTCCGTAGCTGGCCAGCAGCAGGTTGCGCGTGCTGTCGGTGGCCCACGCCACGAACGCCGCCGCGGCCTCCTGCTCCTCGCTCGCCGTGGAGACGCCCAGGCCGAACCCGGCGTTCAGCGCGGTGCGGGGGGTGGTGTTGGAGCCGCCCACCGGCAGCGGCACCACGCCCCACCCGTTGACGATCTTGGAGTTGGCCGGGTCGTTGGCGCGCAGTCCGAGGTCGGTCCAGGTGTCGATCATCGCCGCGGTGCCCTGGAGGAAGGCGCTGTTGGACTCGTCGAAGCCCACCTGCAGCGGCGTCGGGAGGGCGTAGGGCTGCACGTCGATGAGGTGCTGCAGGGAGGCCTTGGCGGCGTCCGAGGTCAGCGTGGGGTTGCCGTCGGCGTCGACGAGCGTGCCGCCGTAGCCGGCGAGGCGGTTGATGAAGGAGCAGCCCAGGATCATCGGGACCTGCTGGCCGAGCACCGCGGCGCCGTAGACCTTCCCGCCGCCGGCCTCGGTGATGGCCTTGGCCACCGCGTCGTACTCGTCCCACGTCGTCGGAGGCTGCTGGCCGTACTGCTCCAGCAGCGCGACGTTGTAGTAGAGGACGTGCGTGTCGCCGTCGAAGGGGAGCCCGTAGCGCTTGTCGTCGATCTTCGTGTAGACGTCGTAGATGGACGGCAGGAAGTCGTCCGCCTGGATGCTGGAGTCGCCGCCGATGTAGTCGGTGAGGTCCACCAGCGCGCCTGCGTCGACGAGGGCACCGAGGCCGAAGTAGAAGTAGTCGAAGACGTCGAACTCCCCGGCGCCCCCCTGCACGTCGAGGATCTGCTTGCTCGTCAGCTGGTCGTAGGGGATGGCCGTGACCTCAAGCTTCCCGCCGAACTGCTTGGCGAACTCCGGCGCGAGCAGGTCGCGGAAGGCCACGACGTGGGGCTGGTTGACCATGAGCTTGAGGGTCTTGCCCTGCAGCGCGGTGGTCGGGTCGCCGGTGGCCGCGGCGAGCGCCTCGCCGCCGCCGCCGGACCCGCAGGCCGCGAGCGACCCGGCGACGGCAGCACCGCCGCCGAGCAGCACGCCGGCCCGCAGCAGCTGGCGGCGCGAGAGCGCGGCGCTCTGGGCGAGGGCGGAGGGGGAGGAGGTGCGGCGGAGCAGGGACACGGGCTTCTCCAGGCGTGGCTGTGCCGGCGCGGGGCGCGGGCGGTCTCGTGGGCAGGGGTGATCGGCCGGCGCCCGTCGTCGGGCGTGCGGCAGGACCCGGCGGGTGCGGTGCCGGGGTGGGGCGCGGAGGAGCGCTGGCGGGGGCGCGGCGGCAGCAGCGCCGACGGCTCAGCGCAGGGGCATGCAGGACGACACGGAGACCTCCATCGGTCCCGGCGGTAGCACCTGCCCTCGAGGGGGTGGTTGCTGTGGCGTCAGCGAGCCGGGTCTCTCAGCCACTCTGGATGGTGTGGCGGGAGAATAGCGCACCTCAGAGGCGCGAGGTGGTCGCGTCGTCCTTCCGGCCGCCGTACCAGCGCTCCAGCACCCGCGCGAACACGGGCTCCTGCGGTGCTGCGGCGGCGAACAGGGTGGCGCTGGAGCGGACCTTCACCGCGTCCACGCTGCCGAGCACCCGGACCGGGTCGGTCTCCTCCAGGCCCGCGAGCACCTCGAAGCACTGCCGCAGCCGCGGCCCCAGCACCGGGTGCGCGAGGTAGGCGCTGGCCTCGTCCGGGCCGCTGATGCCGTAGTGCTGGCTGGTGGGGCTCAGGCCGAGGCCGCGCAGCTGCGGCAGCACGAACCAGATCCAGTGGCCGCGCTTGCGCCCGGCGCGCAGCTCCGCCAGCGCCGCCTCGTAGGTGCCGCCCGCCTGGGCGTCGAGGAAGCGCTGCAGGTCGTGCGGGTCGTCGTGCGGGTCGGGGGCCACGTCCTCCCCTTCCCCGCCGGGCCACCGGCCATGCGGTCCGGCGTCCGGCGGGGAAGGAGGCCGTGTCAGCGCTTGGTGGCCGCCGACACCTGGTCGCCGGACGCGGTGCGCTCGGAGGCGGCCTTCTTGTCGGCCTTGTCGGCGCGCTTCTGCTTGATGCTCCTGCCGGAGCCCTTGGAGCTGCTGCTGTGGGACGACTTGTCGGTCACGGTGCCTCCCGGCGCAGGAAGCGGAGCCGCTCAGGCGCCGCGCCGCGCACCGTCCACGCTACGCGCCGCACCGGCTCTCGCCGACCACGATCACCGGCGCAGCTGGGCGAAGGCGTCCCCGAGGGCGGTGAGCACCAGCTGCACCGACTCCCGCTCGGCCGCCGTGGCGCGCACCAGCGCCACCACGCGGCGCTCGGCGCCCGCAGCCGAGCCGGCCGAGCCGGGAGCGGCCGGCAGCGGCGCGGTGTCGCACCGCGTGGGGCGCAGCGCCAGCATGAGCGGCGTCGCCAGCGTCAGCCCAGCCCCGGACTCCGCCAGGGCGAGGGACACCGCCGTGTCGGTCACGGTGTGCCGGACCGACGGCGCGACCCCGGCGCGCGCGCAGGCGGTGCGCGCGGCCCTGCCGAAGGCGGTGTCGAGCGGAGGCAGCACCCAGTCGGCCTCTCGCAGCGCCTCCCGCAGCTCCTCGGCGCCGCCCGGGAGCGACCCCACCCGCCCGACCACGACGTACTGCTCGCTCAGCAGCGGGACCGCGGTGACCCCCGCCACCGGTGGCGACGGCGAGTCGGGGTGGTCCAGCCCGAGGGACACGTCGAGCGGGGAGCGCCCCGGGCCCGGCACCACGGCGTCCAGGGCCCGCTCGACGTCCACCTCCACCGCGCGCACGTCCACCCACGGCGCCCGCTCCCGCAGCAGCGCGGTGGTGGGCCCGAAGGCAGCGCTCGCCGCCGACCCGAAGACCCCGAGCGTGACGACGGCGCGGCGGTCGGCGCGCGGCGCGGCCAGGGCGGAGCGGGCGCGCTCCTCCGCCGCGAGCACCTCGCGGGCGCCGGCGAGCAGCAGCTGGCCGTCGTCGGTGAGCTCGACGCGCCGGCCCGCGCGGACGAGCAGCGGCCGGCCGGCGGCGGCCGCGAGCGCGGCCATCTGCTGGGACACCGCCCCGGGGGTGTAGCCGAGCTCGGCCGCCGCCGCGGCCATGGTGCCGCCGTCCGCGAGGGCGGCGAGCGTGCGCAGCTGTTCCAGCGTCCAACCCATCAGTGCTCCTGACGATGACCAGCAGAGACCATCGATGGTGCCTGATGACTCGTCGGGTCCACAGTGGCGTCGTGGAGGAGCACCCCGGCAGCGCAGCGCTGCCCGCGTCGGCGCAGGTGGTCGTCATCGGCGGTGGCGCCGTCGGCCTGGCCACCGCCGACGAGCTGGCGCGCTCCGGTGCCGACGTCGTGGTGCTCGAGCGGGACCTGCTCGGCTCCGGCTCCTCGGCGAAGCCCTTCGGCGGCGTGCGCGCCACCTTCTCCGACCCCGGCAACATCGCCCTGGGGCTGCGGGGGCTGGAGAAGTACGCGCAGCTCCACGAGCGGACCCCGGGGGGCATCGGGCTGCAGCGCGTCGGGTACCTGTTCTGCGCCCGCACCGAGGGCGAGGCGCTCGCCCTCGAGGTGAGCACCGGGCTGCAGCGGTCGATGGGCGCGGTCGCCGACGTGGTGAGCCCCGCCCGCGCGGCGGAGCTGAACCCCCTCCTCGACCCGTCCGTGCTGGTCAGCGCCTCGTTCTCCCCGCAGGACGGCTACGCGCAGCCCGCGCGGGCCGTCGCGGCCTGGGCCGCCAGCGCCCGCGCGCACGGCGCGCGCGTGCTGGAGGGCGTGGAGGTGCTGGACGTGGTGACGGCACCCCTCGACGACCCGCACGTGACCGGCGTGGTGACGTCCGCGGGGACCGTCCGCTGCGAGCACGTCGTGGTGGCCGCGGGCGCGTGGTCGGCGAGCGTCGGGAGGATGGCCGGCGCGGACCTGCCCGTGGAGCCCGTCCGACGGCAGATCGCCTTCGCCGCCGCACCCGCCGGGCTCCGTCCCGCCACCGGCCAGCTGCCCTTCACGCTGGACCTGTCCACCACCTTCTACGTGCACGGCTCCCCGGACGGGCTCCTGCTGGGCATCTCCGACCCGGCGCAGGTCCCCGGCTTCCGCCGCGACTACGACGACTCCTGGGTGCCCGCCTTCGAGGCCGCGGCCGCCGTCGTGGCTCCCTCGCTCGTCGGCCTGCCGCTGCACGGCGGGTGGGCCGGCCTGTACGAGAACACCCCCGACCACAACGCCCTCATCGGCCGCTCCCGGGAGGTGGGCGGCCTGGTGGTGGCCACCGGGTTCTCCGGCCACGGCTTCCTGCAGGCACCGGCCGTGGGCGAGGTGGTGCGCGACCTCGTGCTGGGGCGGGAGCCCGAGCTGGACGTCTCCGGCTTCCCCCCGGAGCGCTTCGCACCCACCTCGGCGGCACCGCTGCTGCGGGAGGTGCACATCATCTGATGGGTCGGAGGGCGACGATGACGACGATGACGACGACGCTGGTGGCGCACGCCGAGCTGCGCGCCCGCTTCGCGGTGGCGCTGGCCGAGATGTACGGCGCCGAGGTGCCGGCGTACACGACGCTGGTGGAGGTCAGCCGCGCGGTGAACGCCGGTGTCGCCGCGGCCCGGGGTGCCGACGCCGAGCGCCTCGGGTCGCTGGAGCGGGTCACGGCGGAGCGCCACGGCGCCATCCGCGTGGGCTCGGCTCGCGAGCTGGAGCAGGTGGGACGGGTGTTCGCGGCCTTCGGCATGCACCCGGTGGGCTTCTACGACCTGCGCGACGCCTCGGCGTCGTCTGTGCCCGTGGTCTCGACGGCCTTCCGGCCGGTCGACCCGGCGGAGCTCGCCGCAAACCCCTTCCGGGTCTTCACCTCGGTGCTCGCGGTGGACGACGCCCGCTTCTTCGACGCGCCGACGCGCGAGCGCCTGGAGCGCTTCGTCGAGGAGCGGCACCTGTTCTCCGACGAGCTGCTGGCGCTCGCGGACCGCGCCGCGGCCGAGGGCGGCCTGCCCGCGGCCGAGGCCGACGAGCTGCTGCGCCTGGCGACCGACGCGTTCCGCCTGTCGACCGAGCCCGTCGACCGCGCCTGGTACAGCCACCTGGAGCGGATCTCCGCGGTGGCGGCCGACATCGGCGGCGTGCCCGCCACGCACATCAACCACCTGACGCCGCGGGTGCTCGACATCGACGACCTCTACCGGCGCATGTCCGAGCGCGGCATCACGATGATCGACGAGGTGCAGGGCCCGCCCGCGTGGGAGGGCCCCGACGTGCTGCTGCGCCAGACCTCCTTCCGCGCGCTGGCCGAGGAGCGGACCTTCCGCGAGGCCGACGGCTCGGTCGTCACCGGCTCGCTGCGGGTGCGCTTCGGCGAGGTGGAGCAGCGCGGGATCGCGCTGACCGCCGCCGGGCGCGACCTGTACGACCGGCTGGTCGCCGAGGTCGACGCCCGCCGCGCCGGTGGTGACCCGCGCACGCGTGTGGAGGTGGCCCGCGACGTCTGGCGCGAGCACCTGCCGCGCACCGAGGCCGACCTCGTCCTCGCCGGGCTCGCCTGCGGGGAGGTCCGGCTCGTCGAGGGCGCCGCGCTGCCCGACCGCGAGGCCGACGGCTCGCTCTCGCTGCGCGCGCTCGTGGACGCCGGCGCCGTCGTCGTCGACCCGGTGGTCTACGAGGACTTCCTGCCGCGCAGCGCGGCGGGCATCTTCCAGTCCAACCTCACCGACGCCGGCACCAAGGACGCCGGGGCGGTCGGCGCCGACTACGGCGCCGACCGGCTCTCCGCGATCCTCGGCAAGACCGTGCAGGACCCCATCGCGCTGGCCACCGACCAGATGCAGCGCTCGCTGGACGCCCTGTCCGCCCAGCTGAAGACCCCCGTCACGCACTGACCCCGATCCAGAGGACGCACCTGACATGACCGCACTGACCGGGACCATCCCCGCCGCCGGCACCCTCGCCGCGGACGTCTCCGCCGCGCTCGACGCCCTCGGGGTGGACCGCGCGCTGCTCAACGGCGCCCACGAGTGCCGCTCGCCCATCACCGGCGAGGTGCTGGCCCGCACGCCCGAGCACACCGCCGCCGACGTCGACGCCGCCGTGGCCACCGCCGCCGCGGCGTTCCCGGCCTGGCGCGACGTGCCGGCCCCCGTCCGCGGCCAGCTCGTCAAGCGCTGGGGCGAGCTGCTCACCGAGCACAAGGAGCACCTGGCCACGCTCGTGCAGGCCGAGGTCGGCAAGATCCGCTCCGAGGCACTGGGCGAGGTCCAGGAGATGATCGACATCTGCGACCTGGCCGTCGGCCAGAGCCGCCAGCTGTTCGGCAAGACCCTGCCGTCGGAGCGCCCGGGCCACCGCCTCGCCGAGACGTGGCACCCGCTCGGCGTGGTCGGCGTCATCAGCGCCTTCAACTTCCCGGTGGCCGTCTACGCCTGGAACACCGCCCTCGCGCTGGTCTGCGGCGACACCGTGGTGTGGAAGCCGGCTGAGACCGCCCACCTGTGCGCCCTGGGCACCGACGCCCTCCTCGCGAAGGCGGTGCGCGAGGTCGGCGCGCCCGCCGGGCTGCACGGCGTGGTGCTCGCCGACCGCGTGGCGGGCCAGGCCCTCGTCGACGACGAGCGGGTCGCCCTGGTCTCCGCCACCGGCTCGGTGCGCATGGGCCGCGAGGTGGCCCCGCGCGTGGCCGCCCGCTTCGGGCGCGTGCTGCTGGAGCTGGGCGGCAACAACGCCGCCGTCGTCGCCCCGAGCGCGGACCTCGACCTGGCGCTGCGCGGCATCGTCTTCGCCGCGGCCGGCACCGCCGGCCAGCGGTGCACCACGCTGCGCCGCCTCGTGGTGCACCGCTCGGTCGCCGACGACCTGGTCAAGCGCATCGCCGCCACCTACGAGGGCCTGCCGATCGGCAGCCCCACCGCCGAGGGCGTGCTCGTGGGCCCGCTGGTCTCGAGGGCCGCCTTCGAGGCGCAGCAGGCCGCCCTGGAGCAGGCCGTCGCGCAGGGCGGCGAGGTGGTGGCCGGGGGTGAGCGCGTGCTCGCCGACGAGGCCCCCGACGCCTACTACGTGCAGCCCGCCGTGGTCCGCATGCCCGCGCAGAGCGCCGTGGTGCAGGAGGAGACCTTCGCGCCCGTCGTCTACGTGCTCACCTACGACACCTTCGACGAGGCGATCGCCCTCAACAACGGGGTGCGCCAGGGCCTGAGCAGCGCCGTCTTCACCCGCGACCTGGAGGAGGCCGAGCGCTTCCTGTCGGCCGGCGGCTCGGACTGCGGGATCGCCAACGTCAACATCGGGACCTCCGGCGCTGAGATCGGTGGCGCCTTCGGCGGGGAGAAGGAGACCGGCGGCGGGCGCGAGTCCGGCACCGACTCCTGGCAGGCGTACATGCGCCGCGCCACCAACACCGTCAACGCCTCCGGCCAGCTGCCCCTCGCGCAGGGCGTCGAGTTCGTCTGACGGCTGGGCTGACCAGGGGTGTCAGCAGAACTGGCCCTCCCAGGTGGTGTGCACAGGGCCGGAAGGCTGTCACACTGGTAGGTGGTGGCGTCGGCGCTGAGCCGCGCGACCGGATACGTACGCGAAGATGACGGAGACTGTGGGATGCCCCAGGGCGTAGTGAAGTGGTTCAACGCGGAGAAGGGTTTCGGCTTCATCGAGCCGGACGACGGCGGGCCTGACCTGTTCGTGCACTTCTCGGCCATCGCGAGCAGCGGGTACCGCTCGCTCGACGAGGGGCAGCCGGTGGAGTACTCCGAGGGTCGCGGCCAGCGCGGCCCCCAGGCCGAGGACGTGACGCCCGTGGGCTCCGCCCCGGCCGCTCCTCGCGGTGGCGGTCGTGACAGCGGCTTCGGCGGCGGTCGCGGCGGCGGTCGTGACAGCGGTGGCTACGGCGGCGGCGGTGGCTACGGCCGCCAGGCCGCCCCGGCTCCCCAGCGCGGCGGCGGTGCCGCTGGCGAGGGCACCGTGAAGTGGTTCAACGCGGAGAAGGGCTTCGGCTTCATCGAGCCCTCCGACGGCGGCCCGGACGTGTTCGTCCACTTCTCGGCCATCGCCGACAACGGCGGCTACCGAGAGCTGGCCGAGGGCCAGCCGGTGGAGTTCGAGTCCAGCCCGGGCCAGCGCGGCCCGCAGGCCGACTGGGTCCAGGCCCTCGGCCCGGCGCCGGCGGCCCCGCCGCGCGCTCCCCGCGAGCCCCGCGCCGGTGGCGGCCGCGGCGCCGAGCGCCCCCGTGGCGGCGGCGGTCCGGTCATCGCTGAGGGCCAGGCGACGGTGAAGTGGTTCAACGCCGAGAAGGGCTTCGGCTTCCTCGAGCCCGACGACGGCGGCCCGGACGTGTTCGTCCACTACTCGGCCATCGCCGACCAGGGCGGCTACCGCGAGCTGACCGAGGGCCAGCGCGTGGAGTTCCAGGCCAGCCAGGGCCAGCGCGGCCCGCAGGCCGACACGGTGCAGCCCATCTGAGCCGAGCTGCTCGACTGACGAGAGCCCCCGACCGCAGCAGCGGTCGGGGGCTCTCGCGCGTCCGGGTCAGGAGCGCTCGACGGACTCCTCCAGGACCGTCCGCCCCAGCGACGCGTACGTCTCGGGACGTGCGCGGCGCAGCCACAGCGCCCCGAGCGCCGGCAGCACGAAGCACGCCCCCACGATGTAGGGGATGGCCGTGAAGAAGGGCGACACCGACGCCGGGCCGCCGGCGAAGCTGATGTTGGAGAACAGCAGGTAGATCACGTAGAGCATCCCCAGGCCACCGAGGGCCGGGATGATGCCGGTGGTCCACAGCCCGCCGCGGTGCACCTTCTTGACCTGGAAGTACCAGATGACGGCGAGCGAGCAGATGGCCTGCACCAGCAGGATCGCCATGGTGCCCATGAGCGCCAGCAGGCTGTACATGTAGAAGTAGGCGCCCTGGCCGACGTCGCTGCCGTTGGTCGTCAGCAGGTAGAAGCCGATGACGAAGGCGGCCGTGATGGCCGTCTGCACCAGCGAGGCGACGTGCGGCGAGCCGTGCTTGCGGTGCACCGCGCCCAGGGAGCCGCGCAGCGCGGGCAGGTCGCGGCCCATCGCGAACAGGTACCGCGAGGCGGCGTTGTGGAAGGCCTGGGCGCAGGCGAAGGAGCCGGCCACGATGAGGAACAGGTAGACGTCGGCCACCCACTCACCGCCGAGGTTGGCGGCGGCGAGCCCGGTGAACATCGACGTCGGGTCGGTGGCCGAGAGGGTGATCGCCTGCTGGGCGCCGTTGCCGGCGATCACCAGCCACGAGACGAGCACGTAGAAGACGCCCAGGCCGACGACGGCCATCAGGGTGGCCCGCGGGACCATCCGGCGCGGGTTCTTCGACTCCTCGCCGTACACCGCGGTGGT
The DNA here is from genome assembly GCF_006335115.1 of Streptomyces sp. NP160. GTDB lineage: Bacteria > Actinomycetota > Actinomycetes > Actinomycetales > Quadrisphaeraceae > Quadrisphaera. The sequence goes on from NZ_VDMJ01000025.1 coordinate 25,778, forward strand.
CTCGAAGCCCACCCACGACCAGAACGCGAAGAACAGGCCGATGGCGCCGCTGCCGGCCGCGAGCAGCGCGGGCGGGTCGCCGGCGGTGATGTCGAAGCCGCCGCCCTCGGGGAGCCCGGTGAAGGCCCCGATGGGGTTCAGGGAGCCCAGCTGCCAGCCGTCGGCCGGGCCGCGCACCACCACGGAGGCGGCCAGCGCCACGAGCAGGACCACCTCGCAGACGAGGAAGAAGCCCATGACGAAGGCGGCCAGGCTGATGTCGAAGTAGCCGAGCACGCCGACGACCAGCACGCAGGCGGCGGCGAGCACCAGCCAGTTGACGCTCAGGCCGAACCACTGGTCGAGGGCGTCGGAGGCGAAGAAGCTGAAGATGCCGACCAGCGACGCCTCGAAGACGACGTAGGCCATGGTCGCCAGCGCTCCGGAGGCGGTGCCCCAGACGGTGCCGAGGCCGTGGGTGATGAAGCCGTAGAAGGCGCCCGCGGTGGTGATGTGCCGGGCCATGGAGACGAACCCCACGGCGAACAGCGTGAGGATGACGGTGGCGACGGCGAAGCCCGCCGGCGCCTGGAGCCCGTTGCCGTAGGCGATGGCGATCGGGACGTTCGCGGTGACGGCGGTGATGGGCGCAGCGTTGGCCACCGCCATGAACAGGACGGCGACGAGGCCCAGCGACCCCGCCTTGAGGGCCGCCGGAGGGGTGCTGCTCGTGGGGGCCGGGCTGGCTCCCTGCTGGGTGGGGATCGGTGGTGTCGTGCCGGTGGTCTCGGTGGCCACGCCAGGTCTCCTGACAGAGCGGTTCGGTGTCCCGGCCCGTGCTGGGCCGGTCGTTGGCCGGGAGGTTCCTCCCGCTGCGCGGCGGCTGCGTCACCAGCGTGTGACCAGCGTGTTTCGGTGTCTCCAGGCCACCGTCCGGTGTGGTCTGGTGCGCGCATGACGAGCTCCTCCTCCTTCGACGGTGTGCGCGTCGCCGTCACCGGCGCCAGCCGCGGCATCGGTCTGGGCGTCGCCCGCGGGTTCGCGCGCGCCGGCGCGCGCGTGCTGCTCACCGCCCGCGGCGAGGCCGACCTCGCCGCGGCTGCCGCCGCGCTGCGGGCCGAGGGCGGCGACGTGCAGCACGCCGCGCTCGACGTCTCCACCGGCGCCGGGTGCGCCCGGCTGGCGCAGGCCGCCACCGACCTGCTCGGCGGGCTCGACGTGCTGTGCGCCAACGCCGGCATCTTCCCCAAGGCGGAGCTGGCCACCATGACCGAGGCCGACCTCGACGAGGTGCTGGCGGTGAACGTCAAGGGCACCGTGCTGGCCGTCGCCGCCTGCGCACCCCTGCTGGGCGCCTCCGGACGCGGCCGCGTGGTGCTGACCTCGTCCATCACCGGACCGGTCACCGGAGACGCCGGCTGGTCCCACTACGGCGCGAGCAAGGCCGCGCAGCTGGGCTTCATGAGGACGGCGGCGCTGGAGCTGGCCCCGCAGGGGGTCACCGTCAACGCCGTGCTGCCCGGCAACGTGCTCACCGAGGGCCTGCGGGACCTCGGAGCCGAGTACCTCGACACGATGGCCGCGGCCGTGCCGCTGGGTCGGCTCGGGTCCGTGGACGACATCGCGGCGGCGGCCCTCTTCCTGGCCAGCGAGGGGGCGGGCTACATCACCGGCCAGAGCCTCGTGGTGGACGGCGGGCAGGTGCTCCCCGAGGGGTGAGCGGTGCGTGGGGCTGGCAGGCTGCGCGTCGTGCCCAGCAGCGCCGCTCAGCCGCCCTCCTCGTCCCCGTCCGTCGGGGTGGTGGTCCGCCCGCAGCAGCCGCCGGAGGCGCTGCGCGAGCACGCCACCACCGCCGAGCGGGCCGGCGCGCACGAGCTGTGGCTCTGGGAGGACTGCTTCTGGGCCGGGGGCCTGACCTCTTCGGCGATGGCCCTGGCGTGGACCTCGACCGTCCGGGTGGGCCTGGGGCTCATGCCCGTGCCGCTGCGGAACCCGGCCCTCACCGCCATGGAGGTCGCGGCGCTGGCGCGGGCGTTCCCCGCCCGGTTCCTGCCGGGCGTCGGTCACGGCGTGCTCGACTGGATGGGCCAGGTGGGAGCCCGCGAGGCCTCGCCGATGACGCTGCTGCGCGAGCACCTCGACGTGCTCGGGCCGCTGCTGCGCGGGGAGCGCGTGGACGCCGACGGCCGCTACGTCCACCTCGACGGCGTGCAGCTCGACCACCCTCCCCAGGTGGTCCCTCCGCTGCTCGTGGGCGCTCGCGGGCCGAAGACCCTGGCGCTGGCGGGGGAGCGCTCCGACGGCGTCATCCTCGACGCTGGACCGTCCCCGGACCAGGTCGCCGCGGCGGTCGGGCACACCGGGCGCGGGGGCGACGCGTCCTTCCACGTGGTGGTCTTCGTGCCGTCGGCGGTGGGCGACGGCGCGCGGGGGCGCATCGACGCCGAGGCCGAGGGCTGGGGGAACCACCGCCCCCAGACCCCGCTGGTGGGCAGCCCCGAGGAGGTGGCGGCGCTGGTGCGGGCCTACGGGGAGGCCGGGGCGACGTCCGTGGTGCTGCAGCCGGTGGGCGACGGCGAGGACGCGCTCGACGTGGTGCGGCTGGCGGGAGCGGCGGCGGCACTCATCTGACGTCTGAGGTTCAGATCTGGCCGGAGGGGGTACTGCTCTCGTCGTGAGCGACACGACGCAGAAGACCGGAGCCGTCCCGACGATCACCCTCAACGACGGGCGCACCATCCCGCAGCTGGGCTTCGGGGTGTTCCAGGTGCCCCCGGAGGACACCGCCGAGGTGACCGGGCGCGCGATCGAGATCGGCTACCGCCACATCGACACCGCGGAGATGTACGGCAACGAGAAGGGCGTCGGCGAGGCCGTGCGCGCCTCCGGCATCGACCGCGACGAGTTCTTCATCACCAGCAAGCTCAACAACGGCTTCCACCGCCCCGACGACGCGCGGAAGGCCTTCGACGAGACGCTGGCGCAGCTGGGGATGGAGCAGGTGGACCTGTTCCTCATCCACTGGCCGCTGCCGACCCTGTACGACGGTGACTTCCCCGCCACCTGGCGCGTGCTCGAGGAGTTCTACCGCGAGGGCCGCGCACGCTCCATCGGCGTCTCCAACTTCACGCCGCACCAGCTGCGCCGCCTCGCCCGCGAGACGGAGGTCACCCCGGCGGTGAACCAGGTCGAGGTGCACCCCTACTTCACCAACGACGAGGTGCGCGCCTACGGCGCCGAGCACCAGATCGCCACCGAGGCGTGGTCGCCCATCGCCCAGGGCAAGGTCCTGGACGACCCGACCATCAGCGAGATCGCCGAGCGCGTCGGCAGGTCGACCGCCCAGGTGACGCTGCGCTGGCACGTCGAGCGCGGTGACATCGTCTTCCCGAAGTCGGTGACCACCGAGCGCATGCAGGCGAACTTCGACATCTTCGACTTCGAGCTGGCCGACTCCGACGTGGCCGCCATCACCGCCCTCGACAAGGGCGAGGCCGGCCGCACCGGCCCGAACCCGGAGACCTTCGACTACGTCCCCAGCTGACGCCAGCAGGCAGCCGCGCTGACGAGGGCCGCTCCCACCACCCGGTGGGGGCGGTCCCGTGCCGTCAGGGGACGGCGACCGGGGCGACGTCCAGCAGCTCCCAGGTGCGGGCGTGCTGCTCGGCCGCGGCGCCGCAGGTGAGCCTCTGAGCGCTCTCCACGTGCCGCTGGCGCACCCGCACCGCGAGCCGCTGGCCGCGCGAGGTGTCGAAGACCACCCGCCACGCGGCTCCGGCGTCCTCGCCCTCCCGCGCGGCCGACACCGGCACCAGGTCCCGCACCTCGTCGCGGCCGAGCTCCAGGCGCGCGAGCACGTCCGCGGCCTGCACCACCATCGCGTCGCAGCAGCGCCCGCGCAGCAGCCCCGGCAGGACCCTGCCCCGCGCCGTCGCCGTCACCACGGCGGCGGCGTCGCCGGTGTCGACCCGGCCGTAGGTCCAGCCGGTGGGCAGCGACAGCAGGTTGGCGGCGAACCGGTCGCCGCCCAGGTGGGAGCACTCCCACACGCGCGACGGCGCCAGCTCGGCGAGCGCCGCGGCCAGCGGCCGACCGCGGCGGGCGCAGCACCAGTCCTTGCGGCCGTGCGTGCACACCAGCAGCGGCCCGCCGTCGGTGGTGTCGAGGTCGTGCCAGCCGTCGCGCGAGCGGGCCGCCTCGACCACGTCGGCCACCGCGCAGGTCCGGGTGATGACGCGCTCGCGGCCGCGGCGCACCGACACCCGCATGAGCACGCGCTCGGCGGAGGCACCGGCCCCGGCGCCGGATCGCAGCACGCTCGTCCCCGGTCGCCGCACCAGCAGCAGCTTGGCGCCGATGGACGCCGCGACGTCCTGCAGCGCGGCCGTGGTGCCCTCTCCCAGCCGCGAGGACGGGACCCCGCCGGGCCCCCACGGCCCGGGCTCCTCGACGAGGAGGAAGCCCCGCGTGGTGCTCGCCGAGCCCAGCACGGGCTCGGAGCGCAGCTGCGACTCGGCGGCGCAGGAGTAGCGGCGGTCGGCGGGGGTGAGGCCCTCGGGCGCGTAGGACGCCCCGAGGACCCCCGGCACCTGGTCGGACGTCAGCGCCGGCCCTCCGCTGAGGTGTCCGCGGGCACGAGGACCCGCTCGCGCAGCAGCCGCCGCAGCAGCACCTGCGCGTCGTCGACGTCGATGGCCACCCCCGACCCCGCCAGGGACGACGGCGAGGCGGGCCCCGCGAGCGCCGCCCGCAGCGCCGGCTCGACCCAGCCCGGGAAGCTGACGGTGCGCTGCCCGACGAGCAGCTCCACGCGCTCGCCGGCCACCCGGACCCGCGTGTGCAGGCCGACCCGCGGGCGGACCACCCCGTCGGGGCCGAGGGTGCGGGCGGCGCGGTCCTGGGCCAGGGGGCCGACCGGCTCCAGCGGCACCGCCTGCCGGCGGCGCGCGGCCACGACGCGCTCGACGGCGGCGTCGTCCAGCTGCTCCAGCCACGCGAGCGCCGCGCGCCGGAACGCGGCGACGTCGGTCTCGAGCCCGGTCGGCCCCTCGGCCTCCACCGGCAGGGGCAGCGCCCTGCGCAGGGCGAGGGAGTCCTCGCCGCCGCCCTTCCCCGCCGAGCTGAGGAGGTCGGTCAGGACGTCCTGCCAGGTGGTGGCCAGCAGCCCGACGGTGAGGTGGATGGAGCGGTCGTCGGTGGTCTGCGCCGAGTGCAGGTACCCGCGGGGCAGGTAGAGCGCGTCACCGGGCTCCAGCACCGTGTCGATGAGCGGCTCCCGCCCGCCCACCGGGTCGGGGCCGAGGTCCTTGCTGGGCTGCGTGCGCAGCGGGAGCTCGACGGCCGGGGGGTGGATGGTCCAGTGCTTGCGCCCGTCGACCTGCAGCACGAGCACGTCGTGGGTGTCGTGGTGGGGCTTGAAGCCCTGCGCGCCGGGAGGGGTGACGTAGACGTTGGTCTGCGTCTGGCAGCCGAGCTCGGCGGCCAGGTCGCGGCAGAAGACGCCCAGGGCGGGCCACACGCGGTGCAGCGCGTTGAGGACGATGGTCGCGCCGTCGGCGTGGTTCCTCGCGATGCCGTCGGGGTCGGGCATGTCGGCCAGGCGCTGGTTGCCGGCGTTCGCGGTCCGGGTGTAGCTCGACCGCGGCAGGCTGACGCCGTCCTTGACCATGGCGAAGAACGGCGTGCGCAGGCCGCGGGGGCCCAGCAGCGCGTCGACGTCGGCGGGGGAGAGCAGGTCGTCGAAGCCGCGCACGGGCGAGGACGCGCGGTCAGCTGCGCGCACGAGCAGCGGGGTGCGGTTCCACTGCTCGGCGGCGAAGCGCTCCGGGGTGGTCTCGAAGCAGCGCGCCAGCGGCGACGGCCCAGCCCCGGTCCCCGTGGGGACCGGGGCCGTCAGCTCGCGCTCGAGCTCAGCCGTCACGTCAGCTGTTCGCCGGGTCCACGCCGGCCGGGTC
>NZ_VDMJ01000025.1:31733-71075 GCF_006335115.1 Streptomyces sp. NP160
CGGCCGGGTCGACCTGGGTGGCGTCGGAGTCGCCGGAGTCGGCGTCGCCGCTCGCCCCACCCGCACCGGTGGTCGTGGTGATGTCGTCGTCGCTGAGGGACATGCGGCCTCCTGCTGCTGGTGGGCCGGCCCGGACGGGCCCGGCGCGCCGCCGGGCGGACCTGGCGGTGCCCGGCCATCGTGCACGCCGAGATCGGGCGGCGCACCCGCTCAGGGGGTGCGCACCGCGAGCACGACGACGTCGTCCGCGGGCCGCCCCGGCAGCGCCGCCGCCAGGAGCGCGTCGAGGAGCTCCTCCAGCGGGGCGCCGGCGTGGTCGGCCGCCAGGGGCCCCAGCAGCGCCGCCAGGGCCGCGGTGCCCTCGTCGAGGTCGCGGTCGCGCCGCTCCACCAGCCCGTCGCTGTGCAGCAGCAGCACCGACCCCGGCGGCACCGCCACCACGTGGTCGGTGCGGTGCGTGCTCGGGTCCACCCCCAGCAGCAGCTCCGGGCGGCGCGCCAGCACCCGGGTGCGCCCGCCGGGGCTGACCAGCAGCGGCGGCGGGTGCCCGGCGTTGGCCCACCGCCAGCTGCGGGAGCCGCCGCGCCCCGGTGGGGTGAGCACGCCGGCCACCACCGTGGCCGGGGCCGGCACGTCCAGCCGCCAGAAGGCGTCGTCGGCGGCCGTCAGAGCCCGCGACGGCAGCCCGTCCACGGCCAGCAGGAAGGAGCGCAGGGCGCCGCTGGCGCGGCCCATCACGGCAGCCGCCTCGACGTCGTGCCCCGCGACGTCGCCCACCACCAGCGCCAGGCGCCCGCCGTCCAGGGGCACGGCGTCGTGCCAGTCACCGCCCACGTGGTCGCGCTGGCCCGCCGGCAGGTAGCGGGCCGCCACCTCCACGTCGAGGCCGCGCGGCAGCGGCGCCAGCAGCGCCCGCTGCAGCACCTCGGCGGCGCTGGCGCGGTCGGCGAGCAGCAGCGCGCGGCGCACCGCCTGACCGGTGGCGCCGGCGGAGGCCCTGACCACGTCCAGCACGCCGTCGCCGACGCCGCCCTCCTCCTGCCAGGCCACCGTGAGCGCGCCGACCACGGCGTCCTCGGCGACCAGCGGCACCACCACGCCCGAGCGCAGGCCCGAGCGCTGGATGCGGTCGGCCACGGCGGGGAAGCGGCCCTCGACGTCCGCCAGGCGCTCGAAGACCAGCTCCTCGCCGGTGCGGCACACGTGCGGCGCCGGTCCGGGGTGGTCCAGCGGGAGGTCCGCCCAGACCTCCTCCACCTCCGGGTCGATCTGGGCGCGGGAGGCGGTGCGCACCCGCCGCGCCTCCCGGTCCACCACGGACAGCCCGCCGTAGTCGGCGCCCAGCTTCTCCGTGGCCACCGCCACGACGGCCTCGGCGACCTCCTCGAGCGTGCGGGCGGCGCCGAGGGCCGTGGACACCTCCAGCACCAGGCGGGTGCGCTCCAGGGAGGCGGCGACCTCCGCGGCGGCCCGCCGCCGCTCGTCGGAGCTGCGCGCCACCACGAGCAGCAGCCCGTCCAGCGGGACCGCCTGCAGCTCGTACCAGCGGGGCCCGCCGATGCGCGCCTCCCAGGTGGTGGTGGTGCCCGTGCGCACCGCGCGCCGCATCGGCTCCTCGCTCGTGGCGGTGCCGGGCACCGCGTCCCACAGCACCCGCCCCATCACGGCCGCCGGGTCGAGCCCGCTCGCCGCGGCCGCCGCCGGGCTGACCCACAGCACCTCCCAGCGCGGCCCGAGGACGGCGACGGGGTCGGGGATGCTGGCGAGCGCCCGCTGCCACCAGCCCTCGGGCACGGTGGCGGTGGTCCCGCCGGCGGCGCCCTGGTGCACCGGCCGATCGAACCACGCGGCGCGACCGGCCAGAAGGCCCCTGGGTGTCCGCTGTGCTCACAGGCCCAGCAGGCGCACCCCGGCGTAGGCGACGGCGGCCACCAGCACCCACGAGGCCAGGCCCAGCACCAGCGAGCGCGCGCCGGTGCGGGCCAGCACCCGCAGCCGGATGCCGGTGCCCAGGGCGTACAGGGCGGCCACGAGCAGCACCGTCTGCACGACCTGGGCCGCCTCGAGCAGGCCGGCCGGCACCAGGCCCGTGCTGCGCACGGCCACGGCCACGAGGAAGCCCACGACGAACAGCGGGAGCAGCGGCACGCGGGCGCGCGCGGCGTCGTCGCCGCCGTCCGCCGTGCGGGCGGCGCGCCGGGCCGCCAGCCCCACCCCCGCCACGAGCGGGGCCAGCAGCGCCACCCGGGCCAGCTTCACCACGACGGCGGTCTGGAGCGCCCCGTCCACGCGGCTGGCGGTGGCCACCACCTGCCCGACGTCGTGGACGCTGGCCCCCACCCAGGCGCCGAAGGCCACCGGGTCCAGCCCCAGCGGCCCCGCCAGCGGCGGCAGCACGAGGATCGCGAGGGAGCCGCACAGCGTCACCAGCGCCACGGCCGTGGTGACGTCGTCCTTGCGGGCCCTCGCCAGCGGCTCCACCGCGGCGATGGCGGAGGCCCCGCAGATGGAGAAGCCGGTGGAGACCAGCAGGCCTCGGCCGGGGGGCAGGCCGAGGGCCCGCCCCAGCAGCAGCGTCCCCGCGAAGGTGACGGCCACGGTCACGACGACGACGAGCAGGCCCTCCCAGCCCAGCGCCAGCACGGCGCCCAGCGGCAGCTGCAGCCCCAGCAGCACCACGGCGGTGCGCAGCAGCCTGCGGCTGGCGAAGGCCGTCCCCGGGGCCAGGACGGCCCGCTGCAGGCCGGCATTGGCCACCACCAGGCCCAGGACCACCGCCACGGTGGTCGGACCCAGGCCCGGGACCAGCCAGGACACCCCGAAGGCCACGGCGGTCGCGACCGCGGCGACGGCCAGGCCGGGGAGGGCCTCAGGGACGCGCACGACCGGCCCCGCGCCGCCGCAGCGGCAGGACCAGCAGCACCACGGCCAGCAGCGCGCCGGCGGCGGCGCCCGCCCAGGCCGGACCGGTCAGGAAGGCGCCCGCCCCGCCCTTCGGCCCCAGCAGGTATCCCGCGAAGCCGCCGGCGAAGGCCAGCACCACCCCGAGGAGCACCGCCGTGGACGGCGCGGCCCGGCGCCGGCGCGGGGACAGGAGGAGCCCGACGACACCGGCGACGGCCCCCAGGACGACGAGGGTCGCGACGCCGACCACCACGCGCTGCACCCCGCCACGCTAGAGGTCGCCCCGACGTCGCGTTGACACCGAGCGCCCACCAGGGGAGCATCGACGACGCCCATCCAGAGCGGCCGAGAGACCTGGCTCGTCGACGCCGCAGCAACCAGCCCGTCCCACGGACGAGGCAGGTGCTCCCGCCAGGACCGATGGAGGAGATCCCTCATGACCTGCACCGCCACCACCACCGCGCCCGTCGTGGACCTCGCCGGGGCCTTCCGCGCCGTCGCCTCGAGCGCCTGGGTGGTCACCACCGCGTCCCCCGAGCGCCCGGTCGGCTTCACCGCCATCTCCGTGGCCTCGGTGTCGGTGGCGCCGCCGCTGCTGTCCTTCAACGTCTCGCGCACCTCCTCCAGCCTGGAGGCGCTGCTCGCCGAGCGGCGCGTGGCGGTGCACCTGCTCGCCGATGACCAGGAGGCGCTGGCGCGCCGCTTCGCCGCCCCGGCGGCGGGCCGCTTCCCCGACGACGGCTCCTGGTCCTACGACGAGACCGGCCTGCCCGAGCTCCACGGCGTGGTGGCCCGTCTGGCCGGGCCCGTCCACGACGTCGTCGAGGCCGGCGACAGCGTCCTGCTGCTGGTGCGCCCGGAGGTCACGGCCGTCCACGGCGGCACGCCCCTGGTGCACCACGCCCGGGCGTACCACCGCCTCAGCGCGGTCTGACCTGCGAACCCTCGCGCAGGTCCAGCACCTCGGTCTCCTGCGCCCCTGACGGGGCGGCGTCCTCCAGACCCGTCACGGGGAGCGCCCCCGCGGCCGCGCTGCCGCCCGACAGGGTGGCGAGCATCTGGCGGACGTTGGCCAGCTGCGCGTTGATGCTGTCGCGGCGAGCGGTGGCGGCCGCCAGCTCGCGCTGGGACTCGGCGCGCACCTCGTCCGCCCGCTGGCGCGCCTCCTCCAGGAGCGAGGCCGCCTGCTCGCGCGCGGAGCCGAGCAGCTCCTCGATCCTGGCGGAGGCCTCCTGGTCCACGGCGTCGGCGCGGTCGCGGGCCTGCGCCACCAGGCGCTCGGCGCGCTCCAGCTCCTCGGCGTGGGCGCGGGCGCGCTCCGCGGCCTCGACCTCGGTGCGGTGGCGGCGGGTGGCCAGCGCCAGCTCGAAGTCGGCCGCGGCCTGCGCCGCGCGGGCGCGGGCGTCCTCCCACGCCGCCTCGGACTCCTCGCGGCGCGCCGCAGCGTGCCGCTCGGCCGCGTCGACCACGTCGTCGGCGCGGCGCTGGGCCTCGGCCAGCACCCGCTGGGCCTCCACGTCGGCGTCGGCGCGGACGGCGGCGTCGTACCGGTCGGCCTCGGTGCGCACCAGCCGGGCGTGCGCCTCCGCCTCGCCGCGCAGCGCGTCGGCCTCGGCCTCGGTGCGCGCCAGCAGGTCGGCCGCCTCCTCCTCGGTCAGCGCCAGGATCTGCGCCACCCGGGCGCCGAGGTCGGCGTAGCGGGGCTGCAGGGCCTCAGGGCGCACCAGCTCGGCGGCGTCCTCCGCGGCGCGCTCGGTCAGCCGGTGCTCGAGCGCCTGGACCTGCTCCGACAGCTCTGCTGCCACCTCGCGCGCCTCGCCGAGCGCTTCCTGGACGTGGTGGACGTGCTGGTCCACCTGCGCGGGGTCGTAGCCGCGCAGGACGGTGCGGAACGCGCCGGTGTCGGGCATGGTGCCTCCGGAGGTCGCCGGGGGACGGGCGCCCCTACCGTGGCAGGGACACCCGGTGGCCGCTCGCCGTGGAGGCCTCCGACGCCGCCGGGCGCGCCGGGGCGCCGCCGCGGCCCCGCGCGGCGAGCGCCTCGATGATGCCTGACAGCTGGCCCAGCTCCGCAGCCGCGGTCTCACGCAGACGGGTGAGCTCGGCCACCTCAGCAGCCAGCCGGTCACGCTGGGCGACGGCGGCGGCGCGCTCGCGGTCGGCCTCGCTGCGGGCCTCCAGCACCAGGCGCACGGCCTCGGCGCGGGCCTCGCGGCGGGCGTCCTGCGCCTCGCGCTGCGCCCGGGCCACCTCCTCGGCCACCCGCGACCGCAGGGCGCGGGCGCCGTGCTCGGCCTCCTCCGCGCGCCGCTGCGAGCGCTCGCGAGCCGTCGACTCCGCGGCCCCGGCCGCGGCGAGCACCTGGTCCGCCTCCTGGCGGGCCGAGCGCACGAGCCGGACGGCCTCGGCGCGCGCGGTCTGCAGCTCCTCGGCGGCGCTGCGGCGCAGCTGCTCGGCCTCCTGCTCCAGCCCGCCCAGGCGGGTGCGCACGCGCTGGCTCGCCGTGCTCACCACCGCCTGCAGCCGGACGCGGGCCCGGCGCACCGCCGCGGCGGCCTCGGCGTGGCCGCGGCTGCGGGCCGCGCGGGCCTCCTCCTCCGCGGCGGTGAGCAGCGCGTCCACGGTGCTCGTCGTCCAGGCGGTCTGCTCGGCGGCGGCCGCCAGCTCCTTCTCGGCCTGCGCCCGGGCCTCGCGGCGCACCCGGCCGGCCTCCTCGGCGGCCAGCTCGCGGGCGCGGGAGGCCTCGTGGCGGGCCTGGGTGAGCTCCTCCTCGGCGGCGCGGCGGGCGGCCGAGGCGTCAGCGGTCGCAGTGGCGAGCACGCGCTCGGCCTGCGCGTACGCCTCGGCGGTGGCGCGCTGGGCCTCGATGTGGCCGGTCTCCCGGACCGTGTCGGCCTCGGCGATGGCCTCGGCCCGCTCCCTGGCCGCTGCCTCGCGGGACGCGGCCATGAGCTGGTCGGCCTCGGCGCGCATGCCGGCCAGCAGCCGGTCGCCCTCCTCGCTGGCCCGCTGGTGGGCGGTGCGGGCGTGCTCCTCGGCGGCGGCGCTGTCTGCCATCGCCTGCGCGACCATCGCGTCGGCGGTGCTGGAGGCGGCCTCGACCACCATGGCCGCCTGCTCGGCGGCGTCCTCGACGATCTGCTGCGCCTCGGAGTGGGCCTCGGCCATGGCCGCGGCGGACCGCTCCCGCAGCGAGGCGACGTCGGCGGCGGCGTCGTCGTGCTGGGAGCGCAGCGCCGTCACGGCGGCCGACAGGTCGGAGGCCTCGCGGCGCAGGCGCGCGGACTCCTCGCGCAGCTCGGCGGCGCGGCGCTCGGCCTCCTCGAGGGTGCGGCGAGACTCGGCGTCCGCCCCGCGGCGCAGCCGGGCGGCGTGGGCCTCGGCGGCCGCGCGCACGGCCTCGGCGTCGCGACGGGCGGCGTCGGTGAGCTCCTCGGCCTCGCGCCGCGCCTGCATCGGCAGGTCGCGGGTGCGGCGCTCGGCCTCGGCGCGGACCGCCGCGGCCTCCTCGCGGGCGCGGGCGACGAGGGCGGTGGCCTCCCGCTCGAACTCCGAGCGGGCGCGCGCCGCCTCTGCGGCGGTGCTGCGGCGCAGGGCGGCGGCGTCGGCCTCGGCGGCCGCGCGGACGCGCTCGGCGTGGTCCTGGGCCAGGCCCAGCAGGTGGATGGCGCGCTCGGGCGCCTCCGGGCGGGGGGCCGGGCGCTGCGGCCGGGAGGCCGCCGGTGCAGCCTCGTGCGACAGCGCGGGCCCGGCCACGGGCCTGGCGGCGGGCCCGGACGGCGGCAGCACCACGGGCGAGGACAGCGCGCGGCCGCCCGAGCGCGGGCGCACCGGCACGTCGTCGAGGTCGGGGACCGGCGCGCGGCGGGTGCCCGCCTGCGCGGGCACCGGCGCCTCGGCGGCCGCCTCGTCGGGCGAGGGCGCCCAGCGGCGCCGCTCCGAGCGCCGCCGCTCGGGGGCCTCGGCCGGCGGGGAGGTGTCGACGGGACCGCTGAGTGCGGCGTGCGGGATGCCCGCGGGGGAGGTGGAGCTCAAATAGCTGCCCTGGGGGACCTCGGGCACCACGGCCGTCGTGCCCCCGGCAGCGCCGGTGAGCCGCTGCGGCCGGTCCGTCCTCATGCAGCCGATGGTGGCACGCAGGGGCCTCCCAGGAGGGGCTTTCGCGCTTCGTCGGAGCGTCGTGTCGCGCTCGACCGGCACCCGCTGGTCGGGCCCGGCCGTCAGCGCACCGGCGGCAGCGGCTCCGGGCGCTTGGCGGTGACGCCGTCCCCGCTCGAGCGCCCCTCCAGGCGCCGGCGCACCCACGGCGCCAGGTGGGCCCGGGCCCAGGCGGCGTCCTGGCCGGCACGTGCCAGCCGGCCGGGGGAGGGCTGCGGCGGCAGCGGCTGCGCCCACTGCCGCTCGGCGGCGCCGAGGTCGCCCCCGTGCAGGCCCCGCACGGTGGCGGCGGCGAGCAGGGCCACCCGCTCGTGCCCCTCGGGCGCCAGGTGGATGCGGTCCGGGGCCCAGAGGCGGGCGTCGTACAGGGCCCGCATCGACCACAGGTCCAGCACGAGCGCGTCCCAGCGCTGGGCGATGGACCAGACGTGGAGGTTGAAGGTGGCCACGCGACCCCGCGTCATCCGGACCACGGGCAGCCCCGCGGGGTCGAAGCCCGACGCCATCAGCACCTGCGCACCGGCGCCGCGGGCCGCGCCGACGGCCTCGTCCAGCGAGGCGGCCAGGGCGTCGACGTCCACGTTAGGGCGCAGGATGTCGTTGCCGCCCGCGCTGATGCTCAGCAGGTCCGGGGCCAGCTCCAGCGCACGCGGCAGCTGCTCGGCGAGGACCCCGGCCATCCGCTTGCCGCGCACGGCGAGGTTGGCGTACTCCAGCCGCGACCCCGCGGCGCGCGCGTCGTCGTCGAGGAGGTCGGCGAGCCGGTCCGCCCAGCCGCGGTGGCGTCCGGGGGCGCGGGGGTCGGGGTCGTCGATGCCCTCGGTGAAGGAGTCCCCGACGGCGACGTACCGGCGGTACGTGCGCAGCGGTGCAGCGGTCACCCGCGCACGCTAGCCCTCGCCGCCCCCCACCGGTTGCTCAGGGCAGCGACCAGTCCACCGGCGGTGCGCCCTGGGCCCGGAGGGCCTCGTCGACGGCCGTGAACGGCCGGGATCCGTGGAACCCCCGCGACGCCGACAGCGGGCTGGGGTGCACCCCCGTGATGACGGCGGTGCCCGCCAGCAGCCCACCCGCGGTCTGCGCGTCGCGTCCCCACAGCACCGAGACCAGCGGGCCGCCCCTGGCGGCCAGGGCGCGCACGGCGGCGTCGGTGACCCGCTCCCAGCCGAGCCGGCGGTGCGAGCCGGAGTCCCCGGCGCGCACCGTCAGCACACGGTTGAGCAGCAGCACGCCGCGCTCGGACCACGGCGACAGGTCCCCGGAGGAGGGGGCGGGCAGGCCGGTGTCGGCCGCGAGCTCCTTGAGCAGGTTGCGCAGCGTGGGCGGCAGCGGCCGCACGTGCGGCGCCACGGAGAACGCCAGCCCCACGGCGTGCCCCGGCCGGGGGTAGGGGTCCTGCCCGAGCAGCAGCACCCGCACCGCGTCGAGCGGCTGCTCGAAGGCCCGCAGCACGTGCTCCCGCGCCGGCAGCACCTCCTCCCCGGCGGCCCGCCGCCCGTCGAGCTCGGTCTGCAGCCGGACCAGGTCCTCCTCGACCGGGGCCAGGGCGCGGGCCCAGCTGGGGTGGACGACGGCGAGGGGGGAGGCGGTCACGGTCCCACGCTGCCGTGCCCCGGCCGCCTCTGCCAGGGTGGGCCGGTGGCGCTGTCGCAGCTGGACCTGGCGGTGCTCGCCGTGGAGCGGCGCACCTTCCGGCGGCGCGGCGAGAAGGAGCAGGCCGTCCGCGACGAGCTGGACCTGTCGGCCACCCGCTACTACCAGCGGCTCAACGCCCTCCTGGACGACCCCGAGGCCCTCGCCGCCGACCCCGTGCTCGTCGGCCGGCTGCGGCGCCTGCGCGACGAGCGCACCGCCGGGCGCGACCTCGACGTCGGACCCGCCCCCCGCGGGCAGCGGGACGACCGGCAGGACCCGCCGGGCTGACCCGCGCGTCACCGCGTTCCGCCCTCGCGGCGGGGCCCCAGCACGTACCGTCGGGGCGTGAGCTCGCCGTACCCGCGTGACGACTTCGACGCCGTCGCCCCGCCGCGCGACGGCCGTCGCGGCGCTCACCGCGCCGCGCCGCGGCGACCCGGCGGCGTCCTGGCGCCCGTGGTCATCGCGCTCGTCGTCGTCGCGGCCGGTGGCGCCGGCTACGCGGCGTGGAGCACCGTCGGCGACCCCGCCGCCAGCGCCAGCGCCGCCCCTGCCGCCGCCGGCGAGCCCGCCACCGACCCCGCGGCGGCTGACCCCGCCGCCGACCCCGCCGCCAGCGCGGCTGCCAGCCCGGCGGACCCGCCCAGCTCCAGCGCGCCGGCCGCGCCCGACCGCAGCGCCCCCGTCGTCGTCCTCAACGGCACCCGCACCACCGGCCTGGCGGCCGAGGAGGCGTCGGAGCTGGGGGCGAGCGGCTGGGAGGTCGCCAGCACCGGCAACGCCACCGCCGCGCAGCGCTCGGCGCACACCACCACGACGGTGCTGCACCCCACGGCGGAGCTCGAGGGCGCGGCGAAGGCGCTCGCGGCCGACATCGGCGCTGGCGCCCAGGTGGCGCTGGACCCGGACGCGCAGGCCGGCTCGCTCACCGTCGTCCTGCGCTGACCCCCCGCCCACGTCCTCCGCAGGTGGGACAGCGCCCCCAACGGGGGTCACGGCGGTCCGCGGGGCCCTCGCGGGAGGCCGCGGGGCGATCTTCCGCAGGTCGCGCGCGGGAACGGCCGACCGGTGCGGTCCGCGAGGGCCCCGGAGCGGGTCCCCCGCGTGGTCGACGACGCCGCTGACCTGCTCCGGGACCTCGCCCGGCGCGCCCGCTGAGCGCTAGCCTGCCGACCGGTCGATCAGTTCAGTGGCGACACGTCTCCTCCAGCACGCACGCCAGGGGGGCCGCACGGGGGCCGCGAGGCCCACGGACTCCAGACCCGGGGTCGGGCGCACTGCCCCTCCCCGACCACCGCACCGCTGCAGGAGCACGCACCATGGCACTCGGAACCGTGAAGTGGTTCAACGCTGAGAAGGGGTACGGGTTCATCACCGTCGACGGTGGTCCCGACGTCTTCGTCCACTGGTCGGCCATCCAGATGGACGGCTACCGCTCCCTCGAGGAGGGCCAGGCCGTCGAGTTCGAGGTCGGCACCGGCCAGAAGGGCCCCCAGGCCGAGGCCGTCCGCCTCGCCTGAGCCGCCCCAGCGCACGCACGACGGCGCCGCTCCCCACGGGAGCGGCGCCGTCGTCGCGTCCGCCGGGGTGTTCCAGGGGCAGCGTGTTTGCACTCGGCGGGTGAGAGTGCCAATCTGGTACCTGGCACTCGGTGACCCCGAGTGCCAGCACACGACCTGGGAGCCCCGCGCTCCCCGGCCGTGCTGGGCGAGCCGCAGGCCCCGGGTGCAGGCCCGGTGCGCAGGCGGCGTCCGTCGCGGGCGCCCGGCCGGCCGGCAGCACCACACGATCCGCCACCCGTTCCGGAGGAGCACCGCTCATGGCGAAGACCATTTCCTTCAACGAGGAGGCCCGCCGCGGTCTCGAGCGGGGCATGAACACCCTCGCCGACGCCGTCAAGGTCACCCTCGGCCCCAAGGGCCGCAACGTCGTGCTGGAGAAGAAGTGGGGCGCCCCCACGATCACCAACGACGGCGTCTCGATCGCCAAGGAGATCGAGCTCGAGGACCCGTACGAGAAGATCGGGGCCGAGCTCGTCAAGGAGGTCGCCAAGAAGACCGACGACGTCGCCGGTGACGGGACGACGACTGCCACCGTGCTCGCTCAGGCGATGGTCCGCGAGGGCCTGCGCAACGTCGCCGCCGGCGCCAACCCGATGGCCCTCAAGCGCGGCATCGAGAAGGCCGTCGAGGCCGTCTCCGCCCAGCTGCTCGCCAACGCCGTGGACGTCGAGACCCGCGAGCAGATCGCGGCGACCGCCTCCATCTCCGCCGCCGACACCGCCATCGGCGACCTCATCGCCGAGGCGATGGACAAGGTCGGCAAGGAGGGCGTCATCACGGTCGAGGAGAGCAACACCTTCGGCCTGGAGCTCGAGCTCACCGAGGGCATGCGCTTCGACAAGGGCTACATCTCGCCCTACTTCGTCACCGACGGCGAGCGCATGGAGGCGGTCCTGGAGGACCCCTACATCCTCATCGCCAACTCCAAGATCTCCTCGATCAAGGACCTGCTGCCGCTGCTGGAGAAGGTCACCCAGTCGGGCAAGCCGCTGGTGATCATCGCCGAGGACGTCGAGGGCGAGGCCCTGGCCACGCTCGTCGTCAACAAGATCCGCGGCATCTTCCGCTCCGCCGCCGTCAAGGCGCCGGGCTTCGGCGACCGCCGCAAGGCGATGCTGCAGGACATCGCGATCCTGTCCGGCGGCCAGGTCATCTCCGAGGAGGTCGGCCTCAAGCTCGACACCGCGGGCCTGGACCTGCTGGGCCGCGCACGCAAGGTGGTCATCACCAAGGACGAGACCACCATCGTCGAGGGTGCCGGCGACGCCGACCAGATCGCTGGTCGCGTCAACCAGATCCGCACCGAGATCGAGCGCAGCGACTCCGACTACGACCGCGAGAAGCTCCAGGAGCGCCTCGCCAAGCTCGCCGGCGGCGTGGCCGTCATCAAGGCGGGCGCGGCCACCGAGGTCGAGCTCAAGGAGCGCAAGCACCGCATCGAGGACGCCGTGCGCAACGCGAAGGCGGCCGTCGAGGAGGGCATCGTCGCCGGCGGCGGCGTCGCCCTGATCCAGGCCGGCTCCAAGGCCTTCACCGACCTGCAGCTCTCCGCTGACGAGGCGACCGGCGCGAACATCGTCAAGGTCGCCATCGAGGCGCCGCTGAAGCAGATCGCCGTCAACGCCGGCCTCGAGGGCGGCGTCGTGGCGGAGAAGGTGCGCAGCCTCCCCGTCGGCCAGGGCCTCAACGCCGCGACCGGCGAGTACGTCGACATGGTCGGCACCGGCATCATCGACCCGGCCAAGGTGACCCGCTCGGCGCTGCAGAACGCGGCCTCGATCGCGGCCCTGTTCCTCACCACCGAGGCCGTCATCGCCGACAAGCCGGAGAAGGCCGCTGCGGCCCCGGCCGGTGGCGACGGCGGCATGGGCGGCATGGACTTCTGATCCCCGCCTGACACGCCCGAAGGGCGGCACCCCTCGCCGGGGGTGCCGCCCTTCGTCGTCCGCGCCCTCCTCGGCCTCTCCCGCACTCGGGCACCCCAGTGCGCGTTCAAGGGGGCCGGAAGGCGCACTGGGGTGCGCGAGTGCAGGTGTCCGCGGGTTCAGGCGGGGGGCGGAGCGGTGGAGGCCCGCAGCTCCAGGTGCACCGGGACCACGGTGGTGCCGGTGCGGTGCCTGCCGGGGTGGGCGATCTCCTCCAGCAGGATCCGCACGCAGTGCTCGCCGACGGTCTCGAAGTCCTGGTGGACGGTGGTCAGCGGCGGCCAGTAGTCGCCGGCCTCGGCGACGTCGTCGAAGCCGACCACCGAGACGTCCTGGGGCACCCGCCGTCCCCGTTCGTGCAGAGCGCGCAGCAGCCCCAGCGCCATCTGGTCGTTGGCGCTGAAGACCGCCGTCACCTCCCCGTCGGGCAGGCCGGCGAGCAGGTGCCCGGCCCGGTGGCCCGAGGCCGAGGTCCAGTCGCCCACCACGGGCGGCGGCACGGGCCGGCCCGCCTCGCGCAGCACCTCCTCCCAGGTGCGGGCGCGCACCTGCGCCGCCCGGCTGGTCGCCGGTCCCGCGAGGTGGTGCACGGTGCGGTGCCCCAGCGCCAGCAGGTGCTCGACCGCCGCACGGGCGCCGGCCGCCTGGTCGGTGTCGACGCTGGGGAAGGGGCCGGGGACGGCGTCGGTGGTGACCAGCGGCAGCCCGGGCCGCACCGCCACGTCGAAGCGCTCCAGCAGGTCCGCCTCGACGAGCACCAGGCCGTCGACCTCCGAGGCGGACAGCGCGGCGATGCCGCTGTCGACCCGGGCCGCCGTGGCCTCCTCCAGGCTCAGCAGCTGGATGGCGCGGCCGGCGCGGCCCGCGGCCTGGGTGATGCCCGACAGGGAGCGGACGTCACCCAGGCGCGAGACGGAGAAGACCAGCACGCCGATGGCCCCGTAGCGGCCGGTGGCCAGCGCACGCGCCGCGGTGTTGGGCTGGTAGCCGATGGCCTTGAGGGACTCGAGCACGCGGGCGCGCGTCTCGGGGACGACCCCCTCGTGACCGTTGACCACGCGGGAGACGGTCTGCGCCGAGACGCCGGCCGCCTGCGCGACGTCGGCCAGGGAGGGGCGGTCGCTGCGCCGCACCCCCCTCGGCCGCGGTGACACTCAGGCCCCGCCCATGCCGGTCTCGGCGACGCCCCGCACGAGCCAGCGCTGCAGCACCACGAAGACGAGCAGCACCGGCACCAGGGAGAGCAGGGCCGCGGCGAACAGGCCGGTGTAGTCGAAGGTCTGCGCCGTGAGGAACTGCGACAGGTACACCTGGACGGTGAGCGCGCCGCTTCCGCTGCCGGCGACCACGAGCGGCCACAGGAACGCGTTCCACGCGCCCACGAAGCCCAGCACCGTCAGCGCCGAGGCGAAGGCCAGCGAGTTGGGCACCACGATCCTCACGAAGACCCCCAGGTGGCCGAGGCCGTCCAGCTTGCCCGCCTCCTCCAGCTCCTTGGGGAACGCCAGGAAGAACTGGCGGAAGAGGAAGACGTTGAAGGCGCTGAACAGCGTAGGCACCACCAGGCCCTGGAGGGAGTCGACCCAGCCGAGCTTGGCCACGATGATGAAGTTGGGCAGGAACGTGGTGGCGGCCGGGATGAGCAGCATGAGCACCGTCAGCGCGAAGAGCGGCTGCCCGAGCCGGTGCGGGATGCGCGCCAGGGCGTAGCCGGCCATCGCCGCGATCGCGATCTGGCCCACGGTCATGGAGACGGCCATCAGGCTGCTCGTGAGGATGGCCGTGGTGAAGGACGGGTCTTCCAGCACCCGCCCGAAGGCGCTCCAGTCGGGCTGGGACGGCCACAGGACGAACGTCTGGGAGGCGACGTCCGCCGGGGAGGAGACCGCCGTCTTGACCATGACGTAGAACGGCAGCAGGAACAGCAGCGCGAGCACGGCCAGCACGGCGTAGCGCAGTGCCAGCAGAGCCCCGGCAGCTGGGCCGCGGACGCCGGTCACGAGGGGGCTCCGGTGCGGCGGGCGCGGCGCGAGCGTCGCTTCGTGCGGTCTTCCGCGGCGGCGAAGCCGAAGAAGTAGTTCTGGCCCAGGGCCACCACCACCATGATCGCCGTGAGGATGAGGGAGCCCGCCGAGCCCAGGCCGAAGTCGCGGTCACCGCCGAGGGCCACCTGGTAGAGGTAGACCAGCGGGGGCCGGGTGTCGGGGTTCCTGGGCAGCAGGTTGATGAACTCGTCGAAGGCCTGGAAGGCGGCGACGAGCAGGAGCAGCAGCACGGCCGCGACGGTGGGCCGCAGCTGCGGCCACGTCATGGAGAAGAAGCGGCGCGGACCCGCGGAGAGCCCGTCGATGGAGGCCGCCTCGTACATCGTCCTGGGGATGCGCTGGAGACCGGCGAGGAAGAGCAGCATGTAGAAGCCGATCTGCAGCCACAGGCGCACGGTGACGAGCACGACCCACCAGTACGGCGACTGCGCGAGCCAGGTGCTGATCGGGTCCAGGCCCACCGCGGCGAGGGCCGTGTTGGCCACGCCGGAGGGGAGCCCGCTGAACAGGCCCAGCTTCCAGACCAGCGAGGCCACCACGTAGGAGCAGGCGAGCGGGATGAAGAAGACCGAGCGGAGCAGCGCCTGGGCGGCCGGCAGCTCGTGGAGCAGCAGCGCCAGTCCCAGGGAGCAGGCCATGGTCACGGGGACGATGAAGACGGCGAAGACCCCGAAGGTGACCAGGCTCTGGATGAACGCCTGGTCGGTGAGGAAGCGCAGGTAGTTGTCGACGCCGACGAAGCGCACCGGGGTCAGGGAGCCGCGCGCTTCGGTCAGGCTGAGGTAGGCGCTCCACAGGATCGGGAGCACGGAGAAGACCGCGAGACCCGCGAAGAAGGGGGTGACGAGGGTCCAGAAGGCCCGGTTCGTGCCGGGCAGTGCCGAACCGGCGCGGCGCTGGCGCGGAGCGGACGCGACGCGCGCGCCGCCCCGGGGGGCGCCCCCGCCGGGCGCGTCCTGCGCCCGGCGGGGGGTGGTGGTGCTCACTGGTTCAGCGAGTCGAGGGTCTGCTGGGCGGTCTGGGCGGCGGCCTGCAGCGTGCTGGTGGCGTCGGCGCCGCTCGTGATGATCTTCACCGCGGCGTCGTTGAAGGCCGTCTCCATGGCCGGCGTCCAGAACGGGCCCGCGGCGTAGCCGTACTGGGTCGCGGCGTCGACGCACGTCTTGGCGGGGCCGCTGCCCAGCTGGGTGGTGGCCGAGGCGACCGACGTCTGCGGCGGGATGTGGAAGCCGAAGTCCACCGAGAACGAGGTCTGGAACTCCGTGTCGTCGATCCACTGGGCCTTGGCGGCGGCCTTGGCGGCGTCGACGTCGGAGGCCTTCGCGGCCACCTGCATGTTCCACCCGGAGACCATGACGACGGGCTTGCCGCTGCCGAAGGCCGGGACGGCCATGGCGGCGACGTCGTCGCCGAGGGCCTTGACCATGGTCGGCACCGCCCACATGCCCTGCCAGGTGATGGCGGCCAGGCCGGCGTTGAAGGAGGTCGCGTCCCACCAGTCGGTGGGGGAGCCCAGCAGGACGGCCTGCTTGTCGTTGGCCTCCTTGAGCTTGGTGAGGGCGCTGGCGACGTCGGCGGTGGCGAAGTTCACCTTCTTGTCGCCGTCGGTGAGCAGGCCGCCACCGCTGGCGGCCGCCGCGCCCTTGATGACGCCGGCGCCGCCGTCGTTGCCGAGCCAGAGGCCCTTCTGGTTCCCGCCGGTGAGCTCGATGCCGGCGGCGATGAGGTCGTCGAAGGTCTTGGGCTCGGAGATGCCGGCCTTGGCCAGCATGCTCGGGCGGTAGAAGAGCAGCTGCGGGTCGCTGATCATCGGGATGCCGTAGATCTTGCCGTCGATGGTGACGACCTTCAGCGAGGTCTCGCTGAACTGGGACTTGGCCGGCTCCATGATGTCGGTGAGGTCGGCGTACTGGCCGGCGCGCGCGGAGGCGACGTCGATGGCGTTGTTCTCGAAGAGGTCCACGCCGCTGCCCGCGGTCAGGCGCGACTGCAGCTTGGGCGCGTAGTCGCCCAGGACCCAGTTCACCGTGATCTTGCTGGCGGTGTAGGCCGCGGCCCACGCCTTGACCGCCTCCTCGACGCCCTCCTCGCCGTACTGGTGGAACCACTGCGACAGGCCGTCGCTCCCGCCCGAGCCGCCCGACCCGCCGGTGCCACCGTCGTTGCCGCCGCAGGCGGACAGCAGGGGCGCGGTCACGGCGGCGGAGCCGAGGACGGCGAGGAGGGTGCGGCGGCTGAGGCCCTTCGGGGTGGTGACCATGTCGGCTCCTGGTGTGTGAGGCGCAGCGTTGCGCACTCGAGCAGCGTCGCTCGGTGCCGAGGATGTTAGCGATAACAGACCCACCGTCAAGCACTTCCGAGAAGCGCCGTCCCCTCGTCGTCGGTTCGTGACCGCTTCGTGTCCTGCGGGCTTCCGCCTGGAGGACCGCGTCGGGCAGAGTGGGTCCGTGAGCGCTAACAACGCCGGGCCCGCAGCGTCGCGGCCCCACTGGTTCGAGCAGCACGACCCGGCGCAGGGGGTGCTGCCGGCGCGCGCCGCGCTGCGCTCGGACGCCCCCGAGCTGGACCTGTCCGGTGACTGGCGCTTCCGCTGGAGCCCGCGCGCCGACGTCGAGGAGTCCTTCGCCGGACCCGGCTTCGACGACTCGGCCTGGGACCTGCTGGCCGTGCCCGGCCACTGGCAGCTGGCGCCGCAGAACACCGACGGGCGCTACGGCCGCCCCGCGTACACCAACGTGCAGTACCCCTTCCCCGTCGACCCGCCGTTCGTTCCCGACGAGAACGCCACCGGTGACCACCGCGCCGTCGTCGTCGTCCCCGACGACCTCGCCGCCGTCGTAGCGGCCGGGGGCCGTGCGGTGCTGCGCTTCGAGGGCGTCGACTCCGCCTTCCGGGTCTGGGTGGACGGCACCGAGGTGGGCCGCTCCGTCGGCTCGCGCCTGGTGTCGGAGTTCGACGTCACCGACCACCTCCCCTCCGCCGGCGAGCACGCGGTGGTGGCCGTCCGCGTGCACCAGTGGTCCTCGGGCTCCTACCTGGAGGACCAGGACATGTGGTGGCT
Organism: Streptomyces sp. NP160; assembly: GCF_006335115.1. GTDB lineage: Bacteria > Actinomycetota > Actinomycetes > Actinomycetales > Quadrisphaeraceae > Quadrisphaera. The sequence goes on from NZ_VDMJ01000025.1 coordinate 49,024, forward strand.
GTCGGGGATCTTCCGCGAGGTGCGCCTGCTGGGGCGCCCCGCCGGCGGTGTGGACGACGTCCACGTGCACGCCGGGTACGACCACGCCACCGGCACCGGCTCCCTGCGCGTCGAGGTCACCACCGACGCCGACGGCGCCCGCGTGCTCGTCCCCGAGCTGGGCCTCGACCTCGCGCCGGGCGAGGAGGCCGTGGTCCCCGTCGACCCCTGGAGCGCGGAGTCGCCGCGCCTCTACGACGCCGAGGTGGCCACCGCCACCGAGCGCGTGCGCCTGCGCATCGGCTTCAAGACCGTCGCGATCGTCCCGTCCACCACCGGCGACTGGGACGTCTTCACGGTCAACGGCGCCCGCACGCTCCTCCGGGGCGTGAACCGGCACGAGGTCTCAGCCGACCGCGGCCGCTCCACCACGCCCGCCGAGGACCTCGCCGACGTGCTGCTCATGAAGCAGCACGGCGTCAACGCCGTCCGCACCAGCCACTACCCGCCGCACCCGCGCTTCCTCGACCTGTGCGACGAGCACGGGCTCTACGTCGTGGACGAGTGCGACCTCGAGACGCACGGCTTCTGGTTCACCGGCTGGCGCCGCAACCCCTCCGACGACCCGGCGTGGGAGGCGCCCATGGTCGACCGGATGGTCCGCACGGTGCACCGCGACAAGAACCACGCCAGCGTCGTCATGTGGTCGCTCGGCAACGAGAGCGGCGTCGGGCGCAACCTGAGCGCCATGGCGCGCGCCGCCCGCGAGGTCGGCACCGGGCTGCCCCTGCACTACGAGCACGACTGGGGCTACCACGACGTCGACGTCTACAGCCGCATGTACGCCTCCCACGCCGAGGTCGAGCGCATCGCCCGCGGCGCCGAGGCGCACCTGGGCAGCGACGAGGCCATGGAGCAGGACGGGCAGACCGCCGGCCCGCGCGACGACGCCGCCGATGCGCGCCGCCGCCGCCTGCCGTTCGTGCAGTGCGAGTACGTGCACGCCATGGGCCTGGGCCCGGGCGGCGTCGCGGAGTACCAGGACCTCTTCGAGTCCTCCGACCGGGTCATGGGCGGCTTCGTGTGGGAGTGGATCGACCACGGCCTGCGCCAGGTCGCTGACGGTCGCGAGCGCTGGGCGTACGGCGGCGACTTCGGCGAGGTGACGCACGACGGCAACTTCGTGGCTGACGGCCTCCTCTTCCCCGACCGCACCCCCTCGCCGGGCCTGCTCGACGTGGCCGTCGCCTACGCGCCGGTGAAGGTCGAGCCTGCAGGGAGCCCCAGCGCTCCCGCCGTGAGGATCACCAACCGCTACGACGTGCGGGACCTCACCGCCACCTCCCTGCGGTGGGTGAGGGAGGACGACGGCGAGGAGGTCGCCAGCGGCGAGCTCGTCACCCCGGACCTCGGGCCCTGGCAGTCCGCCGAGGTCGCGCTGCCGGCGGAGGCCCTCGTCCCGGCGCGCGGCGGCACCGGTCGACAGCCGGAACGGTGGATCACGGTGACGGCCACCTCCCGCAAGGACGAGCCGTGGGCCGCCGCCGGGCACGTGCTCGGCTCCGGACAGGTGGCGCTTGACGTGCTCCCGTCGGCGTCCTCGGGCGCGGCGCAGGGCACCGCACCCGTGCGGCGGGGGTCCGACGTGGCGCTGGGGGGCGCCCTGTTCGACGCCCGCTCCGGCGCGCTGCACCGCCTCGGCGGGCTGCCGGTGCACGGGCTGCGCCTGGACCTGTGGCGCGCGCCCACCGACAACGACGAGGGCGAGAACGGGAAGGTCGCCGACGCCTGGCGCGAGGCCGGGCTCCACCAGCTGACCCACCAGGTGCGCGGGGTCCACCTCGACGGCGGTTCGCTCGTGGTGACCACGCGCGTGGCGCCGCCGCTGCACGACCACGGCGTGCTCGCCACCTTCCGGTGGACCGCGCTCGAGGCCGACTCCTCCGGTGGCGCCGCGGTCCGACTGGACGTGCACGTCGAGCCGCAGGGCGAGCAGTCGCTGCCGTGGCCGCGCCTCGGCGTCCGCCTGCACCTGCCCCGTGCCCTCGACCGGGCCACCTGGTTCGGCCGCGGGCCCGGCGAGGCCTACCCCGACACGGGCCTGGCGGCCCGGGTGGGGCGGTTCAGCGCATCGGTGGCTGAGCTGCAGACGCCGTACGTCATGCCGCAGGAGAACGGGCACCGCGCCGACGTGCGCTGGCTGGAGCTGACCGGTGGCGAGCCGTTCGGGAGCCCGCGCACGCCGGGCCTGCGCGTGGAGGGCGCCCCGACCACGGGCTTCACCGCCCGCCGCTGGACCACCGAGCAGCTGGCCGCGGCCCGGCACGACGCCGAGCTCGTGCCGGGGCCGGACCTCGTGGTGACCCTCGACGCCGCGCTGCACGGCACGGGCACCGCCTCCTGCGGACCCGCCGTGCTGCCCCAGTACGTGCTGCACCCGGCCGAGCGCTCGTTCTCCGTGGTCCTGCGGGAGCTGCCCGCCTGAGCGGCGCTCAGGCGGTCCAGGCCTCGAGGTGCTCCAGCGCCGAGCGGCCCTCGGACGGCAGCTGCCCCCACCACGCGCGCAGGTCCGCGCGGGTGGGGGCGCTGCTCGCCCCACCGGCCCGGCGCACCGACAGCGCCGAGCACACCACCGCGGCCTGGAGCCGCTGGCGCAGGGACCACGGCTGGAGCCCCGCAGCCATGAAGGTGGCCACGAAGACGTCACCGGCGCCCGTCGTGTCGACGACCGGCGCGTCGAACAGGTCGCCCAGCTCGGGCCGTCCAGCGCCGCCGACCTCCACGCGCGCCGCTCCGTCGCACGCCACCACGCCGCGCGCGCCGCGCGTCACCACCGCCAGCCCCACGTGCTCGGCCAGCGAGCCGGCAGCCTCCTCGGGTGACGCTGCGCCGGTGGCGCGCTGCGCCTCGTCGTCGTTGGGGACGAAGACGTCGACGTCGGCGAGGTGCGAGCGCACCTGCGCGCCCCAGCCGGGGGTGTCGACGTAGCCGATGCCGCCGACCACGGTGCAGCCGCGCTGGCGCAGGCCCCCGACCCACAGCGGCACGGGCGCGGAGACGTCCACGTGCAGCGCGCGCGGCAGGCGCCGGGGGCCGGGCTGCTGGGTGAGCTGGCGCCAGCGGGGCTCCTCGTGGGTGACGAACGTCCGGTCCCCACCGGCGACGACGGCGACGGACACCGGCGTCCCCACCGCCTCGCTTCGCTCCGCCCCGTCGAGCACGAGGCCCGGCTCGGCGGCCAGCGCCGTGACGAGCCGGTCGCCCCACTCGTCGGTGCCGAACCGGGTGAGCAGCGCCGTCCGCGCGCCCACCCGCGCCGCGGCGACCGCACGGGTGGCGGTGCCGCCGGGGCTGACGTCGAGCGAGGTCGCGTAGACCTCGCTGCCGAGGGCGGGCAGCGCGCTGACCCCGCCCATGACGAGGTCGAGGTAGACGGGGCCGAGGAAGGCCAGGTCGACGTCGGTGGGCTGCGCCATGGTGCGCGATCCTGGCACACCTGCGCGCTTTCGCGCAGGTATGGGCGCCCGTCGGGCATGTTGACCGAAAGTGAGCACTGCGGTTGACTGCTTCCGTGCAGACGCGCCAGCGCCGCGAGCAGATCCTCGAGCGCCTCGACGCCGACCGCTTCGCCTCCGTCAACGACCTCGCCGAGGCCCTGCAGGTCAGCCCCTCCACCGTCCGCCGCGACCTCCAGCAGCTCGGAGCCAGCGGTGAGCTCCGCCGCACGCACGGCGGCGCCGTCGTCCTGGACCGCGCTGCCGACCGGACGTCCGACGGTGCTCTCGAGCACCCCTACGCCACCACCGCCCAGGCCGACGCCGACCTCAAGGCCGCCCTGGGCCGTGCGGCCGCAGCGCTCATCCCCGACGGCGCCGTCGTCGCCCTGGACATCGGGACGACGACGCCGCTGGTCGCGCGCCACCTGGCGGGGCGGCCCGTCACCGTCATCACGAGCAACCTCGCCGTCCTCGACGAGCTCCGCGACGACCCCGCCGTCGACCTCGTCCTGCTCGGCGGCACCGTCCGCCGCAACTTCCAGACACTGGTCGGCGCGCTGACCCTGCAGGCGCTCGCCAGCGTCAGCTGCGACGTCGCCGTCCTGTCCTGCACCGGAGTGCGACCCGATGGCCGGGTCGTCGACGACATGTCGGTCGAGGCACCGACGAAGGAGGGCCTCTTGGCCGCTGCAACGCAGACCGTGCTGCTGGCGTCGCACGCGAAGTTCCCGGGCACGGGCTCGCTGCAGACGACCTCGCTGGACGCCGTCGACGTGCTCGTCACCACCGCAGGCGCCCCGGCCGAGGCCCTCGGCCGCGTCACCGCGGCCGGCGGACGCGTGGTCGTGGCGTGAAGCTCACCATCGTCGGCGGCGGCGGGTTCCGGGTCCCCGACGTCTACCGCGCGCTCCTGGCCGACTCGGGCAGCCCCCGCATCACCGAGGTGTGGCTCTACGACGTCGGCGCCGACCGCCTCGAGGCGGTGCGCGCCATCCTCGCCTCCGCCGCGCGCCACGCCGTCGAGGCCGGCGCTGGCGCGAGCTCGGTCCCTGTCGTGCACGCCACCACCGACCTCGACGTCGCCCTCGCCGACGCCAACTTCATCTTCTCGGCGATCCGCGTCGGCGGGTTGGCGGGCCGTGTGGCCGACGAGCGCGTGGCACTGTCCCTGGGCCTGCTCGGCCAGGAGACCGTGGGCCCCGGTGGCATCTCCTACGGCCTGCGCACGGTGCCGGTGATGACGGCGATCGCCGAGCGGGTCGCCGCCGTGGCGCCGCACGCCGTGATGATCAACTTCACCAACCCGGCCGGCATGATCACCGAGGCGCTGCAGCGGGTGCTGGGCGACCGCGCCGTGGGCATCTGCGACACCCCCTCGGGCCTGGGGCGGCGCATCGCCGCCGGCCTCGGCATCCCCCCGCGCGAGGTGCAGCTCGACTACGCCGGCCTGAACCACCTGGGCTGGCTGCGCCGCGTGCTCCACCGCGGCGAGGACGTGCTGCCCCGGGTGCTCGCCGACGACGCGCTGCTCGGCTCCCTGGAGGAGGGCGCCGTCTTCGGCGTCGACGCGCTGCGCATGCTGGGGACCATCCCCAACGAGTACCTCTACTACTACTACTGCAACCGCGACGCGGTGCCCGCCATCCTCGAGCGGCCCCGCACCCGCGGGGAGCAGCTCGTGGTCGACCAGGCCGACTTCTTCACGAAGGTCCGCGGCGCCGACGACCCGTGGCAGCTCTGGCAGGACACCTCCGCCGCGCGCAGCGCCACGTACATGGCCGAGGCCAAGCCCGACGACCACGTCGCCGACGCCGAGGACAGCCCCTTCCAGGGCGACGACGGCTACGCCGGTGTCGCGCTGTCGGTGATGCGCGCCGTGGCCCGCGACGAGCCCGCCACGCTCATCCTCAACGTCCGCAACGGCGGCACACTCCCGGGGATGCCGGTGGACGCGGTCGTCGAGGTCCCCGTGCGCGTGTCGGCACAGGGCATGGTCACCCAGCAGGTGACGCAGCCCGACCTGCACCAGCTGGGCCTCATGCAGCAGCTCAAGGCGTGCGAGCGGTACACGATCGACGCGGCGCTGTCCGGCTCGCGCACCCAGGCGGAGAAGGCGTTCGCCCTGCACCCGCTCGTGCAGTCGCTGCCGCGCGCCAGGGCCCTGCTCGACGGCTACACGCGGGAGATCCCCGAGGTCGCCGCCGCGCTGGCCGCGACGTCAGGCGCCGCGCACACCTGCTGAGGACCCTCTGTGATCATGGGCTTCCCGAGCAGACGCGCTCCGGAAACCCATGATCACGGTCAGGGGTGACGGAGGGGGACCTCCACGACGAGGGGGCCGGCGGGGGCGTGCGGCAGGTCGGAACGCGCCGGGAGGTCGACGACGACGCCGCCGTCCACAGCGCGCACGCCCACGGGGCCGCCGCCCAGCAGCCGGGCGCCGCCGAGCTGCAGCGCGTCGGCCCGAGCCGCCAGCCGCATCTCCCGGTCAGCGCCGTCGTCGACGACGGCGAAGGCGTGCTCGCCGTCACGGCTCGCCGTCCACCGCACCCACGGCTCCTCACCGCTCGCCGCGACGCCCGGAGGGAGCGGCCGCGTGTCGTGCACGGCACGGCCGTTCACCGCCATCCAGTCCGCGAGCCCCTCGAGGCACTGCCGCTGGAGCTCCGGCACCCTCCCGGCGGCGTCCGGACCGACGTTGAGCAGCAGGTTGCCGCCGCGGGAGACCACGTCCACGAGGTGCCTCACGGCGGCCGGGCCGTCGAGGCTGTGCTCGGGGCCCTCGTTGCGGTTGTAGCCGAACGACAGGCCTGTGCCGCGGCAGTTCTCCCACGCCTGCTCACCCTCGAGGGCCGTGCCGGCCTGGTACTCGCTGGTGCGGAAGTCCCAGTGGGTGAGGCCCCACCGGTCGTTGACCACGCCCTCGGGGTTGGTGGCGTAGAAGAGGTCGAGCAGGTGCGTGAAGGACAGCGGGCCTTCGGGCTTGCCGGCGTCGGGCCAGTCGATGTCGCCCCACAGCACGTCGGGGGCGTACCTCTCGATGAGGTCCCGCACGTGCTCGGTGGCGTAGGCGGCGTACTCGGCGCCCAGCGGGCGGGCGCCGGAGTCGTCGTCGGCGTCCCAGATCGGGCCCGTGTCGGCGGCGTGCCAGTCCAGGCCGCCGGAGTAGTACACGCCGAAGCGCAGCCCCGCCGCCCTCGTCGCCCGCTCGAACTCGCGGACCAGGTCGCGCCGCGGGCCTCGCGCCACGGTGTTGCGCGTGCCGGTGCCCGGGGCGTCCCACAGCGTGATGCCGTCGTGGTGCTTGGTGGTGGGCACCACGTAGCGGGCGCCGGCGCGGGCGAACAGGGCCACCAGCGCGTCGGGGTCGAAGGCCTCGGCGTGCCACCGGTCCAGCAGGTCGTCGTAGGGGACATCGCCGAAGACCTCGCGGTGGTGCTGGGCCGCGGGGGAGCCCGGGATGCGGATGGTGTTGGCGTACCACTCGGCGTAGGGGTTCTCGAGGAACCAGTCGTCGTGGTGGCTCCCGTGCTCGCCCAGGGGCACGGCCCAGGCCGGTACGGAGTAGGCGCCCCAGTGCACGAAGATCCCCAGCCCGGCGTCGGTGAACCACTCCGGCACCGGCCGGACGAACCGCTGGTACGCGGCGGGCCGCTGGGCGGCGGGGTCGAACATGGCCATCGAGGAGCCTCCGGACGGACGGGGGTGGAGCAGCGACCGGGCCCGGCTGGGGGGGCGACGGACCCGGTCGCTGGATCAGGGGCGCCGGACGCGCAGGGTCAGCACCTGGAACGGGCCCAGCAGCAGCTGGACGTCGCCGGCGCCGGAGACGGGCAGCTCCTCGGCGCGCTCGCCGGTCAGGGCGGTCCCGTGCAGGTCGGCCACGTGCACCGACGCCGACGGGAAGCCCAGCCGCAGCGTGCTCGACGTGCTCGCGCCCGTCGGCTCGTAGACGCGGAGCAGCACGTCGCCGGACCCGTCGTCGGCCAGGCGCACCGACTCGACCAGGGCGTCGCCGCTCGTCGTCGCCGCCACGGACGGCACGGACACCGCGCCCGCCACGGCGCGCACGGGCAGGTTCAGCTCGTACCCGTGGCGCAGCGCCTCGCGCGGCGTGGCGGCGGGCGCCACCGCGTAGGTGAAGCGGTGGGTGCCCTGGTCGGCCTCGGGGTCGGGCACACGGGGAGCGCGCAGCAGCGACAGCCGCACGGTGGTGGCCGTCACGGCGGGCTGGCCGGGGCCGCCGCCGGTCGCGGAGCGGGTGACGTCGTGGCCGTAGGTGGAGTCGTTCGCGACGACGACGCCGAAGCCCGGCTCGGCGACGTGCACCCAGCGGTGCGCCGCCACCTCGAAGCGGGCGGCGTCCCAGCTGGTGTTGGTGTGCGTGGGGCGCGCGACGTGCCCGAACTGGATCTCGGAGGAGAACCGGTCGGCGTGCACGTGCAGCGGGAAGGCGGCCTTGAGCATCTTCTCGCGCTCGTGCCAGTCGACCTCGGTCTCCACCTCGAGGCGGTCCGAGCCGGCGCGCAGCACGAGCAGCTGCTCCACGCGGCTCTCGCCGAAGGTGCGGACCACCTTCACGGACGCGACGAGCGGGCCGGCGTCGACGACCTCGACCGACTCCGCCGAGACCAGGTCGACCACCTGGCGGCGGTAGTGCGCGTCGACGTCCCACGCGTCCCAGTACTTGGGGAAGTCGGTGTGCAGCTGCAGGAGGTTGGCCCGGTGCCCGGGCGCCACGAGCTCGCGGCCGGTGGTGACGTCGGTGATGGACGGCAGCAGCCCGTCGCCGTCGACGACGACGCGCAGCACGCCGTTGTCGAGCACGGTTCCGGGCTCGTCCCGCTCGACGCTCACGCCGAGGACGGCGACGTCGCCGGCACCCAGCGGCGAGGCCGACTGCGCGTCGACCGCCGCCAGCACGGCGGTGCGCCCGTCGGCGAGGCGCTGGCCGCTCTCGCCGTCGTCGGGACCGGAGGTCCCGGCCGGGAGCAGGGCCACGCCCCGGAAGGGCAGCGGGGCGGTGTTCAGCAGAGACAGGCCCCCACCCGAGGCCAGCGACGCCGCGGCCCCCTCCACGAGGGCGCCCAGCTCGGCGGCCACGCGACCGTAGGTCTCCTCGGCCTGGCGGTGCACCCACGCGATGGAGGAGCCGGGGAGGATGTCGTGGAACTGGTGCAGCAGCACCGTCTTCCACAGCGCGTCGAGGTCGGCCTCGGGGTAGCTCGCACCGGCTCCCACGGCGGCGGCGGTGGCCCACAGCTCCGCCTCGCGCAGCAGGTGCTCGCTGCGGCGGTTGCCACGCTTGGTGCGCGCCTGGGACGTGTAGGTGCCGCGGTGCAGCTCGAGGTACAGCTCGCCGGACCAGACCGGAGCGTCGACGTACTCCGCCTGCGCCCTCGCGAAGAAGTCGTCCGGGTGCTCGATGACCACGCGGGGGCTGCCCTCGAGGTCGGCGGTGCGGCGCGCCTTCTCCACCATCTCGCGGGTGGGGCCGCCACCGCCGTCGCCGTGCCCGAACGGGTACAGCGACGTGGTCGCGCGCCCCTTGTCCTGGAAGTTCTTGACGATGTGCGCGAGCTCGGCGCCGTCGAAGTTGCCGTTGTAGGTGTCGGCGGGCGGGAAGTGCGTGAAGATCCTCGACCCGTCGATGCCCTCCCACCAGAACGAGTGGTGGGGGAACGTGTTGGTCTCGTTCCAGGAGATCTTCTGGGTGAGGAACCAGTCGAAGCCGGCCAGGCGCGCCAGCTGCGGGTAGGCGGCGGTGTAGCCGAAGGAGTCCGGCAGCCAGACGCCGTGCGGCTCCACGTCCAGCTGCTCGCGGAAGAACTTCGTGCCCACCACGATCTGCCGCGCGAGGGCCTCACCGCCGGGCAGGTTGCCGTCCGCCTCGACCCACTGCCCGCCCACGGGGGCCCAGGTGCCGGCGGCGATGGCCTTCTTGATGCGCTCGAAGACCACCGGGTAGCGCTCCTGCGTCCACGCGTACTGCTGCGCGGAGGAGCAGGCGAAGACGAGGTCGGGGTACTCCTCGGCCAGCGCCGCCACGTTGGAGAAGGTGCGGCTGTTCTTGCGCATCGTCTCGCGCAGCGGCCACAGCCACGCGGAGTCGATGTGGGCGTGGCCCGCGGCGGAGACGACGTGGGCGCTGGCGGTGGCGGGCTTGGCGAGCGCCGGGGCGAGGGCGGCGCGCGCCGCGGAGGCGGTTCTGGAGACGTCGGCGAGGTCGAGCGCGTCGACGCAGCGCTCGAGGGCGAAGAGCAGCTCGGCGCGGCGGGGGTCGCCCACGGCCAGCTCCTCGGCCAGCTCGCGGGCCACCTCGACGTCCAGCTGGAGGGCGTAGACCTCTTCGTCGAGGACGGCGAGGTCAGCCTTCTCGAAGGTGTAGATCGGGTCCGAGCCCGCCGTGTCCGGGTGCCCCAGCGGCGTGGGGAGCATGCCCTTGGCGAGGATGTCGGGGTTGGCGGCGGCCTCCAGCAGGAGGTCGACCTGCTCGCCGCCGGTGGCCGGGCGGGCGATCGGCACGTACTGGTTGCGCGGCGCGACGCCCTTGACCGGCACGCCGTCGGCGGTGTGCACGAGGCCCTCGGCCTGGTTGCCCGGCCAGTCGCCCACGAAGCCGAGGTCGATGACGGCCTCGACGCGCTGCCCCGCCCAGGCCGCCGGCACCTCGCCGGTGAGGCGGAACCAGCTGGTCGACCACGGCCGTCCCCAGCGGGTCCCCGTGGTGAACGGCTCGTAGGTGGCGCTCAGGGCCTCGGCCACGGGCACCGGTTCACCGGGCACGTGCCACACGGCCATCTGCAGCGGGGTGGTCTCGCGGTAGACCGCAGGGACGATGCGCTCGAGCAGGATGCGCTCGACGCGCTTCGCAACGTGGCGGGTGTCGTCGTGCACGGGACTCCTCGGTCGGTGGTTCTCAGGCGGATGGGCCGGTCTTCTCAGACCGCGGTGAGGCGACTGGGGGTCCCGGCGGCGACGTGCGCGCGGCGGACCTCGACCCCGGCGGCCTCCAGCGCCGCGCAGGTGGCGGGGTCCGCGCCCTCCTCGGTGACGACGACGTCGAGCGCGGAGGCGTCGCACACGCGGGCCACGCCGGAGCCGGGGAACTTGGAGGCGTCGGCCGCCAGGACCACGCGCTCGCTCGCGGCGATCATGGCGCGCTTGATGGGCACCTCGACGATGGTCGTGTCCATCACGGACCCGTCGGGGGCGATGCCGCTGGTGCCCAGGACCAGCACGTCGGCGCGCACCTGGCGCAGCGCGTCCTCGGCGAGGAAGCCGACCAGGGAGCGGTACTGGCGCCGGTGGACGCCTCCCAGGACGACCAGCTCGACGGCGTCGTCGTCGCGGAGCTCGTCGAAGACGGCCATGTTCGTGGTGACGACGGTGATCTGGCGCCCGTGCAGGTGGGTGGCCACCTGGTGGGCGGTGGTGCCGATGTCGAGCAGCACGGTCTGGCCGTCCTGCACCATCTCGGCGCACGCGGCGGCCAGGGCCTGCTTCTCGGGCACGCGGACGTCGGCGACCTGGGCGAAGGGCTCGTCGCGCTCCTCGGGAAGAGGAGCCGCGCCGCCGTACACGCGCTTGAGCAGCCCCTCCTCGTCGAGGGCGATGAGGTCCCGCCGGATGGTGGCGGCGCTCTGCCCGAGCCTGTCGACGAGCGCGGTGATCGACACCGGCCCGTCGGAACGGACGATGCTGAGGATCATCTGCTGACGGCGCTCGGCGAGCATGTTCCGGACAGTACCTTGCGGACTTCTTCACGTGAAGGCTAACTTCCCCCCACGGATCGCCAAACTCCTTCAGAATCCTTCAGAAGCGTGCGCGGCGGTCGGCCAGCGCCGGCTCACCCCAGGAGCGTCCCCGTGAACGTGTCCCGCAGGTCCTTCCTCCTCACCTCCGGCCTGCTCGGCCTGGCCGGCACGGGAGCGCTGACGGCCTGCGGGTCCAGCGGCTCCGCCGGCGGCGGTGGGGGTGACGGCGAGGAGCTCGCCTTCTGGATCTGGTCGGGCGCCATCTCCGAGAAGGTCGTCGACGACGTCGCCGCCTCGGTGGCGAGCACGGTGGAGATCACCCCGTCGATCATCGGCGGCGACTTCAAGCAGCGCCTCACCACCACGCTCTCCTCGGGGCAGTCCGTGCCCGACATCACCGGCGTCAAGGGCGAGGACATGCCGTCCTTCCTCGCGCAGGCCGAGGCGTTCCTGGACCTCAACGACCTGGGCGCCGAGGACATCGCGTCCTCGTTCGCGGCCGCCAAGTACGCGGCGGCCACCACCGCGGACGGCAAGCAGATCGGTCTGCCGATCGACCTGGGCCCCACCGCCACCTACTACCGCGAGGACCAGTGGGCCCAGGCCGGTCTGCCGACCGACCCCGCGGCGGCCGGCCAGCTCGTGGCCACCTGGGACGGCTGGTTCCAGGCCGCCAAGACGGTCAAGGCGGCCACCGGTGCTGCCTCCATCCGCAACAGCACCGACGTCTTCGCCGTGGCGCTGGCGCAGCAGCCGGAGACCTTCGTCACCAAGGCCGGTGCGTGGGCCGGTGACGGCGACGCCGTCAGGGGCGCGTGGGACCTCGCCGTCCGCAGCCACACCGACGGCGTCTCCGCAGCCCTCTTCGACGCCACCGGGTACAACCAGGCCCTCGCCGCCGGCACCGTCGGCGGCCACGTGGGCCCGGCCTGGTTCGGCCTCGACATCGCCAGCGGCGCCCCCGACACCTCCGGGAAGTGGCGCGTCACCGGCACCCCCGCCGGGCCGGCCAACATCGGCGGCTCCTTCCTCGCCCTGACCACCGCCTGCCGCAACCCGCAGGCGGCCTTCGACTACATCAAGACGCTGCTCACGCCGGAGAACGCGGCGATCAGCTTCACCGACGCGAGCGTCTTCCCCGCGACCACCGCGGCCTACTCGCTGCCGGCGCTCACGGCGGGGCAGGACTTCTACGGAGGGCAGGCGACCATCGACGTCTTCGGGCCCGCGGCCGAGCAGCTGCCCACCGTCTACGACGACCCGAACAACGCTGCCATCGCGGCGCCGTACTACACGGAGCTGTCCAACGTCGAGGGCGGCAAGGACCCCGCCGCGGCGTGGACGGACGCGGTGGCCGCCGCGAAGCAGGTCGCCGACCGCGCGGGCGTGCAGTGAGATGACGCTCACCGCGCCCTCGGGTGCCGCCGGCCCCGGGGCCGCGGCAGCAGCGGCGGGGAGGGGGCGGCGCCGCAGGGCGCTCCGCCCGCTCCCCGCCCGACGGGGCGGGTCGCAGCAGCGGCTCGCCCCGGTCTACCTGGCGATCGCGCCGTTCTTCGTGCTCTTCGGCGTCTTCGTCATCATCCCCGTGTGCTTCTCGGTGTGGCTGTCGTTCCAGAAGTACAGCGTGCTCGGCGGCATCGGCGCCTCGGAGTTCGTCGGGCTGCGGCAGTTCGAGTTCCTCGTGCAGGACGCCACCTTCCGCAGGGCCCTCTTCAACACCCTCGTCATCTGGGTGCTGGGCACGTTCCCCATGCTGGGCCTGGCCCTCGTCATCGCCGCGATGATCAACAGCGTCACGCGCCTCAAGGCCTTCTACCGGCTGGCGTTCTTCCTGCCCAACGTCACGTCGATCGTGGCGGTGACGCTCTTCTTCGGGGCCCTGTTCAGCGAGCAGTTCGGGCTGGTCAACCAGCTCCTCGGGGCGGTGGGCCTCGGAGGCGTGCCGTGGCTGAGCGACCCGTGGGCGATGAAGGTGGTGGTGGCCGTGCTCATCACCTGGCAGTGGTGCGGCTACAACGCCGTCCTGTACCTGGCCGGGATGCAGGCCATCCCCGGTGACGTCTACGAGGCCGCGGCGCTCGACGGCGCCGGTCCGGTCCGCTGCTTCTTCTCCATCACCCTGCCGCTGCTGCGGCCCGTCATCCTCTTCACCACGGTGATCTCGACCATCACCACGCTGCAGACCTTCACCGAGCCCCAGGTGCTCTTCGGGTCCAACACGGCCGTGAACCCCAACTCCGGCGGGCCGGGCCAGGGCGCGCTGACGATGGTCCTGTACTTCTACCAGCAGGCCTTCAACAACAACGACTACGGCTACGGCGCAGCGATCGCGCTCGGCGTCTTCGCCGTGGTGCTCGCCTTCGTGGTCATCAACTTCCGCCTCGCCCGCACCGGAGAGGACTCCTGATGGCCGACCGCGCTCGCCTCGCGGCACGCCGCCGCGCCCTGGTGCCGCACCTGCTGCTGTGGGTCGGCGTCGTGGTGGCGCTCTTCCCCTTCTACTGGTCGGTGGTCATGGCCACCAACACCACGCGCGACATCTTCTCGACGCCGCCGAAGCTCGTGCCCGGCCCGCACCTGGTGGAGAACGTGCAGAACGTCTTCTCCCGGATCGACTTCTGGGGGGCGCTGGCCAACACCGCGCTCGTCGCCGTCGTCACCACGGTCGCCGTGCTCACCCTGGACTCCCTGGCTGCCTTCGCCTTCGCGAAGTTCGACTTCCCGGGGCGGCGGGTGCTGTTCGGGATGCTCCTGCTGCTGTTCATGCTGCCTGCGCAGCTCTCGCTGATCCCGCAGTTCATCATCATGCGTGAGCTCGGGTTCGTCGGTCAGCTCCAGGCGCTCGTGCTGCCGGCGACCGCCAACGCCTTCGGCGTCTTCTGGATGCGGCAGTACATGTCCACCTCCGTGCCCGACGAGGTGCTCGACGCGGCGCGCATGGACGGCTGCGGCTTCTTCCGGCAGTGGTGGCACGTGGCGCTGCCCACGGCGCGGCCCGGTCTGGCCTTCCTCGCCATCTACACCTTCGTCGCCGCGTGGAACGACTACGTGTGGCCCCTCATCGTGCTGGTCGACCCCGGCGTGCAGACGCTGCAGACGTCGCTGGCGCAGCTCAACGTCAGCTTCGGAACCGACTACTCCATGGTCATGGCCGGAGCCCTCCTGGCCGTCATCCCGATCATGGTGGCGTTCCTCTTCCTGTCCCGGTGGTTCGTCGCCGACGGCGTCGCGGGCGCCGTGAAGTGACGCGTCCCGCGCGGCCGAGCGCGCGGACGTAGCCTCCTGGGGTGGCGGTGCTGGTCGACGACGCGCGCTGGCCGGCGCACGGCCGCCTGTGGGCGCACCTGGTCAGCGACACCTCCCTGGAGGAGCTGCACGCCTTCGCGCGGGCTGCCGGGGTGCCCGCCCGCAGCTTCGACGCTGACCACTACGACGTGCCCGACGCCCTGGTCCCCGCGCTCGTCGCCGCCGGCGCCGAGCAGGTGGGCGGGCGCGAGCTGACCCGCCGGCTCATCGCCTCCGGGCTGCGCGTGACGCAGCGGGCCAAGGTCGGCGGCGCGCGCCGGCAGCCGCCGGACTGGCCGGACCCGTCCGGCACCACCGCCGTCCTGCTGGCCGCCGGCGCGGGCACCCGCTTCGGCGGTCCGAAGGCGCTGGCGCGCGACGACGACGGCGAGCCGTGGCTGGTCCAGCGCGTCCGCGCGCTGCGCCAGGGCGGCTGCGACCGGGTGCTCGTGGTGCTCGGGGCACAGGCCGAGAGCGCGCGCGAGCTGGTGCCCGCCGACGGCGCGGTCGCCGTCGTCGTCGCACCCGATTGGGCGGACGGCATGAGCGCGTCCCTGCGGACGGGCCTGGCCGCGCTGGCCGCCCAGGAGCCGCCGGTGGCGGCGGCGCTGGTGGCGCTGGTCGACACCCCGGGCCTGCGGCCCGAGGTCGTGCGCCGGGTGCTCGGCGCCGTCCGGACCGCGCGCCCCACCCCCTCGGCGCTGGCCCGGGCCACCTACGGGGGGCGCCCCGGCCACCCCGTGCTCCTCGGGCGCGCGCACTGGTCCGCGGCCGCGGCGGCGGCCCGGGGCGACCGCGGCGCGGGGCCCTACCTCCGCGCGGCGGGGGCCGCCCTGGTGGAGTGCGGCGACCTCGACGACGGTGCGGACCTCGACGAGCGACCTACGCTGGCCACGTGACTGCTGCGACCGGCGCGCACGACCGCCTCGACGAGCCCGCCCGCCGCGTGGCGCTGGCCGCCGTCACCGAGGAGCCCCTCGACGTCGAGCAGCACGCCGCGCTGGTCGGCAGCCGCGCCGCCGGCGCCGTGGTGACGTTCTCGGGCGTCGTGCGCGACCACGACCACGGCTCCGCGGTGGACCGCCTCGTCTACGTGGCGCACCCGACGGCCCCGCGCGTGCTCGCGGAGGTGGTCGCCGACGTCACCGCGGCCCATCCCGTGGACGCCGTCGCGGTCTCCCACCGGACCGGGCCGCTCGCCGTGGGGGAGGTGGCGCTCGCGGTGGCCGTCTCCGCCGCGCACCGGGGTGAGGCCTTCACCGCGGCCGCGGCGCTCGTGGACGAGGTGAAGGAGCGGCTGCCCGTCTGGAAGCACCAGTTCCTCGCCGACGGCTCCGACGAGTGGGTCGCCTGCCCCTGAGGTCCTCCGGCGCGCCTGCGTGATCTGCGCCCTCCACCTCCCTACCGTCATCCGTGACTGGTGTGACGGATGTGACGGGGGAGGTGGCGATGGACGGTCCGTACCGCGGTCCCGACCGCCGGCCTCCCGCCCCCGGTGACGGCTTCGACCGCAGGGCCCTGGGCGCCGGAGCGGCCGGCGGCGCCGGGACCGCTGCGCTCCTGGACGTCGCCACCGGCGCGGATCCCCACGCGGCGCTGGCCGCGGTGGTCGGCGCCGCCCCGCTCGTGGTGGCCACCGTGCTCCTCCTGTGCGCCTGGCGCGTGGGCGGGCGCGCCCGGCCCGCGCACGCCGCCGTGGCGCTCGCCCTCGCCGGGGGCGCCGGCCCGCTGGCGGCCTGGCTGGCCAGCAGCGCCGCACCGGGCGCCGCGGTCCCCGTGACGGCGGTCGCGCTGGCCGCCGGGCTCCTGGCGGCCGTCCCGCACGCGCGCGCAGCGCGCCGCGGCGCCGAGGTGGACACCGCCGTGCGGCCCGGCCTCGCCGTGCTCGGCGGCAGCGGTCTCGTGCTCGCCGCCGCCGCAGGGGCGGCGTCGCTCGCGGGGACGGGCTGGCTGGCGCCCCTCACTCCGGTCTCCGCCGTGGCGCAGCACCCCTGGTCCCTGCTCTGGCCGGTGGCCCTGGGCGCCGGGGGCGGCGCCGCGCTGGGACTCGCCCTCAGCCGGCTGCGGGCGGCGCTGCGGGCCCAGCGGGTCCGGGGCCTGCGCGCCCTCGTGGGTCTGCAGCGGTCCGCGGCGGACCTCGAGGAGGACCGGGTGCGCCGCCACGACGCGCGCAGCGCCCTCGCGGCCGTCCGCGCCGCCAGCGCCGTGCTCACGGGGCAGCAGGTGGCCGTGGCCGCGGCCGCCGACCAGCGCGCCCTGGCCGCCGCGCTGCAGGAGGAGCTCAGCCGCGTGGAGCGGCTGCTCGGCGGACCCGCCGACCTGCTGAGCGGCACGGGCGCGCCGGGCGTGGTGGACCTGCGCGAGGCGGTCGCCCCGGTGGTCACCGCGTGGCGGGCGCGCGGCCTGGACGTCACGGGCCCGCCGCCGGGGCCGCCCGTCCCGGCCCTGGGCAGCGAGGACGCGGTCCGGCGCGCCGTCGCCAACCTCCTCGACAACGCCTTGCGCCACGCGCCCGGCGCCGCCGTGACCCTCACCGCCACCGCCCCCGAGGACGGCGGTGCGGCGCTCCTCGTCGTCCAGGACGACGGGCCCGGCGTCCCCGCTGCCGCCCGTGATGGGGTCTTCGCGGCCGGGACGCGCCTGGCGCCGGCCGGTGCGCCAGGGGAGGGGCTGGGCCTCGCATCGGCCCGCGCCCTCGCCGAGGCCGACGGCGGCTCGCTGCGCCTGGTGGCCAGCGACCGCGGCGCCCGGTTCGAGCTCCGCCTGCCCGCAGCCCGCAACGCCCACGCCCACGAGGAGGTGACCGCACGGTGACGGGTTCCCGGGTCGTGCTGGTCGATGACCACCAGCTGCTCGCCCAGGCCCTCGCGGCGTCGCTGCGCGCCTCCGGGCACACCGCGGAGGTGCATCCACCGCCGCGCCGTCCCGACCTGCACCACGAGCTGGTGGCGGAGATGGCCGAGCGCCCGCCCGCCGTCGTCGTCGTCGACCTCCACCTCGGGGCGGGCGACCCGACCGGGGGTGACCGGCTCGTCGGCGAGCTGGCGCACGTCGCCCCCGTGCTGGTGCTCACCGCCGAGGAGGACCGCGCCCGGTGGGGGCGCTGCCTGAGGTCGGGCGCCTGGGCGGTGGTCTCCAAGCAGCGTCCCCTGGCGGACGTCGTGGCGGCGGTGGAGGCGGTCGCCGCCGGCGAGGAGGTGCTGCGCGCCCGCGAGCGCGCCGCGCTGCTGCTGGCCGCCGACCGCGCCGAGCGCGAGGAGGCGCAGCGCCTGGCGCCCTTCCGCGCCCTGACCCCGCGGGAGCAGGCGGTGCTCGACGCGCTCGTGGACGGGGTCGCGGCCGCGGACATCGCCGAGGGCGCCTGCGTCTCCGAGGCGACGGTGCGCAGCCAGATCCGCGCCGTCCTCACCAAGCTGGGCGTGCGCTCCCAGCTGGCCGCCGCCGCGGCGGCCCGACGCGCCGGGTGGGCCCGCGAGGCCGCCTGAGCTTCATCGATTTCGACGATGACCGAGCCCCGCGCGGGCCTCGACCCTGGAGCCATGAACGGCAGGATCATCAAGGCGGCGCTGGCCGGGGGCGGTGCGCTGGCGCTGCTCGGCGCCGGCACCACCTACGCCGCGTTCTCGTCCACCAGCACGGTGTCCGCCTCCCGCATCACCGCGGCGAGCTTCTCGGTGGGCGCCGCCACGGCCGGCGCTGCCAGTGGCGGGGCGCTGGTGCCCGGTGGGCCGGGTGTCTCCCAGACCTTCCTCGTGCAGAACAGCAGCACCGCGCCCGCGGCGCTGGGGGTGTCGCTCGGAAACCTCGTGAACCGGGAGAACGGCTGCAGCGGTGACGAGGTGCTCTTCGACGCCGACTGCAGCAGCAACGCCGGCGGGCTCGGCGACCTCGCCAACCAGGCGCTGGTCTCAGCGGTGGCGTTCCCCGCGGTGGCCGGCAGCGGTGTCGACGCGCGCTGCCCGGCCGCGACGGCCGGCCGCACCGGTGTGCTCGTCGGGCCGCTGCCGGTGGCTCCCGTGACCACCACGAAGACCGTCGAGGCCCCCGGGTCGTCGACCACCTCGACCACCGTCGAGACCTACCTGGCCGACCCGGCCTCGGTGGCGGCGATCGTCAACGGGCCGCGCTACGTCGACTTCTCCGACCTGGCGCCGGTGCCGTCGAAGGGCGCCGCCTGCGTGCGCGTCACGCTGACCCTGCCGCTGCGCGAGGACAACAACGCGGTGCAGGGCGACACCGCCGACTTCGACGTGCGCCTGCGCCTCGCCCAGGTCGTCACCCCGGCCACCAGCCCGTCGCCCACCGGCGCCCCGACCGGCGCCTGACGTGCCCGCGTCGTCGTCGGCGCGGACCGGCCGGCACACCGCGGTGGTGGTCAGGCCCGCGCGGGGTGGTGCGGTGCGCGGTGCTGCGCGGCGAACGCTGCGCGCAGCGGTGACCGCGGCGGCGGTGGTGGCGCTGGCGGCCGTGCTCGCCGCGCTGGCGGCCGCGGTGCTGGTGCCGCGCGCCGCGGGTGCGACGCCGCTGGTGGTGCTCACCGGCAGCATGGCCCCCGGCATGCCCGCGGGGTCGGTGGCCGTGGTGCGCCCGGTGGACCCGGCCTCGCTGCGCGCGGGCGACGTGGTCACCTACGAGGTGGCCGGCGGGGGCGCGCTCATCACCCACCGCGTGGTGGCCACCGACCACGACGCCTCCGGCGCCCTGCAGCTCACCACCCGCGGCGACGCGAACGACGACGACGACCAGCCCGTGCCGGCCAGCGCGGTCCGCGGTCAGCTCTGGTACTCCGTGCCGTGGGTCGGGTACGCCAGCGACCTGCTGCGCGGCAGCGTGGGCGGGGTCTCCGAGCGCGTGGTCGCGGTGCTCCTGGCCGGAACGGGGCTGCTCGTGTACGCCGGCTCCCAGCTGGTCGCGGCGGCCCGCGACCGCCGGCGGCCGGAGCCCCCGAGCCCCTGGGCCGGGCGGACCGCCAGCCGGGAGCTCGCGGTGGTGACCCTGGAGGTCGGCGACCGCCTCGACCTGGCCGCCTTCGAGCGGGCCGTGGAGGCCTGCGCGGGCACCGTCCTGGCCACCACCGACACCACCGTCAGCGTGGCTCTCACCGCGGCGCCGGCGCTGGTGGACGAGGCCGTCGACCGGTTCCGCGCGCTCGCCCGCGCCGACGTCCAGCGCAGCGGAGCGCTGTCAGCGCCCCTCGGGCCGGGCTCGCCGCAGCTGAGGGCATGAGCCCGTCGCGCGGGAGGTCGCTGCTGACGGCGGCCGCGCTCAGCGCGTGCGCGCTGGGCTGCTGGCTCACCGGCGGCGCCCTGGGGGTGCTGGCCGCCGGGGCGGGGACCACGCTGGCGGAGCTCAGCGCCACCGCCGAGGTGCGGACGAGCGTGGCCGCCGGGACGTGGGGCGCTGCCCCCGTCCGCTCCACCCCGTCACCGACCTCGACCCAGAGACCCACCGACGAGTCCTTCCCGACGTCGACCGCCACCGCCTCCGCGCCGGTCTCCACCGGGGAGCCGACGACGTCGTCGTCGTCGTGACGGCGTGTCAGCCTCCGGCGAAGGGCGGCAGGACGTCGACCTGCAGCCGGCGCCCGTCCGGCGGCACGAGCGCAGCGCTGCGGTCGCGGACGGCCACCTCGTCGGCCAGCAGGCTCGCGACCTCGAGCACCGGGCGCAGCCGGGGGTGGCGGTGGGCCAGCTCCGCGACGAGGTCGGCCGCGGTGGCGGCGTCGTGGACCTGCACCAGCTCCTCGTCCACGCCCGCGGCAGCGGCCGCGCCCGCGAAGTAGCGCACCTGCAGCTCCACGTCAGCCGCCGATCGCGCTCATCGGGCGGGTGGGGAGCTGGCCGAAGCCGACGGCGGCGGGGTCGTCGCTGCCGTGCCCGGCGACCTTGCCCCACATCGCGCCGCGCCAGGCGTCGGCCAGCTGCTCGTCCGTCACCCCGCCGCGCAGCAGGGCGCGAAGGTCGTGCTCGCGGGAGCCGAAGAGGCACTCGCGGACCTGGCCGTCGGCGGTGAGGCGGGTGCGGTCGCAGTCGGCGCAGAAGGGCCGGGTCACCGAGGCGATGACGCCGACGGAGCCCAGCTCCTCGCCGTCCGCGGGGGCACCGGGTCGCCGCACGTGCCAGAGCTCGGCGGGGGAGGAGCCGCGCACCGAGCTCGGCTCGGGCGTGAGCTGGAAGCGGGAGGCCAGCGAGGCGAGCACCTCGGCGGCGTCGACCATCTGCGAGCGGTCCCAGGCGCCGTGGGGGTCGAGGGGCATCTGCTCGATGAAGCGCAGCTGGTAGCCCTCGCGCAGCGCCCACTCGAGCAGGTCGGGCGCCTCGTCGTCGTTGGTGTCGCGCAGCAGCACCGCGTTGACCTTGACCGGGCCGAGCCCGGCGTCGGCCGCGGCGCGCAGGCCGGCGAGGACGTCGTGGAGGCGGTCGCGGTGCGTGATCTGCGCGAAGCGCTCGGGCTGCAGGGTGTCGAGGGAGGCGTTGACGCGGGTGAGGCCCGCGGACGCCAGGGCGGCCGCACGGCGGTGCAGGCCGAGGGCGTTGGTGGTCAGCGACGTCTCGGGGGACCTGCCGTCAGCGGTCCGCAGCGCCGATGTGGCCGCGACGATGCGCTCGAGGCCCTTGCGCAGCAGCGGCTCGCCGCCGGTGAAGCGGACCTCGTCGACCCCGAGGCGCTCCACGGCGATGGTGATGAGGCGGACCACCTCGTCGTCGCTGAGCAGCTGGCTGGCCGGCGTCCAGTCGAGGCCCTCCGGCGGCATGCAGTACGTGCAGCGCAGGTTGCAGCGGTCGGTGAGGCTCACGCGCAGGTCCGTGGCGGTGCGTCCGTGCTTGTCGAGCAGGCCGGGCGCCGCGGTGACCGGCGGACGGTCGGCGGGCAGCGGGGTGAGGAGGTCTGCTGCTGTCGCGCCTGCGCCCTCCCGGCCCGCGGCGGGCGCGGAGGTGCGCAGCCGCGGGATGCCGAGGGCGACGCTCACCCCTCCACCCTAGGTCGCCCTGTGTGCTGCGGCCGTCTCGCGAGCGACCGGACGGAGCACCCCTCGGGTGCAGGGTGGTCCGCGCAGAGGCCTCTCTGCGTCCCTTGTACGGGCTGTCGGTGCCGGGGTGCATGCTCGGCCTGCTGGACGCGCTGACGAGTGCGGAGAGGCGCTGAGGTGCAGGTCAGGGGCCTAGTCAGGTTGCGCTACCGAACGCATGTTCGGTAAGATCACGTCCGTGAGCAGCGGCGAGCGCACCCCCGGAGGCACCCCCTCCCCCGCGCCGCCCCAGCGGCGCCGTCGCCGCCGGGTCCCCGGCGTGCTCACCCCCGGCCCGCTGCGCGGACCGCGCCCCGAACGCCACCGCCCCGCCCGCGACGCCATCACCGCCGCCGGGCGCCTGCCCGGCCCTGCTGCCTTCAGCGAGCAGGAGCTGGCGGCGGCCTATGACCACCTCGATGAGGACCTGCGCCCGATCTGCGGTCCCGATGAGGCCACCGACGCCGCCATCTACACCTTCTGCTGCTGGCTGGCCCACCAGGACCCCAGCACCCGGGAGGCGGT
>NZ_VDMJ01000026.1:0-241 GCF_006335115.1 Streptomyces sp. NP160
GGCCAGGGGCTCGTCGGTGGGCGTGGGCGCCAGCAGCACGCCGGGCACGCGCTGGGCGCCGTCGCGGGGCAGCGCCCACGCCACCGACCAGCCGCCCCGCGCGGCGCGCTCGCGCTCCTCCACGCCCAGGCCGTTCAGCTCCCCCGGCTCGAAGGCCCCGCGGCGGCGCAGCAGGTGCCAGCGCCGCTCGACGTCGCGCAGCGCACGGGGCGGGGCGCCGGGCAGCTGCACCACCACCTCG
>NZ_VDMJ01000026.1:273-38393 GCF_006335115.1 Streptomyces sp. NP160
CGCGCAGGACGACGACGACGGCGGTGTCGCAGCCCTCCGCGTCCAGGAGCTCGCGCACGTCGTCGTCGACGTCCACGGCGAACGGCAGCCGCAGCACGGGCACCGCGCCTCCGCGCGCGGCCAGCGCCGCGTCGAGCTCCGCCGGGGCCCCAGCGGCCACCGCGGCGCGGGTGAGGTCGGCGCTGAAGCGGACCCCGCCGGTGCGGGTGCACCAGGTGGCGTCGTCGCTGACCGCCAGCACGGACGCCGCCCCGACGCCGAACCGCCCCGTCAGCGCCGGCGAAGCCCGCTTGGCGGAGGCGCGCAGGGAGGACAGCGCGCGCACGCCGTCCGCGTCGAGCGGGGCGCCGGTGTTCAGCGCGAGCAGCCGGGCGCCCTCGAGGCGCAGGACGAGGCGCCCGGGTGCGCCGGAGCGGGCCGCTGCGTCGGCGGCGTTCTGCGCCAGCTCCACCACCGCGCGGTCGCGGTAGGCGCCGAGCGCGGCGTCCTCCTCGGCGTTGGCGTCCTCGCGGAACCGGTCCGGCGACGCCGCCCACGCGTCGAGGGCGGCCCGGCGCAGCGCCGCGGCGCCGAACGGGTCGGCAGGGAGCTCAGACGGGGTCGACACCGCGCTCGTCGAGCACGAGCGAGCCGCGGGGCTCGGGCTCGAGCACCTGGTCCGTCTCGCTGTGGGCGCCGCAGCCGTGGTCGACCGAGACCACCC
The DNA here is from genome assembly GCF_006335115.1 of Streptomyces sp. NP160. Lineage (GTDB taxonomy): Bacteria > Actinomycetota > Actinomycetes > Actinomycetales > Quadrisphaeraceae > Quadrisphaera. The sequence continues at coordinate 977 of NZ_VDMJ01000026.1, forward strand.
GGCCGTCCGAGGGCGACCACTCGTTGGCGCACACGCCGAAGACGGTGCTCAGAGGGCCGGCGAGGCGCAGGTAGAAGCCGCACGAGGCGCACGGCGCCGCCGACGCCCGCGCCTGCTCGGCGGTGGGCCCGTGGGAGCCGGTGTACCAGCGGGTGGCGGCGTCGTCGCGGCCCTCGGGCGAGAGCACGCGGGCGCGGCCCAGGCCGAGCTCCCACAGGGCGACCCTGTCGGCGTCCTCCCCCTCCTCGCCGTCGGGGCGGGTGCCGGGCACGGCGGTGTAGCCGGGCTCGAGGCGCGGGTCGTCGGGGATGCGGGGCAGCACGTCGTGCGGGCCGACGTCGCCGGGGCGCAGCCGCTCGTCCCACGGCAGCCACGCGGGGGCCAGCACCGCGCCGGCCTCGGGCAGCAGCGCCACCTCGCTGACCGTGGCGGTCTTGGCGCGCGAGGCGCGCGCCAAGACCACGGTCCACGCCCAGTCCCGGTAGCCGGGGTCGGTGGAGGCGAAGCGGTGCACCACCACGCGGTCGCCCTCGGGGGCGGCGCCGAGGTGGTCGCCGACCGTGGACGGGCCGCCGGAGGTCTCGCGGGAGACCTCCTCGGCGGCCGCGCGGGCCAGGTCGACGGCGGCCGCGGCGACGGCGTCGAGCACGGGACGGCGGGTGCGCGTGGCGGGCACGGTTCGCTCCTGTCGAGCAGTCGGACGGTCGGTCGGACGGTCGGTCGGTCGGTCGGTCAGGCGTCGAGGTCGTCGGCGACCTTGCGCAGCACCGCGGCGACCTTGCCGGTGCTGGCGCGGTCGGGGTAGCGGCCGCGGCGCAGCTGGCCGGACAGGCCCTCGAGCACCTTGATGAGGTCCTCGACGATGCCGACCATGTCCTCGGCGGGCTTGCGCTGGGCGGCCACCACGGAGTGGGACGGCTCCAGCACCTTCACGGACAGCGCCTGCTTGCCGCGGCGCCCGTCGGCCACGCCGAACTCCAGCCGGGTGCCCTGCTTGACGGTGGCGGTGCCCGCGGGCAGCGCGGAGGCGTGCAGGAACACCTCCTCGCCGTCGTCGGTGGCGAGGAAGCCGAAACCGCGGTCGGCGTCGAACCACTTGACCTTGCCAGTGGGCACGGTGGGACCTCAGGACTCTCGTGGACGTGGTCGGGGGGGTGTGCGCCGCGGCGCTGCGGCCCTACCAGCCAGCCTACCGGGAGGGTCGAGGAGGTTCCGCGCGTACGGTGTTCCGGTGCCGGCCCCCCGCTCCCTGGCCGACGACCTGCGCTCGCGCGACGACGACGCGCTGGCCGACCTCCTGCTCAGCCGCCCCGACCTCGCTGCTCCGGTCCCCGGCGACACCTCCTCGCTCGCCGCCCGGGCGAGCACGCGCGTCAGCACCCAGCGCGCCGTCGACAGGCTCACCACGCCGCAGCTGCAGGTGCTCGAGGCGCTCGTGGCGGTGGCGGGACCCGCCGCCGAGCCGGTGGCGCTGCCCGCGCTGGTGCGCGCGTGCGCCGCACCGCGGGCGCGGGTGCTGCCCCACCTGCGGCGCCTGCACGCCCTGGCCCTGGTGTGGGGACCGGACTCCGCGCTGCGCCCGGTGCGCACCGCCGCCGACGTGCTCGGCCCGACCCCCGCCGGGCTGGGCGCCACCCTGCGGGAGGCCCTGGGCACCCGCTCGCCAGCCCGCGTGCGCGAGCTCACCGAGGACCTGGACCTGCCCAGCTCCGGCGACCCCGTGGCCGACCTCGACGCCGTCGCCGCACTCCTGTCCGACCCGTCCCGCCTGGGCGACCTGCTCGCCGGCGCCCCGGCGGCCTCCCGCGACCTGCTCGACAGGCTGACCTGGGGCCCGCCCACGGGTGCCGTGGCCGGCGCCGACCGGGCCGTGCGCACCGCGGACGCGGGCACGCCCCTGGAGTGGCTGCTGGCGCGCGGCCTGCTCGCCTCCGCCGGCCCCGGCCACGTGGTGCTGCCGCGCGAGGTGGCGGTGGCGCTGCGGGGCGGCGCCGTGCTCGCGGGCCTCGACGACGCGCCGCCGCCGCTGGCCGCGCCGTCGTCCCCCTCCGCCAGCGCCGCCCGGCGGCCCTCCCTGGTCGACGGGGCCGCGGCGGGCCAGGCCGCGGAGGCGGTGCGGCTGGTCGAGTCGCTGCTCACCGCGTGGAGCGCGGCGCCCCCGCCGGTGCTGCGCGCCGGCGGCCTGGGCGTGCGCGAGCTGAAGCGCCTCGGCGACCGGCTGGAGGTGGACGGCGAGCAGGCCGCGTTCTGGGCCGAGCTCGCCCGCGCCGCGGGCCTGGTGGGCGACGACGGCGAGGCCGACGCCGCGTGGGCGCCGACCCCCGCCTCCGACGACTGGCTCGCGCTGGGCGTGCCGCAGCGGTGGGCCGTGCTGGCCTCCGCGTGGCTGCGCACCTCACGGGTGCCAGGCCTGGTCGGCGAGAAGGACGCGCGCGGCACCGCCCGCACCGCGCTCTCGGACGACCTCGACAGGACCTCGGCCGCGCCCGTGCGCCGGATGGTGCTCGAGGCGCTGGCCTCGCTCGAGCCGGGCACCGGCGCGAGCGAGACCGCCCTGCTGGAGCGGGTGCGCTGGCAGGCGCCGCGGCGGTCCGGGGCGCTGGCACCGCGCCTGGTGGCGTGGGCGCTGCGCGAGGGCGCGTGGCTGGGCGCGCTGGGGCTCGGCGCGGTCGCGGCGCACGGCCGGGCGCTGCTGGAGGGCGAACCGGCCGAGGTGCTCGCGCAGCTGCTGCCCGAGCCGGTCGAGCAGGTGCTGCTGCAGGCCGACCTCACGGCCGTCGCGCCCGGCCCCCTGGTGCGGACCGTGGCGGTGGAGCTGGCGCTGGTGGCCGACGTCGACTCCCGCGGCGGCGCCACCGTCTACCGCTTCACGCCGGCGTCGGTGCGGCGCGCGATGGACGTGGGCCGCTCCGCGGACGACGTGCTGGCGTTCCTGCGCGGCGCCTCCACCACCCCGGTGCCTCAGGCGCTGGAGGTGCTCGTGCGCGACGTCGCCCGCCGCCACGGGCGGCTGCGGGTGGGCGTGGCGTCCTCCTACCTGCGCAGCGACGACGAGGCCTCCCTCGCCGAGGTGCTCACGGCGCGCGCCGCCGCTCCGCTGCGCCTGCGGCGGCTCGCGCCGACCGTCGCAGCGGCCCAGGCCGACCCCGCCACCGTGCTCGAGGTGCTGCGCGCCATGGGACTGGCGCCCGCGGTGGAGGGCGGCGACGGCGACGTGGTGGTCCGGGCCCCGCAGGCCCGGCGCACCCCGCCGCGCCAGGTGCCGCGCCCCGTCACGGGGGACCCGCCCGCGCCCGGCGAGGGGCAGGCGGCCGCGGTGGTCGCCGGGCTGCGCACCGGGGACGTCGAGGCGGTGCGCCGTGCGGCGGCGGAGGCCGACGGGCGCGGTGAGCCGCCGTCGCTGACCGCCACCGACCCGGCGTCCGCGCTGGCGGCGCTGCGCGACGCCGCGAGCGCCGGCCGCGCGGTGTGGGTGGGCATGTCGGACGCGGCGGGGCGCCTGACGGTGCGCCAGCTGTCGCCGGTGGCGGTGGACGGCGGGCTGGTCACGGCCCTGGACGCGGAGTCCGGCCAGGTGCGGACCATGTCGGTGCACCGCATCAGCGGCGTCGCCCTCGCCTGACGCGTCTGCGACTACCGTGGGCGGACTGCTCTGCCTCGGGAAGGACGTGCGTGACCCAGGACCCGCACCACTCGTCGTGGGACGCCCCTGCCGGCGAGCAGCCGGTCGAGCCGTCGGCGGGTCCCAGCCACCCGCAGGTGTCCGAGCAGCCGTCGGTCCACGACCGCGGCACCGGCGGGTGGGCCCAGCCGGGCTGGCCGGCACAGCAGCCCGCGCCTCCCCCGCAGCCCGCTCCCCCGGCGCCCGACGGCCCCTACGGCCCCTACGGCCAGGGCCCCCAGCCCGCCTACGGACCCCCGCCCGGGTACGGCCAGCCGCCGCAGGGGTACGGCTACGCCGGGGTGCCGGCCTCGGCCGCGCCCCGCGGGCAGGCGCCGACCGGCGCGATCGTGCTCGTCGTCCTCTCGGGGCTGCTCACCCTCGTGCTGTCGTGGACCGTCGCGGGGCTGCTCTACGTCGTCCCCGCGATCTTCTCGGCGGTCGCGCTGGCGCGCAGCAGCAGCGACCCGGCGGGCGCGCGCCGCACGACCCGCACCGGCTGGATCACCTTCGGCGCGGTGACCGTGCTGCTCGGCCTGCTCGTCGTCGTCGGCGTCGTCCTGCTGTTCAGCTACGGCGGCGGCGGGGGCGGCACGGTCACCGGCGAGGGCGTGTCGGTGTGAGCACGGGGAGCAGCACGGGAAGCAGCACGGGCGCGACGGAGTTGACCCTGCGGTGACCGACGGCCCCCTCATCGTCCAGAGCGACAAGACGCTGCTGCTCGAGGTCGACCACCCGGCCTCGCCCGCTGCCCGCAAGGCCATCGCGCCGTTCGCGGAGCTGGAGCGGGCCCCCGAGCACGTCCACACCTACCGCATCACCCCGCTCGGCCTGTGGAACGCGCGCGCCGCGGGCCACGACGCCGAGCAGGTGGTCGACGCCCTCATCGAGCACTCGCGCTACCCGGTGCCGCACGCGCTGCTGGTGGACGTCGCCGAGACGATGGACCGGTACGGCCGCCTGCGCCTGGAGAAGGACGGCGACCGCCTCGTCCTGCACGCCACCGACGTGCCGGTGCTGGAGGAGGTGCTGCGCTCCAAGAAGGTCGCGCCCCTGGTCGGCGAGCGCCTGGACCGGGAGACGGTGCTGGTGCACCCCTCCGAGCGCGGCAACCTCAAGCAGGTGCTCCTCAAGCTGGGGTGGCCCGCCGAGGACCTCGCCGGCTACGTGGACGGCGAGGCGCACCCCATCGAGCTGGACGAGGACGGCTGGGCGGTGCGCCCCTACCAGCAGCAGGCCGTCGACGGCTTCTGGGACGGCGGCTCCGGCGTGGTCGTGCTGCCCTGCGGCGCCGGCAAGACCATCGTCGGCGCCGGCGCGATGGCCAAGGCGAAGGCGACCACGCTGGTGCTCGTCACCAACACCGTGAGCGCCCGGCAGTGGCGCAGCGAGCTGCTGAAGCGCACGAGCCTCACCGAGGACGAGATCGGCGAGTACACGGGCTCCAAGAAGGAGGTCCGGCCGGTCACCATCGCCACCTACCAGGTGCTCACGACCAAGCGGAAGGGCGTCTACCCGCACCTCGAGCTGCTCGACGCGCGCGACTGGGGCCTCGTCGTCTACGACGAGGTGCACCTGCTGCCCGCGCCGATCTTCCGGATGACGGCGGACCTGCAGGCCCGCCGCCGGCTCGGCCTGACGGCCACGCTGGTGCGCGAGGACGGCCGCGAGGGCGAGGTGTTCTCCCTCATCGGGCCCAAGCGCTTCGACGCGCCGTGGAAGGACATCGAGGCGCAGGGCTGGATCGCCCCGGCCGACTGCGTCGAGGTGCGCGTGACGCTGCCCGACGGCGAGCGCCTCGCCTACGCCACGGCGGAGCCGGAGGAGAAGTACCGGCTGTGCGCCACGTCGTCGTCCAAGACGCGGGTGGTGGAGCGGCTGGTGCGCTCGCACCCGGGCGAGCAGACGCTGGTCATCGGGCAGTACCTCGACCAGCTGGCCGAGATCGGCGACCACCTGGACGCCCCCGTCATCACCGGCGAGACGTCCGTGGCGGAGCGCCAGCGGCTCTTCGACGCCTTCCGCGCCGGTGAGCTGCACGTGCTGGTGGTCTCCAAGGTCGCGAACTTCTCGATCGACCTGCCGGAGGCCTCGCTGGCGGTGCAGGTGTCGGGCTCCTTCGGGTCCCGGCAGGAGGAGGCCCAGCGCCTGGGCCGGCTGCTGCGCCCGAAGTCCGACGGCCGCACCGCGCGCTTCTACACGGTGGTGGCCCGCGACACCGTGGACGCCGACTTCGCCGCCCACCGCCAGCGCTTCCTGGCGGAGCAGGGGTACGCGTACTCGATCGTGGACGCCGACGACCTCCCCCACGCCGGCTCGGAGGCCACCTCCGCCTGACAGGACGGCCGATCGCCCGTGATCATGGGCGATCGGCTACCTGCCGCGTCAGCCGAGCAGCTGGTCCAGGAACGACTTCTTCCGCTTGCCGCCGGGCTGCGACGAGCTCGACGACGACGAGCGCGAAGCGCTGACCTGCTTGAACACCTCGCTCGCGAGCCTGCCGAGGTCGGATCCCGAGCCCTGCTGGGGGGCCGGCGCGCCGTGGGCGCTGGACCCGGTGCGCTGGGCCTGGGGGTCGTGGCCCGGACCGGCCGCCGCCCCGTAGGCCGGCTGCGCGTACCCGGGTGCCTGCTGTCCGTACGGCTGACCCTGCGGCCGCTCGGGCTGCTGGGGCGCCGACGGCCGGTCGTCGTAGTAGGCGGCCTCGGCGTCGATGAGGCGCTCCAGCTCGCCGCGGTCGAGGAAGATCCCGCGGCACTCGGTGCACTGGTCGACCGTGACGCCGTGGCGCTCGTAGCTGCGCATGGCGCCGTGGCACTTCGGGCAGGTCAGCGTCGATGACGTCGGCGTGCTCATGCCTCGGTCAACGGGCACCGCGCTCGGGGCGTTCCCGCCGCCGTCGTCGTCCCCCCTCTCCCTCTTCCGCACTTTCCGCAGAAGGTGCGCCACCGACGCCGCCCTTGACGCACTTTCCGCGGAAAGTGCGGAAGGGTCGGGGGTGATCAGGAGCGCGGGCAGTGGGTAGGGGACGCCCGTGACGCAGACCCGCCCGCAGCAGAGCACCGGCCAGTGGGCCGACGTGCCGGAGCCGAAGACCGTCGGGGACCACGTGGTGGAGCGCCTCGCCCGCTGGGGCGTGCGCCGGTACTACGGCTACCCCGGGGACGGCGTCGGCGGCGTCATGGCCGGCGTCTCCCGCGCCCGCAGGGCGGGCGCCGCGCAGCTGGTGCAGGTGCGCCACGAGGAGACCGCCGCCTTCGCGGCCGTCGCCGACGTCAAGTACGGCGGCTCTCCCATCGGCGCCTGCGTCGTCACCGGCGGCCCGGGCGCGGTCCACGCCCTCAACGGCCTCTACGACGCCAAGCTCGACCGCGTCCCCGTCGTGGCGCTCGTCGGCCAGACCGCCACCCCGGCCCTGGGCACGAGGTTCTACCAGGAGGTCGACGCCAAGGCCCTCTACGAGGACGTCGCCGACTACGTCATCCAGCTGTCCTCCGCGGACCAGGTCATCCACGCCGTCGACCAGGCCTGCCGCACGGCGCTGGCCCACCGCACGGTGTGCGCGATCATCGTCCCGAGCGACCTGGGCAGCGAGGACGCCGTCCTCGAGACCCCGGTGGCCCACGGCTACAGCCACACCTCCAGCGTCCCCAGCACCGACCCCGGCGCCCCGCCGCAGGCGGCGCTGCGCGAGGCGGCCGCCGTCCTCAACGCCGGCGAGCGGGTCGCGGTCCTCGCGGGCGTCGGGGCCGCCGGCGCCACCGCCGAGCTCACCGCGGTGGCCGACGCCCTCGGCGCCGGCGTGGCCAAGGCGCTGCTCGGCAAGCACGTCCTCGACGACAGGCTGCCGTGGGTCACGGGCGCCATCGGCCTGCTCGGCACCCGCGCCAGCTACGAGCTCATGCAGCACTGCGACACGCTGCTCGTGGTCGGCTCGTCGATGCCCTACGGCGAGTACTACCCGCCGCCGGGCCAGGCCCGCAGCGTGCAGGTCGACCTCGACGGCGCCGCGTGCGGCCTGCGCACCCCCACCGAGGTCAACCTCGTCGGTGACGCCGCCGAGACGCTCGCCGCCCTACTCCCCCTGCTGCACCCGCGCGGTGACGGCGCCTGGCGCGAGCGCATCGCCACGTGGAAGGGCGACGACGACGCGGTGCGCGACGCCCGCTGCGCCGCGTCCGCGGACCCCGTGAACCCCGAGGCCGTGGTGCGGGGGCTGCAGGCCCACCTGCCCGACGACGCGCTGCTCGCCGTCGACTGCGGCACGGCGACCGCCTGGTACGCCCGCGACGTCGACCTGCGCCCCGGCCAGTTCGGGTCGCTGTCCGGCCTGCTGCTGAGCATGGGCGGGGCGCTGCCCTACTCGCTGGCGGCGAAGACCGCGCACCCGCACCGGCCGGTCGTCGCGCTGGTGGGTGACGGCGCCATGCAGATGAACGGCGTCAACGAGCTCATCACCGTGGCGAAGGAGTGGCAGGGCTGGGACGACCCACGGCTCGTCGTCCTCGTGCTCAACAACCGCGACCTCAGCTTCGAGACGTGGGAGGTCCGCGCCGAGCTCGGCGAGGTGCCCGACCCGGCCTCGCAGTCGCTGCCGGACGTGCCGTACGCGCAGTGGGCGCAGCTGCTGGGGCTCGCCGGCACCCGGGTCGAGCGCCCCGAGGACGTCGACGCGGCGTGGGCGGCGGCGCTGTCGGCGGACCGGCCGTTCGTCATCGACGCCGTGGTCGACCCCTCCACCCCGATCATCCCGCCCCACGTGTCGGCGGAGCAGGCGCTGGGGACCGTGGAGAGCGGTCTGCGCAGCGCGCTGCACGGTGACGAGCAGGTCCCGGGACTGGTGCGGCAGGGGCTGCGGCAGGTGGTCGCCCCGGTGCTCTCCGCCGTGAGGCACCGCGCCGGCGGCCGCTCGGAGGACTGACGCGGCTTCCAGGAGGCTCCCAGGTAGCGTCCACGGTGCGTGCAGGGCCTTCCTGTTGTCTCCTACGAGTACCGCCACACCCACTCCTGACGGAGAGATGACCATGAGCCACGACACCCAGTCCGCCGGTTCCGGGACCCCGAACGGCCAGACGCCGTCCTGGGCACCGCCCGGTGAGGGGTGGGTGGGCAGCGGGCAGACCGGGCCGCAGCAGGCGCGCGACCCGTACCGCTCGGCGCCGACCGCCCCCCAGCCCACCTGGCAGGACGGACAGCACGGACAGCACGGACAGCACGGACAGCACGGACAGCACGGCCAGCACCCTCAGGGCGGCCACCAGTTCGGCGGCCACAGCTCGGCTCCCACGGCCGTGCACCCGGCGGCCGGTGAGCACGCCGCCTGGTACGGCGCGCCGGGCGCGGACCCGAACGGCGGTGGCGGCAGCGGCACGTCGACCTCCACCCGCGGGCGCCGCGGTCCGAGCTGGGGCGGGGTGGTGGCCGTGGCGGCCGTCGCCGCGCTGCTGAGCGGCGGCATCGCCTTCGCGGGCGCCAAGGCCACGGACCAGACCGCCGCACCGGCGTCGGCCTCCAGCACGCTCGGCGGGTCGAGCGGCGGCTCCAGCTCGTCGGGCGGCACCGCCGGGGAGAGCGTCCCGATCGGGTCCAGCGTCGACTGGGGCACCGTTGCGCAGAGCGTGGAGCCCAGCGTCGTGACGATCCAGGTCTCCGACGGTCAGACCGGCGGTGAGGGCACCGGCGTCATCTACGACACCTCCGGCCACGTGGTGACGAACAACCACGTCGCCACCGCGGCCACCGGCACGAACGCCCAGATCCGCATCATCCTGTCCGACGGCCGCGTGTACCAGGGCAAGATCGCTGGCACCGACCCGTCCACGGACCTCGCGGTGATCCAGATCCAGAACGCCCCGAGCGACCTCAAGCCGGCCACCTTCGGCGACTCCAGCCAGGCCGCGGTCGGGCAGAACGTCATGGCGATCGGCAACCCGCTGGGCCTGCAGGACACGGTGACCACCGGGATCATCTCGGCCACCGACCGTCCGGTGACCACTCAGGCCAGCGAGTCGGAGCAGCAGCAGGCCGATCCCTTCGGCTTCAACCAGCAGCAGCAGTCCGACACGACAGTGGTCACCAACGCGCTGCAGACCGACGCCGCCATCAACCCCGGCAACTCCGGCGGCCCGCTGGTCGACGCGAAGGGCCAGGTCATCGGCATCAACTCCTCGATCGCCTCGACCTCGGACGGCTCGGGCACGGCCGGCAGCATCGGCCTCGGGTTCGCCATCCCTGGCAACGAGGTGAACCGGGTGGCGAAGGAACTCATCGAGAACGGCAAGGCCGAGCACGCCCGCCTCGGGGTCAGCATGACCAGCGAGAGCAGCATCGCCACCGTCGACGGCACGAGCCGCCAGGCGGCGGAGGTGGCCGAGGTCGTCCAGGGCGGCGCCGCGGCCAGCGCCGGCATCCAGCAGGGCGACTTCATCACCGCCGTCGACGGGACCTCCGTCACGAGCGCCGAGTCGCTGACGGCCCAGATCCGCAGCCGCGCCCCCGGCGACACCGTCACCCTCACCGTGGTGCGCGGCGGCCAGCAGCAGGACATCAAGGTGCAGCTCGGCTCCGACGACGGTGCCGCCGGCTGAGCCACGGCCCTCACGTGCCAGAGGCCCNNGGGCCTCTGGCACGTGAGGGGGACGCCTCAGGCGAGCGCCTCCAGCGCGGTGACCACCGTGCGGCGGTCCGCCGTCGTCACCGGGTGCGCGTCGCCGACCAGCTCGACGTCGGCGGTGAGCTCCACGTGCTCGGCGTCAGGCCCGACGCGCAGCTGCACGGCACCCGGCTCCACCACCCGCACGCCGCGGCGGTCGGTGAGCGCCAGCCGGCGCGTCGGGACGTCGAGGAGGACCCGCACGGACTCCCCCGGCTCGAGCGCCACCCGGGCGTGCGCCAGCAGCTGCGTGACGGGCCGGGTCACCGAGGCGACGGGGTCGTGCCCGTAGAGCTGCACGACGTCGGCGCCGGCGCGCTCGCCGGTGTTCGTGACCACGACGGACGCGATGATCGAGCCGCCGGTGGGCACCTCGGCGCTCTCGACCTGCAGGTCGGAGCGCTCGAAGGTCGTGTAGCTGAGGCCGTGCCCGAAGGGCAGCACCGGCTCGGTGGCGATGTTCGACACCGACGACGCCCCGCCGAGGATCGGGTGCAGGTAGCTGTAGGGCTGCGCACCGACGGAGCGCGGCAGCGTCACGGGCAGGTGCCCCGAGGGGTTGACCCGGCCGGACAGCACGCCGGCGACGGCGCCGGCGCCCTCCTGCCCCGGGAAGAACGCCTGCACCACGGCGGAGCACCGCTCCAGGGCGCTGGCCACGGCGTACGGCCGGCCGGTGAGCAGCACGAGCACCACGGGCGTCCCGGGCTCCACCCCGTCCAGCACGGCGTCGAGCAGCTGCTGCTGCACGCCGGGCAGGTCGAGGGACTCCGCGTCGCAGCCCTCCCCGGACGTCCCGCGGCCGAACAGCCCCGCCCGGTCGCCGAGGACGACGACGACGGCGTCCGCGCCCCGCGCCGCCTCGACCGCCTCCCCGAAGCCGGAGGTGTCCGCACCCTCCACGTCGCAGCCGCGCGCGTGCACCAGCTCCGCGCCCGCCAGCTCGGAGCGCAGGGCCTCGAGCACCGGCGGCACCGTGAGGCGCATCGGCGTGCCGGGGTGCTGCGCCAGCACGTGGTTGGCGAAGGAGTAGCAGCCGAACAGCGCGGACGGGTCGTCGGCGTTGGGCCCGACCACGGCGACGCGCTTCGCCGTCGTCGAGAGCGGCAGGGAGCCGTCGTTGGACAGCAGCACCACGGACTCCTCGGCCAGCCGCCGGGCGAGGTCGCGGTGGGCCGGTGGGTCGAGGTCGATGGCGTCGAGGTCGACGGACGGGTCGTAGCCGGGGTCGAGCAGCCCGAGGGCCGCCTTCTGGGTCAGCACGCGGCGCAGCGCCCGGTCGACGAGCGCCTCGGGCACCGCGCCGCTGCGCACGGCGTCCGCGAGCGCCAGGTAGGCGACGCCGGTGGGCAGCTCCACGTCGATGCCGGCCTCGAGGGCCTGCGCGCCGGCGTCGGCGACGTCGGCGGCCACGCCGTGCAGCGTCTGGAGGAACGCCACGGAGAAGTAGTCGGCCACCACGGTGCCCTCGAAGCCCCACCGCTCGCGCAGCAGCTCGGTCAGCAGCGAGGCGTCCGCGGCCACGGGCACGCCGTCGACCTCGGCGTAGCTGTTCATCACCGAGCCGACGCCGCCGTCGAGCAGGGCCATCTCGAAGGGCACCAGCAGCACGTCGGCCAGCTCTCGCGGGCCGGCGTGGACGGGCGCGAGGTTGCGGCCGGCGCGGCTGTTGGAGTACCCGACGAAGTGCTTGAGGGTGGCGACGACGCCGGCGGACTGGACCCCCCGCACGTACGCCGTCGCCACCTCGCCCACCAGGTGGGGGTCCTCGCTGATGCACTCCTCGACGCGCCCCCAGCGCGCGTCGCGGACCACGTCGAGGACCGGCGCCAGACCCTGGTGGACGCCGAGGGAGCGCATCGACTCGCCGATGGCGGCGCCGAGCTGCTCCACGAGACCTTCGTCGAAGCTGGCCCCCCAGCTGAGGGGGGCGGGGAACGTGGTGGCGCCCCAGGCCGCGAGGCCGGTGAGGCACTCCTCGTGCACGAGCGCCGGGACGCCGTGGCGCGAGCGCTCCTGCAGCCAGCGCTGCTTGGCGACCAGCCCGCGGGCGCCCTCGACCGCGTCGACGGGCGTCGTGCCGAAGACGCGCGTGAGCTGCCCGAGGCCGGCCAGGGCGTAGCCCTCGAGCGAGTCGGGCGCGTCGCCCTGCATGGCGTCGGCCATGGGGGCGACGTCACCGCCCTCCCCGGTGCCGCCGCGGCCCTCCCACAGGCCCACCAGCTGGTAGAGCTTCTCCTCCACCGTCATGGCGCCGACCAGCTCCTCGACGCGCGCCGCGCGCTCGGGGCTCAGCGGCGTCGACGGGTCGACGTCGGCGACGGGACGTGCAGGAAGGTCGGTGCTCACGGCGTCAGCTCCACGATCACGGTGGGTGGGGGTGTCAGGCGGCGGTGGTCTGCGCCGTCAGGTCGACGAGCCCGGCGACGGGCTCGGGGCGCTCGCACGTGCTGGTGATGTCCACCGGAGCGCCGCCGGAGGCGGCCGAGCCCAGCACCTGCTCCATGACGTCGAGCACGTGCAGCGCCACCTCGCCCGACGCGCGGTGCGCGGCGCCCGCGGAGATCGCCAGACCGAGGTCGGCGAGGCCCTCTCCGCGGCCGGCGCCCAGGTACCCGGCGCTCGGCTCGAGCTCCTTCCACTGCGCGCGGCCCCACTCGTCGAGCCCGGCGACGTCGGGGCTGCAGATCTCCACCGAGCCCTCGAAGTAGTTGGGGTCCGGCACCGACAGCGAGCCCCCCGGCCCGTGGACCTCCAGGCGCGGCGCCCGCGAGCCCCACACGTCGAAGCTCATCACCACGGTGGTCAGCGCGCCGTCGCGGTGCTGCAGCAGCCCGGTGACGTGCGAGGGGGTGGTCACGGGGAACTCGAGCCCCGCCTTCGGGCCGGAGGCCACGGTGCGGGTGGAGCGCGGCGCGGACGCCAGCCCCGTCACCCGCGACACCGGACCGAGCAGGTGCACCAGGGAGGTCAGGTAGTACGGGCCCATGTCGAGCAGCGGGCCGCCGCCGGGCGCGTAGTAGAACTCCGGCGAGGGGTGCCACAGCTCGTGCCCCGGCGCCACGAACGTCGCCGTGGCGGCGTGCGGGGTGCCGATGAGCCCGGACTCCACCGCCGCTCGTGCCGTCTGCACCCCGGTGCCGAGCACGGTGTCGGGCGCGCAGCCGACGCGCACGCCGGCTGCGGCGGCGGCCTCGAGCACCGCCCGGCCCTCCGCCGTCGTCGCCGCCAGCGGCTTCTCGCCGTAGACGTGCTTGCCCGCGGCGATCGCGGCCAGCGCCACCTCGGCGTGCGCCGCGGGGATGGTCAGGTTGAGGACGACGTCGACGTCGTCGGCCTCCAGGAGCTGCTGCAGCGGCAGCGCCCGGGCACCGGGGTGCTGGGCGGCCAGCGCCTCCGCCCGTCCCGTGTCGAGGTCGGCGACGGCCGTCAGCGCGAGCTGCGGCAGCCGGGACAGGTTGAGGCTGTACTGCTCGCTGATCTTTCCGGCGCCGACGACGCCGACGCGCAGGGGCTGGCTCACAGCTCCCCCTCCGAGGTCGTCTCGAGCGAGCGGCCGGCCCACAGCAGGCCCCGCTCGACGAGGGTGCGGACGTTCGGGTCCTGCAGGACGTCGACGCGGTGCCCCGGGGTGGCCACGAAGACGCGGCCCTCACCCCAGGCGCGGGTCCACACCGCGGGGCAGGTGACCGGGCGGTGCCACGGCTCCCACTCGCGGGTGTCCGTGGTGGTGGTGGCCAGCACGTCGTTGAGGTCGTCCGACAGGATCCAGTACTGCTCGGTGGCGAGGTCGAAGTCGTCCAGCACCGAGGTGATCGGGTGCTGGCGGCCGGCCTCCGTCAGCTCGACGCGGTGCGGGACGTAGTTGTCCTCCATCTCGCCCCGGCGGTCAGCCGGCGGGTGCAGCGCGGCGTGCGTGGCGAACTGCCCGCCCACCAGCTGCAGGTAGTCCGAGCTGTTGCGGAAGGAGTCGGCGATGCCGCCGTGCCACCCCGCGAAGCCGGTGCCCGCCGCGACGGCGGTCATCAGCCCCCGCAGCTGGTCGGCCTCGATGGTCGACATGGTGATGCTCTGGACCACCAGGTCCAGGCCCTCCATGTAGTCCGCCTCCGCGTAGGCGGCGGGCCCCTCCTCCACCCGGACGTCGAAGCCGGCGTCGCGCAGGAACGGGATGAAGAGCTCGGTGGCCTCGACGGGCTGGTGCCCGTCCCAGCCGCCGCGGGTGACGAGGGCGCGCTTGTTCTCAGAGCTCACGAGGTGCAGGGCTCACTTTCCGAAGCCGGCGGTGAGGCCGGAGACGAGCTGGCGACGGCCGACCACGTAGAAGACGAGGATCGGCAGCGTCGAGAGGACGACCGCCGCGAGGACCGCGGGGACGTTGACGGAGTACTGGCCCTGGAAGGTCCACAGCGCCAGCGGCAGCACGCGCAGGTCCGGGCTCTGGGTCAGCACCAGGGGCAGCAGGAAGCCGTTCCAGACCTGCAGGCCGGTGTAGATCGAGACCGTCGCGACGGCGGGGCGGGTCAGCGGGAAGGCGAGGCGCCAGGCGGTGCCCCACTCGCTGGTGCCGTCCAGGCGCATCGACTCGAACAGCTCGTTCGGCACGTCGCGGATGAAGTTGCTCAGCACGAGCACCGCCAGCGGGATCGAGAAGGCGATGCTCGGCAGGATCAGCGCGGTCAGGGAGTCGTACAGCGACAGCCGGATGATCAGCAGGTAGACCGGGATGATCGTCGCCTGCAGCGGGATCGCCAGGCCCATGAGCAGGAACGCGTTGGTGAAGCGCAGGAAGCGCCCCGAGCCGCGCACGATCGCGAACGCCGCCATGAAGGAGATCAGCACCGCCGGGATGACGGTGCCCAGCGTCACGATGGCGCTGTTGAGGAAGTACATGGCGAAGTCGTTCTCCAGCACCAGCTGGTAGGCGCTCAGCGTCGGAGAGGTCGAGGGCAGCAGCGGGTTGGTCGTGAAGTACTCGCTGGAGGGCTTCAGGCTGGTGATGACGATCCAGTAGATCGGCACGATGATGATCGCCAGCCACACCCACCCGAAGATGCCGGCCATCCAGTTGGGACGGCTGGCCCGCTGCCCGCGGCCGGGCCGGCCGACCTGGCTGCTGGAGCTGCCGGAGCCCTTCGGGGCGGTCGGGGAGGTGCTGGGCTTCCCCGCGAGCGCGGGGGTCGGCGCGGAGCCGGCGCTGATGTCGGTCACGTCACATGCCTTCCATCTGGCTGCTCGTCTTGTCCTTGCCGCCCAGGCGCTGCAGGACCTGCGCCAGGCCCAGGCCGATGAGCACGATGAGGACGGCGATGACGCTCGCCGGGCCCATCTGGTTGGCGCGGAAGCCGCGCAGGTACATGTCCAGGGCCAGCACGCGGCTGGCGTCACCGGGGCCGCCGCCGGTGAGGACGAAGATGAGGTCGAAGGACGTCATCGAGCCCACCACCATCAGGGTGGAGGAGGTGATGATCGTGTACTTCAGCTGCGGCAGGGTGATGGAGAAGAACTGCCGGATGGTGCCGGCCCCGTCGATGCTGGCGGCCTCGTACATCGTCTTGGGGATCTGGCGCACGCCGCCTTGGTAGATCAGGGAGTGGAACGGCACGTACATCCAGCTCAGCACGAAGATGATGACGAAGAGCACCAGCGTGGGGCTGCCCAGCCAGTTCTGCACCAGGATCGGGATGCCCAGGCTGGCCGCCAGGCCGAAGTTCGGGTCGAGCAGCGCCTTGTAGGCGATGGAGATCGCCGCGGCGCTCATGAGCAGGGGCAGGAAGTACAGCACGGCCAGGAACGCGCGGTACTTCTGCGTGCCGGCGGTGAAGACGCCCAGCAGCAGGGACAGCGGCGTCTGCACCAACCAGGAGAAGATCATGATGCCGAAGGTCAGGCCCATGGCCTTCCACATCACCGGGTCGGCCAGCACGGAGGTCCAGTTGCCGACGCCCAGCCAGCTGATCGCCCCGATGCCGTCCCACTGCGTGAAGCTCAGCAGGACGACGCCGACGAGCGGGATGCCGCCGAAGAGGATGAAGAAGAGCAGCGCCGGCAGCGCCATCCAGGCGACCGAGCCGGTCTTGACGCTCTTGTGGTCGCTCGGGCTCGCCGCTCTGGCGGCTCTGGCGGGTGCGCGCGTCGTCGTCGCTGAGACGCTCATGGGTGCTGTCCTCTCCTCGTGAGCTGGGGTCGGCCCGCGACCGCCCCGGAGGGCGGTCGCGGGGAGGTCACTTGCCGAGCGTGGCGTTCATGTTCGAGATGAACGTCTGCGGGTCGATGGACAGGGCGAAGAGCTGCTCGATGTTGGTGAGCAGCGCCTCGGCCGTGGACGGGCTGAGGGCCTGGTCCCAGGACTGCGTGAACACGGCGGCCTTGGACGCGAGCTGGTAGACGAAGTCGAGCCACTCGGCGTCGTCGCTCGCCGCGAGCTCGTCCTCGATGCCGGTGACGATGGGCACCTGGCCGTTGTCGATGTAGGCCTGGATGACGTCGTCGGTCATGATCCCGTCGGCGAAGAAGGCCAGGGCGGCGTCCTTGGCCTCCTGGCTGGCCTGCGAGAAGATCGACATGTACTGGCCGGGGTTGCCGACCGCGTTGCTCGGGTCGCCCGCACCGCCGGTGACGGTGGGGAACGCGCCGAAGCTCAGCTTCCCGCCGGTGACGAAGTCGGGGGCGTCGTTCTTCATGGCCCCGTAGCACCAGGCGCCGTGGAGCATCATCGCCGCGCGGCCGGTGTAGAGCAGCGCCTGGTCGGCGTTGCTGTCGGCGGTGACGGACTCGAACCCGTCGACGAAGCCGCCGGCGCGCACCAGCTCCTGCACCTTGGTCAGCGCGTCGACCGCCGCGGGGGTGTTCCACGCGTCGGGCTGCGCCGCGGCGATGTTCTGGAACACCTCAGCGCCGCCGATGCGGTCGAACAGGTACTCCAGCCACATCATCGACGTCCAGCGCGACTGCCCGCCCAGGCTCAGCGGGGCGACGCCCGCGTCGCGGAAGACCGGCACCAGGGCCAGCAGCTCGTCCCAGGTGGTGGGCTTGCTGGCGCCGACCTTCTCGAACAGCTCGTCGTTGTAGTACATGACGATCGGCGTGACCGTCTCGTTGGGCAGCGCGTAGAGCTTCCCGTCGACGGTGGCCGGGCCGAAGCTCGAGGGGAAGAGGCGGTCCTTCACGGCCGGGTTCTGGTCGAACCAGCCGGTGAGGTCGTCCACCTGGCCGGCCTGGACGTAGCTGCCCAGCGTGCCGCCACCCCACCCGTAGATGATCGTGGGGGCCTGCCCGGCGCCGATCGCCGTCTTGATCTTCGTCTTGTAGGCGTCGTTCTGGAAGAACGTCAGCCCGATGGTCTGGTCGGGGTTGGCCTTGTTGAAGGCGTCCACGGCGTCGGTGGTGATGCTCTCCGACGGCTCGCCGGACAGGTACCACTCCGTCGCCACCGCGTCACCGCCCGAGCCGGACCCGCCGGGGCCCGACGTGCCGCACGCGGCGAGCACCGAGCCGGCCACCGGGGCCAGCGCGACCATGCTGAGGAACTGCCGCCGCGAGGTGCCGCGGGCGGTGGTGGTTGAGGTCAGGGCCTGCGAGCGGGTGCTGCTGCTCATGGCTGTCGGTCCTCCTCGGTGAGGTGCGGCGCGATCTGCGCCGCTGCGCGCCGGGGGGCGGCCGGTTCGTCGAACGCCCCCCGGCGCGGTGTCACGGCGTCACTGGCCGATCGTCGCGTCCATGTTCTGGGCGAACTGCTCGGGCGTGATCGAGAGGCTGAAGAGCTGGTCGATGTTCGACAGCAGCGCCTCGGCCTGGGTGGGCGAGAGGGCCTGGTCCCAGGACTGCACGAAGCTGGGTGCGTCCTGGACCGCGGAGTAGACGAACTGCAGGAACTCCGCGTCGCCGGAGGCGGCCAGCTTGTCCTCGATGTTGGCGGCGATCGGCACCTGCCCGGAGGCGATGTAGGCGTCGATGACCTTCTCGCTGAAGATGCCGTTCTCCTTGTCGGCGAAGTACTTCTTGGCGATGTCCTGCTGCTCCTGGGAGGCCTTGGAGGAGATCGCCATGTACTGCGCCGGGTTGCCCGCGACGTTCTTCACGTCGCCCTTGCCGCCCTCGACGGCGGGGAAGGCGAACCAGCCGAGGTTGCCGGCGGAGACGAAGTCGGCGGCGTCGTTCTTGATGCCGGAGTACACCCACGAGCCGTGCAGCATCATCGCGGCCTTGTCGGTGTAGATGAGCGCCTGGTCGGCGTTGCTGTCGGCGGTGATGGACTCGAAGCCCTTGATGAAGGCGCCGGACTTCACCAGGTCCTGGGTGGCCTGCAGCGCCTTGATGGAGTCGGGGTTCGACCAGGCGCCGGAGGTGCCGTCGAAGATGGCCTGGAAGACCTCCGGGCCGCCGATGCGGTCGAAGAAGTACTCCAGCCACATCATCGAGGTCCAGCGCGACTGGCCGGCCAGCGCGATGGGGGCGATGCCCGCGCCCTTGAAGGTCTCCACCAGGGCCTGGAGCTCGGCGTAGGTGGTGGGGGGCTGCGCACCGACCTGGTCGAACAGCTTCTTGTTGTAGTAGAAGAGGATCAGGGCGGCGTTCTCGTTGGGGTAGGCGTAGATCTTGCCGTCCACGGTGGCCGCGCCGAAGGTGGCGGGCAGCACGCTGTTCTTGACGTCGGCGTTCTGGGCGAACCAGTCCGTCAGGTCGACCACCTGGTCGGCCGCGGCGTAGCTGGCGAGGATGCCGCCACCCCAGCTGTAGATGATCGTCGGTGCCTGGCCGGCGCCGATGGCCGTCTTGATCTTGGTCTTGTAGGCGTCGTTCTGGAAGTAGGTGACGCCGATGGTCGAGTCGGGGTTGGCCTCGTTCCAGGCCTTGATGTTGTCGCCCTTGATCTTCTCGTTGGGCTGGCCCGAGAGGTACCACATCGAGGCCTTGCCGTCGCCGCCACCGCCGCCGCCGGAGCCGCCGGGGCCGGAGGTGCCGCAGGCCGAGAGGGCCG
The DNA here is from genome assembly GCF_006335115.1 of Streptomyces sp. NP160. Taxonomy (GTDB): domain Bacteria; phylum Actinomycetota; class Actinomycetes; order Actinomycetales; family Quadrisphaeraceae; genus Quadrisphaera. Next base: position 20,270 of record NZ_VDMJ01000026.1, read on the forward strand.
CGCCCGCGAGGGGGGCCATGGCCAGCATGGCGAGGAACCCGCGGCGCGACGTGCCGCCGGTCGTCGAAGAAGCGTCCACGTGAACTCCGTCGTTCGAGCCGCATCGGTGCGGCGCCTCAGTGGTGGTCAGTCGCAACGATCGAAACTTTCCGACCGTTGCGCTTGCCTGGTGGACAGTAGGAGGCCGCGCCGAGGGCGTCAAGCGAATCCGACCAGGTGACAGGTGTTCCCCAGGTCACGATTCCGTCACGCCGAGGACGGCGGTGATCGACACCAGATCGACGATCGCGCCCGCACCCGATGAACGAGGACTGGCGCGATCGACCGCTCTGGGTGATCGACCGACTGCGCTGTGACGCCGAGACGGCCTTTCTCCCCGCCGAAACTTTCGGCTAGCATCCGCCGACACACCAACCCACGACGGGAGTGGGCATGAGCAGCACCACCGGCCGCGCCGAGGGCCGGATCACCATCGCCGACGTCGCTCGGCAGGCAGGTGTCTCGGTGCCCACGGTGTCCAAGGTCCTCAACGGCCGCGACGACGTGGCGCCCGACACGCGCGACCTGGTCAGCGGCGTCATCGCCAGCTCGGGCTACCGTCCCCGGCGCCGCGTGCGCGAGCACCGGGTGGATGTGCCCACCGTCGAGCTGGTCATCACCGACCTCACGACCGCCTACGCCCTGGAGGTGCTGGCGGGTGCGGAGGCGGGGGCCGCCCGCGCCGGGGCCGGGCTGCTCGTGTCCGCCGCTCACGACGACGTCGGCGAGGACCGGGCCTGGCTCCACGCGCTGCGCGCTCGGCGGCCCTCCGGCGTCGTGCTCGTCATCAACCGCTTCGGCGGTGGCAGCGCGGAGGACGTCGCCTCGCTGGGCGCGCCCGTCGTCCTGCTCGACCCGGCCGGCAGCAGCGACCCGTCGCTGCCCACCGTGGGCGCCACCAACTTCGCCGGCGGGGTCACGGCCACCGAGCACCTGCTCTCGCTCGGGCACCGGCGCATCGCCGTCATCACCGGCATCCCCGAGCTGCTCTGCAGCCAGGAGCGCCTCGAGGGCCACCGGGCGGCGATGGCGCGCGCCGGGCTGGCCGTGGACGAGTCGCTCGTCCACGGCGGCGACTTCAGCGCGGACGGCGGCCAGCGCGCCGCCGTGGCGCTCCTGGACCACCCCGACCCGCCGACCGCCATCTTCGCCGGCTCCGACCTCATGGCCAGCGGCGTCTACCAGGAGGCGCGTCGCCGCGGGCTCCGCGTGCCTGAGGACCTGTCCGTCATCGGCTTCGACGACGTCTCGATGTGCCAGTACATGTCCCCGCCGCTGACCACCGTGCGCCAGCCGCTCGGCGAGATGGCCGGGGAGTCGGTGCGGATGGTGCTCGAGGAGGTGCGGGCGCGCCGCAAGGGCGTCCCGCCGCGGCCGCGGACCGCCGTCCCGGCGCCGCACCTGCAGCTGGCGACCCGCCTGGTGGTGCGGGAGAGCACCGCTCCCCCGCACCACCGCTGACTCAGGAGGTCGGCGTCCAGGCGCTGCCCTCGTTCGAGCTGCGCTCGAGGGCGTCCAGCACGCGCTGGACCTGCAGGCCCTCGGCGAACGACGGCGAGGGCTGACGGCCCGCCGCGACGTCGCCGACGAGGTCGACCACCTGGTGGGTGAAGGTGTGCTCGTAGCCGATGATGTGCCCCGCCGGCCACCAGCCGGCCATCCACGGGTGCTCCGGCTCGGTGACGAGGACCCGCTTGAAGCCCTGGCGGTCGGCGCCCTCGCGGGCGTCGTACACGTCGAGCACGTTCATGTCCTCGAGGTCGAAGACGATCGCGCCGTCGGAGCCGTAGACCTCCAGGTGCAGGCCGTTCTTGCGGCCGGTGGCGAAGCGCGAGGCCTCGAGGGAGACGAGCGCGCCCTCGGTGGTGCGGGCCATGGCCATGGCGGCGTCGTCCACGGTGACCTTCCCGACCTCGTCGCCCGCTCCCCCGGCCGAGCTGGCCGACAGGCCGCGCCCGCCGGACAGCGGCCGCTCGGTGACGAAGGTGTGCATGAGGCCGCTGACCGTGGCGATCTCGGTGCCCAGCACGTGCTGCACGAGGTCGATGGCGTGGGCGCCGATGTCTCCCAGCGCACCCGACCCGGCGAGCTTCTTGTCCAGGCGCCACGTCATGGGCGCGCTGGCGTCGGACAGCCAGTCCTGCAGGTAGGAGGCGCGGACCTGGCGGACCTGACCCACGGCACCCTCGGCCACCAGCTGGCGCGCGAACGCGACGGCCGGCACGCGGCGGTAGCTGAAGCCGACCATGGCCTTCGCGCCGGAGGCGGCGGCCTTCTCCGCGGCGGCGTTCATGGCCTCGGCCTCGGCGAGGGTGTTGCCGAGCGGCTTCTCGCACAGCACGTGCTTGCCGGCCTCGAGGGCGGCGATGGCCACCTGCGCGTGCGCGTCGCCGGGGGCGACGACGTCGACCAGGTCGACGTCGTCGCGGGAGACGACCTCCTGCCAGTCGGTCGCCGAGCTCTCCCAGCCGAACTTCGCCGCGGCGGCGGCGGCGCGGCCGGCGTCGCGGCCGACCACCACCGAGCGCCGGACCTCCAGCGGGAGGTCGAAGAAGTGCGGGGCCACCCGCCACGCCTGGCTGTGGGCGGCCCCCATGAAGCCGTGCCCGACCATCGCCACGCGCAGCTCCTGCTGCCCGCCGGTGCTCGTCGTCATCTGTCCTCGCTCCTCCTCGAGCCCACTGCTGTCGCCGGCCATCCCACCACGGACGGCCCAGCGACCCGCCGCCGGACCATGATTTGTTTGACGGTCGGCGCAATGCGGTCCTAGGGTCAAGACGTGGTCAAAGATGATCAAAGGTGATCAGATCGATGCACCGCTGCTCACGATGCGGGGCATCACGAAGGGCTTCCCCGGGGTCCGCGCGCTGGACGGCGTCGACCTGGACGTGCGCGCCGGAGAGGTCCACTGCCTGCTGGGCCAGAACGGCGCCGGCAAGTCGACCCTCATCAAGGTGCTCGCCGGGGCCCACCGCCCCGACGCCGGCACCATCACCTGGCAGGGCCAGGAGGTCTCCTTCGCCGACCCGCGCGCGGCGATGCGCTGCGGCGTCGCGACCATCTACCAGGAGCTCGACCTGGTGCCCGGCCTCAGCGTCGCCGACAACATCCACCTCGACCGGATGGGCTCGCCGCTGCGCCTCCTGCACCGCCGTCGCAGCAGCCGCACCGCCGCCGACCTGCTGAGGCGGCTCGGCCACCCCGAGATCCGGCCGGGCACCGAGGTCGGCGAGCTGCCGGCCGCGTCCCAGCAGATGGTGAGCATGGCGCGGGCGCTCTCGCAGGACGCCCGGCTCATCGTCATGGACGAGCCCTCCGCGGTGCTGGACACCGAGGAGGTGCAGCACCTCTTCGGCGTGGTGCGGGACCTGGTCGCCGACGGCGTCGCCGTCGTCTGGATCAGCCACCGGCTGGAGGAGATCCGCCAGCTCGGGGACCGCATCACCGTCCTCAAGGACGGCCGCACGGTGGCCGCGGGGCTGCCCGCGCGCACCACGCCCACCCACGACCTCATCGCCCTCATGACCGGCCGCAGCCTCGAGCAGGCCTTCCCCGACAAGCCCCGGCACGACGACCACGGCGAGCGCGCGGCGGAGCCCGTGCTCGAGGTGGAGGACCTGTCGCTGCGCGGCGCCTTCGAGGGCGTCTCCTTCGAGGTCCGCCCCGGGGAGGTGGTCGGCCTGGCCGGCCTGGTCGGGTCGGGGCGCTCGGAGGTCCTCGAGACCGTGGCGGGCGCGCGCCGCCCCACCTCCGGGTCGGTGCGGGTGGGCGGCCGCGCGCTGCGCCGCGGCGACGTCGCCGCGGCCGTCGCCGCGGGGGTGGGCCTGGCGCCGAAGGAGCGCAAGAGCCAGGCCCTGCTCATGGGTGAGTCGATCACCACCAACACCACCATCGCCAGCCTGGCGCGGTTCGCCCGGGCCGGGTTCCTCGACCGGGCGGGTGAGGCGGAGGCCGCCCGGGAGCAGGCCCGCGCCCTCGACCTGCGCCCGGTGGACGTCACCCGCGAGGTGCGCACGCTCTCGGGGGGGAACCAGCAGAAGGTGGTGCTCGCGCGGTGGCTGCTGCGCGACTGCCGGGTGCTGCTCCTGGACGAGCCCACGCGGGGCGTGGACGTGGGGGCGCGCGCGGAGATCTACGCGCTGGTGCGCTCCCTGGCCGACCGCGGCGTCGCCGTCGTCCTGGTCTCCAGCGAGATCCCCGAGGTGCTCGGACTGGCCGACCGGGTGCTGGTGCTGGCCGAGGGCCGCGTGGTGGCGCGGGCGCGCGCCGACGAGCTCGACGAGCACCGCGTGCTCGACCTGGTGATGGAGCAGGCGGGCCCGGCCGGGACCGCCGCGGCGGACGGGAGCGCAGCGTGACCAGCAGCACCACCACCAGTCCCCCCGGCAGCAGCAGCCGCGCCCCGGTGCCCGCGCCGGTGGCCGGGTCGCTCGGGGTCGGGCGCAGCGCCGGCCTGGTCGTCGCGCTGGTGCTCCTGTGCGTCGTCGGCGTCGTCACCGCCGGCGACCGCTTCGCCGACGTCCAGAACGGGCTGACCATCCTGCGCCTGGCCTCGGTGATCGGCGTCGTCAGCATCGGCATGACCTTCGTCATCATCGGCGGCGGCATCGACCTGTCGGTCGGGGCGCTGGTGGCGCTGTCGTCGGTGTGGGCGACCACGCTGGCCACGCAGGCCGTGGCCGCGGACGTCCACTGGGTGGTCATGGTGACGACCGCCCTGCTCGTGGGGACGGTCGCCGGCGTGGTCAACGGCGTGGTCATCGCCTACGGGCGGCTGGTCGCCTTCATCGCGACCCTCGCCATGCTCGCGGCGGCCCGCGGCCTGGCGGAGATCCTCTCGAACCGCCGCACGCAGATCGTGCAGGACCGCGACTTCGTCGCCTTCTTCTCCGGGAGCGTGCTGGGGGTCCCGGTCCTCGTCGTCGTCTTCGCCCTGGTCGCGGTGGTGGGGTGGGTGCTGCTCAACCGCACCACCTTCGGGCGGCGCACCGTGGCCATCGGCGGCAACGCCGAGGCGGCCCGCCTGGCGGGCATCCGGGTGCAGCGCCACACCGTGGCGCTCTACGCGCTGTCGGGCCTCACCTGCGGCATCGCCGCGGTGATGCTCATGGCGCGCACCACCACCGGGTCCTCCACGCACGGCACGCTGCTCGAGCTCGACGCCATCGCCGCGGTGGTCATCGGCGGCACGCTGCTCGTCGGCGGGCGCGGCACGGTGGTGGGCACCGTGCTCGGCGTCCTCATCTTCACCACGCTCAGCAACGTCTTCACGCTGAACAACCTCTCCAGCTCGGCGCAGGCGGTCGCCAAGGGCGCGATCATCGTCGCCGCCGTGCTGCTGCAGCAGCGCGTCGCCGCGCGCGTCGCCGCTGGGCGCAGCCGCCCCCGCGGCGCCCCCAGCACTCCCCAGCGCTCCAGCCAGCGGGCGCAGCAGGCTCCGAGAACCGGAGGAAGACCGTGACCTCGACGACGACGTCGCGCCAGCGCCGCCTCACCCTGACCGCCGCCGCCCTGAGCGCGGTCGCCCTGCTCGCCGGCTGCACCGGCAACACCCCCGAGGCCGCGCCGTCGGCCGCCGCGCCCGCCGCGGGAGGCGGCGGCAGCAACGACGAGCCGGGCGACACCGTCCGCATCGGCTTCTCCGCGCCCGCCGCGGACCACGGCTGGATGGCCGCCATCACCGGCGGTGCCCGGGCCCAGGCCGAGCAGCTGTCCGACGTCGACCTCGTGGTCGCCGAGGGCACCAACGACGTCAACACGCAGATCAGCCAGGTGGAGACCTTCATCAACGACAAGGTCGACGCCATCGTGCTGCTGCCGTTCGACGGCGCCGCCCTGACGCCGGTGGCGCTGCAGGCCATGCGGGCCGGCATCCCGGTCATCAACGTGGACCGGGAGTTCTCCGACCCGAACGCCGCCCGCGTCACGGTGCTCGGCGACAACTACGGCATGGGCGTCTCGGCGGGGTCGTACGTGTGCTCCCAGCTGGGCGACACCCCCGGCGCGGTGGTCGCCGAGATCGCCGGGATCGACTCCCTCCCGCTCACCCAGGACCGCTCGAAGGGCTTCTCCGACGCGCTGTCCGAGTGCGGCCTGTCGGTGTCGAACCGCGTGGCGGCGGAGTTCACGGTGGAGTCCGGTGAGGAGGCCACGGCCAACCTGCTGCAGGCCGCGCCGAAGATCGACGCGATCTGGAACCACGACGACGACCAGGGCGTCGGCGTGCTGGCGGCCATCGCCAACGCCGGGCGCAGCGAGTTCTTCATGGTGGGCGGCGCGGGCTCGGCCAACGCCATGCGCGACATCCAGTCCGGGGCGAACTCGCTGGCGGCGACCGTCGTCTACCCGTCCACGCAGGCCGCCGACGGCATCCGCCTGGCGCGCCTGCTGGCGCAGGAGAAGGCGCTCGGCGACCTCGTGGAGGTGGAGGTGCCGCGCAAGATCACGCTGTCGGCGCCGGTGGTGACGAAGGACAACGTCGACCAGTACCTGCCGACGGCGTTCGAGTCCTGACGCGCCCTCCCTGCTGGCGGCCGGTCAGGCCGTCAGCAGGGAGGCGGGGGCGTCCAGCACGTCCTGCAGCACGAGCGCGGCGGCTCCCATGACCGCCGCGTCCGCGCCGGTGGCCGAGACCCGCACGTCCACGGGCAGCAGGCGGCCCCGCAGCACCCGCTCCTCCAGCTCGGCGGTCAGCGGGCCGACCAGCCAGGGCGCGAGCGGCGCGCACGCGCCGCCCAGCACCACGGCGTCGACGTCGAGGAGGTTGACGGCCGCCGACAGCGCGACGCCCAGGGCGCGCCCGGCGACGCCCAGCGCCTCCAGCACGCCGGGGTGCCCCACCTCGGCGGCCGCGCGCAGCAGGGCGGGCGTCCCGCCGACCGCTCCGCGCGAGGTGCGCGGGCGGACCGGCAGCCCGGCGCGGCCCAGCAGCGCCTCCTGGCCGGCGTAGGCCTCCAGGCACCCGCGGGCGCCGCAGGCGCAGACCGGGCCGTCGGGCTCGACCGTGACGTGGCCGAGCTCGCCGCTCCAGCCGCGCTGGCCGCGCAGCACGCGGCCGCCGAGGGCCACCCCGCCGCCGATGCCGACCTCGCCGGTGACCAGCAGGAAGCTCTGCGGGGCGGCGGGAGCGTCGGGGGTGTCGGGCTGCCACAGCTCGGCGACGGCGGCGAGCGCCGCCTCGTTGTCCACCGCCAGCGGCAGGTCCGCCAGCACGGGGTGCTCGCGCAGCAGGTCGAGAACGGGCACGTCGCGCCACCCCAGGTTGGGCGCCACGCGCAGGCGGCCGGCCACCGCGTCCACGAGGCCGGGCACGGCCCAGGCCCCGCCCACCACGTGCAGGCCCTGCTCGGCCGCCTGGGCGAGGACGTCGGCGGCCAGGTCGGCGGAGGCGCCCAGCACGAGGTCGGGGCTGCCGGTCCTGTCGATCTCGGGGACGGCGGCCCGGGCGCGGACGGCTCCGGTGAGGTCGCGCACGCAGGCGACGAGGTGGTCGGCGCCCAGCTCCACGCCGAGGGCCGCCACGCGCGAGCCGGACAGGCGCAGCCCGTTGGCGGGGCGGCCGGCGCCGGTGCGCGGAGGGGGCGGCAGCTCCTCGATGAGGCCGCCGGCGAGGAGGGCGTCGACGAGGGCAGACACCGTGGCGCGGGACATCCCGGTCACGGCGGCGAGGCCGGCCCGCGAGGGCGCGGCGGCTGGGTCGGCGGAGGCGACCCGCTCGAGGAGCGTGGCGAGGTTGCGCTCGCGCAGGTCGCGCTGCCGCGCTGGCTCGACGGTGCGCACGGCGTTGACACTGCCACGTCGACGGCATAAGTTCAATCACAGAACAAATAAGTTCTCGGGCGCTCGGCGCCCCCGGAGCACTCGACGGAGAGGAGCCACACCCGTGGCCAGCCTGACCCCCGCCACCAGCCTCACCCCCACCCCCGAGGACAAGTTCTCGTTCGGCCTCTGGACGGTCGGGTGGGCCGCCGCCGACCCGTTCGGCTCGGCGACCCGCCCCGACATCGACGTCATCGACGCCGCCCGCCGCCTCGCCGACCTCGGCGCCTGGGGCATCACCTTCCACGACGACGACGTCGTCCCCTTCGAGGTGGGCCACAAGGACCCGGCCGGGCGCGACGAGATCCTCGGCCGCCTCAAGAAGGTCGTCGCCGACACCGGCCTGACCGTGCCGATGGTGACCACCAACCTCTTCAGCCACCCGGTGTTCAAGGAGGGCGCGTTCACGGCGAACGACCGCGACGTCCGCCGCTTCGCGCTGCGCAAGGCCTTCCGCCAGCTGCAGCTGGGTGCCGAGCTGGGCGCCCAGACCTTCGTCATGTGGGGCGGCCGCGAGGGCGCCGAGGTCGACGGCGCGAAGGACATCAAGGCCGCGCTGGACCGCTACGCCGAGGCGGTGAACCTGCTCACCACGTACATCACCGAGCAGGGCCTCGACATGCGCATCGCCATCGAGCCCAAGCCGAACGAGCCCCGCGGCGACATCCTGCTGCCCACGGTCGGCCACGCCATCGCCTTCTCGTACACCCTCGAGCACCCCCACCTGGTGGGCGTGAACCCCGAGGTCGGCCACGAGCAGATGTCCAACCTCAACTTCACCGCGGGCATCGCGCAGGCGCTGGCCGCCGGCAAGCTCTTCCACGTCGACCTCAACGGCCAGCACGGCCCGAAGTTCGACCAGGACCTCGTCTTCGGCCACGGCGACCTGCTCTCCGCCTTCTGGACCGTCGACCTGCTGGAGAACGGCTTCCCGGGCGGCGGCCCGACGTACGACGGCCCGCGCCACTTCGACTACAAGCCGAACCGCACCGAGGACTTCGACGGCATCTGGGACTCGGCCAGCGCCAACATGCGCACCTACCTGCTGCTCAAGGAGCGCGCCGCGGCCTTCCGCGCCGACCCCGAGGTGCAGGCCGCGCTGGAGAAGGCCTCCGTCACCGAGCTCGCGCAGCCCACCCTGGGCTCCGGCGAGACCCTGGCCAGCATCGTCGAGGACCGCTCGACGTTCGAGGACTTCGACGCCGACGCGAAGGGCCGCCGCGGCTACGGCATCGGCGCCCTCGACCAGCTGGCGATCGAGCACCTCCTCGGCGCTCGCTGACATGGCGCTGGTCGCCGGCGTCGACACGTCGACGCAGTCGTGCAAGGTCGTCATCCGCGACGCCGCCACGGGCGAGCTCGTCCGGGAGGGCCGTGCGTCCCACCCGGACGGCACGGAGGTGCACCCCCGCGAGTGGGAGCGCGCCCTCCGGGAGGCCGTCCGGGCCGCGGGGGGTCTTGACGACGTCGACGCCGTGGGCGTCGGCGGCCAGCAGCACGGCATGGTCTGCCTGGACACTGGCGGAGAGGTGGTCAGGCCGGCCCTGCTGTGGAACGACACCCGCTCGGCGCAGGCCGCGCGGGACCTCGTCTCCGAGCTCGGGGACGGTGACGACGAGAAGGGCGCCCGGGCGTGGGCCGACGCCGTCGGCCTGGTGCCGGTGGCCTCCTTCACCGGCACCAAGCTGCGCTGGCTGGCGGACGCCGAGCCCGAGAACGCCGACCGGACCGCCGCCGTCTGCCTCCCGCACGACTGGCTGACGTGGCGGCTCGCCGGCGGGATCGACGCCGGCGGCCTGGAGGGCCTGTTCACCGACGCCGGCGACGCCTCCGGCACCGCGTACTTCTCCGCCGCCACCGGCGAGTACCGGCGCGACCTGCTCGAGCTCGCCTTCCGCGGGCGCTCGCCGCTCCTCCCCCGCGTGCTAGGGCCGTCCGAGGCCGGTGGCCGGCTCAGCGCCGAGTGGGGCAACCCCGAGGCGCTGCTCGCCCCCGGCACCGGGGACAACGCCGCCGCAGCGCTCGGCCTGGCCGCGCGCGAGGGCGACGTCGTGCTGTCCCTGGGCACGTCCGGCGTGGTCGGGGCGGTCACCGAGACCGCCGTGCACGACGCGACCGGCACCATCGCCGGCTTCGCGGACGCCACGGGCCGCCACCTGCCCCTGGTCGTGACGCTCAACGCCGCGCAGGTGCTCGACGCCACCGCCAAGCTGCTCGGCGTCGACCACGCGGGCCTGGCCGAGCTGGCCCTGTCCGCGCCGGCCGGCGCGGACGGGCTCGTGCTGGTGCCCTACCTGCAGGGCGAGCGCACCCCCAACCGCCCCGAGGCGACCGGCGCGATGCACGGCCTCACCCTGAAGACCATGACGCCCGCCCACGTGGCGCGCGCCGCGGTGGAGGGGCTCCTGTGCGGCCTGGCCGACGGCATCGCCGCGCTGGAGGAGCAGGGGGTCGGCGTGCGCCGCGTGCTCCTGGTCGGTGGCGGCGCCCGCTCGGCCGCGGTGCAGCAGCTGGCGCCCGCCGTGCTCGGCCGCCAGGTCGTCGTCCCCCAGCCCGGTGAGTACGTCGCGGACGGCGGAGCCCGCCAGGCCGCGTGGGTGCTGTCCGGCGCCGACGCTCCCCCGGAGTGGTCGCTGGCACCCGCACAGGTCTTCGACCTCGACGACGACGCGCGCGCGTCCGGCGAGCGGGTCCGCGCCCGCTACGCCGAGGTCCGGGACCTCACCGACGGGATCTGAAGTCAGCGGGGGCGAACCGGCCCTCGCGCAGGTGCGACTCGATCGACTCCAGGCTCCGGCCCGACAGCTCCGGCATCTTCTTCCACACGAAGAGCCACGCCGCCACGTTGAAGGCGGCGTAGACGAGCATCGTCGGGCCGGGGCCGATCCCGTTGATGACCGACAGCGTGGTCAGCGTGATGACGAGGTTGGTCGTCCACAGCACCGCGGCCTGCGCCGACGTGCCGGCGGCGCGGACGGCCAGCGGGTAGATCTCCGACCCGGTCAGCCAGCCCATGAGCTGCAGGCCACCGGCGTTGAAGACCATGAAGACCACGAGGCACGCGACGATGAAGGGGATCGAGCCGCGGACGTCGTCGCCGGAGACGATGAAGACGACGCCCAGCACCGCGAGCGCGAGCGCCGCCCCGGGCACCATGACCAGCGTCAGCCGCCGCCGCCCGACCCTGTCGACGATCGCCAGGCCGACCAGCATCATCACGAGGTAGGTCACCCCGAGGGCCACGCTGACGTCGAGGGCGGCCGAGCGGGAGAAGCCGTTGTCGGTGAGGATCGTCGGCGCGTAGTAGATGATCATCTCGATGCCCGACAGCTGGGTGAACAGGGCGATGCCGCAGCCGACCAGCAGCGCCGGGCGCACCCACGCCTGGCGCAGCCCGCTCCAGCCGCGGTGGCCCTCGGACTCCGACTGCTCGTCGCGGACGTTGCCGGTGATCTCGTCCAGCTCGGCGTCCACATCAGCTCCGGAGGGGCGGACGCGCTCCAGCACGGCCCGCGCGTCGTCCCCCCGGTCGGCCCCCACGAGCCACCGCGGGCTCTCGGGCAGGCGCAGCACGATGAGCAGCAGCAGCGCCGCCGGCACGGCGGCCAGCCCGATCGACCACCGCCAGCTGAGCGCCTGGCTGGCGCCGACCAGCGTCGAGACGACGATGCCCACGCCGATGCCCACCTGGAACGTGAGCACCAGCCGGCCGCGGACGGCGGGCGGGGCGAGCTCGGCCACGAACATCGGCACCGTCTGCGTGGCGCCGCCCACGGCGAAGCCCAGCACCACGCGCGCCGCGGCCAGGGTCCACGCGTCCGGGGCGACCGAGCACAGCAGCGCCCCCACCACGAACACCGACCCGATGACGACCATCGTCAGGTGGCGACCTCGCTGCTCGGACAGCCGCGAGCAGACCAGCGCGCCGATGACGGCGCCGAGCAGGATGCCGCCGGCGATCACCTGCTCCATGCCGTGCTCGATGCCGAACTCGTCGCTGATCTGCAGCAGGGCGCCGGAGATGATGCCGGTGTCGTAGCCGTAGAGCAGCGACGCGAGCGCCGAGACGGCGGCGGTGGCGACGATCGCGGGGGTCAGGACCGACTGCTGCGCCGTCTGCTGCGTCACGCGCCCAGCAGACACCCGGCGCCCCCGGAGCGCTCATCGATCTGGGAGGGGACGTGCAGACAACACCCAGGATCGGCGTCCAGACTCCTCACATGACCACCACAGCCGCCGAGGCCCGCCTCCTCGTCGTCGACGACGAGCCCAACATCCGAGAGCTCCTGTCGACGTCGCTGCGCTTCGCCGGCTTCGAGGTGCACACCGCCGCGGACGGCCAGGAGGCGCTCAGCCAGGCCGAGCGCACCCGCCCCGACCTCGTCGTCCTCGACGTCATGCTCCCCGACCTCGACGGCTTCGCCGTGACCCGCCGCCTGCGCGAGCGCGGCCGCGACGTGCCCGTGCTGTTCCTCACCGCGAAGGACGACGTCGCCGACCGCGTCGCCGGCCTGACGGTGGGCGGCGACGACTACGTCACCAAGCCGTTCAGCCTGGAGGAGGTCGTGGCGCGGATCCGCGCGGTGCTGCGCCGCACCGGCTCCGGTGCGGACCCGGCCTCCGGGCGGCTCGTCTTCGCCGACCTCGAGATGGACGAGGACAGCCACGAGGTGCACCGCGCCGGGCACGCCGTGGAGCTGTCCCCCACCGAGTTCAAGCTGCTGCGCTACCTCATGCTCAACCCCAACCGCGTGCTGTCGAAGACCCAGATCCTCGACCACGTGTGGCACTACGACTTCGGCGGCGAGGCGGGGATCGTCGAGTCCTACATCTCCTACCTGCGCCGCAAGATCGACACCGGCACGGACGCGGCCGGGAACCCCGTGCAGCCGCTGATCCACACCCGTCGCGGCGTCGGCTACGTGCTGCGCCTCCCTCCGGCCGCCTGATCCCCGACGACAGCGCAGTGACCGACAGGGCCGTCGAGCAGGGCACCGGCAGGACGACGACGGACGACGCGTCCCGCACTCCCCCGCGCGGGGTGCGGGCCGCGTACGGCAGCGCCAGGGAGCAGGTGCTCCACAGGGGGCACGAGCTGTCGCTGCGCGCCCGCCTCATCGCCGTCGTCACGGGACTGCTCGTGGTGGCCCTGCTGCTGACGGGCACGGTGACACTGCTGGTGCTGCAGCGCGTGCTCCTCGCCCAGACCGACGAGCAGCTGCGCACCGCCGTCGTCGCGGCCTCCGGGTACGGCGCTGGGCTCGCGGTGGGCGGGAACTCGGGACTGCCGCCCACGGACTACGTCGTCCAGGTCTCCGGGCCGGACGGCAGCGTGGTCGTCCCGTCCCAGCGCACCCAGAGCGGGGAGCAGCTGAAGCTGACGGGCATCACGCAGGCCTGGGTGCAGGACCACCGGAACGAGCCGCAGACCATCCAGGACGACATCACCGGCGACGAGTGGCGGGTCATCGCCGTGCCGGACCAGAAGCAGTCGGGGGCGTCCATCGCCGTCGCCCGCTCCCTCACACCTGTCGACCACACGCTCAAGGACGTCGCCGCGTACTTCGTGCTGGTCGGCGTGGTCGTCGTCGTGGCGTGCGTGGTGCTCGGCGCCTACGGCGTGCGCCGCGCCTTCCGGCCCCTGCGCGACGTCGAGGCCGTGGCCGCGGCGTTCGGCGGCGGCGACACGAGCCGGCGCGTCCCGGTGCTCGCCCCGGGCACGGAGGTGGGTCGCCTCGGCACGGCCATCAACGCGATGCTCGACGACATCGAGACGTCGCTGGCCGCGCGCGAGGCGTCCGAGGGGCGGATGCGGCGCTTCGTCGCCGACGCCAGCCACGAGCTGCGCACGCCGCTGTCGGCCATCCGCGGCTTCGCCGAGATGCACCGGATGGGCGTGGTGCGCAAGGAGGCCGACGTCACCACGGCCTTCAGCCGCATCGAGTCCGAGGCCACGCGCATGGGCGGCCTCGTGGAGGACCTGCTGGTGCTCGCCCGCCTCGACGAGCAGCGCCCCATGCGCCGCGACCCGGTGGACCTGTTCGCCGTCGTCGCCGACGCCCGCCACGACGCCCGGGCGCTGGCGCCGGACCGCGTCGTCAGCGTGACCGGGGTGGACGGAGCGCCGCCGCGGCCGGTGGTGGTCACCGGTGACGAGGCGAAGCTGCGCCAGGTGCTGGCCAACCTCATCGGCAACGCGCTGCGGCACACGCCGGCGGGCACGCCGGTGGAGCTGGGTGTGGGCCAGCGCGACGGGTGGGCGGTGTGGGCGGTCGTCGACCACGGCCCGGGCATCCCCCCGGAGGACGCCTCGCGGGTCTTCGAGAGGTTCTGGCGCGCCGACTCCTCGCGCCAGCGCGGAGCCGGCGGCGGCGCCGGCCTGGGGATGGCGATCGTCGCGGGCATCGTGCAGGCCCACGGCGGTGCGGTGCGCGTGGTGCAGACGCCGGGCGGCGGGGCGACGATCGAGGTGGCGCTGCCGCTGGCGGACGCGCCGACCGCGGAGGAGCCCCAGGACGACGACAGCGCGGTCGACGAGGCGCCCACACCTGTGGACGAGCCTGTGGACAACGGGGCGTCATCCACAGGCGGTGGCTCGTCCCAGCGGCGAGACCCCGGGCCTCCCTAGCGTCGAGGCGTGCTGCCGCACCCGGTGGCGGCCCACGAGCAGCGGAGGTCCCCCATGAGCAGGTTCCAGGTCGACAGCAGCGCCGTCGAGGGCGCCAGCGCGGCGGTCGCGGGGTCGGCGGGGGTCATCACCGGCGAGGTCGACGCGATGATGCGCCACCTCCTCGACCTGCAGAGCAGCTGGCAGGGAGCCGCGTCGACGTCCTTCCAGGGCGTGGTCGCGCAGTGGCGCGCCACCCAGGAGCAGGTGCGGACGTCGCTGGAGTCGATCGGGCAGGCACTGGCCTCGACGGGCCGCACCTACGAGGCGGCCGAGGCCGACGCGGTGCGCGTCTTCAGCCGCTGATGCGCCCGGTGGCGGCCCGCAGCGGGCCGCCGGTCCGGCCGTGGCGCGCCGCCACCAGCTCCGCGGCGATGCTCAGCGCCATCTCCGCCGGGCTGCGCCCGCCCAGGTCCAGCCCCACGGGGTCGTGCAGGCGGGCCAGCTCGGCCTCCCCCAGGCCGCGCTGCACGAGGTCCGTGCGCCGTGCCGCGCACGTACGGCGGGAACCCATGGCCCCCACGTAGCCGAGGTCGAGGCGCAGGGCCAGCTCGAGCAGCGGCAGGTCGAACTTGGCGTCGTGGGTGAGCACCACGAGCGAGGTGCCGAGACCGACGAGGCCGGCGTCCGCCTGCGCCTGCAGCCAGCGGTGGGGCCAGTCGAGCACGACCTCGTCGGCGGACGGCACGCGCTGGGCGGTGGCGAAGGCCTCGCGCGCGTCCACCACCGTGGTGCGCATCCCCAGGAGCCGCGCCTGCGCGGCGAGGGCCTCCGCGGCCAGCCCGGCGCCGGCCACCACCAGGTGCGCCGGTGGCCGGACCTCCACCTCGACGGCGCCGCCGCCCGGCAGCGCGAGCCGCACGCGGCCGGGCCGGCCGGCGTCCCGGGCGGCCGCGAGCTCGGCCAGCGAAGCGGCGGTCTCGTCGTCCAGCGGACGCAGGAGCACGTCGAGCTCCCCGCCGCACGGCAGCCCCACGGCCAGGGCGTCGTCGTCGCTCACGCCGTAGTGGACGACCTCGGCGAGCGCGGCACCCGCTCCGTCGACCCGCACCGCTTCGAGCAGGTCGGTGGCGCGGGAGAGGACGTCACCCTCCACGCAGCCCCCCGAGACGCTCCCGAGGGCGGTGCCGTCGTCGAGGACCGCCATGGCCGAGCCGACCGGACGCGGAGAGGACGACCAGGTGGCCGCGACCACGGCCATCACGACGCGGCGCCCCGCGGCGCGGGAGGCGAGCACGGCGTCGAGGATGTCGAGCACCTGGACATCCTCCGCCCCCCGTGCGCCAGGCTGGGGCCGTGGAGCTGACAGCGGGCGCGACGCGCCTCATCGTCGACGAGGCCTTCGGGGCCCGGATCGCCTCGCTGCTCGTGCCGGGGGCGGTGAGCACGCGCGCCGGCGAGCAGCTGCACGACCTGCAGCTGGTGGGCCGCTACAGCGACACCCCGCACGGCTGGGGAGCCTTCCCGATGGTCCCCTGGGCGGGCCGGGTGCGGGACGCGCGGCTGACGTGGCGGGGGCGCACGGTGCAGCTGCCGCCCAACAAGGCCCCTCACGCCATCCACGGGACGGTGGCGCGGGTGCCGTGGGACGTGGTGGAGGCCGAGCCGCACCGCGCCGTGCTGCGCCGCGACCTCGGGGCCGACTGGCCGTGGCCGGGTCACGCGGAGATCCGCTACGACCTGACGCCCACCTCGCTCGAGCTGCGCCTGGAGTGCTGGAACGACGGCACCGACGCCGACGGGCCGATGCCCGCGTGGATCGGCATGCACCCGTGGCACCCGCGCTTCGTCGGCGGCGCCGAGGCCGTTCTGGACGTGCCCCTCACGGATCCCGCCAGCGCGGTGATGGTGAAGGATGACGAGGGCATCAGCGACGGTCGCCGCGGTCCGCTGCCGCACGGAGCGCCGAACCAGCACCGCATCGACGAGGCGCTGGCCGGCGTCGCGTGGCCGGCCACCATCACCTGGCCGGGGGTGGCGCGCCTCGAGGTCAGCTCCGACGCCGAGTACGGCGTGGTCTTCACCGAGCGCGACGAGGCCGTCTGCGTGGAGCCGCAGACCGGCCCTCCGGACGCCACGGCGCTGGGGCTCGCGCACAGCGTGGCGCCGGGTGAGGCGCACGTCATGCACATGACGTGGCGGTGGACCACGGGGCTCTGACCCTCACCCCTCCACGTCGGCGAGCCGTGGCACGTCGTCCGTGTCGCCCCGGCGCTCGTCCTCGTCGAGGGACCGGTCGGGGTGGCACCGGAAGAAGGCGAGCCCGTGCTCCCAGGGGATGCGGCCGCGCTCTGCGACGAGCGTGCGGTCGGGACACGCGTCACGGGTGAAGCCCAGCAGCGACGTCTCGTCCTGTCCGCTCCCGTGGAGGAGGAGGACGACGACGGACGAGTCCTCCCGACCTGGCCACGTCGTGGTGGTCAGGTCGATCGCGTCCACCGCCCCGTCCTGCGCGCTTCAGAAGGGTGGCGGCTCGGTGAAGCGCAGCGCGCTGCTGGTGGTCTTGGGCGGCCGGGGCGGTTGCACCCGCGGCGGCGGCGCCCAGGGGCGGTAACGCGCGATCGGGTCGGTGTAGGGCTTCGGGCGGGTGATGTGGTCCAGGCCCAGCGGGGAGCGCCAGTGGGCGTGCCCAGCGCTGCAGCGCCAGTGCTGCCAGCGCGCCGACCACGGGACGCTGGCAGCACTGCGGGCATCCCCGGCGTGCTTGCGCCGGTGCCAGCGGCGGGACTTGGGGTCCAGGTTGCACCCGCACGTGCTGCCACCCTGACCGGGCAGGGACCCCCAGGGGGTGACGTGGTCCAGGTCGGCCCGGTGCGCGGGCAGGCGGTCACCGGGCCCGGTGGAGGTGCCCCACAACGCCGTCAGGTGACGGCGCAGCGCTTCGGGCGGGTCGTGCGGTCCGCCACCGATGGCGCCCAGCGGGCAGGCGGCGGGGTCGACCGGCTCACAGGTCCCCGCCGCACACGAGTCGCCCGGGTCGCCGAGCTCGTCGAGGTCGTCGAGGTCGCCAAGGTCGTCGGGGTAGTCGGCGGGGTGGTCGTCGGGCAGGTCGGGGCCCAGGCCCGCCGGTGGTGGTGGCAGCTGCTGCAGGGGCCGGCCCTGGAAGAACCCCGGCTGCGCACCACCCGGTGGTCGCGCTGGGGACGGCGTTGGGGACGGCGTTGGGGACGGCGTTGGGGTGCCAGGACCAGGGCTGCCAGGACCAGGACCAGGACTGCCAGGACCGCCGGGGTCGGGGCTGCCAGGACCGGGGGTGCCGGGGTCGGGGTCGGTGAGCCAGGAAGCGGGGTAGGTGTGCCCGTCCACCGCGACCAGGTCCCCGGTGAACGGGTCGGTCAGCACCCGCCGCAACCGGCACCGCCCCCAGCCCAGCACGGTGCGCACCAGCCACGCCGGCACCCACCCGTACCCCTCGATGTAGCCGGGGTCCTCATCGACCCCGACCAGCGCGGGCAGGCTGATGCGGATCTCCACGTTCGTGCCAGCAGTCCACCCCGCGCTGGTGGCGTCCAACGCCGCCGGCCGCGCACCGGCCAGGGCGCTGACCGCGGCGTCGAAGCAGTGCGCACCCAACGTGCGCTCATCAGGCTGATCAGGCTG
>NZ_VDMJ01000027.1 GCF_006335115.1 Streptomyces sp. NP160
ACAGACACGGGGCGAGACACTTTCACGCCTTCAGGAGAGCGCCCTGTCTTGAGTGGGCAGCCGGCTCCGGCAGACGTGCGTGCCTGGGCCCGGTCGCAGGGCCTGGACGTCAGCGACCGCGGTCGTCTGTCGCATGCGCTGGTGCAGGCCTACCTGGCTCGTCCCGGTGACGGGGGCGACTCCTCGCTTGGTTCCGCTGGCGGTGGAGATCGATGAGCGGTCTCTTGTGACGCGGAAGCGATGCTGCCGTCAGGTGAACGACCTGCGGCCGGGCAACCGATCGAGCAATCGGTTTCAGGTCAACCAGTTCGGGCTGGCATGGCTGCAGTGACGACCAGATCAGGGGTCCTCGAACGCCGCTCGGTCCGCACCTGGCCCACAAGAAGTTCGAGAACGACCGCCACCAGCCAACGCTTGCCAACGGCAAACGTGCAGTTCAGAGGCGCTTTCGGCCAGGTCGGTCCTGCTCAGAACTGAGCACAACGTGTTCCGCCGCAAGTCCGGCTGAGCCACCACGCTGCCCGAGGGTGGCCAGGGTGAGCCGCCGACCGGGATCCGGAAGCGGCGGCTCGCAGGAGGTGGCATCCGCGAGCCCTCAGAGCCGTCCGGGGGGCCCGTCCGGTGGGGACTACCTCCGCTCGTCGTCGCGACGCCACCATGAGCCGTGCCGAAGATCCCGGAGGACCAGCCGTGCTGGGAGTGCACGCACGCCTACTCCCTGCACCGTCGGTACGACTCCGGGAGCGACTGCATCCGGTGCCCCTGCTCGGGCTTCGTCCGCGCCGACCACCCCTGGCGCCTGCGGGCGCTGCTCTGGCTCGACCGGCAGTGGACCAGGAGGCGGTAGGCGGACCAGCTCAGCGCCTGCCGCCGCGCTGAGCGCGCTGACGGGCTCCGGGAGCCCGTCAGCGCTCCGCGTCAGTCCTGGCCCCCGCGGACCACGGCCGGGCCGACCACCTGCGTCAGCGGCTGCGTCAGCTGCAGCCCGCCGACCGGCTCGAGCTGCTCGTAGCCGACCCGGTACCCGACGACCTTCAGGCCGGGGGTCAGGTCCTGCTCGTAGACCTTGGCGTAGTTCTGCTGGAAGAAGTCCGCGATGTCGGCCTCGTAGCCCTGGTCGTAGCTCAGCAGCAGGTAGACCCGCTGGTGGCCCGAGGCGAGGGCGTCGACCTGGTCGGGCAGGGTGGCTGCGTCGAAGGCGGGGATGCCGCCCACGCGGTCCCACTCCGGGAGGGTGACCACCTTCGCGTCGCCGTCGTAGTACTTCTCGAACGGCCAGATGGTGAAGGGCGAGGAGACGACCACCAGATCCTGCGGGGTGGCCTTCTGCTCGATCAGCTCGGCGGCGCCGCGGTAGTCCTCCTTCACCGGCACGTCGGTGCGCACGGCCTCCGCCACGGTGGCCGTGACCGTCAGGGCGAGCACCACCACCGCCGAGACCGCCGCGGCCCGCGGGCGCATGGCGGCGACGAACGCCACGACCAGCAGCACCACCGCCGGCAGCGCCGCGACCATGTAGCGCGAGAGGAAGAACGGGGAGATGACGTGGCTGAGGGCGAAGGCCAGCAGGACCGGCCCGAACGCCGCAGCGATCATCGCCCCCAGCTCGAGGCCGGGCCGGCGGGACACCCGCACCGCGAGCAGGGCCGCGAGCATGAGCAGCGGCCAGGTGGCCACCAGCGCGGAGTTGGCGCTGTCGGGCAGGAACCCGCCGAGGAACTGCGAGTAGACGTTGGTGAAGTCCACCGATGAGGGCGACGGGAGCTGCGGGCGCGTGCCGGAGGCCGAGCCGAGCGAGCGGAAGTACGCCAGCCACGGCAGCAGGGCCAGGGCCACGAGCACCGCGGTGCCCGCCAGGCGCCCCAGGCCCCGCCACCGCTGGCGCGAGGCCACCACCAGGAGGGTCAGGCCCTGGACCACGAGCACGAAGAGGAAGAAGTAGTGCGTGTAGGCGCCGGCCACCGCCGTCAGCGCGTAGCCGGTCCAGTCACCGGCGCTCCCCCGGCGCAGGACGCGCAGGAAGAAGAGCTGGCTGAGCAGGGTCGCGAAGACGAGCATCGTGTACATGCGCGCCTCGTTGCCGTACCAGTTCATGAACGGCGACAGGGCGAACAGGGCCACGGCCAGCAGCGCCCAGCGGGTGCGCAGCATCCGGCGGGCCAGCAGGTAGAGCACCGGCAGGCTGGCGAGGAAGAAGACCATCGACAGGGCGCGGGCGGTCTCGACGTCCCCGCCGAACGCCAGGCGCCAGGTGCGCAGGAGCAGGTGGTAGCCGGGGACGTGCACGTCCTGGGCCACCTCGTGGAGCATCGACCCGTAGCTGCGGTCGGTCTGCTGCATGCTCTGCGACTCGTCCAGGCGCAGGCTCTGGTCGGCGAACCACAACCGCGAGGCCGTCAGGACGGCGGCGGCGCAGAGCAGCTGCACGGCGGCCACCACCGCCAGGCGGTGGCGGTGCAGCACGTCGTCCACCCGGCGCGCCGCGGCGGCCAGGCCGCTGCGGGCCGCGGCGGCCCTGGACGGCCCGGCCTCGGGAGCGCCCGGGGACCGGCCGCTGACGGGCGCGCCAGGAGCGGCCGGGTCCTGCAGCGCGGACGGGGAACCGGTCGCCCCTGCGGGCGAACCGAGTGCGGTGCTGGTCAACGGGCCTCCTCGAGCACGGGCCGGGCGGGCTGCACGCTGTCGCGCAGGTCGACGACGGCGGGGACGCCCTGCGCGCGCGGAGCGCGCCGGGGGGCTGCGGCCAGCACGAACGGCACCGAGACGGCGACGTGCACGCAGAGCCAGGCGGCGTTGGCGATGAGGGAGGGCGACAGGCCCTCCCGGGCCAGGCCCACCGACAGGGCCAGCGCGCCGACCAGGCCGTAGGCGATGTTCGGCAGCACCAGGCGCAGGAAGTTGGCCTGTCCGCCGTCGCCGACGTCCTTGCTGGTCACCGCGAAGGTCGTCCGGCGCTTGGTGAGCACCGCCACCAGAGCGGTCAGCTGGAGCCACCACGAGGACAGCGAGAACGAGATGGCCTGGAAGCTGTACGAGGCCGCGCTGGTGCGCTGCAGCACGTACAGGTTCAGCCAGATGTAGGGCAGGAAGACGAGCGCGAGCGTCATGGTGGAGGTGACGATCGGCGTCTGCCCGGTGAAGAGGTAGATGACCGGCAGCAGCGTGGACGCCAGCACCACCACGCCGGACAGGTAGTAGGCGGCCGAGGACAGGTACTGCAGCCGCTGCCCCCAGCTGAGCCCGCGGCGCAGCAGGGGGTTGTAGGAGAAGACCACCTCGAGGCTGCCGCGGGTCCAGCGGAACTGCTGCTTGTAGTAGTTGAGGAAGTCGTCCGGGGCCAGGCCCTGGGCCAGCACCTTGGGCACGTAGACGCTGCGCCACCCGGCGTCGTGCACGAGCAGCGAGGTCAGGAAGTCCTCGGCGATGCTCGTCTCGCACATGCCGCCGGCGTCGGCCAGGGCGGTGCGGCGGATGGCCATGTTGGTCCCGCACATGAAGGCGGAGTCGACGCGCGACTTGCCGGTCATGATCGGCCCGAAGAACAGCGTCTGCTGCTGCCACGCGGTGCGCGTGACGCGGTTGTCGCGGTGGTTGGCGTAGTACTGCGGGGTCTGGACGAAGCCCATCCGCTCGTCGGTGAAGTAGCCCATGACCTCCGCCAGGAAGGTGGGGGCGGGGACGTGGTCGGCGTCGAAGACCACCACGAAGGGGCTCTCGGTGCGGGCCAGGGCGTGGTTGATGTTGCCGGCCTTGGCGCCACCGGGGGTGGTGCGGGTGAAGCACACGACGCCGAGCTCCTCGGCGAGCACCTCGATGTCGCGCCAGTCCTCCTTGCGCGCCACGAGGCCGTCGTTGAGCAGGTGCACCCGCACGGCACCGCGGTGCTCCATGGCCAGCGCGGCCAGGGCGGTCTGGCGGACCACGTCGACGGGCTCGCCGCACACGGTGATGAACACGTCGACGTCGCCGTCGAAGTCCGGGTCGAACGCGCGGTCGCGGTCGGTGGCCCACACGGTGTGCACGTAGCTGGCGATCTGGAAGAGGTGGAACACCTCGGTGACCGCCAGCGTCCAGAACAGCAGCGCGTTGCCGTGCTCGAACGCGAAGCAGATCATCACGAAGTAGGCGGCCGCGAGGACGAGGTTCAGCGTCAGCACCACGCGGCTGGGCACGTGCTGCAGGAACGCGGTCTCCTCAGGCGCCAGGGCGCCGGGCGCGGTGCTCGGCCCTTCGGTGCCCGGCCCCTGCGGGCCCGGCCCTTCGTGCGGCTCGCGCAGGTCCAGAGTGCGGTCGGTCACGGGAGGTCCCTCCCTCGAGGGTCGTTGAGGTCGGGCAGCCGGTCGAGGTGCAGCGCCATGCCGAACCACGCCCAGTTGGCGTCGTAGTAGCCCAGGCCGGGCTTCGCGGCGCGGGTGTCCGGGTCGTACAGGGGCAGCAGCTCCGTGCGGTACACCTCGCGGGCCAGCACCGGGCGGGCCACCTCGAGAGCGCCCAGCGCCCCGCCGTACATCGCCGTGGCCGCGTAGTCGACGGCCGGCCGGCCGTCGTGCGCGTAGACCGCTGCCCACCGGCCGTCGGTCTCCCACGCCGCACCCAGCACGGAGGCCTGCTGCTCCAGGAGGGTCCGGGCCCTCGGCTCGTCGTGCCAGCGGGCGTCGAGCGCCAGGCGCCACGGCAGGCGCAGCGCCTCGAAGCCGAAGTCCGTGGTGCTCCCCGTGGTCGTGCTGATGCCGGTGGCGGCGCTCGCGGCGCCGGTGGCGCGGTCCAGGCGCACCCAGTCGGGCGCGAGAGCGCCCTCGGCCTGACCGCCGAGCGGGTCAGCCGACACCTGCTGCAGCACGTCGTAGCTGCTGTCCACCAGGCCGGACCAGTCGTGCCCAGGGTCCACGCGGGCGAAGGCGCGGAAGGCGTACGGCGCGAAGTACGAGGGGTTGACCAGCACCGAGGTGGTGTCGTTGCGCTCGAGGTCGTTGGCCGCCAGCACCGGGCGGCCGGCGACGTCCACCACCTCGTACTGCCAGACCGCGTCGATCAGCGGCAGCGCGTCGTAGAGGTAGTCGTCGTCCTGCCAGCGCGAGTACGCCATGAGCAGGGAGAAGGCCACGTCGACGTCGGCGTCGCTGGCGGCGTTCTGGCCGCCGACGTCGGTCTGGATCCCGTAGGTCCCGTCAGCCCGGGGGCCGAAGCGCCACGACAGCAGCCGGTCCGGGCGCTGGAGGTTGTCCTTGGTCCACTGCCAGGAGCTGTCGAAGGTCGCGCGGTCGTCGCTCCAGACCGCGCGCATCATCGTGTAGCTCTGGCCCTCGGAGGTGGTGATCCCGCCCTGGGAGGGGTCCAGGGTCCGGCCGGTCCCCTGCTCGATGAAGCCGGCCTTGTACGAACGCCACATGTCCGTCAGCGCGGTGTCCTCCGAGGAGACCATGGGGGTGTCGGCCGAGACGCGCTGCACCGCCTGCCGGACGCCGCCGGTCAGCTGCAGGGCGACGGCGAGGACCAGCACGACGGCGACGGCGACGGCACCGGCCGTGAGCCAGCCGCGAGCGCGCGAGCGCCGCGGGCCGGGGCCCGGCGGCCGGCCGGTGGGGGTGTCCTGCGAGGGCGCCGGGCCGGCGCCCTCGACCTGGTCAAGCGACATCGAGGCCTCCGGGTCGGTGGGGCTGCGAGCCGGGCGCAGCGGGGCGGGTGAGGTCGACGACGTCCGCGTGGCGGGCCACCAGCAGGCTGATCGACGGGTCGTGGGCGTCGACGTCCAGGCGGCTGAGCAGCCCGAGGGCGTCCACCTCGTCGGCGCCGGGGAGCAGCGCCCGGACGCGGTCGTCCTGGACGAGCCAGCGGTCGCCGCGACGGCTCACGGCTTCGGGCCGCCACCCCTCGGGCAGCACGTCGCGAGGCAGCTCCACCACCACGGCGACGTCGTTGGCTGCGCGCCGCTCGGGGCGGCCCCAGCTGCGCGAGGTCCGCTCGTGCTCGGACACGAGCGCGGCGAGCACGCCGTCGGCGGTGCGCCGCCAGGTGAAGCGGCGGGCCCAATCGCGGGCGCCCGAGCGCAGCCGCTGGGCGGTGTCGGGGTCGGCCAGCTCGGCCAGGGCCCGGTCGACGGCGGTCGCGAGCACGGCGACCGGGTCGCTGACGGCGCCCTCGGAGTCGTCCACCAGCCAGCCGGTCTCCCCGTGGCGCACGGTGTCGCGAGCGCCGGTGGCGCGGCGCGCCAGGGCGGGGACGCCCGCGGCGTTCGCCTCGAGCAGGGACAGCGCCCAGTCGCCGCCGTCAGACGCGCTGACGGAGAGCCAGGCGGTGGCCAGCACGGCGTCGCGGTCGACGTCGGGCAGGCGGCCGTGGAAGACCACCGGCGCGCCCAGCTCGGTGGCGAGGCGCTGCAGGCGCTCGCGGTCGGTGCCCTCACCGACCAGGTGCAACTCGAGGCCGGGGTGCGCGGGGGCCACGCGGTGCACGGCGGCGACCAGGGTGTCCAGGCGCTTGTACGGCGAGAGCCGGCCGATCACCACCACCCGCGGCTGCTCGGCGGCGGCGGCGGACACGCCGCGGGTGTCCGCGCCGCCGGGCACCACGCGCACCGGGCCCCGCAGGTGCAGCCGGCGCCGCACGGCCTTGCGGGTGGACGGGGAGAGCACCACCACGTTGCGCCGTCCGTAGACCCGGCGCGTGGCCGGGCCCTCGAGCCAGGCGGCGAAGCGGGCGGCGAGGGGGTGGAAGGACCGGGTGAACAGGTCCTGGTGCACGTGGTGGACCAGGAGCACCACGGGGGTGCGTCCGGCGACCAGCGGGGAGAAGAACGGGATGCCGTTGGCGGAGTCGAGGACGGCGTCCACGCCCCGGCGGTGGCGCAGCAGCCAGCCCAGGGCCAGGGGGTAGACGGTGACCCACCCGCCCATGCGGCGCACGACGTACCCGTCGACGACCTCGCGGGCCGGCGTCCCGGTGGGACGGCTCGTCACCAGGGTCACCCGGTGGCCGTCGGCGGCCAGCTCCCGGGCGACCCGCTCGCAGTACAGCTCGGCACCGCCGGCAGCGGGGTGGCGGCGGTCGCGCCAGTTGAGGACGACGATCCGCGCGGCGCGGGGCGCGCTCATGCGGTGCGCCCCAGGGAGGAGCGCAGCGCGCGCACCTCCGACAGGATCCGCGGGCCGTGCGTCCAGATGCTGAAGGACGACCCGGACGCGTCGTCGGTCCACTGGACCGGCACCTCGCGGACGGGGTAGCCGAGGCGGTTGGCGATCGCGAGGACCTCCACGTCGAAGGCGAACCCGGACCCGGTGACGCGCGGGAAGATCGCCTCGACGGCTTCCGCGGAGAAGAACTTGAACCCGCACTGCGAGTCGACGACCCCACCGGTCAGGGGGCTGGTCAGGGCTCTGAAGGCCAGCGACCCCAGGCGGCGCACGAGCGGCTGCGCCACCACGTAGGACGCCCCGGGCGCGCGCCGGGACCCGATGACCACCGGGTCTCCCTGCTGCAGCTGCTCCACCACCGGGAAGATCAGGGAGGGCGGGGTCGACAGGTCGGCGTCGCAGAAGCCGCGCCAGCGCGCGGTGCTGGCGAGCAGCCCGCGGCGCACGGCCGCGCCCTTGCCCTGGCGGGAGCAGCCGATGAGGCGGAGCCGGGCGTTGCGCGGGGCCACCTCGGCAGCGGCGTCCACCACCTCTGCGGTCCTGTCGACCGAGCCGTTGTCGACCACCGTCACCACCACCGACAGCGGCAGCTCGGCGACCTGCGCGAGCAGCGCGGCGAGGGTGGGGCCCACCCGGGCCTCCTCGTTCCAGACGGGGACGACGACGTCGAGGTCGGCGGTCCAGCGGGAGGTCGGCGCAGGCGGGGCGTCGTGGTCCAGGGTGCTGCTCACGGAGATCACCTCGTGGTCGTGGGCCCCAGCGCGAGGCAGGGCGGACGGCAGGAGTGGCGGGTGGTCTGGGAGGCCCGAGGTCTGAGCCACTGGTGGTTCGGAGTGGCAGAGGGCCTGGTTTGCCCTGGTCTGCGGCTTTCGTCCTCACCTGACGGGCGTGGACGAGCGGTGCCGCGGTGCCGCGGCGGGCGCGTCAGGCGTGCGCCGCGGCCTCGGGAGGCACGTGGGCGGGCGCGGCCACCTGCGGCTCGTGGGCCACCTCGGTGGGCTCGTCGAGGACCAGCGGCCCGGCGACCGGGACGGCCGCCGCGGGAGCCGCCGCTGCGAGGGCTCCGCGGGCGAAGACCACCCGGGAGCTCACGAGGTAGGAGACCGCTGCGCTCACCACGGTGGCCAGCAGCACGCTGGCCGTCCCGGGGACGCCGAGCAGGCGGTGGACCGCCCAGAAGGCGAGGGAGTTGGCCCCGAAGGCGACGAGCACCGAGGCGTTGAAGAGCGCGGCGCGCCGCGCCACCGCTCGCAGCGGCTCGGTGCGGGCACTGCGCCGCGAGGCCCACGTCCAGTGGTAGCTCACGAGGAAGTTGACCTGGGTGGCCACCACGAAGGCGGTGGCGTTGGCCACCTCGGCCAGCACGTGACCGGACAGCAGCCTGAAGACTGCGAGGTGCAGGAGGGTCATCGCGACGCCGGTGACGGCGAAGCGCACCCTGTGGTCACGCATGATCAGATCGAGCACAGTTCTCCCTCACGCGACGGACACCCCCCGTGCCTCGTCGCACCGCCGCCCCGCAGGACGACTCTTCGACGGTACGTCGGTTGCAGCCCGTTCCCAAACCGGGACCTCCCCACCTCCAAAGGGGAGACAGCGATGGGGTGACCAGCATGAACATCACCTACTCCTCGTCAACGGATGAACACTCCGAGTCACGTCACGGGTGCTCGACGAGCGCTCGAGCGCGCGTGCCGTAGCGTCGAGAACCCCACCGCCCGACCGCGGCACCGACCGCGGCAGCGCACTCGCGGACGTGGAGCACCGAGGTGCTCCCCCGCGGGCCAGTTCCGAACCGAGGCCCGACCGGAGCCCTGAGAAGAGCCCCGAGCAGAACCCCCTCCCATGTCCCCGCAGCAGCCCCGGCGCGGGCCGGCGGGCTGGTCAGCCGGAGCGACGGCACCCCGGTGCTCGTGCTGGCAGGGGTGACCCCGACTCCGCCACCGCCGGACCGAGAGCACCAGGGAGCTCCATGACCCTCACCCGCGCCCAGGACGGGAGCCGCAGACCCGTCGACGGCCCGCCGCTGGGGCGCGCGCTCGTGCGCTGGGGCCCGCTCGCGGTGGTCCTCGCGCTGCAGGCCCTGCTGAGCGTGCGGCTGCAGGCCACCGCCTTCCAGGACGAGGCCCTCTACCTGGTCTACGGCCACTGGTACCTCGACCTGTGGACGGGCTCGGCACCCGCCGTCCAGAGCTCCCCGGAGAGCTGGATGTCGGGCGCACCGCAGCTCTACCCCGTGCTCGCCGGCGCGCTCGACGCGGTGGGCGGCCTGCAGCTCGCCCGCGCCGCCTCGACGGCCTGCATGCTCGCCGCCACCGCCGCCACCTGGTGGACGGCGCGCACGCTGTTCGCGCCGCCCCGGCCCGGGGAGGGCGCCCGTCCCGCGGCGGACCTCAGGAGCGTCGTGGTGGGGACGGTCGCCGCAGCGGCCTTCGCAGGCAGCGGCTCGGTGCTCTTCCTCGGGCACTTCGCCACCCAGGACGCCCTCGCCGTCGCCCTGCTCGCGTGGGCGCTCGCCGTGGGCGTGCACGCCGCGCGCACCACCTCGGGCGCGCTGCGGTCCGCGGTGCTGGCCGGTGCGCTGCTCGCCGCGGCCTCCTACGTGAAGTACTCCGCAGCCGCCGACGCCCCGTTCGTGCTGCTGGCCGTGGCCCTCAGCGGCGCCGCCGACCGCGCGGCGCGCCCCGACCGGTGGCGGCGTTCGCTGCGCGCCGGCGGAGCGGCGGCCGCCGCGGCCGCGGCCGGCGTCGTGCTGCCGCTGTTGCTCGGCGCCGGGCCTCTGCTGCAGGGGGTGCTCACCACCACGGTGGACCGCGACAGCCTGCGCCCGGAGGCGACGGGAGAGCTGCTGCGGGTGGTGCTCGCCGGCGGTGGCCCGGTGGTGGCGCTCGGCCTGGTGGGGGCCGTGCTGCTCGCCCGTGCTCAGCCGGCGCTCGCCGCGGTGCTCGCAGCGGGCTCCGTGGCCGCACCGCTGTACCAGGTCTCCACGGGCGAGTCGGTCTCGCTCGGCAAGACGGTGGCGCTGGGCGTCCTCTTCGCGGCACCCCTGGTGGGTCACCTCGGTGCGCAGCTGGCCACCCGGTCGCTGGGCACAGGCCTGGGCGCGGGCTTGGGCGCAGGTCTGGTAGCGGCCGCGCTGGTGGCGGCCGGGGTGCAGGGAGCCGGCGCGTCGGCGCGGATGTTCTCCACCTGGCCCGACACCGCGGCCGTGGTCGAGGCGGTGCGACCCCTCGTGGAGCGCCACCCCGGCGAGCCGCTGGCGGCCGACACCCCCGAGCCGCTCCAGTACGGGCTGGTCGAGGAGACCGACCCCACGCAGTGGTCGGCCACCTGGCCGGGCGCGTTCCGCTACCACGGCCAGCAGGACCTGCCCGCCTTCGAGGCGGCGCTGCGGGACCGGACCTTCGCCGTCGTCGTCCTGGACGGCGTGAGCAGCCCGGTCAGCGCGCCGCTGCAGGCGCTCGTGCCGGCGGCGGGGTACCGGCAGGCGGCGGTCGTGACCTCGCCGGACGGGCAGCGCACCTGGACCGTGTGGGAGCGCGGGGCCTGACGCCCCGCCGAGGTCGAGCCGACCGGGCCTCACCGGGGGCTCGCGAAGGCGATGACGTTGTCCTCGTAGTGACCGGTCGCCCGGTCGAACGCGCCACCGCACGTCAGCAGCCGCAGCACCGGTCCGGGACGCGGCCCGTAGACCTCCTGCGTGGGGAAGTCGTCCTTGCTGACCCGCACGACGTCGTCCACCTGGTAGACGACGACGGAGCCGTCGTCGAGGTGCACGTCCACCTCGTCCCCCGCCACCAGCTCGTGCAGCCGGAAGAAGACCGCGGGCCCGGTGCGGGAGTCGACGTGGCCGGCGATGACGGTGGGCCCCGGGCGGCCCGGCACCGCGCTGGTGGTCAGCCACCCGGCCTGCTCGGCCTCCCCGAGGTCCGGCACCTGCAGCGACCCGTCGGTGGCGATCCCCAGCGGGAGCAGGGTGGAGTCGACACCGATGCGGGGCACGGAGACCCTCACGGGCACCGGCGAGCTGGCGCTGTCCGCCGGTCCGGACCCGACGGCCACCGAGGGGGCGAAGCCCTCCCGGTGACCGGGTGCCGCGCCGGCGTCGGCGCTGGCGCCGCCGGCAGCACCGGCCGAGTCGCTGGCCGAGGCGCCGGCGGAGGCGCCAGCCGACGGGCTCGTCGACGAGCTGGCCGACGAGCTGGCCGACGAGCTGGCCGGGACGACGGACGGCGGGGTGCTGCTGACGGTCCAGGCTCCGGCGCCGAGGACCACCGCCACCGCCCCGGCAGCGAGAGCGGCGCCCCGCGTCCGCCCGATCACGGGCGGACCGTGCGGCCCCGGGCGCGCAGCAGCCACAGCGCGGCGGCAGCAGCGAGGGCGGACCCCGCGCCGAGGAGCGCGGCGGCAGCGGTCGGGCCGGACCCGCTGGTCACGGGTGCCGCCTCGCCGCCACCACCCGTGGCGGCGCCGCCGGCCGGGAGCACTCCCCCTGCCGCACCGCTCGCGTCCGCCACCGGGGTGACCGCCAGCGCGGAGGCCCCGTCGCGGCCGTCGGTGACCGCGAGCGTGTAGGTGCTGCCCGCGGCCAGCACCACGTCGGTCGTGCCGGCCTGACCCGTCCCGGTGCCACCGGCGGCGGGCTGGGCGCGCAGCGTCCAGCGCCCGGCGGGGACGTCGGTGTAGCTGGTGGAGGAGGCGAACGGGGCGCCCCGGGTGATGGACGGCCCGTCCACCGCCGCCACGTCCACGGCGGACGCCGTGCTCGCGGCGGAGAGCACCCTGACCCTCGCCTCGCCGGGCGCCGGTGGGGTGAGGTCGTCCTCCAGGGGCACGATCCGCGCGTCGGCGGCGGAGCCGAGGGCCACCACGGTGTAGGCGCGACCGGCCTCGGCCTGCAGCGACGAGGTCAGGACCGGGGTCGTGCCCGGCGCGGACCCCGCGGGCCGCACGCCGACGTCGTAGGCGCCGGCCGGGACCTGGGAGTAGGTCGAGACGTCGCCGTAGCCCGCGCCGTCCACCACCACTCCCGGCTGACCGCTGCGCGGGCCGAGGTCGATGTCCATCCGTGGCAGGTCGGGCACGAGGTGGGCGGCGCGCACCCACGCGGGCCCCTCCACCGCCGGGGCTCCGGGCCCGGCGGCGGTGGCGGCACCGGCGGGGAGCAGCAGCACGGCGGCGGCCAGGCAGGCCGCCGCGGCGGTGCCGCGGCGGGCGGGGTGGCGTCGTGGGCGCATGCGGGACGTTCGGAGCCGCTGGCGGTCCAGATGGGACGAACCGGGCAGAAGGGGCCGTTCGTGGTCGGGTACCACGCAGCGCTCATCCGCTGTGACGCAGCGTCAGGAGCGGTCTCGCACCTCCGGCTCCCGGCTCCGGGACGGGCGGGCCGCCGCGGGAGGTGAGACTGGTGGGGTGCAGCCCGAGCGCGCCGAGCAGGACGGCGACGTCCCCCAGCCGCGGCTGTCGCGGCGGGGCGTGCTCGCCCTGACGGTCCTGGGCGCCGCGACCCTGGTCGCCGCTCTGGTGACCGGGGCGCTCGGTGCGCAGCGCGGCGACAGCTCCGCCGCCCCGTACGGGGTGGCCGGCTGCCAGCGGTCCGAGGACGCCGCCCCGGTGGACGTGGCGGTGCGCGCCCGGGCCCTGGACGGCAGCGGCTCGCCCGTGACGACCCTCGGCGGGGCGGACAACGGCCTGCAGGTGGGTGCCAGCGTGCGCGACCTCGCCGGCTACGCCGCCCGGGCGGTCGCGGCGTGCGAGGTGGTGCAGGTGACGGTCTACCTGCACGACGCGGCGGACGGCTCCGTGCCGGGCTCGCTGCAGCGCTCCGCGCGGCCGCTGGAGGTCGACGGCGAGGGGGGTCGCGGCCGCGTGGTCGCCGTCGACTGGCGCACCTGGGAGGCCTCGCTGCCCGAGAGCGCCCGCGGCGGCGACCTGCAGGAGCAGGCGAGCTGGCTGGTGACCCTGGTCGACCCGGCGCCCGGCACCTACCGGCTGGTGGGCCGCGTCAGCGCGGTCGACCAGCCGTCGTCGTCGGGGGACGTCGAGGTCTTCGTCGAGGTCGTCCCGCACGGCGGGTAGTGGCGGGCGGCTCCGTGGTCGGCGCGGACGGGGAGCTCAGCGCGGCGGGCGCACCAGCAGGGGGCGCAGCAGCACCAGCGTCAGCACGAGCAGCACCGCGGCGCCGAGCACGCCCACCACCGGCACCGGCGCGCCGGCCAGCCCGCCTCCCGGGCCGGGCAGGAGCACCAGCAGCGCCCCGGCCACCGCCTGCGCCCCGGCCTGCACCACCGCGAACCGGCCCAGCGGGCGCGCGAGCACCCGCAGCTGCAGCCGGGCGCGCCACGGCAGGACCCGCGCCAGGGCCGTGAGCACGTGCAGCAGGTGCACGCCGGCCAGCGCCGCGAAGAACCCCGGCTGGACGGGCGCGAGGGGGCGCAGCGCCTGCACGCCCGCCACCACGAGCACCAGGGCCACCACGGCCACCGGCCTGGGCCACACCGTCACGAGCAGCGCGACCACCGCGGCCAGCGACCACGCCCCCGGGAAGGCCACCCACGCCAGCACGCCGGCCACCGTCCCGGCGGCCACCCGGAGCAGCGCGACCGGCACCGCCGCCCCGAGGGCGGGCCAGGCGGGCGCCGCGGTGGCCGGGCCCCGCCGCAGCAGCGCCCGCGCCGAGCCCGGCCGCAGCCTCACCGGGACCGCCGCCGCGACAGCGCCCGCAGCTGCGCCCGCCGCCCCGCAGCTCCGCCGGCACCGGCCCAGCTGACCACCTCCACGCCCACCGCGCGCAGGTCCTCCAGCCGGTCCTCGCGCTCCAGCGCCACGACCTGGTGGGCCAGGCGCTGCGCCGCGGTGGTGCCTCCCAGCCGGGGCGCCGGCAGCACGTCGACGGCCACCACGCGGTGGCCGCGGCTGCGCCACGTGCGCGCAGCACCGCCCGCGACGTCGTCGAGGAAGGTGGACAGCACGTACACCAGCGCCGACGGCGGCACGGGCGGCAGCCGCCGCACCCCGGCCAGCACGCCGGTCGCGCGCGTGGTGGCCACCGCGGCGAGCACCCGGCGCAGGTGCCGGTCGCCGGACCCGACCTCGGTGGAGCGGCCGGCGGCCAGCAGGTCGCAGAACGCCACCCGGTCCCCCCGGCGCACGGTGCCCGCGGCGATGGCGCTCGCCGCCTGCCGCGCCAGGTGCAGCGAGCTGACCCCGCGACGGTCCGCGCGGTTGGCGCCCCACTGCGCCACCACCTCGCCCACGTCGTCGCGGCTGTCGACGACGACGACGGCGACCGCGTCGGAGGTCGCCAGGCTGCGCCGCACGTAGAGGTCGGTGACCTCCCCGGCGGTGCGCGAGCGCCGCGCGGTGGCCCGCCAGTCGATGCGCCGCAGCCGGTCACCGGGCGCGAAGGGGCCGATGTCGCGGAAGTCGCCGCCCTGGCCGGGCCGGGAGGAGTCGTGGACGCCCGACAGCCCCCGCAGCCCCGGCGGCAGCGGCAGGTCGGTGGCCGGTGCGAACACCGGGGCCAGCACCCGCTCGGCGCTCACCGGGCCGACGGGTCCGGAGACGAGCCCGCCGTCGACGGCCACGAGGCCCAGGGTGGCGCGCACCACCTCCTGCGGCCCCGAGACGCCCAGCAGCTGGACCGAGCCGTGCAGCTCGCTGGTCGAGGGAGCCACCACGAGGGTGCGGGAGCGCCCGCCCACCACCACGAGGCGCACCAGCGCCGCCTCCGCCCCGGCCGGCACGAGCAGCCGGGTGCGGTGGTCGACGCGGCGGCTGCCCGAGCCGGCCTCCTGGGCGGCGGTCTCGACGTCGACCTCCACCCCCGCCTCCCCCGCCAGCTCGGCGGCCGGGCGCTGCCAGCCCAGCGCGGCGGTGACCAGCAGGGGGGCGCCGAGGAGCGCGACGTCGGGGCGGCCCAGCGCCAGCCCGGCGGAGGCCAGCAGCACGCCCAGGCCGACGGCGGTGGCGGGGGACGCCGTCCACCGCCAGCCCGGGACCCGCCTCACGCCTGCGCGCCCGCGGTGGCGGGCCCGGCGACGGTGGCGACCACCCCGCGGACCACCTCCGCGGTCTCGATGCCGGCGGCCCAGGCGTCCGTGGTGAGCACCAGGCGGTGGGCCAGGACGGGCACGGCAGCGCGCTTGACGTCCTCGGGCTGCACGTAGGAGCGCCCGGCCAGCACCGCGAGCGCCCGCGACACCAGCAGCAGCGCCTGCGACCCGCGGGGGCTGGCGCCGACCTGCACCGACGGGTGGGCGCGGGTGGCGACGGCCAGGTCCACGCAGTAGCCCGCGACGTCGGGATCGACGTGGACGGCCTCCACGGCGGCCTGCACGGCGAGCACCCGCTCGGCGTCGACCACCGGCTCCACGTGCGCGGCCTCCTGCCGCCGGCCCACGCGGTTGAGCAGGATGCGCTGCTCCTGCGCGCGGTCGGGGTAGCCGACGGCCAGGCGGACCATGAACCTGTCCAGCTGCGCCTCGGGCAGCGCGTAGGTGCCCTCGTGCTCGACGGGGTTGGACGTCGCGATGACGCGGAACGGCTGCGGCAGCGGGTAGCTGCGACCCTCGACCGTCACCTGCCCCTCGGCCATCGCCTCCAGCAGCGCCGACTGGGTCTTGGGCGGGGTGCGGTTGACCTCGTCGGCCAGCAGCAGGCTGGTGAAGACGGGCCCGGGCTGGAACTCGAAGGTGCGCCCGGCGGGGTCGTAGACGAAGGAGCCGGTGATGTCGGCCGGCAGAAGGTCCGGGGTGCACTGCAGCCGCCGGAACTCCAGGCCCAGCGCGCCGGCCAGGCTGCGCGCGGCGAGGGTCTTGCCCAGGCCGGGCACGTCCTCGAAGAGCACGTGCCCACCGGCCAGCAGCGCCGCCAGCGCCAGCTCTAGGGCGTCGTCCATGCCCACCACCACGCGCCCGACCCGCTCGAGCACCTCCCGCGACAGCGCCGCGACGTCCTCCACCTGCAGCTGCTCGCTCACGCGCCGCCGTCCTCTCGTCGTCCTGGTCCCAGGGCCTCCAGCCGCGCCAGGCAGTGCGCCACCGCCCTGGCCCCCGGCGTCGGGGACGACCGCGACAGCAGCACGCGCACCGCAGGCACGCCCAGCAGCTCCTCGGCGGCGGCGCGGCCGGCGGGGTCGTCCAGGTCGAGGCCGCGCCGGCGCAGCCGGGACCTGCCGAGCGCCTGCACGCGCACCAGCCCCGCCTGGCCCATGCCGCCCTGGCGGGCGGTGAACGCCACCGACAGGCCCACGAGGTCGCTGCGCGAGCCCGGCTCGGAGGCCGGCGGCTCGGCGGGCCAGCGGTGCTCCTCGCTGCGCGGCAGCGCCACCGCCACCGCGCCGGCGCACAGCAGGGCCGCGGCGGTGGTGGCCACCAGCGCCGCGTCCCAGCCGGCCACGAGCATCGCGGCCGTGAGGACCGCGACGACGGCGACGGCGACCTGCAGCCGGGTGCGGCGGGCGCCGTCCGCGAGGAGCGCCGGCCACCGCGGGACGCGCCCCCTCACCTCGGCTCCCCCGCCGGGGCGCCCCAGGACCGCGCGAGGGCCCGCAGGGCGGCGCGAGCGCGCTCGGCGTCGTCGTCGTCCTGCTGGGCGGACCGGCCGGGCGTCCCGCCGGCGCGCGCGCCGAAGCGCGCCCGGGAGTACAGCCAGCGCAGCACCTCGACGGCCTCGGCGTCAGCCGGGACCCGCTCCAGCAGCCGGGCGGTGAACTCCGTGGGGGTCTCCGCGGCGGAGCGGGCGACGCCGGCGTCCGAGGCGGCCTCCTCCAGGCCCAGCCAGGCGCGGACCACGGCGTCGTCGAGGTCGCGAGGGGCCTCGAGCACCTCCAGGGACCTGGCGATGCCGCGGCGCACCACGGGCGCCGCGAGACCGGTCACGCCGGTCGGGGCGGCCTCGTCGAGGGGGTCCAGCGCTTCCGCGCGGCGGGCGCGGCGCTGGAGCAGCCGACGCGCGAGGAGGACGACGACGGCGGCGGCCAGCACGGCGGCCACCGCGGTCAGC
>NZ_VDMJ01000028.1 GCF_006335115.1 Streptomyces sp. NP160
CCTCCCTCCCTCCCTCCCTCCCGCACTCGCGCACTCGCGCACCTCAGTGCGTCATCAGGCCCCCTCGAAGGCGCCCTCGTGCGCGCGAGTGCGGAAGAGGTGCGGGGTGGGTGCGGTGGCGGGGGTCAGCGGGCGGTGTGGCGGCTGCCGTCCTTGACGAGTGCCGGCAGCCGAGCGTCGAGGAGCTTGATGACCACGGCCAGCACCGTCGCGCCGACGAACACCTGGAGCGCTCCTACCAGGGCGCCTGCGAGGCCCAGCTGGGTCGCGTCGAGGAAGCCGTAGGGGTACCAGCCGGTCACCGCACCGCGGACGAAGGTGTACGCGAGCCAGACCACCGGCCAGACGAACGCCAGCGCCACCGGGCGCCAGGTGAGCCGCGGCCGGGGCCCGAACACCAGCCACACCAGCGGGAAGGCCACCGGCACGACGTCGTGGAAGATCGTGTTCGACACCACCGACCACCCCGTGGGGTGCTCGGTCCCCGCGAGCAGCACGGCGTAGACCACGCCGGTGGCGGCGATGCTGAGCAGCGCGTCCAGGTGCAGCACCCGGAAGAGCGCACCCGACGGCTCGGGCCGCAGCGCGAACACCGCGGAGATGACCAGCACGAGGACGTTGCTGAGGATGGTGAAGTAGGAGAACAGGTTGGCGAGCCTGCCCGCCAGGCCCAGCCGGCTCCCGTCGACGGCCACGAAGGCGGGGCCGCCGGCCACGGTCACCGACACGTCCACCACCAGGGCGACCACCACGAGCGCCGCGATGACGCCGTGGCAGACGCGCGGCACCGCGGGCATCACCGGTCGGTGACGAGCTTCAAGACGGCGAAGGCGCCCACCCCGATGAGCACGGGCCACAGCCACGGCGCGCGTCGCCGTCCACCTGCGTCACGCCCGAACTCACCGCGGCGGCTGCGCACCACAAGGTTCACCACCAGCACGGCGAGCACCGCGACCGGCACGGCCGCGAGGATCCAGACGGGGAAGCCCTCGGGCACGGGGAACACCCCTCCATCGTCGCGGACCGGCCCGCCGCGGTCGACCGCGCCTCAGCCGGCGGCCGGGCCCGCGGGGCCGGCGGGGCCACTCTGCGCGTGGGGGGTGAGGCCACCGCCCCGCTGGAGGCGGTCGGCGTCAGCGGCCCCGTGGCGCACGCCGAGGCGGACCAGCCAGTAGATGACGAACAGACCGACCACGGCCACCAGCAGCGGCAGCACCATGCCGACGAGCAGCAGTGCGGGGTTGTCGAAGAGTGAGCGCACCCCGTCACACCCCGTCCGTCGGAGCGGCCGGGCGTCCGGAGGCTCCCGGGTCGGGCGGCAGCTGCCGGCGGCGCGCGTCGAGCAGACCGTGCCGCACGCCCATCCGCACCGCCCAGTACAGCGCCACGACGACCAGCGTCCACAGGAGCAGCGGCACGAGCGTCAGGACGGCCGACTCGAACGGGTTGATGGCGAGCACGCGATCACGGTAGGGCGCGGAACCCGCCGGAGGAACGTCCCCCGCCGGTCGGGTCAGCGCGGGTCGGCGCACGCGGCGGTGGCCGCGGTGCCGGTAGACGGCAGCGCTCCCGGCGGTCTCGGTGGCCCGCACCGCCGCCTCGTACTGGCGCCGGTCGAAGGCGAGGTCGGGCAGCTCCAGGAAGGCTGTGCCGGCGTCGGCGAAGCTGTAGCGGGACCAGGTCACGACGTCGTCGTCGACCTGCACCACCGCGCTGAACGGACCGCAGCCGTCGTCGACGCAGCCGCACCCCAGCAGCGCGGTGTCGTCGCCGAAGCTCCCGAGCACCGGCTCGCCGAGGTAGGGCCGGCTCGGCCGGCGCACCCCGTCGGCCACCAGGCCCCCGAACCCGCCGCGGACCTCGCGCGGACGGCCGCGCGACGGACCGCCCGACTTCCGCAGCGCCCGCGTCAGCGGGCAGCCGCCCGACGCCCAGGTCCTCCTCCACGCTGCGGAACTCGACGACGTCCACCGCCACCTCCGGCTGGCACGGAATCCCGCTCGCGCGGCAGGCGAGCCGTCGATCATGCTCCTCGGCCATGGACACCAGCAAGAGCAAGGCCGGCGGGACGACGCCGAGGCGGGCGCGCCTGCGCGTCCGCCTGCTCGACGCGATGGCCGAGCAGACCCTCGTGAGGATCCACCGCGCCAGCGACACCACGCACCGGCACGAGGGCTACGTGGTCGGCGTGGGCAGCGCGTGGGTGCTCCTCGCCGTGCTCGACCCGCGCATCGAGCTGGACGGCTGGACCGCCCTGCGGCTCGACGACCTGCTCCGCGTCAAGCGCCTCGGCGGTCCGGAGGCCTTCCCCGCGCGGGCGCTGCGGCGGCGCGGCCAGTGGCCGTCCACCGCCGTCCCCCTCGACCTCGACGACGACGGCGAGCTGCTGCGGTCGGCCGGCCGCTGCGCCCCGCTCGTGACCGTCCACACCGACGTCCTCGACGCCTCGGTCTGCTTCATCGGTGAGGTGGTCTCGGTCGACGACACCACCGCGACGCTGCAGACGATCGACCCCGACGCCGTCTGGGAGGAGCACACCGACGACTGGCTCCTCGCCGACATCACCCGCGTCGACGTGCTCGGTGGCTACGAGGGGGCCCTCGCACTGGTCGCCCTGCCCCGCAGGGGCGTCGGCTAGAGCCACCACAGGACGGCGACCAGCAGGAACGCCCACCCGCCGCCGAGCCGCCACGCGCTCCCGCGCCGGACGAGCGCCCGGGGCAGCGCCGGCAGCGGCCCGGACAGGACCAGGTAGGCGATCACCCCGCCGGGCAGCAGGGAGACCCAAAACCACGCCCAGCGCGTCGCCCACCACGGCTCCGGCCCGCCGGCGAGCAGCGTCACCGAGCTGATGAGCAGGCAGACCGCCAGGAGCCCGGCCCACTCCGGCAGCTCCCAGCCCTGGAGCTCGGACGACGAGGTGCGGTACCCGAGCCGGTGCACCTGCACGTCGGGGTTGACGGCTGTCAGCGCGAGCGCGACGTCGGTGCCGACGAACGGGACGTCGGAGCCCAGGGGAGGTTCGCCCGGAGTGGCGGTCATGACGTCCGCCCGGCGGGTCACCCAGCCGTCACGCCACTCGACCCGCTGGTAGCCGGTGCCGGTGCTTCCCTCGGCCTGCCCGGGCTCCGCCCACACCTCGGTGACGCGGCCGCTCTCCAGTCCCTGCTGGAGGTCGGAGTACGTGCCTGGCAGCGAGCCGACCGCCAGCCCTGTCGCAGCGAGCACCGCCCAGCCGAGCAGCAGCAGCGCCCGCGCGACCCCGGTCGGCCCGATCCGCCCGCCGGCCGCTGGAGCGCCCGCCGCCGGGCCACCGGCCCACGTGATCGCCACGGGCCGACCGTAGGGCGGGCGACCGCCGACACGACAGGGCGGCGCGCCGCCGAGCGGATCAGGGTGGGACCTGGACGCAGGGGTAGAGGGGCGTCATGGCTCATAACGAGGACCGCACCGCCCAGGCAGACCAGGTCACCAAGGTCTCGAAGCTCGTCGCCGACCAGCGACAGGCGATGTTCACCACCACCGCCCCCGACGGCACGCTGACCAGCCGCCCGATGGCCGTGCAGGAAGCGGAGTTCGGCGGGGACCTGTGGTTCTTCGCCGAGGCCTCCTCCCGCAAGGTGCAGCACCTGGCGAACGACCCGCAGGTCAACGTCACCTTCTCCAGCTCGGACAGCTGGGTCTCCCTCACCGGGCGCGCCTCCGTGGTCCGCGACCCCGCCAAGAAGCGGGAGCTGTGGAACGCGGTGGTGGAGGCGTGGTTCCCGGACGGGAAGGACGACGACGGGATCGTCCTGCTCCACGTCGACGGCGACTCCGCCGAGTACTGGGACAGCCCCGGCGGTCGCGTGGCGACGGCGCTCAGCTTCGCCAAGGCCAAGCTCACCGGGAAGCAGTACTCCGGCGGCGACAACGAGAAGGTCGACCTGCCCTGACCGGCCGGAGCTGATCGCCCGGTGACCGGCGCGGGCAGGATGGTGGTGTGGTCTCGCCGACACCGCCGCCTCCTGCCCGCGCCGTGCTCTTCGACGCCGACGGCGTGCTGGTCGACTCCCACGCCGGCTACCGCCGCGTCTGGGACCGGTGGTCGGCGCTGCACGGCCTCGACCCCGACGCCGTCCACGCGGCCACCCACGGGCGCCGCGTGCTCGACACCCTCGCGGAGGTGGCGCCCCACCTGGACGCCCCCGCCGAGGTCGCCCGGCTCACGGAGCTGGTGGACGACGACCCCGAGGCGTTCGCGCTGTACCCGGACGCCCGCGCGCTGGTCGAGCAGCTGCACCCGCTGCGCTGGGCGGTCGTGACCTCCGGGGACGACTTCCGCGTCCGCGACCGCCTCCGCGCCGGTGGAGCTCCGGTGCCCGACGTCGTCATCGGCGGCGCCGCCGTCGCACGCGGCAAGCCGGACCCGGAGGGCTACCTGCTGGCCGCTCGGCTGCTCGGCGTGGCAGCCGCGGACTGCGTGGTCGTGGAGGACGCCCCCGCAGGCGTCGCCGCGGGCCGCGCAGCGGGCATGCCCGTCATCGCCCTGACCACGTCGAACCCCGCACCAGCGCTGTCCGACGCCGACCTCGTCGTCGCCAGCCTGGCCGAGGCGGGCCCGCACCTGCTCGCCTGGGCTCAGGCGCAGCCCTCCACCTGGTAGCGGCACAGCCGCTCCCACGCCTGCTGGGCGTACCCGGCCACCCGCGCCTGCGCCCCGCTCATCGAGTCCTCCCCGCCGGCCGCCCCGACGAGCACCACCGCCGTGCCGCGCCGCAGGACCGCCACGGCGTCGCCGATGCCGTCGGCAGCCGGGTCGTCAGCGGTCACGCCGTAGTAGTCGGTGACGATGCTCGTGCCCTGCGCGCCCACGTCCAGCGGGGTCACGCGGTAGCGGGTTCCGCCGCCGTCGCTGCCGGGTGCGGCCGCCGCGCAGGCGCTCGCCGCTCCGGCCACCCGCGCCGCCTCGGCCTGGGCGGCGTCCGCGTCGGCGTAGACGGCCACCTGCTGCACCCCCACCGGCACCTCGAACTGCCCGTCGCCCTGCCGCAGCGACAGCACCTGCACCGCTCCCGACGGGCGGCCCAGGTCGCACCCGGTGGACAGCACCCACGGCTCCACGCCGCTCGTCACGGTCCGGGGCCCGTCGGAGGGCTGAAGGGCGCTCGCGGGCAGCAGCACGTCCTGCGGGAGGTCGGTCGGCACCGGCGTCGAGGACGCGGAGCTCGAGGTCGTCCGCGGAGACGGCGCCCCGCTCGCCGGCCGCTCGGAGGTCACCGCCGCCGGCGTCGGACCGTCCGCCCCGCCAGCGCCGTCCGCGGTGCCGTCGCTGCACCCCACCACCCCCAGCAGGACGGCGGCGGCGACGCTCCCGCGGAGGCGGACGCGTGACGTCGTCGTCATCATCTGCCGATGGTCTCCGACCGGGCCCCGGGAGTCGATGCCGGCGCGGGTGCTTGACCGCCCCGGGAGGCGGGTGGACGGTGACCCGCATGACGTCCAGCAGGTCATCAGGTGGGGCCGGGGGGCCGCTGGTGGAGCAGCGCTCCATCGACTGGGTGCCCGCTCGTGAGCGCCACGGGAAGGTCGCGCTGCAGGGCCCGTTCTGGTTCATGGGGAACTTCCAGCCCTTCACGCTGGCCATCGGGCTCATCGGCCCGGGCGTCGGCCTGTCGCTGGGCTGGTCCGCGGTGGCCGGCATCGCCGGGATCCTCTTCGGCACCCTCTTCATGGCCTTCCACGCCACCCAGGGCGCCCACCTGGGTCTGCCGCAGATGGTGCAGAGCCGGGCGCAGTTCGGGTACCGCGGGGTGCTCGTGCCGCTCTTCGGGTCCCTGGTGACGTTCGTGGCCTTCAACATCGTCGACACGGTGATCATCGGGACCGGGCTGGAGAGCCTGTTCGGGTGGGACCACGTGCTCGTCGGCGTCGTCGTCGGCGTGGTCGGCGCGGTGCTGGCGATCTTCGGGCACGACTGGCTGCACCTGGCGTTCCGGTGGCTGTTCTGGGTGTCGCTGCCGTTCTGGGTGGTGCTGACCGTCGGCGTCCTGGTCGGCGCCGCTGGCGGTGACGGTGCCGCGGCGAGCGGGGCGGCCGAGCCGCTCGGCTTCAGCGGCACGGGCTTCCTCGTGCTGTTCACCGTGGCCGCCGGCTACAACATCACCTACGCGCCCTACGTCTCGGACTACTCGCGCTACCTGCCCGAGGACACCCCTCCGACCAAGATCATCGCGTCGGTGTTCTGGGGCGCCGCGGCCTCCCCGGCGTGGCTCATCCCGCTGGGCGCCTGGTTCGCCACGAACCTCGGCGTGACCGACGCGCTCACCGGCATCCACGACGCCGGCAACGCCGTGGTGCCCCTGCTGGGCACCGTGCTCGTGGTGGTCAGCGTGCTGGCGCTGGTGGCCACCATGGGCCTGAACGCCTACAGCGGCATGCTCTCGCTCGTCACCGCCGCCGACTCGCTGCGCACCGTGCCGCGCACCCGCGGCGTGCGGGTGGTGGCGATCGTCGTCCTGGCGGTGGTGTGGACGGCGCTCGGCACCGCTCTCACCGACGCCAGCCAGGCCGTGACCAACGCGCTCATCCTCATGCTCTACCTGCTGGCGCCGTGGACGGCCATCAACCTCGTCGACTACTTCTTCGTCCGCCGCGGCCGCTACGCCGTCACCGACCTCTTCACCCCCGACGGGATCTACGGCCGCTGGGGCGTGCGCGGGCTGGTGGCCTACGGGGTGGGGGTCCTGGCGGAGCTGCCGTTCGTCAGCGTGCCCGGCGTGGTCACGGCGCCGGTGGCGGGAGCGCTGGACGGCGCCGACTTCGCCCCGCTCGTCGGGCTGCTCGTGCCCGCTGTCGTCTACCTCCTGCTCTCGCGCGGCGTGGACCTGCGCGCCGAGCAGGCGGCGGTGGAGCGCAGCCGCGCGGAGCTCGCGCGCAGCGAGGTGCCCGCGCGCTGACCGGGAATGCCGTCAGCCGTGCTGCGTGCGCTGGGCGCGCTCGAGACGGCGCGCCAGGTGCCGGGCGCCGCGCCGGTCGACACCGGCCAGCGGCACGCACCGCCCGTCCCGCAGGAGGAGGCGGCTGCCGGCGCTCCACCCGGTGGCCGGGAGGACGCGCCGCACCTCGGCCCACGAGATGCGCTCGCCGCGGCCTCGACCTGGACCGCGGCGGACGTCCACGCCCAGGGAGTCGACCTGTGTCGAGGCGTGCCACGGCACCAGCCGGCCCACGGCGAGCACCGTCGACACCACCAGCAGCGGCCACCCCGCGGCCGTCCCGAGGCTGCCGGGCTCGGACACCACGAGCAGCACCGCGCCCGTGGCGGCCAGCAGGGCCGAGACCGCCCAGGCCGGGTACCTGTCGCGCGTGCTCCAGCGGCGCGGGCCGCGGGTGACGTCGACGAGCAGCGGAGCCCTCCGACGCCCGTCCACGGGATGATCATGGCGCTGTCCGCTGGGCGCCGCCGCCCACCGCTGGACCGGACGGGTCAGCCGGTGACGGGGTCGCTGCTCTCCGCGAGCTCGGCGAGCCTGTCGACCGAGGCGCGCAGCTCCTCCGGACCGGTGGCGCGAGCCCGCGGGAGGCGCTGCTCGTCGGTGAGCTGCGTCCAGTCGTAGGTGTGCGTGACGCGCGTGAGGGACGGGCCCAGCGGCTCCAGCTCCCAGCGCCACAGGTGGCCGGCGGGCGGCTCGCCCTCCGTGGCCGGGCGCCACGCGATGCGCCGTCCCTCGGAGAACTCCACGACGTGGTTCTCGCGGACGCTGCCCGTGGTGAGCGTCGTCCTGAAGACCTGCCCGGCGGCGGTGACCCGCTGCCCGGGCGCAGCCCCGGCGAGGTTGTCGTTGCCGTCCCACCGCGGCTGCCGCTCCGGGTCGGCGATGAGCTCGAAGAGGGTCGCGGCGTCGGCGGCCACGTCGCGGCTGGCGCTGACGACGCGCGCCTCGTCGGGAGTGGTGCTGCTCACGCGCGCATCGAACCACTCCGCGCTGCGCCGCGTCACCGCCCGTGGCAGCGTCGACGGCGTGACTCCGACCGTGGATCCCGACGCGCAGGCCTACGACGTCGTCGTCATCGGAGCTGGTCCCGCCGGCACCGCGGCGGCGCTGCACGCCCGCAGGCTCGGCGCCACCGTCGCCGTGGTGGAGGCCTCCCGGGTGGGCGGCACCTGCGTCAACACCGGCTGCGTGCCCACCCGCGTGCTGGCCAAGGCCGCCCGCCTGGTCCGGGACGCGCGCGGCGCCGGCGCCCACGGCATCGAGGTGGAGGGCGTCAGCGTGGACTGGAGCCGCGTGGTCTCGCGGGTGCACGCCCGCGTCGACGCGGTGCGCGCGGTGAAGCGGGAGGGGCAGCGCTTCGCCGAGGCCGGCGTGGACCTCTTCACCGAGGGGCGGGCGCGGTTCGCCGACCCCCACGTCGTCGTCCTCGACAGCGGCCGGCAGCTGCGCGCCGGATCGACCGTCCTCGCGGTGGGCGGTCGCTCGCGGCGCCTGCCCGTACCGGGGGCGGAGCTGGCGCTGGTGCCGGAGGAGGTGCTGCACCAGCCGTCGCTGCCGCCGCGCGTGGCCGTCATCGGGGCGGGCAACACCGGCGCCCAGCTGGTCACGGTGTTCTCGGCGTTCGGCTCTGCGGTGACGCTGCTGGACCTGGCGCCGCGGGTGCTGTCCTTCGCCGACCACGACGTCTCCGCCCGAATCTCCGCGGCCTTCACCGCGCAGGGCGTGCGCGTGCTCACCGGCATCCAGGGGGTGGAGCGCCTCGAGCGCGCCAGCTCCGGCGCGGTGGTGCTGCACTGGCTCGACGAGCGCGGCGCGGCCTCCAGCGACGAGTTCGACGCCGTGGTCATGGCCACCGGGTGGCCGGCGGCGCTGGACGGCCTCGACCTGGAGGCCGCCGGCGTGCGGTTCGAGAGGAACCGCGTCCCGGTGGACGAGCACTACCGCACCAACGTGCCGCACGTCCTGGCCGTGGGTGACGTGATCGGCACCGACATGCTCGTGCAGGCCGCGCAGTTCGAGGGGGAGACCGCCGCCGCCAACGCCGTGCTCGGCGCCCAGGCCCGCCGCCCGCACGAG
Source organism: Streptomyces sp. NP160 (assembly GCF_006335115.1). Lineage (GTDB taxonomy): Bacteria > Actinomycetota > Actinomycetes > Actinomycetales > Quadrisphaeraceae > Quadrisphaera. The sequence continues at coordinate 9,054 of NZ_VDMJ01000028.1, forward strand.
CTGCTGCCGTCGGGCGGGTTCACCGACCCCGACTACGCCGGCGTCGGGCTCACCGAGGAGCAGGCCCGGAAGCGCGCCCCCGGCTGCCGGGTGGCCACCGTCGGCTACGACGCGCTCGACCGGGCCGTCATCGACGACCGCAGCGGCGGCTTCCTCAAGCTGGTGGTCGACAGCGGCCGCACGAGCATCCTCGGCGCGCACGCGGTGGGGGAGAGCGCCGTCGAGGTCATCCAGGCGATGACGACGGCGATGGCCGCCGGCGTGGAGCTGGCGACGCTCGCGCAGGTGCGCTTCGCCTACCCGACGTACAGCGCGGTGATCGGCCTGGCGGCGCGGCTGGCGCTGTCGCAGGAGTCCGACGCCGCCGAGCTGCACTGACGAGCGAGGTCACCTGCCGCCAGGTGTCAGAACCCTGCCGCTTCGTGTCGGAACCCGGTCCCGGTACCGACACCTCCGGGCAGGGTTCCGACCACTCGGGGCACCAGGAACCGAGGGGCAGTTCGCGGAGCACGCGCCAGGACGACGACGCCGGTCAGCGTGGGGGCGGGAGCGTCCGCAGACGGCGCCAGGGCCATCGACGCACGCGAGCGATCACCCGCCCGCCGCCGCCGCTTGCGACGGAGGGTGACGGGCTGCAAGCGTTCGGCAAGCACGCGCTGTGACTCTGCGTGCATGACGACGACGAGCAGCAAGCGCCTCTCGAGGCGAGGGGCCCTGGCGGCGGCGGTGCTGGCCGCGACCCTGGGCGCGGTGGGCGCAGCACCCGCCAGCGCCGCACCGAGCGACCGCACGGTGGTGGACGCGTGGCACCACGACTTCCTCCAGCGCGGGGCGGACGACGCGGGCTTCGACAGGTACACGTCCTTCATCCAGACCTTCGGGCCGGTCGCCGCCGCGGACGACCTCACGAAGACGCGCGAGTACGCGCAGCACCAGGTGGGCCAGCTCTACTGGAAGCACCTGCAGCGCCAGCCCGACCCGGGCGCCGCGTACTGGGTCGACGGGGTGGCCGAAGGGCGCTTCCCGCTGGAGTGGGTCAACCAGAACATCCTCGCCAGCCCGGAGTACGCCGCCCTGTGGGCGAAGGTCTACGGGTCCTCGAAGCCTTCGGTGACGGCGGACGCCTGGATCCGCACGCTGCTGAACCGGAGGGCGTCCGCTGACGAGACGGCCTACTGGGGCGACCGGATCAAGCGGTACGGGCGCCTCGGCGCCCTGCGCGACCTCTACTACACGCCCGAAGCCGTCTACCAGCGCATCAACGGCCACTACCTGGAGCTCCTCGACCGCCCGGTCGACGGCGGCGGCTACTCCTACTGGTACGGCCTGGAGACCAAGGACGACCGCGCGGTGCAGGTGCAGATCGCCGCGTCGCCGGAGTACCGGGAGCGCAGCGACGACCGGTCCTGAGGCCGCGCGCGGGGGTCAGCGGCGGGTCAGGTCGAGCACGGCCTGCAGCACCCGGTCGCGGTCCTCGACGAGCGGGGCGTCGCCGTACAGCGGTGCCATGCAGATCCCGTCGGCCGCGGCGATGGCCAGGGTGGCCGTGAGCGGGTCGAGCCCGTCGGCCAGCAGCCGCTCGCGCCACCGCTCGGCGTCCGCCTGCATCATCGCCGCGACCGCCGGGTCGGTCTGCAGGTGCACGAGCAGCGTGGTGGCGCGCCGGGTGCGCTCGGCGTCGGCGGCGGCCGCGAGCGTGGCCCTGACGTAGGCGCGCGTCAGTCGACCGGGCGGCGGGACGGCGCCCGCGCCGTCGTCGTCCTCGCTGCTCAGAGCGACCTCGACGTCGTGCTCGAAGTCGTCCAGGAGCTGCTGCGCGACGGCGTGCATCAGCGACTCCTTGCTGCCGAAGTGGTACAGCAACCCGCCCTTGGTGACCCGGGCGCGCGAGGCGATCTCCTCAAGGCCCGCGCTTCCGCCGCGCTCGGCGACCACCTCGGCGGCGGCGCGGACCACCTGCTGCCGCGTCTCGGCGGCGGTCCTGCCCGTGGTGCGCCCCATGCGGTCACCAAGCCCTTCCGCGGGCGAGTCCGGTTGACAGCGCCTCCGCCCCTACGGTAACTGTACTGACCAGTCAGTACAGTTTCGACACGGAGGACGACGATGGCCACGCCGGCGCTCGACGCGCACCAGGCACAGCCGCAGCAGCACCCGCACCCCCAGCGAGCCGCCGGCTGGCGGGAGTGGGGCGGGCTCGGGGTGCTCGTGCTCGCCGTCGTCCTGCTCGCCGTGGACGCCACCGTGCTGGCGCTCGCGGTGCCCGCGCTCACCGCCGACCTGGGCGCCACGTCCACCCAGGTGCTGTGGATCGGCGACGTCTACTCCCTGGCCCTCGCCGGCCTCCTCGTCACCATGGGCAACGTGGCCGACAGGATCGGCCGCAAGCGCCTGCTGCTGCTCGGCACCGCCGCGTTCGGGGGCGCCTCGCTGCTGGCGGCCCTGTCGCCCACGCCCGAGACCCTCATCGCCGCCCGGCTGCTGCTCGGCGTGGCCGGCGCCACGCTCATGCCGTCCACGCTGTCGCTGATCCGCAGCACCTTCACCGCGCCGCGCCAGCGCACCCTCGCCATCGCCATCTGGTCCGCCGGGGCGTCCGGGGGCGCCGCGCTCGGCCCGCTCGTGGGCGGCGCGCTGCTGGAGCACTTCTGGTGGGGCTCGGTGTTCCTCATCAACCTGCCCGTGGTGGCGGTGCTGCTGGTCGGTGGCGCCTGGCTGCTGGCGGAGTCCAAGAACCCCAGCCCCGGCCCGGTCGACCTGCGCTCCGTGGTGCTCTCCCTCGTCGGCCTCGTCGCTGCGGTGTACGCCGTGAAGCACCTCGCGCACGAGGGTCCGGACGCCGTCGTGCTGCTCGTGGGGGTCGTCGGCGCGCTCGGGCTGGTGTCGTTCGTGCGCCGCCAGCGCCGCCTGGCCCACCCGCTCATCGACGTGGAGCTGTTCCGCCGCCCGGCCTTCTCCGGCGCGGTGGCCGTCAACTTCGCCTCGGTGTTCCCCCTGGCGGGCCTGCTGTTCTTCTTCTCGCAGTACCTGCAGCTGGCGCGCGGGTCCAGCCCGCTGCAGGCGGGTCTGCAGGAGACACCGCTCATGCTCTCCGCGATCGGCGCCATCGCCGTCATCGGCCTCGTGCTGCCGCGCCTGGGTGCTGGGCGCACCGCGGCCGTCGGGCTGTTCGCCGCGGCGGCCGGTCTGGTGCTGCTGGCCCTCGCCGAGGGGGCTCCGAGCTACCTGTGGCTCGCGCTCACGCTGGTGCCGATCGGCCTCGGCGTGGGGCTGAGCCAGACCGTGGCGGTCGACGCCGTGGTCAGCGCCGTCCCGTCGGAGCGGGCCGGTGCGGCGTCGTCGATCTCCGAGACCGCCTACGAGCTGGCCACCGCCCTCGGCATCGCCGTGCTCGGCTCGCTGCTGGGCGTGGTCTACCGCGCCGGGCTGCAGCTGCCGGCCGGCACCGACCCCTCCGTGGCAGCGGCGGCCGGCGACTCCCTCGCCGGGGCCCGCGCCGCCGGTGCCGAGGGCGCCGCGCTGGAGGCGGCGCGCGAGGCGTTCGTCCACGCCATGCAGGTCACCTCGCTGAGCGCGGCCGCCCTCACGGCGGTCGCCGCCGTCATCGCGTGGCGGATGGTCCCGGCGCGCCTCAGCGGGGCGGCCCACTGACCTCGCACGAGGACGACGGCGCGCGCCGGCGTCCCAGCGCGTACCCGAGCAGCCCGGTGGTGGCGGCCAGCGCCACGGCCGCCACCGCCGCGGCCACCGCCTGCACCCGGCTGACCAGCAGCAGCGCGTCCCCGACACCGCCGACCAGGTCCCCCTCGGTCAGCGGGGAGTAGGCGAACCAGCCGAACTGGTCCGGCGGGTCGGCCACCACCGCGACGAGCATCGAGCCGACGAGGGCCACGAGGGCGACGACGACGGCGGCGGTCAGGGCCCGGCTGCTGCGCACGGCGCCGATCATGCTCCTCGAGCGGGGTCGGTGGTGGTGGTGGTCGTCGTCGTCCTCCTCCCGGTGCGTCCGCGCGCGGCGCCGGGTGAGGATGGCCGCGTGGAGACGGCGGGGCAGCACGACGGCCGCGACGAGGCGTGGGTGGCCCGCCGCCGCGAGGCGGCCGCCGCCCAGGCCGACCGGCTCGCACGGGCCGAGGCCGCCGAGACCGACGTCGCGCGGGAGCAGGTCCGCGACTTCGTGGAGCGCGCCCGGGCCTCCGGTCTGCCCACCGAGGAGCTGCGCGTGGTCGACGCCGCCGGCGGCCGCTACCGCACCGGCGTGCACGGCTGGGTGCTGCGGCGCGACGGGCGCGCGGGCGTGGGGGAGGACGGTGCGTTCTACCTCCTGGCCGTGCCGCTGACCGGTGCGGAGCGCCTGGTGGCGCGGTGGCGCGGCGTGCGCGTCGCCCCCAGCGACCCACCGCTGGTGTGGGGCCGCGGGGGGCGCGACGGAGACTCCATCGCCCTGGCCGAGCTGCTGGAGCGCCGACTCGCCGGAGGGTGACGGTGCGTGGCGGACCTGTGGTCGCACGCCGATCACGGGTGGGTCACAGGGTGGTCGCAGGACGGCGTGTTGTGGCGATCTGCCCCAAGTGATCACTCCGTGCGATCTATCGTCGGCGCGTGACCCGTTCCGACCGCCCCCTCCGCACGCCGCGCGTCCCGCGCCTCCGCCGTGCTCGCGGCGAGGTCGCCCCGGACCCGGCCGCTCCGCAGCTGGCTCCGGCGCAGGGGCGCCTGAAGTCGGCGTCGGGGCGCGGCCTGCACGCCCTCGAGGTGGTGCAGCAGCCCATGCCGGGCCACCTGTACCTCGACCCCGACGTCCCGGCCGACGAGGTCATCGACCTGACCTGCGGCCCCTGGACCGGGCGCGCCAGCCACGTCTGGACCGGTGTCGGGTGGGCGCGGCTGGTGCCGGGCCCCATCGCCGTCGTCCCCACGGCCCGCCCCAAGGTGGGCTGATCTCCTCAGTCCCCCGTGGGGGAGGATGGCGGGCGTGACCAGGCCGCTGCTGCACCTCACGCCGACCACCGGATGGATGAACGACCCGAACGGCCTGACGCAGTCCGGCGGCGTCCACCACGTCTTCTTCCAGCACAACCCCGACGCGCCGACGTTCGGGACCATGCGCTGGGGCCACGCGACCAGCCCCGACCTCGTCCACTGGACCGAGCACCCCACGGCGCTGTCGCCGCGGGCCGGCGGCCCTGACGCCGGCGGGTGCTGGTCCGGGTGCGCCGTGGACGTCGCGGGTGGCAGTGCGGCCGTCATCTACACGGGCGTCCAGCGGCCGGAGGACGGTGGCCCCCAGCGCGCGGTGGCCCTGCGGGCCGTCTCCGAGGACGCGTCGCTGGTCTCCTGGCAGCCGGACGCCGAGGCGGTCATCGCCGACTGGCCCGAGCTCGACCCCCCGCTGACCGACTGGCGCGACCACGCCGTGCTGCGCCCCGGCGACCTCGACGGGCAGCTCGGCTGGCGCCAGGTCGTCGCCGCCGGCACCGCCGGGCACGACGGCGCGGGGAAGCTGCTCTCCTACACCACCACCGACCCCGAGCTGCGCGACTGGGCCTACGAGGGCGTCTTCCTCGACGCCGCCGCCGCGGGGCTGGACGCCCACGTCTTCGAGTGCCCCGACGTCTTCGCCCCGGTCGGCGACGGCCCCGGCCAGCTGGACGGGGCGGACCTGGTGGTGGTCCTGTCGTGGTACTCCAAGGACCCCGCCGCCGAGCTCCACCACTCCTCGGGCGCGGTGTGGCTGACCGGTCGCCTGGCCTCGGAGGAGGACGGCGCGCCCGCTCGCTTCGTCCCGGAGCGCCGCGGCGCGCTCGACCTCGGCTCGCGCTTCTACGCGCCGCAGTCGTACACCACCGCCGACCGCGACCGCCGGATCGCGTTCGGGTGGCTGCGCACCCAGGACGACCCGGCCAGCGCCGGCCGCACCAGCGTCGGCGCGCAGTCGCTGCCACGACACTGGCGCGTGGTCGGCGGTCGCCTCCAGCAGGCGCCCGTGGCGGAGGTCAGCGGCCTCGCCGGTGACGTCGTCGTCGAGACCGACGAGCTCAGCGGCGCCGGCGTGCTGGACGAGCCCGCGCAGGCCGTGGTCGTGCACCTCGCGGTGGACGACGCCCGGGCGCTGGCCGCGAGCACCCTCGTGCTCGTCTCGCCGGAGGGGCGCCGCACGGTGGTGGACCTGTCGGCGTTCGGCCGCCCCACCACCGAGCGGCTCGTGGACGGTGCGTGGACGCCGGAGGAGACGCGGGTGCGCTGGGCCGACGTGTACGTGGACACCGGCATCGTCGAGGTGTTCGCCAGCGACGGCCGCGCTGCCGCGACCAGCGACCTGGCGGTCTCGGCCGTGGCCGCGGTCGAGGCCACCGGCCCGGCGCGCGCCAGCGTGCGGGTGCTCACCCCCTGACCCCTGCGGAAAGGCGTTGATCTGCCCCGCCGCGGCTCGGCAGGGTGGACCGCGTGAGGGGCGAGGGCGGCGGCCGGACGCAGTGGGGCGACCTCCCCGAGGACCTGCGCGTCGCCGTCGCCGCCGTGCTCGGCTCGCCCGTCGTGGGCGCTGCCTCCCAGGCGGGCGGGTTCTCGCCCGGCTCCGCGGACCGGGTGGTGGCGGCGTCCGGTCGGCGCGCGTTCGTCAAGGCGCTCGACGGCGCGCGCTACCCCGGGTCGGTCGACCTCCACCGCCGGGAGGCGCGCGTGCTCGGGGCGCTCCCCGCCGGCCTGCCGGTGCCCGCCCTGCTGGGGTGCGTGGACCAGGACGGGTGGGTGGCGCTGGTCACCGAGGACGTCGACGGCGAGAGCCCCGCCCTGCCGTGGCGGCGGCCCGCGGTGGAGTCCGCCCTCGACGCGCTGGGCGCTGTGGCGGCGGTGGAGGTCCCGCCCGAGCTGCGCGCGCTGCTGCCTCGTGCCGAGGTGGACACGCTGCACGACTTCGCCGGCTTCGAGCGCTTGCTCGCCGACCCCTGGCCCGATCTGGAGCGCGTCGACCCCTGGGCGGCCGCCCGGCTGGAGGAGCTGGCGGCGGTCGCCCGCCGCGGCGCCCGCGCGCTGGAGGGCGGCTCGCTCGTCCACGGTGACGTCCGCGCCGACAACCTCGTGCAGCGGCGCGACGGTGGCGTCGTGGTGGTCGACTGGCCGCACGCGATGCTGGGGTCCCCAGCCTTCGACGTGGTCGCGCTGCTGCTGAACGCGAGGCTGTGGCGCAGCGACGTCGACGTCGACGTCCAGCTCGCAGAGCGGCTACCCGGCCGTGCGGACGACGCCACCGCGGTGCTGGCCGGGATGGCGGCCTACTTCGTCGACGCCGGGCGGCAGCCTCCGGTGCCGGGGCTGCCCGCTCTGCGGCACTTCCAGGGGGCGCAGGCCGAGGCGGCGCTCGGCTGGCTGCGCGAGCGGTGGTGACCTGCTGGTCGCACGCGCCCCGCGACACCACCTGCCGCTGCGCCACACCGCGTCTGCACCTGCGCGCTCCAGGGGCGTCTCGTCGACGGGCACGCCCCTGATCTGCGCAGGTACCGACCGCCCTGTGCCCGGTGTGTGGCGCACGTCCTCCATCGTCGAGGGGCTGGGGCGTCACGGCTGACCGGGACTGGGACGGGGCGCGGGGTCGGCGGACGGACCCGAGCGCACCAGGGGGCTGAGCAGCACCGGCAGCACGCCGAGCGCCTCCACCGCCAGCGCCGTCCACAGCGTGGGCACGAGCCCGATCCGCTCCCCGAGCACACCGCCCAGCAGCGCCCCGATGGGCATCGTGCCCCACACGAGGAAGCGGACCGACGCGTTCATCCGTCCCAGCAGCGGCGCGGGCGTGATGCGCTGCCGGTACGTCACCTGCGCCACGTTGTAGACCACGACGCTGACGCCGAGCACGGCGCCGGAGACGGCCAGGAGCGCGACCGCGCCGTCGTCGTCGAGAGCGCCCCGGGCCACGAGCGGCGCGGCCAGGGGCAGCAGCGCCCCGGCGGCGATCCCCGGCAGCAGCGCCAGGGCGATGGTGCGGCCCTCGCCGACGCGGCGCACCACCGCCTGCACGGCCAGCGCGCCGAGCAGGGCGCCCGCGGCGCCGATGCCCAGGGCCGTGCCGACCTGGCCCTCCGAGAGCCCCAGCTCGCGCACGGCGTAGAGCACGAGCAGGGCGCTGGTGGCGCTGCCGCCGAGGTTGGAGGTGCTCGTCGTGGCGACGATCCGCCGCAGCAGCGGCTGGTGGACGACGAAGGACAGGCCCTCCGCCACCTCCACGCGCAGCGAGCGGCGCGCGGTCCGGTCCGGTGGCGGCTCGACGTGGGAGATCCGGGAGAGCAGCCCGCTGGAGACGGCGAAGGCCACCGCCGAGACCCCGACCGCCAGCGGCGCGCCGACCAGTCGCGCCAGCCAGCCGCCGACCGCCGGGCCGCCCACCTGCGCCACCGACGCCGAGACCTGCAGCAGCGAGTTCCCCTCGCCGAGCCGCTCCGCGCGGACGAGGGAGGGCAGGTAGCTCTGGTAGGCGACGTCGAAGAACAGCGTCGCCACTCCCACCACGAACGCCACCGCCACCACCAGCGGCAGCGACAGCACCCCCGCCCACCAGGCCAGCGGGAGGACGGCGAGGGCCACCGCCCGCACGAGGTTGCCGAGCAGCAGCACGCGGCGCTTGGACCAGCGGTCGACCCAGGCGCCGGCCGGCAGTCCGAGCAGCAGGAACGCCGCCGACTGCGCTGCGGTGAGCACGCCCATCTGCAGCGGCGAGGCCGCCAGGACCGTCACCGCGAGCAGGGGGACGACGAGGTCGCCCACCTGCGTGGCGCCCTGCGAGACGGAGTCGCCCGCCCACAGGCGGCGGAAGTCACGGCCGTCGGGTGCGCGCAGGAGGCTGGGAGGCACGAGGCCCATGCGACACGAGTGGTTGGGGAACGTCAATCACTGAGCGCGGAGCGTCAGGTCGTGTCTACGTTGGGTGGGTGAGCGCTCAGACCTGGGACCTCCCGCACCGACGCGTCGCCACCGAGGCGGAGGCCAAGGCCCTGGCCTCGGCGGTGCGGCTGCGGATCCTGCGGATGTGCCTCGACACGCCCATGACCAACGCCGCCATCGCCGAGCGCCTCGGCCTCAACGCGGCCACCGCCCTGCACCACGTGCGGACGCTGGTGAACACCGGCTTCCTGGAGCCGATGCCCTCCACGCGCGGCCGCCGCGGCGCCCGGTCGGTGCCCTACCGCGCCACCGGGAAGTCGTGGCAGCTCGACGAGCAGCGCTCCGCCCGGGCCATGGTCGAGGCCTTCACGCAGACGCTGCCGGTGCTGCTCGGCGACGGCAGCGAGGAGGCCCCCGCCGACCCCGACCTGCGCGTCGCGCGCCTCGGGCTGCGCCTCGACGCCGAGGGCCGGGCCGAGCTGGAGCGGCGCCTGGACGCGCTGCTCGACGAGTTCGCCTCGCGGCCCGCGCACGCCGACGCGGCGCCGCTGTCGCTCTTCGTCGCCCTGCACCGCGACCCCGACCGCGACTGACGCCCCCCCGCTGCGTGATCGTGGACTTCCCGAGCACTTCCCGGGGGCTCTCCAGGCCGGATCCCGCCTCAGGAGCCTGACGGTGCGGTCGCCCCAGTCTCGGGCGGCCGCGTCACGTCGACCCACCGGTCACCGGTGAGCCCACCCAGCTGGTCCGGGGTCAGCCGCACCGCGGACCGGCGGCTGCCCCCGGCGGGGTAGACGACGTCGAACGCCCGCAGCGACTCGTCGCAGTGCACCTCCAGCGGCTCCGGGTGCCCGAACGGGCTGACGCCGCCGACGGGCTGACCTGTCACGGCGTGGGCCTCCTCCCCGGGCAGCATCCGGGGCTTGGTGCCGAAGCGGGCCTTGAACTTGGCGTTGTCGAGCCGCGCGTCACCGCGCGCCACGACCAGCACCACGCGGTCACCGGCGCGCAGCGCCAGCGTCTTGGCGATCTGCCCCGGGTCGACGCCCAGCGCGTCCGCCGCTGCCTGCACCGTGGGCGTGTCCACGTCCGGCTCGACGACCCGCGTCCCCGGCAGGTGCTCGTCGAGGAAGGCCTGCACGCGCTCGGTGCTCACCGGCCCATCCTGGCGCAGGCCGTCGCCCACTCGACCCGTGATCACGGGGGAGGGGAGGGGTCAGGCGCAGATGACCTCGGCGACGCGGCGCTCGCGGGCCGCCCCGCACGCCGCGAGGATCGTGCCGAGCACCGCGACGCCCTCCACCTCGGTGTGGATCGGCCGGGTGCCGGTGAGCAGGCAGCCGGCCACGGGGTGAGCTGGCAGCCGAGGCGCGGGGACGGGTCGTAACCTCCGCCCCGTGAGCCCGAAGCCCGTGGTGGACCACTCCTGCGCCGAGGCGCTGCAGCGCCGCCCGCGACGGGCGTCGCGGCGGCTGGCCGCGGCGCTCGTCACCGGGGCGGTCGTCGCGGCGCTCGCCGTCCTCGCGGGGGCTGGCACCGCGGCCTTCGCCGCCGGGTGGGTCGTGGTGGCGGCGGTGGTCCTCGCTCGCGACCTGCGCCTCATCGCGCGGTACGACGCCGCGGCCACCGCCGCGCACGCCACCCGGGACGACCCCTCGCGCCCGGCCAGCCGCACCGTGCTGCTGCTCGCCTGCCTGGGCAGCCTGGTCGGGGTCGGGGGCCTGCTCGTGCAGGCGGGCGGTGAGGAAGGCGCCGCGCAGGACGTGCTCGCGGGGCTCGGGCTGGTGGTGGTGGCCGCGTCGTGGTTCGTGGTGCACACGACGTTCTGCCTGCACTACGCGTTCCTCTACTACGACGGCGACGAGCCCGGCGGCATCCAGTTCGAAGGCGGTCCGCCGTCCTACCTCGACTTCGCCTACGTGGCGTTCTCGGTCGGCATGACCTACCAGGTCTCCGACACCGGGCTCACGTCGCGCTCGATGCGCGGGGCGGCGCTGCGCCACGCGCTGCTGTCGTTCCTGCTGGGCGCGGTGGTGCTCGGCGCGACCATCAACCTGCTCGCCGGTCTCGGCTCCTGACGCCGCCCGGCCGGGAGCGCAACGGGGCGCTCGGCTGCGGTCAGGCGGAGAGGGCGGTCCGGGTCTCGGGCCGGGGTCAGGTCTGGTCGAGCGTGATGGTGGCCCAGACGCCCTTGCCGGCGCCGCCGCCGGGGCCCTCGTCGCTGACGCCCCAGTGCACCGACAGCCCCTCGACCAGCTGCATCCCGCGCCCGCTCTCGGAGTGCCACGGCACCTCGGCCTCGTGGCGCCGCGGCTCGCTGGTGGAGGAGTCGTGGACGCCCACCACCACCTGCTCGACGTTGCAGAGCAGCGTCAGCACCACGGGTGGCCGGCCGTGCTCGACGGCGTTGGTGACCAGCTCGCTGACCACGACGAGCGCCGCGTCCAGCGCGCCGCCCGCGTGCGCCGGGCACAGGTGGTTGCGCGCGAAGCGCCGTGCAGCGCCCGGTGCCGTCGGGGTGTGGTGCAGCACCACCCGGGCGTGCTCTCGGTGCACGGGGGGCGCTTCGGGGTCGGCGGGAGCATCAGTGGTCACAGCAGTCCCACTGTGACACGGCGCTGTGATCGCGGCGCGCCGTGCGGCACCCGTTCGCGCGGTGCGTCGCGGACGACCCGTCAGCACCGCCGCGCGACGCGGAGCGCGTCGCGCTTGTCCCGGCCGCGGCGCTGGTGCGATCGTCGCGGTCAGCGCCGCAGGCACGACCGCCGGTCCTCTGGCGGCGACGGCCCTCGCGGAGGAGGTTCGTCCGTGCGTCGTCTGGTGGTGGCCGAGGTGGAGGCCCGCGACCTCACCACCTGTCGCCTGCTGGCCGCCTTCGAGCGGCGGCGCGAGCAGCTGCTCCCGGTCGCCTTCCTCGCCTTCGACGACGCCGTGCAGCTCGTGCACACCGCCCCGAGCCACCGGCGCCGCGGCATCGGGTCGGCTCTGCTCGCGCGGGCGCGCGAGCAGGTGCCGGCGCTGTCCTACTCCGGCGACCACACCGAGCAGGGCGCGCGGTGGGGCCGGGCGCGCGGGCTGGACGTCCCGCACGCCGAGGCCTTCACCCCCGACGCCGAGGTGGCCTGGACGGCGTCCGCGGTCTACCTCCACCTGACGCACGCCGAGCCCGAGGAGCTGCTGCAGATGCGCCCGCTGCGGCTGGCGCGCACGGGGCTCCTCGGGCGCCTCCGACGGCGAGGGCTGCTCCGCCGGCGGTGAGCCCGGCTCGCCACCCGCGGCGCCTCAGCGCAGGGCGGCCCCGAGCCGCCGGGCGGCCTCCTCCAGCGCACCCGGTGGCTCGGCCGCGTACCCGAGCACCAGGCCCGCGGGCCCTGGGCGCAGCCGGTGCATCCCCAGCGGCTGCACGCGCACGCCGGCGCGTGCGCAGGCGGCGGCCGCCTCGGCGTCGTCGCGCTCCGCCCACGCCGTCCCCTCCAGCGTCACGAGCAGGTGCAGACCAGCGGCCACCCCGTGCACGCGCGCGCCCGGCAGGTGCTCGCGCAGCCCCGCCAGCAGCGCGTCGCGGCGGGCGCGCTGACGAGCGCACCCGCCGGAGGTGGCGGTCCAGGTCACCGCCCGCCAGGAGCCGCGCCAGCACCAGCTGCGGCAGCGAGGGGCTGGCGATGTCGCTGGCGTGCTTGGCGGCGAGCAGGTCGGACCGCAGGTGCTCCGGGGCGACCAGCCACCCCAGCCGCAGCGCGGGTGCGAGCGACTTGCTGGTGCTCCCGGTGTGCAGGACGACGTCGGGTGCGCTGGCCTGCAGCGCGGGCACCGGAGGCCGGTCGTAGCGGTGCTCGGCGTCGTAGTCGTCCTCCACCACCAGACGACCGGGCTGCGCCTGGCACCAGGCCAGCAGCGACCGGCGGCGCTCGGGCGAGAGCACCACGCCCGTCGGGTACTGGTGGGCGGGCGTGAGCACGGCCACCCGCGGCCCGTCCGGGCCCGACGCCGCCAGCGCCTCCACGTCCAGGCCACCGGCGTCGACGGGCACCCCCACGCCGCGCAGTCCCCAGTGCGCCAGCTCTTCGCGCGCTCCCCGCGAGCCCGGGTCCTCCACGGCCGCCGACCGGTGGCCCCGGGCCACCAGCACCTGCGCGGTCAGCGCCAGCGCCTGGGCCACCCCTGACACGACGAGCACCTCGTCCGGGGCGGCGCGCACGCCGCGGGTGCGGGCCAGCCACCCCACCAGCTGCTCGCGCAGCACCGGGTGACCGCGCGGGTCGGGGTAGCCGAGGTCGCGGGCGCTCGCCGCGCTCAGCACCTCCCGCTCCGCGCGGAGCCACGCGGTGCGGGGGAAGGCCGACAGGTCGGGCACGCCGGGCCACAGGTCCAGCACCGAGGCGCCCTCGACGGACGCGGGTGGGCCACCGACGGGCCGGTGGAACCCCGGACCGGTCGCCGGTGCCTCGCGCGGCACCCGGACGGGGGCGACGAGGCCGGCCGCCACGCGCGTTCCGGCACCGGCGCGACCGGTGAGCAGCCCCTCGTCCACCAGTCGCGCGTAGGCCCCCACGACCACGCCGCGGGAGACGCCGAGGTCAGCGGCGAGGACGCGCGTGGAGGGCAGCAGCGCGCCCCGGGCGAGGCGCCCGTCGAGGACGGCCGCCCGCAGGTGGGCCGCCAGCCACTCGCCGGTGCCGCGCGGGGGAGCGGCGGCGCGGTCGAGCTGCAGGAGGTCGGCGCCGGGCGACCGCCCGGGGGTGTCGGTGGTGTCCATCGGTCCTGCAGTCTGCCCCGGTGATGGACCTCGATCGAGGACCGTCTGGCGACCAGGCTGGCGGTCCATGAGCACCGTGGTCACCGACCGACCCACCACCGGCCCACGCGGACGACTGGCCAGCGCCGCGGTCGCCTGCGGGGCCGCCGCGATGGCCTTCGTCGGCGGCAGCACGGCCGTGTCCGGGCTGCTGTCCGACGCCCCGCTGGCCACCGCGCAGGCCGTCCGCTACGGGCTCGCCTGCCTGCTGCTGCTCGGCGCCGCCCGGCTCGTCCGGGAGCCGGTGCGCCGCCCCCGCGGGCGCGAGTGGCTCTGGCTCGGGAGCACCACGGCCGCGGGGCTGCTGCTCTTCAACGTGGCGCTCGTGCGCGGCGCCGCGCACGCCGAGCCCGCCGTCTTCGGGGTGGCGGTCGCGAGCGTCCCCCTCGTGCTGGCCCTGCTCGGGCCCGTGCTGGAGGGGCGGCGCCCGACCGCGCCGGTCGTGACGGCCGCCGGAGTCGTCACCGCGGGCGCGGCCCTGGTGACCGGGGTCGGGCGCGCCGACGGGGCGGGCGTCGCGTGGGCCGTCGTCGTCCTGTTCTGCGAGGTGGGGTTCACGCTGCTCGCCGTGCCGGTGCTCGCCGCCCACGGCCCCTGGGGCGTCTCGGTGCACACCACCTGGCTGGCCGCCGTCGGCTTCGGCGCGGCCGGCCTGCTGGCCGAGCGGCCGTGGAGCGCGGGCACGGCGCTGACCGGTCCCCACGTCGCAGCCGTCGTCTACCTCGCGGTGGGGGTGACGGCGGTGGCGTTCGTGCTGTGGTTCAGCGCCGTGCGAGGGCTCGGCTCCGGGCGGGCGGGGCTCCTCACCGGCGTCGCGCCGGTGGCGGCAGCCGCGGCCGGTGTGCTGCTCGGCGGCCCGGTCCCCGCCGCGGGGGTGTGGGTGGGCACCGCCGTCGTGGGCCTCGGGCTCGTGGTCGGGCTGCGCGCGTCGGGCACGATGCGGCAGTGACGCGACGCGTGGGACTGCTGCTCTTCGACGAGGTCGAGGTGCTCGACGCCTGCGGTCCGTTCGAGGTCTTCTCGGTGGCCGCCCGGGTGGCCGCCCGTTCCGGCGGGGAGCCGCCGTTCGAGGTGGTGCTGGTCGCAGCGGGGGACCAGGACGACGACGGCGAGCCCCGCGTGCGGGCGCGCGGTGGGCTCCGCCTGGGGGCCGACGTGCGCCTGGCCGACGCCCCGGACTGCGACGTGGTGCTCGTGCCCGGGGGAGTGGTCGACGTGGTGGCCGCCGACCCGGGCGTGCTGGCGTGGCTGCGGCGCTGCCGCCCCGGGGCCGAGGTGGTCGCGTCGGTGTGCACCGGCGCGTTCGTGCTCGCGGCCGCCGGACTGCTCGACCAGCGGCCCGTGACCACGCACTGGGAGGACCTGGACGACCTGCGCGCCGACCACCCGCAGCTGCACGTGGTCGGCGACGTCCGCTACCTCGACCACGGCGACCTCGCCACCAGCGCCGGCATCAGCGCCGGCCTGGACCTGGCGCTGCACCTGGTGGCGCGGCTCGGGGGCCTCGAGCTGGCGACGGCCACCGCCCGGCAGATGGACTACGCCTGGCGCGACGCCTGAGGGGGGCGTGCGTCGTCGCGCAGCCGGCCGGCGCGGTCCAGGCGGAGCCGGCGGGTGAGGTCCAGCCGGTCGAGCACGGCGTCGTCGTGGCTCACCACGAGCAGCGCGCCGCGGTAGGAGCGCAGCGCGTCGACCAGCTGGTCCACCGTGGCGAGGTCCAGGTCGTTGGTCGGCTCGTCCAGCACGAGCAGCTGGTGCGCCGGCTCGGCGAGCAGCAGGCGGGCCAGCGCCACCCTGAACCGCTCGCCGCCGGACAGGTCTCCCACCCGCCGCTGGGCGGCGTCCCCGCGCAGCAGGAACCGCGCCAGCGCGTGGCGCACCTCCTGCTCCTGCCGCCCGGGTGCCGCCGCCCGCACCTGGTCCAGAGCGCTGGCGCTCTCGTCGAGGCCGTCCCGGCGCTGCGGCAGGTAGCCGACCCGGTCGGTGAGCAGCTCACCCCACGGCCGCCGCTCGTCCCGCCCGGGACCCGCTCCGCGCACGAGCGCCTCCAGCAGCGTGGTCTTGCCGGCCCCGTTCGGTCCGGTCAGGGCCACCCGCTCGGGGCCTGCCAGCACCACCGCGCTCAGTCCGGGCCCCTCGTCGGCGTCCCCGGTCCCCGGGGGCGCCGCGGCAGCGCCGTGCAGCACGGCGAGCCGGCGACCCGCGGGCAGGTGCGGGTCCGGCAGGTCGATCCGGACGGCGTCGTCGTCGCGGACCCGGGCGCTGGCCTCCTGGAGAGCCTCCCGGGCGGCGACGACGTCGTCGTCGAGCTCCTGGCGCAGCCGCCCCGCCGACGCCTCCGCCTTCCCCTTGAGGGCGTTCGCCACGATGGGCGGGTACCGGTTCTTCTCCTTCATCGACGCCGCGTACCGCTCCCGGCGCGCCAGCTTCACCTCCGCCTCGGCCCGCTGGCGGCGCTCGCGGCGCAGCACCTGCTCCGCGGCGGCCTCCGCGCGCAGCGCCGCGGCCTGCTCGGCGTCGAGGTGGGCCCGGTAGGCGCTGTACGGGCCCGCCACCGACCGCGTCCGGCTGCTGTGCAGCTCGGTGGTGGTCTGCATCCGCTCCAGCAGCGCGACGTCGTGGCTGACCACCACCAGCGCCCCGCGCCACCCCTCGACCACGGCGCCCAGGCGCTCGCGCGCCTCGCGGTCGAGGCTGTTGGTCGGCTCGTCGAGCAGCGTCACCGCGTGCGGGTCGGCGTCGGCGCGCAGCCGCAGCCCGGCGAGCGCCACGAGCACCGCCTCGCCGCCCGAGAGCTGGCCGACGCGCCGCTCGAGCGCGCCCTCGGGCAGGCCGAGGGCGTCGAGGACGGCGCTGGCGCGGGACTCGACGTCCCAGTCGTCGCCGACGCGCTCCACGAGCGCGGTGGCGCGGCCGGCGCCGGCGTCTCCGCGCTCGAGCTCGCGCAGCGCGTCGAGGGTGTCGGCCACGCCCAGCAGCTCGGCGACCCGCACGCCCGTGCCCAGGGTGAGGCGCTGGGGGAGCAGGGCCACCTGGCCCGCGGTGCTCACGGCTCCGGCCGTCGGGCGCAGCTGGCCCGCGACGAGGCGGAGCAGCGTGGTCTTGCCGGAGCCGTTGCGACCGACCAGGCCCGTGCGGCCCTCGGTGAACGTGCCGGTCAGCCCGTCCAGCACCACGGTGCCGTCCGGGTGCTCGAAGGACAGGTCGCTGAGGACGACGACGGGCGGCGCGGCGGCGTGGGCGGGCGCAGGGGTGTGCTGGGACGGGGACATGCGGGGGCTCCGGACGGTCGGCGGCGGTGCGCTGACCGGCGGTGCTCCTCCCGCGTCGCGGGCGGAGGCCGGTTCAGCGCGCGGTCAGCGCGGTGCCGGAGGTCTCCACCGGTGCCCCTTCCGTCGACGACAGGACGGCGACCATGCTGCGCCCGCCGGCGCCGGGGCGCCAGCGGTTTCCGGGGGCCGCAGCCGTGGCCCCGTCTGCACCCCCGGGGGCTCACTCGGCAGGGGCCACCGCTGCCGGCCCCGCTCCAGCCGCTGCTCGCCGCTGCGCGGCAGCACGGAGGTGACCGACCGCCAGCCTCGCCACCAGCACCGTGAGCACGGCGGTGATGACCACCCCTGCGGTCGGCAGCACGTCCAGCACGGCGATGGCGGCGAAGCCGGTCACCTGGGTGATGAGCACGAAGCCGCCGGCGTCGTACAGCCGTGAGGCCTCTGCGGGGGTGCGCCGCTGGACCGCGCGCGCCGCCCGCGCGGCCTGGCCCGCGGCCACGGCGGCCAGCACCCCGAGCCCGACGAACACCACGTGCGCCACCGTGGGCTGGTCGCGCCACCCGGAGGCCACCGCCGCCGCCAGGGCCAGCGCCATCACCGCGGTGGCCGCGACGAGCACCACCGCAGCCGTCCGCGCCGCCCGTCGGGGCAGCCCGCGGGGGAGCAGGACGACGACGGCGGCCAGCAGCGAGGTGACGGCCGCTGCCGCGTGGACGGAGACGAGGGCCGCGTGCACCCCTCGACGGTCCACCCCGGTGACCTGTGCGCGGCAGCGGCGACCGGCGGGCGGCGCCCTCCACCGACCGGTGGGTCCCGGTGGAGGGTCGAGGGGCCAGCCCCTCGACGCGACCCGCTCCGCAGGGCCAGTCTCGAGGCGTGGACCTCATCACGGCAGAGCGAGCCCTGCAGGACGCCCAGCGCACCGCCGACGTCGACGCGCTGGACGCGCTGCTGCACCCGCTCGTCGTCGCCGCGGGACCCGACGGCGCGGTGTTCTCCAAGGAGGACGACCTGAGCAGCCACCGCTCGGGCGCGCTGCGCATCACGAGCCTCGTGGAGGAGCAGCTGGAGGTGGAGGAGGCGGGAGCGACCGGCGTCACGCGCCTGGTCGCCTCGGTCGAGGCGGTCCAGGGCGGAGGGCCGGTGACGGCCCGGCTGCGGTACACGCGCCTGTGGGTGCGTGACGGCGAGGCGTGGCGGGTGCTCGCCGCGACCATCACGCCCCTCGCGGACGGTCCCGCGCCGGCCTGACGCCGCGCCTCAGCCCGCGGGCGGGCCCCCCTCGCGAGGGAGCGCGCGGCGTGCCAGCGGCGAGGCCAGCAGGGCGTCGGCGGCGTCCTCCACGATCCGGCGGCCCTGCTCGCGGGAGACGCGGCCGCTGGTGACGAGCGCTGCCGTGCCCTGCAGCGTCGCGGCGAAGAGCAGCCCGAAGCGCTCGCGCTCGTGCGCGTCGTCGTCGTCCGCCGGCGGCGACAGGGCGCTGTCGAGGGTGCCGAACAGCCGCGCCGCGGCGTCCCTGACGCGGTCCGAGCCCCCGTCGACCTTGGCCGAGAACATCAGCTCCACGAGGGCGGCCTCGTCCACGGCGAAGTCGACGTAGGCCCGGCCGACGCGGCGCAGGCGGTCCGCGCTGCCGGTGGAGGCGTGCAGGGCCGACCGGATGCTCTCGGTGAACCTGTCGAAGCCGCGCTCGGCGAGGCTGTCGAGCAGCGCCTGCCGGTCGATGAAGTGGCTGCGCGGCGCCCCGTGGCTCACGCCCGTGCGGCGCGCCAGGTCTCGCAGGGACAGCGCCTCGACGCCGCTCTCCCGGAGCACGGTCTCGGCCTCGTCGAGCAGGGCCGCCCGCAGGTTGCCGTGGTGGAACGGCCGCGACGTCACCGGCCGAGCATAGCCTGATCTAGACGTTGCCTAGTTACTAGTCAGCGTCTAGATTCATCCGCATGGCCACCTCCGGACCCACCGTCCCCACCACCGACGTCTCCGGGCTCCGCGGCCGCACCGCGGTGGTGACCGGGGCCAGCAGCGGCATCGGCCTCGCGACCGCGCGGGTGCTCGGCGCCGCCGGCGCCCGGGTGGTGCTGGCCGTGCGCGACCTCGAGAAGGGCCGGCGGGCGGCGGCCACCGTGCCGGGGGAGGCCGTCGTGGCCCACCTCGACCTGGCGGACCTGGGGTCCGTGCGCGCCTTCGCCGACGGCTGGCGGGAGCCCGTCGACCTGCTCGTCAACAACGCCGGGGTCTCGTCGCCCACCCTGCAGCGGACCCGCGAGGGCGTCGAGCTGCAGTTCGCCACCAACCACCTCGGGCACTTCGCGCTCACCAACCTCCTGCTGCCGCGGGTGGCGGGCCGTGTGGTGTCGCTGTCCTCCCAGGCCGAGCGCGCGGGGCGCCTGCCGCTCGACGACCTCGGCTGGGAGCGCAGGCGGTACACCGAGTCGCGCGCCTACGCGGCGTCCAAGCTGGCCACCCTGGTCTTCACCGCCGAGCTGCAGCGGCGCCTGTCCGCCGCGGGGTCACCCGTCCTCGCCACCGCCGCGCACCCCGGCTACGTCGCGACGGGGATGACGGGACAGGGCACCGGCGCGCTGGCGCGGCTGCTGCTGCGGCTCGCCCAGGCCTCGGAGGACGGCGCGCTGCCGGTGCTGCTGGCCGCGACCGGCGACGTGCCGGGCGGGGCGTTCACCGGGCCCGAGCGGCTCCTGCACATGCGGGGCGGAGCCCAGCTCATCGGCCGCTCGAGGCGCGCGCAGGACCCGGCGCTGGCCCGTCGGCTGTGGGAGGTCTCCGAGCGCGCCAGCGGCACCTCCTTCCCCCTGTGAGCGCGGCGCGGGAAGCGGGGCGCGGGCCGGCGGGGTTGCACGGGCATGAGCACCGACGAGGAGCTGCACGCCCTGCTGGCGTCGTCACGGCTGGGGGTGCTGGCCACGATCAAGCGCGACGGGACGCCGCAGCTGTCACCCGTGACCCCCTTCTACGACAGGGAGCGCGGAGTCGTCCTCGTGTCCGTGACGGAGGGCCGCGCCAAGACCGCGAACCTGCGTCGCGACCCGCGCGCCGCGCTGGAGGTGACGAGCGCCGACGGCTGGTCGTGGGCGACGGCGGAGGGGTCGGTCGAGCTCACCGGCCCGGGCACCTCACCGGTCTCCGCGGAGGTCGAGGCGCTGGTCGACCACTACCGCCAGGCCGCTGGCGAGCACCCCGACTGGGCCGAGTACCGCGAGGCGATGGTGGCCGACCGCCGCGTCCTCGTGACCCTGCGCGTGGAGAAGGTCTACGGCGCCACGGTGCGCTGATCGCACGCGGCCCTGGCTCTGGCGCAGGGCGGCCGGTCGCCGGTAGCGTGCCGAGCGTGATCAGCGCCGTGCGCCGTCTGTGGTGGCCGCCCTCCTAGGGCGGGCACTCCGCAGCGCACCAGCGCCTCGCAGTCCCTCAGCCCTCACCGGCTGACGGGTCTCGCGCGAGCAGCGCCCCTCGGTCGGTCCCGACCCAGGAGCACCCATGACCACACCCCAGCAGGGCTCGTCCGGCTTCGGCGACGTGCTCGTCAGCGCCCGGTCCCTCGCCGAGTACCGCGGGATGTTCGGCCTCACCGACGCCGACCTGGCGGGCACCGTGCTCGACTGCCCCGGCGGAGCCGCGTCCTTCACCGCCGAGGCCCGCGGTCGGGGGGTCGACGTCGTCGCCGCCGACCCCGCCTACCCGCCACCAGGGCCGAGCGACGAGCGGGGTCGCGCGCTGCGGCGGCTCGGGGAGCGCGCGGCGGCCGAGGCCGAGCGCGGGTCCGCGTGGGTGCGCGAGCGCGCGGGGGACTTCGTGTGGACGTTCTTCCCCACCCCGCAGGAGCACCTCGCCCAGCGCCTGCGCGCCGCGGCCGTCTTCACCGAGCACGCCGCGGCGGAGCCGGAGCACTACGTGCAGGCGAGCCTGCCGCAGCTGCCCCTCGGCGACGGCGTCGTCGACCTCGTGCTCTGCTCCCACCTGCTCTTCACCTACGCCGACCGCCTCGACGACGCCTTCCACCTCGCGGCGCTGCGGGAGCTCGTCCGCGTCGCGCGTCGCGAGGTGCGCGTGCACCCGCTCGTCGTCGTCGGCGGAGACCGCGAGCACGAGGGCCTGGCGGCGCTGCTCGAGCAGCTGGCCGATGACGGTGTCGCCGCCGACCTCAGGCCCACGGGCGGGTACGCCTTCCAGCGCGGAGCGGACCGGGTGCTCGTGCTGCGCCGGAGGACGATGGCGGGGTGAGCGTCCTCGTCGTCATCGCGGGCCCGCAGGCGTCCGGCAAGAGCACGGTCGCGTCCGCGCTGGGGGAGCGGCTGCGGGAGCAGGGGGAGGTGGTGGCGGTCGTCGAGCTCGACGCGCTCGCCGCCATGGCCCTGCCCACCCTGCCCGGCTGGGACGTGGCGCACCGGGTCTACGAGGTCGTGACGGGGCTGTGGCTCCGGTCCGGGACGACGTGCGTCATCGCCGAGGGAGGTGGCTCGCAGGCGGAGGTTGACCGGGTGGTCCGGCAGGCGCCCGCCGGCACCGCAGTGCTGACCGTCGGGACGACGACGAGCGCGGCCGTGGCCCACGAGCGCGCCCAGGCCGACCCCACCCGCGGCCTCTCCCGGCAGCTCGACTTCCTCACGGGCGTCTACGACAGCTGGGCGGGCGAGCTGGACCGGATCGCCCCCGACGTGGTGCTCGACACCACCGCGTCGACCGTCGAGGAGTGCGTGGCGTCCCTCGCGCGGGAGGTCGGGCGGCGGCGCGGCGCCCCTGTCGCGCCCGGCCCGTGAACCGCGAGACTCCCGCCGTGGACACCGTGCGCGGCTGTGCCGCGACCCTCGGCGGGACAGCGGTCGTGCGCCTGGGCTCGTGGGCGTGGGCCCTGGCGGCCACCTCCGTGCCGGCGGTGCGCGCCGCCGAGGCCCGGGCCCTGGGTGACGGGCACATCGCGGAGGTGCCCGGCCTGGACGAGCTGGCGCTGGGACCCGCGGCGCAGCGGTGGGGTGCGCGGCGCGGTCGCGCCGGTGCAGGGGTCGGGCTCCTGGCCGTCGGCGGGGGCGTGCTCTCCCTGGTCGTCACCGGCCCGCCGGGGCCAGCATCAACTACGACGGGCTGCCGCTCGTCGGCGGGGGCGTGCTGGTCGGAGCCCTGGTGCTCGGTGTGCACCTGGCTCTGCGACCGCTCCTGACGCTGCAGCGCCCTGCGGGGGAGAGGCCGGCTGAGGCACGGCTGCACGGCCGCTGACGGCGCTGGTCCGTCGTCGTCGGGGGCGTGCGGCCGGCGTCGGTCTCTCGGGAGGGCGTGCCCGGCGAGGCGTGGTTAGCGTGGTGCGGTGGACACCTTTGCCCTCGGCAACCTCTCGGTGCACCGGATCGGCTTCGGCGCGATGCAGCTGCCCGGCCCGGGCGTCATGGGACCTCCGCGGGACCGCGACGCCGCCATCGCGGTGCTGCGGCGGGCCGTCGAGCTGGGCGTCGACCACATCGACACCGCCCAGTTCTACGGGCCCGACGTCTCCAACGAGCTCATCCGGGCCGCGCTGCACCCCTACCCGGACGACCTCGTGCTGGTGTCCAAGGTGGGTGCCGTCCGCGACGCGGACGGCGGCTGGCTGCCCGCGCAGCGGCCTGAGGAGCTCCGGTCGGCCGTCGAGGACAACCTGCGCTCCCTGGGCGTGGAGCAGCTCGGTGCGGTCAACCTGCGCCTCCACGACGGGGAGTCCGTGGCGCTGGAGGACCAGCTGGCCGAGATGGTCGCGCTGCGCGAGGAGGGCAAGATCGCCGGCGTCGGCATCTCCACGGCCACCCGCGAGCAGGTCCAGCAGGCGGTGGAGCAGGCGGGGATCGTGTGCGTGCAGAACGCCTTCAGCCTGCTCGACCGGTCCGACGCCGACGTGGTCGAGCTCTGCCACGGGGCGGGCGTCGCCTACGTGCCCTACTTCCCCCTCGGGTCGGCCTTCCCCGGCACCCCCAAGGTGGTGGAGGACCCGGCGGTGCTCGCGGTCGCCGCGCGCACCGGTGCCACCCCGGCCCAGGTGGGCCTGGCGTGGCTGCTGGCCCACCGCGACAACGTGCTGCTCATCCCGGGGACCTCCAGCGTCGCGCACCTCGAGGAGAACGTGGCCGTGGCGGACGTGCAGCTGTCACCGCAGGACCTGGAGGAGCTCGAGCGCGACCGCTGAGCGGCGGGGGTGTCGGGTGCGATGACTTCCGGTGGGCCGACCGGTCACCCCTCCACGCACACCGTCCGACGAGGGGACCCGCCATGACCGCACGAGTGATCGAGAAGACCGTCGACATCGCCGCCCCGCCCGAGCGCGTGTGGCACGTGCTCCTCGACGACGTCACGTACCGCGACTGGACGTCGGTGTTCGCGGAGGGGTCCTACGCGGACACCGACTGGCAGGAGGGCAGCGTGGTCCGCTTCCTCGGTCCCGAGGGCGACGGGATGCTGGGGCGCGTCGTGGCGAACCGCCCGCACGAGCTGGTCGACGTCGAGTACGACGGCTTCGTCTCCGGCGGCCAGCCGGTCACCGAGGGCGAGGCGGCCGCCGAGTACCGCGGGACCCACGAGACCTACCGCCTCGAGGCGGTGGAGGGCGGGACGCACCTGGTCGTCTCCGCGCCGATGGGCGAGGAGCACTACGACGCGATGGTGGGGGCGTGGGACGAAGCGCTCGTCCGCGTGAAGCAGCTCGCCGAGGAGGCCCCGCCGGCCGCGTGAGAACGGCCCCGGCGACCGCAGCTGCACCGCGCGGCCGCCACTGGCTCGGCGGCCTCCACCGTGCGGCGAGGCTACGCAGCGCGGGTGGCGACCAGGTCGAGTGCGGCGCTGCGCGCACGTGCCGCAGCTCCGGGGTCGCCGCCCGCCGTCATGACGACGAGGGTCCCCTCGTAGAGCAGGTGGAGGTGGCCCCCGAGGTCGGGATCGCCCGCCAGGGCGTCCAGCAGCGCGCGCATCCACGCCTTCTCCGCGCGGATGACGGGGACGGCGGGGTGGTCGCCGTCGCCGACCTCGGCGAAGGTGTTGACGAAGGCGCAGCCGCGGCGCTGCCCACCCATCCACGTCTCCAGCACCTCGAACAGGCGACCCACCCGCTGCTGGCGGGCCAGGGACGGGTCCGCCGACACCTCCAGCGACTCGAGCTCGGCCAGCACGTGGGCGCGCCAGCGGTGGGCCCGGCGCAGCAGGTACAGGGCGACCAGGGCGTCCTTGGAGCCGAACCGGTCGTAGAGCGTCTTCTTGGTGGTGCCCGCGGTGTCGGCGATGAGGTCGACGCCCACGGCACGCACCCCACGGCCGTAGAACAGGTCGCTGGCGGCGTCCAGGAGGCGCTCACCGGCCGCGGTCAGGACCGGCAGCGGCTGCAGGACGGGCCGCAGGGCCGGTGGGGTCGCAGCGTCGAGGACCGTCAGGGCGTGAGCGGGCAGGGACACGGGACCACCTCTCCTCGGGACACTGCGAGTATACCGACCGGTATGGTTACCTGCCTCGCATGTCCCTACCGGATGGTGCCTCCCCGTCGCGATCGAGGTCCGGGCGGTGAGCGCCCGTGTGCTGGCCGTGGCCCTCGTGCTCTTCTGGAGCTCGGGGTTCATCGGCGCTGAACTCGGGTCCTCCAGCACCGACGCCGCTACGGTGCTCGCCTGGCGCTGCCTGGTGCCGGCGCTCCTGCTGGCTCCCCTCCTGCCGCGGCGATGGCGGCGCTGGCCCGCCCGCGAGTGGGGCCGCCAGGTGGTGCTCGCGGTCCTCTGCCAGGGCCTCTACCTCGCGGGCATCTACTGGGGGGCGGCGGCCGGCGTGCCCGCGGGGACCTCAGCGCTCATCGGCTCCCTGCAGACGGCGCTCGTCCTCGTCGCCGTGGCCGTCGCGAACCGGCGCCCGGTGAGCCGGAGGCACGTGGCCGGGCTGGCGGCTGGGACCGCCGGCGTGGCGCTGACCGCCGTCGGGGACGTCGGAGCGGGAGCCTCGCTCCTGGCGCTGCTGCTGCCGGTCGCGGCGGTGCTGTCCCTCGCCGCGGGCACGGTGCTCCACGAGCGCTGGGGAGCGGGCAGCACGCCGACGATGCCGCTGGCGCAGAGCCTGGCCCTGCAGTGCTCGGTCGCCGCAGTGCTGACCTCCGGGGCTGCCGCTGCGACCGGGGACCTCCTGCCGCCGCCCTCGGCGGGCTTCTGGGTGGCGCTGGCCTTCGCCGTCGTCGCCGGGCTGGGCAGCTACGCCTGCTACTACCGCGCGATCGACGTCCTCGGGGCCGACCGGACCAACGCCCTGCTCTACCTCACCCCCGCCGTGACCGCGGTGTGGGCTGCGGCGGTGTTCGGCGACGACCTCCGGGTCACCACCGTGCTCGGGCTGGCGCTCAGCGGCGCCGGGGCGGCCCTGCTGCTGCAGCTGGGGTCGTTGCGTCCGGAGGTGCGGCGCGCCCCGGTGGCCCCACCGCCCGACGGGCTGCGCTGAGCGGTAACGCCCCGACGCGAGGGTGCGGGCTGCAGGTGGGCGGAGGCAGCAGGCGCGCTCGTCTCGGAGGCGGGGGCGTTGTTGGTGGGGTCGTCCACGTGGGCTCCTCGCTCGCCCGTCGGCTGGTCGCAGAGGTGTGTCGCTGACTCCCTCGATCGTCGCGGGAGGGCGGGGTCGAGCCGGGGCGGCGACCACCGGGGGCGTGCGAGAAGGTGGGGGCGTGGTGCGCATCGCCGTCGTCTCGGACGTCCACGGCAACCTCACCGCCTACCGCGCGGTGCTGGAGGACGCCGACCGGCGCGGCGCCGACGTCGTCCTCAACCTCGGGGACGTCGCCGGGAAGGGGCCCCGGGGCTCGGAGTGCGTGCAGCTCACGCGCGAGCGCTGCGCGCTGACCGTGATGGGCAACTGGGAGGTCGTGCTCTCGGACCTGTCGCGCCGGATGGTGCACCCCGGCATGCAGTGGTGGCGCGCGGAGCTGTCCGACGACGACCGCGCCTGGATGCGCTCCCTGCCGCTCGCCCACCACCTGCTGCTCTCGGGACGGCAGGTGAGGTTCGTGCACGCCTCCACCGACAGCCCGTTCACGCGCATCTGGCGCCACCACAGCAAGGAGGAGTTCGACTCCTTCTTCGAGGCCACGCCGCTGACGGAGCGCGACGGCCCGACGCCCACCCCCGACGTCGTCGTCTACGGCGACCTCCACCACGCCTACAGCGAGGTGATCGACGGCCGCACGCTCATCAACTGCGGGTCGGCGGGCAACCCCCTCGACGAGGACCCGCACCTGTCGTACCTGCTGCTGGAGGGAGAGCTGGACTCGGCCGAGGCCGCGCCCTTCACCTACCAGTTCGTGCGGGTGCCGTACGACGTCGACGCCGAGGTGGCGGTGGCGCGCGAGCTGGCCATGCCGCTGACCGCGGAGTACGAGGTGGAGCTGCGCACGGGCGTGTACCGCTCGCTGCACGTGGAGCGCGGCCTGCGGACCCCGCCGCCGGAGGCCTGAGGAGACGCGCACGACGTGCGCGTCGCCGTCCTGACCGGTACACCGGGGCGGTGATCGACTCGACCGAGGCGTCCGCCGGCCTGGAGGGCACGGCCTCCACCGCCACCCGCGAGGAGCTGTTCCAGCTGGCCCGCCGCCGCGGCCTGCGCGTGACCCGGCGGATGACGCGGCCCGCGCTCATGGAGCTGCTCTCCGCCGGCGGCGACGCGGAGCCGTCCGGGCCCGGCGCCCCCGACCACGGCGGTGACGGCGAGCCCCCGGCGGCCTCCCGCGTGGAGGCGTTCACGCTGCTCGCCCAGCGCCGGGCGGCAGGGGAGATGGTGCTGCTGCCGCGCCTGCTCACCGGCACCGAGCGGCGCATCCACGTGCGCCAGACCATCCGCGAGGACCACCAGACCCGCATCGCCACGCATGACGAGGAGGCGCGGGAGAAGTTCGACAAGCTCGCCGCCTCGCCGTTCTCCTTCTTCCGCGGCACCGCGCTGCTCTTCTACCGCGACATGGCCGGGGAGGACCCGTGGATGCCGACGGTGCTGTCCGCCGGTGACGTGCACCCGGACAACTTCGGGGTGGTGCCCAACCGCGACGACGTGCCGGTCTTCGGCATCGACGACTACGACGAGGCCGCCTACGCCCCCTTCACGTGGGACCTCAAGCGCGGGGCCACGGGCTTCATGGTGGCTGCGGAGAGCGAGGGGCAGAAGGGCGGGGCGCGGCAGCGGAGCACCGCCGAGGCGTTCGTGCGCGGGTACGCCGACGCGATGCGCGCCTACGCCGCGGACGCCACGGAGGCCTTCGACGAGATGCGCCGCGACAACGCCCCACCGCTCATCGCCGACCTGCTCGACCACGCCGTGCGCGGCTCCCGCGCCGCATACCTCACCAGCAAGTACCTCGACGACACCGGCCGGCGCTTCGCTCCCAGCAGGAAGATCGTGCCGGTGAGCAGCCGCCTGGCCGAGTTCCAGGAGCTCGTGGACCGGTACGTCGAGGAGAACGAGATCGAGGTGCCGCCCCGCGCGGACGGCATGCGCGTCAAGGACGTCGCCGTCCGCAAGGGTCAGGGCACCGCCTCCCTCGGGCTGGCCCGCTACTACCTGCTCATCGGCGGCGCCGACGAGCGCGGCACCGACGACCTGCTGCTCGAGGTGAAGCAGGCCCGGCGCTCCGCGCTCGCAGGTCTGGTGCCGCCGTCGGACATCAGCCCCGACGACCACGAGGACCACGCCGACCCCTCCGTGGGCGGGGACGACCCCGACGGCGGCGCCTCCGCGCGCCACGGCGCCCGGATCGCCCACGCGCAGCGCGTGGCCATGGTCAACGGCGGGGTCTTCTACGGCAGCGTCCAGCACGGCGGCGACAGCTACCTCGTGCGCGAGCGCAGCTGGTACCGCGACAGCGTGGACCTCACGTCCCTGTCCGGGCAGGGCTGGCTCGACTACGCCCGCGTCTGCGGCCGCGTGCTGGCCAACCTGCACGCCCGCTCCGACGAGGCCGGCCGCGTCGACCACGACGTCGAGCCGGAGATCCTCTCCGCGATGGCGCCGCTGGACCTGTTCGTGGAGGACGTCGTCGAGTTCGCCGCCGAGGCCGCCGACCGGGTGCGCACCGACCACGGCACCTACCGGCGCGACCACGCCCACGGGGCGTTCTCCAAGGTGGACCGGGTCTACCGCTGAGCGGCGGCCCGGTGCCGGAGCAGCCGGTCGGTCGGCGCTGGTTGGATCGCGGCGTGGAGGAGTGGCGCGAGGACCGGGTCGGATCGGCGCTGAGGGGCGAGAACCCGCGCGTGTTCGCGCGGATGCCGGCGGCCTTCGCCACCATGGGCGAGGCGCAGTTCCTCCCCGGCTACTGCGTGCTGCTGACGGACGACCCCGCAGTCACGCGGCTGTCCGACCTGGCGCCCGCCGCTCGGCGCGACTACCTCGACAGCGTCGCCGCCCTCGCCGAGGCGGTGGAGGGGGCGTGCGCCGCAGCAGACCCGGCCTTCCGGCGGGTCAACGTCGAGATCCTCGGCAACGCCAGCCCGTTCCTGCACACCCACGTCTGGCCCCGCTACGCGTGGGAGCCGGACCACGTGGTCCGGCGCCCGGTGTGGGTCTACCCGATCGAGCGCTGGCACGAGCCCGCCACTGCGCTCGGACCCCAGCACGACGCGCTGCGGCAGTCCATCGCGGACCGGCTCTGACGCCTGCCGTCGTCGTCCCGCGCGTCAGAGGCCGAGCAGCAGGGTGGCCGCCAGCGAGGCCATGACGACGGCGATGACCGCGTCGAGCACCCGCCAGGCGACGGGCCGGGCGAACAGCGGTCGCAGCAGGCGCGCGCCGAAGCCCAGCGCGGTGAACCAGATGATGCTCCCCGCACCCGCGCCGGCGGCGAACCACCAGCGCTCGGCGCCGTGCGTGCTGGCGATGGACCCGAGCAGCACCACCGTGTCGAGGTAGACGTGCGGGTTCAGCCACGTCAGCGCCAGGCACGTGGCGAGGGCAGCCGCGAGGGTGGTGCTGCTCCCGGCGGTGTCGGCGCGCAGCGCGGCCTCGCCGCCGGCGGGGCGCAGGGCGCGGCGCGCGGCCAGCACGGCGTACCCGGCGAGGAACAGCGCCCCCGCGACCCTGACGACGACGAGGGCCGGCGGCCACGCCTGCAGCGCGGCTCCCGCTCCGGCGACCCCGGCCACGATGAGGGCGAGGTCGGACAGCGCGCAGACGGCGACGACGCCGAGCACGTGCTCCCCGCGCAGCCCCTGGCGCAGCACGAAGGCGTTCTGCGCGCCGATCGCCACGATGAGCGACAGCCCCAGGCCGAGGCCGGAGGCGGCGGCGAGCAGGTGGGGGTCCGAGGTGAGGAGCACGGGAGTGACGCTAGGGAGCGCGCCGGTGTGAAGTCCATCGACACTCTCTGCACTTGGTGAAGCAGCGCTTAACGTGTGGGTCGTGGACCTCGACCTGGGACAGCTGCGGGCGCTGGCCGCCGTCGTCGACGCCGGCACGCTCGAGGCCGGGGCCCGGCAGCTGCACGTCACCACCTCGGCGGTGAGCCAGCGGCTGCGGGCCCTGGAGCAGGCCACCGGTCGCGTCCTGCTCGTGCGCTCGCGGCCGGTGCGGCCGACGAGCTCCGGCGAGGAGGTGCTGCGCCTGGCCCGCCAGGTGTCGCTGCTCGTCGCCGACGCGGCGGCCGCCCTGGGACAGGACACGGGCGACGGCGCTGCCGGTGCGGGTCCAGCGCGCCCGCCCGTGCTGCCCCTGGCCGTCAACGCCGACTCCCTGGCCACCTGGGTGCTGCCGGCGCTGGCCCACCTCGCCGGCCCCGAGGCGGAGGTGTGCCTCGACCTGCGCCGAGAGGACCAGGCGCACACCGCGCGGCTGCTGCGCGACGGCACGGTGGTCGGCGCGATCACGGCGGACGCCGTCGCCGTCCCCGGCTGCTCGGTGCGGCCCCTCGGCGCCATGCGCTACCTGGCGGTGGCCACCCCGGAGGTGGCCGGTCGCTGGTCGGACGACCGGGGGAGCGCGCCCGTGGTGGTCTTCGACCGCGACGACGACCTGCAGGACGCGTGGCTGGCCGCTCGGGCCGCCGCGGGGGAGCGCCTCGACCCGCCGCGCCACCACGTCCCCGCGTCGGTCGACTTCTCCGAGGCCGTGCGCCTCGGCTGGGGGTGGGCGCTGCTGCCGCAGGCGCACGCCGCCGCCGACCTGGAGGCCGGGCGGCTGGTGCTCCTCGACGAGGCGCCGGTCGACGTGCCGCTCTTCTGGCAGCAGTGGAAGCTGCGCAGTCCCGCGCTCGACGCCGTCGCGGCGGCGCTGGCCTCCGCGGCGCGCACCGCCCTCGTCCAGCCCCCCTCCCCGTGACCATGGACCTCCCGCGCGCTCTCCGGCCGTGATCATGGACCTCCCGAGCGCGGCGCGCGGTCAGCGCAGCGGCGGGGCCGTGTCGTCGCCCTCGGCGCGCGGCCCGTGGATGCGCCGCTCGGACTCCTCGATGCGCACGTCGTCGATGCTCGCCTCGCGCCGGCGCATGAGGCCGTCGGCGTCGAACTCCCACAGCTCGTTGCCGTAGGAGCGCCACCACTGGCCGTCGACGTCGCGGCACTCGTACTGGAACCGGACGGCGATGCGGTCGTCGGTGAACGCCCACAGGTCCTTGCGCAGCGCGTAGTCGAGCTCGCGCTCCCACTTGCCGCGGAGGAACGCGGCGATCTCCTCCCGGCCCCGCAGGAACGTCGAGCGGTTGCGCCACTCCGAGTCGGGCGAGTACGCGGCGGCCACGCGCTCGGGGTCGCGGGTGTTCCAGGCGCCCTCGGCGGCCCGCACCTTGGCGCGGGCGGTGGTCGCGTCGAACGGGGGGAGGGGCGGTCGCTGCTCGCTCACGGCTGCAGTCTCTCGACCGGGCGGGTCTCTCGCGCGGCCGGAAAGTGCTCTGGACGTCCGTGATCACGGGGAGGGGTGGGGGGCGGCTCTAGGCTTGACCCCCGTGAGCAGCACGACGCAGGCCCCCGTGACGATGCGACGCCTCGACCTGCGCGGCCAGCACGTCGACGCGCGCGAGCTGCGCAGCCGCATGCCGCGCGCGGAGGTCGACGTCGAGGCAGCGCTCGCCGTCGTCCGCCCGGTGGTCGACCAGGTGCGCGAGGGCGGCGCCGACGCCGTCCGCGACCTCGGCGAGCGCTTCGACGGCGTCCGCGTCACCGACCTGCGCGTCCCGGCGGCCGCGCTGGCCGCCGCGCTCGAGGCCCTCGACCCCGCCGTCCGAGCCGCCCTGGAGGAGTCGATCCGGCGCAGCCGCCTCGTGCACGCCGACCAGCGGCGCAGCGACGTGGTGACGCAGGTGGTCGACGGCGGCACCGTCACCGAGCGCTTCGTGCCCGTCCAGCGGGTGGGCCTGTACGTGCCCGCCGGCGTCGCGCCGCTGCCCAGCAGCGTGGTGATGAACGTCGTCCCGGCGCAGGAGGCCGGCGTGGAGAGCCTCGCCGTCGCCACCCCGCCGCGCCGCGGTAGCGGCCCGGACGCCGCCCTGCCCGACCCGACCATCCTCGCCGCGTGCGCCCTGCTCGGCGTCGACGAGGTGTACGCGGTCGGCGGCGCGCAGGCCGTCGCGATGCTCGCGCTCGGCGCCCGCGAGGCCGACGGCTCCCAGAGCTGCCCCCCGGTCGACCTCGTCACCGGCCCCGGCAACATCTACGTCACCGCCGCCAAGCGCCTGCTGCGCGGTGTCATCGGCACCGACGCCGAGGCCGGCCCCTCGGAGGTCGCCGTGCTCGCCGACGACACCGCCGACCCCGAGCACGTCGCCGCCGACCTCATCAGCCAGGCCGAGCACGGCGAGGCGTCCGCCGCGGTGCTCGTCACCGACAGCGCGGCGCTGGCCGACGCCGTCGACGAGGCCCTCGCCCGCCGCGTCCCGGCGACGCGGCACGGCGAGCGGGTGGCGGTGGCCCTGGCCGGACCGCAGTCGCTGGTGGTGCTCGTCGACGACGTCGAGGCGGGCCTCGCCGTCGTCGACGCCTACGGCAGCGAGCACCTGGAGATCCAGACCCGGGACGCCGCCGCCGTGGCCGCCCGGGTGCGCAACGCCGGTGCGGTGTTCGTCGGGGCCTACGCCCCGGTCTCGCTGGGCGACTACTGCGCCGGGTCCAACCACGTGCTGCCCACCGGCGGCACCTGTTCGCACACCGCGGGGCTGAGCGTCGCGACGTTCCTGCGCGGCATCCACGTGGTCGAGTACTCCAAGGAGGCGCTGGCCGACGTCGCGCCGCACGTGCTCGCGCTCGCCGGCGCCGAGGACCTGCCCGCCCACGGCGAGGCCGTCTCCGCCCGCCTGCCCTGACGCCGCCGCACCCGTCCAGCGGGGCTCGACGGCTGTCGGTGGTCGGTGCTGGGATCGGGGCATGAGCCGCCGCACCCGTCCGTGGCCCGCGGGCCTGCCGTGCTGGACCGACCTCGCCTCGCCCGACCCGGCCGCGGCGCGCGCCTTCTACGCCGCCGTGCTCGGGTGGGAGTTCCGCCTGCGCGGTGAGGGGCCCGACGCGTACGCGCACGTCGTCGTCGACGGCGAGGTGGCGGCGGGGCTCGGGCCCGTCACCGAGGCGCAGTCGGCGGGGTGGTGCGTCTACCTCGCCACCGACGACGCCGAGGCCACCGCCCGCGCGGCCGTCGCAGCGGGCGGCCGCGTGGTCGCCGGCCCCGAGGCGATCGGCCCGCAGGGCCGGGTGCTGTTCGTCGCCGACCCGTCCGGTGCCGTCACCGGTGCCTGGCAGGCGGGGGCGCTCATCGGCGCGAGCGTCGTCAACGAGCCCGGCGCCCTGGTCTGGGAGGACCTGCGCAGCGCGGACCCCGACGCCTCGCGCGCCTTCCTCCGGGAGGTCTTCGGGCTCGAGGCGGACACCTTCGACGGCGCCCCCGACGGGTACACCACGCTCCGCCTCGCCGGGGAGCAGGTCCCGTGCGGTGGGGCGGGGCCGCTGTTCGGCGCACCCGGTCCGGGCTGGCTCGTGTACTTCCTCGTGCCCGACACCGATGCCGCGGTGGCCGCCGCCACGGCGGCGGGCGGCGGCGTGGTGGGCGCACCCGACGACACGCCGTTCGGCCGCATGGCCGTGCTGACCGACCCGCACGGCGCGCGGTTCGCCGTGATGCGGGCACCGGACGGGGCGCCCCAGCCCGACAGGTCGTGACGGCGGAGCTGGGCGCCGGCGGTGACGACCCCGGCGCCCTCGTCGGCGCCGCCGTCCGCGCGCGCCGCACGGCAGCGGGCCTGTCGGTGGCGGAGCTCGCCCGCCGCGCCGGGGTGTCCGGACCCTTCGTCAGCCAGCTCGAGGGCGGGCGCTCGTCGGTGAGCATCCCGGTGCTCTACCGGCTGGCGTCCGCGCTCGGCTGCGCCGCCAACGACCTCCTGCCGCTCACGGGGGAGCTGCGCCGCACCACGCGCGCCGGCGAGGGACCGCGCTACCGGGTGAGCGAGGACGACGACGAGGGCCGGCCGCCCCAGCGCTCCCGGCTGCTCACGCGCACCGGCGAGGGCGTGCTGCTGGAGGCCCACCACTACGTCATCGACCCCGGAGACGCCGAGCAGGACTGGTTCTCCCAGCCGGGGGAGGTGTTCGTGCACGTGCTGCGCGGTCACCTGGCCGTGGAGTTCGCGGACGGGTCGAGCACCGACCTGGGCCCCGGCGACTCGCTGCACCACGAGGGCGAGGTGCCGCACCGCTGGGTGCTGCGCCCGGGTCCCGACGGAGCCGTCGAGCCGGCCGAGGCCCTCGCCGTCGTCACGGCGGCGAGGAAGCCGTAACACGACCGTCACCCACCTTTCGTAAGCAGCACTTACGGTCAGGGGTCATGAGCGCTGGTTTCGAGGTCCCCGTCGTCGACATCTCCCCCTACGTGACCGGTGGCAGCGACGCCGAGCGCGCCGCCACCGCGACGGCCATGGACGCCGCGTGCCGCACGGTCGGCTTCGTGCAGGTGGTCGGCCACGGCGTGCCCGAGGAGGTGGCCGACGGGCTCGCGTCGGCGGTCGACGACTTCTTCGGGCTGCCGCTGGAGACCAAGAAGCAGCTGCGCGCTCCGAGGGGCGTCAACCGCGGCTACACCCCGCCCAAGAGCGAGAACCTCTCGCTGTCGCTGGGGGTGGAGGCGGCCAGCCGCATGAACGACTTCTTCGAGGCCTTCAACACCGGCGCCGCCGTCAGCGACTACCCGGACGCTCCGGTCGCGCTCGACCCGGCGCACTACCCCGAGGACCTGTGGCCCGGTGAGGACCTCGTGCCCGGCTTCAAGCGCCGCGTCCAGGCGTGGGAGGCCGAGGCCGGTCGGGTGGCCCGCACGCTCACCGACGTCTTCGCCGACGCGCTCGGCCTGGAGCCGGGCTGGTTCCGCGGCGTCACCGGCCACAGCCTCGACGTGCTGCGCATGAACAACTACGCGCTGCCGCCCGGCACGGTCGACCTGGACGGTGACCTCACGGGCATGGGCGAGCACACCGACTACGGCATCGTCACCGTGCTGTGGGCCGACCGGGTCCCCGGCCTGCAGGTGCTCGGCGCCGACGGCGGCTGGCACGACGTCATGCCCGCCGACGGCGCGCTGCTGGTCAACCTCGGTGACGTCATGGCGCGCTGGACCAACGAGCGGTGGATGTCGACCCTGCACCGCGTGAAGCCGCCGATCGTCGACGGGACCATCGAGCGGCGCCGCTCGGCGGCGTTCTTCCACGACGGCGACGTCGACGCCGTCATCACCGCCCTGCCCGGGACGGTCGAGGACGGCGAGGAGCCGCTCTACCCGCCGATGACCGTGGGGGAGCACATCGCGGCGAAGCTCGCCGGCTCGCGCGACCTGCGGAAGAACGCCGACGCCGCGCGCGAGGCCGCCCGGGTGCTCGCCTCGACACGCTGACCGCTGACCCCTCCCGAACCGCAGCCGAGGGCCTGGTCGCGGTTCGGGAGGGGGAAGACGCGCCGTCGTCAGAGGATGGGGCGGCCTCCGGTCACCGCGATGCGGGCGCCGCTGATGTAGCTGCCCTCGTCCGAGGCCAGCAGCACGTACACCGGCGCCAGCTCCGCCGGCTGCCCGACGCGACCCAGCGGGGTCTCCTCCCCGAAGTGCTCGACCTTCTCCTCCGGCATCGTCGAGGGGATGAGCGGCGTCCAGATCGGGCCCGGCGCCACGGAGTTGGCCCGGATCCCGCGCTCGCCGAGCAGCTGCGCCATCGACGCCGTCATGTTGGCGATCGCCGACTTGGTCGCCGCGTAGGGCAGCAGCTGGGGCGAGGGGTTGTCGGAGTTCACGCTGGACGAGCCGATGATCGACGAGCCCGGCCCCATGTGCGGCAGCGCCGCCTTGGTGAGGTGGAAGAACGCCGACAGGTTGGTCGCGATGGTGCGGTCCCACTCCTCGTCGGGCGTCTCCTCCAGCGAGTCGCGGCTCATCTGGAACGCCGCGTTGCTCACCAGCACGTCGATGCGGCCGAACTCCTCGACCGCCTTCGCGATGACCGCGCGGCAGTGCGCGGGGTCACCGAGGTCACCCGGCACGAGCACGCACCGCTGACCCGCCTCCTCGACCCAGCGCCGGGTCTCGGCGGCGTCCTCGTCCTCGCTGAGGTAGGAGACCAGCACGTCGGCGCCCTCGCGGGCGTAGGCGATGGCCACGGCACGGCCGATGCCGCTGTCGCCGCCGGTGATGACGGCCTTCTTGCCGGCGAGGCGGCCGGAGCCGCGGTAGCTCTGCTCGCCGTGGTCGGGGGCCGGGTCCATCGCGGCGGTGGTGCCGGGGACCGACTGCTGCTGCGCGGGCTGGGACACGGTGGTGCTCCTCGGGGTGGCGCGAGGGCCGTCGCGCTCGACCCGGTGCCGGGGCACTACCCCGCGTCCGCCCGCTGACGCACCGCCTGGAGCGGGACTTCCTTGATCGTCGCTGGTCACGCGGGCGTGGGAGACGGGGGTGCGGCTGCGGCAGGGCAGAATCCCCCCACGTGGCAGACGCAGCACCCACGCCCACGAGCTCGCGCGACGGGCGCCCACCCGCCCCTGGCCGCCTGGGCGGTCTCGACAGGTACTTCTCGATCACGGCCCGCGGGTCGACGGTCGGGAGGGAGGTCCGCGGTGGCTTCGCGACCTTCTTCACGATGGCGTACATCGTCGTCCTGAACCCGCTCATCATCGGGACGGCGGCCGACGTCGACGGCCGCGTGCTGGGCGTCCCCGCGGTCGCCGCGGCGACCGCCCTCGTGGCCGGCGTGATGACGCTGCTCATGGGCGTGGTCGGCAGGTACCCCTTCGCCATCGCGGCGGGGCTGGGCCTGAACGCCTTCGTGACGTTCTCCGTGGCCTCGCAGATGACGTGGGCCGAGGCGATGGGCCTGGTGGTCGTCGAGGGGATCGTCATCACGGTGCTGGTGCTCACCGGCTTCCGGACGGCGGTCTTCCGCGCCGTGCCCTCCCAGCTCAAGACGGCCATCGGCGTCGGCATCGGCCTGTTCATCGCGCTCATCGGCTTCGTCGACTCCGGCTTCGTGCGCACCCCCGCGGGCGGCGGAACGCCGCTGGAGCTGGGCGTCGGAGGCAGCCTCACGGGCTGGCCCACCGTCACCTTCGTGGTGGGCCTGCTGCTCACCCTCGTGCTCATGGCCCGGAAGGTGAAGGGCGCGATCCTCATCGGGATCATCTCGGCGACGGTCTTCGCCGTCGTCGTCGAGGCGGTCACGGGCGTGGGCCCGCGCACCGCCGCTGACGGCGCGACCAACCCCTCGGGCTGGAGCCTCGTGGTGCCGCAGCTGCCGTCGCAGCTGGTCGGCACGCCCGACCTGTCGATCATCGGAGCGGTCGACCTGCTCGGCGGCTTCGCCCGCGTCGGCGTCGTCGCTGCGGTGCTCGTCATCTTCACGCTGGTCCTGGCGGACTTCTTCGACACCGTCGGCACCGTGACCGGCGTGACCGCCGAGGCCGGACTCCTCGACGCCGACGGCCAGGTCCCCGGCGTGCAGCGGGTGCTGCTCGTCGACTCGGTGGCCGCGGCGGCCGGTGGCCTCGGCTCGGTGTCGTCCAACACGACCTTCGTCGAGTCGGCCGCGGGTGTCGGCGAGGGCGCCCGGACCGGGCTCGCGAGCGTCGTCACGGGCGTGCTGTTCCTGCTGGCGGTGTTCTTCACGCCGCTGGTGGAGGTCGTGCCGTTCGAGGCCGCCTCGCCCGCGCTCGTCGTCGTCGGGTTCCTCATGGCCACCCAGGTGCGCTCGCTGGACTGGAGCGACCTGGCGCTCGCGGTGCCGGCGTTCCTGACCATCGTGGTCATGCCGTTCACGTACTCGATCAGCAACGGCATCGGCGCGGGGCTGGTCTCCTACGCGCTGCTCATGGCGGTGACGGGGCGCGCGAAGACGGTGCACCCGCTGCTGTGGCTGCTGGCGGCGCTGTTCGTCGTGTACTTCGCGATCGCGCCGGTCGAGTCGCTGCTCGGCGTCCGCTGACCCCGCCCCCACCCCCCGGCCGGCCGTGATCATGGACCTCCGGAGCACGTGATGCGCCTCTTCGTGTCCCTGGAGCCACCGCTGGACGCGACGCAGCCGGTGGCCGACGCCGTCGCCGAGCTCGGCCGGGTGCCGGGCGTGCGGTGGTCGCCTCCGTCCCGCTGGCACGTGACCCTGGCGTTCCTCGGTGAGCTCGACGACGACGACGTCCGCCGTCTGCTGCCGCCGCTGCGCTCCGCCGCGGCGGCGACCGGTCCGGTGAGGCTGCGTCTGGCGGGCACGGGGACCTTCGGCACGAGCGTGCTCTGGGCGGGGGTGACCGGCGACGTCGAGCGGCTCGCGGCCCTGGCGGCTGGCGTCGCCGACGCGGCGCGGGCGGCCGGGGTGGCGATCGAGGAGCGCGCCTACCGGCCGCACGTCACGCTCGCGCGCGCCGCCGGGCGGGGTGGGGCCGGCGCGCTCGGCCAGCTGGCCGACCAGCTGGCCGACCAGCTGATCGGCGCGCGGGGACCGACGTGGACCGCCACCGGAGCGCGACTGGTGCGCAGCCACACCTCTGACGGGCGCTACGAGGTGCTGGAGCACCTGCCGCTGGTGGCCGACGCTCCATGGTCACGGAGGGGCAGGGGAGGTCAGCGGCCGCGGGACAGGTAGGTCCTGCGGACGACGTCCTCCACGTCGGGCTCCTCCACGGACAGGTCGCGCACCTCCACCCGGTCGCTCACCGCTGACAGGACCACCGCCGCCGTCGTGGCCGCGTCGTCGAACGCCAGCCGCTGGCGCAGCCCGCCGGCCTCGCTGCCGAGGTGCTCGGCGTGCGGTACGCCCACCAGGTCCGGGCTCGGCGCGGCCAGGTCCACCACGAGCACCCGGCGCGCGCCCACCTCCTTCGACAGACCGCTGAGCGACCCGTCGTAGGCCAGGCGGCCGCGGTCGACCAGCAGCACCCGCTCGCACAGCCGGGACACGTCACCCATGTCGTGGGTGGTGAGCAGCAGCGTGGTGCCGTGCGCCGCCCGCTCGGCCAGGAGGAACTCCCGCAGCCGCTGCTTGCTCAGCACGTCCAGGCCGATGGTGGGCTCGTCGAGCACGAGCAGGTCGGGGGAGTGCAGCAGCGCCGCGGCCACCTCCCCGCGCATCCGCTGCCCCAGCGACAGCTGCCGCACGGGCGCTGTGAGGAACTCGCCCAGCTCGAGGCGTTCGACCAGCTCGGCCGTCCGCTCGCGCTCCCGCGCAGCGCTCAGCCCGTGCACGGCGGCGAGGATCCGGTACGACTCCGCCAGCGGCAGGTCCCACCACAGCTGCGACCGCTGCCCGAAGACCACCCCCAGCCGCCGGGCCAGTGCCCGGCGCTGAGCGACCGGCTCCAGCCCGCAGGTCGTCACCGTGCCGGAGGTGGGCACGAGGATGCCGGCGAGCATCTTGATCGTCGTCGACTTCCCCGCGCCGTTCGCGCCGATGTACCCCACCGACTCCCCGGCCCCGATGGTCAGGGTGAGGTCGTCGACAGCGGTCACCTCGCGCCGCCCGAGCACGCCGGACCGCACGCGGAACCTCCGCGTGAGCCGCTCCACCTGCACGGCGGGCGTCGTCGTCATCCTCCGCCCCCCTGGTAGTGCCGCACGCCGGTGCGCCAGGCC
Source organism: Streptomyces sp. NP160 (assembly GCF_006335115.1). Classification (GTDB taxonomy): domain Bacteria; phylum Actinomycetota; class Actinomycetes; order Actinomycetales; family Quadrisphaeraceae; genus Quadrisphaera. The sequence continues at coordinate 48,042 of NZ_VDMJ01000028.1, forward strand.
AGCAGCGCGACCGCCCACGTCCACACCGCGGCGAGCGGCGCCAGCCAGCCGGCCCACCCGGGCAGCCACCCCGGCCCCGGCAGGTCGAGCAGCGCCACCACCGGCAGGTACGCGGTGAACGCCATCGGGATGGCGAAGCCGAAGACCGCCACGAGGGGCTTCGCCCACACCGACGCCGGCTGCGTGGCGGCGTAGCGGCCGCCGTAGACGGCGGCGGCGGTGGCCTCGGCCGCGTCCACGAGGAAGAACTGCACGCCCGCCGCCGCCACGAACACCGCCGCGAACGTCAGCGCGCTGGTCAGGACCACGAGCGCCAGGAACGCGACGAGCAGCGGCGTCCAGGCGACGTCGTTGACCGCCACGCCCACGCCGAGCGCCACCACGGCCACGCCGATGCGCGTGACGCGTCGCAGGCTGATGTCGCTGGTCACCAGCTGCGCGAGCAGCGGCTGGGGCCGCAGGTAGAAGACGTCGAGGGTGCCGCTGCGCAGGTAGGTCGGCAGCGTGTCGAGGTGGCCGACGACGAGGTCGGCGAGGCTGAAGGACAGGTCGGCGATGCCGAAGACCAGGACGACGGCGGCGAGGTCGAGCCCGCCGAGGCTGTCCACGGAGTGGAACAGCACGAGCACCTCGGCCAGCTGGACGACGCCGACCAGCAGCGAGCTGAGCAGGTCGAGCGCGAAGCCGCCGCGGTAGCTGGTCTGGCTGCGGACGCGGCTGGCGACGACGGCGCGGTAGGGGCGCCACCGCGAGCCCCGCCGCCCCAGGACCTCAGCCACCCTGCACCTCCAGGCGGCGTCGGCCGGCGCGGGTCATCAGCTGGCCGGCCACGAGCGCGCCCGCCAGCCAGGCGAGCTGGGTGAGCAGGGCGAGCGCGGCCTCGGCGCCGACCACGCGGCCGGAGAGCAGGTCCACCGGTGTCTGCAGCATCGAGGGGAACGGCGTCGCCTGCGCCAGCGCGAACAGCCGACCCGGGAAGATCGACACCGGGACGAACAGTCCGGCGAAGAAGCCGGCCACCACCATGTAGAAGACCTGCAGCCCGCGGGTCTCCACGGTCCAGAAGCCGGTGGCGGCCACGAGGTAGACCACGAGGTGCGACAGGACGACGGCGAGCAGTGCGCTGAGGAGCCCGGCGCCCAGGACGGCGGGGTCGAGGGGGATGCGCATGCCGCCGACCGTCAGCGCGAGCACGAGGATCGGTACCCCGCGCGGCAGCAGCGAGAACAGCGCCCGGCCGACCTCCTGCGCCGTGGTGGAGGTCTGCAGGTCCAGGGGTCGGAGCAGGTCGACGGCGACGCTGCCGTCCCGCATCCGGTCCGCCAGGTCGATGCGCCCGAAGAGGTTGACCGAGCCGAGCAGCGCCTGGCTGAGCCAGGCGTAGGCGATGACGGCACGGGTGTCGTACCCCGCCAGCTCGCCGCCGCCCGCGGCCACGGCGGCGGTGAGCACGCTGACCTTGAGGAAGCCGAAGGTCGCGTTGGCGACGAGGCCGCCCAGCGCTGCTGCCCGGTAGGTGGAGCCGCGGCGCCAGCCGGCGGCGAGCAGGCGACCGTGCACCCGCAGCCAGGTCGCGCCGGTGGGGCTGTGGTCAGGGCCCGCCTGCGCTGGCTGGCCGTCGTGACGCACGGTCACAGGAACCTACTCGCGAGGCCACCTCCCGCCAACCCCTCGATCACCGCGGGGTGGCCGACCGTCCATGATCACGGTGGTAGCGGGAGCACGAACCCCGTCCCACCGTGATCATGGTCCCCCGCAAGCGGGAGGTGCCCCCAGGTCGGCCACCAGGCTCGGCGGGGTCACAGCTCCAGCGCGTAGGTCCGGTAGGTGGTGTCGCGGACCCAGCCCTCGCTCTCGTAGAGGGCCTGCGCGGACGTGTTGGTGTGCGCGGTCTCGAGGACGGCCGTCGTCGCGCCCGCGGCGCGCGCCCGCTCGGCGACGGCGCGCAGCAGCGCCCGCCCGACACCGAGCCGGCGGGCGGCCGGGTCGACGAAGAGGTCGTAGAGCACCCACGCCGGGGCGAGCTCGAGCGAGGCCCAGGAGGGGTAGCACTGCGCGAACCCCACCACCGCCCCACCGCGGGCGGGGTCCTCGGCGAGCAGGACGACGCCCTCCCCGTTCGCGATCCGCGCTGCCAGGTACGCGATCACCTCGGCGGGCTCGCGGGGGTGCTCGTAGAAGTCGAGGTAGCCGGCGAACAGCCGCGCCACCTCCTCGACGTCGTCGACCGTCGCCGTCCGCACCACCACACCGCTGGTCACGGGGGTCATCCTGGCGCGCCGTGCGGAGCGCCGGAAGGGATGGCCGACCTGGGGAATCGGCCGACGGAGGGCGAGGGCGCTTGCGACCGAGCGGGGGCGAGCCCCACAGTGAGCGGGTGAGCCAGGAGCGCGGAGCCGTCCACCGGCTCGTCGTCGCGCTCGCGGTGCTGCTCGGGCCGCTGCTCCTGCTGGGGCCGTCCGCCCTGTCCGGCCACGGGCTGCCGCAGGCCCTCGCCGGCGGCGCGCTGGCCGCGGCCGTCCTCGCCGGTTCCGCGCTGGCCGCTGGCCTCGCGGTGGCGACGGCGCTCGCCGTCCTGCTGCTCACCGCTCCACCGCGCGCGCCCGCCGCGGTGCGCTGGCAGGCGGACGTCGTCGTCCGCCTCGACGACAGGCCGGGACGCCCCGGCCGCACGCGCTCACGGGCGCCGGGCGCGGGGACCTCCCCGCGCCGCCTCGCCTGCTGACGACCCGGCGCGGGGGACCACCGTCCCCTCGCACGTCTGGAGCGTCCGCATGCCCTCGTCCTGGTCCCTGCTCAACCCGCTCGCCTGGCTGGAGACCGCGGTCTCCGGCGTCCTCGTCGCCGCGCACGCGCTGCTCGGCGCGCTCGGGCTCGACCCCGCCTCCGGTGCCGCGTGGGTCGGCGCCGTCGTCGTCCTCGTGGTGCTGGTGCGGCTCGCGCTGCTGCCGCTGGTGCTGCGGCAGGTGCGGGTCTCCCACCGGCTGGCGCGCATCGCCCCGCAGCTGCGCGCGCTGCAGGGCCGGTACTCCCGGCCCACCGGTCCGGGCGGGCGGAGGCAGCTCACGCGCGACCCCGCCGAGCTGGCCCGGTGGCGTGCCGAGCAGAAGGCGCTGCACGCCGAGGCCGGGGCATCGCCGCTGTCCTTCCTGCCGGTGCTGCTGCAGCTCCCGGTGATGGTCGCGCTGGCGCGGGTGCTCGACGGGGCCGCCCGCGGGCACGCCGTCGGGCTGCTGACGCCGGTGGCCGCGGCCCAGGCCGGGGCCGCCACGGTGCTGGGCGCACCGCTGTCCGCCTCGCTGCTGGGTGGGGGCGACGGTGGAGCGGGGACGCTCGCGGCAGCGGCGCTCGTCGTCGTCGTCGCGGTGGCGACGTGGGTCACCACGCACCGCCAGCTCGCCCTCGGCACCGCCCCCGAGGCGCTGGAGGGGCCGGTCGGCCAGGCCCAGCGGATGACCGTCTGGCTGGTGCCGCTGGCCATGGCCGCCGCCAGCGCGGCGGTGCCGCTGGGGCTGCTCGTGTACTGGGCCAGCTCGGCGGTGTGGTCGCTCGGCCAGGGCGCAGCGCTGCTGAGGTGGATGCCGACGCCGGGGACGCCGGCCGCAGCCGCGCGCGAGCGGCGGCTGGCGGCGCGCGAGGTCGGGGTGTGAGGCGGTGGTGCTCCGGAAGTCCATGATCACGGTGGGGTGGGCCGGGCGCCGGGGGAGGGCTACGCTCCGCGGCGTGCCCTCGCAGGTGCCCCGCCCCCCGGTGGCCGTGGTCCGGTGCGGTGGCCAGCGCCGCGAGCTCGCGCCGGGGGAGCAGCTCGCCTTCGGCCGCGGGCAGGGCAACGACCTGCGCATCGGTCACGACCCGGCCGACCTGCGCATCCCGCGCTACGCCGGCCGCCTCGAGTGCCGCCCCGACGGCGTGCTGCTCCACAACACCTCAGACAAGCGGGCGCTGGTGGTGGAGACCTTCCCCGGCGAGCCGTTCGAGGTGGCCCCGCTCATGGTGGCCGGCACCGGCCCGCACGACCTCGTCACCGTGCGGATCGACGGCGAGCACGGCCGGTACGCGCTGTCCGTGGACGTCACCGGGCTCCGCGCGGCCGGGCCCGCGCCGCGGGCGCCGCTGCCCATGACGGCGGTGGTCGGCGGCCCGAGCAGCGCGACGGTCGGCTTCGCCCGGATCGAGTCGCTCACCCCGCGCCACCGGCTGCTGCTGTGCGCGTTGTGCCTGCCGTCGGCGTTCGGGTGGAACGGCCAGCACGGCACGCCGTCCTACGCCGAGATGGAGCAGATCCTCGCCGAGCGCGGACACCGCACCAGCGCCAAGACCGTCCGCAACGTCCTGGACGACCTGCGCCGGGAGCTGGCCACCGCGCACGGCGTCGACGGGGTGTGGGAGGAGGCCGGCGCCGAGCGCGCGGGCCGGGAGTCGTACCTCCCGCGGCTGGCGCGGTGGGCGCGCCTGAGCGGCAACGTCACCACCGAGGAGCTCGCCGACTTCGAGGCCCTCGCCGGCTGACACGACCTCTGACCTGCGAGGACGACGACGCCGGGCACCCGTGCCCTGCTGCGCGGAGCGCGGTCGGAGTTGTCTCTCCTCATCGCCACCGGCACCCCGCCGGGGCAGGCACACCGAGGAGCCCGCCGTGAACGCCACCAGCCCCGCCGCCACCGCCACCACCGCCACCACCGCTGCGACCCGCCGCAGCCGCCTCCGCTCCCGCGCGGCCCGCCTGGGCATGCTGGTGTCCCTCTTCGCCCTGCCGCTCGGGGTCGGCGGGATCGCGCTGGCCGGCGCGGCGAACGCCGCCGAGCCGAAGACCGTGCACACCAGCGACGGCCGGTCCGTGGACGCGCTCGGCGGCAAGCACTCCGACGGCTTCGGCGCCGACGGCAGCTACGACCCCCACGCCCACGTCGTGTGGTGGGCCGCCGGCGAGCGCTTCACCGAGAGCCACCACGACGGCTGCAACCCGTACACCTTCATCTACGGCGGCGTGGAGACGGACCCGCGCTGCCCGGTCGGGCAGGTGACGAGCGACTGGAACGTCGACTTCACCAAGGACGCCCTTCAGCAGGCCGGCTTCCGCACCTACGACCTGAGCAGCAGCGACCTCACCACCTTCTGGGGCCTCGGCCTGGTGACGAACTACTACCACCACGTCGACCACCCGCAGGACGACTACGTGCCCCTGGGCGGTGACGTGGTCCTCTTCACCGACGCCTCGGGCGAGCAGGGTGCCGTCGGCGTCGTGCTCGAGGCGAAGAGCGCGTCCAAGGTCAAGGTCACCGTCGGTGACGTCAGCGGCAAGCTCGTCACGAAGTGGATCGACCCGGCGACGGCGACGGTCCGCGGCTTCCACGTGACCAGCTACGTGACGCCGGACTACCAGGGCTGAGGTCGGCTCGTGCCGCCCCGTCCACCACGAGACGTGTGACGGCCGACGTGCAGGAGTCCCCTGCGCCCCCCGCACCGGGGGCCGCGGGGGACTCCTGCACGTCCGGAGTCACGCCCCGCCCTGGTCAGCGACCGACGTCGAGGATGCGCACCTGCCCCTGGTCCAGCAGCGTGACGTAGGCCTGCTCGCCGTCCGGTCGCACCGAGATGCTCGTCGGGTTCCCCCCGACGGGGATGCTCGCTGTGACGGTGTTCGTGGCGGTGTCGAGGACGTCGACGGTGCCGGCGTCGACGTTGGCCGTGTACAGGTGCTGGCCGTCGGGGGCGAAGGCGATGTCCTGCGGCTTCGCGTCCACCGGGACGGTCGCCACCACCGCGTGCGTGGCAGCGTCGATGACCCACACCTCGTTGCTGTCGTAGCAGACCACCGCCACCCGCGACCCGTCCGGCGAGACGGCGGTGCTGTGGGGCGCCTCGCCCACGGCGACCTCCTGGGTCGTCTGCCGCGTCGCCGCGTCGATGACGCTGATGACCCCCGACTCGTGGTTGGCCGTGAAGACGGTCTTGCCGTCCTTGCTGAACGCCACCCAGTGCGGGTTGGGGGCCACGTCCTTCTCGGCCACGACGGTGGCGGTCGCGACGTCGATGATGTCGAGCTTGCCGGTGTCGTGGCTGGGCACCCACAGCTGGGAGCCGTCCGGCGTCGTCGCCGACGCGAAGGGCCGCTGCCCCACCGGCACCACGTGGGTGATCTCGTTCGTCGCGGTGTCGAGGAACACCACGTCGTTCTGGTCGTACGTGGTCGCGCCCGTCTTGCGGTAGGTGCTGATGTAGGCGGTACCGCCGTCGGGGGAGAAGGACAGGAACTGCGGTGGCCCCGCGTCGACCGTGATCGTCGCGGTGACCTGGTTGACGGCGGTGTCGATGACCGTCACCACGCCCGCGTCGCGGTTGGCGACGTAGGCGAACCGCCCGTCCGGCGTCACCTCCACGAAGCCCGGCGTCTCGCCGACCGGGATGGTGGGCCCGACCGCCGGGATGGCGACGCTCGCCGCGGGCGCCACGGCCGCCGGTGTGCTGGGGGCGCTGGTCGCCGGCGTCTGCGCCGCAGGCCCCTCGACGGCGCTGGAGGCGGCCGGGGTCGCCTCGTCCGGCCAGAACAGCCACCACGCCCCCGCGCCGACGGCCCCGACGAGCAACAGGGCGACGACGACGAGGGCGACCAGGCCGCCGTGGCGCCTGCGGCGCTGCTCGCCCGCGCCGGGCGGCGGTGCCGGTGCCGAGGTGGGGGCGCTGGGTGCGGCGTGCGCGCTGCGCGGGGCCGGCGCGTGCTGCCGGGGCGCCGGCCGCTGCCCGGCGTGCGCTCGCGGACGGCCCCCGTGGGAGCGGTCGACGGGGCGCGGCGCAGGCCGAGGGGGACCCGGCGGGCCGTCGGTGGGCCGGGCGACGGTCGGCTCGTCCGCCAGCGGCGCCGCCGCAGCGCGGGGCAACACGGTCAGCGGCTCGTTCGCGCGGGCCGGGGCTCCTCCCGGCGACCCCGCTCCGGGCGCACGCGGGCGGACCACCTCGACGGTCTCCTCCTCGGCGCCCGCTGCACCGGCGGCGGGGGCCGCCGTCCGGCGCGCCTCGACCGTCTCCGCCGCCTCGACCGGCACCACCGCCTCGACCGGCACCGCCGCCTCGACCGGCACCGCCGCGGCGGCGGCCGCCGGCAGCGGGTCGGTGGTGCGGTGCGCTCCACCTGCGACCACCAGGCCCAGCCCGACCGCGCCGGCGCCTGCGGCGGTGGCCGGTGCGCTGGCGGCGGGGACCTCCGGCGTCGCCGGCGTCGTGCGGCCGCGGTCGTCGTCGTCCTCAGCAGCGGGGGAGGGGCCGGCGGTCGGCGCGTCGCGCAGGTCGATGACGTCGCCGCGGTCCGTCCAGCGCACCGGCGCCGCCCCGCCGAGCGCCTCCTGCGCAGCCGCGGCCAGCTCGCCGGCGGTGGCGTACCGGTCGTCGGGGTTCTTCGCCATGCCGCGCAGCACCACGTCGTCGAGGGCGGCGGGCAGCGCCGGGTTCACGCTGCTGGGCGGCTCCGGCTCGGTGTAGAAGTGCGCGTACATGAGCGATGGCAGGTCGTGGCCGGGGAAGGGCCGCCGCGAGGTGAGGAACTCGTAGAGCATGCAGGCCAGCGAGTAGACGTCGGCGCGGGCGTCGATCGGCTGCGTGGTGAAGCGCTCCGGCGCCATGTAGTCGAGCGTGCCCACGGTGGCGCCGGTGACCGTCAGCGAGGTGCGGGTGGTGCCGACCTGCCGGGCGATGCCGAAGTCGACCACGTAGACGAAGCCGCTCGGCGTCACGAGGAGGTTGGACGGCTTCACGTCCCGGTGCACCAGCCCCTCGGCGTGGGCGGAGTCGAGCGCCTGCGCGGTCTGCTCGACCAGGTGCACGGCCTGATCGGGCGTCAGCTCGCCGCTGGCGAGCAGCCCGGCGGCGTCGCGGCCGTCGACCAGGCGCATGTCGATGAACAGCCGCCCGTCCACCTCGCCGAAGTCGTGGATGGGGATGATGTGCGGGTCGCGCAGGCGCGCGGCGATGTGCTGCTCGCGGCGGAAGCGGGAGCTGTACTCGTGGTCGTGGCTGAACGCCTCGGGCAGCACCTTGAGCGCCACGCGGCGGTCGCGGACGGTGTCGTGGGCGCGGTGCACCTCGCCCATGCCGCCCGCGCCCAGCAGGGCCTCGAGCACGTAGGGACCGAGCGAGCGCTGCTCCATGGCGCCACCTCCGCCGGCGGACGCTACTCGCGGCGAGCGTCGCCCGACAGGGTGCTGGCCCGTGTCCGCGCGGGACCCGCCGGGGGAACGCGCCCTCAGCCGCAGGCGAGGCGCACGTAGCCGGTGACCGGTTCGCCGCGCTGGGTGGAGACGGCGGGGTCGACCCAGCGCGTGACCAGCGCGTCGTCGTCGTCACCGACCACCACCTTGACCTTGGACGGGCTCGCCGCCTCCAGCACGAGCCCGACAGCGCCGGTGCGCCCCGACGGGTCCGTCCACAGCACCGCGTCGCCGGGGCCGGGCGTGACGGCGGCCCCCGGCGCGTAGGGCGTGTAGTCGCCCTCCTCGCGGAAGGTGGTGAGGTCGTCGTCGCGCACCGCGTCGGGCAGGCAGCCGCCGTTGACCCACGCGTCCTTGACGAAGTCGACGTTCCAGTCGCTCTTCACCTGCCCGACGGGGCAGGCGGGGTCGGTCTCGACCCCTCCGTAGATGAACGTGTAGGGGTTGCAGCCGTCTCCGTCGACCTCGCGGAACCGCTCCTGCGAGGCCCACCACACCGCCTGCTCGCCGTGGTCGAGGGAGCCGTCGGCGGCGTAGCCGCTGGGGTAGGTCGCAGCCACCGCGTCCGGGTGGACGCCCGCGTCGCTGCCGCCCGTGGCCCTGCCGGCTCCGCCGGTGCTGGCCCCTCCTGCGTCCGCCGAGGACGACGACGAGGGCGCACCGCCCGCCGCGGCCTCGCCCGCACCCGCGGTGGCCCCGGAGGGCAGAGCGCCGGCGTCGCTGCCGGGCTCGGAGGAGGTGCCGGCAGCGGTCTGGCGGGCGTCGCGGTCGAAGGGGCCCAGGCCGAGGAGCATCGCGACCCCGACCGCCGCCAGCACGACCAGCGCGGCGCCGCCCACCAGCGCCAGCGGCGCGCGGCGGCGCCGTCGGCCCGCGGGACGCCCGGGGGCGGCGCTGCCCTGCCACGCCGGCGCGGTCGCAGGCTGGGTCGGCTGCTGGGTCGGCTGCCTGAAGGCCTGGCCGTGGCCCCCGCGGAGCTCGGTCTCCTGCGCCTGCTGGGTGCCCGACGCCGCCGGGGTCCACGTCGGCGCGGCGGCGGTCTCCGCTGCGGCGGCAGCAGCTGCCGCTGGCGGTGGTCCGGGCGCCCAGGTCGGCGCGTCTGTCGGCTCGTCGTGCTGTGAGCCAGTCGCCGCGCGCGTCGTCGTCGTCATCGCGGGGTCGGAGGGAGGCGGTGGTGGCGCCCAGCCCGGCGCGTGCTGGGCGCGGCCGCCGAGGGCCGCGTGGGCGGCGGCGGTCATCTCGCCGCACGTGGCGAAGCGGGCGGCCGGGTCCTTCGCCATGCCGCGCAGCACCACGGCGTCGAGGGCGGGCGGGAGGCCTGGCACCCGTTGGCTCGGCGGGACGGGGCGGACGTGGAAGTGGGCGTACAGGAGGCTCGGCAGGTCGTCGCCGGTGAAGGGGCGGGCGCCGGTCAGGCACTCGTAGAGCACGCAGGCCAGGGAGTAGACGTCGCTGCTGGGCTCCAGCGGTGCGGCGGTGAAGCGCTCCGGCGCCATGTACGCCAGCGTGCCGAGGGTCGCGCCGGTGGCGGTCAGCGACGTCGCGGTGGCGGTGGTCGACCTGGCGATGCCGAAGTCGACGACGTAGACGAAGCCCTGCGGCGTGACCAGGAGGTTGGAGGGCTTGATGTCGCGGTGGACCAGCCGGGCGGCGTGTGCGGCGTCGAGGGCCTGCGCCGCCTGGTCGGCCACGTGCACGGCGCGCTCGGGGGGCAACGGGCCGTCGTCGAGGACGTGGGCGAGGTCGCGGCCCTCCACGAGGCGCATGTCGATGAAGAGGCGGCCGTCGACCTCGCCGAAGTCGTGGATGGGGATGATGTGCGGCTCGTTGAGCTGCGCGGCGACGTGCTGCTCGCGGCGGAAGCGGGCGGTGAAGTCGTGGTCGGCGCCGATGCCGTCGGCGAGCACCTTGAGGGCCACCTGCCGGCCGCGGACGGTGTCGACGGCGCGGTGCACCTCACCCATCCCGCCCGCGCCGAGCAGCGACACCAGCTCGTACTGACCCAGCCTGCGCTGCTCCACCCGGCCACCTCCGCGGGGCGGAGCGTAGTGGCGCGGCCGGTCGCAGCGGGAGGGTCGTCGTCACGCCCGGGCGCGTCCCGCCGACCATGCAGAAACCGGGCCGGAGGCCTGCTGGGGCCCTCGCTCAGGACTTCTGCACGCCCGGCGGGACGTGGAGCATCGACCGCTCGGGCGCCGATGTGTTGTCACCGGGAGGCGCCTGACCCGTCGAAGCGGTGGTGGGGGCGGCGGTCCTGCACGTCCGTCGTCACACAGGAGGTGGCCGTCCGTCCATGATCACGGTCGAACGGGGGTGGTGCGGGGTCAGGCCCAGGGGTCGGCGATGCCGGCGTAGAGCGTCTCGAGGTACTCCTCGATGCCCTCTTCGCCGCCCTCGCGGCCCAGGCCTGACTGCTTGACCCCGCCGAACGGCGCCGCCGGGTTGGAGATGACGCCGGCGTTGATGCCGAGCATCCCCGTCTCCAGGCGCTCGGTCAGCCGCAGCGCCCGCGCCGTGGAGCCCGTGTACGCGTAGGCGATGAGCCCGAACTCGGTGTCGTTGGCCAGGGCCACGGCCTCGTCCTCGGTCTCGAAGGTCGTCACCGGGGCGACGGGGCCGAAGATCTCCTCCTTGAGCAGCCTCGAGCCGAGCGGGACGTCGGCGAGGACGGTGGGGGAGAAGAAGTAGCCCGGTCCCTCGACGCGCCCGCCCCCGGTCAGCACCTTCGCGCCGCGGGAGACGGCGTCGTCGACGAGGTCGGCGATCTTGGTGCGTCCCTTCTCGTTGATGATCGGGCCCACCTGCGCGCCCTCCTCGGTGCCGCGCGCCACCTTCATGCCGCCGATGCGCGCCGCGAGCTTCGCCGAGAACGCCGCCGCCACCGCGGAGTGCACGTAGAAGCGGTTGGCCGAGGTGCACGCCTCCCCGCCGTTGCGCATCTTCGCCAGCAGGGCGCCCTCCACGGCGGCGTCGAGGTCGGCGTCCTCGAAGACGAGGAACGGGGCGTTGCCGCCCAGCTCCATCGACGTCCTCAGCACCTGCTCGGAGGCCTGCTTGAGCAGCACCTTGCCCACCGGCGTGGAGCCGGTGAAGGAGAGCTTGCGCAGCCGGGGGTCCGCGATGAGCGGCCCGGTCACGTCACCGGCCTTCGTGCACGGGATGAGGTTGACCACGCCGTCCGGCAGCCCCGCGTCGAGGAGGACCTGCGCGAACAGCAGCGCCGTGAGCGGCGTCTCCGCCGCCGGCTTCAGCACCACGGTGCACCCCGCGGCCAGCGCCGGCGCGATCTTCCGCGTGGCCATGGCCAGGGGGAAGTTCCACGGCGTGATGAACAGGCACGGGCCCACCGGCTTCTTCACCACCAGCAGGCGCTGCTTGCCGTCCGGTGCGGGCAGGTAGCGCCCCGCGACGTGGGCGGCCTGCTCCGAGCTCCACCGGAGGAACTCCGAGCCGTACGCCACCTCGCCGCGCGCCTCGGCCACGGACTTGCCCATCTCCAGCGTCATGAGCAGGGCGAGGTCGTCGGCGCGGGCGGTGACCGCGTCGAAGGCGCGCCGCAGCAGCTCGGCCCGCTCGCGCGGCGCGGTGCGGCCCCAGGAGTCCTGCGCGGCGACGGCGGCGTCGAGGGCGGCGGCGCCGTCCCCGACCGTGGCGTCGGCGACGGTGGTGAGCACGGCGCCGGTGGCCGGGTCCTCCACGTCGAAGCGCTCGCCGGAGGACGCGGGCACCCAGCGCCCGCCGATGAGCAGGTCGGTGGGGACGCTCGCGACGAGCGCCTCCTCCCGTCCCTGCTGCGTGGAGGTGTCAGTGGTCATGCTCCCGATCCTCCACCCGTGCTCCCCGACCCGCTCTCGGGCCCGTCGAAGAGCACCACCTGCCGCACCGCGCGCCCGTCGGCGAGCGCGTCCATCGCCTCGTTGATGCCGTCGAGCGTGGTGCGCGAGGAGATCAGCGCGTCCACCGGCAGGCGCCCCTCGCGCCACATCTGCGCGTAGGTGGGGATGTCGCGCGCGGGCACCGCCGAGCCCAGGTAGCTGCCGACGATGGTCCGCGCCTCCGCGGTGATGCCGAGCGGCCTGATGGTCGCCTCCGCGGTCGGGGCGGGCAGGCCCACGGTGACCGTGGTGCCCCCGACCCCGGTGAGCGCCACCGCGGTCTCGAAGGCGCGGGCGTTGCCGGCGGCCTCCACCACCACGGGAGCCTTGAGGCCCGCCTCGAGCGCCTCGGCGGGGGTGTGCACCGCCGTGGCGCCCAGCTCGCGGGCGCGGGCCAGCTTCTCCGGCACCGCGTCGACGCCGATGACGTCGCCCAGGCCCAGCGACACCGCGGTGATGAGGGCGGCCATGCCCACCCCGCCCAGGCCGACCACCACCACGGTGTCGCCCTGGGCCGGCTTGCCGGCGTTGAGCACGGCGCCCCCGCCGGTGAGCACCGCGCAGCCGAGGACGGCGGCCACCTCGGGGGGCACGTCGTCGTCGACGGGGACCACCGAGCGGCGGTCGACCACGGCGTGCGTCGCGAACCCGCTGACGCCCAGGTGGTGGTGCAGCTCACCGCTGAGCCCGGAGCCGTCCGCGCCGTGCAGCCGCCGACCCCCGCCGAGCAGCTCGCCGGCGTTGTTGGCCGCCGAGCCCGGCGTGCAGGGGAGCCGGCCGTCGGAGCGACAGCCCGCGCACTCCCCGCAGCGGGGCAGGAAGGCCATCACCACGCGCTGCCCGACGGCGAGGTCGTCCACGCCGTCACCGACCTGCTCCACGCGGCCGCAGGCCTCGTGCCCCAGCAGCATCGGGACCGGACGCACCCGGTTGCCGTCCACGACCGACAGGTCGGAGTGGCAGACGCCGGCGGCCTCCATGCGCACCAGCAGCTCGCCTGGGCCCGGCGGGTCGAGCTCGACGTCGACCACCTCGATCGGCCGGCTGCTCGCGTAGGGGCGCTCCCTGCCGATCTCCACCAGGACGGCGCCGCGCGCCCTCACGACGCCGCTCCCGCGCCCGCCGCCCTCGCGGGGGACGACGACGGGGGCGCGGCGGCCTCCTCGGCCCTGGCGGCCTTCGCCGCGGCCAGCGACGCCGCGACGTCGTCCCCGGCGCGCAGCGGCCGTCCGGCGAAGACGCCCTCGTGCGCCAGCACCGGGCGGCGGTCACCGGCCAGCTCGGGGTGGCGCTCCTCGAGCGCCTCCCGCTCCTCGGCCACCGCCCGCCAGTGCGCGACCGTCTCCCGGTCGCCCCGCCCGACGCCCTCCCAGCTGCGGGGCATCCGCTCGCGCGGCACCCCCGTGGACGCCCGGCCGCCGATGTTGAGCCGGCTCGGGCGGCGGCGGGTGGCGGAGCCGCACGCCGGGCACGCCGGGTCGGGGCTGCTCATCGACGCCAGGCCCGCCTCGAAGCGGTGCCCCTGCGCGCAGGTGAAGTCGTGCAGCACCATCAGCGGTACTCCCCGTCAGGGGCGTAGCGCAGCTGCTTCGCCTGCTCGCCGTCGTGCCCGAAGATGACCTCCGCGCCGGTCTCCTCGGCGATGCCGCGGAGCTTCTCCACGCTCTCCAGCCACGCCAGGTTGTTCCAGACGATGGCGGCGCCCACGGCCGGCGGGCCCCAGGAGTCGCGCAGGTAGACCGCGTCGGAGGTGAAGATCTTGGTGCCCTCCTGGGGCAGGTCCACGCGCAGCGACATGGTCCCCCAGGTGTGGCCGGGGGTCTCGATCACCGAGATGCCGGGGAGGATCTCCACGTCTCCGCTGACCGTCTCGATCGGCAGGCCCTGGTAGTCGCTGACGATGTGCGCGCCCTGGCTGTACCCCTGGATCTTCGAGGCGCCCTCGACCTCCTTGTCGTTGGCGATGATCCGGGTCCTGCCGTTCATGAAGTCCCGGGCGTTGGCGGCGTGGTCGAAGTGCAGGTGGCTCAGCACGAGGATGTCGACGTCGTCCGGCGTGAGCTCGAGCGAGGCGAGCGAGGAGTCGAGGTAGCCGGGGCCGTCGACGGGCTCCTTGACGGGGAAGAAGTCGTGGAAGCCGGTGGGGGCCCAGCGCTCCTCCCAGTCGCGCGGCACGCCGGTGTCCCACAGCACCCGGCCCTCGGGGTGCTCGATGAGCACCGCGTGGGTGGGGCAGTCGCCCCAGACCACGGGGTCGTCCTTGTGGTGGCGGTCGCGGATCGTGCGGCCGCCCTTGAGCAGCAGCCAGGTCAGGTCGGTCTCCATCACACCGGTGGAGAGCACGTGGAGCTTCATCTCGGGAGCAGCACCAGTCACGGAGGGACTCCTCGTCTCGCGTCATCGCGGGGACACCGCCTGAGGGGACGGCGCCCGCCCACCCTGCGTCGCCGCGGCGGGCGATGACCATGGACGACGCGCACACACTGGCGGCCACGGGGTGTGCGCGGTACACACCTGTCGTGACCACCCTGGAGGGGACCGGCACCGTGGCCGGTCGTCCGCTCGGCTCCTTCGCGGCGCCGTCCCCGGCGGCGCTGCTGCGGGCCGTCCACGACTCGGCCACCGACCTCGCCAGCGTGCGCGACCGCTCGGTGATCCTCCGGGCACTGGTCCGCCGCACCCGCGCCCTGCTGGGCGCCGACATGGCCTACCTGTCCCTCAACGACCTCGACGCCGGCGAGACGTGGATCCACGTCACCGACGGCGTGCGGACCCGCGCGTACGCCGAGATCCGCATGCCCTTGGGCACGGGCATCCTCGGGTCCGTGGCCGCCGGCGGGACCTCGGTGCACACCGACGACTACCTCGCCGACGCCGACCTCAACCACCTCACCCACATCGACGAAGCGGTGGCCGCCGAGGGGGTGCGCGCCATCAGCGGCGAGCCGCTGCGCGTGGACGGGCACCTGGTCGGGGCGCTGCTCGTGGCG
This sequence comes from Streptomyces sp. NP160, assembly GCF_006335115.1. Lineage (GTDB taxonomy): Bacteria > Actinomycetota > Actinomycetes > Actinomycetales > Quadrisphaeraceae > Quadrisphaera. Next base: position 63,108 of record NZ_VDMJ01000028.1, read on the forward strand.
CACCGGACCCCGGTGGCGATGCCGCCGGCCGGGCTGGAGGCGCTGCGCCTGCTGGCCCTGCAGGCCGCCGTCGCCCTCGAGCAGACCCGCCGCGCCAGCGAGATCGCCGCGCTGCGCGCCGCCGCGTCCACCGCCCAGGGCGACGCCGACCTGCTCGACCTCGACGCGCGCCTGCTCGCCGCCGTCGGCGGCGGGGGCGGGTGCCGCGCCGTGGTCGAGGAGCTCGCCGCCGCGGTGGGCGCACCGGTGGTCCTGGTCGACGACGACGCCCGCGTCCGCTGCAGCGCCGGCGGCCGTCACGCGGACCTCGACGACGACGGTGGGGCGACGGCGGTCGTCGTCGTGCCGGGCGGCCCCGCCGGGGCGAGCCGGCTGGTCAGCCCGGCCGTGGGGGAGCGCGCTCACCGCGCGCTGGGCCGCGGGGCGCTCGCGGCGGCGGCGGCGCTGCAGGTGGAGCACGAGCTCGCCGAGGCCGCCGACAGGTCGCCGTCAGCGCTGCTCGACGACCTGGTCGACGAGCGCGGAGTGCGCCGCGAGGTGCTCCAGGAGCGCGCGCTGGCGCAGGGCCTCGACCTGCGCGAGCCGTCCTCGTCGCTGGTGGCGGTGGTCCCGCCGGCCGACCGCCAGCGCAGCGTGGCGGCGCTGCGCCCCCTGGTGGAGGGCCGCGGACTCGTGGCCGTGCACGCGGGCCACGTCTGCCTGGTCTGCTCGCGGCGGGGTGCGAGCTCTGACGAGCTGGGTGCCGCGGCGCAGGCGGCGCTGGCGGGGGCGGGGGTGAGCGCCGTGGTCGGCTGCGCCGACGCGGAGCCCGCCGTCGCCGCGCGCGGCACCGGGTCCGTCGGGCGGGCGCACGCCGAGGCCGCGCAGGTCGCGCGGGCCGCGCAGGTGCTCGGGTGGCGCACCGGTCACGCCGACAGGGCCCGGCTGGGCGTGGCCGGGCTGCTGCTGGGCGGTGCCGACGAGGGCGTGGTGGACGCGATGGTCGAGCGGTTGCTGGGCCCGGTGCTGGCCTACGACGGCGAGCACGGCACGCACCTGGAGCAGACCGCAGCGGCGGTGCTCGAGGAGGGGTCGCGCAGTGCCGCCGCCGCGCGGCTGTTCGTGCACGTCAACACGGTCCGGCAGCGCGTCGAGCGGCTCGACGCGCTGCTCGGCGCCGGGTGGGACGGCCCGCCGCGCAGCCTGGACGTGCAGGCCGCGCTGCGGCTGCGCGCGCTGCGCCGGGACGGCTGACGGGTCCGCCCCGGCCCCTCACCCGGCCCGCTGAGACCGGGGTGGGCGGTGCGACCGGTGCGCGCGGCGAGCGACCACCACCCCGCGCAGCCCCACGACCAGCACGACGAGCGCGGAGGCGCCCACGCCCGCCCCGATGTGCCACCGCAGCAGCAGCGCGCCGGCCAGGGCACCGACGAGCATCGCCGCGACGGCCCCGACCCGCCGCAGCAGCACCGCGCGGTCGTGGGTGCGCCCGGTCCAGCGGTGGTCGGCGGACAGCCCGACCAGCGCCGAGGTCACCACCACCGTGGGGACGTCGGGGACGCCGACCCGCCGCGCCGCCACCGCCTGGGCGCCCATGGCCGCCGCGGTGACGGCGGTGACGACGTCGAGCCAGGCGCTCGACAGCGGCGTGACCGCCAGCGCCAGCGCCACGCCGCCGACGACGGCGGCCACCGCCACCAGGGTCCACGCCGACAGAAGGTCTGCGCCCGCGCGCGGTGCCCGGCCGCGCCCCAGGCGGCCCAGCAGCGCCGCACCGGCCACGAAACCCGCCAGCGCCAGGCCGGCCCGCAGCAGCGTGCTCGCGTCGTACCCGGCCAGGCCCAGGCCGATGAAGATGACGTTGCCGGTCATGTTGGCGGTGAAGACGCCGTGCAGGCCGAGGTAGGTGGCGGCGTCGAGCACGCCGGTGGCGAAGGTGACCAGCAGCATCGGCACCAGCGCCGACGTCGCCTCCGGGGAGCGCGGCTCCACCGCCGCGGGCGGCGCGACGCCGGGCGCGACGGCCGGTCCCGTCTCGGGGAGCACCACGGGGGACGAGCCGGGCGCGGCAGCGCCCGTCGTCGTCCTCGGAGCGGTGGCCCGGGTGAGCGTCGCTGCGAGGTCGGCCTCGTCAGGGGTGGGACGTCCGGGGGTCATCGCGGTCCTCGGTCGGGCGTGGTGCGCGGGCGCAGCCACGCGTAGCACAGCGCCCCGGCGAGCAGGCCCCACACGGCGCTGCCGATGCCGGCCACGCTGACGCCGCTGGCCACCACGAGGAACGCCAGGACGGCGGCGGTGCGGTGCTCGGCGGGGTGGCCCTCCTGCACCGCGGAGGCCAGGCCTCCCAGGAACGCCCCCAGCAGCGCGAGACCCGCGACCGCCTGCACGAGCAGCGGCGGCGCCGACGACACCAGCGCGGCGGCTGCCGTCGAGAGGAGCGCCAGACCGAGGTAGGCGACGCCCCCGGTGACGGCTGCCGGCCAGCGGCGGCGGGGGTCGGGGTGGACGTCGGGACCGGCCATGATCGCCGCCGACAGCGCGGCGAGGTTGAGGGCGTGCACGCCGAACGGCGCGCCCACCACGGTCGCGGCGCCCGAGCCGACGAGCGCGGCGCGGGCCGGCGGGTCGGGGTAGCCGGCGCCGCGCAGCACGGCCAGGCCCGGCACGTTCTGGCTGGCCGTGGTGACGAGGTACAGCGGGACGCCGATGCTCAGCAGCACCAGTGGGTCCAGCTGCGGGGTGGTCCATGTGAGCACGGGCGCCCAGCCGAGGCCGCCTGCCGCCGCGGCGGGGCCCGCACCCTGCTCGACGGTCAGCGTCAGCACCAGGGCGACCACGAGCGCCGCCGGGACGGCCCAGGCCGGGGCGAGCCGCCGCAGCACCAGCCACACGACGACGACGGCGCCACCGGCCAGCGGCTCGCGGGCCACCGCCGTCACCGGCGCCAGGCACAGGGGGAGCAGCACGCCGGCCAGCAGCGCTCCCGACAGCGGCGCGGGCACGCGGGTGACCAGGCGTGAGAGCGCGGGCCAGGCCCCGGTGAGCACCACGAGCGCGCCGCACAGGACGAACGCGCCGACCGCCTCCGGCCACGTCACGCCGCCCGCGCCCGCCGCCACGAGGACGGCGGCGCCCGGGGTCGACCAGGCGAAGGAGACCGGCATCCGGGTGCGCCAGGAGAGGGCGATGGCGAGCACGCCCTGCAGCGCGCAGAGCGCCACGAGACCGGAGGCGGCCTGCGCCGGGGTCGCGCCGACGGCCGCCAGACCGGTCAGGACCACGGTGAAGGAGCTGGCGTACCCCGTGACCGCGCCGACGACGCCGGCCGCGACCTGCCTGCCGATCCCCTCCCGCGGCTCTCGCCCGTCGTCGCCCCGACCGACTCCTCCTGGCACTTTCCGTGGAAAGCGCGGAACGGAGGGGCCTTCTTGGTGCACTTCCCGTGGAAAGTGCGAAGGGGAGGGGGACGACGACGGAGGGGGTGGGGTGCTCATGCGGTCCACCGCGCCGGGGTCCGCGACGTCGGGGCGCTCGCCACGGCGCGCGCCCGCGCCTCGCGCAGCACGGACACGAGCGCCGGGGCGTCCTCCGGGGCCACGGTCAGCGGCAGGCGCAGCCACCGGTCGCCCGTACCGTCCACCGTGAAGCGCGGCCCGGGGACCAGGCGCACCCCCAGGTCGAGGGCGTGGGAGACCAGCTGCGTGGCGCCCGGCGTCGGCAGCCCCACCCACAGGACCAGCCCGGCCTGCGCCGGCCTCACCGCCCAGTCCGGCACTCCCGCCGCCAGCGCCCGCAGCAGCCCGGTGCGGCGCTCCGCCAGGAGCGCGCGCCGCTCGGCCAGCAGCTCCGGGGCCCGCGCCAGCAGGTGCACCGCCACCAGCTGGTCGAGCACGGGGGAGGTGATGTCCAGACCGGCCCGCACCTGCGCCAGCCGTGACACGAGCTCCGGTGAGGCCCGCACCCAGCCCAGCCGCAGCCCGGCCCAGAAGCTCTTGCTCACCGAGCCCAGCGTCACCACCTCCTCGCCGCGGCGCGCTTCCGCCAGCGCCGCCAGCGGCGTCTGCGCCGCGGCCGGGTCCACCAGGTCGGCGAAGGTCTCGTCGACCGCCACCACCGGGCTGCCGCCAGGTCCTGCCGAGAGCGCCGCGAGCAGCTCGGCGCGCTGGTCGTCGTCCTGCACCAGGCCTGTGGGGTTCTGCGCGTCGGGGGTGACGTGCGCCAGCACCGCCTCCGTCATCGCCCGTCGGCCCGCCGGCGACGCGGGCAGCTCCCACCCGTGCTCACCCACCGGCAGCGGCACCGGGCGCACGTGGTGGGCGCGGACCGCGTCGACGACGGCGGGGTAGGTGGGCTGCTCCACCAGCGCCCGCTGGCCCGGGCGCGACAGCGCCCGCAGCAGCAGGTTCCAGCCCTGCAGCGCCCCGCTGGTGACCAGCACCTGCTCCGGCGCCGTCGCCAGCCCCCGAGCGCTGAGGTGGCGGGCCACCGCGTCGCGCAGCACCGGAAGCCCGAAGGCGTGCATCCCGTGGTGGGCCAGCTGCAGCGGCAGGTCTGCGCTCGCGGCGGCCACCGCGTCGAGCACGGCGGCGGGCGCAGGCAGCGCCGCCATGGTCAGGTCGAGCACGCCCTCGGGCTCGCGCTCGGCCCCGGGGTCGACGTCGGGCCGCTCCACCGGGCGGGCACCGGTCGGCAGCGCCACGCGGCTGCCCGCCCCGTGCGCGCTGCGGAGGTACCCCTCCGACCGCAGGACGTCGTAGGCGGCGCTGATGGTCGTGCGGCTCATGCCGAGCGCCGCAGCCAGGGCCCGCTCGCTGGGCACGCGGGCGCCGACGGGCAGGCGCCCGTCGAGCGCGAGCCCGCGCACGCCGTCGGCGACGGCGCTGTACGCGGCGCCCGCGCCGAGCCAGGGCGCGAGGAGGGACGAGAGTCGGCCAGGGTCCACCCGTCCATCGTGGCGGACTTGGCCCTGTCGAGGCAGTGCCAAGTGGAGAACAGTGGCCTGGTGCCCCGGACCGACCGCCCATCGCTGCTCTCGCGGGTCCTGCTGCCCGTCGTCCCCGACCGCCGCCCGCTGCGCGCGCTCGTGCTGGTGCTCGGCCTGGCCGCCTACGGCGCGAGCATCGCCCTCATGCTGCGCTCCGACCTGGGCGTCATGCCGTGGAGCGTGCTCGACCAGGGCCTGTCCCGGACCTTCGGGGGCGAGGTGGGCACCTGGTCGATCGTGACCGGTGTCGTCGTCCTGCTGTGCTGGGTCCCGCTGCGGCAGCGGCCGGGCGTCGGCACGCTCGCCAACGTCGTCCTCGTGGGCCTGTCCATCAACGCGACCCTCGCACTCGTCCCGTCCGGCGCGGGCGACGGCGCGGTGGCGGCCTGGTCGCTGCTGCTGGTCGGCGTCGTCCTCAACGCCCTCGCCACCGGCGTCTACGTGGGAGCGGGTCTCGGCCCTGGCCCTCGCGACGGGCTCAGCATCGGCCTCGCGGCCAAGGGCCTGCCGCTGCGCGTGGCGCGCACCGGGGTGGAGCTGCTGGTGCTGGGGATCGGCTTCTCCCTGGGCGGCACGGTCGGGTGGGGCACCCTCGTCTACGCCCTGGCCATCGGTCCGATGGTGCACCGGACCATCCCCGCGTTCCGCCTGCGCACGCCCGATGGGCGCGCCGGCGGTGCCGCCGGCCCGGCTGCCGCTCCCGCGCACTGACCTCTCAGCCGCGGCCCGGGTGACGGGGGCTTCCCCTGGGCCGCGCGCAGGAGCACCCTGCGGGGCGTGGCTGATGACGACGACGTCCGGCGCCTCGCGCTCGCGCTCCCCGACACCACGGAGAAGCGGTCCTGGGGCACGCCCGGGTTCCGCGTGCACGACAAGCTCTTCGCCCGGCTGCACGACCAGCCCGGCGTCCTCGTGCTGCGGCGCGCCAGCGTCGAGGACGCCGAGGAGCTCGCCACCGCCGACCCGGTCGCCTTCTTCCGCACCGACCACTACGCGGGGCACCCCTACGTGCTGGCGCGGCTGGCCGAGCTCGAGGTGGACGAGCTCGCCGAGGTGCTCCGCGAGGCGTGGGAGGTGCAGGCCCCCTCGCGCCTGCGCGAGCAGCACAGCTGAGCCGGTGCCGGTGCCGGTGGGCTCAGGCCCGGTGGGCGGCTGAGGCCCGCTTCCGGGCCCTGACCCGGTCCCCGGGCTGCCCACCGGGTTCAAGGCTCCTCACCCCACCCCCCTCTTCGCGACGATCGAGGGAGGGAGGGAGGGAGCGAGGGCTGTCGGACGCGGCGCACAGACTGGGCACGTGACGGGTCCGCGGGAGGTGCTGCTGCAGCGCCGCGGTCCCGACGAGGTGCTCGCCGTCGTCGACGGCGAGGCGGTGGCGCTCGGCGAGGGTGAGCTGGCGGCCTTCGTGGCCCGGCTGGAGGCCACGGGCGCCGGGCCGCGGTGGGTGTGGGACGACACCACGCGCTGGTACCCGTCGCTGCTGGCCGCCGGGGTGCGGGTGCGGCGCTGCCTCGACCTGCGGCTGGTGCACCGGGTGCTGCGGCGGGCGCCCGGCGTCGACCAGGACGTGCTGGCGACCGCCGCGACGGCGGCGTGGGACGAGCTGGCGCCGCTGAGCGCCACCGCGGCGACCGCGGGGTCAGCCGGTGGGGGCGCGGAGGGGCTGTTCGACCTGCACGTGCACGTGACGGCCCTCGACGCCGCTGCCGAGCACGCCGCGCAGCAGGCGGCCCTGGCGGCGGTGGCCGGCGAGCAGCGGGGGCGGCTGCAGCTGCTGCTCGCCGCCGAGAGCGCCGGCGCGCTGGTGGCGGCGGAGATGACCCACGCCGGGCTGCCGTGGCGCGCCGACGTCCACGAGGCGCTGCTCGCCCGGGAGCTCGGGCCGCGGCCGCCGGCGGGGGAGCCGCCGGCTGTGCTGGCGGCGCTGCTGGCTCGGGCCCGTGAGGCGCTGGGCGCCCCGTCCCTCAACCCCGACAGCCCCGCCGACCTCCTGCGCGCCCTGCGCCGCGTGGGCCTGGTGCCGCCGGACACCCGCTCCGGCACGCTGTCGCAGCTCGACCACCTGGCGGTCGTCCCGCTGCTGGAGCACCGGAAGCTGTCCCGGCTGCACGCCGCCAACGGCTGGCGCTGGCTGCGGGAGTGGGTGCACGACGGGCGCTACCGCCCCGACCACCTGCCCGGCGGGGTGGTGAGCGGACGCTGGGCCGCGCAGGGCGGGGGAGCGCTGTCGGTGCCGGCGGTGCTGCGCCCGGCGGTGGTCGCGGACGAGGGCTGGCGGCTGGTGGTGGCCGACGTCGCCCAGCTCGAGCCGCGCGTCCTGGCGGCGGTCTCCGGCGACGCCGACCTGGCCCGCGCCGCGGCCGGCGGGGACCTCTACCAGGGCGTGGTGGACAGCGGCGCCGTCGCCACGCGCTCCGACGCCAAGCTCGCCGTGCTCGGCGCGATGTACGGCGCCACGGCCGGCAGCGGCGGTCGCATGGTCGAGCACCTCGCTCGGCGCTACCCCCGTGCCGTGGAGCACCTCGAGCTCGCCGCGGCGGCGGGGGAGCGCGGCGAGGTGGTGAGCACGTGGCTGGGCCGCGGGTCGCCGCGGCCGCGGGGGTCGTGGACGCAGCAGGCCCCCGACGTGCCGGCCAGCGAGGCGGACCTGCGCGAGCGCCGCTCCTGGGGGCGCTTCACCCGCAACTTCGTGGTGCAGGGCTCGGCCGCGGAGTGGGCGGCCAGCTGGATCGCGCTGCTGCGCGAGGAGCTGTGGCGGCTGGGAGCCGACGGCCCGGTGGAGCAGCGGCCGCACCTGGTGCTGTTCCTCCACGACGAGGTGCTCGTGCACACGCCCGCCGCGCTGGCCGACGACGTCGTGGCGGCCGTGCGGGGCGCGGCCGAGCGCGCGGGGTGGCTGCTGTACGGCGAGTTCCCCCTCACCTTCCCGCTCGACGTGCACGTGGGCCGCTCCTGGGCCGACGCCGACGGCGGCTGAGGGCCGGCGTCCCACGCGCTGACCGCGAGGTGTCGGAACCCTGCCGCGTCTGGTCGGAACCAGCACCCGGTTCCGACCAGACGTGCCAGGGTTCCGGCAGGTCCAGCCGACCTCGGAGGACTGGGCGTCCTGCTGTCGGGGGTGGTCCCTAGCGTCCGGAGCCGTGCGCCAGCCCGACGACCTCGCCGACGTCCGCGCCTCCTACGACCGCGTCGCCGACGCCTACGTGCAGACGGGCGCCGGCCTCCTGGGGCCCGAGCCCTGGTTGCGCGCAGCGCTGGCGGCTTTCGCCGAGCACGTCGCACCGCTCGGCCCGGTGCTGGACGTGGGCTGTGGTCCGGGCACCACCACCGCGCACCTCGCGGGGCTCGGCGTGGACGTGCGCGGTGTGGACCTGTCGCCGCGGATGGTCCAGCACGCCCGGCGGCTGCACCCCGGTCCGTCTTTCGACGTCGCCTCGGCCACCGAGCTGCAGCTGGCCGACGCCTCGCTCGGCGGGGCGCTCGCCTGGTGGTCGCTGTTCAACCTGCCGCGCGACGTGCTGGCGGAGGTCGTCGCCGACCTCGCCCGCGCGCTCGTGCCCGGCGGCCAGCTGCTGCTGGGCACCCACGTCGGCGACGAGGACGTGCCCCGCACCAGCGCCTACGGCGTCGACGGAGTGCGTTGGACCACGCACCGGTGGCTGCCGGAGGCGCTGGTCGCCGTCGTCGTCGGCGCCGGGCTGGAGCCGGTGACCGAGCTGCGCTTCCCCGCCCGCGGCACCCAGCCGCCCCAGGTGCTGCTCTGCGCGCAGCGGCCTGGCGTCACCGGGCGGGTCTAGCGTCGGGCACCGTGGACGACGACGAGGTCCTCACCTGGCTGCTCGACTCCGACCCGGCCCTGCGCTGGAAGGTGCAGCGCGACCTCACGGGCGAGCCGCCCGCGGTGTGGGAGGCCACTCGGGCGCGCACGGCCACCGAAGGGTTCGGGGCCCGGCTGCTGGCCCTGCAGGACGACGACGGGCAGTGGGCGGGCGGCCCCTTCTTCCCGCGCGAGGTGCGCGAGGGCACGTTCCCCGACGAGCCCGGCCAGCCGTACACCGCCACCACCTGGTCGCTGAACCAGCTGCGCGAGTGGGGCGTGCCCGCCTCCGCGCTGCGCCCGCGCACGGCGGAGCTGCTCGCCGACGTGCGCTGGGAGTACGAGGACCTGCCGTTCTGGGGCGGCGAGGTCGACGTCTGCATCAACGCGTTCACGCTGGCCAACGGCGCGTGGCTCGGCGCCGACGTCTCCGCGGTCGCTGCCTGGTTCCCCGAGCACCAGCTCGACGACGGCGGGTGGAACTGCGAGTGGGTGGAGGGCTCGACGCGCAGCTCCTTCCACTCCACGCTCAACGCCGTCGTCGGGCTGCTCGACCACGAGCAGCGCACCGGCGGCTCCGACGCGCTCCGCGCGGCCCGCCACCGCGGCGAGGAGCACCTGCTGCGGCGCCACCTGCTCCGCCGGCTCAGCACCGGGGAGCCGGTGGGGGAGTGGGCCACGCAGCTCGCGCACCCCTACCGCTGGCGCTACAGCGCGCTGCGCGCCGCCGACCACCTGCGGGCCGCGGCCCAGCACGACGGGCGGGCCCCCGACCCGCGGACGGCCGAGGCCGTCGCGCTGGTCCGGGAGGCTCGCGACGACGACGGCACGTGGCACCAGCAGGCCCGCCACCCGGGGCGGGTGTGGTTCGACGTCGACGCCGGGGTGGGCGAGCCGTCGCGGTGGCTGACGTTCCACGCGCTGCGCCTCCTGGCGTGGTGGGACGCTCCCGCCGTCGACGCGCATCCCGCCACGGGTTGACGCGCCGCACTGATCACTGCGGTGACGATGCACCGGTGACCGAGCCCGGACGTCCGCAGGCAGACCTCACCGACGAGCGGCTCGCCCTCGCGAAGGCCGTCACCGGCCTGCTCGAGTGGGCGCAGGAGACCACCGCCGAGCGCGTCCCGGAGCTGGTGACCCGCCTCCGCGGCCACCTCGGTGACGGAGCCGCCGACGCCGCCGTCGTCAGCCGCGAGTTCGCGGTGTTCGACCGTGTCAACCTGCAGCTGGCCCTGGACGCGTGGACCGCGGAGCCCGGTCGTTCGGTGGAGGTGGTCGGCTACACGATCCCGCCGCACTTCGGGACGGTCGACGTCGCCCAGATGCTCCAGGGCAGCCACCTGCCGCCGCTGCGGGTCACCGCGCCGCCCGTGGACGACCTGCCGTCCGGCCCCACGAGCACCACGGCGGTCTGGCGCGCGGTGCTGCTGCTCGTCGGCGACCACCGCGGCCGCCACGCGCTCCACGTGCGCGGCCCGGCCGACCAGCACGGGCACAGCGGGCTGACGGTGGAGGTCGCCGGGCTCGAGACGGCCCGGGCCCAAGAGCTGCTCGGCGAGCTCGAGGCGCTGCGCTCGGCCAGGAACGTCTACCGCGGCCAGGTGCTGGAGATCAGCGCGAACGACCACGGCGGGGTGGCGCTGCGCTTCCCCGACCTGCCCCGCACCGACCGCGACGACGTCGTCCTGCCCGAGAGCGTCCTCGCCCGGGTCGAGCGGCACACCCTCGCCGTCGCCGCGCGCCGCGAGGTGCTGCGCGCCAGCGGCCAGCACCTCAAGCGCGGACTGCTGCTCTACGGCCCGCCCGGCACCGGCAAGACCCACACCACCCGGTACGTCGTCACGCACCTGCCCCAGACCACCGCCCTGCTGCTCTCGGGCCGTTCGCTGCACCTCATCGGCGCGGTCGCGGCGATGGCGCGCGAGCTGCAGCCCGCCGTCGTCGTCCTCGAGGACGTCGACCTCGTCGCGGAGGACCGCTCCTACGGACACGGGACGAACCCGGTGCTGTTCGAGCTGCTCGACGCCATGGACGGCGCCGCCGCCGACGCCGACCTGCTGTTCCTGCTCACCACCAACCGCGCCGAGGCCCTCGAGCGGGCGCTCGCGGCCCGGCCCGGCCGGGTGGACGTCGCGCTGGAGATCGGACTCCCGGACGCCGACGCCCGTCACCGCCTGCTGCGCCTCTACTCCCGGGCGGTGCCGCTGACCGCTGGTGAGGAGGTGGTGGCCGAGGTGGTGGCGCGCAGCGAGGGCGTGACGGCCTCGTTCGTGAAGGAGCTCGTGCGCCGCGCGGTGCTGGAGGCGGCGATGGCCCAGGACGACGAGGCGACCAGCGCCGGTGAGGCGGTCCGCGAGGTGACGGGGGAGCACCTGCGGCACGCCCTCGACGACCTGCTCGACTCCTCGCAGGCGCTGACGCGAGCCCTGCTCGGCGTCCCGGCCGACCAGGGCTCCGCTCCCGACGGCGAGGAGGTCACGGTCTACGAGGGCAGCTACGAGCCGGGCGTCCAGGTGGTCCAGACGGCTCAGCAGCACCGGTCAGGCGGCGGCTGGTTCCGCCACTCGCCCTGACCCCCACGTGATCATGGGCGGTTGGCCACCCGAGGTGGCCGACCGCCCATGATCACGAGCACCGGGGGTGGCTCAGAGGGCGAGGCGCGGGTAGTCGGTGTAGCCCTGCGCGCCGCCGCCGTAGAACGTGGAGCCGTCGGGCTCGTTCTCGTCGGCGCCGACCCGCCAGCGCTCGGCGAGGTCGGGGTTGGCGATGACCGGGCGACCCACCGCCACGGCGTCAGCGACCCCGTCGGCCACGAGCTGCTGGGAGAGCTCACGCGTGCTCGGCGCGCCGAAGCCGTTGTTGGCCACGAGCGGGGCGCCGGCGCGGCGGCGCAGGTCCTGCACGAGGCGGCTGCCGAGGTCGGCGTGCAGCACGGACAGGTAGGCCAGGCCCAGGTCGCCGATGCCGTCGGTGAGCGCCGCGTAGGTGGCGGCGACGTCGTCGGCGTCCTTCTCCCACACGTCCTGGATGTTGTGCGCCGGGCTGATGCGCAGGCCGGTGCGGCCGGCACCGACGGCCTCGGCCACGGCGCGGACGGTCTCCACCACGAACCGGGCGCGGGCGGCCGGCGTCCCGCCGTAGAGGTCGGTGCGGGTGTTGGAGGCGGGGGAGAGGAACTCGTGGAGCAGGTAGCCGTTGGCGCCGTGCACCTCGACGCCGTCCAGACCCGCGGCCACGGCGCGCTTCGAGGCCGTGACGAACTGCTCGCGCACCTCTTCGATCTCGTCGAGGGTCAGCGCGTGCGGCGCCTCGTAGGACTTCTTGCCGGCGTGCACGTGCACCTCGCCCTCGATGGCGACGGCGCTGGGCGCCACGACGCGGTCGGTGCCCGTGATGTCGACGTGCGAGACGCGACCCGCGTGCATGACCTGCATGACGATGGTGCCGCCGGCCTCGTGCACGGCCTCGGCCACCCGGCCCCAGGCGTCCTGCTGCTCGTCGGTGGTGATGCCCGGCTGGCCCGGGTAGCCCTGGCCCTCCTTGGAGGGGTACGTGCCTTCGGTGACGATGAGGCCGAGGCTCGCGCGCTGCGCGTACATCTCGGCCACCAGATCACCGGGCACGCCGGCCTCGCCGGAGCGCAGGCGCGTCAGCGGCGCCATGACGATGCGGTTGGCCAGCTTGAGGTCGCCGAACACGGCGGGGGTGAAGAGGTCCACGACGGGTGCCAACGGACGACCGCTCGCGATCTGTTCCAAGTTTCAACGAGCGTGGCGATCGCCACAGATCGCCGGGCCGGCGTTTGAGGTCAGTCCTGCGGGGGAGGGCCGGCGGCCAGCGCCGCCGCGATGACCGCGCTCAGGGAGTCGCGCAGGGCCACGAGGTCGCCGACGTCCATGCCCAGCCGGGCCATGACCGTGCGCGGCACCTCCAGGGCCTGCTCCCGCAGCCCGGCACCGGCCTCGGTGAGCTCGACGACGACGACGCGCTCGTCGCGCCCGTCGCGGGTCTTGGTGACCAGGCCCGTGCTCACCAGGCGCTTGAGCAGCGGCGACAGTGTGCCGGAGTCGAGCTGGAGCAGGGCGCCGAGCTCCTTGACCGTGAGCCGTCGGTGCTGCCATAGCGCCAGCATCACGAGGTACTGCGGGTGGGTCAGGCCCAGCGGCTCGAGCACCGGCCGGTAGAGCCCGATGACGCTGCGGGCCGCCACCGCGAGGGCGAAGCAGACCTGCTGGTCCAGGGCCAGGAGGTCGGGCTCGGCGTCCGGGGCGGCGGCGGTCACGCGTGACAGCCTAGCGACCGGCGGCGTACGATTCGGTTGCACGCAATCAATCAGGTCGAGGGGCTGCTGTCGTGTCGTTCTTGCGCAGGGTGTTCGGCCGGCTCGACCGCGCCGTCGGCTCGGTCGAGCAGAACCTCAAGGCCGTCTACGGCGGCGCCCAGGTGGACGAGCAGCAGGCGGGCACCCAGGCGGCCCGCGCCGAGCACCGCCTGTCGGGCGTGCAGGGCCAGTACGAGGTGCACCGCGACGCGACCGGTCGCACCTACCTCGTCTCCAAGCCCGCCGCCTCCGCCGAGCCGACGCCACCGCCGGGCGAGCGCTGACCGTCGCGGGCGGGGCCGGGCGGGGTCAGGGGGAGTCGGGCACCTCGAACTGCACCCTGACGATCTGCTCGCACAGCGGCGCGAAGAGCTCGCGCCGGATGCGGTTGTGCTCCTCGTCGAGGTCGTAGGCGCGGTAGCTGGCCTCGTCCGCCCAGTCGTTGGTGATGGCGAAGTCCCACGGCTGCTCGCGCAGGCGCAGGTCCGTCCCGACCCGGCGGGCCAGGCAGCCGGGGGAGTCGAGGGCGGCGATGGCGTCCAGGCCGGGCTGCACCTCCGCGAGGTCCACGCCCTCGCGGAGCTTGCCGACCACCACGTTGCGGATCACCCGCCCATCCTGGCGCGCGACGCTGCTGCCCGTCAGGCGCAGGCGACGCCGTCGCCGTCCCGGTCCAGCCGGGGGTTCCAGCCCGGGTCGTCGCTGTGCAGCGGCGCCGCCCCGGCGGCCTTGGCCGCCGAGCAGCTGGCGTACGGCGCCGTGGTGGCCGCGTCCGCGGGCGCGCTCGTGGCGGCCGGCTGCGGCCCGACCCCGCCGTCGTCGCGGGGCAGCGCCTGGTGCGGGCAGGTGCTCAGCACGCCGGCCATGGCGTCGTGCTCGGCCTGCGTGACCCACGCGCCGTACTTGGCCTTCACGGCGATCTGCCGCGCGACGTACTGGCAGCGGAAGTCCTTGTTGGGCGGCAGCCACGTGGCGGCGTCGCCGTCGCCCTTCGCCGAGTTCAGCGGCCCGTCCACGGCGAGCAGGTTCAGCGGGTCGTTGGCGAAGTGCTCGCGCTTGTCCGCCGGCCACTGCTGCGCTCCGGTCTGCCAGGCGTCGGAGAGCGCCACGAGGTGGTCGATCTGCACCTCGGCGCTGCGCGGCCCGCGCTGGAAGCGGATCTGCTTGGGGGTGTACGGGTCCACCAGCACGCCGCTGGAGACCTGGCACGGGTCGGCGCGGCTGTAGACGACGTCGGTCAGGTCGCGCGCCAGGACGTCGTCGCGGGTGTCGCAGCCGTTCGCGTCGACGTCCTGCCACGCCTGCCCGAACTGCTCGCGCGAGTAGCCGGTCTTGGGTGCCTTCCCCTTGACGGGCAGGCGGTCCAGCGCCGCCACCGCCGAGCCTGCGGGAGCCTCCTGCGCGTCCTGCTGCGGGTCGCCCAGCAGCACGTCGAGAGCGCCGCCGAGGCCGCCGGCGGATCGGGCGATGAGCACGAGGAGCACGACCAGCACGACCGCTGCGACGACGACGCCGACGCGGGACCGCACAGGGCGGGTGGCCCCCCGGGGGGAAGTCCGGGACACGCGGCCGAGCCTGTCACGTCGGTCCCACCGGGCGCAGGGACACCGCGCGCCCCTGTGGACGGACCAGCGCTGCGGGGGACGGCGATGTCGTCGTCGTCCCGGTCGATCTCGTGCCCGCCGTGGCAGCCTGCGCCGGTGACGACCCCTGCGGCCACCGGCCAGCCCGCCGACAAGTCCCAGCTCACCGGCGGACGCCAGTACCACGTGGGGGTGGCGCCCGGCGAGGTCCACGAGGTGGTGCTCATGCCGGGGGACCCGTTCCGGGTGGCCCTGGTGGCCGAGCAGCTGGACGACGTCGTGGAGGTGGCCCACCAGCGCGAGTACCGCACCGTCAACGGCACGTTCCGCGGCATGCCGATCACCGTCTGCTCCTCGGGGATGGGGTGCCCGTCCACGGCCATCGGCGTGGAGGAGCTCGCCAACGCGGGAGCCACGACGTTCGTGCGGGTCGGCTCGACCGGTGCGCTGCAGCCGGGGATGGCCATCGGTGACCTCGTCGTCTCCGAGGGCACGCTGCGCAACGACGGCACCACGGCCCAGTACGTGCCCCTGAGCTACCCGGCGGTGCCGGACCTGCGGCTGACGATCGCCCTGGCCGACGCGTCGCTCGCACTGGGTGAGCAGAACGGCTTCGGGGTGCACGTGGGGCTCAACGCCTCCGACGACGCGTTCTGGGCGGAGACGCCCGAGCACCTCGCGGGCCTGACGAAGCTCGGGATCCTCAACGTGGAGATGGAGAGCTCGGCGATGTTCGTCGTGGCTCGCCGGCGCGGGCTGCGGGCGGGGATGGTCTGCGCCGTCTCGGCCAACCTCGCCACGGGGGACGTCGTCTACGGCCGGCCGAACGAGCGCCTGCACGTGGGGTGGGTCCACAGTGTGACCGCGGCGCTCGAGGCGGTGCACGCCTTGTACGCCTCGTAGTACTAATGCTACGTTCGTGAGCATGGGGAGGGCACCACGCAGCAGTGAGGATGCGGTGCACGACCGCATCGCCGTGCTGCGCGCCGAGCGGCGCACCAGCCGCAAGGAGCTCGCCGAGGCCGTCGGCGTGCACCCGCAGACCATCGGCTACCTGGAGCGCGGCGAGTACAGCCCGTCGCTCGCCCTCGCGCTGCGCATCGCCAGGTACTTCGACCTCCCCGTCGAGGCCGTGTTCAGCCTCGAGCCCCTGCCACCGCTCAGCGCCGAGCTCTACGGAAGGACAGCCCGATGAACGCCGCGACACGCACCCGCCCCAGCACCCGCTCGACCGGCCTGGCCGCCACCTTCGAGGACGAGCGCTACGCCTGGACCCGCCGCACCAGCACCCGCCGGGCCGGCGTGCTCGCTGAGGTGGTGCTGCTGGCCGCGATGGTCGTGGTCGCGCTGCTGGCCGCCGTCGAGGCCCTGCCGCTTGTGCCGTCCGTCGTCGTCTGGACCGCCGGGTTCCTCCTCTTCATCCCGCTGCGCGCCGTGGTCAACCTCGGGGTGCGCGGTGTCTTCGACCGCCGGGCGGCCACCCTCGACGAGGTGCAGCGCACCATGCGCGACGCCTCCTCCGCTGCCGTCAACCCGCTGCGGGTGGCGCTGGGCCTGGTCGCGGTCGCCGCCGCCGTGGCGGTGGCGCTGCACGCGCCGGTGCCGACGCAGGGCTACGCCGTGGGCTTCGGGCTCTGGTTCGCCACGTGGCTGCTCTCCACCTGGCACCTGGCCTGGACCCTGCCCTCCGAGGACGACTGACCCCCCTCGCAGCCGTGATCATGGGCGGTCGGCCGCCAGTCGGCGGCCGACCGTCCATGATCACGGCTGGGTGGCGAGGACGGTGACGGGCTGGCCCGCCCAGACGTCCTCCTCCACGACCTCCAGGCCCAGGCGCCGCGCCACCGCCAGCGACCGCCCGTTGCTCGTCGCGACGAAGCAGGCCACCCGCTCCAGACCGGACCCCGGCGCCGCCGTCAGCCAGGCGCGGCCCGCCTCCGTGGCGTACCCGTGGCCCCAGGCGGAGCGCGCCAGCCGCCACCCGACCTCCACCGCGTCCGGGCGGCGCCGGTGCCGGCCGAGACCGCAGAAGCCGAGGAACGCGCCGTCGTCCTTCCGCTCCACGGCCGCGAGGCCGTACCCGTGCACCTCGAAGCAGGCGTCGGCGTACCGCGCCAGCCCGTCGGAGGCCTCGCGGTCCAGCGGTCCGGAGGCGAAGTGCTCCATGACCTGCGGGTCGGCGTTCATCGCGGCGAACGGCTCCAGGTCGGCCTCGCGCCACCTCCGCAGCAGCAGCCGCTCCGTCTCGAGCACCACCTCCGGCTCGCCGCGCGCGGCCCAGCTGCCGAAGCGGTGCCCGGGAGCCAGCAGCGACGCCGGCACGACCACCTGCTCCGGGTGGGCGTCCACGCGGGCGCGCAGGTCGGCGACCGCGCGGGCCACCGTCGTCGTCGCCGTGTCGACGACGACGGCGGGCGGCTCGTCGGCGTCGCGCTGCCAGGCCGGCCGGGCGGTCACCGACTCCCACGTCGGGACGACGTGCCCGGGCAGGTCGGCGGTGCGCTCGCGCACCCGGCGCTCGTGCACGGCCGGGTCGGAGCAGGTGACGTCCACCTCGAGCAGCGGCACCCCCACCTCGGCGGCGAGGGCGCGCCAGCCGTCGCGGGCCGCCCGGACGGGGTTCACCGCGTCGAGGACCGCGTGGCGGCCGCTGCGCAGCGCATCCCGGGCCAGCACGTGCGCGAGGCGGTAGCCGGTGGGGTCGCCGTCACCGTCGCGCAGGCCGAGCGCGGCCTCGAACGCGTCGACGCGCACGTGGGGAGCGCCGAGGGAGCGCGCCAGCTCCCGGGCGAGGGTCGTCTTGCCGACGCCGGG
The DNA here is from genome assembly GCF_006335115.1 of Streptomyces sp. NP160. Taxonomy (GTDB): domain Bacteria; phylum Actinomycetota; class Actinomycetes; order Actinomycetales; family Quadrisphaeraceae; genus Quadrisphaera. Next base: position 80,606 of record NZ_VDMJ01000028.1, read on the forward strand.
CAGGCCGCTGAGCACCACGAGCACGACCCCACCCTCCCACCGTGATCATGGGCGGGGGGTGCGGGTCAGGCGGTGGGGAACGCGTCCTTCAGGCTGCCGCCCACCACGGTCCAGCCGACCGTGCGGCGCTCGGCGACGATGCTGCCGTCGGTGACGAACGGGTCCTGGTCGACGGTCGCGTCGACCTCGGCGGCGGACGCCCCCTCGAAGACGAGCACGGCGCCGTCGGCGTCGGTCGGGCCGGACACGAGCAGGTTCGGCAGCGTGCCGAGCCACTCCCGGTGGACCGGGCGCACTGCGCTGCGGTGCTCCGCGTCGGCTGTGTACGAGTACGTCACCACGAAGACGGCCATGGCAGCAGTCTTGCTCACGCCCGTCGGTGGGCCAGCACCACGCTGTCGGCGAGGTGGCCGTGCTCGGGTGTCGACCCGGCCGGCCCGGCAGCGGGGCGTTCTGCGACCTCGGCCCGCAGCACCTCCCACTCCCGGCCGAGCGCCAGGTCCGCCAGCACCTGCTGCGGCGTGGGGAAGCCGATCCGCGCCTGCGCGTCGAGGTCGGCCCAGGGCGGCGGCTCGGCGTGGTCCACCACGAGCAGGTGCCCTCCGGGAGCCACCGCGGCGGCCGCACGCCGCAGCACCTCCGGCCGCGGCCAGCCCACGGGCGCCTGGAGGAACTGGGCGTTCACCAGCTCGAACTCACCGTCGGGGAACGTCTGCGTGAGGTCGTGCCGCTCCAGGACGACGTCGACGCCCCGTGCCGCCGCCGCGCTGCGCGCCTTCGTCACCGCGGCGTGCGCGACGTCCACCCCGGTCACCGACCAGCCGCGCTCCGCGAGCCAGACGACGTCGCCGCCCTCGCCGCAGCCCAGGTCGAGCGCCCGCCCGGGCGTCGCACCGCGGGCCTCGAGCGCCGCCACGGCCTCGACGAGCCGGGCGTTCGCGTTCCCGCTCCACCGGGTGCCGGTGCCGCTGTACAGCTCCTCCCACCAGGCGGGCAGCCCGGCGGCGGAGTCGGGGATCGGCGGCATCTCGCGCCGCGGGCCGCCGTGCCCGTGCCCGTGCCCGTGCTCGTGGGTGTGCTCGCTCATCGTGCAGCTCCGGCCAGCTCGACGTCGCGTACGGCCGCCGCGGCGGCGGCCAGGTCCTCGTGCGCCAGGTCCATCGTCATCGCCGCACCCGCCTGCATCCCGGCCGCCGCCACCGCGGGCACCGTGGCCATGGGTGCGGCGGCGTTCCCCGCCGCCCACACGCCGGCGACGCTCGTGGCCCCCACCGGGTCCACCACCACGGCGCCCGTCGCTGCGACGGACCCCATCACCTCCACGTCGGTGACCTCCACGCCCAGGGCGTGCGTCAACGCCGTGTCGATGCGCACCTGCGACGCGGCCACCACGAACGCCACCTCCAGTGCGGCGCCGGAGGCGAGCTCCACGCGCACGCCGCCACCGTCGCCCTGCCGCTCACCGGCGAGCGGCTCGACGGCCGCCACCTCGCCGTCGACGAACTCCACGCCGGCCGCCTCCAGCTGCCCTCGCTGCGCGGCGTCGACGTCCGGTCCGGTGTGCGACAGGACCACCACGCGGTCGCTGACGTTGCGCCACAGCGTCGCGGCGTGCGCCGTCATCGGGCCGGTCGACAGCACCGCGACCGCACGGCCGCGCACCTCCCACCCGTGGCAGAACGGGCAGTGCAGCACGCGCGAGCCCCACAGGTCCGCGAGCCCCGGCACCGGCGGCAGGACGTCGGTGCCGCTGTGGGCCAGGAGCAGCCGGCGCGCCGTCGTCGTCCTGCCGTCCTCGAGGACGACGGCGAAGCGCAGCGGCTCGCCCTCGCCGCTGCTGCGCTCCAGCGACGCCACCCGGCCCTCGACGACGGTGCCGCCGAAGCCGGCGAGCTCCGCGCGGCCCGCGGCGACGAGCTCGCGCGGAAGCGTGCCCTCGCGTCCGAGCAGGTTGTGGACGCCGTCGGCGGGAGCGTTGCGCGGCTGGCCGGCGTCCACCACCAGCACCGACCGCCGCATGCGCGCCAGCGCCACGGCGCCCGCCAGCCCGGCGGCGCCACCGCCCACCACGACCACGTCGTACTGCTCGTCCAGTGCTGCAGCGCTCATGCCGGAGAGCCTGCGCGCGTAGGTGCCGGATCGACAAGCGACCTTGCTGGAACGGCAAGCGGAGGAGCATCCTGGCGCGGTGATGGCACCCCTGCGCGTCGCTGCCGCCCAACCCGCCGTCGTCCACGGAGACCTGCTCGCCACCGCGGCGGCGCACGCGGACGCGGTCCGGCGCGCGGACGCCCGGCTGGTGGTCTTCCCGGAGCTGTCGCTGACCGGCTACGTGCTGGACGCGCCCGCCGTCGCCCTCGACGACCCGGCGTGGGACCCGCTGGTCGCCGCGTGCGCCGAGCACGGGACGACGGCGCTGGTCGGCGCCCCCGTGGAGGAGGACGGGCGGCGCGCGCTCGGCGTCGTCGCCGTGGACGGGACCGGTCCGCGGGTCGTCTACCGCAAGGTGCACCTGTACGGGGAGGAGGTCGACCACTTCACCGCGGGTCCCGGGCCGACGGTGGTGGACGTCGACGGGTGGCGCGTGGGGCTCGCCGTGTGCCGCGACACCGGCATCGCCGAGCACACCGCGGGCACCGCGGCGCTGGGCGTCGACCTGTACGCGGCGGGCGTGGTCGACGAGCCGGCGGCGCTGCCGGTCATCCGCTCGCGCGCCGTGACCAACGCGCTCGCCTGCGCAGCGCCGGTGGCCGTGGCGAGCGCCGCCGGCCCGGTGGGGCCGCGGCACGGGTTCCCGCAGACGGCCGGCGGCTCGGCGGTGCACGACGCCGACGGCGAGGTGCTCGCGGCGGCCGGCGCGGAGCCGGGCGAGGTCGTCGTCGTCGACCTGGAGCCCCGGCGTGGCTGACGCCGGCTCGTCAGGCGGTCTCGACGGCGTGCTGGACGCCGTCGGCCCGCGGCTGAAGGCCCTGCGCCAGCAGCGCGGTGCGACGCTGGCGCAGCTGTCGGAGGCCACGGGCATCTCGGTGAGCACGCTGAGCCGGCTGGAGTCCGGGCAGCGCCGTCCGACGCTGGAGCTGCTGCTGCCGCTGGCCCAGGCGCACCGGGTGGCGCTCGACGAGCTGGTCGGCGCCCCCGCCACCGGCGACCCGCGGGTGCACCTGCGCCCGCAGCGGGCGCAGGGCCGGACGGTGGTGCCGCTGACGCGCCAGCCGGGCGGGCTGCAGGCGTGGAAGATCGTCATGGCGGCCGAGCCGGACCGGACGCCCGAGGCCGACGGCCTGAAGGTGCACGAGGGCTGGGAGTGGTTCTACGTGCTGGCCGGGAGGGTCCGCCTGGTGCTGGGCGAGCACGACCTCGTGCTCCGCGAGGGCGAGGTGGCGGAGTTCGACACCCGCACGCCGCACTGGTTCCACAACCCCGGGCCGGGACCGGCCGAGCTGCTCAGCCTCTTCGGCCCCCAGGGGGAGCGGATGCACGTGAGGGCCCGTACCCGCCGCGACCCCGTGGTCTGAGCCGGGCACCGCGGTCGTCCTCCCACGGTCTCGCAGGGTCAGGTCGAGCCGCACCGTCAGGTCCACGAGGCCCGGTCCGGCCTCCAGGACCTGACGGTGCGGCGAGACCTGGCAGCGCCGGGACCCAGGCGTCACGCGACGGGTGGAGACCCGAACCGGGCGACGCAGTGCCACACCTGATTGAGGCGCTGGGCGTCCCACCGGCCCACCGCCACCGCGCGCCCGACGACCTCCGCGTCGAGCACCCCGTCGGCCGTGAGCGCCGCCGCCAGCTCCTGCGCCACCCGCACCACCTGCGCGCCGCGGTAGGAGACGCACTCCGGCCGCCTCGCCAGCTCGGCGACGTCGAGGGCGCAGCCGGCGGTCCACTCCAGCGCGGCGCCCGCCGTCGTCCTGATCTCCTCAGCGGCGGTGTGCACGGGCGAGTCGCGGAAGCAGGGGTCCAGGACCACCGCCTCGACGTCCCGCTCCACCAGCAGCTGCCCGTGCACGTGGGCCTCGACGTAGTCGTCGAGCGCGTCGAACCTCCCGGTCTCACGCGCCGCGGGCACTGCGGGGGCCGCCGCCGCCGTCCCGAGCGCCTCCGGGCCGTGGGCGCTGTCGGGGAAGGCCAGCGTGACCCGGTCGAGCACGTCCGGCCGCAGCCGCAGGTGGCACGAGCCGAAGCGCGGCGCCGGTGAGAGGGCGCCGTAGACCGGCCGCTGGGCCGCCGGGGCGTGGTCGTACGCGCCGCCGAACAGCTCCGACTCCCAGCGCCAGCGGTCACCGCCGGGGTGCGCGGTCAGCCCGCCGGCGCTCGTCCCGGTCTCGAACTGGGAGCGGTAGCGCCCGTCGCGCGCCAGCTGGGCGAGCACCGGCAGGCCGGTGGCCGCGACCACCCGGTCGGGGTGGAGGTGGACGACGACGGCGGTGTCCGCGGGCAGCGGCGGCCCGCCTCCGGCGGCCGCCACGCGCGCGGCGACGTGGGCGACCGCCCGCTGCCACGCCTGCATCCGCTCACGATGCCGCAGTGCCAGGCCGACGCTGCCGACGGACCCGGCGCCGCCTGCTCGGGAAGTCCATGACCACGGTGGGAGAGTGCCTCGGAGACCCGTGACCACGACAGGTAGGGCACAGGAAGTGTGCCTGGAGCATCCAGGTGCCTCCCAGTGATCACGGGTACTACCGTCACCTGTGACCACCGTGCAGCAGGCCGCCGGGCAGCCCGCTCCGCAGCTCGACCGGCGCAGCGACCGTCCGCGCAAGCACCGGTTCCCGCGCGTCAGCTGGGACCTCCTCGACTGCTCCCTGCACGGCCACCACGTGGTGGGTCGTGACGTCGCCGAGGTCCGCCCGGCCGACGCCCTGGTGGTCCGGGAGGACGCCGACGGCTTCCGGTGGCACCGCTGCCTGCGCTGCGACGCCTGGCTGGCCGCGCCCGCCCCCACCGCCGGCGAGGCCTCCCGCGAGCACCTGCCGCCCCGCGAGCAGATCGAGCTGCCGCTGCGCGGGCGAGTGCTGCGCGACAGGTACGTGCTGCGCCTCATCGCGCTCGACCGCGTGGTGCACGTGCTGGGGCTGGGGGTCCTCGCCGCCGCCGTGCTCGTCTTCTCCGGCCAGCGGGCCACCCTCGACCGATGGTGGACGTGGGGTCTGGACTTCGTCCAGCAGCACGGCGTGGTCATCGACACCACCCACGGCTTCCTCGCTAAGGTCTCCGGCTGGTTCTCCACCCCGTCCGACCACCTGCTCTTCATCGGCGTGGGGCTGGCCGCGTACGCCGCGCTGGAGGCCACCGAGGCCGTCGGCCTCTGGCTGGGCCGGCGGTGGGCCGAGTACCTGACCTTCGTCGCGACGAGCATCCTCATGGTCCCCGAGGTCGCAGACCTCATGAGCGGCGTCTCGGCCACGGGCGTGGCGCTGTTCGCCCTGAACCTCGCCGTCGTCGTGTACCTGCTCCTCGCCAAGCGCCTGTTCGGCCTGCGCGGCGGGGGGAAGGCGGAGGCCGCCGAGCGCGAGGCCGACTCCGGCTGGTCGGCCCTGGAGCGCACCGCGCCGCCGTCCGCCGGGCGACCGGCCTGATCCGCGCAGGATCACTACCCTGGGCGCCTGTGAGCCCCAGCACCTCCGGCCCGGCCGGCGCACCCGCGCGCAGCCTGGTCTCGGACACCACCCTCGACGACCTCCCGCTCCGCGACGACCTGCGCGGCCACGCGCCGTACGGCGCGCCCCAGCTCGAGGTCTCCGTGCGGCTCAACACCAACGAGAACAGCCACGACGTGCCGCCCGAGGTGGTCGACGCAGTGGTCGCCGCCCTCGCCGCGCAGGTGCCCCACCTCAACCGCTACCCCGACCGCGAGGCCGACGACCTCCGCGACGCCCTGGCCGCGTTCCTGCGCACCCAGCCCGCCTCCCACGGCGTGCCCCTGACGCGCGGCAACGTGTGGGCCGCCAACGGCTCCAACGAGGTGCTGCAGCAGCTGCTGCAGGCCTTCGGCGGCCCGGGGCGCACGGCCGTCGGCTTCACGCCGTCGTACTCGATGCACCCGATCATCACGCAGACCTCCGGCACCGCCTGGGTGGACGGCAAGCGCGGTGACGGGTTCTCCCTCGACCCGTTCGCGGTCGCCGAGCAGGTCCGCGCCGCCGGGTCGGGCAGCGGGGCCGACGTCGTGTTCCTGACGAGCCCGAACAACCCCACCGGCACGGCGCTGCCGCTCGACGTCGTCGAGGCGGCCTACGAGGCCACCCGCGGCATCGTCATCGTCGACGAGGCCTACGCCGAGTTCGCCCGGCCGCTGCACGCGGGGGGCACGCCCAGCGCCATCACCCTGCTGCCCGGCCGCCCGCGCCTCGTGGTGACGCGCACCATGAGCAAGGCGTTCGCCTTCGCCGGCACGCGGGTCGGCTACCTCGCCGCCGACCCGGCCGTGGTCGACGCGCTGCGCCTCGTGCGCCTGCCGTACCACCTGTCCTCGCTCACGCAGGCCGCCGCGACCGCCGCGCTGGCCCACGCCGACGCGCTGCTGGCCACCGTCGAGGACACCAAGGCCCAGCGAGACCGGCTGGTCGCCGCGATGCCGACCCTGGGCCTGCGCGCCTTGCCCAGCGACGCCAACTTCGTGCTGGTGGGCGGCTTCGACGACGCCCCCGCCGCGTGGAAGGCGCTGCTCGCGCACGGCGTGCTCGTGCGCGACGTCGGCATCCCCGGCCACCTGCGCATCACCGCGGGCACGGAGGCGGAGACCGACGCCGTGCTCGCAGCGCTGGCCGAGGTGGTCGCGCAGGCCGAGGTGGCGGCCCACCCAGAAGACCAGCAGGACGACGGCGACGACGAGGGACGGGCATGAGCGGGCAGCGCACGGCGCGCATCGAGCGGACCACCAGCGAGTCGAGCATCGTGCTCGAGCTCGACCTGGACGGGACGGGCCGCACCGAGATCAGCACGGGCGTGGCCTTCTACGACCACATGCTCACCGCGCTCGGCAAGCACTCCCTCATCGACCTGCGCGTGCAGGCCACCGGTGACACCCACATCGACGCCCACCACGTGGTGGAGGACACCGCCATCGTGCTCGGGCAGGCGCTGCGCCAGGCCCTGGGCGACAAGCGCGGCATCGCCCGGTTCGGTGACGCGCTGGTGCCGCTCGACGAGGCGCTGGCGCAGGCCGTCGTCGACGTCTCCGGTCGGCCCTTCGTCGTCCACACCGGAGAGCCGGACGGCTACGAGCACGTGCTCATCGGCGGCGGGGGCGCCGGCGTGCCCTACGCCGGCAGCCTCACCCGGCACGTCTTCGAGTCGATCGCGCTGCACGCCCACGTGTGCCTGCACGTGCGGCTGCTCGCCGGCCGCGACCCGCACCACGTGGCCGAGGCGCAGTACAAGGCGCTCGCCCGGGCGCTGCGCGCCGCCGTGGCGCTCGACCCGCGCGTGGACGGCGTGCCCTCCACCAAGGGCGCGCTGTGAGCACCCCCGTGGGTCCCGCGTGAAGTACGAGTTCCCCGGCGCGGGCGGCGGGGAGTTCTTCGACCCCTCCGAGGGCGCGCGCCGAGCGGTGCTCGTGCTGCCCGTGCTCGACGCCGACCGCGCGGCGGACCTGTGCGCCATGAGCGGCGTGGCCGCGGTCTGCGCGCCGGTGTCCGGGGCGGGCGTCGTGGCGGTGCCGGCGGCCCGCGAGGGCGTGCTGCCCGGCCTGGCCGGGGTCGACGCCGCGGAGCGCCTCAGCCGCATGCTGCGCGGCCTCGACGTCGTCCTGCTCCTCACCGAGGGGGAGCAGGGGCAGGAGGGCCAGGTCACCGCGCAGACGTGGCGCGGCGGGCAGCAGGCCCCCGACGGCCGGCCCGCCGGGCTGCTGCTGGCGACGTGGCCCGGTGACGTGCTGCGGCTGCTGCTGGGGAGCCTGGAGGCCGCCGACGTCTCCGGTGCGGCCACGAGCGTCGGGCGCAGCCGCTGGACGGCGGTCCGGGGGATGTTCAAGGCGCGGCGCGGCCGTGGCTGAGCGGCGTGGCTGACAGGGCGGGCGCCGGCGCGTCGGCGGGAGGGGGCCGCCAGGGGCTGAGGCTGCCGCGGCTCACCCCGCGCCGCACGCCGCTGACGTCGATCGCCCTGCGGCTGGGGCTGGCGCTGCTCCTGCTGCTGGTCAACTGGGGTCTGGTGCTGCTCGAGTCCGACCAGTACACCGACAACGCCGACGGGCACGTCTCCGTCATCGACGCGCTCTACTACACGACCGTCACGCTCTCGACCACCGGCTACGGCGACATCACGCCCGTCACCGAGCAGGCGCGGCTCATCAACGCGCTCGTGGTGACGCCGATGCGGCTGATGTTCGTGATCATCCTGGTCGGCACCACGCTGTCCGCGCTCACCGAGCGCTCCCGCACCGAGATCCGCGTCCATCGCTGGAAGGCCCGCATGCGCGACCACGTCGTCGTCCTCGGCTACGGCACCAAGGGCCGCAACGCGGTCCGGGCGCTGCGGCTGCGCGACCACCCCGCAGCTCGGATCGTCGTGGTCGAGGCCGACCACGCCGCCGCCTCCCGCGCCAGCGCCGACGGCTACGCGGTGGTCATCGGGTCGGCCACGCACAAGTCCGTGCTCCTCGAGGCGCAGGTGGAGCGCGCGAGGACGGCGATCATCGCCCTCGACCGCGACGACACCGCCGTGCTCGCCGCGCTCACGCTGCGCCGGGTGGCGCCGCACGTCACGGTGCTGGCGTCGTCGCGGGAGGCGGCCACCGCCGAGCTGCTGCGCGAGAGCGGCGCGGCCTCGGTGGTGGTCTCCTCCGAGACCGCCGGGCGCCTCCTGGGCCTGGCCACCGACAGCCCGGACGCCGTCAGCGTGGTCGAGGACATGCTCTCCTTCGGCTCCGGGCTGGACCTCGACGAGCGCGTCGTCGAGGCGTCGGAGGTGGGGAGGCCGCCGCACGCCTGCGGGGTGCCCGTGGTCGGCGTGTGGCGCGGCGGTCGGATGCTGCGCTACAGCGACCCCTCGATCGGCTCGCTGCAGCCCGACGACCGGATCCTCTACGTCGCCTCCCGCGACGACCCGCAGCCCCTCCGCTGACGCGCCCCGTCCTCGCCGCCCGGCCGCGGTTGGGGGTGCGGGGTGATCGCCGGTGCAGTACTCGTAGCGGGTGGCCTCCTCGAAGCTCCTGACCGACGTCGCCCTCGGCCTCGCAGCGGGGTGGGTGGGGGGGAAGGTGAAGGCCGCCGCCGAGTCGTCGCTGCAGGAGTGGGGCGAGCGCAAGCTGCCGCCCGAGCCGGGCCAGAAGGAGCTCGACGGCGCTGACCCGCAGGGCCACGGGGACCGCATGCCGCCCTCGCTGCTGTACCGCAAGCTCGTCGCGGCCCGGAAGGACCAGGCCGCCGCCGACGCCCTCGACGACGACGAGGTCGAGGCCGGCGCGCAGTGGTTCCACCGCGCCCTCGCGTACGGCTACCCGGTCTTCTACTCCGTGCTGACCCGGCGGGTCCCGCTGGCGCGCGCCGGTGGCGGGACGGTGGGCGCGGCGGCGCTGTTCGCGGCTTTCCACGGCTCGACGCTGCCCGCGCTCGGCGTGCAGGCCCCGGCCTCGCAGCTGCCGAAGGCGTGGTGGGTCTGGGAGGGCGGCTCGCACCTGGCGTACGGGGTGGCCGTCGACTTCGTCGTCGACGTCCTGCGCCGCATCACGCGCTGATCCGCGGCTCGCCGCCGGGGTGGGGAGCCTCGCGTCCGGTGGGGAGCCTGGAGCCCGGGTCCTGCGCGGGAAGCGGATCTGGGCCTGGCCACCGGAGCTCAGGCCCCCCGCGGGACTGCCGCCGCTTCGCCGGGCGTTGGCCCGAGGGACGGCCCGGTGGACCGCCTGGAACCGAGGAGGACACGTGAAGGCACTGCTGGACGGCGTCGTGGTGGCCGAGGCCGACGACGACGCGATCGTGCGCATCGAGGGCAACGCCTACTTCCCGCCGAGCAGCGTGGTGGAGGGGGCCCTCGAGAAGAGCCCCACGCCGTACACCTGCCCGTGGAAGGGCGTGGCGCAGTACTGGAACGTCACCGCCCCGGGTGGTGCGACCGCCGCAGACGGCGCGTGGAGCTACCCCGAGCCCTACCCGAGCTCCTTCGACCGGGTCGGCACCGACTACTCCGGCTACCTGGCCTTCGACAGGGCCCAGCTGCAGGTCACCAGCTGACCCACCCCTCCCGTCCGCACTTTCCGCGGGAAGTGCGCCACCAGCCGCCCCCTTCTCGCACTTTCCGCGGAAAGTGCGAGAAGGGAGGAGGGGGTCAGGACGACGGGGGGAGCGAGCCCTGCAGCGCCGGGGTGGCGTCGGCGAGGTCCCACCAGAGCCGGTGGAGCTCGGCGTACTTCGAGCCCGGCTCCGGCCGGCGCTCCCAGGGCTTGTCGATGATGTAGTGGATGTTCTTCACCTCGGAGGCGTCCCACACCCGCGGGTGCTGGTGCGGCAGCGTCTTCAGCGCGTTGTAGACGTACGGCAGGGGCTGCCAGCGCCCGTCGAAGAACTCGTTGAGGAAGTCCTGCTCGGCGAACTGGTACGCCGACAGGTCGGCCAGCCCGCGCAGCTGCGCCAGCATTGCCGCGTGCACCGCCTCGTCGGGCTCGATGACGAGGAACCCGCCGTTGAAGTACTCCTCCACACCGGGCTCGCGCACGTGGTCGCGGCCGCGGCAGTGGGTGTAGAAGCAGTTCTCAGGCACCCAGCTCGCCGGGTAGCTGGCGATGCGGTTGGGGTTGCACCGGCACGCGTGGCACGCGGCGATGCCGCCGGCGGGCAGTTCCAGGGAGAACAGCTCGTCCATCGGCTGCACCACCAGCATGTCGGCGTCCAGCACCACCAGGCGCGAGAACTCGGTGAGCCCCCACGCGCCGAGCTTGGTCCACACCTCGGCGAACCGGGCGTTGGCGTAGTGCGCCTCCAGCGACTCGTCGGGTCCCACGCGCGGCAGCTCGCGCACCAGGGCGCCGTCGTCGGCGAGCGCCTTGCGGGCGTCGTCGTCGACGTCGTCGGTGACCATCACCACGAGGGGGTGCTGTGACCCGGACCGCCGCAGGGAGGCGTGCAGCGCCCGGACGCCCACGAGGTAGCTCGGCTGCGTCAGCAGCGTCGCCCACGCCTTCACGCAGCCACCTCCGACCGGCTCGCGGCGGCCGGGAAGAGCCGGTCGGTGAAGCCGTTGCCGAACACGCGCTCCGGGTCGAGCGCCTCGCGCACGGCGGCGAACTCCTCCCAGCGCGGGTACAGCGCGGGCCAGTCGTAGAGCGCGTCGTCGAAGTACTTGCCCCAGTGCGGGCGCCCGCCCTCCGCGGCGAGCAGCTTCTCGACCTCCACGAGGAAGTCGACGCCGTCGGCGCTCAGCGAGCCGTCCTCGGCGTAGTAGACGACGAAGCCGAAGTACAGCGTGTCGCCGCCCTCGGACGGGCTCAGCCAGGCCCGCGACGGGCCCGTGGCGCGCAGGATGATCGGGTAGTGCAGGTGCGGGCTGGTCTCCGCGTGCCAGGCGCGGATCTTCTCCACGACGGCGGGCGCGCGGTCCAGCGGCACCCCGATCTCCACGTTGATCTGCGGGGTCGCGATGCCGCGCATGAAGACCTGGTAGACGTCCCCGGTCACGTCGGAGAAGTCCTTGAACCGGGTCACGGTGCGGAAGGGCTTGCCCTGCGCGTCGAGGATGCGGGTGTCGGCGCGCATGTGGGCCAGCGCGGCGTCGACCGCGCGGTTCATGGCGTCGCTGGTCTCGGTGCGCTCCACCAGCTGCCGCCCGCCGGCCTCCCACGCCGCCACCTCGTCGGTGGAGGCGCGCTGCGCGGTCCAGACGTGCACCTGGTCGTCGTCGGGGAACCACCACGCCTTGGCCATCTCGTGGCCGCGGTTCCACACGAGCAGGTCGCTCTCGAGGGTCTCGGCGCCGGTGGCGCCCTTGACGCACGAGTACACGGCCACGGGCACGGTGCGCAGGGTCACCGCGGTGACCACGCCGAGGGTGCCCAGCCCCACCTGCAGCGCGCCGAACCACGGGTGGTCGGCGCCGAACTCCTCCACCGTGCCGTCGGCCATGACCAGCCGCAGCGAGAGCAGCGCGTCGCCGATGGAGCTCTGCTGCAGCCCCTGGCCGTGGGTGCCCGTGGCCAGGGCGCCGGCGAGGGTCTGCTCGGCGATGACGCCGGGGGAGGAGGGCAGCATGCGGCCCAGGCGTGCGAGGGCGTCGTAGACGTCCTGCAGCACGGTGCCGCCGGCGAACGTGGCCCAGTCCTCGCCGTGGGCGAGCAGGCCGCGGTGGCCGCGGACGTCGAGGAGGACCTCGGCCCCCGACGAGCCGCCGGGGGCCAGCATCCGGCCGGCGGACATGCGGCTGCCCACGAGCCGCACGCGGCCGGGGCGGGAGGCGAGCAGGGAGCGGACCTCCAGCTCGGAACTGGCCGTCACCAGGGCCGACGCGTCGGCCAGGGTGGAGTTGCGGGCCCAGTTCCACAGTCGGCCGGCGTCGTCCTCGGAGACGTCACGGCGGGGGTACGGACGCTCAGGAGCCATGGCTTGACCTCTCTTCGCGCGATCCACCGACCTCGCCCGTGTGGCGGGTCGTCCTGCGCGGGCAGGAGCGGGTGCGCGATGACGCTAACCGCGCCAGGGCCTGTTCGCCGACCGTACGCAAGTGGTCTGGGTCACACCGCGACAGCGCCTAGCCTGGACGTGTGACCAGCACGACCGCTCCGAGCGAGGCCCTGAGCAGCACGAACGGCGCTCCCCGTCACCAGCGGCGGCCCCGCGTCGTCGTCCTCGACCACGGGTCCGGCAACGTCCGCTCCGCCGTGCGCGCCCTCGAGCGGGTGGGCGCGGACGTCGAGCTCACCGCCGACCGCCGCGCCGCGCAGGGGGCCGACGGGCTCGTCGTGCCCGGCGTCGGCGCCTTCGAGACGGTCGCGAAGGGCCTGCGGGGCGTCCGCGGCGACGAGGTGGTCGACCGCCGCCTCGCCGGGGGCCGCCCGGTGCTCGGCATCTGCGTGGGCCTGCAGGTGATGTTCGCCCGCGGCGTCGAGCACGGCGTGGAGAGCGAGGGCCTGGGGGAGTGGCCCGGCACCGTCGAGCGCCTGCCCGCCGCCGTGGTGCCGCACATGGGCTGGAACACCGTCGACGCCCCCCAGGGCTCGGTGCTGTTCGACGGCATCGCCGACGAGCGCTTCTACTTCGTGCACTCCTACGGCGTGCAGCGCTGGGAGATGGACGACGACGTCCGCGAGGACGGCACGCTGCGCCGCCGCCGCCCGCTGGTCACGTGGGCCGAGCACGGCGCCCGCTTCGTGGCGGCGGTGGAGAACGGGCCGCTGTCGGCCACCCAGTTCCACCCGGAGAAGTCCGGGGACGCCGGCGCGCAGCTGCTGCGCAACTGGGTCACCTCCCTGCGGTGAGCTCCTCCGCCGCGACGGCCACCGCCGACCTGCTGCTCGTCGACGCCGACGTCGTCACCCTCGACAGTGCCCGCCCGCGGGCCAGCGCCGTGGCCGTCTCCCGCGGCGTCGTCGTCGACGTGGGCGGCCAGGAGGTCGTGGAGCGCTGGCGCGGCGCGCGCACCGAGGTGGTCGCCCTCGGCGGCGCGGCGCTGACGCCCGGCTGGGTGGACGGGCACTCCCACCCCGTCGGCAGCCTGACGATGTCCGCCGGGGCCGACCTCACCGGCGTGCGCAGCCTGGAGCAGCTGCGCGAGCGGCTGGCGCAGCTGGCCCGGGAGAGCACCGACGGCTGGGTCCAGGGCTGGGGCCTCGTGCCCGACGTCTTCCCCGGCGGGGTGCCCCGCGCCGACCTGGTCGACGACGCGCTCGGCGGCGCGGACGGGGCGAAGGCCTTCCTCCGCCTGGCCGACGTCCACTCGGCGCTCGTCAGCACCTCGCTGCTGCGCGAGGCCGGCATCGACGGCCCCCGGCGCTTCCCCAGCACCGCCGAGGTGGTCTGCGACCCCGACGGCACCCCGACGGGCTTCCTGCTCGAGTGGGACGCGATGGCGCTCGCGGACCGCCTCGCGCCGACGCTGCCGGACGCCCAGCTGCGCTCGCGGCTGCGGTCCCTGCTCGACGACATGGCCGCGCAAGGCCTGGTGGGGGCGCAGGTGATGGACGGCGACGCCGCCTCGCTCGACCTGCTGGACCGCCTCGAGGAGGACGGCGACCTGCCGCTGCGGCTTCGCGTGGCCCCGTTCTGCATGCCCGGTGTCGACGACGACGACGTCGCCCAGCTCGTCGCGTGGCAGGAGCGGACGGGCCGTCGCTGGCGGGTGGCGGGGGTGAAGCTCATGATCGACGGCACGGTCGACGGCGGCACGGCCTGGCTGGACCACCCCGACGCGAACGGGCAGAGCACCGCCTCGTTCTGGCGGGACCCGCAGGCCTACGCGCGCGCCGTCCGCGCGCTCGACGCCGCCGGGGTGCCCACGGTCACGCACGCCATCGGAGACGGCGGGGTGCGCTTCGTGCTGGACGTGCTCGAGCCGCTCGGCCCCCCGGCGCCGCTGGACGGCCCTCCGGGGCGCCGCGCCGCGCACCGCCTCGAGCACCTCGAGACGCTCCCCGACGACCTCGTCGCCCGCATCGGCGCGTCCGGCCTCACGGCGTCGGTGCAGCCGACCCACTGCACGCACTTCGTGGCCGCCGACGGCAGCGACAACTGGTCGGTGCGGCTGGGACCGGAGCGCGCCGGGCGCGGCTGGCGGGTCCGCGACCTGCTGGACGCCGGCGCGCTGGTGGTGCTCGGCTCGGACTGGCCCGTCGCCGACTTCGACGCCCGCGCCATCATGGCCGCCGCCCAGCTGCGCCGCCCCGTCGAAGACGACGACGCCCCACCGGTCGGGCCCGAGCAGGCCACCAGCGCCGAGGAGGCCCTGGCCGGGTTCACGCGCGCACCGGCGCTGGCCGCCGGCGACGCCTCGCGCGGCGTCATCCGGGTGGGCGCCGCCGCGGACCTCACGGCGGTGGGCGCAGACCCGACCACCGCACCGCCCGCCGACCTCGCCGCCGCGCCCGTGCTGCTGACGGTGGTCGGCGGCACCCCCGTCCACCGCACCCTGTAGCTGTCGGGACCCCGCCCCGACGAGGGCTGGCACCGGACCCCAGGGGGTGTCCCGCGGGAGCGTCAGAGGCCGGGGAAGGCCCCGTTGCGGAAGCTGTCCACGAAGAGGCGGAAGTCGTCGCGGACCACCTCGGCGTAGCCGAGCGCGAAGGCCACCGCGTCGTCCGCGAACTGCTGGTCCCCGTCGGGCCCGGCGGCGTCGAGCACCGCCACGACCGCCTCCTCCACCTGGAAGGGCACCTCCCCGCCGTCGCTGGAGGAGTCGGCCACGCAGTGCACCTTGGCGGTGGCGCGGCCGAGGTCGCGCAGCAGCGCCACGGCCTGGTCGGGCTCGTCGACGCCGTCCCAGTCGAGGTCGGCCGTGTACGGCGAGACCTCGCTGACCACGTACCCGACGCCGTCGATCTGCGTGTGCCCGAGCCACGGGTCGGCGTGCGCCTGCAGCGCCCGCTGGCTGACGGCGGTGCGGTGCCCGTGGTCGGTGAAGGCGGCGCGGACGCGCTCGTCGTCGACCACCCGTGACGGCGCGGCCACCACGCCCTGCTTCATCGACAGGACGACGTCGTTCTCCATCGCCTGCGTGCGGCCCTCCAGCAGCAGGCTGTACGTCCGCAGCCCCGCACTGCCGATGCCGATCCCGGACCGGCCGACCACGTCCTTGACGCGGTACTCGATCCGCTGGCCGCGCTTGGCGTCGGGGATGGTCTGCAGGTACCTGTCGAAGGCCTCGAGCACCTGGGCGCGCTCGTCGTCGTCCAGGCGGCGGTGCAGCGGCGTGTGGCGGAAGCGACGGTCGATGGTGGAGTCCGGCCCGTCGGCGACCTCGGTCTCCAGATCCAGCAGGTCGATCCGCCGGGAGGCGCGGGCCACCTCGAGGGCGGCGTGCACCGGCCCGGTGGTGTTGTCCAGCCGCAGGGCGAAGGCGGAGTCGTCGTCGCGGGTGGCGAAGGCGCGCACCTGCTCGGTGTACGCGCGGCAGTAGGCCTCGACCATGCGCACGATGTCGGCGTCGGCGAAGGCCTTGGCCACCCCGAGCAGCGCCACCGAGGCCGCCATCCGCCAGACGTCCCACGTGAAGGGGGCGAGGTAGGCCTCGTCGAAGTCGTTGACGTCGAAGACCAGCTGCCCCTGGTCGTCCATGTAGGTGCCGTAGTTCTCGGCGTGCAGGTCGCCCTGGATCCACACCCGGCTGGTGCGCTCGTCGGCCCACCTGTCAGCAGGGCCCGTGCCGTCCGCGGCCGGTGCGGCGACGTCGCTGTAGAACAGGCACGCGCTGCCGCGGTAGAAGGTCCAGGGACCGGCCGCCATGCGCCGGAAGCGGCGGCGGAACGCCGCCGGGTCGGACTCGATGAGCGGTCCGAAGGCGTCGAGGAGGACGGCGACGACGTGCTCTCGCCGCTCGTCCGGCGCGCGCCGCCGTGCGGCGGCGACGACGGGGTGGTCGCGCTGCGAGGAGGTCTCGGGGGCGGGCGCGCCGCGGTCTCTGGACACGGCGCACAGCCTGCTGCGCTCGCCCCGGCGCGACCACCCGGCCGGCCCCGCCCCGCAGCCGAGCGCCCCGTTGCGGTATCCGACCGGTCCGGAACCGCAGCTGGGCGCCCGGCTGCGGTGGGCGAGGGGTGGACGGGCCGCGCCGGCGGGGCTGGGAGGATGGCCCGCGTGAGCAGTGAGACCACCACGCCCGCCCGCCTGCAGCTGCTGCCCGCCGTCGACGTGGCCGACGGCCAGGCCGTGCGCCTGGTGCAGGGCGAGGCGGGGTCGGAGACCCACTACGGCTCCCCGCTCGACGCCGCGCTGGCCTGGCAGGAGGGCGGCGCGGAGTGGATCCACCTGGTCGACCTCGACGCCGCCTTCGGGCGCGGCTCGAACGCCGAGCTGCTCGCGTCCGTGGTCGGCACGCTCGACGTCGACGTGGAGCTCTCGGGCGGCATCCGCGACGACGCCTCCCTCGATCGCGCGCTGTCCACCGGGTGCCGCCGCGTGAACCTCGGCACCGCCGCCCTGGAGGACCCGGAGTGGACGGCGAGCGCCATCGCCCGCCACGGCGACCGCATCGCCGTCGGGCTGGACGTGCGCGGCACCACGCTGGCCGCCCGCGGCTGGACCCAGGACGGCGGCGACCTGTGGGAGGTGCTCGACCGCCTCGACCGCGACGGCTGCTCCCGCTACGTGGTCACCGACGTCACCAAGGACGGCACCCTGCGCGGCCCCAACACCGAGCTGCTGGCGCAGGTGTGCGCCGCCACGAAGGCCCCGGTCATCGCCTCCGGGGGCGTGAGCTCCCTGGCCGACCTGGAGGCCCTGCGCGCGCTGGTCGCCGACGGCGTGGAGGGCGCGATCGTCGGCAAGGCGCTGTACGCCGGGGCGTTCACGCTGCCCGAGGCGCTCGACGTCGCCGGCCGCCCCTGACCCCCCTCCCCGTGATCACAACCCCCCTCCGCACTGTCGAGCCGTGATCATGGACGCTGGCCACCCTCCTCACGGCGGAGCGCACCTCCCCGGCCGCCACGGGGACGCCCACGGCGACTCCGCCGGCACCCCCTGGGCCGGGCGCACCCTCACCGACAGCCCCTTCGCGGGCGACGACGGCAGCCTCGCCCCGGCGCTCGCGGCCGTCCTCGACGCGGCACGCGCCAGCGGCGAGCCCGTCGACGTCGAGGCGCTCATCACGGCGCTGCCGGGTGCGCGGCTGTTCGTGCCGGTGACCGCCGTCTCCGCGGGCACCGACGAGGCCACCGGCGGAGACCTGGGCGCCGACATGGCCATCCCCACCCTGCGCTCGCCCGACGGCCGGGACGCGCTGCCCGTCTTCACCTCCGTCGCAGCGCTGACCGCGTGGAGCAGCACGGCCCGCCCGGTGCCCGTCGAGGCGCGCCGTGCGGCGGTCAGCGCGGTGCAGGAGGGCCAGCAGCTGCTGGTGCTCGACCCGGGCGTCGAGGGGGCCGCCGGCTCCGTCGTCGTCCCCCGGCCGGCGCTGTGGGCGCTGGCCAAGGGCGAGCCGTGGACGCCGTCGTGGCGCGACCCCGAGGTGGCAGGGGCGCTGGAGCGCATCGCCGCGCGGATGGGCGGGGTCGTCGAGATCACCAGCACGCGCGGCCCGGGCGCCGGTGGGGCCGGAGAGCTGCGCGTGACGGTCAGGCTGAGCGCCGGGGCGGGCGCGCACGAGGAGTGGGCCCGGCGCACCTTCGGCGAGGAGGCCGGGCGCGACCCCGTGCTCGCCGAGCGCGTCGACTCGGTGCTCCTCGTCACCGAGGAGCTGCCCCGTGCCGTCATCGTCGTGCAGCAGGACCCGAACTGGCCGGCGTGGATGGCGCGCTGGCACGTCTCCGCCCTGGGGCAGACGCTCGGCGCTCGGCCGCGCACCGGGCGGAGCACGCGCTCGCGGCGCTCGGCGCTGGCGCTGGCGGCCCGGTGGTGCGAGGAGGACGGCGGGCACCAGCCCGCCGCCGACGGGCGGCCCTGCCGCTGGTGCCCCGCCGAGGGCTGAGCCCGCCCCGAGCCGACCCCGCCCGGCCGCCGTACCACCGTCAGGCGGTCGCCGCCCGACGTGCCGGCTCCCCGGCGTCGCCCTAGCGTCGCTGCGCGTGACGGTGATCGGCTTCCACCACAGCCACGAGCAGGTCGCGCCGAGCAGGCTGCTCCAGTACGCCGTGAGGGCCGAGCAGGCCGGCTTCACCGCCGCCATGTGCTCAGACCACATCACGCCCTGGGGCACGGCCCAGGGGCAGTCGGGGCTGGCCTTCGCGTGGCTCGGTGCCGCCCTGGCCAGCACGCGCCTGCCGTTCGGCGTGGTCCACGCCCCCGGCCAGCGCTACCACCCGGCCATCACCGCGCAGGGCATCGCGACGCTGTCGGAGATGTTCCCCGGGCGCTTCTGGGCGGCGCTCGGCAGCGGCCAGTACATGAACGAGCACGTCACGGGCCAGGGCTGGCCGCCGAAGGACGAGCGCGACGCGCGGCTGGTGGAGGTGGTCGACGTCGTCCGCCGGCTCCTGGCGGGCGAGGAGGTCACGCACCGCGGACGCGTCACGGTGCACGAGGCCCGGGTCTTCAGCCGACCTCCCGTCGAGCGCGCACCGGCGCTGCTGGCCGCCGCTCTGACGCCGCGCACGGCGGAGTGGGCCGCGAGCTGGGCCGACGGGCTCATCACGGTGAACGCCCCGCCCGACCAGATGCGCTCCGTCGTCGACGCCTACCGCGGGGCCGGCGGCACCGGTCCGGTGAACCTCCAGGTGCACCTGTCGTGGGCTCCGACCCACGGGGAGGCCATGGCGGTCGCCCACGAGCAGTGGCGCAACAACGTCTTCAGCTCCAAGGTCCTCGCCGACCTCGCCACGGTCGAGCAGTTCGACGACATCGGCCTGCGGGTGCAGCCCGCCGAGCTCGAGGAGTCGGTGCTCATCTCGGCCGACGCCGGGCACATCAGCGACACCCTGGCCGGGTGGGCCGAGCTCGGGTTCGACGGCGTGTACCTCCACCACGTGGGCCAGGACCTCGACGCCTGGATCGACGAGGCCGGCGACCGCGTCCTGCCGCGGCTCTCACCGACCGCGCCGCCGGAGCTGGTGGGTCGGACCGGCGGCGGGACGACGGCGAAGGCGCTGGCCGAGCGCGGGGGAGGGACCACGCCGCTGACGGACCGGGTCGCCGCTGCGGCCACCACCCGGACGGGAGCCCTCTGATGCTCACCACGACCGCCGACGAGTGGTGGGCCACCGCCGTCGGCTACTGCCTCGACATCAAGCGCTTCACCGACTCCGACGGCGACGGGCGCGGCGACCTCGCCGGGCTCGGGGCGCACCTGGACCACCTGGTCGACCTCGGCGTCGACTTCCTCTGGTTCCAGCCGTTCTACCCCTCGCCCGAGGGCGACGACGGCTACGACATCTCCGACTACTACGGCGTCGACGACGGCATGGGCACCCTCGGCGAGTTCGTCGAGGTGGTGCGCGCCGCCCGCGAGCGCGGGATGCGCGTCATCGTGGACCTCGTCGTCAACCACACCAGCGACGACCACCCGTGGTTCCAGTCGGCCCGCTCCGACCCGGACTCGCCGTACCGCCACTGGTACGTGTGGCGCGAGGAGCCGGATCCCGAGGACGCCGACGCGGACATCATCTTCCCCGACGCCGAGGACTCGGTCTGGAGCCGCGACGAGGTGGCGGGCCTGTACTACCGCCACCGCTTCTACCGCCACCAGCCCGACCTCAACACCTCCCACCCGGAGGTCCGCGACGAGATCCGCAGGATCATGGGCTTCTGGCTGCAGCTGGGGGTGGCGGGCTTCCGGGTGGACGCAGCCCCCTTCCTCGCCGAGACGGCGACCCGCGCCGGCGACGCCGACGACACCGACCCCTCGGGGGCGCACAGCGCGTCCACCGGGGAGCGGGAGGACCAGCACGACGGCGACACCGCCCTCGACGAGTCGCTGGCGATGCTCGACGTGATGCGCACCTTCCTGTCCCGCCGCAGCTCCGAGGCGGTGATGCTCGGAGAGGTCAACAAGCCCCGTGACGAGATCGCCCCGTTCTTCGGGGGCAGCGGGCAGCGGATGACGATGTGCTTCGACTTCACGCTGAACCAGGCGCTGTACCTGGCGATGGCGCGGGCCGACGCCGCTCCGGTGCGCGAGGCGCTGGAGTCCCGGCCGGAGCTCACGGAGGGCAAGAGCTGGGGACTGTTCGTGCGCAACCACGACGAGCTCACCCTCGACCAGCTCTCCGACGCCGAGCGCCAGGAGGTCTTCGACGCCTTCGGCCCGGACGAGGAGGTGCAGCTGTTCGGCCGCGGCCTGCGGCTGCGCCTGCCCACCATGGTCGACGGCGACCGCGAGCGGATGGAGCTGGCGTACTGCCTGACGTGGAGCCTGCCCGGCACCCCGGTCCTCTACTACGGCGAGGAGGTCGGCCAGCTGGAGGACCTGTCGATCCCCGGCCGCATGTCGGTCCGCACCCCGATGGCGTGGGCCGCCGGCGATGCGGGCCCCGGTCCGGTGGTGGCCGACCAGGAGCGCGACCCGGACTCCCTGCTGCACTTCTTCCGGCGGATGCTGCGCGCCTACCGCGGGCGCCCGGAGCTGGGGCGCGGTGACGCACGGCTCGTCGACGTCGGGGAGCCGGCGGTGCTGGCGCACACGATGACGTGGCGGGGCCGCACCGTGCTGGCGCTGCACTCGCTGTCCGCGGAGCCGGTCACCGTCACCGTGCCCGACGGCGTGGTGGCACCCGGCACGGAGCTGGTGGAGCTGCTGACGGCGACACCGCGCACCGTGCCCGACGGCCCGTTCGAGGTGGAGCTGCCCCGCTACGGGAGGGTCTGGCTCGGCGACACCTGAGGAAACCCCTTGCCCCGCCCGTGATCATGGGCAGATGGCCACCACCCCGTCCGACGAGGTCGACGCCGGCCGCACCTGGCTGACCGAGCACGGTGACAGCACCTCTCCGCAGCGGGAGGTGCTGCGCACCGTGGTCGGGTCGGGCGTGCACGGGATCGCCGTCGAGGGCAGCGATGACCACGACGAGATGGGCGTCTGCGTCGAGCACCCGCGGTCGGTGCTGGGCGTCGGGCACGTCGACGGGCACTACGTGGCGCGCACCGTCCCGGAGGGGCACCGGTCGCACCACGGCGACGTCGACCTCGTCCTGTACTCGCTGCGCCGCTACCTGGCGCTGGTGATGACGGGCAACCCGACGGCGCTGCTGCCGCTCTTCACCCCGCCGGCCGACGTCGTCCTGACCACGCCGCTGGGGGAGCGGCTGCGCGCCCTCGGCCCTCAGCTGCTGAGCCAGCGCGCAGGTCACCGCTTCCTCGGGTACCTGCGCAGCCAGCGCGAGCGCATGCTCGGTGCTGCGGCCGGGGCGCCGAACCGGCCGGAGCTGGTGGCGGCGCACGGGTACGACACCAAGTACGCCTCTCACGCGCTGCGGCTCGCCGTCCAGGGCCTCGAGGTGGCGCGGCAGGGACGGCTTACGCTGCCCGTCCCCGAGCCCGACCGACAGCTGGTGCTCTCGGTGAAGCGCGGCGAGCGGACGCAGGAGCAGTCGCTCGCGCTCATCGACGCGCGCGCCGCGGAGCTCGAGGAGCTCCTGGCCAGCGGGCGCTCACCGCTGCCGGAGCACCCCGACCTCGACGCGGTCAGCGCCTGGTCCACCGCCGAGCACCTGCGGTACTGGTCCGAGCACGACCTGCTCGGCTGAGCAGGACGACGGCGGCGGTGGCGGCAGCCCACGGGCTGGTGCCACCGCCCCCGGCTCGCCGCGGCCCCACCACCTGCTCGGCCGCGCCCCCGCCGGAACACCGCGCCCGGGCCCGGGGTTGTCGGTGGTCGTGACCACCAGCACCGACGCCGACCTCGAAGCCTTCACCGCCGAGTGGCAGGTCTGGCACCGCCAGCAGGAGGCGCGGATGAGCGCCCGCCACGGCTTCCTCGCCATCACCTCGCTGCACTGGCTGGAGGCCGAGCCGCAGCGCTTCCCCGACGCACCCGGCGCGTGGTCGACCGGACCGGACGGCGTGGTCGTGGACCTCGACGACGACGAGGAGCTGGTCGTCGAGGGCGAGGCCGTGCGAGGACGCCACTGCTTCGGCGTGCTCCCCGAGCGCGGCGGCGTCGACGCGGTCTGGGGAGAGGCCGTCATCGAGGTGGCCAAGCGCAGCGGACGCGACATCGTCCGCCCCCGCCACCCGGACAACCCGCTGCGGACGGCCTTCACCGGCACGCCCACCTACCCGCCGCACCCCCGCTGGGCCGTGACCGGCCGCTACGTCCCCTTCGACACCCCGCGGCCGACCACCGTGGGCGCGGTCGTCGACGGCCTGGAGCACGTCTACGACGCGCCGGGGCGCCTGGAGTTCGAGCTCGACGGACAGCCGCTGTCCCTCACGGCCTTCCCCGGGCACGCCCCCGGGACGCTGTCGGTGCTGTTCACCGACGCGACGTCCGGTGCCACGACCTACGCCGCCAACCGCTCCCTCGTGGTCTCGCCCGCCGAGGACGGCACGGCCGTCCTCGACTTCAACCGGGCCACCAACCTGCCGTGCGCCTTCACCGACCTGGCCACCTGCCCGCTGCCGCCGGCGGAGAACCGCCTGCCGGTGGCGGTGGAGGCGGGGGAGAAGCTGCCCCGCGAGCGCGGGGGCGCCTGACCGCGCCGACCGCCGCCCACCGGTCAGCGCGCGACCCACCACCGCTGCCACGGCGTCTCGACGGCGCTCTCCCGGTAGTGCTCGCGGACCCACGCCACCGCGTCGGTCGGGGCGACGCCGTCGAGCACCGCCAGCACGGCGAGCGCCGTCCCCGTGCGGCCGTTCCCGCCGCCGCAGCTGATCTCGACGCGCTCGGCGTCGGCCCGCTCCCACGCCTCGTGCAGCGCCGCCCGGGCGTCGGAGGGGACCAGCGGCAGGCCGAAGTCCGGCCACCGGACCCACCGCACCGGCCAGCGCTGCGGCCGCGGTCGCTGCCACGTGCACTGGAACGCCGCGTCCGGCTCCAGGCCGGGCGGGGGAGCGCCGGCCCGCACCCCGCGGCCGCGCACCCGCCGTCCCGAGGGCAGGACGACGACGCCGGGGGCGTCGACCGGCCACGGACCCCGCTCGTCCATCAGATCCAGCCGGCGGCCTGGGCGCGGCTGACGGCCTCGTGCCGGTTGGTCGCACCGAGCTTCTGCACCGCCGCCGACAGGTAGTTGCGCACCGTCCCCGGTGACAGCGAGGCCCGCACGGCGATCTCCTCCACGCTCGCCCCTCCCGCCGCCAGCTCCAGCACGTCGGCCTCCCGCGGGGTGAGCGGGGAGTCGCCGGCGGCGATGGCGTCCGCGGCGAGCTCGGGGTCGACGTGCCGGCCACCGGCGTGCACCGTCCGGATGACCCCGGCCAGCACCGCCGCCGACGTCGTCTTGGGCAGGAAGCCGCGCACCCCCGTGGCCAGCGCCCGCTTGAGGTGACCGGGCCGGCCGTGTCCCGTGACGATGACGACGCCGCACCCGGGCACCTGCTCGCGCAGCGCCGCCGCCACCTCGATGCCGTCCAGGCCCGGCATCTGCAGGTCGAGGACGGCGACGTCGGGCTGCACCGCCCGCGCCACCGCCACGGCCTCCGGGCCGGAGGCCGCCTGGCCGACCACCTCGACGTCGTCCTCCAGACCGACCAGCGTGGCCAGCGCGGTGCGGATGAGCTGCTCGTCGTCGGCCAGCAGCACCCGGATCACGCGCTCGCCCCGAGCTCTTCCGGGTGGTCGACCGGGGAGGGGCTCGCGGGGACGGTGGCCGTGAGCACCACGCGGTCGCGCTCCCGGCGCACGTCGAGCGAGCCGCCGCGGGCCTCCAGGCGCTCGCGCAGCCCCGACAGGCCCGCGCCGGGGCGCAGCGCCCTCCCCTCGGAGGGGGCGGCGCCGTCGTCGTTGCGCACGACGAGCACCGCGGCGCCGCCGACCACCGCCAGCGACACCGCGCAGGTGCGGGCGTGCCCGTGGCGGACCACGTTGGTGACCGCCTCGCGCAGCGCCCACGCCAGCGCCTCCTGCACAGGAGCCGGCAGCGCGGCGGCGGTCGCGTCCTCGACGCGCACCTCGCACGCGACCTCGGCGGAGGCGAGCAGGGCCCGCGCGCCCGCCAGCTCGGTGAGCAGGTCGGCGCGGCGGTGGCCGCGGACGACGGCACGCACCTCCGCCAGCGACGACTGCGCCAGCTCCCGCACCGCCAGCGCCTCCGCGACGGCCTCCGGGCGCCCCCGCTCGGCCAGGCGCGCCACGACCTCGCTCTTGAGGGCGATGGCGGACAGGTCGCGGCCGACGACGTCGTGCAGGTCCCGGGCGAAGCGCAGCCGCTCCTCCGCGACGGCGAGCCGCGAGCGGTCGCCCTGGGCGTCGGCGAGCTGGCGCACGACGTCGAGCAGCCACACCGACAGCCGCAGCGTCATGACGATGAAGGCCGAGGCGAGGGCCGTGGCGGTGCCGGTGGTGACCACCACGCGCGCCTCCTGCCCGGACAGCGCCGCCGAGACGGCGACGGCGGCGCCCGCGAACAGCGGCACGAGCCACCCCGCGCGGCGGTGGACGACGGCGACGGCGGCGGGGGAGAACATCACCGTGTACGCCACGACGGCCTGCCGCGGAGAGCCCGCCAGGTCTCCGGCGGCCGGGGTCGCGGCTGCCAGGCCCAGCAGGGCGGCGGTGGTCAGCCCCAGGGCCACGAGCCCCGGGCGGCGCTGCTCGGCGTGGGGCGGCTCCAGGCCCGAGCGCAGGACCACGAACGCCGCCAGGCCCTGGGCGGCGGAGACCACCACCACGACGGCCGTCTGCCACGCGGGCCCCGAGCCGCGGGCGAGGACCAGCAGCAGGAGCGGCGCGATGGCGCCCAGCCAGTACAGGACCTGCGCGGTGTAGACCTCGACCCGCTGCACCTGCGACAGCGACGCCCACCACGCGCGCGGGGAGCGCCACCACGCCGGACGTGGTGGCGCTCCCGAGGTGGTGCGGCGAGGCATCAACCGCGAGGCTCCCAGCGCCAGAGCCGGCGCGCCAGCCACACCGACACCGCGGTCCACAGCAGGAGCAGGACCAGGTCGACCACCACCGGCGGCACGACCCCGGCCACGACGGGCAGCTCCACCAGGCCCACCCCGGCCGACGAGGTGCGCGCCAGCAGGTCGACAGCGCTGGTGAAGGGCACCAGCAGCAGCACCTGCCGCATCGCCTCGGGCAGCACCGGCACGGTGAGCATGTTCGCGGCGGCGGCCACGAGGAAGAGCAGCGGCACCGCGGCCCAGTTGGCCTTCTCGGCGTTCCCGGCCATCCCCGCGACCGCCGCGCCCGCGGCCACGAAGCCCACCGCGGCGACGGCGACGCCGGCCAGCCACGGCGCCCAGCCGAGCGCGTCGGGCAGGGGCCCACCCCGCCCGACGACGACGGCCAGCACGGCGAACGCCTCGACGACGCCGACGACGACGAGCGGCAGGTACATGCCCGCCACCAGCTCGCCGCTGCTCAGCTCGGACGTCCGCAGCCGCTTGAGCACCTGCGCCTCGCGGCGGTTGACGGTGAGCATCACCGCGGCCAGGTGCGAGGTGACGGCCATGACCACCACGACGCCCATGCCGATGAGCGCCGCCAGCGCCTCGGGGGAGCCACCGGGGGTGACCGACACCAGGAACAGGATGGCGAGCGGGCCGCTGAGCAGCGTCAGCAGCGTGGTGCGCTGCTTGACGAGCATCTGCGTCTCGAAGCGGGCCAGCCGCAGCACGCGCTGGGCCGGGCTGACCGTGCGCCGCAGGCGGCCCGGGGCTGGGGTCGTCGTCGTCGCCGTGGTGGTGGTGGTGGTGGTGGTCGGGGTGCTCATCGGGACGCCTCCTGCGCGGGGGTGGAGCGGACGACGGACTGGAAGACCTCCTCCAGCGAGGCGGGCGTGGCCCGCAGGCGGTGCAGCTCGGCGCCGGTGCGCTGGGCGTCCAGGAGCAGGGCGAGCAGGTCGGCCTGCAGGTCGCGGGTGCGGACGTCGAGCGGCTCGTCGGGCTGCCCGGCCACGCGCCTGGTCGCGGTGATGCGCGCCGGCCGCTGGTCGAGCACCTCGGCGAGCGTGCCGCGCACGGCGATGCGGCCGCGGTGCATGATCGCGACCCGGTCCGCCAGCTGCTCGGCCTCCTCCAGGTGGTGCGTGGTCATGAGCACCGTGGTGCCGCCGTCGCGCAGCTCCCGGACCAGGCCCCACAGGGTGGCCCTCGACTCCGGGTCGAGGCCCGCGGTCGGCTCGTCCAGCACGATGAGGTCGGGCGCGCCCCAGACCGCGAGCGCCAGGTCGAGGCGGCGGCGCTCGCCGCCGGAGAGGTCCTTGACCAGCACGTCGCGGCGGTGCGCGAGGCCGACGCGCTCGAGCACGGCGTCGACGTCGTCGAGGCGGCTGCTCAGCGACGCCCACAGCTGCAGCGCGGTGACCGGTGTCGCCTCGGGGACGAAGCCCGCCTCCTGGACCATGACGCCGGAGGCGGCGCGGATGCGCCGGGTGGAGACCGCCGGGTCGTCGCCGAGCACGTCGACGGTGCCCGCCGCGCGGGGGCGGAACCCCTGCAGCGCCTCCAGCGTGGACGTCTTGCCGGCGCCGTTGGTGCCGAGGAGGGCGAACACCTCGCCGCGGCGGACGTCGAGGTCGATGCCGTCGACGGCGGTGAAGGAGCCGTAGGCGACGGACAGGCCGCGGACGTCGACGACGAGGTCGCCGGTGATGGGCCTGGTCCCCTCGGCGGAGGTGGCTGCTGTCGTGGTCATGGCTCCACGCTCCCGCGGCGCGGGGCCTCCCGGCAGTGCGCTCCCTCACGGGTCCGGGTGCGCTCCTCACGTCCCGGGCATGACACCCGTCACCCCCCCCGACCGTGATCATGGGCGTCGGCCACCTCGCGGTGGGAGGCCGCCGCTGCCACCGTGGAGCGGTGATGCTCCTGCGCCCGGCACCCCCGATCACCCGGGAGCGGACGACGCCGGCGGCCCCCGCCGTCGTCCACGACCTCCTCGTCGACGTCGGCTCGTGGCCGCTGTGGTCGCCGCACGTCGTGCGCACCGAGCCGGCGTCGGGCCGCGTGCGCCCCGGCTGGCGCGGGCGCGTCAAGCCCTGGTTCGGACCGGCGACCACGATGGAGGTGACCGAGGTGCTGCCCGAGGGCGGCATGCGCTGGCGCACCCGGGCGCTGGGGCACGAGCTGCGCTACGCCCAGCTCGTGAGCGCGGCTCCGGGCGGGGGCAGCCGCGTGGTCTTCACCGCCACCGTGCACGGGCCCGTGGGGCCTCTGGTCCAGCGGCTCGCAGCGCCGCTGTCCGGCTACGGGCAGCAGCGCCGCCTGGAGCGCCTGGTGCTGCTCGCCGAGCGCAGCGCCGCCTGAGCCGCCCCACCCACCCA
>NZ_VDMJ01000029.1 GCF_006335115.1 Streptomyces sp. NP160
GCGCACCAGCGGCGGTGACGGGAGTACACCGTCTGCCAAGGGCCGAAGCGATCGGGCAGGTCACGCCAGGGACAGCCAGTGCGCACCCGCCAGCGCACCGCGTCCACGATCAACCGGTGGTCACTCCAGCGCCCACCACGGCGTGGGGTGCAGTCAGGCAGCAAGGGCTCCAGCAGCGCCCACTCGGCGTCCTTGAGGTCATGCCGTTCGTCAGCGGCCACGTCGGGGTACTACCCCGATCGCTGATCCGTCAGACACGGCCTAGTCGGGCACAAACCCGAAGGGTGACGTTGACGAGGAGGTTGGACGGCGGCCCTCAAGAGCCTCCTGCGCTGCCAAGGCGTCGCGCAACGCGGCGCAGCAACTTCATCAGCAGGTCAGCGAGCTGGATGACCTCAGCGGCCTCGACGGGGTCGTCGAAGCTGACCGTGCGGTGGCTCGAGGGGTTCTTGAAGGTGCCGATGGCGCCCATAAACAGGTTCATGGTGGCCACCTGCTCCCCGCCTTCGGCTGAGGTGTCCGTCAACGGCCCGCGGTCCTTGGCGAAGGCCTCCTGCATGAGCTTCGTGCCGATCAGGGACTGATTCAGCCCTGATAGCCGGCGCACCTCCACCTCCACCTGCTTCATGGCTGCGAACGCCGCAGTCTCGTAATCCCCGAGGCCGAAGATTGGGCGAGCCTTCGCGGCAATCACGGGGTCGAGGTCAGTCGTCAGCAGGTTTGCAGCGTTGATGGCGGCCATCGGTGCCGTGGCGCCTAGCGCGGCTCGTCCCTCCCGGGTGACGCGCATCCATTCCGAGGGCGTGTTCTGCTCGTGCGGCCCCAGGAAGCCCTGAGCTACGAGCCACGCCCACGCGTCGGAGAGGCGCCGCATCAGGTCCCGGTAATCGCGCTCCTGGTGCAGTGCCGGATCGGCTCCGCGCAGCAGGCTGTTGATGTTCGGCTGGTCACCTTTCGAGAGCTGACGCAGTAGCTCCAGCGCCAGCTCTGGAGTGCCCAAGGTGCGCAGCAGACGGATGGGAACCGGCGGAAGGTAGGTCATCGGCCCACGGTAGGGAGGAGTACCGACCGTGAGGGGTCGTCCTTCATCCCGCGCAAGCCGGTGTCCTTCCAAGGGTGAGGAAAGACGAACCGCTATTGGCGCACCTTCGCTCCTGACCAGGATCCCCGTATGGATCGGACCGATGGACCGAAGGTCTCCTCAACCCCGTCACGCATCGCCGGCAGCGCGGTGCTGGTCGTCGCAGTCGGGATCGCTGCCCGGGCGGCTCGATCTCCGCCTAGGCGGCCACTTCTCCCTCTGATGGTCGCCATTCGCGTCATCCCTCAGCTTGCAGGCGGGGTGGACGAACACCGGGTTCGGACACGGCTAGGCATCTGCAACGCGCATGCAGCCCATGACGTCATGCTCGTGACCCCAGCCGGACTGATGAAGGAGTGCCGATGCGTCGTCGCACAGCTCTGCCAGCGGTGGTGGTGCTCGCATGCGCTGTTGCCAGCTCAGGTTGCTCCTCGTCTGGGTCGCGGCTCTCGCTGGATGACGGCACGGCGGTCTTCGTCGGGGCGAAGTACAGCGGTGACGTCCCCGCGATCGGTGTTCCCGGCACCATCGTCCAGCTCGACGGCGGCTGCTGGGGACTCGATGACGGAGGGTCGGATCCGGACGTCCTCGTCTTGGAGCACGGCACGACCGTTTCCGAGGACGGCGGCGGCGTGGTCACCCCGGATGGGGTTGAGCTGCACGTCGGTGATGACATCTATGGGGGCAGCGGTGGAGGCGGTATCGCCGACAACGGCCTCGTGGAGCAGTGGCGCGAGGAGCTGCCGGCGTGTTTCTCAGGACGGGGGCTCGCGGCGGTGAGCTACATCGATCCATTGGAGCCGTAGCCGGCCACCGGTTCGCTCCGGTGCTGGATCACTCCTGCTCGGGTCGGCATCTGGCTGACCACCGATGACCGCCCGCTGCGTCGCACCTCGCGGCTCCGAGCCGTCGCGGGCGCCGTCCGTCGCAGATGGAATCGCTGCCCGGTCAGCGTCTCGCTGACCATCGACGAGTGACACAACATCGCCGCTGACGTACTAGCTCGGCCGCCAGCGCGCGGTCGTCGGTCGTTCGTACACGTCACACCCCGACCCCGTCTCCCACTTGGGGGGGCCGACACGCCCACCAAGATCCCCGAGCGAGGGGGACTCGGTATGGAAGATCGCGAGGACTGCTCCACCCGCATCAGCGTCGAACCCCTGGCGCGCAACGAAAGGGCCCGCGCCCGTGACCCACCAGCTGCACCACCCCGCCACCCACGCGACCGAGCCGCGTCGCGACGCTCAGCCCGCGCCGCGGCGCCGCCGGGCGAGCCTGGCGCGCCGGGTGGGTGCTCTGTCCACCGCCGGCCTGGTCGCCGGTCTGCTGCTGCCGGCCCTTCCCGCTCCCGCCTGGGCCACGCCACCCCCGGCCTACAAGACCTACACCCTGGCCACCGGGCTCACCAGTCCGCTCGGGCTTTATGGCGACTTCAGTGTGGGCAACACCGCGTACTACAACGTCCAGGTCCACAACGGTGACCTCTACATCACCGGCGATTACCTCACGCGCATCAAGGCGTCAGGGGGACAAGCCGATTTCTTCAACTTCGGCTATGTCTCTGACATCGCCTTCGACTCCGCCGGCAACGCCTACATCGCCTCAGCGGACCGGAACGTGGTCTACAAGACCAACCCGGACCTGTCCAACCCCGTCATCTTCGCTGGCACCCTCACCACTGCCGGCGACGCGAGCACGGGCACAGGGCTCCTCAACCAGCCGTCGGCCTTGGCGATCGACGGCTCCAACAACGTCTACGTCGCCTCACCGGCGAACTACGGCTCCGATCCTGGCGGCAGCGAGGTCGCCAAGGTCACCCCTGCAGGGACCATGACCCGGTTCGTCGGGGTGCAAGACCCTGCCAGTCTCGCATTCGACGGCGCCGGCAACCTGCTGGTCGCCGACACGAGCAACAACCAGATCGTCAGCGTCAACTCGGCCGGAACGAGCTCCGTGCTGGTCGGGACCGGGTCTGCGGCGACCACGGTGCCGCCCGGGAACACCAGCTCGACCAACGACCCCATCCGCTTCCCAACCAGCCTGGACGTCGCCCCCAACGGCGACCTCCTCATCGGGGGCCAGGGCGCGGTCTGGCGCGTCGAGCACGGGACCACGACAGTGGACTGGCTCACCGGAACCCTCAACGACAGTGCTGCGGTCACCCCCGGCGCCACCTCTCAGACCAACGGGATCGGACAGGTCCGGGGTGTTGCTGCCTACAGGGGCGGCATCGTCGTCAGCGAGGTCGACGGTGCCAACCGCGGGCAGGTGCGCTCCCTGGCGCTGCCGCCGTCGGCCGCCCCGAGCGGGATCAGCGCAGTCGCGGGCCCGCGGCGGGCGGCGGTCTCCGTCCTCTCCACCGACACCGGTGGCTTGCTTCCCCGGTACACGGTCACGGCCTCACCCGGCGGCCAGAGCTGCACCACGTCCACCGTGCAGGGCACCTGCAACGTCACCGATTTGACGGTGGGCACGTCCTACACCTTCACCGCGACCCAGGCCACCCAGGCCGGCACCGGCACAGCGGCCTCGACCGTCTCCAACGCGGTCATCCCCCTGGCCGCCGTTCCGGGGGTGCCGACCGCGGTGGCGGCCACCGCCGGCAACGCCAGCGCCAACCTCACCTGGACCGCGCCGGCCGACAACGGCGGCGCGGCGATCACCGGGTACACCGTCACCTCCACCCCCGGAAGCCTGACGTGCACCAGCACCACCACCGCCTGCACGGTCTCCGGGCTGACCAACGGCACCGCGTACACCTTTAGGGTGAAGGCCACCAACAGCGCCGGCACCAGTAACTTCTCGGTGGCGTCGGCCTCGGTCAGCCCGGTGGCGCCCCCGCCCTCGGCTGGCCCCAGCCTGCTGGCCCAGCAGATCACCACCACCGCCCCGGCGACGCTGGCGCTGACCTCGCGCACCGCGGCGCTGAACGCCGTCGCCTCCGGCGCCGGCAAGCTCACCTACTCCACCTCCTCAGCCGGGGTGTGCACCGTGGACGCCTCCGGGGTGGTCAGCGCAGTCAAGGCCGGGACCTGCACCATCACCATCACCGCCGCCGCCGCCGCCACGCACTCCGCGGCGACCAAGAACGTGGACATCACCATCACCGCCGAGCAGACCGTGACCGCAGCTCTGCCGGCCGGGCCGCAGCGCTTCGCGGGCGCCGACCGGGTCGCGACGTCGGCGGACATCGCCGCCAAGGTCTTCACCACCCCCGCACCCGGCACATCCCGTGACGTCGTCATCGCCACCGCCGGGTCCTTCGCCGACGCCCTGGCCGGGACCCGCCTGGCCGGGCAGGTCGGTGGCCCGCTGCTGCTGACCAACGGCAACACCCTGTCCCCCGAGGCCGCTGAGCAGGTCAAGCGCCTGGTCGCCGCCGGCGGCACCGTGTACGTCCTGGGTGGGGACGCCGCGGTCTCGGATGCGGTGGCCAAGGCCACCGGTGACCTCGTCACCGGTGACACCCTCGTCCGCGTCGGCGGGGCCAACCGCTTCGAGACCGCCGCGATGGTCGCCGATGCCACGGTCAAGCGCTCCGGGGACGTCGGCCCGATCTACCTGGTCACCGGCAAGGACTTCGCCGACGGGGTCTCCGTGGGTGCCTACGCCCAGTCCACCGGTGGTGTGGTGCTGCTGACCGACGGGGACAAGATGCCCGCGGCGACGGCGAAGTACCTCGCTGACCACGACCCGAAGGGTGACCGGGCGGTCGCGATTGGTGGGCCGGCCAAGGCCGCCGCCACCAGCGCCGGGCTGACCGGCGCTGCGAGCAGGGCGATCGTCGGGGCGGACCGGTTCGACACCTCCGCCAAGCTCGCCGCGGCGATGACCAAGAGCTCGACGTCCTCGAGCACCGCCTCGACGACGGTCGCCTCGGCTGGTCTCGCCGGCGGGGCGTCCTGGCCCGATGCCCTGGCGGGGTCTGCGGCGATGGCCGCCCTTGGTGGGCCGTTGCTGCTGACCCCGACCGGGTCGGAGACCGTGCCGGCCTCGACGGCGTCGGCGCTGAGCGGGTTGGACGCCAAGCGGGTGCTGGTCTTCGGTGGCACCTCGGTCATCCCGGCCAAGGCCTACGACAAGGCCGGGGCACTGCTGGACAGCTGACCTTCCACCGCGACGCGCGATGGCCCTTCACCCCTCGGGTGGGGGGCCATCGCCGTGTCAGATGGGGACCGCTGACCGCACGCGGCGTACCTCCACGCGGAGGCCGGCGACCGACGCCGCGCCATCTGTCGCAGAGCGGATAGCTGGGCGATAGGGCATCAACGCCGCTGAGCATTTACCTGATCGTTACGACTGAGGAAGCGACGCCCCGCCAAGGTCTGACGGCCGCCCAAGATCACCCCAACTAGGCCAGATGCAGCGGCCAGGATCGCGATCAGGCGCCATGGGCCGCCGTCACTGAGAGGGCCGATCACCTGCCCGATGAGCATGATGGCCAGGCCGAGGTTGAGCAGGACGGCGACGTACTGGGAGAGGTATAAGCGAGCCAACTCGGTCGCGTCCTGAGATAGCGCGGTCGGAACCTGTGAGCCGCTCAGGAAGTGACGTGTGAGCTCGCGCCGTTGCCGGTTGGTGAGGTGCTGCACCGATTGACGGAGAAGCCCGAGGCGCCGGTATTGCTTGAACGACAGCAGCAGGGCAAAGATTATCAAGATGCCACCGACGGCGACGAGGGCGATGTCCACAAGCGCTCGCTTTCCTGAGATCCGACCGCAGAGGATCACGTCGCGCACGCGGTGCACAACCGCCGACCACGTCAAGCAGTCGGGTGGACCAGAGGTCAGGCAGCGCAGAAGCGTTTCCCAGGCGGACCGCCCAACGGAGAGCGGTCGGACTGCCGGCGGCCGACGTCGTCACGCCGCGTGCTCAAGTCTCATTTGCCCTGTTCGGTGGTGTGTCTCACCTCGGTGCGGCGAACGAGACGAGCGGCGGGCGTCTTCCCGCAGGTGCTGGGAATAGCTGTAGGGCGGAGCAAGATATACGGAGTGGTGACCCACTCCGGTTGCCTGCGGCGGGTCTTCCCGACCGGCGCGGTCGGAAAGAAGACGCCTCGCGGACTCCTCAGCGGCTGACGAGCCGATTCGCCGGCACAGCCGCCGATGGGCGCGGGCAACCGGGGCCGGTCGCATGGCGTGCCACCGCAGGCGTCTGTCCACAGGCGTGTGCACGAGGGTGCGTTGTCCACAGATTCACTGTGACTCAGCGACTTCGGGCGGTGCGGCCCGGACGCTCCGCCGATGCGCCACCGGAGCAAAGCCGAGAAACAGAAGACCCCCGACTTCCGGCCTGTTTCGGCGAGCACGCGTCAGCAAGCTGAGCCGCACGGACGAGGTTGACAGTGTCCAGCATCGCCAAGCGCTCCGACGGCATGTGGCGCGCCAGGTTTCGCGACGAGGACGGCAAGGAGCGCTCGCGCCACTTCCGCCGCAAGGTCGAAGCCCAGCGCTGGCTGGACGAGGTGACGACCGCCGTCGTCACCGGCCAGTACGTCGACCCCACGGCCGCCCAGACGACCCTGGCCGAGTTCTACGCCGCGTGGTCCGAGCGGCAGGTGTGGGCGCCCAACACCGCCCGCGCCGTCGACATCGCCGTCAGGACCTGCACCTTCCGCGACCTCCCGCTGGGCCGCCTGCGGCGCAGCCACGTCGAGTCCTGGGTCGCTGGCATGCGCAAGCAGGGCCTGGCACCGGGCACCATCCGCACCCGGCGCAACAACGTGCGCTCGGTCCTACGCGCCGCCGTCCTCGACCGGTATCTCGTCTCAGACCCCAGCGCTGGCGTGACGCTGCCGCGGCTGCGTCGGGCCGAGGCGGCAATGCGCCTCCCCGCCCCGCAGGAAGTGGCGGCCGTGCTCGCCGCCGCGGCTGAGCCCGAGACTCGCGTGATGGTCCTGCTCGCTGCGGGTGCGGGGCTGCGCCTCGGGGAGCTGTGCGGCCTGCAGGTGGCCGACGTCGACTTCCTGCGCCGGACCATCCGCGTGCGGCGCCAGCTCACGCGGGCAACCGGGGGAGCCCTCGTCGAGAGCCCGCCGAAGTACGGCAGCGAGCGCGACGTCCCCGTGCCTGACGCCCTGCTCGAAGCCGTCGCGCGATACGTCCAAGAACACCGTCCGGGCAACCAGCCGACCCGGTGGCTGTTGACCGAAGGCGGGGGAGCGCCGCTGACCCAGAACATCGCCAGCGACCGCTGGCGTCGGGCCCGCCGCGGAGCCGGTGTCACCGGCATGCGCCTGCACGACCTGCGCCACTACTTCGCCTCGGGGCTCATCGCGGCCGGCGTCGACGTCGTCGCCGTCCAGCGGGCCCTCGGTCACCGCAGCGCGAGCGTCACGTTGAACACCTACAGCCACCTCTGGCCGAGCGCGGAGGACCGCACGCGGGCCGCGCTGGCGGGTCTGCTCGACGACCTCGCCAGCGCTGCTCCCCGCGCCGAGATTCCTGCGGACCAACTGCGGACTAAGCGCCTCTGAAAACGCTCTGACCTGCAGCGATGCAGGTCAGCCAGACTTGCGGCGGAACTCCTGGCGGGCGGTGGCGCCACCGCGGCCGTGGAGGTTCTTGCCCCCCTGCACCTCGTCGTGGGGGTGCTTCACGCCTTGCTTGCGCTCCAGGGCCTCCTTGAAGCGCCGCTTCTGCGCTTCCGCGGCGGTCTCGCCGGTCGCTGCGTCGTCGTGGGCTGCATCGGTGGGCTCAGGCACGTCGTCCTCCTGGTGGGCGTCGGGTGCTGGCCGCCCCATCCTCGCGCGCCCTGTGACGCGCGGTCACGGGGGTTTCCCCAGCGCCTCGGGGCGCGCCCACCGACGGGTGCACGGCAGGACGACGGCGGCGGGGGACGCCGGGGCGCCTCGCTAGGGTGGGCGACCATGCGCATCGGAGTTCTCACCGGGGGCGGCGACTGCCCCGGCCTCAACGCCGTCATCCGTGCTGCCGTGCTGAAGGGCACGGACACGTACGGGTTCGAGTTCGTGGGCTTCCGCGACGGCTGGAAGGGCCCGATCGAGGGGCTCACCACGCCGCTCGACCGCTCCGTCGTGGAGCACATCCTCCCCGTGGGCGGCACGATCCTCGGCTCGTCCCGCACCAACCCGGTCAAGATGGAGGGCGGGGTCGACGCGATCCGCGCCACCATGGCCCGCCTCGAGATCGACGCCCTGCTCGCGATCGGCGGCGAGGACACCCTCGGCGTGGCCACGCACCTGCACAGCCAGGGCATCAAGGTGGTCGGCGCCCCCAAGACCATCGACAACGACCTGTCGGCCACCGACTACACGTTCGGCTTCGACACCGCCGTGCAGATCGCCGTGGACGCCTGCGACCGCCTGGCCACCACCGGCGCCAGCCACCACCGCGCCATGATCGTGGAGGTCATGGGGCGCCACGCGGGCTGGATCGCCCTGCACACCGGCATGGCCGCCTCGGCCCACGTCACGCTGCTGCCCGAGCAGGAGTACGACGCCGACGAGGTCGCCGCGACCATCGCCAAGGTCGCCGAGCGCGGCGAGGCCCCGCTCGTCGTCATCTCCGAGGGCGCCATCGCCGCCGGCGGCGACGTCACCCACACCGGCGCCGAGCTCGACGCGTTCGGCCACGTGCAGCTCAAGGGCGCCGGCGAGGCGCTCGAGCGCATCCTCAACGAGAAGCTGCCCGACCTGCCCACCCGCGTCACGGTGCTCGGCCACCTGCTGCGCGGCGGCACCCCCACCGCCTACGACCGCATCCTGGGCACCCGCTCGGGCCTGTCGGCCGTCACCGCCATCGCCGAGGGCAACTTCGGCACCATGGCGGCGCTGCGCGGCACCGAGGTGGTGCAGGTGCCGCTGGCCGAGGCCACCGGCGAGCTGAAGACCGTGAGCAAGGCCCGCATCGACGAGCTGGCGCACGTCTCCGGCTGAGACCACCGGTCCCGCTGACGGGCCGTCCCTGCCGCCGATCAGGCGGTGGTGGCGGCCCGTCCGCCGTCCGGGCGGATGACGACGACGGGCGGCGGCGGAAAGGTGGTGGACGCGCCCGTACCCTGGACGGCTGTGAGCACCACGACGCAGCCCGGCGCCGTCCCGCCCGCCTCCTCGCCGAAGGGGACGCCGGCCGGCGTGGCCTACCGCTCCGCCCTCGACGCGCTCGCCGCGCCCAACGGCGCCGTGGCCGACCTGCCCGCGCAGCTGCCCGCGGCGCAGCAGCCCGAGTGGGACGAGGCCGAGCTGGCCGCCGTCGTCGCCGAGCTGTCCACGCTGCCGCCGCTGGTCTTCGCCGGCGAGTGCGACGCCCTGACCGACCGCCTCGCGGCTGCCGCCACGGGCCGCGCCTTCGTGCTGCAGGGCGGTGACTGCGCGGAGACCTTCGCTGACGCCACCGCCGACTCCATCCGCAAGCGGATGCGCACCATCCTGCAGATGGCGGTGGTGCTCACCTACGCGGCGAGCACCCCGGTGGTGAAGATCGGGCGCCTGGCCGGCCAGTTCGCCAAGCCCCGCTCCAGCGGCTCCGAGACCCGGGACGGCGTGACGCTGCCGGCCTACCGCGGTGACGCCGTCAACGACTTCGCCTTCACCCCCGAGGCGCGCCGCAACGACGCGACCCGGCTGCTCAAGGCCTACCACGCGTCGTCGGCCACGCTGAACCTCGTCCGCGCCTTCACCACCGGTGGTGAGGCGGACCTGCGCCAGGTGCACACCTGGAACAAGGGCTTCGCCCGCAACGCCGCCAACGCCCGCTACGAGGCCACCGCGCGCGACATCGAGCGCGCCATCTCCTTCATGGAGGCGTGCGGCGCCTACAGCGACGAGCTGCTGGGCCGGGTGGAGTTCTACTCCAGCCACGAGGCGCTGCTGCTGCCGTACGAGCGCGCGCTCACCCGCACCGACTCCCGCACCGGCAAGCTGTACGACGTCTCGGCGCACTACCTGTGGATCGGTGAGCGCACCCGCCAGCTCGAGGGCGCCCACGTGGACCTCCTCTCCCGCGTGCGCAACCCCATCGGCGTGAAGCTCGGCCCCACCACCACCAAGGACGAGGTGCTCGGCCTCGTGGACAAGCTGGACCCCCAGCGCCGCCCTGGCCGCCTCACCTTCATCACGCGCATGGGCGCGGGCAAGATCCGCGACAAGATGCCCGCCGTGGTCGAGGCCGTCGCCGACTCCGGCGCGCAGGTGGTGTGGACGTGCGACCCCATGCACGGCAACACCATCACCAGCCCGTCCGGCTACAAGACGCGCCGCTTCGACGACGTCATCGACGAGGTCCGCGGCTTCTTCGAGGTGCACAACTCGCTGGGCACCATCCCCGGCGGTCTGCACGTGGAGCTGACCGGCGGAGACGTCACCGAGGTGCTCGGCGGCCACCAGGACATCGTCGACTCCGACCTGTCGACGGCGTACGAGTCGCTGTGCGACCCGCGCCTGAACCACCAGCAGTCCCTGGAGATGGCGTTCCTCGTGGCCGAGATGCTGCAGGAGCGCTCCGCCTGATGGCGTCCAGCACGTCGGGGGCCGCCGGGGCCAGCGGCTACGGGGCGGCAGCCCCGGCTGACCGGCCTCCCGTCCGCGTCGACCTCCGCTCGGACACGCTGACCCGGCCCACGCCGGCGATGCGCCGGGCGGTGGCCGAGGCGGAGGTCGGGGACGACGTCTACGCCGAGGACCCGACCACCACCGCCCTCGAGGCCAGGGTCGCGGAGCTGCTCGGCCACGAGGCGGGCCTGTTCACGCCGTCCGGCTCGCTGGCCAACGTGCTCGGCGTGCGGCTGCTGGTGGAGCCCGGCGAGGAGCTGCTCTGCGACGCCCGCGCCCACGTGGTGCGCGCCGAGCTGGGCGCCCACGCCGTCACCTCCGGGGTCACCACGCGCACGTGGGACTCCTCCCGGGGCCTCCTCGACGACGACGCGGTCGACCGCGTGGTCGCGATGATGACGCCGGACGCCGGCCCGCACCTGGTGTCCACTGCGGCCGTCGCCGTGGAGGACACCCACAACTTCGGCGGCGGCAGCGTGCAGCCGCTGGCCGCGCTGCACCGGCTGCACGAGCAGGCCTCGGCGGCGGGGGTGGCCCTCCACCTGGACGGCGCACGGCTGTGGAACGCGGCCGTCGTCCAGGGCGCGGAGCACCCCGGCGGCTGGCAGGGCGTGGTGCGCGAGGTCGGCGGGATGGTCGCCACCGCGTCGGTGTGCCTGTCCAAGGGCCTGGGCGCCCCGGTCGGGTCCGTGCTGGTCAGCTCGCAGGAGAACATCGCCAGGGCGCGCACGTGGCGCAAGCGGGTGGGCGCCGGCATGCGCCAGACCGGTCTGCTCGCAGCCGCGGGCCTGCACGCGCTGGACCACCACGTCGAGCGGCTCGCCGACGACCACGCCCGCGCCCGCCGCCTCGCCGAGGCCGCCGCCGCGGCGCGTCCCGGGTGCACCGACCCGGCGGCCGTGGACACCAACATCGTGGTGCTGGACGTCGACGACGCGCGCGCCCTCGTGCTCGCCGCCGCCGAGCGGGGCGTCGGCCTGTCGGCGCTCGGCCCGCGCACGGCCCGGCTGGTCACCCACCTCGACGTCGACGACGACGGCGCAGACCTGGCCGCGTCCGTCCTCAGCGAGCTGCTCAGCCGCTGACGGGAGCGGCGGCGCTGGGCGCGCTGGTCGCGCTCAGCCGACGAGGAGCGTGACGCTCGACCCTGGCGCCACCGACGTGCCCGCTGCGGGCTGCTGGTTCTGGACGGTGTTGCCGAACCAGACCCGCTGCTCGGTGACCTCCAGGCCCTGACCCTCGAGGATGCCGCGGGCCTCGTCGAGGGACTTGCCGCGCACCTCCTGCACGGCCACCTGCGACGGGCCGTCGGAGATGACGAGGTCCACCGCGTCGCCGCGGTGCAGCTGGTCACCGGAGGGGGCCGGGGTGGCCGAGATGACCGCGTCCTTGGGGACCGTGTCGTCGTTCTTCCGATCGGCCTTGCCGACCTTCAGCCCGGCGTCGGTGATCTCCTTGGTGGCGTCCGCGACGGACTTGCCCTGCAGGTCCGCGGGGGCGGTGATCGGCTCGCGGCCCTTGGAGAGGGTGAAGCCGACCTCGGTGCCAGCCGCCAGCGGCGGCACGTTGAGGCCCCACTGCTGGCGCACGACGAGGCCCTCCGGCACCGTCTCGGACCAGTCCTGGGTGACCTTGCCGGCCGCCAGGCCGGCGTCCTCGAGGGCCTTGCGGGCGGCGTCCTCGTCCTCGCCGACCAGGTCCGGCACCTGCCGCAGCTGTGCGCCCTGGGAGACCACGAGCGTGACGGCCGAGCCCTTGTCGACGCGCGTGCCCGCGGGTGGGCTCGTGGAGACGACGCCTCCGACGGCGACGTCGTCGCGGTAGACGTACTCGACCTGGGAGGTCAGCTCGCGGGAGCGCAGGGTCTGCTCCGCGGAGGTCTGGGTGCCGGGGACCACGTTGGGCACCACGAGCTTGCTCAGCGGCCCGGCCGTGTAGGCCCACACGGCGGCGCCGCCGCCGGCGAGGAGCACCGCGACCAGCGCGGCCACCAGCACCAGCAGCAGCCGGCGCCGGCTGCGGCGCTCACCCGCGGCGGGACGGCGGCGCTCGTCGTCGTCATCGTCGGACAGGCCGAGCGGGCCCGAGCCGGCGGGCGAGGGCCGGGGGAGGGAGCGGGTGGCGCTGCGCTCGGCCTCCCGCAGCTCGGCGCGGGTCTCGGCGCGCGTGGGCTGCGCGGGGACGGCCGCCGCGTCGCGCAGCTCGCTGACCGGCAGCGCCACCACGTGGTCGCGGCCGTGGACGCGGGTGCCCTCGGCCAGCGCGGCCGCGGCCTCGCCCTGCGGCACGAGCGCGGGCGGCGCGTCCAGCACGGCGTCGGGCAGGGAGTCGCGCAGGTCGCGGACCAGGTCGAGCATGACGCCGGCGTCGCGGGGGCGGCGGTCCGGCTCGCGGTCGGTGGCGCTCGCCACCAGCTCGTCCACACCGGGCGGCAGGCCCGGGCGGACCTCGGAGACCGGCGGGACGTCCTGGCTGACGTGCCGGAACGCCACCTGCGCGGGAGCGCCGCCCGCGAACGGGGCGCGCCCGGTGAGCAGCTCGTAGAGCACCACGC
Source organism: Streptomyces sp. NP160 (assembly GCF_006335115.1). Taxonomy (GTDB): domain Bacteria; phylum Actinomycetota; class Actinomycetes; order Actinomycetales; family Quadrisphaeraceae; genus Quadrisphaera. The sequence goes on from NZ_VDMJ01000029.1 coordinate 13,147, forward strand.
CGGCGGCGTAGACGTCGGCGCGCTCGTCGGAGGCGCCGTCCAGCACCAGCTCCGGCGCGAGGTAGCCCACGGTGCCGATGAGGGTGCTCGTGGCGCCGCCCGTGGCCGTGGTGGCGGCGCGCGCCAGGCCGAAGTCGGCCACGCGGAGGCGGCCGTCGTCGCCGACGAGCACGTTCTCGGGCTTGACGTCGCGGTGCACCAGCCCGGCGGCGTGCGCGGCGGCCAGGCCGTCGAGCACCTCCTCGATGAGGTCCAGGGCGTCGCCGAGGGTCAGCGGGGCGGAGGCGGCCACCAGGTCGCGCAGGGTGCGGCCGGGGATGTACTCCATGGCCAGGTACACGGTGCTGTCGCTGGCGCCCTGGTCGTAGACGGACACCACGCCGGGGTGGCTCAGGCGGGCCGCGGACCGGGCCTCGCGCGTGAACCGGGCGACGAAGGAGGCGTCGGCCGCCAGGTGGGTGTGCATCACCTTGAGCGCCACCGGGCGCTCCAGCCGGGTGTCGGTGGCCAGGTAGACCGTGGCCATGCCGCCGCTCGCGATGCGGTCGTGCACCAGGTAGCGGCCGTCGATGAGGCGCCCGACGAGGGGGTCCTTCACCGCGGTCGCCACGCCAGCGAGTCTACGGTCGCCCTCCGCCGCGGGTGGCCGTCTCTCCACAAGCGGTCGGTGGCAGGCTCTGGGCCGTGGCTGACACGTCCGAAGAGCTGGAGCTGCTGTCCTCGCTGGTGCCCGACGACGGTTGGCTGACCGTGCCCGACATCGTCGAGAGGCTGGACAGCGACGTGCCGAAGGTGCGCCGCATGCTCGACGAGCGCCTCCTCCTCGGCGTGCGCCGCGGGTCCCCGAAGGTCCTGCAGGTGCCGACGGTGCTGGTGGAGCCCGAGCCGATGGTCAGCCTCCCGGGCACGCTGACGGTGCTCTTCGACGCCGGCTTCTCCGACGCCGAGGCCCTGCGGTGGCTGTTCACGCCCGACGAGGCGCTCGGCTGCTCGCCCGTGGAGGCGCTGCGCGCCAACCGCATCGCGCCGGTGCGCCGGCGCGCGCAGGTGCTCGGCTACTGACCGCTCCCCGCGGCGGACGGCCCGGCCCGCTCAGCGGACGGCGCCGGTGACCAGCCAGGCGCCGCCGCGCTCGCGGGGGACGAGGGTGGCCAGGCGAGCCAGCGTGTAGGCGCCCGCGAAGGCCACCCACAGCCAGACCAGGCCCGTCCGACCGGGATCCACCCACGCCAGCACCGCCAGCGCCAGCGGCGCGTACACCGCGGCCGAGGCGATGCTCGCGCCGGCGAGGTAGCGGCCGTCCCCGGCCCCGATGAGCACGCCGTCGAGCACGAAGACCCACCCCGCCAGCGGCAGGCAGCACGCCAGCACCACGGTGGCGGCGGCCAGCGCCGACCTGACCTCCGGGTCGGGGCTGAAGAGCGCGGCGACCGGCACGGCGAGGACGACGAGCGCCGCGCCCATGACCACGCCCGCTCCCACGCCCCACACCACGAGGCGGCGCACCTGCGCCCGCGCCCCGGCGGCGTCGCCGGCGCCCAGCGCCCGCCCGACCAGCGCCTGCGCGGCGATCGCGAGGGCGTCCAGGGCCAGCGCCGTCGTCGTCCAGAGCACCGTGGCCACCTGGTGGGCGGCGATGCCGGCGTCGCCCTGGCGGGCGGCGACGTAGGTGGTGAGCAGCAGCGCGGCGCGCAGCGCCAGGGTGCGCACCAGCAGCGGGACGCCGTCGCGGGCGCTGCGCAGCACTCCGAGCCCGCGGGGTGCGAGCGCCGTCCACGAGCCGGTCTCGCGGCGGACGCCGCGGACCACGACCGCGGCCAGCCAGGCCGCCATGCCCAGCTGGGTCAGCGCGGTGCCGGCGGCCGACCCCGCCACCCCGAGCCCGGCCCCGACGACGAGCAGCAGGTTCAGCACCGTGTTGACCACGGCGCCCGTGACCGCCACCACCAGCGGGGTGGTGGTGTCCTGCAGGCCCCGCAGCACGCCGGTGGCGGCCAGCACCACGAGCATCCCGGGCAGGCCGGGCAGGCTCCAGTGCAGGTAGGCCAGGGCGTACGGGCGGGCCTCGGGGGAGGCGCCGAGCGCGTCCACCAGCAGCCCGCTGGTGGCGAAGGCCAGCACCGCGACCACCGCACCCAGCCCGAGGGCCAGCCACATGCCGTCGACCCCGGCCTGCAGCGCCGAGCGCAGGTCACCGGCGCCCATCCGCCGGGCGACGGTGGCGGTGGTGCCGTAGGCGAGGAAGACGAACACCGACACCGCGGTGGCCAGCAGCGCCCCGGCCACGCCGAGCCCGGCCAGCGGCAGCACGCCGAGGCGCCCGACGATGGCGGAGTCGGCCAGGAGGAACAGCGGCTCGGCCAGCAGCGCCCCGAGCGCGGGCACCGCCAGGCGCAGGACCTCGCGGTCCTGCGGCCGCAGCGCCCTCACGACGGCGTCACCGACGGGTCACCAGAGGCCGAGCACCTTCCACCAGACCGATCCCAGCACACCCCAGACCAGCAGCAGCGCCAGCCCCATGACGAAGCCGACCCGGAACCACTCCTTCGACGTCACGTACCCCGAGCCGAACACCACCCCCGCCGGGCCCGAGGCGTAGTGGCTGATGCCGCCGAAGAGGTTGCCGACGAAGCCGAGCACGAGGGCGGCCAGCAGCGCCGGGGCCCCGGCGGCGACGGCCGCGCCCAGGAACACCCCGTACATCGCCACGACCTGCGCGGTGTTGGAGGCGAAGAGGTAGTGCACGTAGAAGTACACGAGGGCGAGCGCCACGAGGGCCGTCACCCAGCCCAGCCCGCCGACGGCGCCGCTCACGCTGGCGCCCACCCAGTCGACCACCCCCAGCTGCGCCAGCTGGTCGGCCATGCCCACCAGCACGGCGAAGAAGACCAGCGTCTGCCAGGCGGAGCTGTTGGCCGCCAGCTGCTTCCACGACAGCACGCCGGTCACCAGGAGCAGGCTGACCCCGAGGAAGGCCGCGGCGGTGGCGGAGAAGCCGATCTCGGCGCCCAGGCACCACAGCACGAGCAGCAGGCCGAAGACGGCGATCATGACGACCTCCCGGCGGGAGGTGCCGCCGAGGCGCGCCAGCTCCGCGCGGGCCTCTGCGGGGGCGTCCGGCGTCTCCCGCAGCGTGGGCCCGTAGACCTTCGCCATCAGCCAGGGCACCAGCGCCAGGCTGGCCAGGCCCGGCACGAGGGCCGCCAGCGCCCAGCCGCCCCACGTGACCTCGACGCCGGCCTTCGCGGCGATGCTCTGGGCCACCGGGTTGCCCGCCATGGCCGTGAGGAACATGGCCGAGGTGACCACGTTGACCTGCACGGACGTCAGCGCCAGGTAGGCGCCGAGGCGCTTGCGGGAGGCGTCGTCGTCGGGCGTGGAGCCCTGGACCCTGCTCAGGGAGGAGATGATCGGGTAGACCACGCCGCCGTTGCGGGCCGTGTTCGACGGCGTCGCGGGGGCCAGCACCAGGTCGGTGAGGGCCAGGCCGTACGACAGGCCCACGCTGGAGCGGCCGAGCCGGGTGATGAACAGCAGCGCGATGCGCCGGCCCAGCCCGGTCACCAGGAAGCCGTCGGCGATGAAGAACGCGGCCACGATGAGCCACACCGTGGAGTTGCTGAAGCCCTGCAGCGCCTCGGTGCCGGGGTCCATGGCGCCGGTGACCATGGCCGCCGTCAGCCCGATGAGCGCCACCGGGGCGCTGGGCAGCGGCTGCAGGATCAGTCCCAGCACCGTGCCGACGAAGATCGCGAGCATGTGCATGCCGCGCGGGTCGACGCCGTCGGGCGGCGGGAGGAAGAACAGGGCGAGGACGACGACGGCGATGACGGCGGTCGAGCGCAGCGCTGCGCGCGAGGGGTGTCGCGGTGCGGGCGGCCCGGCCTCGGGGCTCTTCGCCACGGGCGCGGTGGTGGTCATGTGCCCTGGGTACCCGGGGGCTCCTGGCCCGCTCCACTTGTGGTCGTTGTGATCACTGTGGCGCCGCTCACCCCCCGCCCCCCCCGACCGTGATCATGGGCGGTCGGCCACCTGGAGGTGGCCGACCGCCCATGATCACGGAGAGGGGGAGGGGGTCACCGAGCGGGGAGGGCCTTCCAGCGGGCCATCTCGCGGCGGGCCGCTCGCGCCCGGGCCAGTGCCGGCAGGGCCACCGCCAGGCGGCGCGGCACCGGCACGGACACGCGCTGGGCCAGCACCCGGTAGTCGGCGTCCTCGACGGCGCCGAGGATCCCGCCGTACAGCTCGAAGGCGCAGCGGATGGAGTCGCGGCTGGTCGGGTGGAGCAGGGCGATGCCCGGCTCGGCCTCGCGGTAGACCTTGCGGTTCTCCGCCACCTCGAAGCGCAGCAGCTCCTCCACGCGTCCGTCGAGCGGCGCCTCTGGCCCGGCGCGGCGGCCCGCCTCGAGCAGCTCGCGCGTCACGCCGAACGCGGCCAGGTGCTCGTCCGGCAGGTAGGTGCGGCCCCGGTCGAGGTCCTCGCCGACGTCGCGGATGAAGTTGCTCACCTGGAACGCCTCGCCCAGCAGCTCGGCGCGGTGAGCGGCCTCCGCCTCGGCGCCGGGCAGCGGCTGCAGCACGGGGAGCATCTGCAACCCGATCACGTTGGCCGAGCCGTACATGTAGCCCTGCAGGTCGGCGTAGGTCGGGTAGTGCGTGGTGGTGATGTCGGCGCGCATCGACTCCAGGAACGCCGTCACCGTGCCCAGCGGCACGTCCCAGCGCCGCACGGTGGCGAGCATCGCCCGGCCCACCGGCTCCGTCGGCTGCGCGCGCCCGTCGAGGCTGGCCAGGAACTCGTCGGACCAGGAGACCAGGGCGTCGGGGTCGGGGTCGGTGAGGGAGTCGACGAACTCGTCGGCGTAGCGGGCGAAGCCGTACAGCGCCCACACCCACGGGCGCTTGGCCGGGGGGAGCAGGGCGGTGGCCAGGAAGTACGTCTTGCCGTGCTCGGCGTGCAGGCGGCGGCACTCCAGCAGGTCGGCGCGCAGCTGCGGGTCGGTGATGCCCGCCGCGTCGAGGCTGGCGCTGCCGGCGGGCCGGCGGCGCAGCGACGGGACGGGCGCTGCCGCCCCCGTCGTCGTCGTGCCCAGACCGGTCACCGCCACGCGCGGGAGCGGTAGCGGGGGTCGCGGCCCGTGATGCGCTCCGCGGCCAGGCGACCGGACACCAGCACCATCGGCACCCCGACGCCGGGTTGCGTGCCCGAGCCGGTGAAGACCACGTTCTCGCCCCACAGGTTGCCCGGCCGGAACGGCCCGGTCTGCCCGAAGGTGTGCGAGGAGGCGAACGGGGCCCCGTCGGCCATGCCGCGGGCCTCCCAGTCGAGCGGGGTGGTGATGTCCTCCACCTCGATGCCGTCGCCGAACCCGGGGTAGCCGCGCCGCTCCAGGGTCGAGATCACGTGCTCGCGGTAGCGGGGGGCGACCTCGTTCCAGTCGAGCCCGTGCTTGGCGCCGGCCGACAGGCTCGGAGTGGGGAAGAGCACGTAGTACACGTGGCGCCCGTCCGGGGCCAGGCCCGGGTCGCTGACGGTGGGCGTGGAGACCAGCACGCTCGGGTCGCTCATCAGGCGACCGCCCGTGAGCTCTTCGAAGACCTCCTTCCACGCCCGCCCGAACAGGATCGTGTGGTGGGCGGCGTCGGGGTAGGACGCCTTCGAGCCCGCGAGCATGAGGTAGCAGGACGGCGAGTACACCAGCGGCCGCAGGCGGCGGTGCTTGACGCCGAGCAGGTCCCGGTAGGCCACCGGCAGGTCCGGGTTGAGGACGACGGCGTCCGCCGCGATCCGCTCGCCGTCCGCCGTGATGACCGCGCTGGCGCGGCCCCCGGAGTGCTCCACGCTCTCGACCGTCGTGGAGAAGCGGAACTCGACCCCGTGCGCCGCGGCGGCCGCGGCCATGGCGGAGGGCACCGCGCTCATGCCGCCGCGAGCGGCGAAGACGCCGGCCACGGAGTCCATGTAGGCGATGACCGCGTAGATGGCCAGCGCGTCGTAGGGGGACAGGCCCGCGTACAGCGCCTGGAAGGAGTAGACGCGCTGCAGCCGCTCGTCGCGCAGGTACTGCGCCACCACCGGCGCGAGCTTGGCGAAGCCCTTGCGGCGCAGCAGCGTCAGCAGGTCCGGACGGACCAGGTCGAGCGGGGTGTCGATGTTCCTGTCGATGAAGGTGCGCATCTCCGCGCGGTACAGCTGGGAGACGAACTCCACGAAGCGCCGGTAGCCGGCGGCCTCGTCGGCGCCGCAGACGCGGCGGACCTCCTCGGCCATCTGCTCGGGGTCGGCGTGGACGTCGATCGAGGAGCCGTCGGCGAACCGCGCGCGGTACAGCGGGCTGACCGGCTCCAGCGTCAGCCAGTCGGCCATGTCCTCGCCGAGCGCGTCGAAGCAGTCGGCGATGAGGTCCGGCATCGTCAGCACGGTGGGACCGGTGTCGAAGCGGTAGTCGCCCGCGCCGTCGGGCGCCGGGGCGGTGATGCGGCCGGCGCGCCCGCCGGGGTGCGCCTCGCGCTCCACCACGGTGACCTTGCGGCCGGCGCCGGCCAGCCGCATGGCGGCGGACAGGCCGGCCAGCCCGGCGCCGACGACGACGACGTGGTCGGTCGGCCCGACCACGCCCCGCTGGCGCCCGGGGATGACGGCGTCGGCGGCGCGGCGGAGCGCCACGCCGGGGGAGGTGCTGAGCAGGGGGGACGAGAGCGCGGTCACGGGGTGCCTCCTGGCCTGGGGCTGGACGCGGAGAGGTGCGGCGAGCGGGGAGCGGGTGCGGGGTCCTGGGTGCGGTGCGGTGGCGGGGCGGTCACGCGGCGCGGGACGTCGCGGCGACGACGAGCGCCTCGAGCGCGTCGCGGGCCTGGGGCGTGACGGGGGCTCCCGCCAGGGCCTCGCGGGCCCGGCGGACGCCGTCGTCGATGAGGTCCTCGACGCGGGACAGCGCGCCGGTCTCCACCATGACGCGGCGCAGCGCCGCCACGCCGTCGGCGTCGAGGCGGGGGTCGCCGAGGTGGCGGTGCAGCAGGTCGGCCTGGGCCGCGCTGGACGCGCCGAGGGCGCAGGCCACGAGCACGGTGCGCTTGCCCTCGCGCAGGTCGTCACCGGCGGGCTTGCCCGTCTGGGCCGGGTCGCCGAAGACGCCGAGCACGTCGTCGCGCAGCTGGAAGGCCTCGCCGAGCGCCAGGCCGTAGGCGCTGTAGGCCTCGACCAGCTCGGCCGGGGCGCCGCCCAGGGCCGCGCCCACGAGCAGCGGGTGCTCGATCGAGTACTTCGCGCTCTTGAAGCAGATGACGCGGCGGGCCCGCTCCAGCAGGGCGTCGGCCTCGGCGCGGCGCAGCGCGGCCTCCTGGCCGTCCTCGCCGTCGTCGTCGCTGTCCCGGCGCGGGGCCGGCGCCGTGGTCCCGGCGCTGGCGCCGGCCGCGCCCCCGTGCACCGCCGCCGCCGCGATCCGGCGCAGCGGCGCGGCCTGGGCGAGCATGTCGAGGTACTGCCCGCCCATGAGCTGGGTGCGCATCCTGTCGAAGACCAGCTCGGCCTCGCGGCGCCGGTCGGGAGCGAGGTCCGCGCTGCGGAACACCTCGTCCGACCAGGCCAGGCACAGGTCCCCGGTGAGGATCGCGCCGGCGTCGCCGAACCTGTCGCCGTCCCCGTCCCAGCGGCGCTCGGCGTGGATGCCGGCGAAGTAGCGGTGCGTGGCGGGCATGCCGCGGCGGGTGTCGGAGGCGTCCATGACGTCGTCGTGGATGAGCGCCGCGGCCTGGAACAGCTCCAGCGCGGTGGCCACGCGGACCACGGCGTCCCCCGCGGCGGCCTCCGACGGGTCCCCGCCGGCGCCGCGCCAGCCCCACCAGCAGAACGCCGGGCGGAGCCGCTTGCCGCCGGCGACCAGGCGCGCGACGGCGGAGATGAGGGCGTCGCAGTCGTCGCTGACGTCGGCCAGGACGGACGCCTGCGCCGCCAGCACGGCGTCCAGCTCGGTCTGGACGCGGGCCCGCAGGTCATCGGCGTCCAGGACGTGGGCGGGACTCACCCGGTGGAGCCTATGCGTCGATCCGCCCGCCGCTCGTCGAGCGACGGCCCCGAGGGACGCGCGTCACGGCCGTAGGGTCACCGCTGTGGCTGGCGGGACGCGCGAGATGGGCCGCGAGGAGCACCTGCGGCGCTGGTCGGCCGCCCACGGCGGCACCCCGGCGTCACCGGTGGTGCGCGTCTGGCTCGACGGCGTCCGGCGGGTCGCCTCGCCGCTGGCGGCCGCGGGCGTCCCTCCTTCGGCGGTCACGGTGCTGGGGCTGGTGCTCGGCCTCGCGGCCCTGGCGCCCGCCGCGGCCCAGGCCGAGGCGGGGGGCCGGTGGGCGCTCCTGGTGGCGCTGCTGCTGGCCCTCGCGGCCCTCGCCGACGGGCTCGACGGCGCGGTGGCGGTGCTGGGCGGGACCGCCTCGCGGGGCGGAGCGGTGCTCGACGCCGCCTGCGACCGCGTGGCCGACGCGGCGGCGGTGGCGGCGCTGTGGCTCCTGGGCGCCCCCGCGCTGCCGGTGCTGGTGGCCGTGGGAGCCGGGCAGCTCCACGAGTACGCGCGCGCCCGCGCTCAGGCCGAGGGCATGACCGGGCCGGGGGCGGTGACGGTCTCCGAACGGCCCACGCGGGTGGCGGTCGCGGCGATGTTCGCCCTCGGCTGCGGCGCCTACCCGCAGGCCGCGGCCACGTGGGCCGCGGTGGGGGCCTGGGTGGGGGCGGCGGCGGCCCTCGCGGGGCTGCTGCAGGTCCTCGCGGCGGTGCGCCGCGCGCTGTCAGGCCGTCGCTGAGGCAGCCGGTGCCTCGGAGGCGGTCCCACCGCTCCCGGCGGCCCCACCGCCCTCGGCGGCCGCCGCCAGCGCCCGCAGCAGCAGCTCCGGCAGGACGTCGGCCTCCACCGGCGGGGAGAAGTGGAAGCCCTGGCCGGTCGCGCAGCCCTGCGCGGCCAGCGTCGCGCGCTGGTGCTCGTGCTCCACGCCCTCGGCGACGGTGGACATGCCCAGGGTGCCGGCCATGCTGAGGATGGCGTCGACCAGGGACGTGTCGCCGTCGCTGGAGAGCCTGTCCACGAAGCTCTTGTCGATCTTGATGATGTCGATCGGCAGGCGGTGCAGGTAGCTCAGCGAGGAGTAGCCGGTGCCGAAGTCGTCGATGGCCAGCCGCACGCCGAGCTCCCTCAGGGCGTCGAGCGCCTGCAGCGCCGCGTCGTCCTGACCCACGAAGACGCTCTCGGTGACCTCCAGCACCAGGCAGGAGGCGGGGAGGCGGGACGAGGCCAGGGCGTGGACGACGGAGGCCACCAGCTCGGGGTCGCGCAGCTGGTGGGCCGACAGGTTGACGGACAGGCGCATGGTCTCGGCGCCGGGCACCTCGGCGCGCCACGTGGCGACCTGCAGGCAGGCCTCGTGCAGCACGAAGGAGCCGATGGCGTCGATGAGGCCCGTGCTCTCGGCCAGGGGGATGAAGTCGGCCGGGACCACCACGCCGCGCTCCGGGTGGAGCCAGCGCACGAGGGCCTCCACGCCGGAGACGGCGCCGCTGCCCATGTCGACCAGGGGCTGGTAGACGACCGCGAAGCTGCCGTGCTCGACAGCGCTGCGCAGGTCGGCCTCGAGCTGGACGCGCTCGGCGAGCTGCCGCTGCATCACGGGGTGGTAGACGGCGAAGCGCCCGCGGCCCGCCGCCTTGGCCTCGTACATGGCCAGGTCGGCCGCCTTCATCAGGTCCTCGGCGCTGCGCCCGGCGATCCGGCTGCTGGCCAGGCCGGTGCTGGTCCCGACGCGGACCTCCGTCCCGCGGACGCTGAAGGGCCGGCTCACCGCGTCGCACAGGCGCTGCGCGAGGTCTGTCGCCTCGTCGAGGACGACGCCCTCGTCGAGCAGGACGGCGAACTCGTCGCCGCCCAGGCGGGCGACGGTGTCGCCCTCGCGCAGCACGTTGCGCAGCCGCTCCGCGACGGCCACGAGCAGCTCGTCGCCGGCGTCGTGGCCGAGGGTGTCGTTGACCCGCTTGAAGCCGTCGAGGTCGAGGTACATCACCTTGACCGGTCCGCGGGCGGCGCGGCTGCGCAGCGCCTGCTCGAGGCGGTCGCGGAACAGGGCGCGGTTGGGCAGCCCGGTGAGGGCGTCGGTGAAGGCCTGCTCGCTGAGCCGGCGCTCCAGCGCGAGCGCCTCGGTGACGTCGCGGCCGTTGACGACCAGGCCCTGGACGTCGGGGTCGTCCAGGAGGTTGGTGACCACGGCGTCCACGTCCACGCGGTGCCCGTCGGCGTGGCGCAGGGCCAGCCGCACCTCCAGCTGCTCGACGCGGCCCTCGACCACGGAGCGCAGCGCAGCGGCGGCGGTGGCCGGCCCCTCGCCGTCGTGGAGGTGGTCGGCCGCCGGCCGTCCGACGGGGGGCGCCTGCTCGCCGCCCAGCAGGCGCGTCGCGCCGGGGTTGGTGTAGGTGAGCCGCAGGTCCCGGTCGACCACGACGACGAGGTGGGTGCTGTGGGCGACCAGCGAGGCGAACCGGTGCCGGCTGTCGGCCAGCGCCCGCGTCCGCTCCTGCACCTTCCGCTCGAGGCGGCGCTGCAGGAGGGTCGTGCGGCGCAGCTCGACGAGCGTGCGGCTGGTCAGCGCGACGAGCACCCCCGTGCTCAGCCAGAACGCCACCGGCCCGGTGCTGCCGTCGTCGCGGACCACGGCGAGGGCCGTCGCCAGGACGGCGATCGCGGCTGCCGAGAGCGGCAGCGCGGGACCGCGGACCAGCCCCGGGCGGGTGACCGGGAGCTGCGGGCGACGCCGGTGGAGCAGCGCGCCCGCCAGCACCACCGACCAGCCCGCGCTCCACAGCGCGAGGGAGGTGGGGTCAGCGCTGCGTCCGGTGAGCAGGTAGCCCCTCGCCGAGGCCACGTCGCCGGCGGCGACCACGGCGAGGCCCAGGAGCGCCAGGTGGAGGCCGCCTCCCCGCTCGGGGCTGCGCAGGTGTGCGTGCAGCGCCGTCTGGGGCACCTGGGTCGCCAGCGCCATCAGCGTGATGACGACCACCCAGGTCTCCGGCGGCACGGTCCCCCGCCCCCAGGCGGGCGCCAGCACGAACGACCACAGCGCGCTGGCGCCGGTGAGGGTCAGGAGGACGCAGTCGAGCACGTCGCGGGGGAGGGTGGTGCGCGCCTGGTGCCGGACGGTCAGGGCGGCCACGGCCGCCACGGCCAGGACCGGCCAGGCGACGAAGGAGACGAGGCTGGCGAGTCCCAGGTCGGTGGCCGACCGGCCCTCCGCCGAGCCGCTGGCCTGGGCGACCGTCGCCAGGGCCAGGGCGGTGGTCCACACGGCGGCCGCGGGACCGAGCAGCACCCAGAACCGGCGCTGAGCGCCGGAGCGCGAGCGCGAGCTCCCGACCGCGGACGCACCCGCGAGGAGCGCGACGACGAGGGACAGCGCGGTGGCGGCCGTGGCGGTGGTCACCGGGCCACCTCCGCGGTGGGGGCGCCGGTCTGACCGGTCTGACCGGTCTGACCGGTCTGACCGGTCTGCTCGGGCCGGCCGGTCTGGCCGGGCTGGCCGGCGCGGGCCGGGCGGAGGGCGTCGACGACGAGACCGGGGAGCAGGTGCGGCTCGACGGGGGGTGAGAAGTGGTACCCCTGCCCGGTGGAGCACCCCTGGGCGGCGAGCGCCGCGCGCTGGTGCTCGTGCTCGATCCCCTCGGCGACGGTGGCCAGGTCCAGCGAGCCCGCCATGCTGATGATGGCGTCGACCAGGGAGAGGTCGCCGTCGCTGGTGAGCCTGTCGACGAAGCTCTTGTCGATCTTGAGGATGTCCACGGGCAGGCGGTGCAGGTAGCTCAGGGAGGAGTAGCCGGTGCCGAAGTCGTCGACGGCCAGCCGGATGCCGTGGGCGCGCAGCGCGTTCAGCCCGTCCAGGGCGGTCTGGTCCTGGTCGACGATCATGCTCTCGGTGACCTCCAGGACCAGGGCGGTGGCGGGCAGGCCGGTCTCCTCCAGGACGGCCAGCACCTGCCCGGTCAGGTGAGGGTCGGCCAGCTGCACGCCCGAGAGGTTGACCGACAGGCGCATGTCCTCGGCGCCGGGCACCTCCTGGCGCCAGGCGGCCACCTGGTGGCAGGCCTCGCGCAGCACGAAGGCGCCGATGGCGTCGATGAGGCCGGTGGCCTCGGCCAGGGGGATGAAGGCGGCGGGCGGGACCACGCCGCGCTGGGGGTGGTGCCAGCGCACGAGGGCCTCGACGCCGGAGACGCCGCCGGTGCCCATGTCGACCAGCGGCTGGTAGACGACGCGGAACTCGCCCTCACGCACCGCGCGGTGGAGGTCGGCCTCGAGCTGGACCCGCTCGGTGAGCTGCTCGTGCATGCGCGGGTGGTAGGAGGCGTGACCGCCCTGGCGCTGGCTCTTCGCGTGGTACATCGCCAGGTCAGCGCCGCGCAGGAGCTGCTGGACGTCGCGGCCCGCCGTCCTGGTGCTGGCGATCCCCACGCTGGTGGCGACGTGCACCTCCACGCCGCGCACGGTGAAGGGGCGGCGCACCGCGTCGCAGACGCGCTGGGCGAGGTTCTCCGCCTCCTGTCCGCCGGCCGTCTCGTCGAGCAGGACCGCGAACTCGTCTCCGCCGAGGCGGGCCACGGTGTCGCCCTCTCGCACGACGGCGCGCAGCCGGTGGGCCACGGCCACGAGCAGCTCGTCGCCGGCGTCGTGGCCCAGGGTGTCGTTGACGGCCTTGAAGCCGTCCAGGTCCAGGTAGAGGACCTCGACGGGGCCGCGCGTCCCGCGGCCGCGGAGGGCGTGCTCGAGCCGGTCGGTGAACAGGGCGCGGTTGGGCAGGTCGGTGAGGGCGTCGCTGAAGGCCTGCCGGCCCAGCTCGTCGTGGAGGCGCACCGCCTCGGTGACGTCGTGCGCGTTGAGGACGACACCGCGCACGGCCGGGTCGTCGCGCAGGTCGGTCAGGGTGACGTCCACGGTGATGAGGCGACCGCCGGCGAGGGGCAGGGTGGCGCGCACCTCGCGCCGGGAGCACCGCCCCTCGAGCACCTCGCGGAGCGCCTCGTCGACCGGTGGGCTCCCGGGGGCGCTGCCCGTCAGCAGGGAGAGGACCGAGCGCCCGACGAGCTCCTCGGGGCGCGTGCCGAAGATGTGCTCCACGGCCGGGCTCGCGTAGGAGAGGGTGCCGTCGGGGTCCACCACCCCCACCACGTCGGCGCTGTGGACGACGAGTGCGGCGAACCGCCGCTCCTCGCTGCTCAGGGTGCGGGTGCGGGTCTCCACCAGCCGCTCCAGGCCCCGGGTGAGCCGCTCGCCGTCGAGCACGAGGAGCGTGGTCCGGACGACCAGCAGCACCAGCACGGTGAGGTGCAGCCAGCTGCCGGTCTGGCCGGCCGGCGCACCGCTGAGCACCGCGGGCAGGGAGGACACCAGGGCCAGGACCACGGCGGTGCAGGGGGCTGCCGCACCGCTGAGCAGGGTGGGGGCTGCGGCCGGTGAGCTGCCGGCGCGTCCGGCGCTGCGCCGTGCGGTGACCGCCCCGGCGAGCATGAGCGCCGAGGCCACCGCCCAGCACCACTGGACGACGTCCCCCGGGGGGCGCTGCCCGCTCCCCGACAGCGCCGCCGCCGCGAGGTCGCCGACCACCAGGCAGGCCCCGCCCACGCTCAGCAGCACCAGCCCGGGGTGCAGGCTCCGGGTCCGCACCGCGGTCTGGGCGGCGACCACGGCGGCGACCAGCTCGGCCAGCACCGCCAGCGCCGTCGGAGCCGTCAGCGGGCCCACGTCCCCCGTGGCCGGCTGCCCCGCGAAGACGAGGTACCAGGCGCCGGTGGCGGCGACCGCCGTGAGGAGGGCGCAGTCGACCGCGTCGCGCACCGCGCCCGCGGGGGTGTTGGTGGACCACAGCAGCGGCGCGGTGCAGGCGAGGGTGGCGCCCACCACCACCAGCAGCAGGGCGGTGTCCAGCGGCTGCGCCGAGCCCTCTTGGGCCGAGCCGGCGAGCCAGCCCCGCCACCCGGTGGACGCGAAGAGGGCGCACGAGCCGAGCACGGCGACGCTCACCACCCGCCACAGGTACCTGTCGAGCCCGGACAGGCGCAGGGAGGCGCGGTGGGCGCACCACGACACGCCCAGCACGAGGGCGACCAGCGCCGTGCGGGCGGCCGTCTCGGCCGCCGGCGTCCCCCGCGTCACGAGCAGCACGCCGGTCCAGGCGAGGAGCACCAGCGAGACGACGGCCGCCGCCGCGGCGTGACCGCGGAGGAGGTGGACGGCCGGGAGCTTCTGCACGCCGCTTGATCGTCGATCTTGGAGCCGGTCTTGAGCATGAAGGGGTCCGGTCCCCCGCTCGGTCGCCCCGAGCCGATCTTCGTCTCGTCTGATGAGACGTGGATCCCGCTCAGTGAGACAAAAGGGCAGGATGGGGCGGTGGTCACCTACACGCACGGACACGCCGAGCCCGTCCTGGCCTCCCACCGCTGGCGCACGGCGGAGAACTCCTGCGGCTACCTGCTCCCGCACCTGCGGCCCGGCCTGGACCTCCTCGACCTCGGGTGCGGTCCCGGCACCATCACCACCGACCTCGCCGGGCGCGTCGCGCCAGGACGCGCGGTCGGGCTCGACGCCGCAGCCGAGGTGCTCGGCGAGGCCGCCGCCGCTGCCGAGCGCCGTGGCGTCGCCGTGGAGCGGGTGGTGGGGGACGCGCTGGCGCTGCCCTTCGACGACGCGAGCTTCGACGTGGTCCACGCCCACCAGGTGCTGCAGCACCTCGCCGATCCCGTGGGCGCGCTGCGCGAAGCCGCGCGCGTGCTCCGTCCCGGTGGCCTGCTGGCGGTGCGCGACGTCGACTACGCCGCCACCACCTGGTACCCGGCCGAGCCCGGGCTGGACGCGTGGCTCGCGCTGTACCAGCGCGTCGCCCGCGGCAACGGCGGTGAGCCGGACGCAGGCCGCCGCCTGCTCGCCTGGGCGAGGGAGGCGGGTCTGACCGGTGACCAGGGCGACGACGACGGCGGCGGTGCCACCCTCACCGCCAGCGCGTCGGCGTGGTGCTACGCCTCACCCGCGGAGCGCACGTGGTGGGGGACGTCGTGGGCGGGCCGCGCGACGGCGTCGGCCTTCGCCGAGCAGGCCGTGGCCAGCGGCGCCGCGTCCCGCGAGGACCTCGAGGACGTCGCGGCGGCGTGGCGGCGCTGGGCGGCCGCGCCGGACGGCTGGATCGCCCTGCTGCACGGGGAGATGCTCGTCCGGCTGCCCTGAGCCGGGCGGCGACGGCCACCGATGAGTCGTGGGCCGCCGCGCGGTCGACCCCTCGACCGTCAGGACAGCGACAGCAGGGGAGTCCCGCCGTGGGCGTCATCAGCACCGCGCTCTTCGCCACCCTCGACCTCGTCGGGCAGGCGCCCGGCGGCCCCGAGGAGGACCCGGAGGGCGGGTTCGCCTTCGGCGGGTGGCAGGCGCCCCTGCTCGACGAGGAGTCCGGCGCCCAGGTCGACGCGGCCTACGAGGGCGTCGACGCCCTGCTGCTGGGGCGCAGGACCTACGACATCTTCGCCGCGTACTGGCCCCACCGCGACGACTCCCAGGACGGCGGCTTCGCCGCGCTGTTCAACAGGATCCCCAAGCACGTGGCCTCGCGGGGGACGCCGGAGCTGGCGTGGGCGGGCTCGGAGCTGCTCGGTCCGGACCTGCCCGCCGCGGTGCGGGCCCTGCGGGAGCGCCACGAGCACGTCATGGTGGTCGGCAGCCTCGACCTGGTGCAGACCCTGCTGGCCGAGCGCCTCCTCGACGTCGTCGACCTCTGGCTCCACCCGGTGGTGCTCGGGCAGGGCAAGCGGGTCTTCGCCGCCGGCGCCGCCCCGACCTCCCTGGAGCTGCTGCAGCCTCCCGCCGCCAGCCCGAGCGGCGTGGTGCACCTGCGCTACGGCCTGCGCGAGGGCGTGCCCGGCACCGGCGACATGAGCGAGCTCTGAGGGGCGCGACGACCCGTCAGCGCGTCCAGGCGGTGGCGCCCTCGGCGTGCTCGAACGCCTCGGCGGGCGTGGTGTCCCGGCGGCCGTCGGCGCGCACCAGCTCACGGGCGGGCTGGGCCTGGCCGCCGCGCAGCGCGCGCTCCAGGGTGGACGCGGCGACCACGACGGTGGCCCCCAGCCCGATGACTCCGGCGACGTCCAGCAGGGCGGTGGTGTCCACGTGGACCCCTTCCGGTCGGTGGTGCCCGACGGCGGTCCGAGCGGGCCGCTGCGCCACCGTGATCGACAGCTCGCACCCGCACCTGGAGGCCCGTGCGGGGGGAGGCACCCGCTCGGCCGTCACCCCGGCCGTCCCCCGACGCGCCCTCCCCGTCAGACCGGGCCGACCAGCCCCGCTGCGATCGCCGCGGAGGCCAGCACCAGCGGGATCCCCCCGCCGGGGTGGCTGGAGCCGCCCACCAGCAGCAGCCCCGGCACTCCGGAGCGGTTGGCGGGCCGCAGGAACGCCGCCCGCGCGCCGTTGCTGGACGAGCCGTAGATCGACCCGCCCACGGCGCCGGTGGCCACCTCCAGGTCCGCCGGGGTGCGCACCTGGCGCCACAGCACCCGGTCGCGCACGTCCAGCCCGCGGCGCGCCATGACGGCCAGCACGTGGTCGGCGTACGCCTCGGCGAAGCCCGGTGCCCGCCAGTCGACGCCCGCGCGGACGTCGTGGGGGGCGTGGCGAGGGGCGTTGACCAGCACGAACCACGCCTCGGAGCCGTCGTCCGGGCGCAGCGCCGGGTCGTCCGGGGCGCTGACGTACACCGCGGGCTCCGGGACGGCGCTCGGCCGCCCGCGGCGTCGTCCTGAGCCGAACACGGCGTCGAACTCGTCGTCGTAGCCCGCGCCGTCCAGCGGCGGGAACAGCACCGTGTGGTGGGCGAGGTCGGGCGTGCGCCCGCGCAGGGCCAGCAGGAGCACGAACCCGCTGAGCGACGGTGTGGTGGCGGCCAGTCCCGCGCGCGCTCCGCGGGTGGGCGCCGTCGCGGTCGCCGCGGGGAGGAGGGGGTGCTGGCCGGGTGGGGTCCGGACGCCGTAGAGGGCCGCGGCGTCGGCGTTGACGACGACGACGTCGGCCGGCAGCCGCCGCCCGCCGGCGAGGCGGACACCCGCGGCCCGGCCGGCGTGGACGAGCACCTCCTCGACGCGGGTCTGGGTGAGGACGCGGACGCCGCGCTCGCGGGCGCGGTCGGCGACGGCGTCCACCACGCGGCGCAGCCCGCCGGGGGTGTACCAGGAGCCGCCGGTCAGCTCCAGGTGCAGCACCGACGCCAGCGCGGCGGGCGCGCGGCGCGGGTCGGAGCCGGTGTAGGTGGCCATCCGGTCGACCAGGGCGACGTGGCGGGGGTCGTCGAGGTGGGCCCGCGCCAGGGCGCGCAGCGAGGTGCCGGGCGCGATGGTGGCGACGTCGCGCAGGCCGCCGGGGCGCGCCGCGAGCTGGGCCAGGGTGCGGGGGCCGTGCAGCGGCCGGCTGAGGAACGGGCCCTCGGTGGCGTCCCAGATGCGACGGGCGCGGTCCAGGAGGCGGCGCCAGCCGGGGCCGAGGTCGTCGGTCAGGTGCAGGCGCGAGCCGTCGGTGAAGCGGTGGTCGGTGGGCGCGACGGGGCGCAGGTCGAGGCTGGCGCCCAGCGGGGCGCCCGTGGCGGCGAAGAGGCGGCGCAGCTGGTCGGGCCAGGTGAGCAGGCTCGGGCCGGTGTCGAAGGCGAAGCCGTCGCGCTCGTACCAGCCGAGCTTGCCGCCGACGGTCCCAGCCTGCTCGCAGACCGTCACGTCGTGGCCCGAGGCGGCCAGGCGCGCGGCAGCGGCGAGCCCGCCCAGGCCCGCGCCCACGACGATCACCCGGGCCACGCCCGCCACGCTATGCGCGCCCCTCCTCGATGGCACGGGGTGGCCCTGTGCCACTCCTACCGGCACAGGGCCACCCCGTGCCATCGGGGGAGTGGTGCAGATCCACCCGGGGCGACGCCGTCAGGGCAGCGCGCGACCCTTCCAGGCCAGGCCGCCGGCGCGGCGCAGCCGCCACGACCGCACCACCAGGCCGCCCAGCACCGCCACCGAGGCCGGGTGCGCCATCGCGTCCGGCCACGCCCGCCCGCCCGTGCGCCGCGCCGCGACCACCCGCGAGGCGACGCCGGCGCCGTAGCCGAGCAGCCCCAGCAGCCGCCCGCGGCCACCCCCCGCGCCGGTGACCGCAGCGACCGCGGGCAGCACGAACACCGCGCCCAGCCCCGCGACCAGGCTCAGCGCAGCGGCGGGGGAGCCCGTGGCCGACCACAGCGACTTCGCGTACCCGTCGCGCACGGCCGGCCAGCCGTCGTACATCCGGCAGGTGGCCAGGTCCGTGCCGTCCACCACACCACCCCGCCCGCCCGCGGCCTTGACCGCGCGGACCAGGGCGACGTCGTCGAGCACCTCCGCCCTCACCGCCGCGAAGCCGCCCGCCCGCGACAGCGCCGCGGCGTCCAGCGCCATGAGCTGCCCGTTCGCCGCCGACAGCGACGGCCGCGGCGAGCGCTCCGCCAGGCGCAGCGGCAGCGTGGCCAGCCAGCTCCACTGCAGCAGCGGCTGCACCAGCCGCTCGGCGGCGCTCACCGCCTCCTGCCGCGGGTACGGGCTGACCAGCGCCAGCCCGTGCCGCCGCAGCAGGTCGACCGTCGCCGCCAGGGCGTGCGGCGCGACGCGCACGTCGGCGTCCAGGCAGACCAGCACCGAGCCGGAGGCGGCGGCCGCCAGCTGCGCCAGCGCGTGCGGCTTGCCCAGCCACCCGGGCGGCAGCGGGGTTCCGGTCAGCACGCGCACCCGCGGGTCGCCGCCGGCGGCGCGCACCGCTGCGGCGGCGGTGCCGTCGGTGGAGCCGTCGTCCAGCACGAGCACCTCGAGGTCGGGCACGCCCGTGCTCGCGAGCACCGCCGCCAGCGCTCGTCCCACCTGGTGGGCCTCGTCGCGCGCGGGCAGCAGCACGCTCACCCGCTCCGCGGCGGCCGGCGGTGCGGCGGCCGGGCGCCGCAGCAGCGCGGCGTTCACGGCGGTGTGGACGGCGACGACGACGGCCGCCGCGCTGGCCGCTCCGACGAGCCGGACGGTCCTCACGCCCCGGAGGACCGCGCCGGACGGCTGCGCAGGTGCGCCAGCGCCGGCAGGGCCACCAGGCCCATCGCCACGAGCACCCACAGGGCGACCCACGGTCGCCCGAAGAAGACCGCGTTCCCCAGCGCCGAGCCGAGCCACGTCCACCCCAGCAGCAGCGCGGGCGCCCCGGCGGCGAGCGCGGCACCCGGGGCGACCCCCGGGCGGACCCGGTGCGGCACGCCGACGTGCAGCACCGCGTGCACCACCAGCGAGACGAGCAGCCACCCGGCGTAGTTGGTCAGCGGGATGCCCGGGATCCCCGGCAGCGACGGCTCGGGGTGCACCCACGCCCAGTGGCCCGCGGCGACCATCTGCGGGTCGAGGGAGAGGTCCCACGCGGTGAGCGCCCACGCCCCCAGCGGCACCGCCACCCAGTGCGGCACCGGCCCGAAGCGCGCCCGCAGCAGGTCCACCACGGAGCGCCCGGCGAGCACGGTCGGCCAGGCCATCATCAGCCAGGCGGCGGGCACCACCGCGGGCACGCCGAGCACCTGCGGCCCGAGCGTGCCGGCGTAGGCGTACTCGCCGAACGGGAAGCCCGTGCTGACGCCCACCGCCTCCGCCAGCAGCCCCACGCCCCCGGCGCCCAGCGCGAGCACCACCGCGGCCCGCAGCCCGTGCGTGGCGGCGGCGCTCACGAGCGAGGCCGCGGCGAACACGAGGACGCTCACCACGGTGGCGGTGGTGAGCACCCCACCGGACAGCAGCGGGTGGGCGACCTGGACGACGACGGCGACGGCCGCGAGCACCAGCGCCGCGCGCTGCGCGCCCGTGCCCTGCAGCGGCCGGCGCGCCTCGACCGCGGTGCGGGAGGGGGCGGCGCTCACGGGGCCACCCCGCGGTGCGTGCCCTCCAGCGACCGGACGGCGAAGCGGGCGAACAGCTCCTCGGCGTACCAGCGCTCGCGCCCGGTGCGCTCCACCACGTCGCGGTGGGCGGCGCGGCCGTGGGCGAAGTCGCGCAGAGAGGAGGCGTCCTCCCACAGGCTGAAGGTGCCCTGCAGCCCGACCGGCGCCTCGCCGACACCCACCGCCAGGCGCAGCCCCGGCACGGCGTGCAGGTCCGCGGAGACCGGCGGGACGGCGCCCCAGAACGCCCGGCCCCTGCCGAAGCGGATCCGGGCCCGGGTGATGCTCGCGATCCCGCCGCTCCCGGCGGCCGCGGCGCGGGAGGGCACCGGGGCGCCGAAGGGCTCCCGCCCCGACCAGCGGCCGCGGCTGGCCACGGGGACCATCTCCACCCGCAGCCGCTCGGCGGCCAGGCGGTCCCAGGCCCGCACCGCGGGAGAGCGCTCGAAGGCGGTCGCGCCGGCGTCGTCGGCCCAGGTGGTGAGCACGGCCCAGTGGTGCGGGTCGGCGTCGCGCGGGGTGAAGGTCCGCCCGTCACCGGTGCCGAGGAGCTTCCAGAAGGCCGCGCCGCTGGTGCGCAGGTGGCGCCGGTCCAGCGCCATGCGGGCGACGGCGGCGGGCACCGCGGTGGTGGGGACCCGCCACAGGTGGAGGACCGCGCAGGCCGGGACGGCGCGCTGGGGGTCCACGGCAGCACCGTAGCCGCGCGCGCTGACCGCGGGCCTCCCGAGCGGCGCGCACCGGCTGTCCACCGAGCGCTCGCCGGGACGTCACCGCAGGTGAGAGCGGGATGTCAGACCCCGCGGGCACTGTTGTCGCCATGGACAGCGGGTTGACGCGGAGCGAGATCAGCGCTTCACTGCTGCTGTCGAACTGGTGTTCGATGTCGGCGGGCGCGGCCTCCGGGGAGGGGAAGCCCCGGGGCCGCGCCGCCAGTGCCTCAGGAGGAGGAGCTGTGAGCCGGTCGTTCGACGAGGTCGTGCACGTCCAGGTGGCCGAGAGCGGCTCGGGGGAGCCGTCGGCCTTCGTCTGGCGCGGTCGCCTCTTCGTGGTGCGCGAGGTGCTGGCCGGCTGGAGCGCGCGCCTGCCGTGGTGGCAGGGCGTCGCCGCCAGGGCGCTGCGCGGGGAGCCGGTCGAGGTGAGCGGCAGCAGCGCCCTCGCCCGCGAGCCGGGCGTCCGGTCCGCCGGGCCCGCCGCCGACGAGCAGGTGTGGCGCGTGGTCGCCAGCGCCGGCTTCGGCGTGGAGCCGGGCACCTTCGAGCTGGCCAGCGAGCCCGCCGGGGCCGCCGGCGGCGCGCCGCGCTGGCGCCTCGTCCGGGTGGTGGACTGACGTGGCCGCCGTCCGGCCCCGTCGCGCCGGCCCGGCCGGCCGCACCACCACGCGCACCGGTGACGGGGCGGTCCCGGTGGCGCGCCCGCCCGCACCCGCAGGCGCCGTCCGGCTGCTGGAGCGCGCCGCCACGGAGCTGTCGCTGGCGGCCGCCTCGACCGACCCCGCCGAGCGGTTCGTCACCGCCCACCTGGCCGCCCTGCGCGCCGGCGCCGCGGTGGTCGCGGCCCGCCAGCTCGTGGGCGGGCGCCGCCGCGGGCCCGTCAACGTGTGGGAGTCGCTGCTCGCGCTGGCCCCCGAGCTGGAGGACTGGGCCCGCTTCTTCGGTGCAGCGGCCGACCGCCGCGCCGCCGTCGACAGCGGCCGGGGGCCCGCCGTGGAGGCCGCCGAGGCCGACGCGCACCTGGCGCGGGCCGAGGCGTTCACCGGACGGGTCTCGGCGCTGCTCGACGTGAGCGTCTGGATCGGGGGGCTCCCGCTCGCGGCCTCCTGAGGCGGACCGGCCGGGCCGTGGCGGAAACCCCGATGACTCCGGGGCCTCCCGGCGGTCAGGGTGGTGACGACGGAGCCCGAGGAGCAGGAGACACCGTGACCACCGCAGACCCGACCCCCGAGGCAGACCGGGCGCAGCCGCGCCTGGACCTGCGGCACGGCACGCAGCGGGTGTTCGCCCACCTGCTCGCCAGCAACGCCGTCGTCTCGGTCATCAACTACACGGTGTGGTTCGCCATCACCTTCTGGGTCTTCCTGGAGACGCGGTCCGTCTTCGCCACCGGGATGGTCGCGGGCATCTTCGTGGTCGCCACCGCGGCCACGGGCATCTGGTTCGGCAGCCTCGTCGACAACCACCGCAAGCGCGCGGTCATGCAGGGCTCGGCCGTGGCCTCGGCGGTGGTCTACGCCGCCTCCCTGGCGCTGTACCTGCTGACGCCGCCGGAGGTGTTCCGCGACGTCACCTCCTGGCAGCTGTGGGCGTTCATCGTGGTGCTCATGCTCGGCGTCATCGCCGGGAACCCGCGGGCGATCGCGCTGCCCACCCTCGTCACGCTGTTGGTCCCGGAGGACCGGCGCGACCGCGCCAACGGCCTCGTGGGCACGGTGACGGGCACCTCGATGCTCGTCACCTCCGTCATCAGCGGCGTGCTCGTCGCCTCCGGCGGGATGCTCCACGTGCTGCTGCTGGCCCTCGTGGTGCTCGCCGCCTCCGTGGTACACCTGGCGCGGGTCCACGTGCCCGAGCCGGAGCCCGGGACGGCGCCCGCCGCCGGCGGTGCCGCGGCCGCCGGCGCGACCGAGGGCGGCGTCGCGCAGGCGGGTGCCGACCACGGCGGGAGCGGCGCTGGCGGGGTGGACCTGCGGGGCACCTGGCGGCTGGTGCGCGGCGTGCCCGGGCTCGTGCCGCTCATCGCCTTCAGCTGCTTCAACAACTTCATCGGCGGCGGCTTCATGGCCCTCATGGACGCCTACGGCCTGTCGCTGGTCTCGGTGCAGGTGTGGGGCCTGCTGTGGGGCGGGCTCAGCGCGCTGATGATCGTCGGAGGCCTGCTCGTGGCGCGCCTCGGCCTGGGCAGCCGGCCCGTGAGGCTGCTGCTGCTCGTCAACGCGGCCTCCTGGACGGCCACGATGCTCTTCCCGCTGACCTCGTCGGTGGTCAGCCTGACCGCCGCGATGGCGGTGTTCATGCTGCTCATGCCGTTCGCCGAGGCGGCGGAGCAGACCGTGCTGCAGCGCGTGGTGCCCTACGAGCGCCAGGGGCGCGTCTTCGGCTTCGCGCAGAGCGTGGAGCAGTCCGCGGCACCGCTGACCGCCTTCCTCATGGGGCCGCTGACGCAGTTCGTCGTCGTCCCCCTCATGAGCGGTGACGGCGCTGGTGCCCGGGCCATCGGCGGCTGGTTCGGCACCGGTCAGGCCCGTGCCATCGCGCTGGTCTTCGTCATCACCGGGCTGGTGGGGCTCGTGGTCACGCTCCTGGCGCTGGCCAGCCCGCAGTACCGCCGGCTGTCCGCCTCGTACGCAGCTGCGCAGGCCGCGCCCGCACCGGCGGGTGGCCCGGCCGCCGGCCCGGTCGAGGTGGGTGTCGGCACCGCGGCGGGCCTGCCCGCGGACGTCGTCGTCGAGGTCCCCGTCGGGCTCTCTGCCGACGCTCCCACCCGGTCCCGCTCATGACCGGGCCCGGTGGCCCGGACGTGGAGCTCAACGGTGTCGCGGTGAACGCGACAGTGCCGGAGGGCCTGCGCTGGACCGCCGTCCGCCGGGGTGAGGAGTTCGTGCTCACCTCGCTCACCGTGCGGCTGCTGCCCGACGGCCACCTCGCGGTCAAGGCCTACGGCCGCCCGGTCGCCGGCGGCCGTGGCGGGTACGTGTCCTTCCCCGTCCCGGCCGACCGGCCCGAGCTGGCGGAGCTCGTGAGCGCTGCGGCTGACCGCGCCGCCGCCCTCTGGGGCGCCCACCGCGGTCTGGCCTGAGCGCCGTCGCGTCGCGGCACCCGCGTCCGCGCGCCCTGCCCCTCGGCGAGCCGCACGGCGAGCCTCGCCGCGGATGACCGCGGTCAGGTGCGGAGCCGTCGGCCCAGGAGCGTCGCGCCGCAGGTGACCGCGGTCGCTCGCGGGTCAGGTGCTCGCACCCCTCGGGGCGCCCCGAGCGGCTGCGCCCCAGGGCGTCGGGGCGTCTCGCGTCAGCCGGTCGGGGCCTCAGCCGGTGGCGCGGGGCCGCGTGCTCACCGCGGACAGCGGCATGGTGACGTCCTCGAGGGACTTGCCCTCGGCGTCCACCGCGAGGAACGCCGCCACGACACCGCCGATGACCATCACCGCCGCGCCGATGAGGTACCCGATGAACAGCCGGGTGACCGACGGGTCGTCGAGGCTGCCGATGAGCGCGCTGTAGAGCAGGGGAGCGCCCGCCCCGCAGAGCTGGGCGATGGCGAAGAAGATGGCGATCGCCTGGGCGCGCACCTCCATGGGGAACAGCTCGCTCGCGGTGAGGTAGCCCGAGCTCGCACCCGCCGAGGCGAAGAAGAAGATGACGGCCCAGGCGATGGTCTGGGTGACCGCGTTGAGCACACCCGCGTTGAAGAGCACGGCGGTGATGGCCAGCAGGACGCCCGAGAGCAGGTACGTCCCGGCGATCATCTTCTTGCGGCCCCAGGTGTCGAAGAGGTGCCCGAGGGCGAGCGGACCGATGAAGTTCCCCAGCGCGAAGCCGATCAGGTACAGCGGCGTGTTGCTGGCCGCGACGCCGTAGTACGCCGTGAGGACCGTCGTGTACGTGAAGAAGATGGCGTTGTAGAGGAACGACTGCGTGATCATCAGCGTGGCGGCGAGCGTGGCGCGCTGGGGGTAGGTCTTGAAGAGGACCTTCGCCAGGGTGACGTAGCCCTGCGCCGGGGCGGGGCGGACCTCGATGGCCTTGGAGCCGTCCACCGGCGCCAGCTGCTGGCCGCTGTCCTCGACCTGCCGCTCGATGGCGGCGATGTTGTCCTCGGCCTCCTGCTCGCGGCCGTGCATGAGCAGCCAGCGCGGGCTCTCGGGCAGGTGGCGGCGCAGGAAGAGGATGGCGATGCCGAGCACCGGGCCGATGAGGAAGGCCACGCGCCAGCTCCAGCTCACCGGCATGGTGTCGAGCAGGAGGTAGGTGCCGAGCGTGGCGATGATCGAGCCGGCCCAGTAGGTGCCGTTGACGCCGATGTCCACCCGGCCCCGGTAGGGCGCCGGCATCATCTCGTCGATGGCCGAGTTGATGGCCGCGTACTCCCCGCCGATGCCGGCCCCGGCGATGAACCGGGTCAGGTAGAGGAAGACGAGCCCGGAGGTCTCCCCGTTCCACGTCAGGGCCGTCAGCGCGTTGCCGCCGAGGTAGACGGCGAGGGTGAGCATGAACAGCTTCTGGCGCCCGAGGGCGTCGGAGATGCGCCCGAAGACCAGCGCGCCCACCACCTCGCCGACGAGGTAGACGGTGGCGATGAGGCCGGTCTCGGTGACCGACATCCCGAGGGCGGCCTTGTCCTGGAGGATCGGGTTGAGCGACCCGGCGACGGTGATCTCGAGCCCGTCGAGGATCCAGGCGGTCCCCAGCGCCATGATCATCCGGGTATGGAAGGGGGCCCATCGCAGGCGGTCGATGCGTGCGGGGATCAGGCTCCTGATGGAGCCCGCGGTTCCCGGTGCTGCAGGACGTGCGGTGGCCATCGCTCTCCTCCTCCGTGCCGCGTCCTCGACGGCGGCGCGACGCTACGCCTGGTTGTCGTCGGCAACCAGTCGAGGGCGTCGGTGCGGGTCACCCGGGTGGAGCAGTCGTCGCGGCGCCCCCCTGCGGCTGGCGCCGGAGGCCGTGTAGTGTCCGTGGAGTCGAACAGGAGTTCGACCAGGCCGACCTTCCCCGGCCTGCTGCCCCGCGGAGCACACCGCGGGCCGGCCCGGGGAGGAGCGAGGTGCCGCCGTCACAGCAGCCCTTCACGCACCTGCACGTCGCCTCCGGCTGGAGCCTCCAGCACGGCACCGACACCCCGGCCGCGCTCGTCGAGCGCGCCGCCGCTGACGGCCAGCGGGCCCTCGCCCTCACCGACCGCGACGGGCTGCGGGGCGCCGTCAAGCACGCCGTCGCCTGCGCGCAGGAGGGCGTCGTCCCCCTGCTGGGGATGGACCTCGCCGTCGAGCCCAGCGGCCTGCTCGAGCAGGGACGGGACCAGCAGGGCAGGACGCCCGTGCGCGGCGGAGCCGCCGTGGACGCGCGGCTGCCGCGCGTCGTCGTCCTCGCCCACGGCTCCAGCGCCTCCCTCACCGCGGCAGCGGGCTGGACGCCCGACCCGGGCGACCCGCCGCTGCCGACCGGTGCCGGCTGGGCCCGCCTGTGCCGGCTGTCGACCGCCGCGCACACCCGCGGCGAGGCGCCCGGCTCGCTGAGCGCCGTCGGCGGACGGCGCGGCACCCCGGTGACCACGCTGGCCGAGATCGCCGAGCACGCCGTCGACCCGGCCTCCGGGGCCCCCGCGCTCACCGTGCTGCTCGGCCCGGACAGCGAGGTGGGCCGCGCCCTGCTGGCCCGCCGCCCCGACCTCGCCCGCGCGCTGCTGGCCCGCTGGTACTCCGCCCTGCCGCTGGGCTGCCTGGCGGTGGAGGTGGTCTGCCACCTCGGCGCCGAGGGCACCCCCGCCAGCCTCGGGCACGCCGCGCGCACCCTGGCCCTGGCCCGGGAGGCCGGCGTGCCCGCCGTCCTCACCAACGCCGTGCGCCACGCCGGCCCGGAGGGCGCCGCCACCGCCGACGTGCTCGACGCCGCCCGCCGCCTGGTGCCGCTGGCCAGCCGCCACCTCGACCGGGCCACCGGTCACGGCTGGCTCAAGCCGGCCGCGGCCATGCGGGACCTCGCCGAGCGGATCGCCACCGCCGCCGGCGCGACCCGCGCCCGCGAGGCCGGCGGCGCCGCGCAGCTGCTGGCCGACACCGAGCGCCTCGCCGCCCGCTGCCACCTCGACCCCCGCGCCGACCTCGGCATCGGCGGGGTCCACCTGCCCGAGCCGTGGCTGGTGGCCGGACCGTCCGTGCGCACCGTGGAGGACGCCGGCGCCGTGCTGCGCGCCCGCTGCGAGGCCGCCGTCCACACCCGCTACCCGGGCGCCTCGCTGGCGCACCTGCAGCGCGTGCGGACGCGGATGGACGAGGAGCTGGGCGTCATCGGCGCGCTCGGCTTCCCCACCTACTTCCTCACCGTGGCCGAGGTCTGCGACCTCACCCGGCGCCTGGGCGTGCGCGTGGCCGCCCGCGGCTCCGGCGCCGGCAGCCTGGTCAACCACCTGCTCGGCATCTCCGGGGTCGACCCCATCGCCCACGGCCTGCTCATGGAGCGGTTCCTCACCACCGCCCGGGCGGAGCTGCCCGACATCGACGTCGACGTCGAGTCCGCCCGCCGCACCGAGGTCTACGACGCCGTGCTGGCCCGCTTCGGGGGAGACCGCGTGGCCGCCGTCTCCATGACCGACACCTACCGGGTGCGCCACGCCGTCCGCGACGTCGGCGCCGCCCTCGGCATGCCGCCCGGAGAGGTCGACGCCATCGCCAAGGCCTTCCCGCACCTGCGCGCCCGCGACGTCCGCCACGCCCTGCGCGACCTGCCCGAGCTGCGCGCCTCGGGCCTGGCCGACCCACGCCTCGACCTGCTCTACGACCTCGTGGAGAGCCTCGACGGGCTGCCCCGCCACACCGCGCTGCACCCGTGCGGGGTGCTGCTCTCCGACGCCGGCCTGCTTGACCGGACCCCGGTGCAGCCGTCCGCCACCAGCTTCCCCATGAGCTCCTTCGACAAGGACGACGTCGAGGTCATGGGCCTGCTCAAGCTCGACGTGCTGGGCATCCGGATGCAGTCGGCGTTCGCGCACGCCACCCGCGAGGTGGAGCGGACCACCGGTGAGCGCATCGACCTGGACGCGCTGCCCCTGGACGACGAGGACGCCTTCCGGCTGGTCCGCTCCGCCCGCACCCTGGGGTGCTTCCAGATCGAGTCGCCCGGACAGCGCGAGCTGGTGGGCAAGTTCGCCCCGCAGGACTTCGCCGACCTCGTCATCGACATCTCCCTGTTCCGCCCCGGGCCGGTGAAGTCCGACATGGTCACGCCGTTCCTCATGGCCCGGCAGGGCTGGCGCGCGCCCGACCACCTGCACCCCCGCCTGCGGACGGCGCTGGAGCAGACCTGCGGGGTGGTGGTCTTCCACGAGCAGGTGCTCGAGATCGTCGCCGAGACCGCCGGGGTGAGCCTCACCCAGGCCGACGAGGTCCGCCGGGCGCTGGGCACCCGCGACGGGCAGGCCGAGGTCGAGACCTGGTGGCGGCCCCGCGCGCTCGCGGCGGGGTTCACGCCCGAGCAGGTGCAGCGGATCTGGGAGGTGCTGGCGGCCTTCGCCTCGTTCGGCTTCTGCAAGGCCCACGCAGCGGCGTTCGCGCTGCCCACCTACCAGTCGGCGTGGTTCAAGGCCCACTGGCCTGCGCACTTCCTGGCCGGCGTGCTCACCCACGACCCGGGCATGTACCCCAAGCGCCTCATCCTCGACGACGCCCGCACGATGGGGATCGCGGTGCTCCCGCTCGACGTCAACGCCTCCACCGGCGAGTACCGGGTGGAGCCGGTGGCCCCCTGGGACCAGCCGCCGCCCGCGGTGCTGCAGCAGTTCCCCGCCGGACCGGGGAAGGACGACGACGAGCGCCCGCGGCCGGCGCCCGCCCAGCCCCCGCGCTGGGGCGAGCGGGAGGCCTCGGAGCGGTACGGCCCGTTCGCCAGCCGCTACCGCCTGGACGCCGCCGTGCCCGACGGGCGCGACTGGGGCATCCGGCTGTCGCTGGCCGAGGTCAAGGGCATCAGCGACGCCGAGGTCGCGCGCATCGTCGCAGGTCAGCCGTACCACTCGCTGTCCGACCTGTGGAACCGCGCGCGCCCGTCCCGCCCGGTGCTGGAGCGGCTCGTGCTCACCGGGGCGCTCGACGCGGTCTACGGGCTGGGGCTGACCGCGCCCGTGCGCCGCCGCGGCGTGGTGACGCGGCGCGACCTGCTGCTGCAGGTGGCCGACCTCGACCGGCACACCCGTGCGCTCGAGCGGGGCGCCGCCCGCGCCCGCCCCTCGTCGTCCCGGTCCCCTCGCCGTGATCATGGGAAGTCGGCCACCTCGGCGGCGGCCTCGTCCGAGGACGTGCAGCTCGCGCTCGACCTGGGCGACGCCCCCGGCGACGTCGAGCCCTCCGGCCTGCCGGAGATGACGCCCGCCGAGCAGGTGCGCACCGAGCTGGAGGTGCTCGGCCTGGACGCCAGCCACCACGTGGTCGCCGCGTACGGGCCGATGCTCGACGCGATCGGCGTGGTGCGCTCCAGCGCTCTGCGCGAGCAGCACTCGCGGAGCGACCTGCTGGTGGCGGGGGTGAAGGTGGCCACGCAGACCCCGCCGATCCGCTCCGGGCGGCGCGTGGTGTTCCTGACCCTGGACGACTCCACCGGCCCGGTCGACGCCACCTTCTTCGAGGACGCGCAGGGCCCGTACGCCTCCACGGTGTTCGGCTCGTGGCTGCTCGTGGTGCGCGGGGAGCTGCGGCGCACCGGCCCGCGCGGCGTCTCGCTGCGCGCCACCGGCGCGTGGGCGATGCCAGCGCTGTGGCGGGTGTGGTCCGAGCACGGGGTGGACGGCGTGCGCCGCGTCATGGCCGGCCAGCCGGCCGCCGGGTACGGCTCGGCGGCGGTGGCGGGGGCGGCGGCGTCCCGGTCGAGCCGGCCGGTCATGGCGCCCTCGCGGGTCATCGGTCAGGGCCGCGACGACGGCGCGGTGCCCGGGATCGACGCCGGCCGCTCCGGTCCCGGCCAGCGCGACGGGCGGTACGCGGGTGCAGCCTCGCGGGAGGCCGCGGCGCAGGAGGAGGCCGCGGCTGCGGCGGCCGCCAGCGGGCTGCCGGTGGGGGACCGGCCCGGCGCCGGGCGCACCGCCGACGACGCCGCGCGCCGCGCCGGCGGCATGGGAGGGGCCTCGCCGCGGCGGGTGTTCGTGCACGCCAGCGGCTTCCTGCTCTCGCCGTACGCCGACGTCGCCCCGCCCGGCAGCGACACCCGCAACACGCGGGTCTCCGCCGCCTCGGCCGCCGACGACGGCGGTGGAGCGCCCGAGCGCTCGGCCGACGACGCCCTCGAGGACCTCCTCGAGACCGAGCGCGGTGCCGGTCGAGGGGCGCCGCGCAAGCTGTGGCACTCCAGCTCCGGGAGCGCCGGGTGGTGACCGCGGTGCTCTTCGCAGCCGCCCGCGCCCGTCGTCGTCCTCCTTCTCTTCTCGCACTTTCCGCGGGAAGTGCGAGAAGGAGGGGCCCTGGAAGCGCACTTTCCGCGGAAAGTGCGAGCAGGGGAGCGGGCGGGGGTGGGGGCGCGTGAGCCGGAGCCAGCTCGACCGGGCGAGCCTCGACCCGGCGGTGGCGGCCTCGGTGGCGGGTCTGCGCGAGCACACCCGGGGCGACGCCAGCGACGGCTGCACCGTGCTCCACGTGGACATGGACGCCTTCTACGCCTCGGTCTCCCTGCTCGAGCGCCCCGACCTGCGCGGCAAGCCCGTGATCGTGGGCGGTGGGTCCAGCCGCGGGGTGGTCCTGTCGGCCACGTACGAGGCGCGGCGCTCCGGGGTCCACTCCGCGATGTCCATGAGCCGCGCCCGCCGCCTGTGCCCCGACGCCGTGGTCCTGCCGCCCGACCCCGACCGGTACGCCGCCGTCTCGGCCGCCGTCGTCGCCCTGTTCACCTCGGTGACCCCGGTGGTGGAGCAGCTGGGCATGGACGAGGCCTTCCTCGACGTCTCCGGCGCCGTCCGCCGCTACGGCTCCCCGCTGGAGATCGCCACCGACCTGCGCGACCGGGTGGCCGACGAGCAGGGCGTCACCTGCTCGGTGGGCCTGGCGACGACGAAGGCCGTGGCCAAGCTCGCCTCCGGGCGCGCCAAACCCGACGGCGCCCTCGTGGTGCCGGCCGACCAGGTGGTGCCGTTCCTGCACCCGCTGCCCACCAGTGCGCTGTGGGGCGTGGGGGAGAAGACCGAGCAGGCCCTGGCCCGCCTGGGCCTGCACACCGTGGGGCAGGTGGCGCACACGCCGTCCGCCACGCTGCGCCGCGCTCTCGGCGACGCGCTCGGCACCTCCCTGCACGAGCTCGCCTGGGGCCGCGACCCCCGCCCGGTGGTGGCCAGCGCGGCCGTGGCCGAGCGGAGCACCGGGGCCCAGGAGACCTTCGCCGTCGACGTCGACGACCCCGAGGTGGTGCTGCGCGAGGTGCTGCGGATGTCCGAGCGGGTGGCCCGCCACCTGCGCCGCGACGGGCACGTGGGCCGCACGGTGGTGCTCGTGGTGCGCTTCGCCGACTTCACCACGGTCACGCGCTCGCGGACGCTGCGCGAGGCCACGGACTCCGGGCGTGACGTCTACGCCGCCGCGGCGGCCCTGTGGACGGCGATGGGCCTGCAGCGCGCCCGTATCCGGTTGGTGGGGGTCCGCGTGGAGGGGCTGGTGGACGCCGAGCGGGTGCCACGCCAGCTCCGCCTGGACGAACCGGAGCGCGGGTGGCGCGAGGCCGACCGGGCCGTGGACGCGGCGAGCCGGCGGTTCGGCAGCGGCGTGGTGACCCCCGCGTCGCTGCTGCTGCCGCGCCCCGGTGGGCAGGGCCGCGCACCGGCGGGAGGAGCCTCCTGATGATCTCCGCCAGCGTGGTGCTCGTGGTGACAGTGGTGCTGGTGGGACCGTGAATGCGGTGTTGCGCACAGGTTGCGCCCACGGCGGCAGACTGGCTTTCCCCTCCCCTTGACGGCGCCTATCCTGAGACCCCGGAGTGATGACCGCAGGAGGTCGCAGTGCCGCTGTCTGAGCACGAGCAGCGTCTGCTGGAGCAGATGGAGCAGCAGCTGCTCTCCGACGACCCCCGATTCGCCTCGACCATGCGCGGCCCCCGCCGCCAGGGCGGGGGGAAGCGCAGCGTGGTCGTCGGCGTGGGTGTCGCCGTCGCCGGTCTGGCGGCGCTCGTGGCCACCGTGATCCTCATCCCCGCCGAGCACCGCGGCTGGGTCTACGGCATCGGCGGTCTGGCTTTCCTCGTGATGCTCGGCGGCATCCTCTACGCCGTCTCCGGCGCAGGGGGTGGCGGTGAGAGCGGCCCGGTCGGCGTGGTCGGCGCCGACGGGCGCACCGCCCCGCGGCCGCAGGCCGGGCACCAGCGCCCGGGCAGGCCCCGCCGCCAGGGCACGTTCATGCAGCGCCTCGAGCAGCGGTGGGACCGCCGCCGCGACGACCGCTGGGGCTGACCCCCAGCCCGCACGCTGACGTCGAGAGGCCCGTCCCCACCGGGGGCGGGCCTCTCCGCGTGCGCGCGGTCGGGCGGGTGCCGGGTCACTGACCGGCGGCTCGCGCCCGCACGCCCCGTCCCGCACTCGGGTGCGCGAGTGCGGGATGGGGGGTGCGTGAAGGCGCACTGGGGTGCGCGAGTGCGGGATGGGGGGTGCGTGAAGGCGCACTGGGGTGCGCGAGTGCCGGACGGGGGAACGCAGGGTTCGGGTCAGCCGCGGCGCAGCAGCGCCCGGCCCCAGCGCCTCAGGTGCGCCACCCCCGACGGCGGCAGCAGGCGCCAGCGCCACGTGGCGGAGCCCGGCCGCTGGGCGACCACCGCGCCGACCACCTCGCGCACGTCCTCGGCCAGGGCCGTCGAGCCGCTCGAGCCGCCGGCTCCGTAGCGGGCGCCCTCCACCGCTCCCACCAACCGGGCCACGGCCGGCGCCTGCGCGCTCGGCCCGTCCTCGTGGCGCAGCCCCGCCTCCAGCCGCGCCCCCACCTGGCGCGGGGTCTGGGACGGTGGCAGCGCCACGCCCAGGTCGCCGATCTGCTCGACCAGGTCCGCCCAGGCCGCCTCGGCGCGCGCCGCGTCGGTCCCGGCCCTGCTCCAGCGCCGCCGCCGCACCAGCGACCGGCTGGCCAGGGGCGCAGCCAGGACGCCGAGCACGAGCGCGAGGACCACCAGCAGGCCCGACCACGGCACCTGCGCCTGCTCCTGCTCACCGGCGACCGCGCTGGTGGTGGTCGGCGCCGCCGAGGCGGTGGTGGAGGAGCTGGAGGGCGCCGCCGTCGCGCTCGACCCGTCGACCGGGGCGGTGGGGGTCAAGGGCGCCACCGGCGCCTGCGTCCACGACGGGGCCGTGCCGGTGCGGGCGCCCGGCGTCGGCTCGAAGCGCACCCACCCCGCGCCCTCGAAGTACAGCTCGGGCCAGGCGTGGGCGTCCTGCAGGGTCACCTGCCAGCTGCCGTCGCCGAGGGCGGCTCCGGGCAGGAACCCGACCGCCACCCGCGCCGGGATGCCCAGCGTGCGGGCCATCACCGCCATCGCCGAGGCGTAGTGGACGCAGTAGCCGGTCTTGTCGTCGAGGAAGTCGACCAGGGCGTTGGCCGTCCGCGGCTCCGGGGCGTCGAGGGAGTAGGTGAAGCCGCCGGTGCTGCGGAACCAGTCCTGCAGCTCGCTGGCCTGCAGGAACTTGTTGGTCTCCCCGCCCACCACGTCGAGCGCGGTCTGCCGCAGCTGGGCCGGGAGGTCCTGGGGGAGGGCGGTGTAGCGCTCCGCGACGTCGGCGGGCGCGTCCGGGGCGTCCCTCAGCTGCTCCGGCGTCGGGTCCACGGCCGCCTGCGTCACGTCGTAGCGCTGTCCCTGCTGCGTGACCGTGCGGCCCTGGGCGCGGATGTTGAGGGTGCTCGTGTCGACGACCCAGTCGCCGTCGACCTGCACCCCGGTGGCCGGGTAGGGCGTGGGCAGCCACTGCTGGCGCAGCGCCTCGACGGTGAAGCGGTACGTGACGTCGGTGCGCGGGGTGTCCTCGGCGAGCCCGGGGACGGCGGGCATGCCGTCCCGCAGCGCCCGGGTCTGCGCGGGGTCGATGGTGGTGGGGCGCCAGACCTCGCCGGTGAAGTCGTCCACGGTGACGATGCGCAGCGGCGACGGCGTGACGGCTGACGTGCGGTAGCTGAGCACCTCCGCGGTGCCCTGGCTCTCCAGGTCCGAGCGGAGGTCCAGCAGCGGGTTGACGGAGTTGGCGGCGGCGCCGCCGATGCCCTGGCCGTTCCCGCCCACGAGCACCACGGAGGTGGTGCCGGGCACCAGCGGCGGCACCGCCACGGACGCCACCAGGGCCACCGCGACGACGGCCACGGCGCCCGCCACCCCCGCCAGGCCCACCCCGGACCCCCGCGACCCGCGCGACCCGGCGGCGCCGGAGGCGGGGCGGCGCTGCTGCACGCGCCGTCCCCAGGCCGCGGCGCGCGAGCCGGCGTCAGCGGCCACGAGCAGCAGCCACCCGGCCACGGCGAGGGCGAACCACCCCCACGAGACCCCTCCGGGAGCGAACACCACCGCCACGGCGTGGACCGCGAGCAGCACCGGCCCGGTCAGCGCGGGGGAACGCAGCACCACGGCCACCACGTCGACGACGACGGCGACGGCGCCCGCGCCGGCGGTGACCAGCAGCCTCAGACCGGGCTCGCCGGTGACCGGCGCCGCCTGGCCCTGGACCACCTCGCGGCCTTCGAGCACGAGCG
The DNA here is from genome assembly GCF_006335115.1 of Streptomyces sp. NP160. Taxonomy (GTDB): domain Bacteria; phylum Actinomycetota; class Actinomycetes; order Actinomycetales; family Quadrisphaeraceae; genus Quadrisphaera. The sequence goes on from NZ_VDMJ01000029.1 coordinate 47,521, forward strand.
CCCACAGCGCCCGCAGCGCCTCCGGGCCCGGCAGCAGCCCGAGCACCGCCTGACCGGGGACGAACAGCACGCACAGCACCACGAGGAGGGCCACCGGCTGGGCCAGCGCCCCGGCCCAGGACGGCAGCCGCAGCGCGGAGGCCGCGGCGCCGGTCGCCGAGACCACCGCCACGGCGAGCACCACCTGCACGTACCAGGCCGCGCCCTGCACCACCAGGTGCAGCCCTGCCGCGGTGGCCAGCACCGCGACGGCGGCGGCCAGCCGCAGCCGACCGGTCGAGCTCATGAGGCGATCCCTCCAGCAGCTCCGGCCGCGGCGGCGCCGGCGGCGGCAGGTTCCCGGGCGCGCAGCCACGCGTCGGCCAGCGGCTCCCCCTCGGACAGGTCCAGCACGGCCCAGCCCGCGCGCAGCAGCGCCTCCACGGCGCCCGGCGCCGGCGCCTGCACGAGCACCACGAGCGCCGCGGTGCGCCGGCGCACGCCGGTGGCCCCGGCGGCCTGCACCCCCGCCACCATCTCGGCGTCTGCGCGCGACAGGGCACCGGCCACCAGCGCCAGCACGCCGTCGCGGGTCTCGGCGCTGCTGCGCCCTCCCCGCACGGCGGCCAGGGCGGCGGTCAGCGAGGACTCCTCGCCGAGGTCGGCCAGGGCCAGCGCCTCGAGCAGCCCCTCGCGGCCGGCAGCCCCGGCCAGCGGGACGGACGGCGGGCCGAGCTCGAGGTGCACGGCAGCCCCCGCGTCGTGCAGGGACACGGCCAGCGAGGCGGCGGCGGAGACGGCGCGCTCGAAGGCGTCGGCACCGGGCTCCCCGAAGGCGCCGGGGCGGCGGTCGAGCACCACGGCGCCGCGGCGCTGCCGGGGCTGCTCGTCCTGGCGGACCATCAGCTCGCCGCGGCGGGCCGTCGAGCGCCAGTGCACCCGGCGCACGTCGTCGCCGGGGCGGTACTCGCGGGTGCTCATGCCGCGCTCTCCCGCGGCGACGCCCGCGCCGCCGCCCACGTCGTCGCCGCCCTGGCCGGTGAGCAGCGAGGTGGCGCCCGGCACGGGCTCGGTGGCCGGCAGGACCAGCACGTCGTCCCTGCCGCCGGAGCGCGCCGGCAGCTCGCACAGGCCCAGGGGGTCGGTGACGCGCACGCGCAGCGGGCCGAGCCGGTGGTGGCCGCGGCGCGGGGGGACCGCCGAGTACGCCACCGCGGCGCGGCCGCCGGGGGGCAGCGGGTCGACGGTGAAGCGGGGGGCGCGCGACCAGCCGGCGGGCAGGTGGTCCTGCGCGAGCAGCACCGGGGTGGGCACGCGGCCCGGGTTGCGCAGGTCCAGGCGCACCCGGCAGGGCTGCCCGACGACCGCCCGCGAGGGGGTGGTGGAGCGGCGCACGCCCAGGGCTGTGCTGGCCAGCGCCGCCAGCCCCAGGGAGACCAGCGGGAGCAGCAGGGCCAGCAGCGCCACGCGCAGCACCGCCTGCTGCCCCTGCCAGAGGCCCACCGCGCCGAACGCGGCGCCCGCCGCCAGCAGCACGCGGCCCCGGCGGGTCAGCCCGAGGGACCGCACCGCCCGCGCGGCCCGACCCGCCCGACCCGCCACGGCGCGGTCAGGCCCTCGCGGAGCTGGGCACGGGCACCCGCTGCACGAGGTCCACCAGGACGTCCTCGGCGGTCCGCCGCACCGCGGAGGCCTCGGGGGAGAGCACGAGCCGGTGGGCCAGCACGGGCACGGCGAGGGACTGCACGTCGTCGGGGAGCACGTGGTCGCGCCCCTCGAGCACCGCCACCGCCCGCGAGGCGCGCAGCAGGTGCAGGCTGGCGCGGGGCGAGGCGCCCAGGCTGACCGCGGGGTGCGTGCGGGTGGCCGTGACCAGGTCGAGCAGGTACTGCTGCACGGCCGGCGAGGCGTGGACGGAGGCCGCCGCGGCGATGGCCCGCCGCAGCTCGCCGGGGTCGCTGACCGGCTCGAGGTCCGTCAGCGGGTCCCGCGCCCCGTGGGACCCGAGCATCGCCAGCTCGCTGGCCATGCTCGGGTAGCCCATGGACACCCGGGCCATGAACCTGTCGCGCTGGGCCTCGGGCAGCGGGTAGGTGCCCTCCATCTCGGCGGGGTTCTGCGTGGCCACCACCATGAACGGCCGGGCGAGGGTGTGGGTGGTGCCGTCCACCGTGACCTGGCGCTCTCCCATGCACTCCAGCAGCGCCGACTGCGTCTTGGGGGAGGCGCGGTTGATCTCGTCGCCGACGACGACGTGCGCGAACACGGGCCCGGGCTTGAAGTCGAAGCGGCGCGACTCGGCGTCGTAGACGCTGACCCCGGTCAGGTCGCTGGGGAGCAGGTCGGGGGTGAACTGCACGCGCCGGACGGTGACGCCGGTGGCCCGGGCCAGGGCCTTGGCCAGCATCGTCTTGCCGACCCCGGGCACGTCCTCCACGAGGAGGTGGCCCTCCGCCAGCAGCACGACGAGGGCGGTGCGGACGACGTCGTCCTTGCCCTCGACCACCTTCTCGACCGCATCCCGGATGCGGCCGAGGACGTCTCGGACGTCCGCGATGCCGCCCTCGGCATCGCGCACGCCCCACGGGAGGGGGATCGACACGGTCGAACGGTACGTCACGCCCCTGACCACCGCAGTCCGTCGCTGATCACCGCCTGCCGGGCCCGAGGGCGCCGACCTGGCCGGGGGGCGCCGGGTGGGGCGAGAGGCCCCGTCGGTGGAGCGGAGTGGAGTAACGTGGAGGCATGCGGAGCGCGGGAGGGCCACGCTCGCGAGCGGGGGAGGTGCCGACCCGTGTTCGTCGGCACGCACACCCCGCGCCTGGACGACAAGGGGCGCCTGCTCGTGCCCTCGCGCTACCGCGAGGCGCTGGCCGGGGGCTTCTACCTGACCCGCGGCCAGGGGCCCTGCCTGCACGCGTACCCGAGGGCCGAGTTCGAGCGGCGCGTCGAGGAGCTGAGGGCGGCCACCGCCACCAACCCGGCGCTGCGGGACTACCTGCGGGTCATGCTGGCCGGCGCGTCCGAGGAGGAGCTGGACAAGCAGGGCCGCTTCACGCTGCCGCCGGTGCTGCGGACCTTCGCAGGCCTGGACCGCGAGGTGGCGGTGGTGGGCGCCGGCGAGCGGCTGGAGGTCTGGGACGAGGCCTCCTGGCGCGAGCGCTTCGCGCAGGCGGAGGCCGCCTACGACCTGGTCACCCTCGACGACCTGCCGGGGCTGCTGTGAGCCGCCGCTGAGCGCCGGCTGACGACGCCGGCGCCACCGCACGGCCAGGCCTCCAGCCGCTCCTCGCGTCCTGACGCACCTTCCCCGGTGTCAGGCCGCGCGGGCCACTTCCCCGGCCCGTCGGAGCGGATGGGGACCTGGCCGTGCGGCGTGCCGGGCCGGATGTCCGCGGAACGGCGCCCCGGGCGTGCACGATGGGTGGGGCGCTGCCTGACTCGTCACTTGAGTCACAATCGTCCCATCAGTAGCGTCATGCACCAGCCGGTACCGGCTGCCGACGGGAGGAGCGCACGTGGACGACGTCCTGCCCGCCCCCGTCCCCGCTGAGCGCTCCCCGGGCGAGCGGCACGTGCCCGTGCTCCTGGACCGGTGCGTCGAGCTGCTGGCCCCGGCGCTGCAGCCGCGCGAGGACGGCTCCGCCCCCGTCGTCGTCGACACCACCCTGGGCATGGGCGGCCACAGCGAGGCCCTGCTGGAGCGGCTGCCCGCGGCGCGCCTCGTGGCCGTCGACAGGGACCCGCAGGCCCTGGCCATCGCCGGGGCCCGCCTGGAGCGCTTCGGGGACCGCGCCACCCTGGTCCGCGCCGTCTACGACGAGCTGCCGGAGGTGCTGGCGGACCTGGAAGTCCGCGAGGTCCACGGCGTGCTCATGGACCTCGGTGTCAGCTCGCTGCAGCTGGACGAGGTCGACCGCGGCTTCTCCTACGCCCGCGACGCCCCGCTCGACATGCGCATGGACCCCACCTCGGGCCCGACCGCGGCCGACGTGCTCAACACCTACGACGCGCGGGACCTGTCCCGCGTGCTGCACGTGTACGGCGAGGAGAAGTTCGCCCGCCGGATCGCCGACGCGGTGGTGCGCGAGCGCGCCCGCGAGCCCTTCTCCGGCACCCTGCGCCTGGTCGACCTGGTCCGCGACTCCATCCCCGCCCCGGCCCGCCGCACCGGTGGCAACCCCGCCAAGCGCACCTTCCAGGCGCTGCGCATCGAGGTCAACGGAGAGCTCGACGCGCTGCGCGGCGCCGTGCCCGCCGCCCTGCAGGCGCTCGCCGTGGGCGGCCGGCTGGTGGTGATGAGCTACCAGTCCCTCGAGGACAGGATCGTCAAGCAGGCCCTCACCGCCGCCACCACCAGCAGCGCCCCGCCGGGCCTGCCCTTCGAGCCGCCCGAGCACGCCCCCCGCTTCCGCCTGCTCACCCGCGGCGCCGAGCGCGCCGACGAGGCCGAGCTGGCCGCCAACCCCCGCTCCGCGCCGGTCCGCCTGCGCGCCGCCGAGCGGGTGCGCCCCGGGAGCGCGCCGGCTCGCGGGGGCCGCGCATGAGCCCGTCGGCCCGCTCGACGACGACGAGCGCGCCCGCGCCGGACGCGACCGCCCCGCGCGAGCGCGGGAGCGCGCCGCACGCCCCGCGCCCCGCTCGCGGCGTCCGGCGCCCCGTGGCCCGGGCCGCGCGCCCCGCCGCCCGCGCTCCCCGCGCCCCGAGGGCGGCCACCCGGGCCGCCGCCCCCGTGGCGCCCGGTCGCGGCCGCGGCCGGGCGCGCACCGTGGTGCTGTGCGGCGCGGTGCTCGTGGCCTCGCTGCTCGTGGCGCTGTGGACCAACATCGCGCTGTCGCGCGGCAGCTACGCCGAGCACGACCTGCAGGCGCAGCAGACGCTGCTGGCCGAGCAGGAGCAGGCGCTCACGGAGCACCTCCAGCAGGTGAGCTCACCGGGAGCGGTGGACGAGCGCGCCCAGCAGCTGGGCATGGTCCGGGCGCCGCAGCGCGCGTGGCTGGTGCTGGAGGCCCCGCAGGAGCAGGCCGTGGTGGGCGACCCCAGCGCCGCGCCGACGCCCACGCCGTCCACCTCGGGGACCCAGGCCCCCGCGGGCGGGCAGCGGTCGGCCACCGCCACGCCGACCTCCTCGGCCGCTGCCGCCGAGCAGGGCGCGGTCGACGCGGACGCCGGCGACGACGCCGACCCCTCCGCCGACCCCTCGGCCGACACCTCGGCGAGCGGCTCGGCCGGCCCGTCCGCGTCGCGGGCGTCCAGGAGCGCCTCGCCGAGCACCGGGAGCACGCCGTGAGCCCCGCCCCCCGGTCCCCGCAGCGACCGGCGGCCCGGTCCACCGGCACCGCGGCCCGCACCGGCACCGCAGCCCGCACCGCCGCTCGGACCGCTGCCGCCGGCGCGGGCACCGGCACGCTGCCGCGCACGCCCGCTCGCACCGCCGCGGGGACCGGCACCCGGACCGCCGGCCGCACCAGCGCCGCGAGCGCCGTCCGCGCGGTGCCCGCGAGCCGCACGGCGAGGACGGCGAGGCCAGCGGCCCCGCCGCGGCCCCAGGGGCCCCCGCGCCCGAAGGCCCGCCGCGGGGTGCGCGCCGGGACGCCGGAGCGCCGCACCGCCGTCGTCGTCGTCCTCCTGCTGGTCGTGGCGGCCGTCTTCACCGGGCGCCTGCTGCAGGTGCAGGCCCTCGACACCGGCCAGCTCGCCGAGCTGGCCCTCGAGGAGCGCCTGGTCAAGGTCACCGTGCCCGCCGTGCGCGGCACCATCACCGACCGCGACGGGAACGTGCTCGCCGAGAGCGTCGAGCGGTTCAACGCCACCGCCGACCCGAGCCTGTTCTCCGGGCCGACGAAGGAGTCGAAGAACCTCCTGACGCCGGCCGAGGCCGCGCCGCAGCTGTCACCGCTGCTGGGCGTCCCCGAGGACGAGCTGGTCACCCTGCTGACCCCGCGCAAGACCGCCGCCGGCAAGGACGTCCAGTGGACCTACCTCGCCAAGGGCCTCACCCCGGAGCAGTGGCGCGCGGTGCAGGCGCTCGGCATCCCCGGGATCTTCTCCGAGCCCGACGAGGAGCGCGCCTACCCGGCGGGCACCACCGCGGGCAACCTCGTCGGCTACGTCGGCAAGGACGGCACCGCCCTGGCCGGGCTGGAGCTCGCCGAGGACGGCGTCCTCACCGGCACGGACGGCGAGCTGCTCTACGAGCGCGGCGCGAGGGGCCAGCGCATCCCGCTGGGGGAGTCCAGCAACACCCCCGCCGTGGACGGCGCGGACGTCCGGCTCACCCTCGACGACGACATCCAGTTCTACGCCCAGGGCGCTGCCCGCGCCCAGGCCGAGGCCACCGGCGCCGACTGGGTCTCCGTGGTGGTGATGACCAAGGACGGGCAGGTGCTGGCCCTGTCCGAGTCCGGCTCCATCGACCCGGCCGACCCCGGTGCCACCCCCGAGACCGAGCGCCACAACCGCTCGCTGGAGGACACCTTCGAGCCGGGCTCCACCGGCAAGCTCATCACCGCCGCGGCCGCCATCGAGCAGGGGCTCGCGACGCCGGAGACGCGGCTGACCGTGCCCGACACGCTGAAGCTGCCCGGCCGCGCGGGCTCGGTGCGCGACTCCCACTCCCACGACCCGCAGAAGCTGACCTTCGCCGGGGTGCTGGCCGAGTCCTCCAACGTCGGCACCATCGAGGTGGGCCAGCAGCTGTCGGTGCAGCAGCGCTACGACTACCTCAAGGCCTTCGGGATCGGGGACGAGCAGCTGGGGCTGCCCGGGGAGACCCGCGGCATCCTCGCCAGCCCCGAGGAGTGGGACGGTCGGACGCAGTACAACGTGCTGTTCGGCCAGGGCTACGGCGTCAACGCCCTCCAGGCCGCCCAGGTCTACGCGACCATCGCCAACGGCGGGGTGCGCATCCCGCCGCACATCGTGGCCGGCACCACCGCCCCCGACGGGACCTACACCCCCGCCGCCCCCACCGCCGGCACGCGCGTGGTCAGCGAGAAGACCGCCCACCAGGTCACGAACATGCTCGAGGGCGTCGTCACCTCCGACGGCACCGGCCTGAACGCCGCCGTCCCCGGCTTCCGGGTGGCCGGCAAGACGGGCACCGCCCAGGACCTGCCCGCGACGAGGGCGACGGGCGAGCCGCAGTACACGTCCTCCTTCATCGGCATGGCCCCCGCCGACGACCCCCAGCTCGTGGTGGCCGTGATCGTCCAGCACCCGAAGACCAGCCACTACGGCGGCACCGTGGCCGCCCCGGTGTTCTCCGACGTCATGGGCTACGCCCTCGGCAAGGAGGGGATCGTGCCCAGCGGCGCCCCCGCCCAGCTGCCGCCGCTGACCTGGCAGTGAGCGCGCGAGGGCCTCGTCCTGTGATCCACAGCGGCTCCCCGCGGGCGCTCGCCGCGAACCCCCCGGACGCCCGGGGCGGGCCGGGTAGCGTGCTCGCCGTGCCCGCTCGCGACTCCCGGCCCCTGAGCGCGCCCGGGCGACCGCTGGCGGACGTCGCAGCCCTCCTGGGAGCGCCCGTCCCGGCCGGCGCGGAGCACCTCGTGGTCACCGGTGTGGTGCTCGACTCCCGCCGCGCCCGGCCCGGTGACCTCTACGCCGCGCTGCCCGGCGCCCGCACCCACGGCGCCCGGTTCGCCGAGCAGGCCGCCTCCCTGGGCGCCACCGCCCTCCTCACCGACGCCGAGGGCGCGCGCCTGGCCGCCGCCGGCGGCGCCGCGGACCTGCCCGCCGTCGTCGTCGAGGACCCCCGCGCCGTCCTGGGCGCCGCCAGCGCGCTGGTCTGGGGCGAGCCCGCCGCGCACCTGCAGGTGCTCGGGGTCACCGGCACCAACGGCAAGACCACCGTCACCACGCTGCTGGAGTCCGCCCTGGAGCAGCTCGGCACGCCCACCGCGCTCGTGGGCACCGTCTGCACCCGCATCGCCGGTGAGGAGCTGCCCAGCGCCCGCACCACCCCGGAGGCGCCCGACCTGCACGCGCTGCTGGCGCTCGCGGTGGAGCGCGGGGCGCGGGCGGCGGCGCTGGAGGTCTCCAGCCACGCCGTGTCGCTGCACCGGGTGGACGGCCTCGTCCTCGACGTCGCCGCCTTCACCAACCTCTCCCAGGACCACCTCGACTTCCACCCCACGATGGAGGACTACTTCTCCGCCAAGGCCGCGCTGTTCACCTCCGAGCGCGCCCGCGCGGCCGTGGTCTGCGTGGACGGCGCCTGGGGGCGCCGACTCGCCGAGCGCAGCCGCGCCGCCGGGGTGCCCACCACCACCGTGAGCACGACGACGACGACGACGGGCGGGCCGGACGGCCCGGCGGCCGACTGGCGCGTGGACCCCGCGAGCGTGGGCGAGCGCTCCGACGGGCGGCCCGGCTCCGCCTTCGAGCTGACCTGCCCCGACGGCCGCGCCGTGCGCGCCGCGAGCCCGCTGCCGGGCACCTTCAACGTGGCCAACACCGCTGTGGCGGTGGCCGTGCTCGCCGCCGCCGGGCACGACCCGGGCGCCGCCGCCGCCGCGCTGGCCGGCGCGCGCGGCGTGCCCGGCCGCATGGAGGTCGTCGCACCTCCCACCGCGGGTCCGGCCGACCTCCCGGTGGGGGTGGTCGACTACGCCCACACCCCGGACGCCGTGGCCGCCGCCCTCGCCGCGCTGCGCCCGTCCACCGCCGGACGGCTCGTGGTGGTGCTCGGTGCCGGCGGGGACCGCGACCCCGGCAAGCGCGTCGCCATGGGCCTCGCCGCCGCCGCGGGCGCCGACGCCGTGGTCGTGACCGACGACAACCCCCGCTCGGAGGACCCGGCGGCGATCCGCGCCGCCGTGCTGGCCGGGGCGCGGGAGGCGGCAGGCCAGGAGGCCGAGGTGCTGGAGGTGCCCGACCGCCGCGAGGCCGTCGCCCGCGGGGTCGCCCTCGCGCTGGCCGGTGGCCCCGGCAGCACCGTGCTGGTGGCCGGCAAGGGCCACGAGCGCGGACAGGAGGTCGCAGGACGGGTGCACCCCTTCGACGACCGCGAAGAGCTCGCGGCCGCGCTGGCGGCCGCCCAGGAGGTGCGCGCATGATCCCGATCGCGCTGGGAGACGTCGCGGCCGCCACCGGCGGTCGCCTCACCGGAGGGGCCGACCCCTCCGCCGTGGTCAGCGGGGTGGTGGTCGACTCCCGCGCCGCCACCGGCGGTGACCTGTTCGCCGCCGTCCCGGGGGAGCGCGTGGACGGGCACGACCACGCCGCCGCCGCCCTCGGTGCCGGCGCCGTGGCGGTGCTCGCCGAGCGCGACCTGGGCGAGGACGTGCCCGCCGTCGTCGTCCCCGGCCGCGTGCTGGACGCGCTGCCGGCGCTGGCGGTGGAGGTGCTGGCCCGCCGCCGCGCGCTCGCGGACGACCCGGACCTCGCGGCGCCGTTCGACGTCGTCGCCGTCACCGGCAGCTCGGGCAAGACGAGCACCAAGGACCTGCTGGCCGCCGTGCTCGCGCCGCTCGGCCCCGTGGTGGCGCCGCCCGGCTCCTTCAACAACGAGCTGGGCGTGCCCCTGACCCTGCTGCGCGTGGAGGAGGGCACCCGCTCCCTCGTGGTGGAGATGGGCGCCCGGGGCCGCGGCCACATCGCCCACCTGTGCCAGCTGGCGCACCCCCGGGTCGGCGCCGTGCTCAACGTCGGCAGCGCCCACGTGGGCGAGTTCGGCAGCCCCGAGGCCATCGCCGTGGCCAAGGGCGAGCTGGTGGAGGCCCTGCCCCCGGCCGGCGGGCAGGACGGCGGGGTCGCCGTCCTCAACGCCGACGACCACCGCGTGGCGGCCATGGCCGAGCGCACCCGCGCCCGCGTGGTGACCTTCGGCTGGGGCGCCGGCGCCGACGTGCGCGCCGAGGACGTCCGCGTGGACGCCCACGGCCGGCCGTCCTTCACGCTGCACGCCCGCTCCGGCGACGAGGCCGCCAGCGCCGAGGTCTCGATGCAGCTGCACGGCGAGCACCACGTCTCCAACGCCCTGGCCGCCGCCGCGTGCGCCCTGGCCGTCGGCGCGCAGCTGGGCGACGTGGCCGACGCCCTGTCGGCCGCGCGCGCCGCCAGCCGCTGGCGCATGGAGGTCACCGAGCGCCCCGACGGCGTGGTCGTGGTGAACGACGCCTACAACGCCAACCCCGAGTCCGTGCGCGCCGCGCTGCGGGCGCTCAAGGCCATGCGCCGCCCCGGCGGGCGCACCTGGGCGGTCATCGGGGAGATGCTGGAGCTCGGCGACACCGCGCGCGACGAGCACGACGCGGTCGGCAGGTACGCCGTCCGCCTCGACGTCTCACGGCTGGTGGCCGTGGGGGAGGGGGCGCGGCCCGTGCACACCGGAGCGGTCCTGGAGGGCTCCTACGCCGACGAGTCGGTGTGGGTCGCTGACGCGGAGGCGGCGCACGCGCTGCTGGAGGCCGAGCTGCGGCCGGGGGACGTGGTGCTCGTCAAGAGCTCCCACGGCGCCGGGCTCCTGCACCTCGGGGACCGGCTCGCCCTCGAGGGCGCCCCCGCCGCGGCGGGGGGTGCGCACCCGTGAGGGGCATCCTCGTGGCGGGGTTCGCCTCGCTGGTGGTGGCGCTGTTCGGCACGCCGCTGTTCATCAGGTTCCTCGTGCACCGCGGGTACGGGCAGTTCATCCGCGACGACGGGCCCACCACCCACCACACCAAGCGCGGGACGCCCACCATGGGCGGCGCGGTGATCATCGCGGCGACGGTGCTGGGCTACGCCGTGGCGCACCTCGTCTTCATGACGCCGCCGTCGGTGTCCGGGCTGCTCGTGCTGGGGCTGATGGTCGGGCTGGGCGTGGTCGGGTTCCTCGACGACTTCATCAAGATCTCCAAGCAGCGCAGCCTGGGCCTGCGCAGCGTGCCCAAGCTCATCGGGCAGACCCTCGTGGGCCTGGTGTTCGCCGTCCTGGCGCTGCAGTTCCCCGACGACCGGGGCAACGCCCCCGCCTCGACCGCGATCTCCTTCACGCGCGACACCGCCGTGGACTTCGAGCGGCTCGGGATGATCGCCGGGGTGGTCCTGTTCGTGCTCTGGGCGCTGCTCATGGTGGCCGCCACCAGCAACGGCGTGAACCTCACCGACGGCCTCGACGGGCTGGCCAGCGGCGCCACCGCCGCGGTGGCCGGCGCCTTCGCCCTCATCGGCGTGTGGCAGTACAACCAGAACTGCGAGGGCCCGCGCATCACGGCCACGGCCCCGCTGGCGCCCTGCTACACCACGCGGGACCCGCTCGACCTGGCCGTGGTGGCGATCGCGCTCATGGCGGCCTGCATCGGCTTCCTGTGGTGGAACGCCTCGCCGGCCAAGATCTTCATGGGCGACACCGGCTCCCTGGCGCTCGGCGGAGCGCTGGCCGGCCTGGCCATCACCACCCGCACCGAGCTGCTGCTGGTGGTGCTGGGCGGGCTGTTCGTCATCATCGCCCTGTCGGTGGTGATCCAGGTCGGGTCGTTCAAGCTGACCCGCAAGCGCGTGTTCCGGATGGCGCCGCTGCAGCACCACTTCGAGCTGGTCGGCTGGGCCGAGGTCACCATCGTCACGCGCTTCTGGATCATCGCGGGGCTCTTCGTGGGCCTCGGCCTTGGCCTGTTCTACGGCGAGTGGGTGGTCGGCAGTGACATCTGAGACGTCCCGGACGAGCGCCCTGCCGGCCTGGCGGGCGGGCTCCTCCCGCGTCCCCGAGCGCGGTCCCGCCGACTGGGAGGGCCTGCGGGTGGTCGTCGCCGGCTTCGCCGTCTCCGGCGCGGCCGCCGCCTACGCGCTCGCCGAGCGCGGCGCGAAGGTCCTCGCCGTCGACTCCCGCGAGGGCGCCGGTGAGCAGGAGCGCGCCAAGCTCCTCGACGTCCTCGGCGGCAGGGTGGCCCTCGGGCCCGGCGCCTCGGACGCCCTCCACACCGTCGACGGGAACCCGCCGGACCTCGTCATCGCCTCGCCGGGCTGGCGCCCGTCGGCGCCACTGCTCGCGCAGGCCGCCCGCGCCGGCATCCCGGTCTGGGGCGAGGTCGAGCTGGCCTGGCGGCTGCGCGGCACGGCCGGCCCCGTCGGCGCCCCCGTGGGCCCGGCCTCCTCGGCCCCGTGGCTGTGCGTCACCGGGACCAACGGCAAGACCACGACGACGACGATGCTCGCGAGCATCCTGCGGGCCCACGGCCTGCGCGCCACCACGGCCGGCAACATCGGCACCCCGCTGGTGGAGGCCGTGCTCGACCCGGCCGGCGCCGACGTGCTGGCCGTGGAGCTGTCCAGCTTCCAGCTGCACGGCGCGCACACGCTGGCCCCGCGCGCCTCCGCCGTCCTCAACCTCGCGGCCGACCACCTCGACTGGCACGGGTCGATGGGCGCGTACGCCGCCGACAAGGGCCGCATCTACACCGACACCGAGCGCGCGTGCGTCTACAACGCCGACGAGAGGCCCGACGGCCAGGACTGGCCCACCACCGAGCAGCTCGTCGTGGACGCCGACGTGCAGGAGGGCTGCCGCGCCATCGGCTTCACGCTCGGCGTGCCCGGCCTGTCGATGCTCGGCGTGGTGGACGACGTCCTCGCCGACCGCGCCTACGTGGCCGACCGCGCGAACAGCGCCGCCGAGCTGTGCACCCTGGCCGACCTCGCCGACGCCTCCGGCGGCGTGGTGGCCCCGCACGTGGTGGCCAACGCCCTCGCGGCCGCCGCGCTGGCCCGCGCGCACGGCGTCTCCCAGCAGGCCGTGCGCGACGGGCTGCTGTCCACCCGGCCGGGCGCCCACCGCATCGCGGTGGTGGCCCGCTCCGGCGGCGTGGCCTGGGTGGACGACTCCAAGGCCACCAACGCCCACGCCGCCGCCGCCTCGCTGGCCGGCGCCGCGGCCGCGGCGGGCCCGGACGCCCACGACGGCACCCGCGTGGTGTGGGTGGCCGGCGGCCTGGCCAAGGGCGCCCAGTTCGACGACCTCGTCGGCGCCCAGGCCTCCCGCCTGCGGGCCGCGGTGCTCATCGGCACCGACCGCGAGCCGCTGCGCGGCGCCCTGGAGCGGCGCGCCCCGGGCGTGCCCGTGGTCGAGGTCGACGCCGCCGCGGCGTCGGCCGCCGGAGGCGTCATGCCCGCCGCCGTGCGCGCCGCCGCGGCCGCGGCGCTGCCCGGGGACGTGGTGCTGCTGGCGCCCGCCTCGGCGTCGATGGACCAGTTCAGCAGCTACGCCGAGCGCGGCGACGCCTTCGCCGCGGCCGTCCGCGCCCTCCTGGACCCCTCGACCGACGACTCGACCGGCAGCTCGACCGAGGGGGAGGGCTGACCGTGGCCACCAGGACGACGGGCACCACCACGATCGACCTGCGCGACGGGGTCGCCCCCTCGGCGACCACCTCGGCCGCGGGCACCCCCGCGCCGGACCGGCGCGCCCCGCGGCCGGCGCCCCGGCGCCCGGCGCTGACGCGGCGCCAGCACGCCGCCGCCTGGGGCGACGCGCTGCTGGGCGGTCCGCTGCCCGGGCGCCTGGCCCGCTGGGACACGCCGCTGCTCACCTACGGCGTGCTGCAGGGCGCGGTGGTCATGCTCGTGGCCATCGGCCTGGTCATGGTGCTGTCCAGCTCCAGCGTGGAGTCGATCGCGGACGGCAGGTCGCCGTTCCAGGTGGTCCTCTCGCAGGCGCCGTTCGCGGTGCTCGGGCTGGTGGCGATGCTCGTCGCCGCGCGGCTGCCGCCGGTCTTCTGGCGCCGGGTGGCGCCCGTGGTCGTCGTCGTCGCGGCCGTGCTGGAGTCGCTCGTGCTGACGCCGCTGGGCGTCGACGTGGGCGGCAACAGGAACTGGGTGCGCATCGGGTCCGTCCAGGGCCAGCCGTCGGAGCTCGGCAAGGTCGCGCTGGTCCTGTGGTGCGCCGTGGTGCTGGCGAGCAAGCACAGGCTGCTGCACCAGCCGCTGCGCTGGGGCCTGCCGCTGGCCCTCGGCGTGGTGCCCGTCATCGGCTTCGTGCTGGCCGGCGGCGACCTCGGCACCTCGATGGTCATGGCGCTCGTGGTGGCCGGCGCGCTCTTCGCGGCCGGTGTGCCGCTGCGCCACCTGGCGGTCATGGCGCTGGTCGGCCTGGTGGCCGTCGCGGCCTTCGCCAGCACCGGCAACCGGATCACCCGCATCGAGGCCTTCCTCGGCGGCAACACCGACCGCCTCGGCAGCGGCTACCAGGCCACGAGCGGCCTCTACGCCCTCGCCTCGGGCGGCCTGACGGGCCTGGGCCTGGGCGGCAGCCGCCAGAAGTGGAGCTGGCTGCCCGAGGCCCACAACGACTACATCTTCGCCATCCTGGGCGAGGAGCTCGGGCTGGTCGGCACGCTCGTCGTCCTCGCGCTGTTCGTGGTCTTCGGCTGGTGCTGCGCGCGGGTGGTGCGCCGCAGCAAGGACCTGTTCGCCGCCGTGCTCGTGGCCGGCGTCATGGTGTGGGTGCTCGGCCAGGCCGCCGTCAACATCGCCGTCGTCATCGGGCTCGCCCCGGTGCTCGGCGTGCCCCTGCCGCTCATCTCGGCGGGTGGCTCGGCGCTGCTGTGCACCCTGCTCGGCGTCGGCCTGGTGCTCTCGTGCGCCCGCCACAGCCCCGGGGCGCAGGCCGCGCTGAGCGCCCGCCCCGGCCTGGTGCGCCGGTCCCTGGCCGTGGTCTCCCGGGGAGGGCGCCGGTGAGCGCCCCCGCGAGCCGGCCGCTGGCGGTGCTGCTCGCCGGCGGCGGCACCACCGGGCACGTCTCGCCGCTGCTGGCCCTGGCCGACTGCCTCCGCCGCCGCGACCCCGCCACCGGCGTGCTCGTGCTCGGCACGAACGAGGGCCTCGAGGCCCGGCTGGTGCCCGCGCGCGGCTACGAGCTGGCCGTGGTGCCCCGCGTGCCGCTGCCCCGCAAGCCCTCGACGGCGCTGCTGCGCCTGCCCGGGCGCCTCCTGAGCGCCGTGCGCGCCGCTGAGCGCGCCGTCGTGCAGGCGGGGGAGGCCGTGGGCGCCCCGCGCGCGGACGTCGTCGTCGGCGTGGGCGGCTACGTGGCCGTGCCCGCCTACCTCGCGGCGCGCCGGATGGGCGTGCCCGTGGTGGTGCACGAGGCCAACTTCCGCCCGGGGGTGGCCAACCGCCTCGGCGCGAAGCTCACCCGGCACGTGGCCACGACGTTCCCCGGCACCGACCTGCACGGGCAGGGCGGCACCGGCGAGCTCACGGGGCTGCCCATGCGCACCGAGGTGACCCGCCTGGACCGGGAGGCCCGGCGGGCGGAGGCCCGTGCGGCGTTCGACCTGCACCCGGACGCCCCCACGCTGCTCGTGACCGGCGGGTCGCTGGGCGCCCAGCGGCTCAACACGGCCGTGGTCGAGGGCGCTGCGGAGCTGCTCGCCGCGCCGGCCGGCGGCGGTCCGGCGCCGCAGGTGCTGCACCTCACGGGCGCCGGGAAGGCGGTGGCGCCCTCCGGGCTGCCGGACGGCGCCGTCTACCGGGTGCTGGAGTACACCGACCGCATGGACCTGGCCTACGCCGCTGCTGACCTGGTGCTCTGCCGCGCCGGCGCGGGCACGGTCTGCGAGACCACGGCCGTGGGGCTGCCCGCCGTGTACGTGCCGCTGCCCGTCGGCAACGGCGAGCAGCGCCTCAACGCGGCGGGAGCGGTGGCCGCCGGGTCCGCCCTGCTGGTCGACGACGCCGACGTCACCGCCGACTGGGTCCGCGGTCCGCTGCGCGACCTGCTCACCGACGCCGACGGCGCGGGCCGCCTGGCGGCGATGGCGGCGGCCGCCGGCTCGTCGTCGGTGGCGGCAGGGGCCCGCGACGGCGACGAGCGCCTCGCCGACCTCGTCGAGCGCGCCGCCGGGCGGCGCACGGAGGAGGCGCGGTGAGCGCGCGCTTCGACCTCGCCGCGCCGGTGCCGCCGCTGTCCGAGCTGGGCGCGGTGCACTTCATCGGCGTCGGGGGAGTGGGGGTCTCCGGGGTCGCGCGGATCATGCTCGAGCGCGGCGTGGCGGTCTCCGGCAGCGACGCGAAGGACCTCCCGGTCATGGATGCGCTGCGCGCCCTCGGTGGCCGGGTGGCCGCCGGGTTCGACCCGGAGCGCCTCCACGGGGCCGACACGGTGGTGGCCGGCTCGGCCATCCGCGAGGACAACCCCGAGCTGGCCGCCGCCCGCGCCGCCGGGCAGCGCGTGCTGCACCGCTCCCAGGGCCTGGCGGCGCTCATGGCGGGGCTGCGCGGGGTGGCCGTGGCGGGCACCAACGGCAAGACCACCACCACCGCCATGCTCGTGGCGACCCTCGCCCACGCCGGCGCCGACCCGTCCTTCGCCGTGGGCGGTGAGCTGGTCGGGGTGGGCACCAACGCCCGCCACGGGTCGGGCGACGTCTTCGTGGCCGAGGCCGACGAGTCCGACTCGAGCTTCCTCGTGTACGCCCCCGAGGTCTCCGTGGTCACCAACGTCCAGCCCGACCACCTCGACCACCACGGCGACTACGCCGGCGTGCAGGCCGCCTTCGCCGCCTTCGCCGCCCGCATCCGGCCCGGTGGGGTGCTCGTGGCCTGCGCCGACGACCCCGGCTCCGCGGGGCTGGCCGCCGCCTTCCAGGCCCGTGAGGACGACGGCGGCGCCGGTGGCGGCCGGCGCGTGGTGACCTTCGGCGGGGCGCCCGAGGCCGACGTGCGCGTCAGCGCCGCCGACGCCTCCGGCGGGCGGATCGCCGTCGACCTCACCGCCGCCCCGGGGGCTGCCGGCCCGCACGCCCCCGACGGCTGGAGCGGCCGCGTGCAGCTGACCGTGCCCGGCTGGCACAACGCCCTCGACGCGGCCGCCGCGTGGGCCGCCGCCGTGGCGCTGGGCACCGACCCTGCCACCGCCCGCGACGGCCTGGAGTCCTTCGCGGGCACCCGGCGCCGCTTCGAGCCGCGCGGCGAGGCCGGCGGCGTGCGCGTCTACGACGACTACGCGCACAACCCCGCCAAGGTGGCCGCAGCCGTGGCCACCGGCCGGCAGGTGGCCGGTGACGGGCGCCTCGTCGTGGCCTTCCAGCCGCACCTGTACTCGCGCACCCGGGACTTCGCCGCCGAGTTCGGCGCGGCGCTGTCCGGGGCCGACGAGGTGGTGGTCATGGACGTCTACGCGGCCCGCGAGGACCCGCTGCCGGGCGTGACCGGGGCGCTCGTGGCCGAGCGCGTGACCGCGCCGGCGCGCGTGTCCTTCGAGCCCGACCGGGCCGCGGCGGCGCCGGCGCTGCTGGAGCGAGCCCGCCCCGGCGACCTCGTGCTGACCGTGGGCGCCGGCGACGTCACCGCCGTCGCGGCGGAGGTGCTGTCCCTGCTCGAGGCCGGCGCCGGCGCGGACGGGACCGGCGCGTGAGCCCCGCCGGTCGCCGCCCACCGGCCCCGGTGCGCCGGCCGGCACCGCCGCGCCCGCAGCGCGACCCCGACCCGCAGGTGCGCCTGCCCGAGACCGGCCCCGCCACGGGGCCCGGCGCCGACCGCCCCGCCCCTCGGCCCGAGCCCCACCACGAGCCCCGGTTCCCCGCGGGGGCGCAGCCCCCGCCCGGCGGGCCGCGCCTCGACCAGCAGCCCGCGCGCCCCCCGGTGCGCGGTGGCCGCGCCGGAAGGCCCGCTCGGGCCGCCGGCGCCGAGCGCGACCCGGCGGCCCGCCGCCGGCTCCTGTGGCGCGCGCTCGCGGTGGCGGCGCTCGTCGTCGTCCTCGTCGGCCTGGTGGTGTGGGCGCTGCTCTTCAGCTCGCTCACGGCCCTGCGCACCGTGGTCGTCACCGGCGCCGAGCGCACCGGGGCGCCGGCGGTGCAGCAGGCCGCCGCAGACCAGCTGGGCCGGCCGCTCCTGCGCGTCGACACCGGCGCGGTCACCGAGCGGGTGGAGCAGCTGCCGTGGGTGGCCTCCGTCCAGGTGCACCGCGACCCCGCCCACCGCCTGCGGGTCGTCGTGGTGGAGAAGACGCCCGTGGCGGCCGTCCCCGCCCCGGGCGGCGCTGCCGGCGTCGTCCTCATCGACGGCGACGGCGCCACCATCACCACCGCCGACGCCGCCCCCGAGGGCGTGCCGCTGGTCCAGGTGGACCCCGGCCGCGGCGACGCGGTGCGCGCCGCCTCCGCGGTGGCCCTGGCGCTGCCGGCGGCGCTGCGCGAGCAGGTCTCCGCCGTGACCGCCACCGGCCCCGACGACGTGCGCCTGGCGCTGCGCAGCGGCCAGTCGGTCGTGTGGGGGGCCCCCGGGGACGACGCGCTCAAGGCGCGCGTGGCGGAGCAGCTGCTGCCCCGGGAGGGCGTCGGCCGGGTGGACGTCAGCGCCCCGCTGGCCCCGGCGACCGCCCCCTGACGCCGGGGCGCCACGGGTGCCGGTCGAGATGTCCCCGTGATCTGCCCGTGATCTGGCGGACAGTGCGTGCGGGATTCTCGAGGACGTCTTCCCGACTTCCGCGAGGGGTCGTGGAAGTCGGCTGCTGCGGCTGCGGCGGTGCCCCCTGTGAGGGGCTCCCAGGGTGCGCCTCTACGCTCCTGATCGCCCGAACGGGCGGTCCACCGCCGCGTGGGTCGTGCTCGCCGTAGCGCTCTGTCAGCGGTTGTGAGCACAGCGCTGCGATGGCAGAGCCGCTGTTCAGCAGTGGCGGCGTGGGGAGTTGTGGGTTTCGGCGTCCGGCCCCTAGCCTGCAAACAACACCGTTGTGACATAACGTTCAACCTCCACGTGAGGTTGAGACTTCACCGGGGCCTGAGGGGGCCCCGGGAGCAGCAGATCCGGGGTCGGCAGGCCCGAAGCGATCGGGGAGAGCAGGGGACCGTGGCGGCACCGCAGAACTACTTGGCGGTCATCAAGGTGGTGGGCGTTGGCGGGGGCGGCGTGAACGCCGTGAACCGCATGATCGAGGTCGGCCTCAAGGGGGTCGAGTTCATCGCCGTCAACACCGACGCGCAGGCGCTGCTGATGAGCGACGCCGACGTCAAGCTCGACGTCGGCCGCGAGCTCACGCGGGGCCTGGGCGCCGGAGCCGACCCCGAGGTCGGCCGCAAGGCGGCCGAGGACCACGCCGAGGAGATCGAGGAGGTCCTGCGCGGGGCCGACATGGTCTTCGTCACCGCCGGTGAGGGCGGCGGCACCGGCACCGGCGGCGCGCCCGTCGTGGCCCGCATGGCCCGTGCGCTCGGCGCGCTGACCATCGGCGTCGTCACCCGGCCGTTCACCTTTGAGGGACGCCGCCGCGCCACGAGCGCGGAGTCGGGCATCGCCGAGCTGCGCGACCAGGTCGACACGCTCATCGTCATCCCCAACGACCGGCTGCTGTCCATCAGCGACCGCGGCGTCAGCGTCCTGGACGCCTTCAAGTCGGCGGACCAGGTGCTGCTGTCCGGTGTGCAGGGCATCACCGACCTCATCACCACCCCCGGTCTGATCAACCTCGACTTCGCCGACGTGAAGTCCGTCATGAGCAACGCGGGCTCCGCGCTCATGGGCATCGGCTCCTCCCGCGGCGACAACCGCGCGGTGGAGGCCGCTGAGCTGGCGATCTCCTCGCCGCTGCTCGAGGCCAGCATCGACGGCGCGCACGGCGTGCTGCTGTCCATCCAGGGCGGCTCCGACCTCGGCCTGTTCGAGATCAACGAGGCCGCGCGGATGGTGCAGGAGGCCGCGCACCCCGAGGCCAACATCATCTTCGGCGCCGTCATCGACGACGCCCTGGGCGACGAGGTGCGGGTCACCGTCATCGCCGCCGGCTTCGACGGCGGCGTGCCGCAGGCCCGCCGCGACGAGCGCCGCGCCGAGCCCGCCCCCGCGGCCGTCTCGCTGCCCCGCACCCCGGCCGTGCCGACCGGTGGCGCCCCCGGCCGCCCGGCCCACAGCGGCTTCGGCGCCGGCCCGGCGGGCCCGTCCGCGCCGCGGACCGGCCAGCAGCCGGCCGTGGCGGCCCCCGCGCGCGCCGCGGGTCCCCGCACCGGCCAGACCCCGGCCGTGCCGGCCGACCGCCCGAGCTGGCAGGCGCCGGCCCGTGCGGCCGCGCCCTCGCCCTACGGCGAGGCGGCTCCCGCCCGCCAGCAGCCGGCGCCCCAGGCCGACCTGCGCGACGACCGGCACGACTCCCGTGCCGACCGGGACGGCTACGGCGAGCAGTACGACTCCGGCTACAGCGACTGGCGCAGCCCGCAGGGCACGCCCAGCGCCCTGGACGACGGACCGGGCGCCGAGCCCGCCCCGGCGCCCGCGTACGCGGCGAACCAGCTGCCGGGCCAGTACGACGGCGGGCACGGCGGCGTCCACACCGGCAGCCACGCCGCCGTGGAGCGCGAGCCCGCCCGCGCCCGCTACGGCCGCGCCGAGCCGGAGGACCTCGACGTCCCCGACTTCCTGAAGTAGCGCTCCCGGCGCTCCGGCGCCGACCGGGTCCGCCCCGCGCGGCGGACCCGCCTGGAGGTCGGGCAGGCTCGTCCCATGGCGAGCCCGCCCGACCTCTTCGCGTCCCACCCCTCGCCCGAGCCCGCCCCCGCGAGCGGCGCCTCCGTGACGACGTGGCGGCGCGACCTGCCCGGAGGGTCCTCCTGGGCGCTGTCGGGCGGCGCGGACCTGGCCGACCACACCGGTGGCGACGTGCGCGCCGCGCGCGCGGCCCGCGCGTCGCTGGCCGCCGACGTCGGCGTCCTCCCCGACCGGCTGCTCGTGGCGCGGCAGGTGCACGGCGCCACCGCCGTCCTGGCTCGCGGCCCGTGGGACGGACCGCCCCCGGAGGCGGACGCGCTGGTCACCGACGTCCCGGGGCTGGCGCTGGCGGTGCTCGTGGCCGACTGCGTGCCCGTGCTGCTGGCCGACCCGGCCGCCGGCGTCGTGGCGGTGGCGCACGCGGGGCGCCGCGGCATGGACGCCGGCGTGGTCGGCGCCGCCGTGGCGCTGATGGCCGAGGTGGGCGCCGAGCCCTCGCGCACCCGCGCGGCGCTGGGGCCGTCGGTGTGCGGCCGGTGCTACGAGGTGCCCGCGGCGATGCGCGCGGAGGTGGCCGGCCGCCACCCCGTCGCGGCCACGTGTACCTGGACGGGGACGCCGGCGCTCGACGTGGCGGCCGGCGTGCTGGAGCAGCTGGCCGACCTGGGCGTGGCGGCCGAGCAGCTGCCGGGCTGCACCGTGGAGGACGAGGCGCTGGGGTCGGTGCGCCGCTCGGGCCCGGGCGCTCCGCGCTGGGCGGGGCTGGCGTGGAGGCGGGGGTGAGCGCGGTGGACAGGGCGCAGGAGCTGGCGCAGAACCTGGCGGCGGTGCGTCGCCGCGTCGCCGACGCCGAGTCCGCTGCCGGCCGGGCCGACGGGTCCGTGCAGCTGGTGGTGGTGACCAAGACCTTCCCCGCGCAGGACGTGCGGCTGCTGGCCGGCTGCGGCGCCACCGACGTGGGGGAGAGCCGGGAGCCGGAGGCCGGGCAGAAGGCGCGCGCCTGCGCGGACCTGGGGCTGCGCTGGCACCAGGTGGGGCAGGTGCAGACCAAGAAGGCCGCCGCGGTGGCCGCCTGGGCCGACGTCGTGCACTCCGTGGACCGGGAGCGCCTCGTCGCGGCGCTGGAGCGGGGGCACCGCCGGGCGCTGGACGAGGGGGAGCGCCCGCACGGGCACGTCCTGGACGTCCTCGTGCAGGTGGACCTCGCCGACGACGACGAGCGCGACCCCGGCCGCGGGGGCGCCGCGCCGCGCGACGTGGACGAGCTGGCCGCCGCGGTGGCAGCGGCCGAGGGGCTGCGGCTGGCGGGCGTGATGGCGGTGGCGCCGGCCGGGGTCGACCCCCGCGGTCCCTTCGAGCGGCTCGCGCAGGTGGCGGCCGCGGTGCGCGCGGCGCACCCCGGCGCCACGGCCGTCTCGGCCGGCATGAGCGGTGACCTGGAGGCCGCCGTGGCCGCCGGCGCGACACACGTGCGTGTCGGCCGCGCCGTGCTGGGCGCGCGGCCCGCCATCGTGTAACTTCTGTGACTAGCGAGACAAGAGAGGCTCAAGAGCCCTAAGGGGCTGGCGGGTCACGAGGGTGTCGCGCCGGACGCCGGGGCGGGCGGACGGAGCACGGACAGGAGGAGCGGGTCATGGCTGGAGCGCTGCACAAGTCGATGGTGTGGATGGGGCTGCGCGAGGACGACCCGCGCTACGCCGAGCCGCGCGACCTCGACGTCGACGCCTGGGACGAGGGGGAGGACGACGACGTGGCCGTGGACGAGTCCGAGTACCGGGCCGAGGTGACGCCGATCACGCGCGACCGCTCGGTGGCCCGCTTCACCCCCGCGCCCGCCGCGGACCTGCGCCGCATCACCACGATCCACCCCCGCACCTACAACGAGGCCAAGGCCATCGGTGAGTGCTTCCGCGGCGGAGTGCCGGTCATCATGAACCTGACGGACATGTCCGACGCCGACGCCAAGCGCCTCGTCGACTTCTCCGCCGGGCTGGTCTTCGGCCTGCACGGCAACATCGAGCGCGTCACCAACAAGGTCTTCCTGCTCTCCCCGGCGCACGTCGAGGTCACCGGTGAGCCGGTCGGCCAGGTCAAGGCGGTCTTCAACCAGTCCTGACCTGCCGGTCCACCGGCGGTGGCGGGCGAGGCGCCCCTCATCCGCCCGCCACGAGGGGGCACCGCTGCCGCGGTGCCCCCTCTTCGGCGTCCTCGGGGAGGCACCGCGGGTCTGCGGCGTGTCACGGGCGCTCGCGCTCGGCAGCGCCGCGCGTCGGGGATGATGGTGCGGTGAGCCTGATCTTCCAGCTGCTGTACCTCGTCGTGCTGGTCTTCTTCATCCTGCTGATCGGCCGGCTGGTGCTGGAGTGGGTGCAGGTCTTCTCCCGCGACTGGCGACCGCGCGGCGCGGTGCTGGTGATCGCCGAGACGGTCTACACCGTCACCGACCCGCCGCTGCGCGGCCTGCGGCGCGTCATCAAGCCGATCCGGCTGGGCAGCATCCAGCTGGACCTGGCCTTCATCATCCTGGCGCTGGGCTGCTCGCTGCTCATGAACGTGCTGCAGGGAGCCGCGCGCTCGGTGGCCTGAGCGGTCGCCCGAGCGGTCGCCCGAGCGCTCCCCAGACCCGCGCGCGACCCCGCGCCGTGCGCACCCGGACACACCGCGTGCCTCTCCTGACCGCACCGGCGCTTGCCGTCGGCTACGGTGGCGTGCGACTGATAGCAGGCCCGGTGCGTGCCACCGCGGTGACTCTCGAAGAGGTGACCACATGGCGCTGACGCCCGAGGACGTCGTCAACAAGCGGTTCCAGCCCACCAAGTTCCGTGAGGGCTACGACCAGGACGAGGTCGACGACTTCCTCGACGAGGTGGTCGGTGAGCTGCGCCGCCTGACGGCGGAGAACGAGCAGCTGCAGCAGAGCCTGTCGGCCTGCGAGCGGCGCGTGACCGAGCTCAGCCGCGGGGGCGGGGCCACCGGCCCGGTGCCCCAGCAGGCCGCGCCCGCGCCCGTCGCCCAGGCTCCGGCCCCGGCGCCCGTCATGGGCGGCGGCCAGGGCCTGGAGTCGGCCACCGGCATGCTGGCGCTGGCCCAGAAGCTCCACGACGACTTCGTCCGCTCCGGTGAGGAGCAGCGCGACCAGATCCTCGGCGAGGCCAAGGAGCGCGCCGGCCGCCTGGTGCGCGAGGCCGAGGAGAAGCACCGCCAGACCCTCGGCAGCCTCGAGCAGGAGCGGTCGCTGCTGGAGCGCAAGATCGACGAGCTGCGCATCTTCGAGCGCGACTACCGCAACCGCATGAAGTCCTACCTCGAGTCGCAGCTGCGCGACCTCGAGACTCGCAGCAGCGCCGGCACCCAGAACGGCCGTCCGGCCCCGCCGGCCGCCCAGGACGTCGGCTACGCCTTCGGTGGCGGTGCTAGCTGAGCGAGTCGTCCGCGGAGAGCCCCGCCACGACGCCGCCCTCCGGGCCGTCGTCGCAGGGACCCTCCGGTGCCAGCCCGTCCGCGCCCTCCGAGGGCGCGGACGGGCTCGGGCACGCGCGGCGTGTGAAGGCGCGGCGCCTGCGCCGCTTCCTCGTGGCCGTGGCGCTGGTGGGCCTCGCCGCTGACCAGGTCACCAAGGTCCTCGCCGTCGCGCTGCTCACCCCGGGCGAGCCCGTGCCCGTGGTGGGGGAGCTGCTGCAGCTGGTGCTGCTGCGCAACCCCGGGGCCGCGTTCTCCTTCGCGACCGGCGCCACCTGGATCTTCACGATCATCGCGGCGGTCGTCGTCGTCGCCGTCCTGCGGGTGTCCCGCAAGCTCGGCAGCCGCGCCTGGGCGCTGGCGCTGGGGCTGCTGCTCGCCGGCGCGACCGGCAACCTCGTGGACCGCCTGGTGCGCGCACCGGGGTTCGCCCGCGGCCACGTCGTGGACTTCCTGGCCCTGCCGCACTGGCCGGTGTTCAACGTGGCCGACTCCATGATCTGCACCGCGGCCGCCCTCATCGTCATCCTCGCGCTGCGGGGGGTCGAGATCGACGGCCGGCGGGCCACCTCGGGGCGTCAGGGCGGACGTGCCTGAGACCCGGTCCCTGCCCGTCCCCGACGGGCTCGACGGCGAGCGGCTCGACGCCGGCCTGTCGCGCCTGCTGGGGCTGTCCCGCTCCCGCGTGGCCGAGGTCGCCGAGGGCGGCGGCGTGGAGCTGGACGGCGCCGTGGTCGGCAAGTCCGAGCGCCTGCGCGCCGGCGCGTGGCTGTCGGTGACCCTGCCGGACCCGCCGGCCGCCCCCCGCGTCGTCGCGGAACCGGTGGACGGGCTGCGGGTCGTCCACGACGACGACGACCTCGTGGTGGTCGACAAGCCCGTCGGCGTCGCCGCGCACCCCTCGCCCGGGTGGACCGGGCCGACCGTCATCGGCGGGCTCGCCGCCGCCGGCTACCGCATCTCGACGTCCGGAGCGGCCGAGCGCCAGGGCGTGGTCCACCGCCTCGATGTCGGCACGTCCGGGCTCATGGTGGTGGCCAAGAGCGAGCACGCCTACTCCGTGCTCAAGGACGCCTTCCGCGAGCGGACGGTGGAGAAGACCTACCACGCGCTGGTGCAGGGCCACCCCGACCCGACGTCCGGCACCGTGGACGCGCCGATCGGCCGGCACCCGTCCTCGGACTGGAAGTGGGCCGTCACCGCCGAGGGCAAGCCCAGCGTCACGCACTACGAGACCCTCGAGGCCTTCCGCGCTGCCACGCTGCTGGAGGTGCACCTGGAGACCGGGCGCACCCACCAGATCCGCGTGCACATGAGCGCGCTGCGGCACCCGTGCTGCGGCGACCTCACCTACGGCGCCGACCCCGCGCTCGCGCAGCGCCTCGGCCTGACCCGGCAGTGGCTGCACGCCAAGGGCCTCGCCTTCCACCACCCCGCCACGGGGGAGTGGACGGCGTTGAGCAGCGAGTACCCCGCCGACCTGCAGCACGCGCTCGACGTCCTCGCCGACCCCGCCTGACCCCGCTCGTCCCCCCTCCTGAACCGCAACCGGGCGCTCGGCTGCGAGTCGGTCCGGGGAGGTGATCAACGCGGGTGACAGGACGGGGTGGTCGGGAGGACACTGGGGGCGTGCTGGTTGCTTCAGAACACCGCTCCTGGCGGGGGACGGCGCCGGCGCAGTGAGGGCGAGCAGGCGCACCCCGCGCGAGCGGGTCCAGCCCCGCACGCTCCGCCGCCTCGCCGCCCGCACCGCGCCCACCCCACCGTCGTCGTCCTCACCGCCGCAGCGCCCCGCCTCGACCGTCCGCAGCCTGCTGCGCCTGGTCGACTGGGCGCGCCCGGCCCTGCCCCGCATGCTGCTGGGCACGCTGGCGGCGCTGTGCGCCAGCCTCATCGCGCTCGCCGTGCCGCAGGTGCTGCGCGAGCTGGTCAACGGCCCGCTGCTCACCTCCGGCTCGCGCACCGCCGTGCTGGCGGCGGTGGGCCTCGTGCTGGTGCTCGGCGTGGTCGAGGCCGTGCTCATCTGGAGCCGGCGCGTCTTCGTGGCCACGCCGGGCACCACCGTCGAGGCGACCATGCGCCTCGACCTGTTCCGCCACCTGCTCGACCTGCCGCTGAGCTTCCACGACCGCTGGTCCACCGGGCAGCTGCTGCAGCGGGCCATGTCGGACCTGTCCACGGTGCGCCGCTGGCTGATCTTCGGCCTGCTCATGCTGGTCGTGTCCATCACCACCGTGGTGGTGGGCGTCGGCCTGATGCTGTGGACCGCCTGGCCGCTGGGCCTGGTCTACCTCGTCGGTGCGGTGCCCGTGATGGTGCTGGGCTTCCGGTTCGGCGAGGACTACCGCGTGGTCGCCCGCCGCGCCCGCGACCAGGCCGGCGACCTCGCCGGTCGCGTGGAGGAGTCCGTCCACGGCATCCGCGTGCTCAAGGCGTTCGGCCGCGGCCGCGACGCCCTGGGTGACTTCACGCGGGACGCGGAGGGCCTGCGCGAGACCGAGGTCCACAAGGCGCGCACCCTGTCGCGCGTGACGCTGGCGCTCGGGGTGATCCCCGAGACGGCCGCCGCCGTGAGCCTCGTGCTGGGCGTCTGGCTGGCCTCCCAGGGCCGGCTGTCGGTGGGTGCGCTGGTCGCGTTCTTCGCCACCGCCGCCGTGGTCAACGCGCCCGTGGAGCGCATCGGCCAGCTGCTGGCCATGACACTCGACGCCCGCACCGCCACCGACCGGTACCTCGACGTGCTCGAGACCGTCTCCGAGGTGCAGGACCCACCCCGTCCGCTGGCGCCCCCGACGCCCGGCCCGCAGGGGGCGCGCGTGGAGCTGCGCGGAGTGGCCTTCACCCACGACGACGGCGACCGGCCCGTGCTCGACGGCGTCGACCTGGTGCTCGAGCCCGGCCGCACCACGGCGCTCGTGGGCCTGACCGGCAGCGGCAAGACCACGCTCGCGCAGCTGGTGCCGCGGCTGGTGGACCCCACGGAGGGCCAGGTGCTGCTCGACGGCGTGGACGTGCGGGACCTGCGCCGCGAGGACGTGCGCTCCGCCGTCGCCGTGGCCTTCGAGGACCCGGTGCTCTTCTCGGAGTCCGTGGCCGAGAACGTGCTGCTCGGCCTGCCGGACGGCGCCGACGGTCCCGGCGCCGCCGAGCGCGAGCGGCTCCTCGCCGAGGCGCTGCGGGTGGCCGAGGCCGACTTCGTGGCCGACCTCCCCGACGGCGTCGAGACCCGCGTCGGTGAGGAGGGCCTGAGCCTGTCCGGCGGGCAGCGCCAGCGCCTGGCCCTGGCGCGCGCGGTGGCCGCCCACCCCAGCGTGCTGGTGCTCGACGACCCGCTGTCCGCCCTCGACGTCACCACCGAGGCCGTGGTCACCGAGCGACTGCGCGACGTGCTCGCCGGCACCACCACGCTGGTCGTCGCCCACCGCACGTCCACGGTGGCCCTGGCCGACCGGGTCGCCGTGCTCGAGGACGGGCGGATCACCGGCGTCGGCACGCACGACGAGCTGCTGCGGGAGCACCCGCACTACCGCTACGTGCTCACCGCCATGAGCGCGCAGGACGACGACGAGGAGGGCGCCGCGTGAGCGCCGCCACGGCCCGGGCCGCCACCGACCGGGCGGCCGAGCCCGCGCAGCCCGCCGACCTGGACGACGAGCGCGGCCAGTCCCTGCCGCTGCTGCGCTCGGTGCTCCGCCCGGTGCGCGCCCGCGTGTGGCTGCTGGTGGTGCTCGTGGTGGTCAGCCAGGCCGCGGTGGTGGCGGGTCCGGCGCTCGTGGCGGCCGGCATCGACGCCGGCCTGCCGGCCCTGCGCGACGGTGACGCGCTGCCGCTCGTCCTCGTGGGGTGCGGGTACCTCGCGGCGGCGGTGCTCGGCGGGACGCTGTCCGCCGCCGTCGTCCGGCAGTCGGCTGCCGCCAGCCAGACGGTGCTGCTGGACCTGCGCCGGCGGGTGTTCCGCCAGACCCAGCGGCTCGACCTGGAGTTCCACGAGCGGTACACCTCGGGCCGGATCATCTCGCGCCAGACCTCCGACCTGGAGGCCGTGCGCGAGCTGCTCGACGGTGGCGTCACCACCCTGGCGACCAGCGCCACGTCGATGCTGCTCACCGCGGTGTCGCTGGCGGTGCTCGACTGGCGCTCCGGTGCGGTGCTGCTGGTGGCGGTGGTGCCCGGGGTGGTGCTGACGCGCTGGTTCCAGCGGCGCTCGCAGCAGCAGTACCGGCGCACCCGCGTGGTGGCCGCCCGGGTGATCGTCGCGTTCGTCGAGACGATGACCGGGGTCCGCGCCGTGCAGGCGTTCCGGCGCGAGCGGACCGTGGCCGGCTCCTACGCCGACCTCGCCGAGGAGTACCGGGCCGTGACGGACAAGGCGCTGCGGGTCAACGGCGTCTTCGACCTGTGGCTGACCATGATCGGCAACGTGACGGTGGCCGTGGTGCTGCTCGTGGGCGGTCTGCGAGCCCTGGACGGCCAGCTGGCGGTGGGCGTGCTCGTGGCGGCGGTGCTGTACGCGCGGCGGTTCTTCACCCCGCTGCGCGACGTCGGCATGTTCTACAACTCCTTCCAGTCCGCACAGGCGGCCCTGGAGAAGCTCGCCTCGCTGCTGGTCGAGGAGCCGCGCCTGGCCGACCCGGCCGACCCGGTGGCCCTGGAGAGCCCGCGCGGGGAGCTGGTGCTCGACCACGTGAGCTTCGGCTACGCCGAGGGGCCCGACGTGCTCCACGACGTGCACGTGGGCGTGCCCGCCGGGCAGACCGTGGCGCTGGTCGGGTCCACGGGGGCGGGCAAGTCGACGGTGGCGAAGCTGGTGGCGCGCTTCTACGACGTGCGCCGCGGTGCCGTGCGGCTGGACGGCGTGGACGTGCGGGAGGTCGCTCCCGAGGACCTGCGCCGCGCCGTCGTCATGGTGACCCAGGAGGCGTACCTGTTCTCGGGGTCCGTGGCGGAGAACATCCTCATCGGGCGTCCGGAAGCAACCCGGGCGGAGGTCGAGGCGGCGGGGCGCGCCGTCGGCGTGCACGACCTGGTCATGACCTTCCCGCAGGGGTACGACACCCCGGTGGACAGCCGCGGCGTGCGCCTGTCCGCGGGTCAGCGGCAGCTGGTGAGCTTCGCCCGGGCGTTCCTGGCCGACCCCGCGGTGCTCGTGCTCGACGAGGCCACCAGCTCCTTGGACGTGCCGGGCGAGCAGCACGTGCAGGAGGCCCTCGAGCGGCTCCTCGCCGACCGGACCGCCGTCGTGGTGGCGCACCGGCTCTCCACCGTGATGACGGCCGACCGCGTGCTCGTGGTGGAGGGCGGCCGCGTGGTGGAGGACGGCTCACCGGCCGAGCTGGTGGCGGCCGGCGGTCGCTTCGCGCGGCTGCACGAGGACTGGCAGGCCTCGATCAGCGCCGCCGCCTGACCCCTCGTGTTCATGGCGGTCGGCCACCCTGCGGCGGGGCGCACCGGGCACGCCGGCTGACGATCTCAGGCGTCAGGCGGAGGCGGCTGTGTCCGCCGTCCTGCAGGGTGGCGCTCGCGGTGTGCGCAGGTGCTCGAGGGCGGACGCCGCGCGGACCCGCCCGGCCAGGACTGCCACGACCAGCCGGCACGCCAGGGCGACGAGCAGCCCGGCAGCGGCGGCCGCCACGACGACGAGCTGAGCGCTTCAGCTGCTGCCGCGGGCGGCGGCGTCCGGCCGCCGGGCGACGACGACGCCGGCCACCACCGCGCCCAGGCACCCCAGGGCCAGGTCGCCGAGGGTGTCGCCGTAGGCGGCGGCGAGCCCACCGTCGACCTCGCCGAAGCGGATGAAGGTGGCCCACTCGCCGAGCTCCCAGCCGACGGCGAGCAGCGCTCCCACTCCGGCGGTGCAGAGGGCCAGCGCCCAGCGGGGGCGCACCCCGCCGTCGCGCAGCAGGAGGCCGGCGCCGCCGGAGAGCAGGGCCCAGTTCACCAGGTGGTTGGCGTCGTCCCACCAGGTCACGGCGTCGTAGAGGTCGAGGGTGTTGCCGGTGACGTCGACGAGGAACGGCAGCGCCACCAGCAGCGTCGCGGTCCACGGCAGCGGTCCCGCGGGCAGGTGGCGGTGGTTGCGCCGTGCGCGACGCCCCACGGCCACCAGGGGCACGAGCAGCATGAGCACCGGGTAGGCGGCCAGCCGCGCACCGAACCCCTTGCCGGCGAACTGCGGCAGGTCGCTGAACGCCCCGACCGCCAGCTGGCCGACGGTGGCCAGCAGCACGCCGAGCACGGCCCAGCGCACCCACCGGGCGGGGTGCCGCGTCGGTGCGGGACCAGGCCCGGTGGCGTCGGCGGTGGCGGTGGGGGTGGACGGTGCCACGCCGGTGATCGTGGCTCACTGCCCCGGTCCCCGGCAGGCCGCCGCGCCGGAACGCTGCCGGGAAGTGCCGGAACCCTGCCCCGACGTGTCGGAACCCCACGCCGGTTCCGACACGTCCGGGCAGGGTTCCGACACGTCCAGGCGACTCATGGCACCTCCCTCCGGCGGAGCCTCCTCAGGTGCGGGCGGCGAAGAAGTCGCGGGCGTCGTGGAGGCCCTCGAGGTTCCCCTCGGGCCCGTCCACACCGGTGCGGTCGTCGCGCGCCAGGTGCTGGGCGAAGTACGCGGCCTGCACCGCCTGCCGCAGCCGCAGCAGCACCTCCACCCGCGGCAGCAGCGCGTCCGCTGCGGGGCCCGACGCGGGGGCCAGTGCCGCCGCGTACGCCGCCACCAGCGCCCGGCCTCGCTCGAGCCCACCGACGTACATGACCGCCGAGGCGACGTCGTAGAGCAGCGGTCCGTGCGCCGCGCTCGACCAGTCGATGAGCCCGCACGCACCACCGGCGACCACCGGGCGCAGGAAGGCGTCGGGCGCCGGGTCGGCGTGCAGCAGCCCCACCTCGAGCTGAGCGCGGCCGTCGTCGAGCAGGGCGCGGCAGGCGGCCAGCGCGTCGTCCACCGCGGGGCGCACCCAGGGCTCCACGTCGAGGTGGGGCCCCTCCAGCTCCGGCCACGGCGGGAACCGCGCCGCCGAGCCGTCGTCGACACCGCGCAGCACGCGGTGCGCGGCGCCGAGGGTGGCGCCCATGAGCGCGGGCGCGTCCTCGTCGTCGCCGTCCAGCGGAGCGCCGTCCACCCAGCGCAGCAGCGCCAGCGGGCCCTCGGGCAGGTCCGCGTGGTCGGCGCCGTCGACGGTCCGCCGAGGCACGCCCGCCCGCAGACCCGCCCCCTCGACGAGCCTCGCCGCACGCAGCCCGCGCAGGAAGGAGGCCCTCAGCTCCGGCGCCACCTGCTTCGCGGCCCAGCGCCCCACCCGCCCGCAGGGGGCCGTGGCCTCCACGACCCACGTCCGGGAGTTCATGCCGCCGCCCAGCGGCAGCACCAGCGCCCCCGGCAGCCCCCACCGCGCGCGGACGGCGTCGCCCGGGTCGTCAGGCACGGGCGTGGTCCCCGGCGTCGAGGTGCGCCTCCACCGCGTCGAGCAGCGGACCCAGCACCGCCAGAGGCAGCGCGTGCCCCATCCCGGGGACGACGACGCGCCGGGTGGTCGCCGCGGTGCCGACCGCCGCCTCGAGCAGCCGCGCGCTGGGCGGCGGGTAGGCCGGGTCCTCCGGCGCCTCGACCACGAGCACCGGCGTGGTGACGCCGCGCAGCTCTGCCCCGCGGGCCAGTCCCTCGGTCGTCGCGCGGGCGTGGGCCGTGGCCGAGGCCGCGTCGAGCCGTCCGCCGTGGGTCACCACCCGCTCCTCCAGCGCCCGGAACTCCGCCTCGTCGAACGGGGTGCCAGCGCCGTTGAGCAGCTGCCAGTGGCGCAGCCGGAAGCCCATCTCGGCGGACTCGTCGCGGTCGTCGCCCAGCTGCGCCCACAGCGCCAGCAGCGCGGCCGACGGCGTCGGGGCCGGCTCGTCCCCCAGGTCACCGACGTCCGCGCCCGGCAGCGGGCCGGTGCAGAACAGGGTCGCCGACAGCAGCCGCTCGGGGTGGTCGAGCAGCAGCAGCTGGGTCAGCAGCCCGCCCATCGACATGCCCACCACGTGCGCGGCCGGCACCCCGAAGGCGTCGAGGACGACGACAGCGTCCGCGGCGAGGTCCGTCAGCGCGTACGGCTCCCGGCCGGCCGAGGTGCCGGACCGGCCCGTGTCGCGGTGGTCCCACACGAGCACGCGGTGCCGCCGCCCGAGCCGCTCGACCAGCGGCGGCGGCCACACCGCGCTGGACGACGCCGCGCCCATGACGAGCAGCACCGGGCTGCCGCCGGGGTCGCCGCTCTCCTGC
This sequence comes from Streptomyces sp. NP160, assembly GCF_006335115.1. Classification (GTDB taxonomy): domain Bacteria; phylum Actinomycetota; class Actinomycetes; order Actinomycetales; family Quadrisphaeraceae; genus Quadrisphaera. Next base: position 79,613 of record NZ_VDMJ01000029.1, read on the forward strand.
GCCCACAGCTCGTAGCCGTCGGGGGTGGTGGCGGTGCGCGTGGTCGCCACGGTCGCCTCCTCGGTGGTCGTCGGCGGGTGATGACGACGACCGTCGCGCACCGACCACGACCCGCGCCAGCGGTTTGCGCGGCGGTGTTGACCGCCGGGACCGGCGACGATCACGCTGGGGGGCCCGTTCCGGAGCGTCGAGGAGGATGAGCCGTGGGACGACTGCTGCAGGCCGCTGTGCGCCGCCTGTCGGCCCTGGCCGCCGACCTCCTGGCACCGGGTGACGGCGTGGCTCCGCGCGGTGCAGGCACACGCAGGACCTCTCGGGACGGTCGGCCGGAGGCCGGCGGGCTCGGCGGGCTCGGCGGTGACGGCGGAGGCGCCGCCAGCTGCTGACGAGGTCCGGCGTCCCGCGTCCTGCCCGGTCACGGCAGCAAGTGGGCACCTCGGGCCGCGGACAGCGCCGCCGCGGCGAGCAGAGCGCCGGGCGCGAGGAGCGCCAGCGCCCAGGCGCGGGTCCGGACCTGGACCGGCAGCGCGGTGGTGACGACCAGGGCGGCCACCACCGAGGCGACCACCTGCACGGGCTGGTCGGGCGCGACGCCCTCCGCGAGGGCGAGCCCGCCCGCCAGCGCGAGCGCCGCCCCCGCCGCCGGTGACCACCGGCCGGCCGGCCAGAGGCTCGCGCTGCGCACGACCAGCGCGTACGCCGGCACCGCGGTGACCGAGAGCAGCCACCACGTGACGGCCAGCGGCCACACCGCCGGGCCGGCGCCCTGCACGAGGTCCGCCCACGCGTAGTACGCGGCGGTCATCGACGCGAAGAACACCGCGGTCCCCGCGGCGGCGCTCGGCGCCGTGGGCGACAGCCGCGCCACCGCGGCGACGGCCAGCAGCCACGCCGCGGGCTGGCTGCCGAGGTCAGCGGCCCAGCGCCAGCCCGACTCGTCAGCGGCCTTCGCCGCCACCCCGGCCAGCGCTCCCGCCGCGGCGAGCAGCTGAACGGCCCGGGCCCGGCTCACGACGCCACGTCGAGGACCAGCAGGCGCAGCCCGTCACCCGGGCGCGGCGCGAGCAGGCCGACGGGCACCCTCAGCGGGGCGCACGCAGCAGCGGGCACCGGCTCGGCAGCCGGCGTCGTCGTCCTGACCACCACCGGGTCGGGCCGGCCGCCAGCTGCGGGAGCGCAGGCGACCAGGAGCCAGGGGACCAGCAGGACGGCGACGGCGCGGAGCAGCACCCGGCCACCGTGGCAGCCCCGTCCTCACAGGTCAGCGACCTGCGCAGACCTCCGACGAGGCCTTCGCACGCCCTGCACGTCAGTGCTCGGAGCCGGAGAGCGCCAAGGTCCCGCCGAGCCCGATCATCAGGACGCCACCGGTGCCGGACAGCGTGGACATGCGCTTCGGGGACCGCGCGAACCACGTCCGCGCGGTGCCGGCGGCCAGGGCCCACGCGCTGTCGCAGACGAGGGCGATGAGCTGGAACACCACACCCAGGAGGAGCAGCTGCGCCCACACCGGCCCTGCGTCCACGGCGACGAACTGCGGCAGCACGGCCACGAAGAACGCGATGGTCTTGGGGTTGGTCGCGCCCACCACGAAGCCCTGGCGCAGCAGCTGACCGGTGCTCGCCGCCTTCGGGGCCTCGACGCGGGCGTGGTCGTAGCGGTGGCGGACCGCCTGCACGCCCAGCCACACGAGGTACGCCGCCCCCGCCAGCTTGAGCACCGTGAAGGCGACCACCGACGCCGCCACCACCGCCCCCACGCCGAACGCCACCGCCAGCACCGCCGGCACCGTGCCGAGGGCGTTGCCGAGCACGCTCAGCACTCCGGCGCGACGGCCGTGCGCGATGGACCGCCCGAGCACGAAGAGCACGCTCGGACCGGGGACGACCACGATCACCACGGACGCGAGGAGGAACGCCAGCAGGTGGTCGAGAGGGACCATGGTCGGAGGCCAGGGCCTCAGCCCTTCATCGCGACGAGCTCCAGGGCGATGCCGTCCGGGTCGCGGAACTCCAGCAGGTGCATCGCGCCGGCGTCCTTCACCTCGCCGTGCGGGGCGCCCGCCGCGTCGAGGACGGCGACGGCGGCGTCCAGGTCGGCCTTCGAGGCGACGGAGAACGACAGGTGGTCGAGGCCGACGCGGTCCTCGCTGAAGGAGTCCTCACCCGGTGCCACGGGACGGAGCCCGAGCAGCCCGCCGGGGACCTTGTAGATGACACCTCCGAAGACGAACCACAGCTTGTCGCGGGTGGCCTGGTCGGCGTCGGCGGGGACCTCGTAGGCCACCTCCCACCCGAAGACCCGGTCGTAGAAGCGGCGCGAGGTCTCGACATCGCGGACGGTGAGGCGGACGTGGCTGAAGCCGGTGGTGGAGATCGTCACCCTCGGACCGTCGCACGCGGCGGCTCCACCAGCACCCCGAGACCCGCTGGTCTCGACGCGGGCGGCTGCCACACCCACGCCGTGAGCGCGGGGTGCCCGTCGCCGGGAGGGAGGGCGCTGCGTCCAGCGCGGCCCCGACCTCGCCCCGACCCCGACACGGGATCGCCGGGCGAGACGTGGGGGCTCGTCAGCCTCGAGGACCGCGGGACGTCGTCGTCGTGGTCGACCGGATGTGCTGGTGACGGGCGCGGCAGCGGCGTACCGTCCGATCATGGGGCGGGTGGGGAGCGCGATGGCGGCGGTCGGTCGGTTCACGGGGTGGCTGCTGCTGGGACCCAAGAGGTTCCCGCCGCCCGGCAGCCGCTCCCCGGTGGAGCTCGCCGAGAGGCAGGCGGAGGACGCCGCCCTCGCCGGCCTGCGGATCGGTGGCCCCCTCGGCGGCTGATCCGCGGGGCGACCCGCGCACCCTGCGCGCGCTCTGCCCGGAGGTGACCGTGGTCAGTCCCGGGCAGGTGGTCCTGGGGCGCCGCCTCCGCAGGTGACCGCGGTCAGGTGCGGGACTGGCGGCGGTCGCTCGGAGCGACGACCACGGCGTGCACCGGTGCAGCCCAGGGGCGTCCTGGAGCCGATCTCGCCCCCGGACGGCGCAGGTGCTGACGCCGAGGGCGAGGCGCTGGACGGGCTCGCCGACGCCGACCACCTGCAGCGCCGGCCCGACCCCGGCGACCGCCGCGAGGTGCGCCTGGCGCCCACCCGCCGCACGCTGGAGCGGGCCGAGGGCGTGGCCCGGGGCGTCCAGGCGCGCGGCGCCGAGGTCACCGCTCAGCTGACGGACGGCGAGCTGCACCACCTCGCTGTCGGCACGGCCGCGGTCCGCCGCGTGCTCGAGCGCCGCACGCCCGACCCGGACCACCCGCCGTCGACCGACCACACCGGAGGAACCCCGTGACCACGACCCTCGAGAAGACCCTCTACACCGCCGAGGCCCTGAGCACCGGCTCCGGCCGGTCCGGCCAGGTGCGCACCAGCGACGGCACGCTCGACCTGCAGCTGGCGCCCCCGAAGGAGACCGGCGGCTCCGGGGAGGGGACCAACCCCGAGCAGCTCTTCGCCGCCGGGTACGCGGCGTGCTTCCACTCCGCGCTGCTGGGCACCGCCCGGCAGCGGAGGGTCTCCGTGGAGGGCAGCAGCGTCGGCGCGAGGGTCAGCCTCGGCGCCACCGAGGGCGGGGCGTACGGCCTGGCCGTGCAGCTCGAGGTCACCATCCCCGAGCTCGACCACGCCACCGCCCAGGAGCTGGCCGACGCCGCGCACCAGGTGTGCCCCTACTCGAACGCCACGCGAGGCAACATCGAGGTGACGGTCACCGTCTCCGACGACTGACGCCGCCACCGCGGCCGACGGCCTCCCGTCTGGTGGCGGCGGCCGTCGGCCACGGCCGCCTCCCGAGGCGCGCCTGAGCGCTGCGGGGCAGCGGGGCCTGCCAGCGATCGGCAAGGGGACGGCAAGCGAGGACCGACAGCGTCTCCTCCAGCGGCGACCGCCGCCCCGGACGAGGAGGCACCATGACCAGCACCACCCCCGAGCACCAGCAGTCGCACCTGCTGCTCCAGGAGCAGGCGCCGCCCGCGGACGAGCAGCAGCCCCACCACCAGGTGCAGGTCTGGGCCCCGTCGCCCCACCAGCAGCTCCCCGGCCCCTACCTGCCGCACCCGGTCGCCCCGTCGGCGCCGGTCGAGCCTCAAGCGGTCGTCTCGCTCGTGCTCGGGGGCGTCTCGCTGCTCACCTGTTTGGTGCCCGGCATCAGCCTGGCCGCCTTCGTCGGCGCCGTCGCCGCCGTCATCACCGGCATCGTGGCGCTGCGCCGGCTCGGCACGGCGGAGCGGTCAGGCAAGGGCCTCGCCATCACGGGCCTGAGCTGCGGCGGGGTGGCGGTGGTGGGCGCGGGCGTCATGTCCGCGTTCTTCATCCTCTACGTCACCGTGTTCGGAGGCCTGTGGACGTTGGCCTGGGGCTCCGCGTTCAGCCAGCTGGGCTGAGGCGCCTCACCGCCGGCGGCCGGCGAGGAACCTCTCGAGCCGGTCGGCGGCGTCGTCCAGCACCTCCACCGGCGCCAGGAACACCACCCGCAGGTGGTCGGGCGTCGGCAGGTTGAAGCCCGTCCCGTGCGTCACGAGCAGGTGCTCGGCGTTGAGCAGGTCCATGACCAGCGCTTCGTCGTCGTCGACGGGGTAGACGGCCGGGTCCAGCTTCGCGAAGAGGTACAGCGCCCCGCGGGGCTCCACGCACGAGACGCCGGGGATGGCGTTCAGGCGGCGCAGCATGTGGTCGCGCTGCTCGCGCAGCCGGCCACCCGGCGCCAGCAGCGGGTCGATGCTGGCCCGGTCGGCCAGCGCCGAGGCCACCGCGTGCTGCGCCGGCACGTTGGGGCACATGCGCATGTTGGCGAGCAGCTCGAGGCCGTCCAGGTAGTCGGCGGCGCGCTCGCGGGGGCCGCTGATCGCCAGCCACGCCGAGCGGAAGCCGGCGGCCCGGTGGTTCTTGGACAGCCCGCACAGGGTGAGCACCACGAGGTCCGGGGCCAGCGCCGCGGCGTGCTCGTGGACGGTCGGGCCGTCGGGGGAGTCGAAGAGGATGTGGTCGTAGATCTCGTCGGCGAGCACGAGCAGCCCGTGCTGGCGCGCGACGTCCAGCAGCGCCAGCAGCGTCTCCCGCGAGTACACCGCGCCCGTGGGGTTGTTCGGGTTGATGAGCACCAGCGCCTTGGTGGCCGGGGTGACCTTGGCGGCGACGTCGGCGACGTCGGGCTGCCAGCCGTCCTCCTCCGCGCAGCGGTAGTGCACGGCCGTCCCGCCGGACAGGCGCACCGCGCCCGTCCACAGCGGGTAGTCGGGGGTGGGGACCAGCACCTGGTCGCCCGGGTCGAGCAGCGCCTGCAGCGTCATGACGATGAGCTCGGAGACGCCGTTGCCGAGCATCACGTGGTCCGGCCCGACACCGACCACGCCGCGGCCGGTGTAGTAGTCCGCCACGGCCTCGCGAGCGGCGAGGATGCCGCGGGCGTCGCTGTAGCCCTCGGCGTCGTTGATGTGCTCGACCAGGCCCTTGACCACGGCGTCGGGGGCGGCCAGCCCCCACGCGGCGGGGTTGCCGATGTTGAGCTTCACCACCTCGTGCCCGGCGGCCTCGATCTCGCGGGCCCGGCGCAGCAGCGGCCCGCGGATGTCGTAGCGCACCGTGCGCAACCGGTCGGCCTGGCGGACAGCGCTGCTCACAGGACCAACTCTGGCACGCGACGCTGCGTCACCGTCCGCGCCTGCCTACACGTCTGCGGTGAGGACCCAGACGACGCCGACCGCGAAGGCGAGGACGTAGCAGGCCCCCGAGAGCAGGCCTGCGACGACGAGTCCCCTGCTCACGCTGCTCAGTCCCGGCCGACGGAGGGCGAGCGCAGCGACGACCAGCCCGACCGGCGGTGCGACGAAGCCCAGGACGAACGACCAGAAGGGCCACTGCGACTCGTCGAGGGGGACGCCGTCGCGCCAGGCGATCGGCGCGGTTCGGTCGTCGACGTCGAGGAGCGCCGGGACCGGAGCCGTGCCGGGCAGGGCGTCAGGCCAGCTGGTGCCCACCTCCAGCTCCCGGACCTGCCCCAGCGCCAGCACCACGCGGTGGAGGTGGCTCCGGGCACCGCCGGCCACGACCCGCACCTCGTGCGGACCAGGGGCCAGGGCGAGCGCGAGCACCTGGCCGGCTCGGAGGCGCTCAGGCGGTCCGCCGTCCACGACGACCCTCGCCGTCCTCACCCCGGGCAGCCACCCGCGGGTGAGGACGAGCGTGGACGTCGAGGGCGCCTCAGTCACGCGAGACGACGAGGATCCCGTAGATCACGCCTGGGATGTGGCCCAGGAGCTGCAGCAGGAAGGCGATGAGCACGCGGGCGGTCGGCCCCTCCTTGATGAGCACCGCCAGGAAGGGGAAGAAGAAGCACAGGACGATCAGGAAGATCTTCATCCCCGCAGCGTCGTCCCACCGGGCGCGATCCGCTCGCCGAGATCGTGTCCTCTCAGGTGGACGTCGGCGTCCCGTCATCTGCCGCAGGTGCGCGGGGCCAGCACGCACCAGGCCGCGGCACCGCGGGGACCGGTCAGCGGCGTCGCTCCTCGCGCAGCGGCTTCACCGACGGCGGGACGTCCCCGCCGACCACCTCGGGGTAGGTGCAGGTGAACCACCCGCGGTAGCCGACCAGCGGCCCGAAGCGCCGGTTGGTGACGCGCACGTCGATGGTGAAGCGGTCGCGCTCGTCGTCGTAGGCCTCCCGCAGCTCCGCCGTTCCCGACGCGAGCATCGGGAACCGGAACCCGACCGGCCCCTCGTAGAAGCGCTGGCCGTGGGAGGTCAGGCGCAGCGCGCCGCGCTCGTCGACGCGCAGCCGCAGGTCGACGGCGAGGCGCTGGTGCGTGCCGAGGTAGTCGAGCACCCGGCCCGAGCCGGGCCGGCCGTCGGGGGAGCCGTCCACGAGCGTGGCGTCGAACCGGCGCCGCCGCCCGGGTGCGACCTCGAAGGTGCGGACCACGGTCAGCGTCTCGCGCCCGAGGGAGTCGGTGTAGGCGTAGTTCTCCACGGTGAAGGGGACGTCCGTGGCCGCGTCGGGCACGAGGATGTTGCGCCACGCGCCGACGTGCAGGAACGGCAGCGTCCACACCGGGCCGTGCCACACCTCCTCCATGACCCCGCGGCCCACGCAGCTGTACCCGGTGGCCGTGCTCGCCCCGAAGCGGCGGCGCAGCTGCGGGTGCAGCCGGGCGGCGTCGTCGCCGAGGGCGTCCAGCACCACGCTCACCGGCTGCCCCCTCGGGTCGGGCGGCGGCCGCAGCGCACTGCGCTCGGCACCGCTGCCAGGGTGGGGACGGCGAGGGCGCTCGCGGTGAGCAGCGCGACGAGCGGGCGTCGCTGCTGCAGCGCCGCTGCGGTGAGCACGACGACGACGGCCCGGGCCGCCGTCCACGCCAGCGCCAGGTCGCGGCTGCGCTCAGGGGTCTGGCCGCGCTCGGCCCAGAGCCGGAGCCTGTCGAAGCTCCACGCCGTCGCCCAGCCGACCAGCGGGCGGGTCAGCCAGGGGTCGAGCGCCGCGCCGAGACGGCCCCAGCCGGGGCGGTAGTCGTAGCCGGTGGTGAAGCGCGTGCGCCCGTCAGGCTGCGGGGCGTAGCGCCAGAAGCCGGCGCCGCTGGCCAGCGGCGAGAGGCGGTCGGCGGAGGAGCCGCCGGCGGTGAAGCGGATGGCCGAGGTGCCGGCGCCGTCGTCGCCGCGACGCTCCGCGGTGCTCGTGCCGGTGCCGCGAACCGTCAGCAGCGGGAGACGGGGGTGTGGCAGGGCGAGGGCGTACGTGAAGCGCTGGTGGCCGTCGTCGTCCTGACCGGCGGGGGTGATGGAGCTGAAGCGCAGGTCCCAGCGGGGGTGGTGGTCGGTGTCCTGCGTGAGGTGCCAGAGGCGGGCGGGCGGGCCGGTCACCGTGGTGGTCACCCATACCTGGCGTCCCATGGGCGCGACCCTAGTGACGGGCGGGGTCGTGGAGTGCCAGGCTCGATCATGACCTCGCCGTCGTTCTTCCCCGAGTTCACGCCCGTCGAGGAGACCTACGACGAGGAGCCGCCCTTCTAGGTGGCTGACTGGTACGGACCTCCTCACGGCGTCCGGCCCGGTGTGGCGGACCTCGGGGTGGAGATCGGGCGGTCTGACTCGACCGTGGTGAGCCTCCAGGGCGCCGAGGCCTACCGGTCGGGTGTGGTGCTCGACCTGGCCGTGCACGTGCGGGAGCGGGGCCGTGAGGCGCAGCGGCGGGTGTTCGCCGCGCTGGACCTGCACCACGGGCGGGGGCAGCTCGACCTGTGCCTCGGCGCCGGGGGCCTGCGCTGGGGTGTCGAGATGGCGGACGGCAGCCGGGTCACCACCCTCGACGAGGACTCGTGGAACGAGCTGCCCGAGGACGCCGATCCCTCGGAGTGGAACCCCTCGCACCCGGTGCTGGGCGGCGTCGGACGGCCGGACGGCGGGTACGGCTGCTGGCGGCGGGGGATCTGGCTGTGGCCGCTGCCGCCGCTCCCGTCGATGCGGGTGGTGTGCGCGTGGCCGGACCGGGGGATCGCCGAGACGTCGGTGGAGGTGTCGACGGCGGCGCTGCACGAGGCGGCGGCTCGCGCGCGCCCGGTGTGGTGACCCGCTGATGGGGCGGGTCAACGTGCTCGTGGAGGGCGTCTCGTGCGCTGGCAAGACGTCGGTGGCGGAGGAGCTCGAGCGGCGGGGGCACCACGTCGTCCACGGCGACCGGGAGCTGGCCTACCGCGGCGACCCGGTGACGGGGGCGCCGGTGGAGGCCGGCGGGCACGCGCACCACCTGTGGCGGGTGGACCGGGTCCAGGAGCTGGTCGCTGACCGGTCGGCTCCCGTGACGTTCTTCTGCGGCGGCTCGCGCAACTGGCCGGCGTTCGTCGACCTCTTCGACGCGGTGGTGGTGCTGCAGCTCGACCGCGCGACGCTCGAGCGGCGCTTGGCGCTGCGGCCGGCGGGGGAGTGGGGCTCGGCTCCCGACGAGCGCGAGCAGGTGCTCCGCCTGCACGCCACGCGCGAGGACCTCCCACCCGGCGTGGCGCTCGACGCGACAGCGCCGTTGGACGCGGTGGTCTGCGAGGTGCTCGCGGTGGCCGAGCGGCTGCTGTGACGGTGGACGTGCGCGAGCCGGCTCGAGGCGCTGAGCGGGCTGCCGAGGGGCGCTCCCGCCCGCTGGACGGGACGACAGCACCGGTCAGGAGGGGCTGAGGACGGCGCCCGGCAGCACGAGGTCGAGGACCCGCTGCAGCCGGCGCTCGTGCGGTGACTGCAGCGGCGGCACCAGCAGCGTCGTGATGCCGAGGTCGACGGCCGCGCCGTCGTGGGAGGCGCGGTCGCCGACCACGAGCACGTCCTCCGCGGGCAGGTCCCGCCTCCTGGTGGTCGGTGTCCCGTCCAGCATGCAGAAGTCGGCTCGGAGGGGTCCGGGGGCCGCGTCACGGGACTTCTGCCTGCTGGGCGGGACGCTGCCCTCCGCCGGCGGCAGGTGGCGCCCGAGCGGCGCGCCGACGGGCGCTCGGGGGACGCCCCCGCCGTCGTCCCCGGCGCCTACAGTGGGGCCTCTTCCCCCGCCTGCTCCGCCTGCTCCACGGAGGTCCTCGACCCATGCCCGCCGGTGACTCGTTCGTCCACCTGCACAACCACACCGAGTACTCGATGCTCGACGGGGCCGCCAGGATCGACGAGCTGTTCGCCACCGCGGCCGAGATGGGCATGCCGGCCCTGGCGACCACCGACCACGGCTACATCTTCGGGGCCTACGAGTTCTGGAAGGCCGGCCGCAAGCACGGCGTGAACCCCGTGATCGGCCTGGAGGCGTACCTCACCCCGGGCACCGCCCGCGGCGACAAGACCCGCGTGAAGTGGGGAGACCCGAGCGCCGGCCGCGACGACGTCTCCGGCTCCGGCGCCTACACCCACATGACCATGTGGGCGCAGGACACCGCCGGCATGCACAACCTCTTCCGCATGGCGAGCCTGGCCAGCCTGGAGGGGCACTACTTCAAGCCCCGCATGGACCGCGAGCTGCTCAACACCTACGGCAAGGGGATCATCGCGACGACGGGCTGCCCGTCCGGCGAGGTCCAGACCCGCCTGCGCCTGGGCCAGTACGACCAGGCCGTGGCCGCCGCCGCGGAGTTCCGCGACATCTTCGGCGCCGAGAACTTCTACTGCGAGGTCATGGACCACGGGCTCGAGATCGAGACCCGCATCCAGAAGGACCTCATCCGCCTCGCCAAGGACCTCGGCATCCCGCTGGTCGCCACCAACGACCTGCACTACACGCGCCCGGAGCACTCCGAGGGCCACGCGGCGCTGCTGTGCGTGCAGTCGGGCTCCACGCTGGCGGACCCGAACCGCTTCAAGTTCGACGCCGACGAGTTCTACCTCAAGAGCCCCGCCGAGATGCGCCAGCTGTGGCGCGAGCTGCCGGAGGCCTGCGACAACACCCTCGCCATCGCGGAGCGCTGCTCGGTGGAGTTCACCGAGGGCGTCGGCACGTACATGCCGCGCTACCCGGTGCCGGAGGGGGAGAGCGAGGACTCCTGGTTCGTCAAGGAGGTCGAGCGCGGCCTGCTCATGCGGTTCAAGGGCGACGTGCCCGACGAGAGCCGCCGCGTGGCCGAGTACGAGATCGGCGTCATCACCAAGATGGGCTTCTCGGGGTACTTCCTCGTCGTCGCCGACTTCATCCGGTGGGCCAAGCGCCACGGCATCCGCGTGGGCCCCGGCCGCGGCTCCGGCGCGGGGTCGATCGCCGCGTACGCCCTGGAGATCACCGACCTCGACCCGCAGCGCCACGGCCTGATCTTCGAGCGGTTCCTCAACCCCGACCGCGTCTCCATGCCCGACTTCGACATCGACTTCGACGAGCGCCGGCGCGGCGAGGTCATCAAGTACGTGACGGAGAAGTACGGCGAGAGCCGCGTCGCGCAGATCGTCACCTACGGCACCATCAAGGCCAAGCAGGCCGTCAAGGACGCCTCCCGCGTGCTCGGCTACCCGTTCGCCATGGGCGACCGGATCACCAAGGCGATGCCCGCCGCGGTGATGGGCAAGGACGTGCCGCTCAACCAGATCTTCGAGCCCACCCACAACCGCTACGCGGAGGGCAAGGAGTTCCGCGAGCTGTACGAGGCCGAGGGCGACGTGCAGAAGGTCGTCGAGACGGCCAAGCAGCTCGAGGGCCTGAAGCGCCAGTGGGGCGTGCACGCCGCCGGCGTCATCATGTCCAGCGAGCCCCTGATCGACCTCATCCCGATCATGCGCCGCGAGCAGGACGGCCAGGTCATCACGCAGTTCGACTACCCGAGCTGCGAGTCCCTCGGCCTGATCAAGATGGACTTCCTCGGCCTGCGCAACCTCACGATCATGGACGACGCCGTCCGGCTCGTGGAGCGCAACCGCGGCGAGAAGGTGGTGCTCGAGGAGCTCGAGCTCGACGACCCCGAGACCTACGCCCTGCTCCAGCGCGGCGACACCCTCGGCGTCTTCCAGTTCGACGGCGGGCCCATGCGCTCGCTGCTGCGCCTCATGCGCCCCGACAACTTCGAGGACATCTCGGCCGTCGGCGCCCTGTACCGCCCGGGCCCCATGGGCGCCGGCTCGCACACCAACTACGCCCTGCGCAAGAACGGCCAGCAGGAGATCACGCCGCTGCACCCCGAGCTGGCCGAGCCGCTCGCGGAGGTGCTGGGCACCACCTACGGCCTGATCGTCTACCAGGAGCAGGTGATGTCCATCGCGCAGACCGTGGCGGGCTTCAGCCTCGGTCAGGCGGACCTGCTGCGGCGGGCGATGGGCAAGAAGAAGAAGTCCGAGCTGGACAAGCAGTACGAGAAGTTCTCCGGCGGCATGCACGAGCGCGGCTTCTCCGAGGCCGCGGTCAAGGCCCTGTGGGACGTGCTGCTGCCGTTCTCCGACTACGCGTTCAACAAGGCCCACTCCGCGGCGTACGGCGTCGTCTCCTACTGGACCGCCTACCTCAAGGCGCACTACCCGGCCGAGTACATGGCCGCGGTGCTCACCTCCGTGCGCGACGACAAGGACAAGTCCGCGCTCTACCTCAACGAGTGCCGCCGCATGGGCGTCACCGTCCTCCCGCCCGACGTCAACGAGTCGATCGCCACCTACGCCGCGGTCGGTCCCGACATCCGCTTCGGCCTGGCGGCCATCCGCAACGTCGGCGAGAACGTGGTCGACGCCATCGAGAAGGCCCGCGAGGAGAAGGGCGCCTTCACGAGCTTCGGCGACTTCCTCGCGAAGGTCCCCGCCGTGGTCTGCAACAAGCGCACGGTGGAGTCGCTCATCAAGGCCGGCGCCTTCGACTCCCTCGGCGCCAAGCGGCGCGCCCTGCTGTCCGTCCACGAGGACGCCGTCGACTCCGTGGTCGGCCTCAAGCGCCAGGAGGAGAAGGGCCAGTACGACCTGTTCGGCGGCCTCATGGGCGACGACGACGACGCGGACGGGGTCGGCCAGGGCTCGGCCCTGTCCGTCGCGGTGCCCGACCTGCCCGAGTGGGACAAGAAGGAGCTGCTGGCGCGCGAGCGCGAGATGCTCGGCCTGTACGTCTCCGACCACCCGCTCTTCGGGCTCGAGCACGTGCTGAGCTCGGCCGCGGACTGCTCGGTCGCCACGCTGCTCACCGACGAGTCCCGCCAGGACGGCTCGATGGTGACCATCGCCGGGCTCATCACGGGCCTGCAGCGCAAGATGACCAAGCAGGGCAAGCAGTGGGCCATCGCCACCGTCGAGGACCTCGGCGGTGCGGTGGAGGTGCTGTTCTTCCCCAGCAGCTACGAGCAGTTCGCGCACCTGCTGGCGCCGGACGCGGTCGTCGTCGTCAAGGGTCGCCTGTCGCGACGTGACGACGTGCCGTCGCTGCACGCGCAGGACCTGTCGGTGCCCGACACCTCCGTGGCCGCCGACGGTCCGGTGGTCATCACGCTGCCCGAGCAGCGGTGCACCGAGCCCGTCGCCGACCGGCTCCGCGGGGTGCTGCAGGACCACCGCGGCCAGACGCTGGTGCACCTCAAGCTGCTCACCACCGACAAGCAGGTGCTGGTCTGCCTCGACGACGCGCTGCGGGTGACCCCCTCGCCGTCGCTGTTCGGGGACCTCAAGGCGCTGCTGGGGCCCAGCTGCCTCGTGTGACGCCCCGGCTGCCGGGACGGGCGCGCGCGCTGGTCCCGGTGCTGGGGCCGGTGCTGCTCGGTGCGGTCGTCGGGGTGGTGTGGTGGCTGGTCGCCCCGACCGGCCCGGTGGTGCTGCTGCAGGGCGGGTCCGTGCTGGGCGCCGCCGACCCCGAGCTCACCGCGTCCCAGGACGGCTGGCTCGTCGTGCTGGGCGCAGCAGCCGGGCTGGTGTGCGGTGTGGCCGCCGCGGCCCGGCCGGGGGACGCGCCCGTGCGGCGGAGCCTGCTCGTGGTGGCCGGCTGCCTCTTCGGCGCGGTGGTCGCCTCACAGGTCGGGGCCTGGCTGGGGCCGGCGTCGGTGGCCGACCAGGTGGCCGGCGGGGCCGACCCGGCGCGCGGCCTCGTGAGCCCGCTGCGCGCGCACAGCGCCGGAGTGCTGCTGGCCTGGCCGGCGCTGGCGGCGCTGGTGATGACGATGGGCCACCTGTCCGCCGCCTGGAGCGGCGCTCGCACCCCGCGTGACGCTGACGACGACGCCGCCCTCGCCGACGCCGACGACCTCGCCACCCCCGCCCCCTCCCCCCTCCGCGACGATCAAGGAAGCTAGGCGCGCTCGGGTGTGCCCGACTTCCTTGATCGTCGCGGGAGGGGGAGCGGGTGGTCACGGCACAGGGGGGCAGGACCACCCGGCCGCGCGGGCCACCTGTCTCCACGAGCTCACCGATCTCCGAGCCTCGCTGGTGCTGTCCGCTGGCGATTCCCACGCCGCCGCCCGCTGAGGCGGCTGCCACCCCCAGGCCGGAGACCACGGCCGGTGGGATCAGCTGACGCCGAAGGACACCGTCCAGTGGCCGCGCACCTCGGCGTTGACGCCGATGTACGCCCAGCCCACGTGCATGGTCGTGAAGTCGCGGCTCAGCAGCAGCGCGTTGTGGCCGGGAGACTGCTTCCACCACGCGAGCGCGGCGGTGTTCGAACCCGCGTACTGGTTCCCCCAGCCGTAGTAGTTGATCTCCCCGATGCGGCCGGTGTAGCCGGAGCAGTACTGGGCGCGCTGGGCCGGGCCCATGCCGCGGGAGTCGACGTGGTTCGACGGCGAGAAGCCGCGCTGGGCGGAGTCGAGCGAGGCCCACATGGTCGGTCGCGCCAGACCGGACGACAGCCGCAGCGCCGGCAGGCCGTTGGCGGCGCGGTAGGCGTTGATGTCGTTGAACATCTTCTGCTCGGCGGTGTCGAGCTGCAGGCCCAGCTGGTCGGGTCCGGAGCCGTAGCCCAGGTAGGCGCAGTCGCGCGGGGCGGCCGAGGCCGGCGCGACCGCCGCGACGCCGAGGCCCCCGGCGAGCAGCGCGGCGGCGAGGCCGGTGGTGGCGAAGCGGCGGACGGCGGTGCGAGCGGTGGACGCGGACATGGCGGGGCTCCTCCGGGTCTGGTCTTCCTGCGGGCGTTCGCCCTGGTGAGGAAGAGGAAACCCGGATCCGGAGACGGCCGGCAGGGCACGGGTGCCCTGCCTCTCGCGTGACTGACTTCCTTGATCGTCGCGGAGGGGAGGGGAGGGGAGGGGACGGTCAGCGGCGGCGGAGCTGGACCAGCACCTCGGCGTGCGTGGTCTGCGGGAACATCGCGAACAGCCGCCCCCGCACCGGCTCCCACCCCGGCAGCGCCTCCAGGTCCTTCGCCAGCGAGGCCGGGTTGCAGCTGGAGTACAGCAGGTGGCGGGTGCGTGGGGGAGCGGCGTCCAGCCACCCGCACAGCTGCGCGCCCAGCCCCCGCCGCGGAGGGTTGACGACGACGACGTCGGGCGCCTCCTCGTCCGGCTGCTCGCGCGCCCACGCGGTGGCGTCGGCGTGGAGGAACGCGGTGCTGCCCGTCAGGCCGGCGGCCCCCGCGGCGTCCCGGGCGGCGGCGACGGCCTGCTCGCTGGTCTCGACGCCCACCACGTCCCGTCCCGGGCCCGCCACGTGCAGCGCGAAGCCACCGGCCCCGCAGTAGAGGTCCCACACGCGCAGCGCAGCGGCGCCAGCGCGGCGGCGCTCGTCGTCGTCGAGGTCGTCCACCCAGGAGGAGACCTGGGTGTACAGCTGCCCGGCGACGTCGGTGTTGGTCTGCAGGAAGCCCTGGGGGCGGGCGAGCAGCGTCACCGCGCCCTGGTGGACGGGCAGGCGCTCGGCCGGGGTGAGGGGGACCTCGACGTCGCCCTCGAGCAGCGCCGCGTGCTGCGGGAGGAGGTTGGCGGAGACCACGCGGACCGCCGGCAGCTGCTCGAGCAGCCACGGGAGGTGCTTGCGGATCCGGGGCAGCGACTCGGTGGAGCGCAGCACGAAGCGGACCATGAGCTCGCCGGCGCCGTTGGTGGTGACGTGGACGTGCTTGAGCTCGCCGCGGCGGCCCGGGACGTCGTAGGGGACCAGGGCGGCGCGGGTGGCGAAGGCGCGCAGCGGCTCGAGGGCGTCGGTGACGGAGGCCGGGTAGAGGCCGCAGCGGACCAGGTCGACCCCGTGGCCGGCCTCGTCGAGGACCCCGAGCGTCGGGGCGTCGACCGTCCCCCCGACGACCATCTTGGCGCGGTTGCGGAAGTGCGACTCGGCGCCGGCGGCGGGCTCGAGCCAGGTGGGCACGGTGGGGAGCAGGGCCTCGACGCGCGCCCGCGCGTCAGCCACCTGCACCGCGTGCGGGACGCCCATGAGGGTGCACGACCGGCACGCCCCGGCGTCGAAGTAGTCGCACTGCACGGTGGGAGGTCCGGTCAGGGCGCGGCGACGGGCGCGACCGTCGCCGCGGTGAGGGCCACGAGGTCGGCGGGCGCCAGCTCCACGTCGAGGCCGCGGCGGCCGCCGCTGACCAGGACGGTGGGGTGCGCGGCGGCGGAGCTGTCGACGACGGTGGGCAGCCGCTTGCGCTGCCCCAGCGGGCTGATGCCGCCGCGGACGTAGCCGGTGGTGCGCTCGGCGGCGGCCGGGTCGGCCATGGTGGCGCGCTTGCCGCCGAGCGCGGCGCCGACGGCCTTGAGGTCGAGCTTGGCGCTGACGGGGACCACCGCGACGCCGAGCGCGCCGTCGACCTCCACCACGAGCGTCTTGTAGACGCGCGCCGGGTCGATGCCCAGGGCGTGCGCGGCCTCCAGGCCGTAGCCGACCTCGGCGGAGACGGCGGCGTCGTGCTCGTAGGGGTGCACGGTGTGCGCCACCCCGGCCTTCGCCAGGGCGGTGGTGGCCGGCGTGCCGCCGCCGGCGGTCTTCTTGGCCATCAGTTGTAGACCGGCGGGTCGTCGAGGAGCTCCTGCGCGGGCAGGGAGCGCAGCTCGGCGATGAGCACCTGCTCCTGCCGCAGCAGCCGGCGCTCCTCGCGCAGGCGGGTGGCGGTGTCGGGCAGCTCCAGCAGGCGCTGCCGCTCGGGGAGGTCGAGCACCATGCCGGCCATGACGAGGTAGCTCAGCACGGCCGGGTCGTCAGGGACTCCGCCGGGCACGCCCGTGGTGGCGATGCCCAGCTGCTCGCGGTACGCGGTCCACGCGGCGGCCGTGGACGTGGCCAGGTCGGCGAGGCGGTCGGGGTCGGCGCCGGTCTGCTCGGGCACCGGGCTGACCAGGCCGGTGAGGTACGGGGTGCCGGCGGCGTCGTCGACGCCGTCCAGGCGGAAGCGCACCGCGCCAGAGGTGATGAGCTCGTACCTGCCGTCCCCGGGGCCGTCCGGCTCGGAGACGTCCCGGACCACGGCGGTGCACCCGACCTGGTGCAGGTCGACCGCGCCGGGCCGGGACCCGGCGTCACGGCCGTGGCGCAGCGCGACCACGCCGAACGCCCGCTCCTCCTCGGGCAGGGAGAGCAGGTGCTCGACGAGCGCGACGTAGCGCGGCTCGAAGATCGTCAGGGGCAGCACGAGCCCGGGCACCAGCACGGTGCGCAGCGGGAACAGGGGCAGCCTCTCGCTCACCGCCACAGCCTAAGCAGCCTCCCTGACAACCCGCCGTGATCATGGACGTCCGCCACCCCCGGGGGTGGCGGACGTCCATGATCACGGCGGGGGCGGTCAGGTGCCGCAGAAGGTGGTGTACGGGCCGAAGGCGTCGGGGGCGGGCTCGGCGTAGCGCTCCCACCCGGCGCGCTCCTCGTAGGGGTGGGTGACGACGTCGACGAGGCGCTCCAGCGG
>NZ_VDMJ01000003.1 GCF_006335115.1 Streptomyces sp. NP160
ACCCCGAACACCGTGGTCGCCGAGACCCGCATCGCCGAGGTCGGCTGACCGCACCGCGCCCCGAGCGACGGCGAGGGCCCCGGACCAGCAGGTCCGGGGCCCTCGTCGCACCCCCCCCACCTCGTACCCCCCACCTCGTACCCCCGGCAGGCGCGGGTGGCGGCACGGGGGAGCCCCCCGGACCTGGTGGTCCGGGGGGCTCTGGCGCGCGCCCGGTGACCCGGGCGGACGGTCAGCTCAGTGGCTGTGCCCGTGGCCGGCGGCCGCGGGGGCCTCCTCCTCGGGCTTGTCCACGACCAGCGTGTCGGTGGTGAGCACCATCGACGCGATGGAGGCGGCGTTGCGCAGCGCGGAGCGCGTGACCTTCACCGGGTCGATGACGCCCGCGGCCACGAGGTCGACGTACTCGCCGGTGGCGGCGTTGAGGCCGTGGCCCGCCTCCAGCCCGCGGACGCGCTCGACGGCGACGTAGCCCTCGAGGCCCGCGTTCTCGGCGATCCAGCGCAGCGGCTCGGCGGCCGAGCGGCGCACGATCTGCGCGCCGGTGGCCTCGTCGCCGGTGAGCTCGAGGGCGTCGATGGCGGAGACGGCCTGGATGAGGGCGGAGCCGCCGCCGGCGACGATGCCCTCCTCGATGGCCGCGCGGGTCGCCGAGACGGCGTCCTCGATGCGGTGCTTCTTCTCCTTGAGCTCCACCTCGGTGGCGGCGCCGACCTTGATGACGCAGACGCCGCCGGCCAGCTTGGCCAGGCGCTCCTGCAGCTTCTCGCGGTCCCAGTCGGAGTCGGTGTTCTCGATCTCCGCCTTCACCTGGCGCACGCGGTCGGCCACGGCGTCGGCGTCGCCGCCGCCGTCGATGATCGTCGTGTCGTCCTTGGTGATGACGACGCGGCGGGCCGAGCCGAGGACCTCCAGGCCCACCTGGTCGAGCTTGAGGCCGACCTCGGGGCTGACGACCTGCGCACCGGTGAGGATGGCGATGTCCTGGAGGATCGCCTTGCGGCGGTCGCCGAAGGCCGGGGCCTTGACGGCGGCGGCGGTGAAGGTGCCGCGGATCTTGTTCACGACGAGCGTGGACAGCGCCTCGCCGTCGACGTCCTCGGCGATGATGAACAGCGGCTTGGAGGTCTGCAGGACCTTCTCCAGCAGCGGCAGGAGCTCCTGGACGGAGCTGATCTTGCCCTGCGAGAGCAGCACGTGGGCGTCCTCGAGGACGGCCTCCATGCGCTCGGAGTCGGTGACGAAGTAGGGCGAGATGTAGCCCTTGTCGAACTGCATGCCCTCGGTGAAGTCGAGCTCGAGGTTCATCGAGCTGGACTCCTCGACGGTGATGACGCCGTCCTTGCCGACCTTGTCGAAGGCCTCGGCGAGCAGGTCGCCGACGGTGGAGTCCTGCGCGGAGATGGTGGCGACCTGGGCGATCTCGCCCTTGTCGTCGATCTCGCGGGCGGTGGCGAGCAGCTTCTCGGAGACCGCGTCGACGGCCTTGTCGATGCCGCGCTTCAGCCCGGACGGGCTGGCGCCGGCGGCCACGTTGCGCAGGCCCTCCTTGACCATGGCCTGCGCCAGGACGGTCGCGGTGGTGGTGCCGTCACCGGCGACGTCGTTCGTCTTGGTGGCGACCTCCTTGGCGAGCTGGGCGCCGAGGTTCTCGTACGGGTCGTCCAGCTCCACCTCGCGGGCGATGGTGACGCCGTCGTTGGTGATGGTGGGGGCGCCCCACTTCTTGTCGATGACCACGTTGCGGCCCTTGGGGCCGAGGGTCACCTTGACGGCGTTCGCGAGGGCGTCGACCCCGCGCTCGAGGGCGCGGCGGGCGTTCTCGTCGAACTGCAGCTGCTTGGCCATGTCCTTCTTCCTGACGGCGTGGTGGTCGCGCTACCGGGTGCGCGAGTGGTGCGGGGACGGCGAACGCCCCGGGGCCCCCGCCGTGCGGCGTGGGGGCCGCCGGGGCGAGCCGAGATCAGTGGTCGATCAGGCGACGACGGCGAGCACGTCGCGCGCCGAGAGCACGAGCAGCTCCTGGCCGCCGTACTTCACCTCGGTGCCGCCGTACTTGGAGTAGATGACCTTGTCGCCGACCTTGACGTCGAGCGGCACGCGGTTGCCGTTGTCGTCGATGCGGCCCGGGCCCACGCTCAGGACCTCGCCCTCCTGGGGCTTCTCCTTCGCGGTGTCCGGGATGACGAGGCCGGATGCGGTGGTCTGCTCGGCGTCGAGGGGCTTGACGACGATGCGGTCCTCGAGCGGCTTGATGGAGACCGACACGGGCGGACCTCCCCTTCGCTGGTGGTGCGGAACGGACGGATGCGCGCGCCGGTGGGCCGGTGCGTCGTCGCGGGTGCCGCTCCGACCTCGGGCGCTGGCACTCTCGCAGGGAGAGTGCCAAGAAGGACAGTAGTGAGGCCGTCAGCACTCGGTCAACCCGAGTGCCAGCCGGCTCGCCCGTCCGCCCGGCTCAGACCAGCGAGCAGACGGTCTTGGCCTCCAGGTACCCGGCCAGGCCCTCCATCCCGTTCTCCACGCCCCACCCGGACGTCCGCCGCCCGCCCTTGACGAGCTCCGGGGAGAACACGGAGTGGCAGTTCACCCACACCGTCCCGGCGCGCACGCCGTCCACCACGCGCTGCGCGGTGCGCAGGTCGGTGGTCCAGACGCTCGCCGCCAGGCCGTAGTCGGTGTCGTTCGCCGCGGCGAGCACCTCCTCCACGTCGTCGAAGGGCGCGACGACGACCACGGGACCGAAGACCTCCTCCTGCACCAGCGGCGAGGTCGGGTCCGCCCCCACCAGCACCGTCGGCGCGAAGAAGCAGCCGCCGCCGGAGGCGTCGGCCACCGGGCCGCCGGACCCCACCACCTGCGCACCCGCGGCCACGCCGTCGGCCACGCGCTGCGCCACCCGGGCCGCGTGCGCCGGGCTCGCGAGGGGTCCCAGCTGCGCGCCGGGGTGGAGGCCGTGCCCGAGCGGGGTGCCGGCCGCGACCCCCGCGAGCGCCTCGACGAAGGCGTCGTGGGCGCGGCGCTCGACGTAGACCCGGGACCCGGCCACGCACACCTGCCCGGAGTTGGCGAAGACCCCCCGCGCCACCCCCGGCACCGCCGAGGCCATCTCGGCGTCGGCCATGACGACGGCGGGCGACTTGCCCCCCAGCTCGAGGGTGAGCCGGGGCAGGTGCCCGCCGGGCCGCCCGGCCGAGCGGACGATGGCGCGCCCCGTGGCGGTCGAGCCGGTGAAGGCCACCTTGTCGACCCCCGGGTGCTCGGCGAGCGCTGCGCCGACGGCACCTCCCCCGGTCAGCAGCGACACCGCCCCGCGGGGCAGGCCGGCCTCGTCGAGGGCGCGGACCAGCAGCTGCACGAGGCGCACGGACGTGAGCGGGGTGTCCTCGGCGGGCTTGAGGACGACGACGCACCCGGCGGCGAGCGCGGGCGCGACCTTCATCGCGGCCATGAGCAGGGGGGAGTTCCACGGCGTGATCGCGGCGACCACGCCCACCGGTTCGAGCACGGTGCTCGCCACCAGCCGCGCCCCGGGGGCCGCGTGCGTGGGCACCGGCGAGGAGGGCCGGAAGGTGGTGCCGGTGAGCTTGGTCGCGGCGCCGGCGAAGTAGCGGAACTGCTCGGCCGCGCCGGCCACCTCACCGCGGGCCGTGGCCAGGGTCTTGCCCTGGTCGAGCACCTCCAGCTGCGCCAGCTCCTCGGCGTGCTCGGCGAGCAGGTCGGCCACGCGCCACAGCAGCCGGCCGCGGGCCGAGGGGGTGGCCGCCCACCACGAGCCGGGGCGGCGGTCCTCCAGCACGGCGCGGGCCTCCTCGACGGCGGGCCCGACGTCCTCCGGGCCGGCGTCGGCGACGTCCGCGAGCACGGCGCCTGTGGCGGGGTCGCGGGTGGTCCGGCGCCCCCCCGTCGCGGCGGGGCCCCACTCCCCCGCGGTGAACAGGCCGGCCGGCTCCTCGCGCCACGCGTCGAGCACCGACCGCGCGGCCGGGGAGACGGCGCCGGCGGGCGCGGTCCCGCCGTCCAGCAGCGCGCTCACCAGGCCACCTCCGGCAGGCCGTGCTCGGCCACCCACGCCTCGCGGCGCGCGAACAGGCCGGGCGCGGTGGCGCGCGCCTCGTCGACGAGCTCGCCGAGGTCGGCGTGCACCAGCGCGCCGTCGCGCACCACCGGGGCGCCGTCCACCCAGACGTGGTCGACGTCGGAGCCGCGCACGGCGTGCACGAGGTTGTGGTGCACGTTGAGCAGCGGACCCGACGTGACCAGCGGCGTCATCCGCGGGGTGCGCGAGCGCACCGCCACGACGTCCGCCTTCTTCCCCACCTCCAGCGAGCCCAGGTCGGCCTCGCGCCCCAGCGCGCGGGCTCCACCGGTCGTCCCGAGGGCGAACGCGTCCCAGCTGGGCAGCGCCGCGGCGTCGAGGTCGCGCAGCTTGGCCAGCAGGGACGCGGCCTTGAGCTCCTCGAACACGTCGAGGTTGTTGTTCTCCTTCTCGCCGTCGGTCCCCAGGCCGACGGCGACTCCGGCCGCGAGCAGCTCGCGCACCCGGGCGGTGCCGCTGGCCAGCTTCATGTTGCTCACCGGGTTGTGCACCACGCCGACGCCGCGCTCGGCGAGCAGGCCGATCTCGTCGTCGTCGAGCCAGACGGCGTGGGCGAGCACGGTGCGCGGGGCGTCGAGCATCCCGAGGCGCTCCAGGGCGCGCACCGGACGGGCGCCGTAGCGGCGCTCGAACTCGGCGACCTCGTCGCGCGACTCGCTGCAGTGCGTGTACAGGCCGGTGCCGAGGTCCCGCGCCATCGCCACGGCGCGCTGCTGCGCAGCCTCGACGGCGTAGAAGGGGTGCTCCAGCCCCACCCACACCTCGACCCGCCCGCCGGCGGAGCCGTGGTGGTCGGCGGCGAGCCGCTCGACGTCGTCGAGGGTGTCGAAGAAGTCGTGCTCCGGGTGCTCCGCGGCGTACGGGACGGCCACGAGCCGGTTGCCGAGCAGCTCCGCGGCGCGGGCTCCGCCGTGCAGGTACCGCCACATGTCGACGACGGTGGTGGTGCCGGCGAGCAGGCCCTCCGCGTAGCAGAGGCGGGCGGCGACCTCGGCCTCGTGGGCGGTGAGCACGCGGTGCATGGGGTCGATGTGGACGCGCAGCCACTCCCACACCGGCAGCTCCTCGGCGGTGCCGCGCAGCAGGCCGGAGTGGTGGTGCGCGTTGACCAGACCGGGCACGAGGAGGTGGTCCGGCAGCTCCTCGACGGGTGCCCCCGGGTGCTCGGCGCGCACCGCGGTCAGCACCTCCTCCCGCGGCCCGACGGCGGTGATGCGGTCCCCGTCCAGCGCCACGGCGCCGTCGGTGAGCACCGTGTGGGCGGCGTCCCCCACGACGACGACGCCGGCCGCCAGCACGCGCACGCCGGCGCTCACCGGCGCACCGACCACGGCACCAGCAGGTCCGCGGCGCGCTCGGCCAGCGCCACCACGGGCGCGAGCGTGTTGGACGTCGGCACGGTGGGGAACGCCGAGGCGTCGGCCACGCGCAGGCCGTCGACGCCGCGGACGCGGAGCTCGGGGTCGAGCACGGCGGTCCCGTCGTCCTGGCGTCCCATCGCCGCGGTCCCGCAGGCGTGGAAGAAGGTGGTGCAGGCCAGGCTCATGAGCTCCTCCAGGTCGGTGTCGCCGGTGTCGCTGGTGAGGGTGGGCAGCGGCGCGAGGCGCTGGGCGCCGAGGGCGGAGAAGACCGGGCCGTCGGCCAGGTCGAGCACGTCGCGCAGGCCCTCGAGCAGGGCGGCGCGGTCGGCGGGGTCGGCCAGGAGGCCGGGGTGCAGGTCCACGGCGCCGCCGGGGGCGAGGTCGCGCACCACCAGGTGGCCGCGGCTGCGGCTGCCCATGAGCCCCACGCCGAGGCCCACCAGGTGCGGGTCGGAGCGGTCCAGCTCGTGGGCCTGCGCGACCGCCGGCGTCGCGCAGGCCGCCTGGGTCACGAAGCAGTGCAGGTCCGGGGCGTCGCTGCGGGGGCTCGCGCTGCGCCAGTTCCAGACTGCCCCGCCGCCGTTGTCGCGCACCGGCCCCCGCGGCTCGCGCAGCCGCAGGGTCACGCCTTCCAGCAGCGGGTGGTCCTGGAGGTTGCGCCCCACGCCCGCCAGGGCGCTGACCACGGGCACCCCCAGCCGGGCGAGGTCGGCCGGGTCCCCGACGCCGGAGGCCAGCAGCAGCCGCGGCGTCTCCACCGCGCCAGCGCACAGCACCACCTCGCCGCCGCTCACCAGCGCGCTGGTCACCGGCTGCCCGTCCAGCAGGTGGACGACGCCGGTGGCCCGACCGCCCTCCACCTCGACGCGCAGGGCCGGGCTGCCGGTGACCACGGTGAGCGACCCGCTGCCCGGCAGCTGCTCGAGCGGTGGCAGCTCGCGCAGGTAGGCGCGCGAGGTGCTCCAGCGGCGCGAGCGGACGCCGCCCGCGCCGTCGTCCTCCGCGGCGGCCGTGAGCTCGGCCAGCTCGGCGAGGCCGCCGGCCCCCTGCCGGCCAGCGGCGACCACGGCGTCGACCAGGGCCGTCGCGACCGGGTGCGGGTCGCGCGGCCGCTCCACGCGCAGCACGCGCTCGGCGAGCTCCAGCCGGGGCGCGACGTCCGCCCAGCCCCAGCCCGGCAGGTCCCAGCCGTCGTAGTCGCTGGGGTGCCCGCGGTACCAGAGCATCGCGTTGGTGCTGCTCGACCCGCCCAGCACCCGGCCGCGCGGCAGCGGGATGCGCCGGCCCGCCACCTGCGGCGACGGCGCGTACGAGACGCCCCAGTCGAGCTCGCCGCCGAGCATCGCGGGCCAGGACCCCGCGTCGGCGACGTCCTCGCGGCCGGCGTCGTCGGGGCCGGCCTCCAGCAGGAGGACGGCCGAGCCGCGCTCGGCGAGGCGGCGGGCCACCACGCAGCCCGCTCCCCCGCCGCCGACCACCACGTGGTCGTAGGCCCTCGCCGCGCCGGCCGCTGCGGGTCCCACCATCAGTTGTGCTCGCTCGGGCCCATGATCGTGACGCCCTCGGTCGCCTCGACGTGCCGCACGAAGCGGTAGGTGTCCTCGCGGCCGTCGCTGTGCTTGCGGCGCACCACGGGGTGGCCGGCCGCGGCGTGGCCCTCCGGGGAGGTGTCGACCTTGGCGACGACGACGTGCGGCGCGCTCGTGTCGGCCAGGCCCGCGGCGCACGCCGCGGCGAACGCCTCGACGTCGCGGACCGTGCTCGCGCGCACCACACCCGCTCCGCGCGCGATGGCCGCCAGGTCGACGGTGCCGGAGGAGGTGTGGGTGCGCGGCCCCCCGATGGACTGGTAGCGCTCGTTGTCCCAGACGACCACCAGCAGGTTGCCCGGCTGCTCGTTGCCGAGGGTGGCGAGCACCCCGAGGTTGAAGAGCAGGCCCCCGTCGGTGTCGAGGGAGACCACCCGCCGGTGCGGCAGCCCCACCGCGAGGCCCAGGGCCTGCGGGGTGACGCACCCGAGCTGCTGCTGGAAGAGGCTGGCCTCGCGCAGGTGGGGCGCAGCGGTGTACCACTCGTCGACGGCGCCGCCGAGGGAGAGCACCACCAGCTCGTCGGTCAGCATCCCCGCCAGCGCCTCCATCGCGGAGAAGCGCGTCATCGCCGAGGCGGGTGCAGCGGTCATCGGACGACGCTCCCGCCGAGCACGACCGCCGAGTGCTGGTACGCGGAGTACGACCACTCGTAGGCGTCCACCACGGCCTGCTCGATCCCGGCCTCCTCGCGCACCACGCGGTAGGGGATGCGCAGCGCCGCGAGCATCGGCTCCATCGTGATCCCGTGCGGCACGGCCCACCAGTTGTTCTCACCCAGCTCGCCGCGGTAGCTCATGACCATCACGACGGGGATGCCGGAGCCCAGGCCCATCCGGGCCAGCGGCTCGGCGGCCGCCCGCAGCCCGGAGTTCTCCATGCACAGCACGGCGCGCTTGCCGGACAGGAACACCCCGCCGCACACGGCGGCGCCCTCGCCCTCGTTGGTGCAGGGGACGGTGCGGATCCCGGGATGGGCGTCGAGCGCGGGGTAGAGCGGCTTGAGCAGGGAGTCGGGCAGGTAGCTGGCGACGGTCACGCCGGCGCGCTCCAGCCCGGCGATCACCGCCTGCACGGCGGTCGGGGTCATCGGTCTCCTCGGGTGCTGGCTGGTCTGGTCGGGGGTCGGGGTCAGAACTCGGCGAGGTGGCCGCGCAGCGTGGCGGCCGTGTAGCGGGTGCGCACGAGACCGCGCCGCTGCAGGACGGGCACCAGGCCCTCGGTGACCTGCACGACGTAGTGGCGCGAGAGCCGGTGGTACGGCGTGGTGACGAGGAAGCCGTCCCCGCCGACCTCGTCGGCCGCGGCCTCGAGCTGGTCGGCCACCTGCTCGGGGGTGCCCACGAGGTCGAGGGAGGAGTTGGTGCCGGCGTCGGCCGCCAGCTCGCGCAGCGGCTTGGTGCTCGGGCGCCCGTCGCCGCCGACCTGCGCGAACTTCGCGAGCGTGCCCAGCGAGCCGCGGGCAGAGCCCGCCAGCAGCAGCTCCGGCGCGGGCAGCGGCGCGTCGAGGTCGAGGGCGGTGAGGTCGACCCCCGTGTAGGCGCTGAACTTGGCCAGCGTCGTCGCGAGCGCGGTCGGGTGGGCCGCCGAGCGCGCCAGGGCGGCGCGGGCCTCCTCCTCGGTCTCCCCCAGCACCGGGGCCACGAGGAACAGCACGCGCAGGTCGTCCGGGTCCCGGCCCGCCTCGGCGGCGCGCTGGCGCACGTCGTCGCGGGCCGTCTTCATGGCCGCGGGGCCGTTGGCCACGGCGAGCACGACGTCGGCGTTGCGCGCGGCGAAGGCCCGGCCCGTGGGCGACCCGCCGGCCTGGCAGTACACGGGGCGGCCCTGCGGCGAGCGCACCGTGGTGAGCGGGCCCGCGACGGGGTGGCGGGGACCGGCCGCGTCGACGGGGTGCACGCGGGTGTGGTCGGCGTAGGTGTGGGTGGCGCGGTCCATGACGACGGCGTCCGGGTCCCAGCTCTCCAGCAGCGCCGTGACCACGTCCACGTGCTCCTGGGCCGCGGCGTAGCGCTCGTCGCGGTCGGGCAGGGCGGGCAGGCCGGCGTTGCGGGCCTCGGCGTCGTCGGTGCTGGTGACGATGTTCCAGCCGGTGCGGCCGCCGGAGAGGGAGTCGAGCGTGGAGACCAGCCGGGCCAGCAGGAACGGCGGGTAGAGCAGCGTCGACAGGGTGGTCACGACACCGAGGTGCTGGGTGGCGGCCGCCAGCAGCGCCGACAGCGGGGCCGGGTCGTGCCGCGGCGCGCGCACGCCCGTGCGCAGCAGGAGCTCGCGGGTGCCGCCCGCCTCGGACGAGACGGCCAGGGAGTCCTCCAGCAGCACCAGGTCGAAGCAGGCGCGCTCCAGGGCCCGCGCGAGGTCGGTGTGGAAGGCGCCGTCCCAGGGGCTGCCGCCGGCGGAGGCGAACGGCGCGTCCCACTCGTCGGGACCGAAGTGCGTGAACCACCCGAGGTGGAAGGGCCGTGCCACCGCTGCGCTCCCCGTCCGCGTCCCGCTGCTGCAAGGCGGGGCCGCACGTCGTCCGACCACCGGCCCTCGCACCCGGTGGCGGAACAGCACCCGGGGGCCGCGAGCGCGGCCGGGGCGGCGCAGGGGAGCTGCGCGCCGCCGATGGTGCCCGCGGCGCGGCCACCGTGGGTTGCGGGCGTGTTACGGCTCGGCGGGAGGCGGCTGCGAGGATCGGCGGGTGCACGAGGAGCCCGCTGACGCGTCG
Organism: Streptomyces sp. NP160; assembly: GCF_006335115.1. Lineage (GTDB taxonomy): Bacteria > Actinomycetota > Actinomycetes > Actinomycetales > Quadrisphaeraceae > Quadrisphaera. The sequence goes on from NZ_VDMJ01000003.1 coordinate 9,763, forward strand.
TCGTCCTCCTCCTCACCCTCGGCGGCGGGCGTGGCGCCGCTCCTGCGCCCCGAGGGGTGGGCGCTGCTCGAGGCCCTGCCGCCCTACACCGGCCCGGACGCCGCGATGGCCCTGGGCGAGCGCCTGCGCGCCGAGGGCGCCGAGCCGCAGCTCGTCGCGGCGGCCATGACGCAGTCGCGGCTGCGCGCGAAGGGCGAGGCCAAGTTCGGCCCGTTCGCCGCCGGGATGCTCTTCACCGCCGAGGGCCTCGAGCAGGCGACGCGGCTGCAGGTGGCGGCCCACCACGCCCGGCGCTTCCGCGACGCCGGCTGCACCCGCGTGGCCGACCTCGGCTGCGGCATCGGCGGCGACGCGATGGCGCTGGCCTCCCTCGGCCTGGGGGTCCTGGCCGTGGACAGGGACGAGGCGACCGCCGCCGTCGCCACGGTGAACCTGCGCCACTGGCCCGAGGCGCAGGTCCACCGCGCCGACGTGCTGGACGTGGTCGCCGAGCTCGGCCGGGACGGTTCCGTGGACGGCGCCTGGCTCGACCCCGCCCGCCGGAACGCCTCCGGACGCCGCGTCCTGGACCCCCACCACGCCTCTCCCCCGTGGAGCGCGGTGCTGGACGTCGCTCGGCGCGTGCCCGCCACGGGCGTCAAGCTGGCGCCCGGTGTGCCCCGTGACGTCGCCGCGGGGTCCGGGCTGGCCGCGGAGGTGCAGTGGGTCTCCGTCGACGGCGACGTCGTGGAGGCGGCGTGCTGGTTCGGCCCCCTCGCCCGCCCGGGCCGGGCGGCCACCGCCCTGGTGCTGCGCTCGGCCGAGCACGGCGGCACCGCCACCCTCGTCGACGACGAGGGACTGGAGGTGCCACCCGCCATCGGCTCTCCGGACGGGGTCGGCGCCTACCTGTACGACCCCGACGGCGCCGTGGTGCGCTCCGGGCTCGTGGGGCAGGTGGCCGCTCTGGTCGGCGGCTCGCTGCTCGACCCGTCCATCGCCTACGTCACCTCCGACCGGCTGGTGACCACGCCGCTGGCGCGGGCGCTGGCGGTGGAGGAGGTCTGGCCGTTCGGGCTGAAGGCGCTGCGCACGCGGCTGAGGGACCGGGGCGTGGGCGCCGTGGAGGTGCTCAAGCGCGGCAGCGCCGTGGACGTCGAGCAGCTGCGCCGGTCCCTGAGGCTGGAGGGACCGCGCCAGGCGACGCTCGTGCTCACCCGCGTGGCGGGTCGCCAGCACGTCCTGCTCTGCCGGCCGGTGACGACCCCCTCGGCGCCGACGCCCCCGCGACCGTCTCCTGATCGTGACCAGAACCCCGGTCCGGAAACAGCCCCGTAACACGGCCGTCCTCCGGCCGACGCACAGCGCTCCTAGCGTCCCCGCTCGTCCACCGCGAGCTGGCACGAGAAGGCAGCACGCGGTCCCCACGCAGCGCGGGAGAACCGCGAGCACCAGAACCCGGGAGGCCCTCGTGCCGTCGATCGACCGCCACCACCAGCAGCTCGTCCGCAGCGCCCTGGGGCGCCGCTCCTTCCTGCGCATGGCGGGACTGGCGGGCCTCGGCGTCGCCGGCGCCGGCGCGCTGGCGGCCTGCGGCGGCTCCGACACGGGGGCCGGCACGGGCGGCTCGAGCAGCGGCGGGTCCGCCGACTACGGCGACCTGGCCATCCAGCTGTCCTGGATCAAGAACATCGAGTTCGCCGGCGAGTACTTCGCCGACTCCAAGGGCTACTTCAAGGACGCCGGGTTCTCGAGCGTCAACCTCATCGCCGGCGGTGCGGCGGGCACGAGCGCCGAGGCCGCCGTCACCACCGGCAAGGCGCTCGTGGGCCTGTCAGCCCCCACGCTGACCGCCCCGGCCATCAACGAGGGCGCCCCCCTGAAGATCATCGGCGCGACGTTCCAGAAGAACGCCTTCTGCATCGTCTCGCTCGACTCCAACCCGATCCCCGACCCGGCGGCCATGGCGGGCAAGAAGATCGGCGTGCAGTCCGGCGGCAACGAGCAGATCTTCTCCGGGCTCCTCAAGGCCAACGGCATCGACCCCAGCTCGCTGACCATCGTCCCGGTCCAGTACGACCCGACCGTGGTCACCACCGGCGAGGTCGACGGCTTCATGGCCTACCTCACCAACGAGCCGATCCTCCTGCAGGGCAAGGGCTTCAAGACCGTGCAGTTCGCCTTCGCCGACCACGGCCTGCCGCTGGTCACGGAGACCTTCACCGTGGCGCAGCAGACCATCGAGGAGGACCGCGACAAGCTCAAGGCCTTCCTCAAGGCGGAGATCCTCGGCTGGACCGACGCCCTCAACGACCCGCAGGAGGGCGCGCGCCTCGCGGTGGAGCAGTACGGCAAGGACCTGAACCTCAACCTCGACGAGCAGATCCAGGAGATCAACGCCCAGGCCACCCTGATCGTCACGGCCGACACGGTGCAGAACGGCCTGTTCACGATGACCGATGAGCTCGTCGCCACCAACATCGAGTCGCTCGCCACGGCCGGCACCACGATCACCGCGGAGGAGCTCTTCGACCTCTCGCTGATCCAGGAGGTCTACTCCGAGGACCCCTCGCTCATCACCGGCCCGACGCTGACGCCCGAGGCCGCCGCCTCGGCCGCCCCCGCCTGACGCACCCGCCCAGCCCGCGGCGGTCGGCGCAGCAGTGCGCCGACCGCCGCGGGCGGGGCCCGTCCCGGGAGGGACCCGCATGGACGCAGCACTCCTGCCCAAGGCCGAGCTCCACGTGCACGTCGAGGGCACGCTCGAGCCGGAGCTCGTGGTCGAGCTCGCCCGGCGCCACCGCGTGGCGCTGCCCACCACCGACCCGGCCGTGCTGCGGGCAGCACGCCGCTTCACCGACCTGCAGTCCTTCCTCGACCAGTACTACGAGGCCGCCGAGCTGCTGCGCACCGAGCAGGACTTCCACGACCTCATGGCCGCCTACCTCGCCCGCGCCGAGCAGGCCGGGGTGCGCCGCGCCGAGGTCTTCCTCGACCCCCAGCACCACACCGAGCGCGGCGTGCCCCTGGAGGCGGTGTTCGGCGGCCTGAGCGCCGCCGCCGCGGCGAGCCCGGTCTCGGTGGCCCTCGTCCCGTGCTTCATGCGCCACCTCGGGCCCGACGCCGCGCTCGAGGCCCTGCGCACGTGGCTGCCGCACCGCGAGCACTTCGTGGGCGTGGGCCTGGACTCCACCGAGGTCGGCAACCCGCCGGCCGCCTACGCCCCCGCGTACGCCCTCGCCGCCGCGGAGGGCCTGCACCGCAGCGCCCACGTCGGCGAGGAGGGCACCGCCGCCGACGTCGCCGAGGCGCTCGACACCCTCGGCATCGAGCGGCTCGACCACGGCAACCACTCCCTCGACGACGCCGAGGTCGTCGCCCGCCTGCGTGACGCCGGCACGTCGCTGACGGTGTGCCCGCTGAGCAACGTGGCGCTGCGCGTCGTCGACGTCCTCGAGCGCCACCCGCTGCCGGCGATGCTCGAGGCCGGCCTGGTCGTGTCCGTCAACAGCGACGACCCGGCCTACTTCGGCGGGTACGTCGACGACAACTACCGGGCCCTGCGCGACGTCGTCGGCCTCACCGACGACCAGCTGGCCCAGCTGGCGCTGGCGTCCTTCGACGCCAGCTTCGCCGACCCCGGCGCCAAGGAGTCGTGGCGCGCCGAGGTGCTCGCCGCGAGCACCGCCCCGACCCCCGTGACGACCCCCGACCCCCGAGGAGCGCTGTGAGCACCCAGTCCGCCCAGACGGCGACGACGACAGCGGGGGCCGGGTCGCCGGCGCCCGGCAGCAGCGGCCTCGACATCCGGGGCCTGACCAAGACCTTCGCCACCGGCCGGCGCACCGTGACGGCCCTGGACGACGCGCACCTGTCCACCCCGCAGGGCACCTTCCTGTCGCTGCTGGGGCCCTCCGGGTGCGGCAAGTCGACGGTGCTGCGCATCCTCGCCGGCCTGGAGGAGGCGACGTCGGGCCAGGCGCTGGTCAACGGCCTCACCCCGCTGGAGGTGCGCCGCCAGCACAAGCTGGGCATCGCCTTCCAGGACTCCGCCCTGCTCCCGTGGCGCAGCGTGGTCTCCAACATCAAGCTGCCGCTGGAGGTGGCCGGCGTGAAGCCGGACCAGTCCTACGTGGACGAGCTGGTGGAGCTGGTCGGCCTGAAGGGCTTCGAGAAGGCCAAGCCGGGCCAGCTGTCCGGCGGCATGCGCCAGCGCGTCTCCATCGCGCGCGCCCTCGTGGTGCGCCCCGAGGTGCTGCTGCTCGACGAGCCCTTCGGCGCCCTGGACGACATGACCCGCCAGCGCCTCAACCTCGAGCTGCTGCGCATCTGGACCGAGAAGCCCGCCACCACGCTCATGGTCACCCACGGCATCGCCGAGGCGGTGTTCCTGTCCGACGTGGTGGCGGTCATGAGCCCCCGCCCGGGTCGCGTGCTGGAGGTGGTCCCGATCGACCTCCCCCGCCCGCGGACGCCCGAGATGATGCGGACGCCGGAGTTCCACGCCCTGCACGACCACCTGTCGGGCCTGCTGTTCGGCCGCGGCGGTGCTGCGATGGGCGGCCACTGATGACCGACTACCACGTCGCGCCACCCACCGAGCAGGAGCTGGAGGCTCGCACCAAGCGGTCGTTCGAGCGTCCCCGGTGGCTGGCCGGCGTCATCGGCGTCCTCGGGATCCTCGCGCTGTGGTCCCTGCTGGCCGTCACCGTCTTCGCCGACGGCGGTGGCGTGCCCACGCCCTGGGCCGTCGTCGCGAAGATGGGCGCCGACGGCTGGTCCCTGTACGGCCCCAACTCCGCGGTCACGGTGAGCAGCGCCGCGCAGGGGTTCCTGTGGGGCAACGCCCTGGCGCTGGTGCTGGCCGGAGCCGTCCTCGTGGTCCCCCAGCTGGACGGCCTGGCCACGCAGCTGGGCGTCATCAGCTACTGCATGCCGCTGACCGCCATCGGCCCGATCATCCAGATCGTCTTCGGCGGCCGGTCGACCTCCATCTTCCTGGCGGCGGTCGCCGTCTTCTTCACCACGCTCATCGGCTCGCTGCTCGGCCTGCGCGCCGCGGACCGCACGAGCATCGACCTCGTCGCCGCCTACGGCGGCAGCCGCCTGCAGCAGCTGCTGAAGGTCCGCATCGTCTCCGCCCTGCCCAGCCTGCTCGCCGCGCTGATGATCGCCGCTCCCGCCGCCATGCTCGGCGCGATCATCGGCGAGTACCTCGGCGGCGTCGACAGCGGCCTCGGCGTGGCGCTGACCAACGCCCAGCAGCAGTTCGACGTGCCCCGCACCTGGGGCCTCGCCATCGCCACCGGCGCCATCGCCGGTGCCGGCTACCTCGTCTTCAGCCTCGTCTCGCGGGTCGTCACGCCGTGGTCGGCCGGACAGGAGGGCACCTCGTGAGCGCACCCACCGGCACGTCCGACCCCACCGAGGCCCGCGGCACCGCCGACCTCACCACGCCGCCGCCGGCCGGGGCCCCCGTGCCGGCCCCGCCGGCCGGCGAGTCGGTGCGGCCCGCCGGGCACGTCGTCGGAGTGGCGGTGTGGCGCGCCTTCCGGCCGCTGCTCGTGTCCGCCGTCGTCGCCCTGGTGGTGTGGTGGGGGTTCCTCGCCGCCTTCGAGATCAGCCCCTTCGTGGGCAAGACGCCGCAGGCCGTGTGGGCCTACCTCGTCACCGACCCCGACGCCGCGACCAACCGCGCCACCATCGCGGAGCCGCTGGGCGTCACCCTGCAGCACGCGCTGGTCGGGTTCGTCGCCGGCATGGCGGCTGCGCTCGTGGTCGGTGCGGCGTTCGTGGCGGCGCGCTCGCTCGAGCAGTCGCTCATGCCCATCGCCATGCTGCTGCGCTCGGTGCCCCTGGTCGCGATGACGCCGATCATCGTGCTCATCTTCGGTCGCGGGCTCGGGTCCATCGCGGTGATGGGCGGCATCGTCGTCTTCTTCCCCGCGCTGGTGAACGTCGTGCAGGGCCTGCGCTCGGTGCCCCCGACCTCTCGGGACCTCGTCCACGCCTACGGCGGCTCCGACCTCGCCGTCATGCGCCGGGTCGGCATCCCCACCGCGATGCCGGCGATCTTCGCCGCCGTCCGCATCTCCGTGCCCGGCGCCCTCACCGGCGCCCTGGTGGTGGAGTGGCTGGCCACCGGCGACGGCATCGGCTCGCAGATCCTGTCCGCCATCGGCGGCTTCCGCTACGACGAGGTCTGGGCCCTCATCGTGGCCGTCACCGCGACGTCGGTGGTGCTCTACACGCTCGTGGGCCTGCTCGAGGGCCTCGTCCTGGCCCGGTACGCACCGCACCGCCTGACGCGGTGAGGTGCGGCTGCCGGCCGTGCTGCCAGGCTGGGGGGCGTGAGCACTGACGCAGGGGCGCCGGGCCGGCGCGTCGTCCTCGACACCGACCTCGGCACCGACGTCGACGACGCCCTCGCCCTCGCGCTGCTGCTCGGCTCCCCCGAGGTGGAGCTGCTCGGCGTCACCACCGTCTACGGCGACACCGACCTGCGCGCCCGCGCCACCTCGCGCCTGCTGGAGCTGGCCGGCGTCCCCGGCCCCGGAGCGCCGGGCGGGCTGCCCGTGCGCGCGGGCGCGTCCGCGCCCCTGTCGGGCGCCGAGGTCTGGTGGGCAGGGCACGAGGGCACCCTGCTGGGCGACCTGACGACGGCGACGACGACCGCCCCGGCGCCGGGCTCCGCTGCCGCCGACGACGCCGCCGACTGGCTCGCGGCCACCGCGGCCGCTGCGCCGGGCGCGGTGGACCTGCTGGCCATCGGCCCGCTCACCGGTGTCGCGACGGCGCTGCGCCGCCACCCGGAGCTCGCCCGCCACCTCCGCTCGCTGGTGGTGATGGGCGGCCGCTGGGACGGCGCGCTGACCGCGGACGGCCTCCTGGAGGACGAGCACAACCTGCGCAGCGACGCCGTCGCCGCGGCCGAGGTCCTCACCTGCGGCGCCCAGACCCTCGTCGTCGGCCTCGAGGTCACCCAGCGGGTGCGCCTCGAGGCGGGCGACGTGGAGCGCATCGCCGCGGCCGGGCCGCTGGGCGCCGCGCTGGCGGCGCAGGTGCGGCAGTGGTGGGAGTTCTGGGACGAGCCGTGGGGCGTCCCCCACGACCCGGTGACCGCCCTGGTGCTGCTCGAGCCGGACGTGCTGCAGCTGGGCCCGCCCGGGCGCGTGGAGGTGGACGGTCGCGGAGCCGTGGTGCACGTGCCCGACCCCGCCGGCACCGTCCGCGTCGCCGTCGGGGTGGACGCCCAGCGCGCTGCGGAGGCCGTGGTCCGCCGGGTGCTCGCGGGCTGCCGCCGCTCCGCGGAGCAGGAAAGGGCCTGAGGCACCCGGGCCCGCCCGCACCCGCCTAGCCTGCGGGCATGACGGTCCGCGACCTGCGCCTGCTGCCCAAGGCCTCCCTGCACACCCACCTCGAGGGGTGCATGCGCCCCTCCACGCTGGCGGACCTGGCGGCCGGCTACGGCATCCCCGTGCCGGAGACCCGCGGCTACGGGAACTTCGGGGCCTTCGCCGGCCTCTACGACGCCGCGGCGCAGTGCATCCGGTCCGAGGACGACCTGCGCCGGCTCGTCCGCGAGGTGGTCGAGGACGCCGCCGCCGACGGAGCCGTGTGGGTGGAGCCCCAGATCTGGCCCCACTACGAGAGCCCGCAGCTCGCGGACCCCGGGCGGGTCCTCGACGTGGCGCTCGACGAGGGGCGCGCCACCGCCGAGCGGCTCGGCGTGGGCTTCGGCCTGATGGTCACCGCCATCCGCGTGCTGCCGGTCGAGGACGCCGAGGCCCTGGCCGAGCTGGCCGTCACGCGCGCCGGCCAGGGGGTGGTCTCCTTCGGCCTGGCCCACGACGAGGTGCTCGGCCCGCCCGCGCCCTTCGCCCGCGCCTTCGCGGTGGCGCGCGCGGGCGGGCTCGTCTCGGCGCCGCACGCGGGCGAGCTGCTGGGGGCCGACAGCGTCCGCTCGGCCCTGGACGACCTCGGCGCGCAGCGCATCGCCCACGGCGTGCGCGCCGTGGAGGACCCGGCGCTGGTGGAGCGGCTCGCCGCCGAGCGCGTCTGCCTGGACGTCTGCCCCACCTCCAACGTGCTGCTCGGCGTGGTGCCCTCCCTCGCCGAGCACCCGCTGCGGCAGCTGTTGGAGGCCGGGGTGCCGTGCTCGGTCAACACCGACGACTCCCTGCTCTTCGGCCCCGGCCTGCTGGAGGAGTACGAGACCGCCCGCACCGCGCTCGGGCTCGACGACGCGCAGCTGGCCACCGTGGCGCGCAGCGGCCTCGAGGCGGCCTCGCACGCCCCGGCTGCACTGGTCAGCACGGCCCTCGAGCGCGTGGAGAGCTGGCTGGCGAGCTGAGCCGCCGGCGCGCCGGCCGCTGCTGCGGCTGGCGCGCCGACCGGCACGACCGTCTGGCGGGTGGTAGTTTCGGTCCACCGAAACTCGGGCGGCGCCGGTGCCGCTCGAGCGTCACCGAGGGAGGCCACCGGGTGTCCGCCGCCGTCGTCGCGCTGCTCGTGGCGCTCGCCGCCCCCGCGCTCCTGCTCTGCCTGGCCCTGGCCGTGTCAGCTGCCCTGCCGGGCCTGCGCCCGCGCCTGCGCGCCCGCTCGCCCCGCGAGCTGCGCGAGCCCGCCGACCTCACCGCCGCTCGTGACGAGCTGGAGCGCGGCGCCCCGGAGTGGGCCGAGGCGCTGCGCTCCTGAGGGCCCTGCGCTCCCGAGGGCCCTGCTCCGGGGAGCGCTGCGCAGCGCGCCGCCGGTTTCGGCCGCCCGAAGTCCTCCAGGGCGTTCCCCCAGGTCAGTGAGGGTTTTTTCGGGTGACCGAAGTGCTTGGACCCCGCTCCGGGAGCCGGTAGCGTCGTCGTCGACCCGCCGCGCGGGCCACCACGACTCGTCCTGACCGATGGCGGTGAGCTGGTCGCGGGCCCTCGGGTCCCCGGCTCGCCGCCTTCCTGCTGCGCCCGTGCGGGCGCTGCGGCCTGCTGCGGAGGCACCGCGTGCTGCTCACCCTCGTCCTGCTGCTCGGCTGCGCCGTGCTCATCTACCTGGCGTGCGAGTGGTTCGTGAACGCCGTGGAGTGGCTGGGCGTCCGCATGGCGGTCGGGTCGGCCGTGGTCGGCACGGTGCTCGCCGCCGCGGGCACCGCCCTGCCCGAGAGCGTGGTGACGCTGGTCGCGGTGCTCTTCGGCTCCCCGGAGACCGGCGCCGACGTCGGGGTCGGCGCCGCGCTGGGCGGCCCCCTCGTCGTCGGCAGCCTCGCCTACGCGGTGGTCGGCGTCGTCCTGCTGGGCAACCGGCGGGGGGCCCGACGCGGAGCCGCTCGTGCTGCCGCCGCGGAGCGCGTCAGTGCGGCCGTGGCCGCGAGCGGGGTGGCGGCTGGCCGCAGGCCGTCGACAGGTGGCAGCACGGACGCCGAGGCGGCGCAGCTGGCCGCCGTCGACACCCGCTCGCTGGCGCGCGACCAGGCGTGGTTCCTCGTGTCCTTCGCGGCGGCCGCCTCGCTCGGGCTGGTGGCCTTCGCGGTCAAGCCGTGGCTGGGGTGGCTGTTGTTCGGCGCCTACGCCGTCTACTGCTGGCGCCAGGTGCGGTCCGGCGGCGACGCGCACAGCGCCGAGGACCTCGAGCCCCTCAAGGCCCAGCCGAGGCGCGAGCGCCCGAGCACGACAGCCGTCGTCGCGCAGGTGGTGGTGTCGCTGGCCGTCATCTTCGCCGCCTCGCAGGTGTTCGTCGGGCAGCTGGAGGCGCTGGCGCCGCAGCTGGGCCTGTCGGCCTCGCTGGTGGCGCTGCTGCTCGCCCCCATCGCCACCGAGCTGCCGGAGGTGCTCAACGCCCTCATCTGGGTGCGCCAGGGCAAGGCCTTCCTCGCCCTGGGCAACCTGGCGGGGTCGATGGTCATCCAGGCAACCATCCCCACGGGGCTCGGGCTGGCCTTCACCAGCTGGCACGTGGAGGGTCCTCTGCTGCTGGCCGTGGTCGCCACCCTGGCCGTCGTGGGCTACCTGCTGGTGCTGTTCGCCACCCGCCGCGTGACGGCGGTGCGCCTGGCGGCGGCGTCGTCCGCCTACGCCGCCTTCGCCGTCGGCCTGGCCGTCACCACCGCCTGAGCCCCGCTCCGTCCCGTCCCGTCACCGCACTCGCGCACCCCAGTGCCGGTTCAGGCCCCCTTCATCCCGCACTCGCGCACCCCAGTGCGGCTTCGCGGGGCCTCGAAGCCGCACTCGGATGCGCGAGTGCGGCTTCGCGGGCCGGTCAGCGCGCGGACGCGGGCGTGGCCGCGGTGTGGGTGCCGATGGCCCACACGAACGGCGGGGTCGTGCCGTTGACGGACCAGTCACCCACGATCCTGGCCTTGTAGATCACCGGGTTGTGCGACGCGACCGTGCGCGCGTTGCGCCAGTGCCGGTCGAGGTCCTTGGCGCGCGAAGTCCCCGACGCCCCGAGGGTGTTGAACAGCAGCGTCGCCGCGCGCGGCACGCTCTCGCTGAGCACCACCTGCGCCTGCGCGGTGGCGATCTCGGCGCGGGCGTTGGCGGCGAGGTCGGCCTCGCTGTCGCGGTCGTGGGCGGTGTCGGCGGCGCCCTGGACCGCGGCCGCGGCGGCCAGGGCGGTGGCGCGCGCGGCGAAGGCGGTCGAGGAGATCTCCCCCGCCACGGCGAGCACCTGCGGGTCCTCCCGGACCACGGGCGCCAGGCCGTGGCTGTAGGAGCGGGTGCGGGCGCGCACCTCGTGGGCGGTGTCGCGCTCCACGGCGGCGGCGATGCCGGCGTGCACCGCGAGCAGCACCAGCTGGTACAGCGCCGTCTGGTAGCGGAACCTGTCGTCGAAGGCGGCGAGGTCGTCGTCCTCGACCACGGCGTCCTCCAGCACCATCGTGCCGGTGCCCGTGAGCTGCTGGCCGAAGCCGTCCCAGTCGTCGCTGACGGTCACGCCGGGCTGGTCGAGCCGCACGAGCGCGGTGACGGTGCCGGCGGCGGCGTCCCCGGCCTCCTGCACCGCGAGGGTCTCCTCGTCGGTGAGCTGGGCGACCACGTCGCTCCAGCCGGCGTAGATCGTGCCGGTCGTGTAGTACTTGCGGCCGCTGATGCGCCAGCGGCCGTCGGCGTCGCGACGGACCTTGGTCGCCTGGCCGCCGAGGGTGGTGCCACCGGTCTCGCTCCACGCGTTGCCGGTCCACTCCCCCGCCGCCACCCTGGCGAACCAGGCGTCGCGATAGGGCCCGTCGGGCAGGGACAGCAGGTGCTCCACCCAGGCGACCTGCCCGCGGAAGACCTGCGGCAGGTTGGAGTCCGCGGCGGCCAGGTCGATCATCAGCTCGGTGAAGCCCACGAGGTCGAGGCCGTCACCGCCGTGCTCGACGGGCACGCGCAGGCGCGTGAAGCCGGCCTCCACCAGCGCCCTCACCTGCTCGCGCGGCAGCTCGTGGTCGACCTCGCGCTGCACGACGCCCTCCGCCACGGCGTCGAAGACCGGCTGCAGGCGGGCGCGGGCGGCGGCCAGCCGCTCAGCGGGGGTCGTCGCGCTGGTCCGGTGGGTCGGCTGGGTGGTGGTGCTCATCGACGGCGCTCTCCTCGGCGTTCAGTGGTCGTCACCGGGCGCCTGTGCCCGGGCCGACGAGGAGGAGCGCGCCGTTACCGGGCGCGGACGCCTGGTCCGGTCATCACCCGGAGCACCCCACGACGCGGGGTTGCCGGCCAGCGAGCCGGGGCTTGGCGCTGGCGCTCATGACCTCCGCGCACCGTAGCGTCACGGCACCCGGGCGGTCCAGGCCGGGTCGAGGTACTTGCTCTGCGCCAGCTCGCGGGCGGAGGCGAGCTCCGCGGGCGTCACGTCGCCGTCGGCGAGGCCGTACCGGGCGCGGAACGACGCCGCCATCGCGGCGATGACGTCCTCGCGCGCCATGCCCGTCTGCGAGCGCAGCGGGTCGACGCGCTTGGCGGCGCTCGTGGTGCCCTTGTCGGAGAGCTTCTCGCGGCCGATGCGCAGCACCTGGAGCATCTTCGCGGCGTCGATGTCGTACGACATCGTCACGTGGTGCAGCACCGCTCCGGGCACCCGCTTCTGGGCGGCCCCGGCGATCTTGCCCGCCGCGGAGACGATGTCGTTGATGGGCCGGTACTCGGCCCGGACGCCGAGGTCACCGAGGGCCTCGAGCACCCACGCGTCGAGGTAGGCGTAGGAGTCGACGAAGCTCAGCCCCGCGACCATCGAGTCCGGCACCGTGAGGGACCAGGTGATGGTGTTGCCGGGCTCGGCGAACATCGCGCCCCCGCCGCTGATCCGCCGCACCACGTCCACGCCGAGCGCGGAGGCGGCCTCGCCGTCGACCTCGTTGCGCAGCGACTGGAAGCTCCCGATGATCACGGTCGGCCGGTCCCACTCCCACACCCGCAGCGTGGGCCCGCGGCGTCCGTGCGCCACCTCCTCGAGCAGCACCTCGTCCAGCGCCATGAGCAGCTCGGGGCTCTCGGGACCGCGGTGCACGAGCGACCAGGAGTGGTCGGCGAAGCCCGTCGCGCGGGCCAGGGCGCGTCGGACGACGACGGCGACGGCCTCCGGCGTCACCCCCACGAGCACGGCCCCGGGCGGCAGGGCGGCTCGCACCCGGGCAGCCAGGTCGGCGGCCTCGGTGTCGGCGGGAACGCCCTCCAGCGCCGCGTCGATCGCCTCGAGGGCGTCGTCCGGCTCGAGGAAGAAGTCCCCCGAGACCCGCACGTCGCGCAGCACCCCTCCCGCGCTGAGCTCGTGGGGGCCGCTCACCTCGAGGTCGACCACGACGAGCTTGCCGCCGGGGACCTTGTACTCGCCGTGCACGGTGCGCGCTCCTGCCGGGGGCCGTCAGACGACGACCGTGGACACCGGCAGGCCGGGGTCCGTCGCCAGGTCGAGGGGGGAGGGGCCGAGCCCGTCGGCGAGCGCCAGCGCGCCGAGCGCCGCCACCATCGCGCCGTTGTCGGTGCACAGGCGCAGCGGCGGCACCCGCAGGTCGAGGCCGGCCGCCTCGCAGCGCTCGGCCAGCAGGCCGCGCACGCGCGCGTTGGCAGCGACGCCCCCGCCCAGCAGCACGGTCCGCACCCCGCGGTCCAGCGCCGCGCTGACCGTCTTGCGGGCGAGCACGTCGGCCACGGCCTCGGAGAAGGAGGCGGCGACGTCGGCGACGAAGCGCTCGTCGAGCTCCCCACCGGCCCGGCGGTGGACGTCCACCTCGCGGGCCACGGCCGTCTTGAGGCCCGAGAACGAGAAGTCGTAGGGGTGGCGGCGCAGGTCGTGCGCGGCGGTCAGCCCCCGGGGGAAGGCGATGGCCGCGGGGTCACCGCCCTCGGCGGCGCGCTGCACGTGGGGCCCGCCGGGGTAGGGCAGGCCGAGCAGGCGGGCGACCTTGTCGAAGGCCTCACCGGCGGCGTCGTCGAGGGTCTGGCCGAGCAGCTCCACGCGCAGCGCTCCCACCCCCTCCCCCGCGGGGCTGCGGACGTCGAGCAGCTCGGTGTGCCCGCCGGAGACGAGCAGCGCCACGCTGCGCTCCGGGAGGGCCCCGGAGACGAGCACGTCCACGGCGACGTGCGCCACGAGGTGGTTGACCCCGAGCAGCGGCACGTCCAGCGCCAGGGCGAGCGCCTTCGCCGCCGCGACGCCCACGAGCAGCGCTCCCGCCAGGCCCGGGCCGGCGGTCACCGCCACGGCGTCGACGTCGGCGAGGGTGGCGCCGGCCTCCTCGCACGCCCGCCGCATCGTCGGCAGGAGCGCCTCCAGGTGCGCGCGGCTGGCGATCTCGGGGACGACGCCGCCGAACCTGACGTGCTCGTCGACGCTGCTGGCCACCGCGTGGCCGAGCAGCTGCGCCCCGCGCACCAGGGCCACGCCGGTCTCGTCGCACGAGCTCTCGATGCCCAGCACCAGGGGTGCGGTGGAGCCGCCAGCCGTCGTCACGCGACCACCCTACGAGCGCTGCGCACCGGCACCGGCGCCGGTCAGGCGCAGCCGGAGCACGAGCGCGTCGACGTCCTCGGGCTGGTAGTAGCGCCGCCGCACCCCGATCCTCTCGAAGCCGCGGGCGGCGTAGAGCGCCTGCGCGGGCTCGTTGTCGGCGCGGACCTCGAGCAGCACCGCGCTGGCGCCGCCCTCGCGCGCCGCCGCGACCAGGGCGTCGAGCAGCAGCGCCCCCACCCCCCGGCGCTGCGCGTGAGCAGCCACCGCGAGGGTCTGGACGTCGGCGTCGGGCCCTGCGAGCGCCAGGCCGGCGTAGCCGAGCAGCGCTCCCCCGCCGTCCTCGGCCACGAGGTAGGTGCGCCCGGGGGCGGCCAGCTCCGACCAGAACGTCTCCGCGCTCCACGCGCTCGCGCCGAACAGCGCGGCCTCCACGGGCAGCAGCGGCTCGACGTCCCACCAGCGCATCCGCCGCAGGACCACGCTGCTCACCGACCGCTCACCGGCCGCTCACCGGCTGCTGGCCGGCCGGAGCGAGGCGGGCACCTGGGCGTCGGGGCGGCGCAGGTACAGCGGCTGCGCGGGCAGCAGCTCGCCCCCGACGGCCAGGCGCCGCGCCACGAGGGCGCCCAGCACGCCCGGGTCGGGGTCGAGCGGCAGCGCCACGGAGTCCTGCCCCTGTCCCGAGGCGCCCGCGAGGACGTCGGGGCCGGGCAGCGCGTCGCGGTAGAGCGCCGCGCCGCGCCCCACGGCGGGCAGCCCCTCGGTGACGACGTCGGCGGGGGCGCTGACGTCCGGTCCTGCGGTGCGGCGCCACCCCGCGAGGGCGTCGGAGGGGTCGTCGACGGCGACCCGGGCCCAGTGCACCTCGCGGCGGCGGGCGTCCGCGGCCACCACGAAGCCGCCGGCGAGCGGCCCGCGGGCGCTGGCCGGCGCGGCGGCGAGCGCGGTGGCCGCCAGGGCGTCCAGGCTGCTCACGCCGTGCACCGGCACGCCGAGCGCCTCGGAGAGCGCCAGGGCCGTGACCACGCCGACGCGCAGCCCCGTGAAGGGAGCCGGCCCGACACCCACGGCGACGGCGCCGAGGTCGCGGCGGTCGACGCCGGCCGCGGCCAGCACCGAGCGGACGGCGGGGGCCAGCAGCTCGCCGTGGCGGCGCGGGTCCAGGTGCTGCTCCTGGGCGAGCAGGCGCTCGCCGTCGAGCAGGGCGACGCCGACGGCGGAGGACGTGTCGAGGGCGAGCAGCAGCACGGCCAGCAGCGTAGGCCGCCCGGGTGGCGCCGAGCCCCGCCGCCCGACACGCCGCGACAAGTTGCTTGCACGCTGCACACAACAGTCCTACAGTCATTGCTTGTGACATCCATCGACACGTCGAGCGCGCCGGCCCGCACGCCGGCCGCCGAGGAGCTGGTGGAGGAGTTCGGGTCGCTCATGCGCGTCGTCCACCTCCACAAGGCCCAGTCGGCGATGCGCTCGGCGCACTCCCTGCTCTTCCCGGTGGCCCACCACGGGCCGCTGCGCACCACCGCCCTCGCGGAGCTGGTCCACACCGACCCCTCCACCACCAGCCGGCAGGTCGCCGAGCTGGTCTCCGAGGGCCTCGTCGAGCGCCAGGACGACCCGGCCGACCGCCGCGCCTGCCTCATCGCGACCACCGCCGCGGGCCGCGCCGCCGTCTCGGCGATGCGCGCCCAGCGCGCCCGCCTCTTCGCCGAGGCCCTCTCCGACTGGTCCCCCCAGGAGATCACCTCCTTCACGGGCGACCTGCGCCGCTTCCGCGAGGCGCTCGCCGCGTCCGCGCTCGCTCCCGCGCCCGTCCTCGGGAGCACCCCCTCCAGCACCCAGCCAGACCAGGAGCACTGATGTCCTCCACCGCCGCGGCGCCTCCCGCCGCCAGCGCACCCGGCGCCTTCACCCACCGCCAGATCATGACGATCCTGTCCGGCCTGATGCTCGGCCTCTTCCTGGCCGCGCTCGACCAGACCGTCGTCTCGACCGCCATCCGCACCATCGCGGACGACCTGCAGGGCTACTCGCTGCAGGCGTGGGCCACCACGGCCTTCCTGATCACCTCGACCATCGCCACGCCGCTGTACGGCAAGCTCTCCGACATCTACGGCCGCAAGCCGTTCTACCTCTTCGCGATCGGGATCTTCGTCGTCGGCTCGGCCCTGTGCGCCTTCGCCTGGTCGATGTACTCCCTCGCCGCGTTCCGCGCCGTGCAGGGCATCGGCGCCGGCGGCCTCATGAGCCTGGCGTTCGCGATCCTCGGCGACATCGTGCCGCCGCGGGAGCGCTCCCGGTACCAGGGCTTCTTCATGGCCGTCTTCGGCTCCTCCAGCGTCCTCGGCCCGGTCGTCGGCGGCCTGCTGGCCGGCCAGGACCAGCTGCTCGGCATGAGCGGCTGGCGCTGGATCTTCCTGGTCAACGCGCCGCTCGGCGTGGCGGCCTTCCTCGTGGTGGCCCGCGTGCTCCACATCCCGCACGTCCGCCGCGACCACCGCATCGACTGGTGGGGCGCCGCGGCGCTCGTCGTCGCCCTCGTGCCGCTGCTCATCGTCGCCGAGCAGGGTCGCGAGTGGGGCTGGACCTCCGCCGGCTCCGTCGCCTGCTACGCCATCGGCGCCGTCGGCATCGCCACCTTCGTCGTCGCCGAGCGCGCGATGAAGGACGAGGCGCTGCTGCCGCCGCGCATGTTCGGCGAGCGCACCTTCTCGGTCGGCATCGTGTCCAGCTTCATCGTGGGCATGGGCATGTTCGGCGGGATGCTGCTGCTCCCGCAGTACCTCCAGGTGGTCAAGGGCTCCTCGCCCACCGTCGCCGGCCTGCAGACCCTGCCGCTGGTGCTCGGCATCATGAGCGCCGCCGCCGTCTCCGGCCGCATCACGAGCAGGACCGGCCGGTACAAGGTCTTCCCGGTGGTCGGCACCGCGGTGCTCGCCGTCGCCCTCGGCCTGTTCTCGCTGGTCGGGGCCGACACCCCGCTGCTCGCGACCATGGCGATCATGCTGCTCTTCGGCATGGGCCTGGGCCTCAACATGCAGTCGGTGATCCTCGCGGTGCAGAACGCCGTGAGTCCCCGCGACATGGGCGTGGCCACCTCCTCGGTGACCTTCTTCCGCCAGATGGGCGGCACCCTGGGCGCCGCGGTGTTCCTGTCGCTGCTCTTCAGCATCGTCGTCGGCCGCATCGCCACCGCGTTCACCGAGGCGCAGGGCACCTCCGAGTTCCAGCGGGCGCTCGCCGCGAACCCCGACCAGGCGCAGACCCTGGCCGGCGTCACCTCGGGCGGCGGCTCGCTGAACGACACCTCGTTCCTCAACACCCTCGACGACGCCCTGGCCCACCCCTTCCGGGTCGGCTTCTCCTCCGCGATGGACACGATCTTCCTGCTCGCGGCGGGGATCATGGTGATCGGCTTCGTGGTGACGATCTTCCTCCCGGAGAAGCCGCTGCGCACCACCGCCGGCGTCCAGGCCCGCGCCGAGGAGGCCGGCTCGGCCTCGACCTCCGCGGACGGTCCGGCGGCGGCGGTCGCCGCCTCGGCCCCCACGTCCACCGCCCCGGTGGTGGAGGAGGACGACGACGACCGCCGGGTCCGCGCCTCCCGCTGACACCCGGCGCGCCGCCCCCGGGCGGCGGTGACGCAGCAGACCCGCACCTCGAGCGTCGAGGTGGGGGTCTGCTGCGTCACGCCACCGGGCGTCAGGGCAGCTGCACGCCGTCCCAGCGCGGCCCGAGACCGCGCAGCACCACGCGGCGCCCCTCCCCCGCACCTGCCGTGGAGGGGCGCTCCAGGTGCACCTCGAGGCGGTCCGCCGCGAGCTGCTCGACGAGGCCCTCGCCCCACTCCACCAGCGTCACCGACTCCTCCAGGGAGGCGTCCAGGTCGAGGTCGTCCACCTCGCCGGCGGACCCGAGCCGGTAGGCGTCCACGTGGACCATCGACGGCCCGCCCACGAGCGAGGGGTGGACGCGGGAGATGACGAACGTGGGCGAGGTGACCGGGCCGCGCACGCCGAGGCCGTCGCCCACGCCCTGGGCCAGGGTGGTCTTGCCCGCGCCGAGGTCCCCGGTGAGGACCACGAGGTCGCCCGGGCGCAGCAGCGCGGCCAGCGCGCGCCCCAGGTCGTGCATGTCCTCGGCGGTCGGCACCGACAGCACCCGCTCGGCGGTCTGACCTGCGGTCACAGCCCTGCCCCCTCCTGCTCACCCGTCTGGTCGTCGGTCTGGTCGTCGGTCTGGTCGTCGGTCTGGGGCACGCCGGCGGTGCCGGTGTACCGGCGCGGCAGGCGCGCGGAGACGCGCGCCACCACCTCGTAGCCGATGGTGCCGCACGCCCGCGCCCAGTCCTCCGCGGTGGGGCCTCCCAGGGCGCCGTCGCCGAAGAGCTCCACGAGGTCCCCCGCGGCAGCCGTCCCGGCGCCCGGCAGGCCGCCCAGGTCCACCACGAACTGGTCCATGCAGACCCGGCCGGCCACCGTGGTGCGGCCACCGGCCACCACCACCGGACCGACCCCGCTGGCCGCGCGCGGCACGCCGTCGGCGTAGCCCAGGGGCACCAGGCCCAGCCGGGTCGGGCGGTCGGTCGTGTAGGTGTGCCCGTAGGAGACGCCCTGCCCCGCCTCGACGTCCTTGACCAGCGCCAGCCGGGTCCGCACCGACATCGCCGGGCGCAGGCCCAGCTGCTCCGGCGTGCCGACACCGTCGCCCGGCGATAGCCCGTAGACGGCGATGCCGGGCCGCACGAGGTCGTAGCGGAGGTCCGGGTCGGTCAGGAGGGCGGCGGAGTTGGCGAGGTGCCGCAGCGCGAAGGTCGCCCCCAGCTCACCGGCCGCCGCCAGCGCGCCCTCGAAGGCCTCGCGCTGCCGCAGCAGGCTCGGGTGGCCGGGCTCGTCGGCGCGGGCGAGGTGCGACCAGGCGCCCACCAGCTCGGCCAGCCCCTCCTCGCGCGCCGCCACCGCAGCGCGCACCGCTCCCGGCCAGTCCGCCGCCGTCGCGCCCCCGCGGCCCATCCCGGTCTCGGCCTCCAGGTGCAGCCGCACCGGTCGGTCCGCGGCGCGCGCGGCCTCCGCGAGGAGCCGCACCGCCCGCTCCGAGGACGCCGACAGGTCCACTCCCGCGGCCACGGCGGCCTGCACGTCCTGGCCCGGCACCCACAGCCAGCACAGCACGGGTGCGGTCACGCCGGCGGCGCGCAGGGCCAGCGCCTCCCCCAGCTGCGCCACGCCCAGCCAGGTGGCCCCTCCGGCGAGCGCGGCGCGCGCGGCGGGCACCAGCCCGTGGCCATACGCGTCGGCCTTGACCACCGCCATGACGACGGCGGGGGCTGCGCGCTCGACGAGGCGCGCGGTGTTGGCGGCGATGGCGTCGAGGTCCACCACCGCCTGCCCGGTCCAGCGCCCGTGCCAGAGGCCCGCCGTCGTCTCGGCCGTCGGCTCGGTCGTCGCGTCGGTCACGAGGGCCACTCCCGCCGGGTCAGCAGGTGCGCGACGACGCCGGGCACCGCCCGCGCCACCGCCTCAGCGTGCAGCGGTCCGCCGCCGCTGGCGAGGGCAGCGGCGCGGCCGTGCACAGCGGTCGCGAGCGCCCCGGCGTCGAAGGGGTCCAGTCCCGCCGCCAGCAGCGTGCCGGCGACCCCCGCGAGCACGTCGCCCGCACCGGCCGTCCCGAGCCAGCCGGGCCCGTCGGTCTGCGAGCGCACCCGCCCGTCCGGCGCGCCCAGCAGGGTGGTCGAGCCCTTGAGCAGGACGACGGCGCCGGTGGCGCGGGCGGCGCGCTGGGCGTGCTCGAGCGGGCGGCCCTCGACCGCGGTCCGGTCCACCTCCTCGCCGTCCGGTCCGTCCAGGCCGCTGAGCAGCCGGGCGAGCTCGCCGGCGTGCGGGGTGAGCAGCACGGCGGTGCGCCGGGGGTCGAGGGGACCGGTGTCGCGCAGGCGGGCCGCCAGCGCCGGCAGGGCGCCGGCGTCGAGCAGGGCGGGGACGCCGTCGTCGAGCGCCGCGGCCAGCGCGTCCGAGACCGCTGCCGCCTGGGCGCCGTCGTCGGGGTCGACCCCGGACCCGACGGCCCAGGCCTGCACCCGTCCCGCGCCGGGGACCACCTCGGGCAGGCGCTGGCGGACCAGGTCGGTGGGACGCGGCGGCCCCACGTAGCGGACCATCCCGGCGCCGGAGAGCACGGCGGCGGTGGTGCACAGCAGCGCCGCGCCGGTGTAGGTGTCGCCGCCGGCGACCACGCCGAGCACGCCGCGGGAGTACTTGTCGTCCTGCGGTCCGGGCACCGGCCACAGCAGCGCCGCCTGCTCGGGCTCCAGCTCCTCCACGGCCGCCGGTCCCAGCACCGCCGGGTCGAGCCCGGTGTCGACGACGACGACCCGACCCGCGGCCCTCACCGCCGGCGGCAGCAGCAGCGCCGGCTTGGCGGTGCCGAAGGTGACGGTGACGTCGGCGTGCACGCAGGCGGGGCGCCCGCGGGGGTCGCGCGGCAGCTCGCCGCTGTCGGCGGCCACGCCGCTGGGCACGTCGACGGCCACCACGAGAGCACCGGCGGGGACCGCCGCGACGAGGGCCGAGGCGGAGGCGTCCAGCCCGGGGCGCCCGCCGGTGCCCAGCAGCCCGTCGAGCACCACGTCGGCGCCCGCGAGCGCGGAGCGCGCCGCCGCACGGCGGCGGCCGTGGTCGCCGTCGGTCGGCGCAGCGGCGGGCAGGACCCTGCCGCCCGCGGCGCGCAGCGCCGCCAGACCCCCGGCGTGGGCCCGCGGGCCGGCCAGCAGGGCCACCACCTGGGCTCCCCCGGCGGCCAGGCGGGCACCCGCGTGCAGCGCGTCGCCGCCGTTGCTGCCGACGCCCACCAGCAGCGCCACCCGGGCCCCGTAGAGCCGGCCGCGCCGGCGGCGCACCTCACCGGCCACCACGGACGCCAGTCCCGCGGCGGCGCGGAGCATCAGCGGGCCGTCCTGCGCTGGGGGGCGGTCGGGCAGGCCCGGGTCGGCGGCGGCCTCGGCGCGCCGGACGGCCTCGACGGTGTGGGCGGAGGTCACGGGGTCCCAGCCTGGCCCAGCGCCTCGGCCAGCACGAAGGCGGAGGCCACGCCGGCGTCGTGGGTGAGCGACAGGTGCCAGGTGGTCACGCCGAGCTCGGCGGCGGCGGCCGCCACCGTGCCGCGCACCCGCAGCACGGGCCGTCCGGACGCCGAGCGCTCGACCTCGGCGTCGTGCCAGGCCAGGCCACCCGGGGCGCCGAGGGCCTTGGCCACGGCCTCCTTGGCGGCGAAGCGGGCCGCGAGGGACTCCAGCGGCAGGTCGCGCTCGGCGGGGGTGAAGAGCCTCGTCCGCAGCGCGGGGGTGCGGGCCAGGGTGCGCCCGAACCTCTCCACGCCCACGACGTCGACGCCCACGCCGACGATCACCGCCGTGCTCCTCGGGCGCTCACTCGACGGTGACGGACTTGGCGAGGTTGCGCGGCTGGTCGACGTCCAGGCCCTTGGCGCTGGCCACCTCCATCGCGAACACCTGGAGCGGCACCACCGTCACCAGCGGCGCCATCAGCGTGGGCACCCGCGGCACCCGCACCACGAGGTCGGCCGAGCCGAGCACCGCGTCGTCGCCGTCCTCGGCGATGACGATGGTGCGCGCACCGCGGGCGCGCACCTCCTGGGCGTTGGAGACGACCTTGGCGTGCAGGGAGTCGCGGCTGTCGGGCGAGGGCACGATGACGAACACCGGCTGCCCCTCCTCCACCAGCGCGATCGGGCCGTGCTTGAGCTCGCCGGCGGCGAAGCCCTCGGCGTGCAGGTAGGCCAGCTCCTTGAGCTTCAGCGCGCCCTCGAGGGCCACCGGGAACCCGACGTGGCGGCCCAGGAAGAGCACCGACTTGGAGTCGGCGAGCTCGTGGGCGAGCTTGCGGACCTCCTCGGACCTGTCCAGCACGGTCTGGACGGCGTCGGGCATGCCGTGCAGCTGCCCCAGGACGGTGCGCACCTCGTCGGCGAACATGTTGCCGCGCAGCTGCGCGAGGTACAGGCCCAGCAGGTAGCACGCGGTGATCTGCGCGAGGAAGGCCTTGGTGGAGGCGACCGCCACCTCGGGGCCCGCGTGGGTGTACAGCGCCGCGTCGGACTCGCGGGGGATGGTCGCGCCCTGGGTGTTGCAGATGGCGAGCACCTTGGCGCCCTGCTCGCGCGCGTGGCGGATGGCCATGACGACGTCCATCGTCTCCCCGGACTGGGAGATGGCGACGACGAGGGTGCGCTCGGTGAGCACCGGGTCGCGGTAGCGGAACTCGTGGGCGAGCTCGACCTCCACCGGGATCCGGCACCAGTGCTCGATGGCGTACTTGGCCACGTGCCCGGCGTAGGCGGCCGTGCCGCACGCGATGACGATGATCTTGTCGGTGCGGCGCAGGACGGCGGTGTCCATGCGCAGCTCGTCGAGCACGAGGGCGCCGCTGGCGTCGGTGCGCCCGAGCAGCGTGTCGGCGACGGCCTTGGGCTGCTCGTGGATCTCCTTGTCCATGTACCACTGGTAGCCGCCCTTCTCGGCGGCCGCGGCGTCCCAGTCGACGGTGAAGGCGCGCGGGGTGACCGGCGCGCCGTCGAAGCCGGTGACCTCGACGGAGGTGGCGGTGATGGTGACCACCTGGTCCTGGCCGAGCTCCAGCGCGTCGCGGGTGCGGCCGATGAAGGCCGCGACGTCGGAGCCGAGGTAGTTGGCGCCGTCGCCGAGCCCCACCACCAGCGGGGAGTTGCGGCGGGCGCCGACCACGGTGCCGGGCGCGTCGACGTGGACGGCCAGCAGCGTGAAGGCGCCCTCGAGGTCGCGGCAGACCTCGCGCATCGCCGTGGTGAGGTCGGCCCCGGCGGCCACCGCGCGGCCGAGCAGGTGCGCGACCACCTCGGTGTCGGTCTGGGAGGTGAACGGCACGCCCTGCTCGAGCAGCTCGGCCTTGAGCGCGGCGTAGTTCTCGATGATGCCGTTGTGGATGACGGCCAGGCGGCCGTCGGCGCTCGTGTGCGGGTGGGCGTTGGCGTCGGTGGGGCCGCCGTGCGTCGCCCAGCGGGTGTGGCCGATGGCGGCCGCCGCGTCCGGCACCGGCTCGGCCTCCAGCGCCTCCACCAGGCGTGCCAGGCGACCGGCCCGCTTGGTGACGTGCAGCGCGTGCGCTCCGCCCCCGGGCCCGTCGTGGCCGTCGGCCTCGGCGACGACGGCGACGCCCGCGCTGTCGTAGCCCCGGTACTCCAGCCGCCTCAGGCCCTCCAGGACCACCGCGAGCGCCTCACCGCCGGCGGGGTCGCTGGGCCGGACGGTGGGACGGGGACCTGCGTAGCCCACGATGCCGCACATGTCGGGAAGGCTACGGCTCCTCGTCCGGGCATGATGGCGCCCCGTGGAACCAGCCCCGCCGCGCACCGGCCAGAGCACGGGCCGGACGACGGGGTCCCTGCCCGCCGTGGCACCGGCGACCAGGCCCGGCGCGTCCCCCTTCGTCGACCTGGACCGCGCCGCGTGGAGCCGCCTGCGCGCCTCCACGCCCATGAACCTCACCGCCGCGGACCTCGAGCGCGTGCGCGGCCTCGGGGAGCGGATCGACCTGCGGGAGGTGGAGGAGGTCTACCTGCCGCTGTCCCGGCTGCTGAACCTCTACGCCGCCGGCGCGGCGCGGATGCACGCGGTGACCTCCACGTTCCTCGGGGACGGCTCCGGCGTCGCGCCCGGGCCGCGCACCCCCTTCGTCATCGGGGTGGCGGGGTCGGTGGCGGTCGGCAAGTCGACGGTGGCGCGCCTGCTGCGCGAGCTGCTCTCGCACTGGCCCGACACCCCGCGCGTCGAGCTGGTGACCACCGACGGGTTCCTGATGCCCAACGCGGAGCTGGAGCGACGCGGGCTGCTCGGCCGCAAGGGCTTCCCCGAGTCCTACGACCGCCGCGCGCTGCTCCGCTTCGTGACGGCGGTGAAGTCCGGGGCGCCGGAGGTGCGGGCCCCCCTGTACTCCCACCTCGTCTACGACATCGTCCCCGGGGCGGAGGTCGTGGTGCGCTCCCCCGACGTCCTCATCGTCGAGGGCCTCAACGTGCTGCAGCCCGCGCGGCCCCGCAGCGACGGGCGCACCGGGCTGGCGGTGAGCGACTTCTTCGACGTCTCGCTCTACGTGGACGCCCGCACCGAGGACGTCGCCACCTGGTACGAGGAGCGCTTCCTGCGGCTGCGCCAGACGGCCTTCTCCCGCCCGGAGTCGTACTTCCGCCGCTACGCGGACCTGTCCGACGCCCAGGCCCGGGCCCGCGCGCGGGAGATCTGGTCGAGCATCAACGAGCCGAACCTCGTGGAGAACGTCCTCACCACGCGGGGGCGCGCCACGATCGTCCTGCGCAAGGCGGCGGACCACTCCGTGACGCGCGTGCGCCTGCGCAAGCTGTGAGCCGCGCGTGAGCGGTGCTGCCGGCCGGGCGGGGCTGCCGCCGTGGCGGCTGCTGGGGCTGGTGGCGCTGGGGGGTGCCGTCGGGGCGCCGCTGCGCTGGGCGCTGGCTCTGGCGCTGCCGGGGCCCGCGTCGGGGTGGCCGACGGCCACCTTCACCACCAACCTCGTGGGCGCCTTCGCGCTCGGGCTGGTCCTGGAGGCGCTGGCGCGCCGCGGGCCCGACGAGGGGCGCCGCAGGGCGGTCCGGCTCGCCGTGGGCACCGGCGTGCTGGGCGCCTTCACCACCTACAGCACCTTCGCGCTGGAGGTCGACCAGTACCTGCGCTCGGGCCAGGTGGGCCTGGGTGTCGGCTACGCGCTGGCCACCGCGGCGGCGGGGGTCGTGTGCGCAGCGCTGGGGGTGCTGGTCGCCTCAGCGGGGCGGGGCCGGACCAGGAGCGCCCCGTGACCGGCGCAGCCCTCCTGCTCGTCGTGCTGGGCGGCGTGGCCGGTGCCCCTGCGCGCTACGCGCTGGACTGCGCCGTCCTGGCCCGCTGGCAGCGCCGGCACCGGTCCGCGACCCCGTCCCGCCCGCCGGCCGTCCCCCCGGGGACCCTGGTCGTCAACCTGCTGGGCGCCTTGCTGCTCGGCGTGCTCGTGGGGCTCGCGCCCCCCGGTACGTCCACGTCGCGCGGCCCGCTGTGGCTCGTGGCCGCAGCGACCGGCTTCTGCGGCTCCTTCACCACCTTCAGCAGCGCCGCCCTCGAGGTGGTCAGGCTCGCGCAGGCGCGCCGGTGGGCCGCAGCAGGGGCCACCGCGTCGGTGCACCTGCTCGGGAGCCTGGGCGCGCTCGGCGTCGGGCTCGCGACGGGGACGGCGCTCGCGCCGCCGGGCTGACACCGCCGGCTGGCACCACCACCGCCGCCGTCGGCGACCGCGTGCCGCCGGGGACGGCCTCAGAGGGCCAGGCGCTCCCCGACGACGCCGGCGAGCCGGTCAGCGACGGCCCGGGCCTGCGCCTCGTCGCCCGCCTCCACCATGACGCGGACGAGCGGCTCGGTGCCGGAGGGGCGCAGCAGCACGCGGCCGGTCTCGCCGAGCTCCGCGGATGCTGCGGCGACGGCCGCCGAGACGTGCTCGTCGGAGCTGGCCCGCGACTTGTCGACGCGCGGCACGTTGACCAGCACCTGCGGCAGCCGCTGGACCACGGAGGCGACCTCCGCCAGGGGGCGGCCCACCTCGGCGACCCGGGCGAGCAGGTGCAGGGCGGTGAGCACGCCGTCGCCGGTGGTCTGGTGCTCGAGCATCACGACGTGGCCTGACTGCTCACCGCCGAGGGCGTAGCCGCCCTCGCGCATGGCCTCGAGCACGTAGCGGTCGCCCACGGCGGTCTGCAGGACCTCGACGCCCGCGGCGCGCATGGCCAGCAGCAGCCCGAGGTTGCTCATGACCGTGGCGACGAGCACCGAGCCGGGCAGCTGCCCGCGCTCGGCGAGAGCCAGCGCGAGCACGCCCATGATCTGGTCGCCGTCGACGACCCGTCCCGCCGCGTCGACGGCCAGGCACCGGTCGGCGTCACCGTCGAAGGCGATGCCGGCGTCCGCGCGGTGCTCGACCACGGCCCGCTGCAGTGGCTCGAGGTGGGTCGACCCCACACCGTCGTTGGTGTTGAGCCCGTCCGGCTCCGCGCCCATGACGACCACGTCGGCTCCGGCGCGGCGCAGCGCCTCCGGCCCGACGCTCCAGGCGGCTCCGTGGGCGCAGTCGACGACGACGCGCAGCCCGTCCAGCCGGTGGGGCAGCGTGGCGAGGAGGTGGTCCACGTACCGCGCCCCGGCACCGGCGTCGGCGGTGACCCGCCCGACGCCGGCGCCCGTGGGGCGCGCCCACGGCTCGCGCAGGCGCCCCTCGATGGCGTCCTCCACCTCGTCGGGCAGCTTGTGGCCGCCGCGGGCGAAGAACTTGATGCCGTTGTCCGGCACCGGGTTGTGCGACGCGGACAGCACCACGCCGAGGTCCGCCCCCGTGGCGGCGACGACGTGGGCGATGCCCGGGGTCGGCAGCACACCGACGTCGGAGACGTCCACGCCGGCGCTCGCCAGCCCGGCGACCACCGCTGCCGAGAGGAACTCTCCCGACGCGCGGGGGTCGCGACCGACCACGGCCCGCGGGCGGTGCCCGGAGAACGCTCCTGCGTCTCCGAGCACGTGCGCCGCGGCCACCGACAGGTCGAGGGCGAGCTCCGCGGTGACGTCGACGTTCGCGAGACCGCGCACGCCGTCCGTGCCGAAGTAGCGACCCATGTCAGCCTCTGGTCCTGCTCGTGCTGCGGGGAAGCTGCAGCCGGACGAGCCGGGTCAGCGCTTGCTGTACTGAGGAGCCTTGCGGGCCTTCTTGAGGCCGGCCTTCTTGCGCTCCTTGATCCGCGCGTCGCGGCTCAGGAAGCCGGCCTTCTTGAGCGAAGGGCGGTTGGCCTCGACGTCGATGCCGTTGAGGGCGCGGGCGATGCCCAGGCGCAGCGCACCGGCCTGGCCGGAGACGCCGCCGCCGTCGATGCGGGCGATGACGTCGAAGCGGCCCTCGACCTCAGTGACGCGGAAGGGCTCGTTCACCATCTGCTGGTGGACCTTGTTCGGGAAGTACGACTCGAGGTCGCGCCCGTTGATGGACCACTGGCCGGAGCCGGGGACGATGCGCACCCGCGCCACGGCCTCCTTGCGGCGGCCGGTGGCCGCACCCGGGGCGGTGATGCTCGAGCCACCGCCGGCGATGCCGGGGCTGGTGGTCGAGTAGCTGCTCAGCTCGTCCTCGTCGTAGCCGCCGTCCTCGAGGGGGGCGTCGACGGGCGCGGTGTCGGTGCTCAACGGAGGTCCTCCTGCGCGCTCACTGCGCGACCTGGGTCAGGGTGTACGGCGTGGGCTTCTGGGCGGCGTGGGGGTGCTCGGGGCCCGCGTAGACCTTGAGCTTGCCGAGGACCTCACGGCCCAGGGAGTTCTTGGGGATCATGCCGCGCACGGCGCGCTCGATGGCGCGCTCGGGGTCGCGGGCGAGGAGGTCGGTGTAGCGCTCCGACTTCAGACCGCCCGGGTAGCCCGAGTGGCGGTAGACCCGCTTCTGCTCCGACTTGCTGCCCGTGAGGACGACCTTGTCGGCGTTGATGATGATGACGAAGTCACCGGTGTCGACGTGCGGGGCGAACACGGGCTTGTGCTTGCCGCGCAGCAGACGCGCGGTCTGGCTGGCCAGACGGCCCAGGACGACGTCCGAGGCGTCGATGACGTGCCAGGCGCGGTCGACCTCGCCGGGCTTGGGGGTGTACGTGCGCACGCTCGGACCTTCGCTCTGTGGACAGTGGTTCGTGAGGGGTGGTGCTGGTACTGCTGGGGGTGCGCCTCGACCGGTTGCGCCGGAGGTGTGTCCACCGTTCACGGCGACGTCGAACGCACGACGGCCAGCAGACTACTCGGCGCCGGTCCCCCGGGTCAAAACGCGGCCCCGGCCCCGGGACGCGCCGGGGCCGGGGCCGCGTGGGAGCTGACGAGGACCGCGCCGGGACCGCCGACGCGGCGCGCGGCGGTGGGGGTCGGGCGTCCTCGGGGTCAGTCGTCCTCGGGGTCGGGGACGACGTGGACGGCGGCCTCCTCGGCGGAGGCCGCGCCGCCGTCGATGCCGGCGTCGCTCGCCACGGCGCTCTTCTCCCGGTCCTCCGAGGCGCCCTGGTCCGGCTCCACGAGGCGGCCGGCGCGCGCGTCGCCCACCTCGTCGTCCAGGAGCTCCCCCTCGACGTCGCCGGAGGCGGGCTGGTCGGCCGGCAGGTCGCCGTCGTCCGCGAGACCGGCGGAGGCGTCGCGGTCGCCGCTGCCGCGCGGCTGGCCCTCCTCGTCGGAGCCGTCCAGGACGACCGACGCGGACGGGTCCGGCTCCTCCTCGGCGAGGCGCTCGTCGAGGGTCTCGCCGGCCAGCTCCTCGTCGGCGGTCATCCCGAAGCGGCCCACGCGCACGTCGCGCTCACGAGGCGAGTGGCCCTCGTCGAGGAGCTCGCTCTGGTAGGCGTCGTCCTCGGTGTCGGCCATCGAGGTGATCGGGTCCTGGTCGGGCTGGGCCCCGGGGGTGCTCATGGTCACGAGGCTGCCACGGAGCGCCTCAGCCGTCCTGCTGAGCGCCTCCCCCCGGGGGTGCCGCCTGCGGCTCGTCGCGGCGCGCGCGGGCCTGCCGGACGCGCAGGGCGAGGTCGGGGTCGTCCGGGTAGTCCACGCGCTCGAGCACGAGCCCGTGGGCCGGCGCCACGGTGACCCCCGGGTCGCGCCGGGCGGCGGCGAGCACCTGCGCGGGCCACTCCACCGGACGGCGCCTCGACCCGACGGCCACGGCGGCCCCGACGAGGGCGCGCACCATGGAGTGGCAGAACGCGTCGGCGACCACCTCGGCCACCAGCAGGTCCCCCTCGCCCGCCGGCGCGCGGCCGTGCTCGCGCCGCCAGCGGTAGCGCAGCAGCGTGCGGGTGGTCGTGGCGCCCTCCCGCGGGCGGCAGAAGGCGGCGAAGTCGTGGAGCCCCTCCAGCGCCCGGGACGCGGCGTCCATCGCCGCCTCGTCGAGGCGCCCGTGCGCTCCCGCGCCCGCGCGGCGGGCGTCTACCACGTCGCGCCGCCGCAGCGGGTCCGTCCCCCCGGGGCGGTCCGAGATCCGGTAGGCGTAGTGGCGCCGCAGGGCTGCGAAGCGGGCGTCGAAGCCGTCAGGGGCCGGTGCCGCGGCCCGGACGACCACGTCGGTCGGAAGCACCCCCGCCAGCCGCGTGACGAGCGAGGCGGCCGGTGTCCTGGCCGACCTGCCAGGCAGCTGCTCCCACGCGGGCAGGGGGACGTCGACGTGCACCACCTGCCCCCGGGCGTGGACGCCGGCGTCGGTGCGCCCCGCCACCACCGTCGCGGGCGGCTCGCCCAGCCGGAGCACCCGGGCCAGGCCGTCCTCGAGCTCCCCCTGGACGGTGCGCAGCCCCGGCTGGCGGGCCCACCCGGCGAAGTCCGTGCCGTCGTAGCCGAGGTCCAGCCGGACTCGCACGCGCGGACCCGCCGCGCCGGGCCGTCCCTCGGGCACCTGGGCCTGCGCGTCCTGCACGCGAGGACCCTGCCACGGGCGCCGCGGGGCGCGGCCGGGGGGCCGCACGACGACGGGGGCCCCTGCACCTCGCGGTGCAGGGGCCCCCGTGGACGTGCGGCTCGTCAGGCCTTGGGCGCCTCGGCGGAGCCGGCGGCGTCGTCGACCTGCGACTCGGCCGGGGTCACGGCCGTGGTGTCACCGGCCTCGGCGGACGGAGCGGCCTGCGAGGTCGGCTCGGCCTGCTCCTCGGCGGCCGGGGCCTCGGTGGCCTCCGCCTCCGTGGCGGTCGCCGCAGCGGGCTGGTTGCCGCGCGCGGAGCGGGCTGTCGCTGCCTCGGCCTCGCGCACGGTGGCGGCGCGCGCGGTCAGCGGCTCGAGGACCAGCTCGATGACGGCCATGGGGGCCTTGTCACCCTTGCGCGGGCCGATCTTGGTGATGCGGGTGTAGCCGCCCGGGCGCTCGGCCATGGCGGGCCCGATCTCCGTGAAGAGGGCGTGCACGACGCCCTTGTCCTTCACGGTCGACAGGACGCGGCGGCGGGCTGCGAGGTCACCGCGCTTCGCGAACGTCACGAGGCGCTCGGCCAGGGGGCGCAGGCGCTTGGCCTTGGCCTCCGTGGTCGTGATGCTGCGGTGCTCGAACAGCTGGGTGGCCAGGCCGGCGAGCAGCAGGCGCTCGTGCGCCGGGCCGCTGCCGAGCCGCGGACCCTTGGTGGGGGTGGGCATCTCGTCTCCAGTGATCGTCAGTCGTGCGTCGGTGCTGCTGCGGCCCCGGGGCGCCGGACCGCGGTGGTCCGGCGCCCCGGGAGCCGCTCAGCGCTGGTCGGGACCGGCCAGCGCCGCGGTGGGGCTGAGGTGGGGCTCAGTACTGCTCGGTCTCGGCGAACGCGGAGTCGTCGTCCGCGCCGTAGCTGTCGACCGCCAGACCGGGGTCGAACCCGGGGGGGCTGTCCTTGAGCTGCAGGCCCATGCCCTGCAGCTTGACCTTGACCTCGTCGATGGACTTCGCGCCGAAGTTGCGGATGTCCATCAGGTCGGCCTCGCTGCGCGCGGTGAGCTCACCCACGGTGTGGATGCCCTCGCGCTTGAGGCAGTTGTAGGAGCGGACCGTGAGCTCGAGCTCCTCGATCGGCAGGGCGAGGTCGGCCGCCAGCGCCGCGTCGGACGGCGACGGGCCGATGTCGATGCCCTCGGCCTCGACGTTGAGCTCGCGGGCCAGGCCGAACAGCTCCATGAGCGTCTTGCCCGCGCTGGCCATCGCGTCGCGGGGGCGCGTGGACGGCTTGGTCTCGACGTCCACGACCAGGCGGTCGAAGTCGGTGCGCTGCTCCACGCGGGTGGCCTCGACCTTGTAGGTCACCTTGAGGACCGGGGAGTAGATCGAGTCGACCGGGATGCGGCCGATCTCGGCGTCCGCGTCCTTGTTCTGCGCGGCGGAGACGTACCCGCGCCCGCGCTCGACGGTCAGCTCCACCTCGAGGCGGGCGGTCTCGTCGAGGGTGGCGAGCTCCAGCTCGGGGTTGTGCACCTCGACACCGGCCGGAGGCGCGATGTCGGCGGCGGTCACGACGCCGGGGCCCTGCTTGCGCAGGTACATCACCACGGGCTCGTCGTGCTCGCTGGAGACGACGAGGCCCTTGATGCCGAGGATCAGCTCGGTGACGTCCTCCTTGACGCCCGGCACCGTGCTGAACTCGTGCAGCACGCCGTCGATGCGGATGCTGGTCACGGCCGCGCCCGGGATGGACGACAGCAGCGTGCGGCGCAGGGAGTTGCCGAGGGTGTAGCCGAAGCCGGGCTCGAGCGGCTCGATGACGAACCGGGAGCGGTGGTCGGCGATCGGCTCCTCGAGGAGCGTGGGGCGCTGTGCGATGAGCACGGGTGGGTGCCTTCCTGCCGAGGGTCCGCCATATGACCCTGCGGCGCGTGTTCACCCCGGGCGGCGTCGGTCTGCCGCCCGGGGGTGGGGCTGGTGGAGCTGGTGGAGCTCGTCGTGGCGCGGGCCGCAGGGGCCCGCGCCACGGCAGGGAGGTCAGACGCGGCGGCGCTTCGGGGGGCGCGTGCCGTTGTGCGGGACGGGCGTGACGTCGGAGATCTGCCCGACCTCCAGGCCGGTGGCCTGCAGGGAGCGGATCGCGGTCTCGCGGCCGGAGCCGGGGCCCTTGACGAACACGTCGACCTTGCGCATCCCGTGCTCCTGCGCGCGGCGGGCGGCGGCCTCGGCGGCCATCTGGGCGGCGAAGGGGGTGGACTTGCGCGAGCCCTTGAAGCCGACCTGGCCCGCGGAGGCCCAGGAGATCACGGCGCCCGAGGGGTCGGTGATCGAGACGATCGTGTTGTTGAAGGTGCTCTTGATGTGCGCCTGGCCGACGGCGACGTTCTTCCGCTCCTTGCGGCGCGGGCGGCGGGCTGCGCCGGCGGCGGCGCGGCGGGTCGTGGGGGGCATGGCTCTTCTCCTGGGTCCGAGGGTCTCGTGTGCGGCTGGCCGGTGGGGCCGTGGGGCGGCTGGCGGACGTGGCGCCGTGCTGTGGACGGGCGCGGGCGCCGCTCAGCCGCGCGTCACTTGCGCCCGGCCTTCTTCTTGCCGGCGACCGTGCGCTTCGGGCCCTTGCGGGTGCGCGCGTTGGTCTTGGTGCGCTGGCCGCGCACGGGCAGGCCGCGGCGGTGCCGCAGGCCCTCGTAGGTGCCGATCTCGACCTTGCGGCGGATGTCGGCGGACACCTCGCGGCGGAGGTCGCCCTCGACCCGGTAGTTGGCCTCGATGTACTCGCGCAGCGCGACCTGCTCGGGCTCGCCGAGGTCGCGCACGCGGGTGTCACCGCTGATGCCGGTCGCTGCGAGCACCTCGAGCGCACGGGTGCGGCCGATGCCGAAGATGTAGGTGAGCGCCACCTCGAGCCGCTTCTCGCGGGGGAGGTCGACGCCGACGATGCGTGCCACTGCTGTCCTGTCCGTCGTCCGGAGGTCTGCGGCAGCCCGTGCCCCGCCGGTCGGCGGGTCCCCGGCCTCCGGGCCGGGGGTGTCGGCCCTGGGGGCCGTGGGCTGCTCTGCGTGCTGGTGGACCCTGCGGGTCCGGGTGGAGCGGGTGGAGCTGGTGCTGCGTCGTGCGGGTGGTGCTCTGCTCAGCCCTGGCGCTGCTTGTGGCGCAGGTTCTCGCAGATGACCATCACGCGACCGTGCCGGCGGATCACCTTGCACTTGTCGCAGATCTGCTTGACGCTCGGCTTGACCTTCATGATCGTCCTGTCGTGCGGGAGTGGCTGAGGGTGGGGAGCTGCGAGCCGTGGTGCGAGCGGCTCACTTGTAGCGGTAGACGATGCGACCGCGGGAGAGGTCGTACGGGCTGAGCTCCACGACCACGCGGTCCTCCGGGAGGATGCGGATGTAGTGCTGCCGCATCTTCCCCGAGATGTGCGCGAGCACCTTGTGGCCGTTCGAGAGCTCCACGCGGAACATGGCGTTCGGCAGGGCCTCGACCACCGCGCCCTCGATCTCGATGACGCCGTCCTTCTTGGGCATGTCCTCCGCTCACCGGCCGGCGGCGCGCTGGCGCCTCCGGCCCTTGCAACTGGTCGTCGTCCGGCCGTGAGGGCCGGTCGGGCTCCGCAGGTGACCGACCGGGAGAGGGCGGACGCACGGGAGCGACCCTCCATGCTAAGCCACAGCACCCGGCTCGGTGAAATCGCTCCCCCCGCCGCCTGCGCAGCCCCTCACGCCAGGGGCGCCAGGGGCGCCACCTGCACGCCCCGGGCACCCAGCTCGGCCGCACCCCCGTCCTCGGCGGTGAGGACCCACGCACCGCGCTCCCCCAGGGCCACGGTGTGCTCCCAGTGCGCGGCGCGGCTGCCGTCGGTGGTGACCACCGTCCAGCCGTCCTCGAGGACGTCGGTGTCGGCGGTGCCCCGCGAGAGCATCGGCTCCACCGCCACGCACAGCCCGGGCCGCAGCTTGGGCCCGCGCGACCGGCTCCGGTGGTTGAGCACCTCCGGCGGCTGGTGCATCGCCGTGCCGATGCCGTGGCCGACGTACCCGTCGACCACTGCCAGGGGCGCTCCCCCGGCCGCCGCGGCCTCCTCCGCGCACCCCTCGACGGCGTCCCCCACCACGCCGAGCCGCTGGCCCTGCGCGAGGCCGCGGGCGAGGGCGGCGATGCCCTCCCACATCGAGGCGCGCGTGGTCTCCACGAGCGCGACGTCCGCCGGGTCGTGGTGCTCGGGATCCCCGACGAGCACCGAGAACGCCGCGTCCCCGTGCCAGCCGTCCACCACGGCGCCGCAGTCGACGCTGAGCACGTCGCCCGCCACGAGCACGCGGTCCCCCGGGATGCCGTGCACCACCTCGGCTCCCACGGACGTGCACAGGGTGCGCGGGTACCCGTGGTAGCCGAGGAACGACGGCACGGCGCCCGCGTCGCGGATGACCTGCGCCGCGACGTCGTCGAGGTCGCCCGTCGTCACGCCCGGGCGCACGGCGGCGCGGACCGCGGCGAGCGCCTCGGCCACCACCAGCCCGGCCCGGCGCATGAGCAGCACCTGCTCGGGCCGCTTGTACTCGATCCGCTCGCGCCCCAGCACCGCTGCGGGCCCGCCCTCAGGCGCCGGCGGCGGCGGCGCTGCTGGCGTCGCCACCGGCGGCGCGCAGGGCCGCCGCGACGCGCCGCGAGACCTCGTCGACCGCACCCACGCCGTCGACCGTGACGAGCAGCCCCCGCGTCGCGTACGCCGCCGCCAGCGGGGCGGTCTGCTCGGCGTAGACCTCCAGGCGCCGGCGCACGACCTCCTCGGTGTCGTCGCTGCGGCCCTGCTCGCTGGCGCGCTTGAGGAGCCTCTCGACGACGACGTCGACGTCCGCGGTGATCTCGAGCACCGCGTCCAGGCCCGTCCCGGCGGCGGCGAGCACCTCGTCGAGCGTGCGCACCTGGGCGGTGGTGCGGGGGTAGCCGTCCAGCAGGAAGCCCGCGGAGGCGTCCGGCTGGGACAGGCGGTCCGCGACCATGCGGTTGGTGACGTCGTCGGGGACGTACTCGCCGGCGTCCATGTACCGCTGCGCCTCGCGGCCCAGGTCCGTCCCCGCGGCCTTGTTGGCGCGGAAGATGTCGCCGGTGGAGATGGCGGGGACGCCCAGCCGCTCGGCCAGCAGCGCGGCCTGCGTGCCCTTGCCCGCTCCGGGCGGGCCGAGCAGGACCACGCGCGACGGCGTGGCGGCGGGGCCGGCGTCGACGGCGGTGGGGCGGGAGTCAGGGCTGTCGGTCATCGGAGGAACCCCTCGTAGTGGCGCTGCTGGAGCTGGGACTCGATCTGCTTCACCGTCTCCAGGCCGACGCCGACGACGATGAGGATGGACGTACCACCGAAGGGGAAGTTCTGGTTGGCGCCGACCGCCACGAGGGCGACCAGCGGCACCAGCGCCACGAGCCCCAGGTAGAGGGCTCCCGGCAGGGTGATGCGCGTGAGGACGTGGTCGAGGTACTCGGCCGTGGGGCGGCCCGCGCGGACGCCGGGGATGAACCCGCCCACCCGCTTGATGTTGTCGGCCACCTCGTCCGGGTTGAACGTGATGGCGACGTAGAAGTACGTGAAGAACACGATGAGCAGGACGTAGGCGACGATGTACGCCGGGTGGTCGCCGCGCGTGAACGTGTTCTGGATGAAGATCACCCAGCTGTCGGTCGGGTCGCCGAACTGGGCGGCCAGGGCCGGCAGGTACAGCAGGGACGAGGCGAAGATGACCGGGATGACGCCGGCCATGTTGACCTTCATCGGGATGTAGGTGCTCGTGCCCCCGTACATGCGGCGGCCCACCATGCGCTTGGCGTACTGCACCGGGATGCGCCGCTGGGACTGCTCGACGAAGACGACGGCGGCCACGATGAGCAGGCCGACGGCGATGACGAGCGCCATCGTGCCCCAGCCCCGCTCGCGCCCGATGGCGGCGATCGAGGTCGGGAACTGGGCGGCGACGGAGGTGAAGATGAGCAGCGACATGCCGTTGCCGACACCGCGCTCGGTCACCATCTCGCCCATCCACATCACCAGGCCGGTGCCGGCCGTCATGGTCAGCACCATGAGGAGCAGCACGGGCACGGAGTCGTCGGGGATGACGTCGGCGCAGGCGCCGGAGCTCGAGCCGAAGAGGTTGCCGGAGCGGGCGACCGCCACGTAGGTGGTGGACTGCAGCACCGCCAGGGCGATGGTCAGGTACCGCGTGTACTGCGTCAGCTTCGCGGTGCCGGACTGCCCCTCCTTGTGCAGCTCCTCGAAGCGGGGGATCACCACCCGGAGCAGCTGGATGATGATGCTCGCGGTGATGTACGGCATGATCCCCAGCGCGAAGACGCTGAGCTGGAGCAGCGCACCGCCGCTGAAGAGGTTGACCAGCCCCAGCAGGTCGCTCTGGGTGTCGATGCCCGCGAGGCACTGCTGCACGTTGGTGTAGCTGACGCCCGGCGCCGGCACGAAGGACCCGAGGCGGAACACCGCCATGATCGCCAGCGTGAAGACGATCTTGCGTCGCAGGTCGGGCGTCCTGAACGCCCGCACGAACGCACCTAGCACGTGTCCTCCTGGTCAGTCTCCGCCGGCACCTCGTCCGAGGCTCGGCTGCGAGCGCGGCACCTGCCGCGGCCCGCGGGGGGCCGTGACGGCGGCGCGGGTCTGTCACGACGCGCCCCGCGGTGCCAGCGCCCCGCTCGAGGTCGCCCGAGCGGCCCGGGTGCCGACCCGGCGAGGTTACCCGGCGCGGTGACCCGCCGTGGCGCCTCCGCACCTCCGGGGTGCGCGGGCCCTCGGCGGACCACCGGCGGGGCCGGGCGGACAGAGGGCCCGGACCGCGCTGCTGCGCGGTCCGGGCCCTCTGGCGCCGCGCCGGCCCCCCTGGCGGGGGGACCGGCGGCCGCACCCGGTCAGAGCCGGGTGGTGGTCCCGCCGGCGGCGGCGATCTTCGCCTCCGCCGACGCCGAGAACGCGTGCGCGGTCACCTGGACCGGGACGCTGATGTCACCGGTGCCGAGCACCTTGACGCGCTGCCCGGCGCGCACGGCACCGACGGCCACGAGCTCGTCCACACCGACCTCGCCGCCCTGGGGGAACAGCTCGGAGATGCGGTCCAGGTTCACGACCTGGGACACGACCTTCGCGGGGTTGGTGAAGCCGCGCAGCTTGGGCAGGCGCATGTGCAGGGGCATCTGGCCACCCTCGAAGCGCGCGGACACCTGGTAGCGGGCCTTCGTGCCCTTGGTGCCGCGGCCGGCGGTCTTGCCCTTGCTGGCCTCACCACGACCCACGCGGGTCTTCGCGGTCTTCGCCCCGGGGGCGGGCCGCAGGTGGTGGACCTTCAACGTGTGCTCAGTGGTCTCGCTCATCAGCTGCTGACCTCCTCCACGGTCACGAGGTGGCGCACCGCGCGCAGCATGCCCAGCACCTCGGGGCGGTCCTCACGGACGACCGACTGGCCGATCCGCTTGAGACCGAGGGTGCGCAGCGTGTCGCGGTGGTTCTGCTTGCCACCGATCTCAGACTTGACCTGGGTCACCTTGAGCTGCGCCATCAGACGGCCGCCGCCCTGGCCCGCAGGAGGGCCGCCGGAGCGACCTCCTCGACCGACAGGCCGCGGCGCGCCGCGACGGACTCGGGCTGCTCGAGGCCCTTCAGCGCGGTCACCGTGGCGTGCACGATGTTGATCGCGTTGGAGGAGCCCAGGGACTTGCTCAGCACGTCGTGGATGCCGGCGCACTCGAGCACGGCGCGCACCGGGCCACCGGCGATGACGCCGGTACCGGGGCTCGCCGGGCGCAGCAGCACGACGCCAGCAGCGTCCTCGCCCTGCACCGGGTGGGGGATCGTGCCCTGGATCCGGGGGACGCGGAAGAAGTTCTTCTTCGCCTCCTCCACGCCCTTGGCGATCGCCGCGGGCACCTCCTTGGCCTTGCCGTAGCCGACGCCGAGGGTGCCGTCGCCGTCACCCACCACGACGAGCGCGGTGAAGCTGAAGCGCCGGCCGCCCTTGACGACCTTGGCGACGCGGTTGATGGTCACGACGCGCTCCAGGAACTGGCTGCGCTCGGCGTCACCGCCGCGGCCGCCGCGGTCGTTGCCGCCGCGCCCGCCCCGGTCGTTGCCGCCGCGCTGGCCGCGGTCGTTCCCCGGGCCGCCGGTCCCGCTGGGGGGGCCACCGGCGCCCCTGCGCTGTGGTCCGGGCATCAGGCGTTCCTTCCGTTGGTCAGGTTCGTACGGGTGCTCACAGGGAGAGCCCCCCCTCGCGGGCGCCGTCCGCGACCGCGGCCACACGGCCGTGGTAGCGGTTGCCGCCGCGGTCGAAGACCACGGCCTCCACGCCCGCGGCCCTGGCGCGCTCGGCGACGAGCTCGCCGACGCGTCGGGCCTTGGCCGTCTTGTCGCCGTCGTGCCCGCGCAGGTCGGCCTCCATGGTGGAGGCCGACGCCAGCGTGCGGCCGACGGTGTCGTCCACGACCTGGACGGCGATGTGCCGCGCGGAGCGGACGACCACCAGCCGCGGACGGACCGCGGTGCCGGTGACCTTCTTGCGCACGCGCAGGTGGCGGCGGGAGCGGGCGGCGGAGCCCGTCTTGGCAGCGCCCTTGCGGAGGAGCTTCGTCCTACTGGCGAGAGCCATGACTACTTACCAGCCTTCCCGACCTTGCGCCGGACGACCTCGCCGGCGTAGCGCACGCCCTTGCCCTTGTAGGGGTCGGGCTTGCGCAGCTTGCGGATGTTCGCAGCGACCTCACCGACGCGCTGCTTGTCGATGCCCGCCACCGCGAAGCGGTTGGGGGCGGACACCGTGAGGGTGATGCCCTCGGGTGCCTTGACCAGCACGGGGTGGCTGAAGCCGAGGGCGAACTCCAGGTCGGAACCGCGTGCCTGCACGCGGTAGCCGGTACCCACGATCTCCATCTGCTTCTCGAAGCCCTGCGTCACGCCGGTGACCATGTTGGCCAGCAGCGTGCGGGTCAGGCCGTGCAGCGACTTGGACAGCCGCTCGTCGTTCGGACGCGTGACGGCGAGGACGCCGTCCTCACCGCGGTCGACGGACAGCGGCGCGGGCACGGTGTGCGTGAGGGTCCCCTTGGGGCCCTTGACGGTGACGGTGCGGCCCTCGGCACCGTCGATGGTGACGTCCACCCCGGCCGGCACGGCCACGGGGAGCCTTCCGATGCGCGACATGCTCTACCCCCTCACCAGACGTAGGCGAGGACTTCCCCGCCCACGCCCTGCTTGCTCGCCTGGCGGTCGGTCAGGAGGCCGGAGGAGGTCGAGAGGATCGCCACCCCCAGGCCACCGAGGACGCGCGGCAGGTTGGTCGACTTGGCGTACACGCGCAGACCGGGCTTGCTGACGCGGCGCAGGCCGGCGATCGAGCGCTCCCGGTTGGGGCCGTACTTGAGGTCCAGCACGAGGCGCTTGCCCACCTCGGCGTCCTCGACGCGCCACGAGGCGATGTAACCCTCGCTCTTGAGGATCTCCGCCACGCGGGACTTCAGCTTGCTGTAGGGCATGGCGACGTCGTCGTGGTACGCCGAGTTGGCGTTCCGCAGGCGCGTCAGCATGTCCGCGATCGGGTCGGTCATGGTCATCGGGCTCGTCCGCCCTTCCTCGCCGTGGTCCCCCGGACGGCTG
The DNA here is from genome assembly GCF_006335115.1 of Streptomyces sp. NP160. Taxonomy (GTDB): domain Bacteria; phylum Actinomycetota; class Actinomycetes; order Actinomycetales; family Quadrisphaeraceae; genus Quadrisphaera. The sequence goes on from NZ_VDMJ01000003.1 coordinate 48,781, forward strand.
TCCGTGCGGGGCCTGCGGCGCAGTGGTTCAACAGGAGTGTGAGGAGCGTGCTGCTTACCAGGAGCTCTTGGTGATGCCCGGGAGCTCGCCGCGGTGGGCCATGTCTCGCAGGCACACGCGGCACAGGCCGAACTTGCGGTACACCGAGTGCGGGCGACCGCACTTCTGGCAGCGGGTGTAGGCGCGCACGGCGAACTTCGGCTTGCGCGACGCCTTGACGATCAGAGCGGTCTTGGCCATGGGTGTCTGCCTCAGTCCTCGGTCAGTTCTCGCGGAACGGGAAGCCGAGCAGGCGCAGCAGCGCCCGGCCCTCGTCGTCGCTCGTCGCGGTGGTGACGACCGTGATGTCCATGCCGCGGACGCGGTCGATCTTGTCCTGGTCGATCTCGTGGAACATCGACTGCTCGTCGAGGCCGAAGGTGTAGTTGCCGCGGCCGTCGAACTGCTTGGGCGAGAGCCCGCGGAAGTCCCTGATCCGGGGCAGCGCGAGGCTGACCAGGCGGTCCAGGAACTCCCACATGCGGTCGCCGCGCAGCGTGGCGTGGGCGCCGATCGGCATGCCCTCGCGCAGCTTGAACTGCGCGATGGACTTGCGCGCCTTCGTCACCGCCGGGCGCTGGCCCGTGATGAGCGTGAGGTCGCGCACGGCGCCGTCGATGAGCTTCGAGTCGCGAGCGGCCTCGCCGACGCCCATGTTCACGACGACCTTGACCAGGCGCGGGACCTGCATCACGTTGTCGTGCTTGAACTGCTCGCGCAGCGCCGGGGCGATCTCCTGGGCGTAGCGCGTCTTCAGGCGCGGCGGCACCTTGGTGCCGGTGGCCTGAGCGTCCGTGCTGGCGGTCGTGTCGGTGCTCATGCGATGTCCTCGCCCGAGCGGCGGGCGACGCGCACGCGCACGGTGCGCTGCACGCCGTCGCGCTCGACGGTCTCGGTGCGGATGCCCACGCGGGTGGGCTTCTTGGTCTTGGGGTCGACGAGCGCGACGTTGCTGATGTGCAGCGGCGCCTCGTGCGTCTCGATGCCACCGGTGCGCGAGCCGCGGGCGGTCTGGCCGGCCTTCACGTGCTTGGTCACGCGGTTGATGCCCTCGACCAGGACGCGGCCGCGGTCGGGGTAGACCTCGAGGACGCGGCCGGTCTTGCCGCGGTCGCCACCACGGGCCTGCTTCTTGCCGGTGATGACCTGGACCAGGTCACCCTTCTTGATGCGGGTCTTGGCCATGGGTCAGAGCACCTCCGGGGCGAGCGAGATGATCCGCATGAACTTCTTGTCCCGCAGCTCGCGGCCCACCGGGCCGAAGATGCGGGTGCCGCGCGGGTCGCCGTCGTTGCGCAGGATCACCGCGGCGTTCTCGTCGAAGCGGATGTATGAGCCGTCCGGACGACGGTTCTCCTTGGTGGTGCGGACGACGACCGCCTTGACGACGTCGCCCTTCTTGACGGCACCCCCGGGGATGGCGTCCTTGACGGTGGCGACGATGACGTCGCCGATGCCGGCGTAGCGGCGTCCGCTGCCGCCGAGCACGCGGATGCAGAGGATCTCCTTGGCACCCGTGTTGTCGGCGACGCGCAGCCGCGACTCCTGCTGGATCACTGCTTCTCTCCTGTCGTCACGCCGGTCCTCGCCCGCCGCCGGCCAGCCGGCCGGCGGGGGTCGAGCCTCGCGGAACTAGATGGGACCGTGGGGTGGGCTTACTTGGCCCGCTCGAGGACCTCGACCACGCGCCACCGCTTGGTGGCCGACAGCGGACGGGTCTCGGCGATGCTGACGAGGTCGCCGATGCCAGCGGTCTCGTTCTCGTCGTGCGCCTTCACCTTGACGGTGCGGCGGATGACCTTGGCGTAGAGGGGGTGCTTCACGCGGTCCTCGACGGCGACGACCACGGTCTTGGTCATCTTGTCGCTGACCACGTAGCCGCGGCGCGTCTTGCGGTAGCCGCGGGCCTGGCCCTCGGTGGTGGTGGTGTTCTCGCTCACTGGGCGTCGACCTCCCCGATGCCGAGCTCGCGCTCACGCATCGTCGTGTAGATCCGGGCGATGTCCCGGCGGACGGCGCGCAGCCGGCCGTGGTTCTCGAGCTGCCCGGTGGCCGACTGGAAGCGGAGGTTGAAGAGCTCCTCCTTGGCCTTCCGCAGCTCCTCGACGAGGCGCTCGTCCTCGAAGCCGCGCAGCGCGGTGGGCTCCAAGCCCTTGGACCCGACGGCCATCAGGACAGCCCTCCCTCACGGGTGATGAAGCGGCACTTCATCGGCAGCTTGTGGATCGCGCGCCGCATCGCCTCGCGGGCGATCTCCTCCGGCACGCCGGACAGCTCGAACATCACGCGTCCGGGCTTGACGTTGCTGATCCACCACTCGGGCGAGCCCTTGCCCGAACCCATGCGGGTCTCGGCGGGCTTCTTGGTCAGCGGGCGGTCCGGGTAGATGTTGATCCAGACCTTGCCGCCGCGCTTGATGTGGCGGGTCATGGCGATACGAGCGGACTCGATCTGCCGGTTGGTCACGTAGCCGTGCTCCAGCGCCTGGATGCCGAAGTCACCGAACGTGATCGCGGTGCCGCCGGTGGCCTGGCCACGACGGGTGGGGTGGTGCTGCTTGCGGTGCGCGAGGCGCCGAGGGATCAGCACGGGTCAGCCCTCCGATCCGGGTGCGGACGCCCCGGCCTCGGCCGGAGCGGTGGTGGCGGCGGCGGGGGCCTGGCCCTCGCCGCGCTGCGGGTTGCCCCCGCGCTGGGGACGGTCACCGCGCTGCGGGCGGTCACCGCGCGGCGGACGCGCACCGCGGGGAGCGGTGGCGGCCTGCGCGGCGAGCTCGCGCTGGGTGTGGTCGCCCTTGTAGACCCAGACCTTCACGCCGATGCGGCCGAAGGTGGTCTTGGCCTCGTAGAAGCCGTAGTCGATGTACGCGCGGAGCGTGTGCAGGGGCACACGGCCCTCGCGGTAGAACTCCGAGCGGCTCATCTCGGCGCCACCCAGGCGGCCCGAGCACTGCACGCGGATGCCCTTGGCGCCGGCGCGCTGCGCCGACTGCATGCCCTTGCGCATGGCGCGGCGGAACGACACGCGGCTCGCGAGCTGCTCCGCGATGCCCTGCGCGACCAGCTGCGCCTCGACCTCGGGGTTCTTCACCTCGAGGATGTTCAGCTGGACCTGCTTGCCGGTGAGCTTCTCCAGCTCGCCGCGCAGGCGGTCGGCCTCGGCGCCGCGGCGGCCGATGACGATGCCCGGGCGGGCGGTGTGGATGTCGACGCGCACGCGGTCACGGGTGCGCTCGATCTCGACGCGGGCGATGCCGGCCCGGTCCATGCCCTTCGACATGAGCCGGCGGATCTCCACGTCCTCCTTCACGTAGTCGCGGTAGCGCTGCCCCGGGCGGGTGCTGTCGGCGAACCAGCGCGACCGGTGGTCGGTGGTGATGCCGAGGCGGAACCCGTTCGGGTTGACCTTCTGCCCCATCAGCGGGCCCTCCTCGTCTGCTGGTCACCGCTGGAGGCTCCCGCGCCGGCCTTGTCGGCCTCGGGGGCGACCACCACGGTGATGTGGCTGGTGCGCTTGTTGATCCGGCCCGCGCGGCCCTGGGCCCGCGGCCGGAAGCGCTTCAGCGTGACGCCCTCGTCGACGTACGCCGCGCTGATGACCAGGCTGCGCTCGTCGAAGGCCTCGCTGGCGCGGTCGGCCTTGACCCGGGCGTTCGCGATCGCGCTCTGCACGACCTTGAGCACCGGCTCGCTGGCCGACTGGGGGGCGAAGCTCAGCACCGCCACCGCCTCGCTCGCACGGCGTCCGCGGATCAGGTCCACGACGCGCCGTGCCTTCTGCGGCGTCACGCGGACGTACCGCGCCTGCGCCTTGGCTTCCATGTCTCGTCCTGCCTCGTGTCTCGGCTGGGTCGGGGTGTTCGTCGCCTGCTGACCGGGGTCAGCGGCGACGGCCCCGGCGGTCGTCCTTCTCGTGCCCGCGGAAGGTGCGGGTGGGGGCGAACTCGCCGAGCTTGTGCCCGACCATCGCCTCGGTGACGAACACCGGCACGTGCTTGCGGCCGTCGTGCACGGCGATCGTGTGCCCGAGCATGTCCGGGATGATCATCGAACGGCGCGACCACGTGCGGATGACGTTCTTCGTGCCCTTCTCGTTCTGGGCGTCCACCTTCTTGGCGAGGTGGTCGTCGACGAAGGGGCCCTTCTTCAGGCTGCGCGGCATGGCTCAGCTACTCCCTCAGCGCTTCTTGCCGGCAGTGCGCCGACGGACGATCTGGCGGTCGCTGGCCTTGCCGGGACGGCGGGTACGACCCTCGGCCTGGCCCCAGGGGCTGACCGGGTGACGACCACCGGAGGTCTTGCCCTCACCACCACCGTGCGGGTGGTCGATCGGGTTCATGGCGACACCGCGGACGGTCGGGCGCTTGCCCTTCCAGCGCATGCGGCCGGCCTTGCCCCAGTTGATGTTCGACTGCTCGGCGTTGCCGACCTCGCCGACCGTCGCGCGGCACTCGACCGAGACGGTGCGGACCTCGCCGGACGGCATGCGCAGCTGCGCCGTGCCGCCCTCGCGGGCCACCAGCCGGATCGAGGCGCCGGCCGAGCGGGCCATCTTGGCGCCGCCGCCCGGGCGCAGCTCCACGGCGTGCACGACGGTGCCGACGGGGATGTTGCGCAGCGGCAGGTTGTTGCCCGGCTTGATGTCGGCCTCGGGGCCGTTCTCGATGCGGTCGCCCTGCTTGAGACGGGTCGGCGCCAGGATGTAGCGCTTGGTCCCGTCCACGTAGTGCAGGAGCGCCAGGCGCGCCGTGCGGTTGGGGTCGTACTCGATGTGAGCGACCGTCGCGGGCACGCCGTCCTTGTCGTGGCGGCGGAAGTCGATCACGCGGTAGGCGCGCTTGTGGCCGCCGCCCTGGTGGCGCGTCGTGATGCGGCCGCTGGAGTTGCGGCCGCCCTTCTTCGGCAGCGGGCGGACGAGGGACTTCTCGGGCTCGCTGCGAGTGACCTCGACGAAGTCAGCGACCGAGGAGCCGCGACGGCCCGGCGTGGTGGGCTTGTACTGGCGGATGCCCATCTCAGGCCCCTCCCCCGAAGATGTCGATGGTGCCCTCGCGCAGGGTGACGACGGCGCGCTTGGTGTCCTTGCGCTTGCCGGTCCCCGTGCGCGTGCGGCGCTTCTTGCCCTCGCGGTTGAGGGTGTTGACCGAGGCGACCTTGACGCCGAAGACCTTCTCGACGGCGACCTTGATCTCGGTCTTGTTGGCGCGCGGGTCCACCAGGAACGTGTACTTGCCCTGGTCGAGCAGCGCGTAGCTCTTCTCGGACACGACCGGGGCGACGAGCACGTCGCGCGGGTCCTTGCCGATGCCGGCGAACGCGCTGGTCGCGGTCGACGGCGTGGTGGGCGTCTCGCTCATCGAGCGGCCTCCTCGCTGCGGGTGGCGCCGGCCAGGAAGGCCTCCAGCGCGCCGGAGGTGAACACGACGTCGTCGGAGCACAGGACGTCGTAGGTGTTGAGCTGGTCGGCGAACAGCAGGTGCACGCCGGCCGCGTTCTGCAGGCTCTTCCAGCTCAGCTCGTCGCCGCGCTGCAGCACCACGAGGCGCTGCTGGCGCTCGGACAGGCCGGAGAGCAGGCCGATCGCGCTCTTGGTGCTCGGGACCTCGCCCGCCACGACGGCGGACAGGACGTGCACGCGGGAGTGGCGGGCCCGGTCGGACAGGGCGCCGCGCAGGGCAGCGGCCTTCATCTTCTTGGGCGTCCGCTGGCTGTAGTCACGCGGCTGCGGGCCGTGGACGGTGCCACCGCCGGCGAACTGCGGGGCGCGGGTGGAGCCCTGGCGGGCGCGGCCGGTGCCCTTCTGCTTGTAGGGCTTCTTGCCACCGCCGCGGACCTCGCCGCGGGTCTTGGTGGCGTGCGTGCCCTGGCGGGCCGCGGCCAGCTGGGCCACCACGACCTGGTGGATCAGCGGCACGTTGGTCTGGACGTCGAAGACGGAGCCCGGCAGCGTCGCGGAGCCGGAGGCGGAACCGTCCGGGCCGATGACGTCGACCGTGCGGTCGGCGGGGGCCGTGTCCAGGATCTCGGTGGTGGTCATGGGGCTCAGCCCTCCTGAGCGGCCTTGGCCGCGGTCTTGAGGACGACGACGGCGCCGCGCGGGCCCGGGACGGCGCCCTTGACCAGCACGTAGCCGCGCTCGGCGTCGACGGCGTGGACGAGCAGGTTCTGCGTGGTCTGGCGCTCGCCGCCCATGCGGCCGGCCATGCGCAGGCCCTTGAAGACGCGGCCGGGGGTGGCGCACCCGCCGATGGAGCCCGGCTTGCGGTGGTTGCGGTGCGCACCGTGGCTGGCCGAGACGCCGGCGAAGCCGTGGCGCTTCATGACGCCCGCGAAGCCCTTGCCGCGCGTGGTGCCGCCCACGTCGATGCGCTGGCCGGCGCTGAACAGCTCGACCGTCAGCTCCTGGCCGGCCGCGTACTGCCCGGCGTCGGGGGTGCGCAGCTCCGCGACGTGGCGGCGGGGGGTGGTGCCGGCCTTCTCGAAGTGGCCGGACAGCGGCTTGTTGACCTTGCGCGGGTCGATCGCGCCGAAGGCGATCTGCACAGCGTCGTAGCCGTCGGTCTCGGGGGTGCGCACCTGCGTCACCACGCACGGGCCCGCCTGGATGACGGTCACCGGCACGAGGCGCCCGGCCTCGTCCCAGACCTGGGTCATCCCCAGCTTGGTGCCCAGCAGGCCCGCGACGCGGCGCGGCGCGTCGGTGGTCGTGCTCATCGTCGTTCTCCTCGCAGCTCTGTCTGTTCCGTGACCAGGCTCAGAGCTTGATCTCGATGTTGACGTCGGCGGGGAGGTCGAGGCGCATCAGCGAGTCGACCGCCTTCGGCGTCGGGTCGATGATGTCGATCAGCCGCTTGTGCGTGCGCATCTCGAACTGCTCGCGGCTGTCCTTGTACTTGTGCGGCGAGCGGATGACGACGTACACGTTCTTCTCGGTCGGCAGCGGCACCGGGCCGACCACCGTCGCACCGGCGTTGCTGACCGTGTCGACGATCTTGCGCGCGGAGCTGTCGATGACCTCGTGGTCGTACGACTTCAGCCGGATGCGGATCTTCTGTCCCGCCATGGCCCGTCCCTCTCTCGTCCCGCTGTGCCACGGGGCGGCCACCGGCCCCCGAGGTCGGGCGTGTCGCCCTTCCCCGAGCGCTCTGGCGCGCTGCCACCTGTGGAGGTCTGCTGTCCTGCCCGGTCTCCCGGGCGCCGGCGATCCGTGATGCGCGCCCGTTGGGGGCCCGCAGCGGGGCGCCCCCGCACTGGGCGGGGGCGCGCACGCCGAACGACCCGCCCATCTTGCCAGACGAGACCCTCGCCGGTCCAATCCGCTGGCGGGGCCCCGGGGCGCCCGTCCGGGGCGGCTCGGCACGCCCACCTCCGCGCCCTGCTCCTGGAGCCCCTCGGCGGGGCCCGGGCAGCACGAAGGGCCCGGGAGCTCAGCTCCCGGGCCCTTCGCCGTCATCGTCGCCCCGGAGGGCTCAGATCACTTGATGATCTTGACGACCTGACCGGCGCCCACGGTGCGGCCGCCCTCGCGGATGGCGAAGCGCAGGCCCTCCTCCATGGCGATCGGCTGGATCAGGGCCACCGTCATCTCGGTGTTGTCGCCCGGCATGACCATCTCGGTGCCCTCGGGCAGCGTGATGACGCCGGTGACGTCGGTCGTCCGGAAGTAGAACTGCGGACGGTAGTTCGAGTAGAACGGGTTGTGACGGCCACCCTCGTCCTTGGACAGGATGTAGACGCGCGCCTCGAAGTCGGTGTGGGGGGTGATCGACTTCGGCTTGCAGACGACCTGGCCGCGCTCGACGTCCTCGCGCTTGAGGCCGCGGAGCAGCAGACCGACGTTCTCGCCGGCCTGGCCCTCGTCGAGCAGCTTGCGGAACATCTCGATGCCGGTCACGGTCGTGGACTGCGACGCGGTCTTGATGCCGACGATCTCGACGGTCTCGTTGACCTTGAGGATGCCGCGCTCGATGCGGCCGGTCACCACGGTGCCGCGGCCGGTGATCGTGAAGACGTCCTCGATGGGCATGAGGAACGGCTTGTCGACCTCGCGCTCCGGCTGCGGGATGGAGGCGTCCACCGCGTCCATGAGCTCCATGAGCTTCTCGCCCCACTCGGCGTCGCCCTCGAGCGCCTTCAGCGCGGAGACGCGGACGACGGGCAGGTCGTCACCCGGGAACTCGTAGGAGGACAGCAGCTCGCGGACCTCCATCTCGACGAGCTCGAGGATCTCCTCGTCGTCGACCATGTCGGCCTTGTTCAGCGCCACCACGATGTAGGGGACGCCGACCTGGCGGGCCAGGAGCACGTGCTCCTTGGTCTGCGGCATCGGGCCGTCGGTGGCGGCGACGACGAGGATCGCCCCGTCCATCTGGGCCGCACCGGTGATCATGTTCTTGATGTAGTCGGCGTGCCCGGGGCAGTCGACGTGCGCGTAGTGGCGCGACTCGGTCTGGTACTCGACGTGCGCGATCGAGATCGTGATGCCGCGCTGCTTCTCCTCCGGCGCCTTGTCGATCTGGTCGAACGGCGTGAAGGGGTTCAGGTCCGGGTACTTGTCGTGCAGGACCTTGGAGATCGCCGCGGTCAGCGTCGTCTTGCCGTGGTCGATGTGCCCGATCGTCCCGATGTTGACGTGGGGCTTGGTCCGCTCGAACTTGGCCTTGGCCACTGGGTGTTCCTCCTCGAGATCTGTCTGTCGATGATGCTAACGAACGACCCGACGGGGTCGACAGGTCACTCGCCGCGAGCCTTCTTGATGATCTCCTCGGCCACGTTGCGCGGGACCTCGGCGTAGCTGTCGAACGTCATGGTGTAGACGGCGCGGCCCTGGGTCTTCGACCGGAGGTCTCCGACGTAGCCGAACATCTCCGACAGCGGGACGGACGCCCGGACGATCTTGGCGCCGGAGATGTCCTCCATGGCCTGGATCTGGCCGCGGCGGGAGTTGAGGTCGCCGATGACGTCGCCCATGTAGTCCTCGGGGGTGCGCACCTCGACGGCCATGACGGGCTCCAGGAGCACCGGGTCGGCCTTCTTGACGCCCTCCTTGAGGACCATGGACCCGGCGACCTTGAAGGCCATCTCCGAGGAGTCGACCTCGTGGTACGCGCCGTCGAGCAGGGTGGCCTTGATGCCCACGAGGGGGTAGCCGGCCACCACGCCGAGCTGCATCGCGTCCTGGATGCCCGCGTCGACGCTGGGGATGTACTCGCGCGGCACGCGGCCGCCGGTGACGGCGTTCGCGAACTCGTACATCTGGCCCTCGGAGGTGTCCAGGGGCTCGAACTTGACCTGCACCTTGGCGTACTGGCCGGAGCCGCCGGTCTGCTTCTTGTGGACGTAGTCGATCTTCTCCACCGTGCGGCGGATCGTCTCGCGGTACGCCACCTGCGGCTTGCCGACGCTCGCCTCGACCTTGAACTCGCGGCGCATCCGGTCCACCAGGATGTCGAGGTGGAGCTCGCCCATCCCCTTGATGATGGTCTGGCCGGTCTCCTCGTCGAGCTGGACCTGGAAGGTCGGGTCCTCCTCGGCGAGCTTCTGGATCGCGGTGCCCAGCTTCTCCTGGTCGGCCTTCGTCTTGGGCTCGATGGCCACGGAGATGACGGGCTCCGGGAAGGTCATCGACTCGAGGACGATCTGCGCCGACGGGTCGCTCAGGGTCTCGCCGGTGGTCGTGTCCTTGAGCCCGATCACCGCGTAGATGTGACCGGCAGCCGCCTCGTCGACGGGGTTCTCCTTGTTGGAGTGCATCTGGAAGATCTTCCCGATGCGCTCCTTCTTGCCCTTGGTCGAGTTGATGACCTGGGCGCCCGAGGAGATCCGGCCCGAGTAGACGCGGATGTAAGTGAGCTTGCCGAAGAACGGGTGCGCGGCGATCTTGAAGGCGAGGGCCGAGAAGGGCTCCTCGTACTTCGCCTGGCGCGTGAGCACCTTCTCCTCGTCGTTGGGGGCGTGGCCCTCGACGTCCGGGACGTCCAGCGGGGAGGGGAGGTAGTCGACGACGGCGTCGAGCATGGGCTGCACGCCCTTGTTCTTGAACGCCGAGCCGCACAGCACCGGGTAGAGCTGCGAGGCGATCGTCATCTTGCGGATGGCGCCCTTGATCTCCTCGGGCGTCAGCTCCTCGCCGCCGAGGTACTTCTCGAGCAGCTCCTCGTCGGACTCGGCCACCGTCTCGATGAGCTGGTGGCGGTACTCCGCCGCCTTCTCCGCGAGCTCGGCCGGGATCTCCTCGATCTCGTAGGCCTCGCCCTTGCCCGTCTCGCCGCGCCACACGAGGGCGCGGTTGTAGACCAGGTCGATGCAGCCGATGAAGGTGCTCTCGGAGCCGATCGGCAGCTGGATGACCAGCGGCGTCGCGCCGAGGCGGTCCTTGATGGTCTGGACGGTGAAGTAGAAGTCCGCGCCCAGCTTGTCCATCTTGTTGACGAAGCAGATGCGGGGGACGTCGTACTTGTCCGCCTGGCGCCACACGGTCTCGGACTGGGGCTCGACACCCTCCTTGCCGTCGAAGACGGCGACGGCGCCGTCGAGGACGCGGAGGTTGCGCTCCACCTCGACCGTGAAGTCGACGTGGCCGGGCGTGTCGATGATGTTGAGCTGGGTGCCCTCCCAGAAGCAGGTGGTGGCAGCCGAGGTGATGGTGATCCCCCGCTCCTGCTCCTGCTCCATCCAGTCCATCGTGGCGGCGCCGTCGTGGACCTCGCCGATCTTGTAGTTGATCCCCGTGTAGAAGAGGATCCGCTCGGTCGTCGTGGTCTTGCCGGCGTCGATGTGCGCCATGATGCCGAAGTTGCGGACCTTGTTGAGGTCCATCAGCACGTCGAGTGCCACGCTGTGGTCCTGCCTGTCCGGCCCGCGAGGGGCCCTAGGGAGTGGTGGAGTGCGTCCGCGCCGCCCGGTGGGCGGCGCGGACGGAAGATCACCAGCGGTAGTGCGCGAACGCCTTGTTCGACTCGGCCATCTTGTGGGTGTCCTCGCGGCGCTTGACCGCAGCCCCCAGGCCGTTGCTGGCGTCGATGATCTCGTTCATGAGGCGCTCGGTCATCGTCTTCTCACGGCGCGAGCGCGCGTAGCTGGTCAGCCAGCGCAGCGCGAGCGTCGTGGAGCGACCGGCGCGCACCTCGATCGGGACCTGGTAGGTCGCGCCGCCGACGCGGCGGGACTTGACCTCGAGGGCCGGGCGGACGTTGTCCATGGCCTTCTTGAGCGCGACGACCGGGTCCTGCCCGGTCTTCTCGCGGGTGCCCTCGAGGGCGCCGTAGACGATGCGCTCCGCGACGGACTTCTTGCCGTCGACGAGGATCTTGTTGACCAGCTGGGTGACCAGCGGGGACCCGTAGACCGGGTCGACGACGAGCGGCCGCTTCGGGGCCGGTCCCTTGCGAGGCATCAGTTCCCCTTCTTCGCGCCGTAGCGGCTGCGGGCCTGCTTGCGGTTCTTGACGGCCTGGGTGTCCAGGGCGCCGCGCACGATCTTGTAGCGCACGCCCGGGAGGTCCTTCACGCGGCCGCCGCGGACCAGGACGATCGAGTGCTCCTGGAGGTTGTGGCCCTCGCCCGGGATGTAGGCGGTGACCTCGACCTGGCTGGAGAGGCGCACGCGGGCGACCTTGCGCAGCGCCGAGTTCGGCTTCTTCGGGGTGGTCGTGTACACGCGGGTGCACACGCCGCGGCGCTGCGGGCTCCCCTTGAGCGCCGGCGTCTTCGTCTTCGTCGCCTTGTCCTGGCGGCCCTTGCGGACCAACTGCTGGATGGTGGGCACTGAGTCTCCGTGGGTCGTGACGTGCGTCTGGCTGTGTCGGGCTGCCGGCGACCGGGGATCCCCCGCCCACCTCTCGTACTGCCTGGCCCCCGTGGTCGGGCACGTCCGACTGCCTGGCGGGCTTCCCCACCGGACCCGGCCCGGACTGCGGTCCTCCTGGGAGCGGGACGGTCCTGGCGCACGGAGGCCCGGGCGCACCCGGGCTTCTGTCGAGGGTACGCGGTGCGCGATACACCAGTCAAAACGCCCCCGGCGGCCGGGGTGTTCCCCTGCCGCCGGGGGCGTCCCGGCGCAGCTCCCGGCGGCCGCTCCCCCTGCGGGGTCGCGGCCACCGGGCGTGCGGTCAGCGGCCGTAGCCGCCGATGTCGTACTCCTCGAGCGGGACGGCCTGGCCGGAGCCGGCGCCGAAGTAGCCCTCGTAGTCCGTGTCGTCGTAGCTCGGGATGGCGTACATCGCGGCCTTCGCCTCCTCCGTCGGCTCCACCTTCACGTCGCGGTAACGCGCGAGGCCGGTGCCGGCCGGGATCAGCTTGCCCAGGATGACGTTCTCCTTGAGGCCGAGCAGCGGGTCGCTGCGGCCGTTGAGCGCCGCCTCGGTGAGCACCCGGGTGGTCTCCTGGAACGACGCCGCGGACAGCCACGACTCCGTCGCCAGGGAGGCCTTCGTGATGCCCATGAGCTCGGGGCGCCCCGCCGCCGGCGTGCCGCCCTCGGCGACCACGCGGCGGTTCTCCGACTCGAAGCGCGAGCGCTCCGCCAGCTCGCCGGGCAGCAGCTCGGCATCGCCGGAGTCGATGATCGTCACGCGGCGGAGCATCTGCCGCACGATGACCTCGATGTGCTTGTCGTGGATGCCCACGCCCTGGCTGCGGTACACGGCCTGCACCTCGTCCACCAGGTGCTTCTGCACCGCGCGCGGACCGAGGATGCGCAGCACCTGCTTGGGGTCGACCGAGCCCTGCACGAGCTGCTGGCCCACCTCGACCCGCTGGCCGTCGGCCACCAGCAGGCGCGCGCGCTTGCTGACGAGGTGCGAGACCTCCTCGGAACCGTCGTCCGGGGTGACCGTGATGCGGCGGGTGCGGTCGGCGTCCTCGATGGACACGCGGCCGACGGCCTCCACGATGGGCGCCTGGCCCTTGGGCGTCCGGGCCTCGAAGAGCTCCTGGACGCGGGGCAGGCCGTGCGTGATGTCACCGCCCTCGGAGGCGACACCACCCACGTGGAAGGTGCGCATCGTCAGCTGCGTGCCCGGCTCGCCGATGGACTGGGCGGCGATGATGCCGACCGCCTCGCCGATGTCCACGAGCTTGCCGCTGGCCAGCGAGCGGCCGTAGCACAGCGCGCAGGTGCCGACCTTGGACTCGCAGGTGAGGACCGAGCGGATCTTCACCTCCTCGACGCCGCGGGCGACCAGGGCGTCGATGAGGACGTCGCCCACGTCGGCGCCGGCGTCCGCCAGCACCTCGCCGTCGACCGTGACCGCAGCGGCCAGGGTGCGGGCGTAGACGCTGGTCTCCACCGTGTCGAGCAGCCGCAGGACGCCGTCGGCGCCCCGCGTGCCGATCGGCAGCGTCAGGCCGCGGGAGGTCCCGCAGTCGTCCTCGCGGACGATGACGTCCTGCGACACGTCCACCAGACGACGGGTCAGGTAGCCCGAGTCGGCGGTGCGCAGCGCGGTGTCCGCCAGGCCCTTGCGGGCGCCGTGCGTGGAGATGAAGAACTCCAGCACCGACAGGCCCTCGCGGAAGGAGGACTTGACGGGGCGGGGGATGATCTCGCCGCGCGGGTTGGCCACGAGGCCCTTCATGCCGCCGATCTGGCGCATCTGCATCCAGTTGCCTCGCGCGCCCGAGGTGACCATCCGGAAGATGGTGTTCTTCGGGTCGATCGAGGACTCGAGGTCCTCGGCGACGCGGTTGGTGCCGACGGTCCAGATCTCGATGAGCTCCTGGCGGCGCTCGTCGTTGGTGATGAGGCCGGCCTCGTACTGCTGCTGGACCTTCTCGGCCCGGGCCTCGTGCTCCTCGAGGATCGCCTGCTTGTTGTCGGGCGAGACCAGGTCGGAGATGGCGATGGTCGTGCCGGACCGGGTGGCCCAGTGGAAGCCGGCCGCCTTGAGGGCGTCCAGCGTCGCGGCGACCTGCACCTTCGGGTAGCGCTCGGCGAGGTCGTTGACGATCGCCGAGAGCTGCTTCTTGTCCACGACGGCGTCGACGAACCGGTAGTCCGTCGGCAGCGCCTCGTTGAACAGCGCGCGGCCGAGGGTCGTCTCCAGGACCAGGGGCTCCCCCTGCGTCCAGCCCTCGGGCACCGAGGCGCCCGCGGGGGGCACGACGCCCTGCAGCCGGATGCGGACCCTCGCGCCGAGGTCCAGGGCCTTGGCGTCGAAGGCCATGATCGCCTCGGACACCGAGCCGAAGGTGCGGCCCTGGCCGGCGCCGTCCTCGACGACCGAGGTCAGGTGGAACAGGCCGATGACCATGTCCTGGGTGGGCATCGTCACCGGGCGGCCGTCCGCCGGCTTGAGGATGTTGTTGCTGGACAGCATCAGGACGCGGGCCTCGGCCTGCGCCTCGGCGCTCAGCGGCAGGTGCACGGCCATCTGGTCACCGTCGAAGTCGGCGTTGAACGCGCCGCAGACGAGCGGGTGCAGGTGGATGGCCTTGCCCTCGACCAGCTGGGGCTCGAAGGCCTGGATGCCGAGGCGGTGCAGCGTGGGAGCGCGGTTCAGCAGCACCGGGTGCTCGGTGATGACCTCCTCGAGCACGTCCCACACCACGGGGCGGGCGCGCTCGACCATGCGCTTGGCCGACTTGATGTTCTGCGCGTGGTTGAGGTCCACGAGCCGCTTCATGACGAAGGGCTTGAAAAGCTCGAGCGCCATCGGCTTCGGCAGGCCGCACTGGTGCAGCTTGAGCTGCGGGCCGACCACGATGACCGAGCGGCCCGAGTAGTCGACGCGCTTGCCCAGCAGGTTCTGGCGGAACCGGCCCTGCTTGCCCTTGAGCATGTCGGACAGCGACTTCAGCGGGCGGTTGCCCGGCCCGGTGACCGGGCGGCCGCGGCGGCCGTTGTCGAACAGCGCGTCGACGGCCTCCTGCAGCATCCGCTTCTCGTTGTTGACGATGATCTCGGGCGCGCCGAGGTCGAGCAGCCGCTTGAGGCGGTTGTTGCGGTTGATCACGCGGCGGTACAGGTCGTTGAGGTCGGAGGTCGCGAAGCGGCCACCGTCCAGCTGCACCATCGGACGCAGGTCCGGCGGGATGACCGGGACGGCGTCCAGCACCATGCCCAGCGGGGAGTTGGTCGTCGTGAGGAACGCCGAGACGACCTTGAGGCGCTTGAGGGCGCGGGTCTTGCGCTGGCCCTTGCCGGTGGCGATGGTCTCGCGCAGCGACTCGGCCTCGGCCTCGAGGTCGAAGGAGGCCAGGCGCTTCTGGATCGCCGCAGCGCCCATGCCGCCCTCGAAGTACAGGCCGTAGCGGTCGCGCAGCTCGCGGTACAGCACCTCGTCGCCCTCGAGGTCGGCGACCTTGAGCTTGGCGAAGCGGTCCCACACCTGGGTGAGGCGCTCAACCTCGGCGTCCGCGCGGCGGCGGATCGCGTTCATCTCGCGCTCGGCGGACTCGCGCAGGCGGCGGCGCACGTCGCCCTTGGCGCCCTCGGCCTCGAGCTCGGCCAGGTCGGCCTCGAGCTTCTGGGCGCGGGCCTCGACGTCGCTGTCACGACGGTCGGCGACCTGCTTCTTCTCGACGTCCATCTGCGCCTGCAGCGACGGCAGGTCGCGGGAGCGCGACTCGTCGTCCACCCAGGTGATCATGTACGCGGCGAAGTAGATGACCTTCTCGAGGTCCTTCGGCGCGAGGTCGAGGAGGTAGCCGAGCCGGGACGGGACGCCCTTGAAGTACCAGATGTGCGTGACGGGCGCGGCCAGCTCGATGTGGCCCATCCGCTCGCGGCGCACCTTGGCGCGGGTCACCTCGACGCCGCAGCGCTCGCAGATGATGCCCTTGAAGCGGACGCGCTTGTACTTGCCGCAGTAGCACTCCCAGTCCCGGGTGGGACCGAAGATCTTCTCGCAGAAGAGCCCGTCCTTCTCCGGCTTGAGGGTGCGGTAGTTGATGGTCTCCGGCTTCTTGACCTCGCCGTGGCTCCAGGTGCGGATCGAGTCGGCGGTCGCCAGGCCGATGCGGATCTCGTCGAAGAAGTTGACGTCGAGCACGGATGTCCTCTCGGTGGTGCTCACGGGGCGCTCAGGGTGCTGAGCGCGGGGTGCTGGGAGAGGGGTTCGTCACCGCGGCCCCCCAGCGGGGGCCGCGGTGACGGGAGGTCAGACCTCCTCGACGCTGGACGGCTCGCGGCGGCTCAGGTCGATGCCGAGCTCCTCCGCGGCGCGGAAGACGTCGTCGTCGGTCTCCCGCATCTCGATGCTCGTGCCGTCGCTGGAGAGGATCTCCACGTTCAGGCAGAGCGACTGCATCTCCTTGATGAGCACCTTGAAGGACTCCGGGATGCCCGGCTCGGGGATGTTCTCGCCCTTGACGACCGCCTCGTAGACCTTGACGCGACCGAGGACGTCGTCGGACTTGATGGTGAGCAGCTCCTGCAGCGCGTAGGCCGCGCCGTACGCCTCGAGCGCCCACACCTCCATCTCGCCGAACCGCTGGCCGCCGAACTGGGCCTTACCGCCCAGGGGCTGCTGCGTGATCATGGAGTAGGGGCCGGTCGATCGCGCGTGGATCTTGTCGTCGACCAGGTGGTGGAGCTTGAGGATGTACATGTAGCCGACCGAGACCGGGTACGGGAACGGCTCGCCGGAGCGGCCGTCGAACAGCCGCGCCTTGCCGGACTCGTCGACGAGGCGGTCCCCGTCGCGGGTGAGCGTGGTGCAGCCGAGCAGGCCGGTGATCTCGTTCTCCGAGACGCCGTCGAAGACCGGGGAGGCGACCGGGGTGTTCGGGGCCACCTCGCGGGCGACCTCCGGGATGCGCGCGGCCCACTCGGGGTCGCCCTCGATCTTCCAGCCCTGCTTGGCGATCCAGCCCAGGTGCAGCTCGAGGACCTGGCCGACGTTCATGCGGCCGGGCACGCCCAGCGGGTTCAGCACGATGTCGACCGGGGTGCCGTCCTCGAGGAACGGCATGTCCTCGACGGGGAGGATCTTGGAGATGACGCCCTTGTTGCCGTGGCGGCCAGCGAGCTTGTCACCGTCGGTGATCTTGCGCTTCTGGGCCACGTAGACGCGCACCAGCTGGTTCACGCCCGGGGGCAGCTCGTCGCCGTCCTCGCGGTCGAACACCTTGACGCCGATGACCGTGCCGGACTCGCCGTGGGGCACCTTCAGCGAGGTGTCGCGCACCTCGCGCGCCTTCTCGCCGAAGATGGCGCGCAGCAGGCGCTCCTCGGGGGTGAGCTCGGTCTCGCCCTTGGGCGTGACCTTGCCGACCAGGATGTCGCCGGGGACGACCTCGGCACCGATGCGGATGATGCCGCGCTCGTCGAGGTCGGCGAGGACGTCCTCCGCGACGTTCGGGATGTCGCGGGTGATCTCCTCCGGGCCCAGCTTGGTGTCGCGGGCGTCGACCTCGTGCTCCTCGATGTGGATCGAGCTCAGGACGTCGTCCTGGACGATCCGCTGGGAGAGGATGATCGCGTCCTCGTAGTTGTGGCCCTCCCACGGCATGAACGCCACGAGGAGGTTGCGGCCCAGCGCCAGCTCGCCCTGGTCGGTGGACGGGCCGTCCGCCAGGACGGTGCCCGCCTCGACGTGGGTCCCCTCGACCGCCAGCACGCGCTGGTTGTAGGAGGTGCCCTGGTTGGAGCGGCGGAACTTCGCCAGGCGGTAGGTCGACGTCGTGCCGTCGTCGTTGGCGACGGTCACGAGGTCGGCGCTCACGGAGGTCACGGCGCCGGGCTTCTCGGCGACGATGACGTCACCCGCGTCCACGGCGGCGTGCAGCTCCATGCCGGTGCCCACCAGCGGCGCCTCGGCGCGCACCAGCGGCACGGCCTGGCGCTGCATGTTGGAGCCCATGAGCGCGCGGTTGGCGTCGTCGTGCTCCAGGAACGGGATCATCGCGGTGGCGACGGACACCATCTGGCGCGGCGAGACGTCCATGTAGTCGACCTCGGCGGCCGGCACGAACTCCGCCTCGCCGCCCTTGGCCCGGACCAGGACGCGCGCCTCGGTGAACTCCTGGCGCTCGCCCAGGGGGGCGTTCGCCTGGGCGATGACGTGCTCGTCCTCCTCGTCGGCGGTGAGGTAGTGCACCTCGTCGCTGACGACGCCGTCGACGACGCGCCGGTAGGGCGTCTCGACGAAGCCGAAGGGGTTGATGCGCCCGTAGCTCGACAGCGACCCGATCAGGCCGATGTTCGGGCCCTCGGGGGTCTCGATCGGGCACATGCGGCCGTAGTGCGACGGGTGGACGTCGCGGACGTCCATGCCGGCGCGGTCGCGGCTCAGACCGCCCGGGCCCAGGGCGCTCAGGCGGCGCTTGTGGGTCAGACCCGCCAGCGGGTTGGTCTGGTCCATGAACTGGCTCAGCTGGCTGGTCCCGAAGAACTCCTTGATGGAGGCCACGACGGGACGGATGTTGATGAGCGTCTGCGGCGTGATGGCCTCGACGTCCTGCGTGGTCATGCGCTCGCGCACGACGCGCTCCATCCGGCTCAGGCCCGTGCGGACCTGGTTCTGGATGAGCTCGCCGACGGCGCGCAGGCGGCGGTTGCCGAAGTGGTCGATGTCGTCGACCTCGACGCGGATGTCCGCCTCGGCGCCGCCGCGGGTGCCCTTCATCGTGCTCTGGCCGGCGTGCAGCGTGACCAGGAAGCGGATGGTGGCGACCACGTCCTCGACGCGCAGCGTCCCCGCGCTCAGGGGCTCCTCGAGCCCGAGCTTGCGGTTCAGCTTGTAGCGGCCGACCTTGGCGAGGTCGTAGCGCTTGGGGTTGAAGTACAGGTTGTCGAGGAGGGTCTGGGCGGCCTCCTTCGTCGGCGGCTCGCCCGGACGCAGCTTGCGGTAGATGTCGAGGAGGGCCTCGTCCTGGCCGGACGTGGAGTCCTTCTCGAGCGTCGCGCGCATCGACTCGAACTGGCCGAACTCCTCGAGGATCTGCGCGTCGGTCCAGCCGAGCGCCTTGAGGAGCACGGTGACGGACTGCTTGCGCTTGCGGTCGACGCGGACGCCGACCATGTCGCGCTTGTCGACCTCGAACTCCAGCCACGCGCCGCGGCTGGGGATGACCTTCGCCGAGTAGACGTCCTTGTCGGACGTCTTGTCGATGGTGTGCTCGAAGTACACGCCCGGGGAGCGCACGAGCTGGGACACCACGACGCGCTCGGTGCCGTTGATGACGAAGGTGCCGCGCGGGGTCATGAGCGGGAAGTCGCCCATGAAGACCGTCTGGCTCTTGATCTCGCCGGTGGTGGCGTTCATGAACTCCGCGGTCACGAACAGCGGCGCGGCGTAGGTCATGTCCCGCTCCTTGCACTCCTCCAGGGAGTACTTGGGCGGCTCGAAGCGGTGGTCGCGGAAGCTCAGGGACATCGACCCCGAGAAGTCCTCGATCGGGGAGATCTCCTCGAAGATGTCCTCCAGGCCGGAGGTGCTGGGGACCTCACCCTCCTTGGAGGCGGCGGCGACGCGCTCGCGCCAGCGCTCGTTGCCGAGGAGCCAGTCGAAGCTCTCGGTCTGCAGGGCCAGGAGGTCGGGGACGTCGAGCGGCTCGCGGATCTTCGCGAACGACACACGGCGGGCTGTCGAGGTGGAACCGTTGGAGCTGGGGCGGAGCGAGGTGCGCGAGGCGACCAAGAGGAGTCCTTCCACGGGCCTGCGGACGGTGCGGGCGCATGCCAGCGAGCCCCTAGCTGGGTTCGACCAGCGTCAGGGCATGCAGGAGTGTGCGCAAGGGGCTAGCGTACTCTCCTGCCTCGCACAAGTCCAGCCGCCGTCACCAGCAGTTCCGGGGCAGCTCCGCCCCGGGCCCGACGTCGTCGTCGAGCTCCTGGATGACCGCGGGCTGCTGGTTCAACTCCGGCGACGTCGAGGATGCCCTCGCTCTCCGCGCGCGTCAAGCAGGCTCGCGGCAGAGCGCCGCCGACCCTGCACGCGGCAGCGGCGCCGACCCCGGGGGCCGGCGCCGCTGCGCTGGGTGGTGCTGGGTGGTCCGGGTCAGCCGGTCGCGGCCTCCCGGACCCGTCTCACTTGACGGAGACGGTGGCGCCAGCGCCCTCGAGCTGGGCCTTGGCCTTCTCGGCGGCGTCCTTGGCGACCTTCTCCAGGACGGGCTTGGGGGCGCCGTCGACGAGGTCCTTGGCCTCCTTCAGGCCGAGGGAGGTCAGGGCGCGCACCTCCTTGATGACCTGGATCTTCTTGTCGCCGGCGGCCTCGAGGATGACGTCGAACTCGGACTGCTCCTCGACCTCCTCGGCGGCGGCGCCGCCAGCGGCGCCACCAGCGGCGGCGACGGCGACGGGCGCGGCGGCGGTGACCTCGAAGACCTCCTCGAACTTCTTGACGAAGTCGGAGAGCTCGATGAGCGTCATCTCCTTGAAGGCGTCGAGCAGCTCGTCAGCAGACAGCTTGGCCATGGTGGTTCTCCTCGTGACTCGTGCGGTGCGGTGTCTGGTGGTGGCTCAGAGCCGTGGTCGGCTCAGGCCTCGTCGGCCGCGGGAGCGGCCTCGTCGGCGGCCTCGGCCGGCGAGCCGGCCTCGACCTTGGCGCGCAGGGCGTCGACGGTGCGGGCGGCCTTCGACAGCGGCGCGTTGAACGCGTACGCGGCGCGGTTGAGGGAGCCCTTGAGCGCGCCGGCCATCTTGGCCAGCAGGACCTCGCGGGGCTCGAGGTCGGCGAGCGCCGTGACCTCGGCCGCGGTGAGCGGCTTGCCCTCGAGGAAGCCGGACTTGATGACCAGCTGCGGGTTGGTGCGCGCGAAGGCGCGCAGGCCCTTGGCGGCCTCCACCGGGTCACCGGTGATGAACGCGATGGCCGACGGGCCGGCCAGCTGGCCCTCGAACGCGTCGACGCCGGCGTTCTTCGCGGCGATCGCGGTGAGGGTGTTCTTGACGACGTTGTAGCTGCCGTTGTCGCCGATCGCGCGGCGCAGCTCCTTGAGCTGCGCGACGGTCAGGCCGCGGTACTCGGTGAGCACGCCGGCGTTCGCCTCGCGGAAGAGCTCGGTGAGCTCTGCGACGGCTGCTTCCTTCTCAGCGGTGGGCACGATCCTCCTTCCGGGGGTGCGTGTCTTCTCTGCGGCGGGCCGCTCCCCCGGTCTCCCGGTGGTGCTGCCCGGCCACCGGCTGGCCCGGACCCGCAGACGACGAGAGCCCCGGCGCCAGGCGCACGGGGCTCGCAGGGGATCTGTCCACGAGGGCGCTCTCGCGCCGACGGACTGCTGCTGGTCTCGCTCACCTGCGCTGGACGCCCGCTGCTGCGGACCTTCGGTCGCTCCGCGCTCTGGGCGCGAGGCGACGACCGGCGGTCTTCGGTGGCCCCAGTCTACACGCGCGCAGCGGTGGCCCTGACCGCTCGGGCGGCGCGGAGGCGCACCACCCGCACGCAGGACGGCCCCCGCCCGGCTGGTGCCGGACGGGGGCCGCTGCGCGGGGAGGGCTCAGGCCGAGGTGACCGCGCCGTCCTCGAGGAGGTTGCGGGTGCGCGCCGGGTCCACGGGGATGCCCGGGCCCATGGTGGTCGCGATGGTCGCCTTGGAGATGTAGCGGCCCTTCGAGGCGGCCGGCTTCAGGCGCAGCACCTCGTCGAGCGCCGCGGCGTAGTTCTCCACCAGGGAGGCCTCGGAGAAGGAGGTCTTGCCGATGATGAAGTGCAGGTTGGAGTGCTTGTCCACGCGGAACTCGATCTTGCCGCCCTTGATGTCCGTGACGGCCTTGGCCACGTCCATCGTCACGGTGCCGGTCTTCGGGTTCGGCATGAGGCCGCGCGGGCCGAGGACGCGGCCGAGGCGGCCGACCTTGCCCATGAGGTCAGGCGTGGCCACGGCGGCGTCGAAGTCGAGGAAGCCCCCGGCCACGCGCTCGATGAGCTCGTCACCGCCGACGATGTCGGCACCGGCCGCCTCGGCGGCCGCGGCGCGCGGGCCGACGGCGAAGACCAGCACGCGGGCGGTCTTGCCGGTGCCGTGGGGCAGGTTGACCGTCCCGCGGACCATCTGGTCGGCCTTGCGCGGGTCGACGCCCAGGCGGAAGGCGACCTCGACGGTGGCGTCGTACTTGGTGACCGAGGTGTCCTTGGCGAGCTTCACGGCCTCGAGGGGGCTGTGGAGGACGTCGCGGTCGATCTTCTCGGCGGCGGCCCGGTAGGCCTTGCTGTGCTTCACGGTGCTCTCTCCTCTGTGGTCAGGCGGACCGGGTCGTCCCCGGCCCTCCCACGACTGCTGGGGGTGCTGCCTCGGTCGGTGCCGGCCGGGAGCAGCGGTGGGGCGGGATCAGCCCTGGACGGTGATGCCCATGGAGCGTGCGGTGCCCGCGATGATCTTGGAGGCCGCCTCGACGTCGTTGGCGTTGAGGTCCTGCATCTTCTGCTCGGCGATGGCGCGCACCTGGTCCGCGGTCAGCGAGGCGACCTTGGTGGTGTGCGGCGTCGAGGAGCCCTTGGCCACGCCAGCGGCCTTCTTGATGAGCTCGGCGGCCGGCGGCGTCTTGAGCACGAACGTGAACGAGCGGTCCTCGTACACGGTGATCTCGACGGGCACGACGTTGCCGCGCTGCGACTCGGTCGCGGCGTTGTACGCCTTGCAGAACTCCATGATGTTGACGCCGTGCTGGCCCAGCGCGGGACCGATGGGCGGGGCCGGGGTGGCCGCGCCGGCGTTGATCTGGAGCTTGATGAGTCCGGAGACCCGCTTCTTGGGGGGCATGGCTCTTCTCTACCTCGTGGACGTGGGACGTCGTGGCGCCTGAGGGGCCCAGGCGCTGGCGACCTGACGGCAGCCGGTCAGATCTTGGCGACCTGGCCGAAGGACAGCTCGACCGGCGTCTCCCGGCCGAAGATGGAGACCAGCACCTGCAGCGTGCGCCGGTCGGTGTTGATCTCGGAGATCGTGGCGGGCATCGTCTCGAAGGGGCCCTCCATGACGGTGACCGACTCGCCCACCTCGAAGTCGACCTCGGTGACCGGGGCGGCCTTCGCGGCGGACTTGGCGCTCTCCTTGGGCTGCAGCGCCGGGGCCAGCATCGAGAACACCTCGTCGGTGCTCAGCGGCACCGGCTGGTGGGTGTTGCCGACGAAGCCGGTGACGCCCGGGGTGTGGCGGACCGCGCCCCAGGACTCGTTGGTGAGGTCCATGCGCACCAGCACGTAGCCCGGGATCCGCACGCGGCGCACGAGCTTCGGCTGGCCGTTCTTGATCTCGCGGACCTCCTCCATCGGCACCTCGACCTGGAAGATGTAGTCCTCCATGTTGAGGCTGCCGATGCGGTTCTCGAGGTTGCTCTTCACGCGGTTCTCGTAACCGGCGTAGGAGTGGATGACGAACCAGTCGCCGGGGGCCCGGCGCAGCTGCGCCTTGAACTCCTCGACCGGGTCGACCTCGTCCTCGTCCTCGTCCTCGTCGGCGTCGTCACCAGCGACCTCGTCGGCGTCGTCACCGGCGACCTCGTCGGCGGCGTCGCCACCAGCGGCCTCGACCGCCGGCTCCTCGGCGGCGTCCCGCTCCGGGGCCGCAGCCGCGCCGTCCGCCTCGAGGGTCTCGTCGGCGGCGTCGGCCTCGAAGGTCTCGGGGGCGTCGTAGGACTGCTGGGACACGATGGGGGGGCCTGCTTCCTGTCTGCGGGTGCTGCTGGTGCCGGGTCGCGGTGCGGTGGGCGGCTCAGCTGCCGCCGAGCGCCCAGAGCACGAGGCGCCCGAAGCCGAGGTCCAGCAGGGACACGTACGTCATGACGACCGCGACGAACACGAGCACGACGGACGTGTAGGTGACGAGCTCGTCACGGGTGGGGTAGACCACCTTCTTGAGCTCGCCGACCACCTCGCGCAGGAACACGAGCAGGCGGGCGAGGGGGCCGCCGCGACGACGGGTCGCCGCCGCCGCACCCGAGGCGCTGCCCGGCTGGGTGTCCGTCACGTCGGTCGCACCTCCTCGGCCGGCGTGCGCCGGCGCTCCGCTGTGGTCGTGCTGCTGGCTGGTCCTGCTGTGTCGGTCTGGTCGTCCCGTCGCAGGGCAGGCGGGACTCGAACCCGCAACCGCCGGTTTTGGAGACCGGTGCGCTACCAATTGCGCCACTACCCTCTGGTGGCCCGCTCCGCCGCGCTGGGACCGGACCTGTCGGAGCGTCCGGACGCAGGCAGCACACGACCACCGACCCGCAAGCATACCTTTCGCCGAGGGTGGGTGTGACCGGGTGCTGGCTGCTGCGAGAGGATCGGTCCCGTGAGCGCCGCCTCCGCCACCCAGCCAGCCCAGCAGACCGGCTCCCAGCGCCGGGTCTCCGCCCGCCTCGCCGCCATCGCGGAGTCGGCGACGCTCGCCGTCGACGCCAGGGCCAAGGCGCTCAAGGCCCAGGGCCGCCCCGTCATCGGCTTCGGGGCGGGCGAGCCCGACTTCCCCACCCCGGCCGACATCGTCGAGGTGGCCGCAGCCGCGTGCCGCGACCCGCGGAACCACCGCTACACGCCGGCCGGCGGACTGCCGGAGATGAAGGCCGCGGTGGTGTCCAAGACGGCCCGCGACTCCGGCTACGAGGTGGCCCCCGAGCAGGTGCTCGTCACCAACGGCGGCAAGCAGGCCGTGTACACGGCCTTCGCCGCGCTGTGCGACCCGGGTGACGAGGTCATCCTCCCCGCCCCGTACTGGACCACCTACCCCGAGGCGGTGCGCCTCGCGGGCGGCGTGCCCGTGGAGGTCTTCGCCGGCGAGGACCAGGGCTACCTCGTGACGGTCGAGCAGCTCGAGGCCGCGCGGACGCCGCGCACCAAGGTGCTGCTCTTCTGCTCCCCCTCCAACCCGACCGGCGCCGTCTACGACGAGGCGCAGGTGCGCGCCATCGGCGAGTGGGCCCTCGAGCACGGCGTCTGGGTGGTCACCGACGAGATCTACGAGCACCTCCTGTACGACGGCGCGACGGCGCCGTCGATGCCCGTGGTGGTGCCGGAGCTCGCCGACACCACGCTCGTGCTGAACGGCGTGGCGAAGACCTACGCGATGACCGGCTGGCGCGTGGGGTGGCTCATCGGCCCGCGCGACGTGGTGAAGGCCGGCACGAACCTGCAGAGCCACCTCACCAGCAACGTCGCCGACGTCTCCCAGCGCGCCGCCGTCGCCGCGCTCACCGGCTCCCTCGACGCCGTGGCGTCCATGCGCGAGGCCTTCGACCGGCGGCGGCGCACCGTGGTGGAGATGCTCTCGGCCATCGACGGGGTCGACTGCCCGACGCCCCGCGGTGCCTTCTACGCCTACCCCTCGGTGAAGGGCCTGCTGGGACGGACCATCCGCGGTCGCGTCCCCACCACCAGCGCCGAGCTCGCCACGCTGCTGCTGGAGGAGGCCGAGGTCGCGGTGGTGCCCGGGGAGGCCTTCGGTCCCTCCGGCTACCTGCGCCTCTCCTACGCCCTCGGCGACGAGGACCTGGTGGAGGGCGTCAGCCGGATCCAGCGGGTGCTCGGCGAGGCCCGCTGAGCACTGCCGGACCCACCGCGCGACAGGGCGGGTCCCTCACCGGGCGGCGGGCCGGCGTAGGCCCGCCGCCACCACCGCGGCGCTGAGCGCCACCAGCGCGACCACCCCCAGCAGGAGCACCGCGGGCGGGGCCAGCGGAGCGGCCAGCGAGAGCGCCTCCGGCAGCAGGAACCCCAGGTAGGTGGCGCTGTAGTACCAGCCGGTCAGCGCCCCGAGGTCCCTCGGCGTGGCGACGGCCTGGACCTCCACGAGCCCCGCCACCAGCACGACGCCGTACGCCGCTCCCAGCACCGCGGAGGTGAGGAGCGCGAGCGGCAGCGACGGCACCGCGGCCACCACCGCGCACAGCACCGTCCCGAGCAGGGCCGCCGCCAGCCCCACGAGGAGCTGGCGCCCGCCCGTGAGGACGGCCAGCCGGGGGACCCACGGCTGGACCAGCGCACCCACCGCCAGCCCCACCACGCACAGCAGCGCCGCGCTCGCCACCGCCAGGCCGCCCGTCCGCTCCGCGACCAGCGCCGGCGTCACGGCGTAGGCCAGGGCGGCCGCCCCGAACACCCAGGGGGCCGCGGGCAGCACCACGCCCAGGAAGCGCCGCCGCGCGCGGGGCGGCACCCGCAGGTCCTCCACGAGCTGCGCCGCCGACGGCCGGCGCCGGCGCCCGGACGCCGTCGCCGGGCGGGTCTCCGGGGCCGCCAGCAGCGGAACCAGGGAGACCAGGGCCAGCAGCGACTGCACGGCGTACGGCAGCACGGTGGGGACCGGGCCCCACTGCGCGAGCGCGCCGGAGACGCCGGCGCCCACGCCGAAGCCGGCCGTGAGCACGAGCGCAGCCCGCCGGGCGCGTCGGGACGGGTCGGCGCCGTCCTCGAACGGCGGCGCCGAGAGCTCCTTGACCCAGGAGGTGCCGACCACCATGGCCGCCGCCACGCTGAGGCCCGCGAGGAAGCGGCCCGCGCACATGAGCACGACGCCGCCGGACCCCACCGCGAGCACCGCGCTCGCAGCCATCCCGAGCACCACGGCCACCACCGCGGGCCGCTTGCGCCCCACGAGGTCGGACAGCGGCCCGGCGAGGAGGAAGCCCGGCACGAGGCCGACCACGTAGAAGCCGAAGAAGAGGTCGACGACGACGGCGGAGTAGCCCTCGACCTGGCGGTACAGCAGCAGCAGCGGCGTGAAGTGGTTGCCGCCCCACGCGCAGGCCAGCAGGGCGGGGGCGACGCGCCGCCAGGGGCGCTCCACCGGGGCTCCCTCCGAGCGCACCCGCGCTCCGCCCGCCTCGGCGCCGGGCGTCAGAGGGAGCAGCCGACGAGCTCGGGCTCCGGAACGAGCTCCACGCCGAAGCGCTCACGGACGCCGTCGCGGACGGCGCGGGCCAGCGCGAGCACGTCCGCGGCGCTCGCCCCGCCGCGGTTGGTGACGGCGAGGGTGTGCTTGGTGGACAGCGCGGCGCGGGGGTCGGCGGGATCGAGGGCGTGGCCGCGCCCGAAGCCCGCGTGCTCCACGAGCCAGGCGGCAGAGGTCTTGACCAGGCCGCTGGCAGCGTCGGGGTGGCGCGGGGCGCCCTCCGGCAGGGCTGCGGCCTGCTCCGGCGCGAGCAGCGGGTTGGTGAAGAAGGAGCCGGTGGACCAGGTGTCGTGGTCGGCCTCGTCGAGCACCATGCCCTTGCGCCGGCGCAGCGCGAGCACGGCCTCCCGGACGTCGGCGAGCGGGCGCCGCTCCCCCGGCGCGGTCCCGAGCCGCTCGGCGAGCTCGGCGTACCTCACGGGCGCCGCGAGGTCGTTGACGGGGAGCTGCAGGACCACGTCGAGGATGACGTAGCGCCCCGGCTCGTCCTTGAACAGCGAGTCGCGGTAGCGCAGCCGCAGGTTCGAGGCGGGGATGGTGCGCAGCCGCCCGTCCCGCCGGTCCCAGGTCTGCACGCTGGCGAGCACGTCGGACAGCTGCTGGCCGTACGCGCCGACGTTCTGCACCGGGGTCGCGCCGACGGTGCCGGGGATCCCGGACAGGCACTCCACGCCCGACCAGCCGTTCGCGACGGCGCGGGCGACCAGGGCGTCCCAGTCCTCTCCGGCGTCGACGTGCAGGAAGGCACCGCCGCACCAGTCCCCGGACTCGAGCTCGACGCCCTTCGTGCGGACGACGACGACGGTGCCGTCGAAGCCGTCGTCCCCGACGACCAGGTTCGAGCCGCCGCCCACGACGAGCACCGGCTCCCCCGCGGCGTCGGCCGCGCTGACGGCGCCGACGACCTGCTGGCGCGTGGTCGCGACCACCGTGCGGGCCGCGGGCCCGCCGACGCGCAGGGTGGTGAGGTCGGCGAGGCGGGCCGCCTGCGCTGCGGGGGCGTCGACGTCGGGACGGGTCGTCACGCCTGCAGGCTAGGCGGTGCCGGCGCCGCGGCGTCGCGGCGCTCGCCGGGGGTGCCGGCCGCCGGCCGGGCCACCCGGCTGACCAGGAGCGAGGGCACCGCCACGAGGGCCACCACGAGCAGCGCGTCGAGGACCCCCACGTGCTCGCCGAGGAAGCCCAGCAGGGGCGGGCCCGCGAGGAACGCCGTGTAGCCGATGGTGGTGACCACGCTCACGCGCACGGCGGCGCGCTGCGGGTCGTCGGCCGCGGCGCTGATGCCCACCGGGAACCCGAGCGCCGCTCCCGCGCCCCACAGGACCGCGCCCACGAGCGCGAGCGGCAGCCACTCGCCGAAGACGACCAGCAGCGCGCCGACGGCGCCGAGCCCGGTGGTGGTGCGCAGCACCGGCACGCGGCCCCAGCGGTCGAGGGCCCACTGCCCGCCGAGGCGCGCGGCCGTCATGGCGGACAGGAACACGGCGAAGCCGACGGCACCGACCGCGGCGGAGGCGCCGTAGCCGTCGACCAGGGCGATGGCCATCCAGTCGTTGGCCGTCCCCTCGGTGAACGCGGCCGACAGCACGAGGACGCCGATGAGCAGCGTGCGCGGCTCGCGCCAGGCGCCCAGGGCGCTCAGCCGCGCCGGTGCGACGGTCCCGGCGGGGTCCGCCGCCGCGTCGCGGGACGGCGACGGCTCGGCGTCCGCGGCCCCGGGCGCGCGCCCGTCCTCGGGCAGGAAGCGGCCGCTGGACCACCACAGCAGCGCCAGGGAGACGACGGCGACGGCGGCGGCGTGCACCCAGACCGGGACGTCGCCCCACGCCATCGCGGCGCCGAGCCCGGCGGAGAGCACGGTGCCGCCGCTGAAGCCGGCGTGGAAGGCGGGCATGATCGACCTGCCGAGGTGCTGCTCGACCAGCGCGCCCTCGAGGTTCATGCCCACGTCCCAGGCCCCGATGCCGACGCCCATGAAGACCATGCCCAGCACGGTGAGCGGGACCGAGTGCAGGGCCGAGGCCGAGAAGGACGCCCACGCCAGCCCCCCGAGGCCGAGCACGGTGGCCAGGCGCACCAGGCGGGTGGTGCCGATGCGGGCGGCGAGCGGCCCGGCGGTGGGCAGCGCGGTGACCGACCCGACGGCGATGCACAGCAGCAGCAGGCCCAGCTGCGCCTGGGACAGGCCGAGGTCGTCCCGGGTGGTCGGCAGGCGCGAGGCCCAGGTGGCGAAGGCGATGCCGTTGAGGGCGAAGACGACGAAGACGGCCGTGCGCGCGGCGCGCACCTGCGGCGGCGGCTGCGCGCGGCGGGCGGCCTGCACGCCGGCGCCGGCGGCCGAGGGGGTGGTGGACACGGGGGCTCCAGCGCTGCGGTGGTCGGTGGGGCGGTCACGGCCGCGCCACGATCGAATCGATTCGACGGCTAGGCTCGCACCCGTGCGGGAGGCGGGTCAAGGCGACGCGGGGACCGGCGGCGCGGCGGGCCGCCCCGCGCGCCCCACCCTGAAGCAGGTGGCGGTCCGCGCCGGCGTCTCCACGTCCACGGCCTCGCTCGCCTTCTCCGGGGACGCCAGGGTGCTGGCGGCGACGCGGGACCGGGTGCTCGCCGCCGCCGCCGAGCTCGGCTACGCCGGTCCCGACCCGCTGGCCCGCTCGCTGCGGCGCGGCCGCTCCCGCGTGGTCGGCGTCGTGGTGGGAGACCGGCTGGGCTACGCCTTCGCCGACCCGCTCGCCGTGGTCCAGCTGGACGCGCTCGCCGAGGAGGTCGGCGCGCTCGGCGCCGGGCTGCTGCTCATCGGCGGCGTCGAGGACGACCCGGCCCGGCTGGCCGTGGTCGAGCAGGCGCCCCTGGACGCCGTCGTGTTCGCCACCTGCGGCGGCGACGACGACCCGGCCCTGGACCTCCTGCTGCGCCGGCGCGTGCCGGTGGTCGGCGTCGAGGGCCCCTACCGGGACGGCGTGCACCTCGTCGACCTCGACAACCGCGGCGCGGCGCGGCAGGTGGCCGGGCACCTGGCGGACCTCGGGCACGCGGCAGCGGCGGTCGTGGCGCTGCCGTGGGGGCCCCACCGGCGCCGGGGCTGGCTGGAGGGTCCCCGCCGCGGGCTGCGCGGCTACAACGACGCGTGGGAGCGCCTGGCCGGCACCGAGGACGTCCTGCGAGCGGCGGGGGGCCCGCCGCTGCGGACCTGGGAGGCGGCCGCGAACTCCCGCGAGGAGGGCGAGGTCGCCGCGCGGGCCCTGCTCTGCGACGACGGCGGAGCTCCGCTGCCCGCCGGCCGGCGACCGACGGCCGTCGTCGCCCAGTCCGACCTGCTGGCCGTGGGCGTCGTCCAGGCGGCCCGGGCGCTGGGGCTGCAGGTCCCGGCGGACCTGTCCGTCACCGGCTACGACGGCGTCGAGACGCCCTGGCTCGGCGAGGACCGGCTCACCACCGTGCGCCAGCCCGCTGCGGCGCGCGGGCGCGAGGCCGGGCGCATGGTGGCCACCCTGCTCGCCGGCGGGGTCCCGGCGCCGGTGCACCTGCCGGTCGAGCTGGTGGTCGGGTCGACCAGCGCCAGTCCTCCCCGCTGACCACCGCTGACCGGCGGGGCGGCGCCAGGCGGGGGCCTGCGGCGGGGGGGCGTCAGGCGGGGAGGCGCACGACGGCGCGGGCGCGCCCGAGCACGCGCGCGCCGCCGCAGGTGGCGGTGAGGTCGATGCGGGCGGTGCCTGCCGCGGGGTCCACGGCACCGACGACGCCGCTGACCTCCAGGTCGGCACCCGTCTCGGCGTCGACCGGGACCTGCCCGGTGAACCGGGTGCCGTAGTCGACGACGGCACCGGGGTCGCCGCACCAGTCGACGACCACGCGGACCGCCAGTCCCATGGTCAGCATGCCGTGGGCGATGACGCCCGGCAGGCCCACCGAGCGCGCCACGTCGTCGGACTGGTGGATCGGGTTCTGGTCGCCGCTGGCGTCCGCGTAGCGCACCAGGTCCGCGCGGGTGAGGTGCACGGTCGTCGACCCGACGACGTCGCCCACGGCGACCTCGGAGAGCTTCGGCACGGTCACTCCCCGCGGACCACGAGCATGGAGGTGGACGTGCACACGGGCTCCCCCTCGGGGGTCGTGATCTCGTTGCGCGTGGTCACGAGGTCGTTGCCGGCCATCCGGCGCACCGACTCGACGGTGAGGGCGGCCACGAGCCTGTCCCCGGCGACGACCGGCCGGTGGAGGGTGAAGCGCTGCTCGCCGTGGACGACGCGGGCGAAGTCGACACCGGACGCGGGGTCCTCCACGAAGCGCGCGTCGCTGGACTGCGCCAGACCCACGAGGAAGGTCGGCGGCGCGACGACGTCGGCGTGCCCCAGCCCTCGCGCCGCGTCGACGTCGACGTGGGCGGGGTGGGTGGCACCGGTGGCCTGCGCGAAAGCAGCGATGGCCGCCCGGGTCACCTCGTAGGTGTCACCGGGCGGCCACGTGCGGCCGACCTGGTCGGCGGGCGTCGGCACTGCGGGTGCGAGCGCGGCGCTGCGGGACCGCGTCAGCGGGTCTCGCGGTGGGTGGTGTGGCGGCCGTCGCGCGGGCAGAACTTCTTCATCTCCAGGCGGTCCGGGTCGTTGCGACGGTTCTTCTTGGTGATGTAGTTCCGCTCCTTGCACTCGGTGCACGCGAGCGTGATCTTCGGCCGGACGTCGGTCGACTTGCTGGCCACGGCAGGCCGTCCTCTCACATCTGCGACAGCCGTCCGCACGGGGTGCGGCGGCACGGGTTCGGCGCAGCAGTCTACGCGGCGCCCGGACCGGTCGTGACCAGCCGGCGCCCGGGGGACGACGTGCAGCGCGTAGCGGGAGAGGGACTCGAACCCTCGACCTCACGATTATGAGTCGTGCGCTCTCGCCGACTGAGCTACCCCGCCAGGGGGGCTGGCCCGCCGCTCGCGCCGCTGACCAGCCGTGGAGCCCCGATAGGGAATCGAACCCTAGACCTTCTCCTTACCATGGAGACGCTCTGCCGACTGAGCTATCGGGGCCGGCGACCGCGAGCCTACACGGCCTCCGGAGGAGGGCCGCGCAGACCCGCGGACTCGCGTGGCAGGTGCAGGATTCGAACCTGCGAAGGCATTGCCGGCTGATTTACAGTCAGCTCCCATTGGCCGCTCGGGCAACCTGCCGCGGCTGCCTACGATAGCAAGCCCTCTCGCCGGGTGCGGCGCAGTCCCCCCGGGGCGCGCCCCCGGAGCGCGAGGAGCCCCGCCCAGCAGCACCCCCCAGCACCCCCAGCACGCAGGAGGCACCCCCGTGGCCAGCGAGTCGTCGTTCGACGTCGTCAGCAAGCTCGACCGCCAGGAGGTCGACAACGCGCTGAACCAGGCCGCCAAGGAGATCGCCCAGCGGTACGACTTCAAGGGCACCGGCGCCTCCGTGGAGTGGAGCGGGACCGAGGCGATCGCCATGAGCGCCAACAGCGAGGAGCGCGTCAAGGCCGTCCTCGACGTGCTGCAGACCAAGCTCATCAAGCGCGGGGTGTCCCTGAAGGCGCTCGACGCGGGCGAGCCCCGCCTGTCGGGCAAGGAGTACCGGCTCGACGCCTCCCTCAAGGAGGGGCTGAGCCAGGAGGACGCCAAGAAGATCGGCAAGATCGTCCGCGACGAGGGCCCCAAGGGGGTCAAGACCCAGGTGACGGGCGACGAGCTGCGCGTGTCGGCCAAGAGCCGCGACGACCTCCAGGCGGTCATCGCGCTGCTCAAGGGCGCCGACCTCGACGTCGCGCTCCAGTTCGTCAACTACCGCTGACGCACCGCCCCGCCCCGCCCCGCGCCGGCGGGCGCGGGGCGGGGCGGGGGTCAGGCGTCGCGGCGGTGGGCCCGCGCGGCCACGGCCACGACCAGGACGCCGACGGCGGCGGTGAGGGCCACCCCGGCCGCCGCCGTGCCGACGGCCCAGGTGGGCCCGGCCGCCACGGGCGGCAGCGCCACCAGGCGGGCTGCGGCCGCCGCCGGGAGCAGCTGCTCGGCGGCGTCCCCCCACGCGGAGCGCGGCAGCACCAGGCCCAGCACCGGTTCGGCGACCAGGGGCCAGGCGACCACCGCGGCCACCGCGGCCACCGCGCTGCGCAGCAGCGAGGCCAGGGCCAGGCCCGCCAGGCCCTGCAGCACCACGACGGCGGCGTGGCCGAGCAGCGGCAGCACCACGACGAGCGGCCGCGGGGCCTGGGCCACGAGCTGCTGACCGGGCCAGAGCAGCACGACCGCCGCGGCGGCCAGGACCGCGGCGAGCGCCAGCACGGCGGCCCACGCGGCCACCAGGGCCGCCCGCGCGGTGAGGAGCGCTCCCCGCCGCGGCACCACCACGAGGGCCGTGCGCTCGGCCCCGTGGCGCGCGTCGCCCGCCACGACGAGGGCGCCCGCCAGGGCGGCGAGCGCCCCCACCACCGACAGGCCCGAGGCGCTGCCACCGGTGAGGGCGTCCAGCAGGCCACCGCGGCCCAGGTCGGTCCGCTCACCCAGGGCGCACAGGGCTGCGGCGCCCGCAGCGCCGGCAGCGGCCGCGAGGACGAGCAGCACGGCGGTGGAGCGGACGGTCAGCAGCCGGACCACCTCCAGGCGCCAGGCCGCGGCGAGCGCGGCGGACGGGCTCACGCCGTCACCGCCGGGGCGGCGGTGCCGCCGGCGGCGGCGCCGTGGGCGCGGGGCCCGGGCAGCAGCGCCGTCTCCGGCAGCTGCAGGGACTGCAGCGCGGCGTCCAGGTCCGCCGCGCGCTGGTGCAGCTCGTGGACGGCGACCCCCTCGGCGCGCGCCACCTCGCCCACGGCCGCCATGTCGAGCCCCGTCACCAGCAGCGCGCCGTCGGGCTCGGGGGTGACGGCGCCGCCCCAGCGGAGCACGGCGCCGGCGAGCAGGCCCGGGTCGCTGGCGCGGACGAGCACGGCGCCGCCCGCACCGGCGAGCAGCTCGGCCGCCGGTCCGCGGGCGCCGAGCCGCCCGCGGCGCAGCACCACGAGACCGTCCGCGCACGCGACGACGTCAGCGGCCCGCGAGGCCGCCACGAGCGCGCTGCCGCCGGCCTCGGCGTGGCGGCGCAGGAGCCCGTGCAGCCACGCGCGGTCATCGTCGTCGAGACCCGCGAAGGGGTCGTCCAGGAGCAGCGCGCGAGGTCGGCCCAGGAGCGCTCCGGCCACGGCCAGGCGCTGGGCGGCACCGCGGCGGAAGGCGCCGGGACGCGCGCGCTCGGCACCGACGAGACCGACCCGCTCGAGGACCTCCCCCACCCGGCGGCGGGGCACCCCGGCGCCCGCCGCGAGCACCCGCAGGTGGCCCAGGGCGGTGCGCCCGGGGTGCAGTGCTCGCGGGTCCAGCGCCGCGCCCACGGCCTGCGCCGGGCGGGGCAGGGCGGCGAAGGGGACGCCGTCGAAGAGCACCAGCCCGCTGCCGCGGTCCAGCCCGACGGCGAGGCGCAGGACGGTCGTCTTGCCCGCGCCGGCCGGTCCCAGGAGGCCGGTGACGGCTCCGTCGGGAACGGTGAAGGAGAGGTCGTCGACGGCGAGGCGGCTGCCGTGGCGCTTGCTCAGCGCGAGGGCCTCGATCACCGGTCGAGAGTCGCACAGGAGGGGGTGGCGGGGGGCCGGTTTCGGCAGCGCGGCAGCCCCCCGGCGCGTCGCGCGCCCGAGCGGCCGCCGGGAGGTCCGGCGGCCGCTCAGGAGGCGCGGTCAGCGGGCGCGGTAGCCGTACGCCATCTCCTCGAGGCGGGCGATCCGCTCGGCCATCGGCGGGTGGGTGCTGAACAGCTTGGAGACGTCCTGGGCGCGGAACGGGTTGGCGATGAACAGGTGCGCGCTGTTCTGCACCTGGCGCTCCGGCGCGAGGGGGCGGACCTGCGTGCCCCTCTCGAGCTTGCGCAGCGCGGACGCGAGCGCCAGCGGGTCGCCGGTGAGCTGCGCGCCGTCCTCGTCGGCGTCGTACTCGCGGGTGCGGCTGATGGCCATCTGCACCACGCCCCCGGCGAGGGGGCCGAGGAAGAGGATGAGCATGGCGGCCAGCGGGTTGGAGCGCTCGTCGCGGCTGCCGCCGAAGAACATCGCCATGTAGGCGAGGTAGGTGATGACCGAGGCCATCGCCGCGGCGATGGAGCTGGTGAGGATGTCGCGGTTGTAGACGTGCATGAGCTCGTGCCCGAGCACCCCGCGCAGCTCGCGCTCGTCGAGGATGTCGAGGATGCCCTGGGTGGCGCAGACCTTGGCGTTCCTGGGGTTGCGGCCGGTCGCGAAGGCGTTGGGGGCCGAGGTCGGGGAGACGTAGAGCTGCGGCATCGGCTGGCCCGCGCGCTCGGAGAGCTCGCGGACGATGCGGTGCATCGCCGGCTGCTCCGCCTCGGTGACGGGCCGGGCGCGCATGGCGCGCACCGCGACGGAACCCGACGTCCAGTAGGCGATGCCGTTGACGACGAGCGCGATGACCAGCCCGATCGTCAGGGCCTGGGCGTTGCCGCCGAACAGCAGGAAGCTGGCCAGCAGCACGACGCCGCCGAGCAGGCCGAACAGCACCGCGGTCTTGACGCCGTTGAAGTGCCCGTGGGCCATGGGGTCCTCTCCCGAACCTGGTTCTTGACTCTCTCTTGACCTGCAACGCCCCGCCCCTGCGCCGCGTTCCCGCGCTGGGCCGCTCGTGGGACGTCTCACAGGAGGTTCCCAGCACAGGGCCGCACGCGGTGCGCGGCCGTAGCATCGATGCACGTGAGCACCGGATCCGACACCGCACGGGAGACGCCAGCCCCGTCGACTCCGCAGCCCTCCTCGCCCGACAAGCGCGTGGAGGTGCTCGACCGCGTCGTCATCCGCTTCGCCGGGGACTCCGGCGACGGCATGCAGCTCACCGGCGACCGGTTCACCGCGGAGACCGCGTCCCTCGGGAACGACCTGGCCACGCTGCCGAACTTCCCCGCGGAGATCCGCGCCCCCGCCGGCACGCTGCCGGGCGTCTCCAGCTTCCAGCTGCACTTCGCCGACCACGACGTCACCACGCCCGGTGACGCGCCCGACGTGCTGGTGGCCATGAACCCCGCGGCGCTGCGCGCCAACGTCCACGACGTCAAGCCCGGCGGCACGCTCATCGTCGACACCGACGACTTCACCGCGCGCAACCTCGCCAAGGTGGGGTACGGCACCTCGCCGCTGGACGACGGCAGCCTCGAGGGCTACCGCGTGCACGCGCTGCCCATGCAGTCCATGACGGTGGAGGCCCTCAAGGACCTCGGCCTGTCGCGCAAGGACGCCGAGCGCAGCAAGAACATGTTCGCCCTGGGGCTGCTGAGCTGGCTGTACGAGCGCCCCACGGAGCAGACCGAGCGGTTCCTCACCACCAAGTTCGCCAAGCGGGCAGCGGTGCTGGAGGCGAACCTGCGCGCCTTCCGCGCCGGCTGGGCCTTCGGGGAGACCACCGAGGCGTTCCCGGTGCGGTTCACGGTGCCGCCGGCACCGGCCGAGAGGGGCACCTACCGCAACGTCACCGGCAACACCGCGCTGGCGTACGGCCTGGTGGCCGCCGCGCACCGCGCGGGCCTGCCGCTGGCGCTCGGCTCCTACCCGATCACCCCGGCCTCCGACATCCTCCACGTGCTCTCCGGCCTCAAGCGGCTCGGCGTGACCACGCTGCAGGCGGAGGACGAGATCGCCGCCGTGGGCATGGCCCTCGGCGCCTCCTTCGGCGGGGCCCTCGGGGTCACGACGACGAGCGGGCCCGGCCTGGCGCTCAAGAGCGAGACGATCGGCCTGGCGGTGGCCCTGGAGCTGCCGCTCGTCATCGTCGACGTCCAGCGCGGCGGTCCGTCCACCGGCCTGCCCACCAAGACCGAGCAGTCCGACCTGCTGCAGGCCATGTACGGCCGCAACGGCGAGTCGCCGGTGCCGGTGGTGGCGCCGTCGACCCCGGCGGACTGCTTCGACGCGGCGGTGGACGCGGTGCGGATCGCCGTGCGCTACCGCACACCGGTGCTGCTGCTCTCGGACGGCTACCTCGCCAACGGCTCCGAGCCGTGGAAGGTGCCGACGGCGCACGACGTGCACGCCGTGGACCCGGACTTCTCCACCGACCCCAACTCCACCGCCGCCGACGGCGTGACGCCGCAGTTCCGGCCGTTCCTGCGTGACCCCGACACCCTGGCCCGCCCGTGGGCCGTGCCGGGGACCGCGGGGCTCGAGCACCGCGTGGGCGGCCTGGAGAAGGCCGACGTCACCGGCGAGATCTCCTACGACCCGGCCAACCACGACCGCATGGTCAGGCTGCGCCGGGCGAAGGTGAAGGGGGTCGAGGTGCCCGACGTGGTCGTGGACCACGGCGGCCCGGGCGGTGGAGAGCACCACGACGGGGACCTCCTCGTGCTCGGCTGGGGCTCCACCCGCGGCCCCATCACCGCCGCCGTCCGCGAGGCCCGCCGCCGCGGCCTGCGGGTGGCCCAGGCGCACCTGCGCCACCTCAACCCCCTGCCCGCCAACCTCGGCGAGGTGCTGCTGGCGCACGAGCACGTGCTGGTGCCCGAGATGAACCTCGGGCAGCTGGCGCTGCTGCTGCGGGGCCGCTACCTCGTCGACGTCATCAGCTGCAACCAGGTGCGTGGGCTCCCGTTCACGTCCACCGAGATCGTGGAGGCCATCGAGGACGTCGTGGCCGGCCGCGTGCGCGAGACCCCCCGGAGGGACGCTCGATGACCACCCCCCTGTCCATCCCCCTCGGCCTGCCGACCCTGCGGTCGGGCAGCTCAGGCACAGCCGGCGTTCCTTCGCTCCCGGAGGGCGTGCGCCTGGGCAAGAAGGACTTCACCTCCAGCTCCGAGGTGCGCTGGTGCCCCGGCTGCGGCGACTACGCCGTGCTGGCCGCCGTCCAGGGCTTCCTGCCCGAGCTGGGGCTGCGCAAGGAGAACGTCGTCTTCATCTCGGGCATCGGGTGCTCCTCCCGGTTCCCGTACTACCTCGACACCTACGGGATGCACTCCATCCACGGGCGCGCCCCCGCCATCGCCACGGGCCTCGTGGCCACCCGCCCGGACCTGTCGGTGTTCGTGGTCACCGGCGACGGCGACGCGCTGAGCATCGGCGGCAACCACCTCATCCACGCGATGCGCCGCAACGTCAACATGACGATCCTGCTGTTCAACAACCGGATCTACGGCCTCACCAAGGGCCAGTACTCCCCCACGTCCGAGGTCGGCAAGGTCACCAAGTCGACCCCGTCGGGCTCGCTGGACGCGCCCTTCAACCCGGTGTCGCTGGCGCTGGGGGCCGAGGCGAGCTTCGTGGCGCGCACCCTCGACTCCGACCGCAAGCACCTCACGTCGGTGCTGCGCGCGGCCGCCGAGCACCGCGGAACCTCGCTGGTGGAGATCTACCAGAACTGCCCGATCTTCAACGACGGCGCCTTCGACGTCCTCAAGGACCGCGACGAGTCCGTCGGGCGCCTGGTGCGGCTCGAGCACGGCCAGGAGGTCGTCTTCGGCGCGGAGGGCTCGCAGAAGGCCGTCGTGCGGTCGGCGTCGGGCTTCGGGGTGGAGGTGGTCGGCCTGGACGAGGCCCGCGCCTCGGGGCGCGAGGTGGTGGTCCACGACGCCGAGACCGCCGACCCGTCGCTGGCGTTCGCGCTCTCCCGCCTGGACGAGCCGACCATGGCGCACGTCCCGGTGGGCGTCTTCCGCGCCCACAGCCGCCCCACCTACGACGACGAGGTGCGCGCGCAGCTCGACGCCGCCCGTGAGGCCAGCGGCGGCACGCCCGAGTGGCGCGCCTCCGACGCCGACCTGGAGGCGCTGCTGCTCGGCAGCGACACCTGGTCGGTGGAGTGAGCCGGCCGGGACCGCTCGCGCACCAGGGGGCCCCGCAGGAAGCCGCGTCCTCCCAGGGGCGCGGCACCCTGCTGGGGCTGTCCGCCTACCTGCTGTGGGGCCTGTTCCCGCTGTACTTCCCCCTGCTCGCGCCCGCCGGCTCGGTCGAGGTGCTCGTCCACCGGGTGCTGTGGACGGCGGTCCTGTGCGTGCTGCTGCTCTCGGTGCTGCGGCGCTGGCAACCGCTGCTGGCGCTGGCGCGGTCCGGCCGGACCGTCGGCATGCTGGCCCTCGCGGCGGTGGTGATCGCCGTCAACTGGGGCGTCTACATCTACGCGACCCAGACCGCGCACGTGGTCGAGGCGTCGCTGGGCTACTTCATCAACCCGGTCGTCACCGTGGCGCTCGCGGTGCTGCTGCTGCGGGAGCGGCTGCGCCCGCTGCAGTGGGCGGCCGTGGGCGTGGGCGTGCTGGCCGTCGTCGTCATCACCGTCGACTACGGGCGGCCCCCGTGGATCTCCCTGGTGCTGGCGCTGAGCTTCGGCACGTACGGGCTCGTGAAGAACCGGGTGGGCAGCACCGGCCCTGGCGGGAAGGGCCTGTCGGCGCTGACGAGCCTGTCCGCCGAGACGCTGCTGCTCGCTCCCCTGGCGCTGGTGGCGCTCGCCGTGCTGGAGGCCCGCGGCACGGGCACCTTCGCGGTGGACCCGCCCTGGCACGCGCTGCTGCTCGCCTCCACGGGGGTGGTGACCGCGGTGCCGCTGCTCCTGTTCGCCGCCGGCGCCGCCCGGGTCCCGCTCACCACCACGGGCCTGCTCCAGTACGTCACGCCCGTGATGCAGCTGGTCCTCGGCGTGGCGGTGTTCCACGAGGCCATGCCGGCGTCGCGGTGGGCGGGCTTCGCCCTGGTGTGGGTGGCGCTGGTGCTGCTGACCGCGGACCTCCTCGGCGCGGGCGCGCGGAGGACACGAGGAGGGTTAGGGAAGGCACGAGTGAGTAAATCCGCCCTCTCCTGACAGTTCACCTCGGCGCCACCCTCCTGACACTGCGGCTCCTCGTGGGCCGCACAGCGTCCTCCTCGAAGCACACGAGACGTCGAGGAGCCTGTGATGTCGCTGTCCCCTTCCCGCACCCCGCTCCCCATGGCGGGCCACACCCGGGGCAACCGCTCCGCGGCCACCTGCCACTTCAAGTGCGGTGACGCCTGCCTCAAGGCCGAGGGCAGCACCTCGACCTCGCCGTCGTTCGCGGCGGTCGCCGAGGCCTCGCTCTCCCGCCGGAACCTGCTGCTCGGCCTCGGCGTGGTCGCCGTGGCGGCCGGCAGCAGCGCCGTGACCGCCCAGCCCGCGGCCGCCGCGCCGGGGAAGGGCGCCGGCGGCGGCCCCGCCGCGGGCGCACCCGGCACCGTCGGGCCGAAGGGCCTGGCGTTCACCCCGATCGCCTCGGTCGCCAGCACCGTCGACGAGCTGACCGTGCCGCAGGGGTACACCTGGAAGCCGCTCATCAGCTGGGGCGACCCGGTCGTGCAGGGAGCCCCCGCCTTCGACCTCGACCGCCAGAGCCCCGAGGCGCAGGAGAAGCAGTTCGGCTACAACTGCGACTACCTCGCGATCCTCCCGCAGGGCCGCGGGAAGGCGCTGCTCGTGTCCAACCACGAGTACACGAACGAGAACCTCATGTACCCGGGCTTCACCAGCGAGGAGGCGCTCACGCCTGCGCAGCTGCGCACCTCGATCGCCGCGCACGGCCTGTCGGTGGTGCAGCTGCGCCGCGGGAAGGACGGCTTCTGGGAGGTGGAGCCCTCGAAGCTCGGCCGCCGCTTCACCGGCCTGTCCACCGAGTTCGAGCTGCGCGGCCCGGTGGCCGGCAGCGACCTCCTGAAGACCGCGAAGGACCCGTCGGGCCGCAGGGTCGTCGGCACGCTGAACAACTGCGCCGGAGGCACCACCCCGTGGGGCACGGTCCTGTCCGGCGAGGAGAACTTCGACCAGTACTTCCGCGGTGACGCCGCCGGCGACCCCCGCAACCGCGACACCTACGGCCTGGTCGACAAGGACGGCAAGGTCGGCAACGGCCGCTACTGGTACAAGGTCGACGACCGCTTCGACGTGGCGAAGACGCCGAACGAGATCAACAGGTTCGGCTGGATCGTCGAGGTGGACCCCCGCGACCCGCGCTCGACGCCCGTCAAGCACACCGCCATGGGCCGCTTCAAGCACGAGGGCGCCACCACCATCGTGGCGAGGAAGGGCAACGTCGTCGCGTACATGGGCGACGACACCGCCAACCAGCACCTGTACAAGTTCGTCAGCCGCGACCGCGTCGGCGGGGGTGGCAAGGGCGGCCGCAGCGAGGTCCTCGACGCCGGTGACCTCTACGTGGCGAAGTTCTCCGCCGAGGGCGACGTCACCACCGACCGCGACGGCACCGGCGAGTGGATCCCGCTGACCAAGGACGGGCAGTCCGCCGTCCCCGGCATGAGCCTGGAGGAGGTGCTCGTCTTCACGCGCGCCGCCGCGGCGAAGGTCGGCGCCACCCCGATGGACCGCCCCGAGGACGTCGAGCCCGACCCGCGCACCGGCTACGTGTACGTCGCGTGCACGAACAACTCCTCGCGCAAGGCCGCCGGGCCGGCCAACCCGCGCACCGCCAACAAGTACGGCCACGTCATCGAGCTGCGCGAGTCCGGGGACGACGCGACCGGCACCCGCTTCGACTGGTCGCTCCTGCTGGTCTGCGGCGACCCGGCGGACCCGACCACGTACTTCTCCGGCTTCCCGGCCGACAAGGTCTCGCCGATCTCCTGCCCGGACAACGTGGCGTTCGACAAGGACCAGCCCGGCCTGTGGGTCTCCACCGACGGCGCCCCGAGCTCGATCAAGCGCAACGACGCCCTGCACTTCGTGCCGCTCACGGGCCCCGAGCGCGGGCGCGTGTCGCAGTTCCTCGCGGTGCCCACGGGTGCCGAGACCTGCGGCCCGTGGATCGACGCCGCTGACGGCTCGGTGTTCGTCAACGTGCAGCACCCCGGCGAGGTCGACGGCGCCGTGGTCGACAGGCCCGCGTCGAGGTTCCCCTACGGCGCCGGCTCGCAGCGCACCCCGCGCCCGAGCACGGTGCAGGTCCGCCGCACCGGCAAGTAGCCCGCACCCCCGCCGTGATCATGGGCGCTTAGCCTGGGAGCGACACCCGCCGCACCGTCTGGAGCACCGTGCCCCTCCCCTCCCCGGCCCGGGCCCTCGCCGCGCTCGGCGCGGCCGCCGCCCTCGCCGCCGCCTCGCTCGCCGCCGCGCCGGCCGCACTGGCGCACGACTCGCTGTCCACCAGCACCCCCGGCGACGGCACCACGGTGACGAACGCCCCCGAGGCCGTGTCGCTCGGCTTCAGCGAGGCCCCGCTGGAGCTCGGGGTGCAGGTGGTGGTGACGGCTCCCGACGGGAGCGCAGTGGCGCAGGGCTCCCCCACCGTCGTGGGGAACGACGTCGTGCAGGGACTCGCTCCCGACCGCCCCGCCGGCACCTACACGGTCGACTGGCGCGTGACCTCCAGCGACGGCCACCCCATCCAGGGCAGGGTGGCGTTCACCGCCGAGAGCGGGGTCGGCGCGAGCCCGGCCGGCACGAGCCCGAGCGCGTCGACGTCGGCGTCCCCCTCTCCGGAGGCCTCCTCGAGCGAGGCGACCGCCACCCCGAGCACCACCCCGGCCGCTGCCGAGGACGACGGCGGGTCGGAGATCTCGGGTGCCACCTGGGCGTGGACCATCGCCGCCGGGGCGGCTGGCGCGGCGATGGGCGTGCTGCTGGTGCGCGCCCGCCGCCGCTCCGGCTCCTGACCTCAGGCCGGGAGGCGGCGGCGCAGGACCCGCGCCTCCCACGGGCGCAGCGCCGCCAGACCTGACCGCGCGGCCCCCTGGTCGTCGTCGTGCCAGTTGCCGAGGACGAGCTCGGCGGCGTCCCACGCGGCGGCCTCCTCCCCCAGCTCCGCCGCAACCGCGTCGAGCGGCTGCTCCTCACCGCTGACGGCGACCACCACCAGCAGCTCCGTGGTCGCCGTGGCGCGCCTGTAGGCGTACACGTGCGGGTGCGTGGCGGCGAGCATCGTGAAGTCGCCGGTGGCCACGCAGGGCTCCGCCTTCCGCAGCGCGATGAGCGCGCGGTGGTGCGACAGCACGGAGGCCGGGTCGTCCCGCTGCGCCTCGACGTTGAGCCAGGAGGCGTTGTCGTTGACGCGGAACCACGGGGTGCCCGTGGTGAAGCCGCCGTGGGGTGAGGCGTCCCACTGCATGCCGGAGCGGGCGTTGTCGCGGTTGAGCTTCGCCATGGACGCGACCATCCGGGACACCTCGGCCTCGTCGGCACCGCCCTCGACGGCCTCGCGCAGGTGGTTGACGGCCTCGATGTCGGAGTAGTCCTCCACGGACGCGAACGGCAGGTTGGTCATGCCGATCTCCTCGCCCTGGTAGACGTACGGCGTCCCCCGGTGGAGGTGGAGCAGGGTGGCGAGCGCCGTGGCGCTCTCGCGCCACCAGCGGCCGTCGTCGCCCCAGCGCGAGACGATGCGCGGCTGGTCGTGGTTGTCCCAGTAGAGGCTGTTCCAGCCGCGCTCGGCCATGCCCGCCTGCCAGCGCCCGAAGCTGGCCTTGAGGTCGAGCAGGGAGAAGGGCTGCGGGTCCCACTTGCCGCCCGTGCCGTGGTCGAGGTTGACGTGCTCGAACTGGAAGACCATGTCGACCACGCCGGTGCTCGCGTCCGTCAGCGCGACGGCGTCGTCCACGGTGATGCCCGGCATCTCCCCCACGGTGAGGAAGTCGCCGTCGCGCCCGCCGAACACCTCGCGCCGCAGCTCGGCGAGGTACTCGTGCAGGCGCGGACCGGTCATGAAGTACGGGCCGCCGTCGCCCCACAGCCCGCCGTCCGGCCAGGGCGCGCCGTCGGGCAGCGAGCCGTCAGCGGCGTAGCGCTTGGAGATGAAGTTGATGACGTCCATGCGGAAGCCGTCGACCCCGCGGTCCAGCCACCAGCGCATCATGTCGGCCACCGCGGCCCGGACCTCGGGGTTCTCCCAGTTGAGGTCGGGCTGCTTGCGGCTGAACAGGTGCAGGTAGTACTCGCCGGTCGTCTCGTCGAGCTGCCAGGTGGAGCCGGAGAACGCCGAGCGCCAGTTGGTCGGCTCCGCGCCGGGGTCGCCGGCGGCGAAGCCCTCGCGCGGCGGGCGCCAGACGTACCAGTCGCGCTTCGGGGAGTCCTTCGACGAGGCGGACTCGACGAACCAGGCGTGCTCGTCGCTGGTGTGGTTGACCACGAGGTCCATGACCACCTTGATGCCGCGCTCGTGCGCGGCGGCGATGAGCGCGTCCATGTCGGCGAGCGTGCCGAAGGAGGGGTCGACAGCCCGGTAGTCGCTGATGTCGTAG
The DNA here is from genome assembly GCF_006335115.1 of Streptomyces sp. NP160. Lineage (GTDB taxonomy): Bacteria > Actinomycetota > Actinomycetes > Actinomycetales > Quadrisphaeraceae > Quadrisphaera. The sequence goes on from NZ_VDMJ01000003.1 coordinate 92,777, forward strand.
CCGTTGTCGTCCTGCGGGGAGGCGTACACCGGGCTCAGCCACACGACGCCGACGCCGAGGTCGGCGAGGTGGTCGAGCCTGCTCGTGATGCCGGGCAGGTCGCCGACGCCGTCTCCGTCGGAGTCGGCGAAGCTGCGCGGGTACACCTGGTAGACGACGGTCGAGGCGAACCAGGGCGCCTGCTGCGACGACGGGGAGCTCACCCGCCCACCCTGGCAGGCGGGCCCGACCGGCAGCCAGCCCGGTCGCAGGAGCCGGGCACGGCGGCCGGGTGCTGCCAGGGCTGCGGTCAGCGCTCCCGGTGCCACTGGACGACGCCGACGCACGTCAGCGCCAGCACCAGGAGCGACAGCGCCGCGCTGCGGCCCGCCACGTCACCCGTGCGCCGTGCGGTCAGCACGGCCGCCGCGTCGAGACCGGTCAGCAGCAGGGTCACCTCGCTCGTGCGGCGGGCCTGCGGCGGCGGGCTGACCAGCAGCGCCGCACCCATCGCGATGTTGCGGGCGGCGACCAGCCGCACGAGCAGCGGCAGCGCCGCGTCGCGGCGGGTGGCGTCGGGGCGCACGCCCAGCAGCCGCGTCACGGCCCGCGGTGCGAACAGCGCCACGGTGCCCAGCCACACCGACAGCGCACCGATCGTGCGGCGCTGGTCCCACCAGACCCGGGCGTCGTGCTCCTCGCTCATGGCGCTCCCGTTCCCCGAGCGGAGGTCACTACGCACGCCGCGCTGCGCCGTCACGGGCCACGAGGACGACGACGAGGGCCAGGTACGGCAGCGTCAGCGCGCTCGCGACGACGTCGCTCACGGCTGCGACCGTGAAGGCGCCCACCGGCGGGTCGCCCAGCGGGCCCAGCACCGAGCGCCACCCGAGCGCCGCCACCGACGCGGGCAGCGTCACGAGCGCCGAGACCGCACCGCCGGTGAGCACTCCGGCGAGCACCGCCCCGGGACCGCGGCGCACCGCGGTGACGGACAGCCGCACCCCGCGGCGCAGCGCACCCGCTGCGCGCCACGGATCGCCGTCGGGGAGGGCCGACAGCGCTCCGACCAGCCACAGCTGCGCCACGAGCCCGGTGAGGAAGCCGAGGACGTCGACGGCGAGGGCGGCGGCCCGGCTGGGGCTGTCCCACACGGCGACCTGCCGCAGCACGTCCGGGACGGTGTTGACGGCCGTCGCCACCGCCGCCGCGGCGTACGCGGCCCCCGCCCGGCGCCCCAGGAGCGCGAGCGCGGCACCCAGCACCGGCCCGTCAGCGGCCATCAGGCGCCGGCGCGGACCGCGACGGCCTGCACCACCCGGTCGCCGAACCACCGCCGGGTGCGCTCCGGCGCGGTCTCGAACCCCGCCGCGCGCACCGCAGCGAGGAGCTCCTCGGAGCTGAAGCGGTCGGCGGGGTGGCGGGAGACCGCCCGCAGCCACGGCGCGTCGACGAACCGCGACGTCATCTCGGTCAGGGCCAGGCGGCCGCCGGGCCGCACCACGCGGGCGGCCTCGGCGAGCACGGCGCGCCAGTCGTCGGCGTGGTGGAGGAGGTGGAAGGAGACCAGCAGGTCGGCGCTGCCGTCGGGCAGGGGCAGCGCCGCGGCGTCGGCCACGCCGACGTCCACCTGCACGCCCGGGAGGGAGGCCAGGTCGCGCGTGCGGCGACGGGCCGCGTCGACGGAGGCGGGGTGCACGTCGACTGCGGTCACCCGCCGCGCGCCGAACCTCTCCACGGCCACCCGCGTGCCGAGGCCGCGCCGCCCGGTGCCCACCTCCACGCACACCGCGCCCCGGGCGCCCAGCCGCGCCAGCGCCGGGCCCTCCAGGTGGAGGCCGACGAGGTGGCGCACACGGGAGTCGACCCAGGTGCGGTTCGCGTCGACGTACGTGGGAGGGGGCGGGGGTGCTGCCACGAGCCGCCCCTACCCCCTGCGCCCTGCGTCAGACGGAGCGGGCGACGCCCGCGGGGGTCAGCGGTCGCGCTCGGTGGTGCTGCGCGCGAAGGACGTGAGCGCCTCGCGCACCGGCCCCTCGGGGAGCACCTCGAGGGCCTCCACCGCCGAGGCCGACCAGTCGCGCGCCGTCTCCTGGGCGGCGGCCGCGTACGGGGACGCCGCGAGCGCGTCGACGGCGCGGGCGAGCGCCTCGTCGGTGGTCAGGTCCGCGTCGAGCAGCTCCACCAGCGCGGCGGCCTCGGAGCTGCCGGCCGCGGAGGCCCGGCGGGCGAGCAGCACCGGGAGCGTGGCCACGCCCTCGCGCAGGTCCGTGCCGGCCGCCTTGCCGGTGGCGGCGACGGAGTCCTCGAGCGAGCGCGACAGGTCGAGGACGTCGTCGGCGAGCTGGAAGGCCACGCCGACGCGCTCGCCGTACAGGCGCATCACCTCGACGACCTCCGGGCCCGCGCCCGACAGCTGCGCGCCGAAGCGACCTGCGAGGGCGATGAGCGAGCCGGTCTTGTCGGACAGCACCTGCAGGTGGTGGGCCACCGGGTCCTCGTCGGGTCGGGGGCCGACGGTCTCGTGCATCTGCCCGAGGCACAGGCGCTCGAAGGTCTCCGCCTGCTGCCGGACCGCGTCGGGGCCGAGGTCGGCCACGAGGCGCGAGGCCCGGGCGAAGAGCAGGTCCCCGGTGAGGATGGCGACGTCGTTGCCCCACTTCGCCTGCGCGGCCGGCGCGCCGCGGCGCAGCGGGGCGTCGTCCATGACGTCGTCGTGGTACAGGCTCGCGAGGTGCACCAGCTCGACGACGACGGCGGCCGGCACGACGCCCGGGGCGTCGGGGTCACCGAGGTGGGAGGCGAGCAGCGTGAGCATCGGCCGGACGCGCTTGCCGCCCGCCTCGACGAGGTGGCGGGACGTGGCGTCGGCCAGGCGGTCGGTGTGGCGGACGGCGACGCGCAGGCGCCCCTCGACCACGTCGAGGCCGGCGAGCACGTGCGCGGTGAGCGCCTCGTCGACGTCGGGGACGGCGGCAGCGCCGCGCGCCCGGGCGAGGACAGGCTCCGGGGGCGCAGGAAAGACCGCTCCCCTGACCACGGTCACAGCCTAGGTCACCTCCCCGCGGGGGCCAGGCGCGACAGCGCGGTGACCACGCGGTCGGCCGCATCGCCCCCGGTCGGCTCGGCGAGGTTGGCGAGCAGCTTGACCACGAGGTGCATCACCGAGCGGCGGGGCAGGCCGAGCCTCACGGCCGCCGAGAGGACGGGCGGGTGCGCGATGACCTTCGCGAACGCCCTGCCCAGCGCGAAGTAGCCGCCGAGCTCGGTGCGCAGCGCCGCCGGGTAGGCCTGCAGGGCGCGGTCCCTGCCGCGGACGCCGAGCACCCGCTCGGCGTCGAGGGCGTCGGCGACCACCTCGGCGGCCAGCCGGCCGGAGTGCAGGGCGTACTCGATGCCCTCGCCGTTGAAGGGGTTGACCATGCCGCCGGCGTCGCCGAGCAGCAGCACGCCGTCCTTCGCGTGCGGGGTGCGGTTGAAGCCCATGGGCAGCGCGGCGCTGCGCACGGGCCCCTCGAGGTGGTCCTCGTCGAGGGTCCAGTCCGCCGGCGTGGTGGCCAGCCACTGCTTCAGCACGGCCTTGAGGTCCACCGGCTGGGAGGCGTCGATGACGCCGAGGCCCACGTTGGCTCGCCCGTCACCGAGCCCGAAGATCCAGCCGTAGCCGGGCAGCAGCGGGGAGCGGCGCGGCTCGCCGGACCACAGCTCCAGCCAGCTCTCCATCCACGGCTCGCGGCTGCGCGGGGTGCGGTAGTAGGCGCGCGCCGCGACGCCCAGGGGCCTGTCGGGGCGGCGCTCCAGCCCGAGGGCCACCGCGGTGCGGCTGGAGACGCCGTCCGCGGCGAGCACGACGCGGGCGCGGTGCAGCACCTCGGGGCCGCTGGCGCGTCCCCGCTCGTCGACGGGCTTCGCCCGCACCCCGGTGACCAGGCCGGTGCGCTCGTCGAGCACGGGGGCGGTGGCGGCGGTCCGCTCCAGCAGGCGCGCACCGCGCCGCTGGGCGTGGCGGGCGAGCACCTCGTCGAAGTCGTTCCGGGTGCGCACGAGCCCGTGGTCGGGGAAGGAGGCCAGCTCGGGCCACGGGATGTCGTAGCTGCGCCCGCCGCCGACGAGCCGCAGGCCGCGGGTGCGCGCCCAGCCGCCCTGCTCGCCCTCGCCGATGCCGAGGTGGGCCAGCTCGCGCACGGCGCGCGGGGTGAGGCCGTCGCCGCAGACCTTGTCGCGCGGGAACGCGGCCTTCTCCAGGACGACGACGTCGAGCCCGGCCGCCGCGAGGTGCGCCGCCGCGGAGGCCCCCGCCGGGCCGGCACCGACGACGACGACGTCGGCGCTGGTGCCCTCGGCGGCCGCGGCGCCGGTCGCGCTCGTCGTCGTCGTGCTGGTGGTGGTCACGGGCGGGTGGCGCGGTGCAGCGCGACGATCCCGCCGGTGAGGTCCTTCCAGGCCACACCGGTCCACCCGGCGCCGGCCACCCAGCGGGACAGGCCCGCCTGGTCCGGCCAGGCGCGGATCGACTCGGCCAGGTAGACGTACGCGTCGGGGTTGCTGGCCGTCCGGCGGGCGATGGCCGGCAGCGCGCGCATGAGGTACTCGGTGTAGACGGTGCGGAAGGGCGCCCACGTGGGGTGGGAGAACTCGCAGACCACCAGGCGGCCGCCCGGACGGGTGACGCGCAGCATCTCCGCGAGCGCGGCCTGCGGCTCGACGACGTTGCGCAGCCCGAAGCTGATGGTCACCGCGTCGAAGGCGCCGTCCGCGAAGGGCAGCCGGGTGGCGTCCCCGGCCACGAAGGACAGGTCGGGGCGGCGGCGGGCGCCGACGGCGAGCATGCCGCGGGAGAAGTCGCAGGCCACCGGCTTCGCGCCGAGGGCGGCGAAGGGCTCGGTGGAGGTGCCGGTGCCGGCGGCGAGGTCGAGCACCTTCTCGCCGGGGCGCAGGTCGAGCGCCTTCACGACGGCGCGGCGCCAGGACCTGTCCTGGCGCAGGCTCAGGACCGTGTTGGTGAGGTCGTAGCGGCTGGCGACGCCGTCGAACATGGCGGCCACCTCGTGGGGGGCCTTGGCGAGGTCGGCGCGCGTCACCCGCCCATGGTCCCCCACCTGCGGTCCGACCTCTCGCCGTGATCCCCCGCCTGCCGCGTGACCCGCACCACCACCCCCGTGACCACGGCGGGAGAGCGCTCCGGAGGTCCATGATCACGGGGAGGGGTGGAGGCAGGCGGCGCCGTAGGATCTGCGGCCGTGAGCAGCACGTCCGTCGACGCCAGCACCGACGCCCCCGGCGCCACCCCCTCCGACGCCGCCGGCGCTGTCAGGGCCGCTGCGCAGCGCGCGGCGGCCGCGTCGGCGGCGCTGCGCACCGCGCCGGACGCGCAGGTGAGCGAGGCGCTGTCCGCCGCCGCCCGGCGGGTGGCCGGCGCCGCGCCGGCCGTGCTCGCCGCCAACGCCGACGACGTCGCCGCCGCGCAGGCCGGGGGCATGAGCGCGGGCCTGCTCGACAGGCTCCGCCTCGACCCGGCGCGCCTGGAGTCCGCGGCGCAGCAGCTGCGCGAGATCGCCGCGCTGCCCGCCCAGCCCCGGATGTCCTTCGTGCGCGACCTGCCCGGCGGCGAGGGCGCCGTCTGGGAGCGGCGGGTGCCCGTCGGCGTCATCGGCGCCACCTACGAGGCGCGCCCCGCCGTCACCCTCGACGTGGCCGGCCAGGTGCTGCGAGCCCGCAGCGCCGCCGTCCTGCGCACGGGCTCCGCGGCCCTGCGGACCTCCGCCGTGCTGGTCGACGAGGTGCTGGCCCCCGCCCTGGCCGCCGCAGGGCTGCCCGACGGCGCCGTCGAGCTGGTCCGCCGGCCCGGTCACGACGCCGCCGAGGCGCTCGTCGCCCAGCCGGACCTCGTGCCCCTCGTCATCGTGCGCGGCTCCGGGGAGACCACCCGGCACCTGTCGCGCCTCGGCGCGGCGGCGGGCACCCGGGTGCTCGCCCACGCCGACGGCGGTGGCGTCATGTACGCCGACGTCGCCGCCGACCTCGACAGGTTCCGCGCGCTGCTGCGCTCCGGCGTCGACAGGCTCGGCGTCTGCAACCGGCTCAACCTGCTGCTCGTGCACAGCGCGCGCTGGGAGGAGCTGAGCCAGGTGGCCGTCGAGGTGCTCGGCGAGGCGGGCGTGGAGGCGCTCCTGCCGCCGCACGCGCACGAGCTCGGCCACGAGTGGGCGCTCGACTCCGGCCGCGAGGCCCGCGTGACGGTGGCCCCCGTGGCCGGGGCCGTCGAGGCGACGGCGCTCGCGGCGGCCGAGACCAGCGGCATCGCCGCCACCGTGGTCACCGAGGACGCCGGCACCGCCGCGGAGTTCCTCGGCGCCTGGGGCGGCACGGGAGGCTTCTGGAACACCACCACGCGCCTGCTCGACGGCTACAAGCTGCTCGGCGTGCCCGAGACGGGCATCAGCGTCGACTCCGTGCCCGGCCCCCGCGGGCCCGTCACCGGCGGTGACCTGGTGCTGCGCCAGTTCGTCGTGCTGCCGGCCGGGACCAGCGGCGCCGACGCCGTGCAGGGCTCGCTGGCCGGCTGAGCGGCCTCAGCCGGCCAGCGAGGGCCGCGACGGGGAGAACGCCGCCACGGCGTCGTCGACGGCGGCGCCGAGGCCGTGCGACTGCCCGAGCACCGCGGCCGCGGCGGCGCGCGCCAGCGCCGAGGAGGTCTGGATGCCGAAGCCGCCCTGCCCGGCCAGCCAGAAGAAGCCCTGCTGGCCGTCGTCCCAGCCGACCACCGGCAGCCCGTCGGCCGGCCCGGTGCGCAGCCCGGTCCAGGAGCGCCGCACCCGGACGGCCCCGAGGTCGAGGACGGCGTCCAGCCCGGCGAGCAGGGCGTCGACGTCGGCGGGGACCGGCTGCGCGTCGCACGGCTCGCTGGGCACCGCCTCGGCGGGCGAGGCGAGCAGGTCGCCGTCGACGTCGCGCCCCGGGCGCGCGTAGAGGGTCTCGGCGACGTCGGCCACCATCGGCCAGTGCTCGCCGACGGCGCGCTCGTCGTCCGCCACCACCACGGTGCGGCGCTTGGGCACCAGCCCGCGCCGCCGCACCCCGGCCACCCCGGCGACGACGTCGGCCCACGGGCCCGCGGCGTCCACGAGGGTCCCGGCGCTGATGCGGTGCTCCCCCGCCGTGACGTCCCACCCCCCGGCCCGGCGCACCGCCGAGGTCACCGGCGCACCCACCAGCACCCGCACGCCGCCGCGCCGCGCGCGCTCGACGTGGTGCTCCACGAGCACGGGGACGGCGACCTCGCGCGCGTCGTCGTCGACGGCCACGGCGTGCACGGCCTCCGGGCGCAGCAGCGGGAACCTCTGCAGGGCCTCGGACGCCCCGCTCGTGCGCAGCGAGGGCACCTGGGCCAGCAGGGCCGCGAACGCCTCCCGGCCCGTGGCGCCCCCGACGGCGTCGACCCACAGCAGCGGCCGCTCCCGCAGCACCCGCCGGCCGGTCGCCTCCTCCGCCAGGGCCACCAGCGGCAGGCTCGCGGCGGTCAGCGCCTGCACCGGCGGGGGGCCGTAGCTGGGCTGCATCTGCCGGGCGGAGCGGGCGGAGGTCTGCGTGGCCAGCGCCCCCTGCGCCTCGACGAGCACCACCGAGGCGGAGCCCCCCGACTGCTCTGCCAGCTCGGCGGCCAGCGAGGCACCGGCGATGCCACCGCCGACCACGAGCACGTCCGCGCGCAGGCCGGCGGCGGGCGGGGAGCCGGCGGCGCTCGTCGCCGTGCTCGTCGCCGTGCTGGTCGGCGTGCTGGTCGAGGTGGGGGGCTGGGCTGATGTGGTGGACGTCATCGCCAGCGGAGGCTAGTGCGGGCTGCGCACCCGTGGGAGGCGCCTAGCCTTGTCAGCGATGACCACGACCGTCGGCCGCTCCGGCCGTCCGCCCCAGCCCCGCTCGCTCGAGCCGGGCGAGCCGGGGCCCGGGCTGTCGTCCGGCAGCAGGCTCCGCTGGCGCACCACGCGGGTGGCCGACCCCGGCCCCCTGCTCGAGCTGCTCGCCCGCCGCTCGCCGTCCGCGAGCCCGCTGGCCTGGGTGCGCCGCGGGGAGGGCCTGGTCGGCTGGGGCGAGGCCGCGCGCGTCCAGGCCGGCGGCGAGCACCGCTTCGCCACCGCCGCGGCCGCGTGGCGGGACCTCGTGCTGGGCGCCCCGGTGGTGGACGACGTGCGCCTGCCCGGCACGGGCCCCGTGGCCTTCACGTCGCTGTCCTTCGACGCCTCCTCGGCCGGTGGCGGCGTCCTCGTGGTCCCCGAGGTGCTCGTCGGGCGCCGGGGCGACGTGGTCTGGGTGACCACCGCCGAGCCGGTGGACTCCCCGGTCGGCTCCGCGAGCGCCTCGGCGGCGTCCGCGGTCGCCGCGGGGGACCCCGTGGAGCCGGTCCACGGCCCCGGTGGTGTGCGGTACGCCGACGGCGCGCTGTGCGGGCCGCGCTGGGCGACCGCGGTGGCGCGCGCGGTGGCGCGCATCCAGGCCGGCGAGCTGGAGAAGGTGGTGCTCGCCCGCGACCTCGTCGCCGAGGCCGAGCACCCCGTCGACGCCCGCTGGCTGCTGGCGCGCCTCGCCGAGGCCTACCCGTCCTGCTGGTCGTTCTCCGTGGACGGCCTGGTCGGCGCCACCCCGGAGCTGCTGGTCCGCCGCGAGCGGGGCCTGGTGCACTCGCGCGTGCTGGCCGGCACCATCCGCCGCACCGGTGACGAGCAGCGCGACGCCGCGCTGGCGGGCTCCCTGGCCCGCTCGGGCAAGGACCTCGAGGAGCACGAGTACGCGGTGCGGTCGGTGGTCTCGGCCCTGGCGCCCCACTGCCGGACGACCACGGCGCCCGACGCCCCCTTCGTGCTGCACCTGCCCAACGTCATGCACCTGGCCTCCGACGTCACCGGCGTCCTGGACGACGCCCGCCCCGGGGGTGCGCCCGGCGTGCTGGAGCTGGCCGCCGCGCTGCACCCGACGGCCGCGGTCTGCGGCACGCCGACGCCCGCGGCGGCAGCGCTCATCGCCGAGCTGGAGGGCATGGACCGCGACCGCTACGCCGGCCCCGTCGGATGGGTCGACGCCGGCGGCGACGGCGAGGTCGGGCTGGCGCTGCGCTGCGCGCGCATCGACCCCGACGACGCGCGCCGGGTGCGCCTGTTCGCCGGCTGCGGGGTGGTGGCCGGCTCGGACCCGATGGCCGAGCTGGCGGAGTCGGACGCGAAGCTCGTCCCCGTGCGCGACGCGCTCGGCGGGGCCTGAGGCGCTGCCCCCTCCCGGCTGGGCAGCCGCCCCCGGCTGGTCAGCCGCCGCTGGTGGCGCTGCGGACGCGGCCGCGGATCCTGGCGTGCAGGTCCCGCAGACCGGACCTGTCGGCGGGGACGACGAGCACCTCGCACCCCCGCACCGGGGCCGCGAGCGCCGCGCGCAGGCCGGCGAGGTCGGTCACGCGGCGCGCGGGGACGCCGAGCGCCCCGACCAGCGCGACGAGGTCCCGTCCGTGGGGCGTGCCGAAGAGCCGCTCGAACACCCGCGACCGGTCCGGGTGGGCCGGGTCGCCGTGCTCGAGCCCGGTGAAGATGCCGCCGCCGTCGTCGTCGAGGACGACGACGCGCAGGTCCGGCGCGGGCTCGCCCGGCGGCAGGAGCAGGCCGTTCGCGTCGTGGAGGGCCGCGAGGTCACCGACCAGCGCCGTGGTGGGCGCACCGGCGCCCAGCGCTGCTCCCACGGCGGTGGACAGGGTGCCGTCGATGCCTGACAGGCCGCGCCCGGCGAGCACGAGGGGCGCTGAGGCCGGGACGGTCCAGGGGGCGGCGGCGAGGTCGAGGTCGCGGACGGCGTTGGAGGCGGCGGTGACCAGCAGCTCCCCCGGCCGGGCCGCGGCGGCGACCTCGCGGGCGAGGAGCGGACCGGTGAGGCGGCCGGCGCGGGCCTCGTCGTCGAGCACCGCGTCCAGGACCGCCTGCGCCGCCAGGCCTGCGCGCTGCCAGCGCCGGAGCCACGCCGTGGGCGCGGCGCCACCGCCGTCGTCGCCGTGCTCGTCGCGCTGGTCCGGCGGCACCAGCACGCGGCGGTGCCGGCGGCCGGAGCCCGGGCCGGGGTCGTCGGGGTGGGCCACCAGCTGGACCAGCTCGACGTCCGCGCGGGCGAGCAGCGCGCTCACCGGGCGGCTCAGCGTCGGTCTGCCCACGGCCACGACGCGCTCGACCGCGCCCCCGAGGTCCGGCAGGTCGAGCAGGAGGCGGTAGGCGGCCACGGCGCCGGGCCCGCTGCGGGCCCCGGAGCTCGGCTCGGCGAGCAGCGGCCAGGCGCAGCGCTCCGCGAGCGCGCGGGCGAGGGCGCCGAGCGCGGGCGGGCCGTCCCCGGCGACCACCACCGTGCGCTCGGGCCCCCCGGCGAGCTCCTCGTCCGCACTCCCCGCGGGAAGTGCGGAGGAGGGAGCCGCTGGCGCACTCCCCGCGGGAAGTGCTGGAAGGGCGGGAGGGGTCCAGGGGACGTCGGGCACGAGCGGGTCGGCGAAGGCCAGGTCGCCGTGCACCGGGCCCGGGCGCCCACCGCGCTCGCCGCGGGCGGCGGCCACCAGGTCGGCGACGCCCGCCGCCCAGGTGGCCCGCGCCCGCGCGAGCGGCTCGCGCGGGCCCGGCACCGGCAGGTCCAGCGCCAGGCGCGCCGCAGCGCCGAAGAGCCCCGCCTGCAGCGCGGTGGTCTGGTTGGCCCACGTCCCGCGCACCCCGTGGGGGCGGTCGGCGGAGAGCACCAGCAGCGGCACCGCGGACTCGGCCGCCTCCAGGACGGCCGGGTGGAGGTTCGCGACCGCGGTCCCCGAGGTCGTCACCACCGCAGCGGGCAGGCCGGTGGCACGGCCCACCCCGAGCGCGGTGAACGCGGCGGCGCGCTCGTCGTGGCGCACGTGGAGCCGCAGCAGGCCCGCCGCGTCGGCGTCGTGCAGGGCGTACGCCAGCGGCGCCGACCGCGACCCGGGGCACAGCACCACCTCGCGCACCCCCGCCTGCGCGAGGGCGAGGACGACGACGCGCGCGAGCAGCGTGGAGGGCTGCGTCGAGGGCTGCTCGTCGGACGGCGCGGAGGGGGACGGCACCGGCCCATCATCGCCAGGGCGGCTGGTCACAGCAGCGCGTGGCAGCGCCGCAGCCGCTCCAGCCACCACGCGCGCCGCGCGGGAGGCGCGGCGTGCCGCTCCAGGAGCGCCGGGTCCGGTGCGACGGCCCCCACCGCCAGGGCGCCGTCCGCGAGCGCCCGCGGCGCAGCGACGTCCGCGGCGAACAGCGACCCCGTGCCCAGCCCGCTGGCCAGCTGCTCCTCCCCCGGCGCCAGCGGCAGCGCGGCCGCGGCGGCGAGCCCGGCGGACAGCCCGACCGCCGTGTCCAGCGCGCTCGACAGCACCACCGGCACGGCCCGCCCGTGCCGGGCCAGCCCTGCGGCCCGCAGCTGCTCCGCCAGCGCCAGCACGGCCCGCACACCACCCATCGGCGGCACCTTGAGGACGGCGACGTCGGCCGCGCCGGCCCGCACGACCGCCAGGGGGTCCGCGGCGCGGCGGATGCTCTCGTCGGCGGCCACCGGGACGACGACGCCGTCGCGCGCCAGCCGCTCGCGCAGGGCCACGAGCTCGTCCACACCCGCGCAGGGCTGCTCGGCGTACTGCAGCGGCCCCTGCCCCGGGGCCGAGACCAGCGCGGTGAGCGCCCGCGCGGCCTCGTCGACCGTCCAGCCGCCGTTGGCGTCCACCCGCACCCGGCCGCCGCCGTCTGCGCGCCCGGCCAGCACCTCGCGGACCGCCGCCACACGGGCGAGGTCGTCGGCGAGCCCCTGCCCGCGCTCGGCGACCTTCACCTTGGCGGTGGTGCAGCCGGGGAACCGGGCCAGGACCTCCGGCACCCGCTCGGCGGGCACCGCGGGCACGGTGGCGTTGACGCCGACCCGCTCGCGCAGCGGCGCCGGCCACCCGGTCCACGCGGCCTCGACGCCGGCGGCGAGCCAGGCGGCGGCGGTCTCGTCGTCGTACTCGGCGAAGGGCGCGAACTCCCCCCACCCGGCCCGGCCGCGCAGCAGCACCGCCTCGCGCACGTCGATGCCGCGGAAGCGCACCCGCAGCGGCAGCGAGACCACCGCGGCCCCGGCCAGCAGCTCCTCCAGCGGCGGCACGGGACCGGGGGTGCCGGAGCTCTGCGGGGCCACGGCCCCACGCTCTCAGGTCATCCCCCGGGCTGACCCGCGCACCCCGGCGCCGCGGCCGCGGGCTGACGACGGCGGCCACCGCCGCGCAGGAGGCTCGGCGCATGAGCGCCGCAGCCCCCGCCGCCCCCCTCCGGCGCGCTGCCCGCGCTGCCCGCGCAGGCCGTCTGAGCCGTCCCGGCCGCCCGGAGCGCCGCCCCGCCTCCGCCGTCACGGCCCACGCGGTGGCCGCGACCACCGCCGCGACCGCCGCCGCCGTGATGCTGGGCGCCGCCACCGAGGCGGCGCAGGGGGCGCTGCCCACGGCGTGGGGCCCGCTCGCGAACTCGGTGACGGCCTGGGTGCTGCTGCCGGCGGCGCTGACCACCGCCGTGCTCGCCGCCGTCCCGCGCCGGGGCACCGGCACGGGCCTCCCGCTGGCGCTCGCGGCCGGCCTCGCCACGACGCAGGGCCTGGTGGCGGGCTACTACGGCTGGGCGGCGCTGGTCAGCGGCACGCCGCACGCGTGGTCCTCCGTGGTGCTGTGGGCAGCCGCCGGCCTGGTCAGCGGTGCCCTCGTGGGCGCCGTGGCGCTGGTGCGCGCCACCGAGCGCGGCGCCGTGCGCGGTGCGGCCACCGGCCTGCTCGCCGCGGTGCCCCTGGCGGACGGGGGCCGCACGGTGCTGCTGTTCCCGTGGCAGGCGGCAGGCGGCTGGGCGTTCGCCGCGCTCGCCGTCGTCGTCCTGCTGGGGGTGCTGCGCCGCGGTGAGCGCGCAGCGGGGTGGATGACGGCCGCGGCGGCGCTGGCCGCGGGCGCCGGGGCCTTCGCGGTGCTCGACGCCGCGGTGCGCCTCGCGACCCTCTGAGGCGCCGGCCCGTCAGCCGGCGAGCGCGGACCGCACCGCCGGCAGGTCCAGCACCTCGGTGAGCGAGCCCACCACGCTCCGCTCGTGCGGCGGGGCGGACCCCGTCCTGTCGACGAGCACGGCGTGCAGCCCGGCGGCGCGGGCCCCGAGGACGTCGACCTCGTGGTCGTCCCCCACGTAGAGCACCTGGTCCGGGGCCAGGCCGAGCCGCTCGCAGACCGCGGCGAAGGCTCCCGGTCGCGGCTTGGCCACCCCGAGGGCGTCGGCCGCGAACAGCGGGCCGGTGGCACCGGCCAGCCCGAGGCGGTCGACCTTGTCCCGCTGCAGCTCCTCCACGCCGTTGGTCAGGACGGCGGTGGCCAGCCCCCCGTCGCGCAGCGCGGCGAGGACGACGAGGGCGTCGTCGAAGGCCCGCCAGTGGCGGCGGAACTGCGCGAGGAACCCGGCGAACTCGCGGTCGAGCTCGGCCGGGGTCCCCGCCTGCCGCCCCACGAGCGGCAGGAACGCGCGCAGGCGCTCGCGGCGCTGCTCGTCGTGGGTGATCTCACCGTCGCGCCAGCGGGTGAAGTGCTGCTCCTCCAGGGCGAGCCAGCGGGCCTCGAGCTCCGCGGTGGGCTCGACGCCGCGCTCGGCCAGCCACGCGCGCAGGCCCGCGGTCGCAGCGCCCACGTGGTCGACGAGGGTCGCGTCCAGGTCGAAGACGACGGCTCTCAGCACCGGCGGACCGTCCCCGGGTCAGGCGGGGACGCCGACCATCTCGGCGGAGCGCTCCCACAGCCCGCGGGCCAGGGCGACGTCGTCGGCCTGGCGGTTCGGGCGGCCGGGGGCGAACCTGTCGAGGTAGGCGCCGTCGACGGTCTCCGGGTCGGGGCGGGTGGCCAGCGCGAGCAGCGGGGCCGCGCCCTCCTCGGCGGTGATGGTCAGCACGCGGCTGAGCGGCGGGCTGTAGAGCACGCGGAACAGGGGCGAGTCGGCGCCGAACGCCGTGCCCACCACCCCGGGGTGGAAGCACGACGCGGTGGCGCTCCCGCCGAGGCGGCGGGACAGCTCCCGCGTGAACAGGACGTTCTCGAGCTTGGTGGTGCCGTAGACCTTGAAGCTGCGGTAGCGGCCGGAGCTGGTGTCGAGGTCGTCGAGGTCGACGCTGCCGAAGGAGTTCGCCCGGCTGGACGTGGTGATGACCCTCGCTCCGGGCGTCGCCTCGACCCGCTCGCGCAGCAGCGCGGTCAGCAGGAACGTGGCCAGGTGGTTCACCTGGAAGGTCTTCTCGTGGCCGTCCTCCGTGGTGACGCGCTGCGGGAAGGTGCCGCCGGCGTTGTTGGCCAGCACGTCGATGCGCTCGCAGCGCTCCAGCACCTCGGCCGCGGCGCGGCGGACGTCGGCGAGCCGGGTGAAGTCGGCCAGGACGGGCTCGACGCCGAGCTCCGCGGCCAGCGCGCCGGTGCGCTGCGGGTCGCGCCCCAGCGGCACGACCGTCGCGCCGGCGGCGGCGAAGCGGCGCGCTGCGGCCGCGCCGATGCCGGAGCTGGCTCCGGACACGACGACCGTGCGGCCCTCCAGGCGGGGCAGGGCTGAGCCGGGGGTTCGGGGCGCAGGGGTCACCCCGACAGGATCTCCGCACTCCTGCGCGGCGGCCATCCGGCGGGTCCGGCCCCGTCCCCCCGGCGGGCGGGCGGCGCGCACCTAGCCTGGGGACGTGGCGTGGCTGGTGGTCGCGGCGGCGACCGCCGCGCTCGCGGCGGGGATGACGCGCCTCGGGGTCCCGTCGGCGGCGCTGTTCGCCGCGGTGCTCGCCGGGCTCGCCGTGGCCCTCACCGGCTGGCCGCGGACGCGCTGGCGCCGCGGGGAGCGCCTGGAGCTGGCCAGGCCGGTCTCCAAGGGCGCGCAGGCGGTGCTCGGCGTGCTGTCGGGAGCGCTGCTGCAGCCGGCCACCCTGGCCGAGCTGGCGGGCTCGTGGGCCCCGGTGCTGGCCGCCGTGCTCGCCACGCTCCTGGTCAGCGTGCTGGCCGGGCTGCTGCTGGGGCTGCGGCGCGACGTCGACGCCGCCACCGGGTCCTTCGCCATGGTCGCCGGTGGGGCGTCGGGTCTGACCGCCATCGCGGGTGAGCTGGGCGCCGACCAGCGCGTGGTGGCGGTGGTGCAGTACCTGCGGGTGCTGCTCATCCTGCTGGCGATGCCGGTGGTGGCGGTGCTGCTGGGCGGCGGGTCGAGCGGGACCGGCGGCGGTGCTGGCAGCGGCTCCGGGGGTGGCCTGTCCGCGAGCGCGGCGCCGTGGTGGGCCGACGTGCTCTTCACCGCGGCCGTGGCCGCGGTGGGGATCTGGCTGGCGCGCCTGGCGAAGCTGCCGGCCGGGCCGCTGCTCGGGCCGATGGTGGTGGCGGCGGCGGTCTCGGCGACCGGCCTCACGCAGGGGGCGACGGTGCCCGCTCCGGTGCTGCAGGTGGCGTTCGCGCTGATCGGCCTGCAGGTGGGCCTGTCGTTCACGCGGTCGAACCTCAGGACCGTCGGGCGGGTGCTGCCGACGGCGCTGGTGCTCATCGTGGGAGTCGTCGCGGCGACCGCAGCCGTGGGCGTCCCCCTGCTGCGCCTCACCGGCGCCTCCACGCTGGACGCCTACCTCGCCACCACGCCGGGCGGCCTGTACGCGGTGGTGGCGACGTCGGCGGACAGCGGCGGTGACACCACCCTGGTGCTGGCCGTCCAGGTGCTCCGCCTGCTGGTCATGCTGCTGCTGGCGCCGGTCGTCGGGGCGGCCCTGGGACGGCGTCGCGGCAGGCCACCGGGCGGCTGATCGCCGGCGCGGGTGCGACCCTGGACCGTGCCACAGGACCGGGAGCTGTTCGCCGACCGCTCGGAGGCGGGCCGGCTCATGGCTGCGACGGACTGGGCCGCCACACCGGTGGGCCCGGTCAGCTCCTGGCCGCAGTCGCTGCGCGCGGCCGTCAGGACCGTGCTCTCCTCGCGCTACCCGATGCTGCTGCTGTGGGGCGAGCAGTACACGCAGCTCTACAACGACGCCTACTCCCAGCTGATCGGTGACGGCCACCCCGCGGCGATGGGCGGCGACGTGCGCGTCACCCTCGCCGACGGCTGGCCCGTGCTGGCGCCCATCGTCGACGGGGCGATGGCGACCGGCGTCGCCAGCTGGGTGCCCGCCCTGCAGCTGCTGCTGACGAGGTCGGGCTACCGCGAGGAGGCGTACTTCAGCGTCTCCCACGCGCCGGCGCGCGACGACGACGGCGTCGTCCGGGGTGTGCTCACGGTGTGCAGCGAGGTCACCGAGCAGGTGGTCGGGGAGCGCCGGCTGCGCCTCCTGCACGAGCTGGCCGTCCCCACCGACCCCACCGCGACGCTGGAGCGCACCGCCGGCGCCCTCGCCGAGGTCATCTCGCGCCACCCGCTCGACGTCCCCCTCGCCGCGCTGTACCTGGCCGACGCCCCCGCGACACCCACCGCCGACGGCCCCGGCGCCGGGGTCCTGCGCCGCCTCGTCCCCGAGGACGGCCCGCTGCCGCAGCAGGTCCGAGCCGGTGGGGACGACGCCTGGCAGCTGGGCAGGGCGGCGTCCGGGCACGTGGGCCACGTGCACGACCCGGCGGGCGTGCGGGGCCTGGGCGGCGTCCGCGGCGGCCCCTGGGACGACCCGGTCACCGACGTGCTCGCCCTGCCGCTGGCCCCCGACGAGGCGGGCCGCCCGCTCGGCGTGGCGCTGGTGGCCGCCAGCCCCGCGCGCGCCCTCGACGAGGGCTACCGCTCGTTCTTCGACCTGCTGGCCCAGCAGGTCGGCGGCTCGCTGCGCACGGCGCTGGCCTACCAGCGCGAGCGCGCCCGGGCCGAGGCCCTCGCCGAGCTCGACAGGGTCAAGACGCGGTTCTTCACCAACGTCAGCCACGAGTTCCGCACACCGCTGACGCTGATGCTGGGTCCGCTCGGCGACGCCCTGGCCGACACCGCTGCGCCGCTGGACCCCGCGCAGCACGAGCGCGTGGAGGTGGCCCGCCGCGGGGCCGTCCGGCTGCTGAAGCTCGTCGACGACCTGCTCACCTTCACCGAGCTGGAGGCCGGAGCACCGCGGGGCCCCGCGGCCGCGGTCGACCTGTCGGAGCTGACGGCCGACCTCGCCAGCGCCTTCCGCTCCGCGGTCGAGCGGGCGGGGCTGTCCTTCACCGTCGAGTGCGCCCCCCTGCCCCGCCCCGTCGCGGTGGACCCCGGCGACTGGGAGAAGGTGGTCACCAACCTCGTCTCGAACGCGCTGAAGTTCACCTTCGTCGGGGGCATCCGCGTCTGTCTCGGGGCGGACGCGGCCGGCGCCCGGCTGGTCGTCGCCGACACGGGGATCGGCATCGAGCCCGCAGACCTGCCGCGGCTGTTCGAGCGGTTCCACCGCGTGCACGGGGCGCGCTCGCGCAGCCACGAGGGGTCGGGCATCGGCCTGGCGCTGGTCCGTGAGCTGACGCGGCTCCACGGCGGCGAGGTGGAGGTCAGCAGCACCCCGGGGGCCGGCACGGCCTTCACCGTGACGCTCCCCTGGGCCCTGCCGGGCGAGACGACCGCCTCCGCCGGCCCGCAGCACGCCGCACCGCCGGCGCCCGGGGCCTCCCGCGCGCTGGCCGCCGCCGTCGAGGAGGCGGTCGGGTGGCTCCCGCCCGAGCGGGCGGAGGACGGGGCCGGCGCCGCGACGGAGGCGGAGGCGGACCCCGCAGCCCTGCGCGTGCTCGTCGCGGACGACAACGCCGACATGCGGACCTACCTGGTGCGCCTGCTCACCGCCCGCGGGTGGCGCGTGGAGGCGGTGCCCGACGGCGCAGCAGCGCTGCACGCCGCGGTGCGCCAGGAGCACGACGTGCTCCTGACGGACGTGATGATGCCCGGCCTGGACGGCTTCGAGCTGGTGCGGACGCTGCGCCGCGACCCGCGGACCGCCGCGCTGCCCATCGTCGTCCTGTCCGCCCGGGCCGGCGAGGAGGCCGGTGTCGAGGGGCTCGAGCTGGGCGCCGACGACTACGTCACCAAGCCCTTCGCGGCGGCCGAGCTGGTCGCCCGGCTGCGGAGCACCGTGCAGCTCGCGCGCCTGCGCAGCCAGCACACCGCCCACCTGGCGGCGCTGGCCGACACGGCCGGCGAGCTCAGCTCCGACCGCGCCTTCGAGGACAGCCTGCGCACCGTGACCGCTCAGGCCCGGGCCCTTCTGGGCGGCCGCGCAGCCGTCCTGGCGCTCGACGCCGTCGACGGGCGCCCCCCGGCGCACGTCATCGACCCGCCCGTGCCGGGCGAGGCCGCGCCGCCGGGGGACCTCGCCGTGGTCGAGGTCCGCGGGCGCGGCGGCCGGCTCCTGGGCACCCTCGCCGTCCACCCCGCCGCCGGGCGGCGCTGCACGCCCGAGGACCAGGTGCTGCTGCGGCCCGTCGCGCAGATGGTCGCCGCGCTCGTCGAGGGGACCCTGCGCTTCGGGCGGGCCCACGAGGTCGCCGCCACGCTGCAGCGCAGCCTGCTGCCCGACCACCTGCCGGACGTCGCCGACCTCGACCTCGCCTTCCGCTACCTGCCGGCGAGCAGCGAGGTGAGGGTGGGCGGCGACTGGTACGACGTGGTGGAGCTGCCCGACGGGGGCGTGGCCCTCAGCGTGGGCGACGTCGCCGGGCACGGTCTGGACGCGGCGGCCGTCATGGGGCAGCTGCGCGTCGCCGCACGCGCCCACTGCCTCGTGGGCCTGGCCCCCTCCGAGGTCGCGGGCCGGCTGGACGGCCTGGTCGCCGCCCTGCCGGGCGACGTGATGGCGACGTACCTGCTCGTCCAGGTGCGTCCCAGCACCGGGGACCTGCTGTGGTGCTCCGCCGGGCACCCCCCTGCCGTCGTCACCGACGGCGCCGACGCGCGCTGGCTCGACGGGCCCGTGCAGCCGCCGCTCGGGACGGGCCTGTGGCGGCCCGACGGCGACGCGGCGGCTCGCCTGCCCGTGGGCGGGCACCTGCTGCTCTACACCGACGGCCTGGTGGAGGACCGCGACCACCAGCTGGACGCCGGGCCGGGGCGGCTGCTGTCCCGGGTGCGCGAGGCGCTGGCCGCGGGCGGTGGACCGGCGACGGCCGAACGGCTCGTGCAGGCCGCGCTGGACGCTCCCGAGGCCGGCGACCGGCCCGACGACGTCGCCGTCCTGGCGGTGCGCCGGACGGAGGCCGCGCCCTCCGCCGCGGCCCGCACCGACGTCGACACCCGCCTGGTCTACCCGGCCGTCTTCGCGTCCGGCGCCCAGCTGCGCCGCGACCTGCGACGGCTGCTGGGCGGGGCGCGGGTCCCGGAGGACGCCGTGGCGGACCTGCTGCTGGCGGCTTCGGAGGCGTTCAACAACGCGGTGGAGCACGCCCGGGACCCGAGCCGGCCCGAGGTCGAGGTGTCGGTGCGCTCGAGCGCGAGCGAGACCGTGCTGGAGGTGCGCGACCACGGCCGGTGGCGACCGCGGCGCTCGAGCATGGACCGCGGCCACGGCTCGGCGCTCATGAGCGCCGCCGGCGACGTCCACATCGACCCGGGACCGGACGGGACCACGGTCGTGATCCGCCGCTCCCTGGCGCGCTGAGGCGGCAGCGCCGCTCAGACGTCGACGCGGTACGGCAGCGCCAGCTCGTCGCCCGGGAGGCCGCGGACCGCCCAGTCGTGGCGGGGCGTCTCGACGATGGTGACCTCGAGGTCGGCCGGCTCGACGCCGAGGGCGGCGACGTCGCGGTAGAGCCGCGCGTAGAAGGCCTTCTTGGTCGCCACGGAGCGCCCCTCGAACATGAGCACCTCCACCACGAGGTAGCGCTCGGTGCGCCCCTCCGGGGTGGGGAAGTCCTCCGCGGCCATGGGGAAGAACCGGTGGAAGCGCTTGGTCACCGGCAGCTCGAGGACGTCGACGGCGGCGGCGTGCAGGACGTCCGACAGCTGCTGGCGCACCTCCCGCAGGAAGGTGTCGCGGCCGTGGACCTTGAACTGGGCCATGCACCGAACGTCCCACACGGCAGGGTCGGGACGGGAGCCCTGCGGCGCGGGACCCGGGCGCGGGCCCCTCGGAGCCCTACGCTCGCCCGCCATGACCAGCAGCGCCGCACCGCTGGGAGCGACCGCGCCGGCGGCGCGCCCGCCCCGCTCGACCGCCGACCTCCTCGTCAGCGCCGCGCTGCTCGTCCTCGCCGTGGCTGGGGCGCTCGTGGCCACGCTCGCGGGGGTCGTCCTGGTCATGGCCGGCGACGGCTGCGGCATCCAGGGCGAGTGCTCGGAGCTGGGGCTCGCGGCCGGGGTGGGGACCGCCGCTCTCGCGCCGTGGGTCGGGGTGCTGGGCCTGGGGGCCTGGACGGTGGTGCGGCTGGTGCGCCGCCGCCGCGCGTGGTGGACGGCGCTGGTGTCGCTGCTCGCCGTGCCGGCGCTGTGGTCCGCGGGCGCGGGGATCGTCTGGCTGTCCGTCGGCGGAGCCGGCCGGTGACCGACGACCGGCCGCGGACGGCGGCTGCCTAGGGTGACCCGGTGAGCGCGCTGCCCGGGGTCTCGGACACCTTCGACGCCGACGCCTGGGCGGTCGTGCCCGGCTTCGAGGGCCTCACCGACACCACGTACCACCGCTGCGTGCTGCCCGGCGCGGCCGGCGGCACCGTGCGGATCGCGTTCGACAGGCCGCACGTGCGCAACGCGTTCCGCCCGCACACGGTCGACGAGCTGTTCCGCGCCCTCGACCACGCCCGCCGCTCCCCCGACGTCGGCTGCGTGCTGCTCACCGGCAACGGCCCGAGCCCCAAGGACGGCGGGCACTCCTTCTGCTCCGGCGGGGACCAGCGCATCCGCGGCAGGTCCGGCTACCAGTACGCGACCGGGGACGCGCCCGACGAGACGGCGGCGGGCGTCGATGCCCGGCGCACCGCCGCCGAGGGCGGGCGGCTGCACGTCCTCGAGGTGCAGCGCCTCATCCGGACCATGCCGAAGGTCGTCGTCGCGGTCGTGCCGGGGTGGGCCGCCGGCGGGGGCCACAGCCTGCACGTGGTGTGCGACCTCACCGTCGCCAGCCGCGAGCACGCCCGGTTCAAGCAGACCGACGCCGACGTCGGCAGCTTCGACGCCGGGTACGGCTCCGCGTACCTGGCGCGCATGGTCGGGCAGAAGCGCGCGCGGGAGATCTTCTTCCTGGGCCGGGCGTACTCGGCGCAGGAGATGGCCGACATGGGCGCCGTCAACGTGGTCGCCGACCACGCCGACCTCGAGCGGGAGGCGCTGCGCGTGGCCGCGGAGGTGTGCGGCAAGAGCCCCACGGCGCAGCGGATGCTGAAGTTCGCCTTCAACCTCGTGGACGACGGCCTCATGGGGCAGCAGGTGTTCGCCGGCGAGGCGACGCGGCTGGCGTACATGACCGACGAGGCCGTGGAGGGCCGCGACGCGTTCCTGCAGCGCCGCGACCCCGACTGGTCACCCTTCCCGTACTACTTCTGAGGAGGGCACCGCCGTGCCTGACCTGACAGCCCGGGAGCGGGCGCGCGCCCTGGCCGAGGAGCTGCTCGCGCCGCAGGTGGCAGCCGTCGAGGCCGCCGGGGCGGTGCCCCGCTCCCACCTCGACGCGCTCGCGGCGGCGGGACTGAGGGCCGCGGAGGGCGACGACGCGCTCGCCGTCGTCGAGGAGCTGGCCGCCGGTGACCTCGCCACCGCCTTCGTGTGGATCCAGCAGGTCGGCGTGGCGCGCTGGCTGGGGGCCGGCGGCGCCCAGGACCGCCGGTGGGCCGCGCAGCTCGACGACCTGCGCGCCGGGCGCGCGCACGCGGGCATCGCCCTGCAGGCCGCGCTGCGGCCGGGCCCGGCCGCCGTCGTGGCGCGCCCGCGGGACGACGGCGACGGGTGGGTGCTCGACGGCGCGGTGCCGTGGGTGACGGGCTGGGGCCTGCTCGACGCGGTGCTGCTGACCGCCCGCGACGGCGAGGAGGTGCTCTTCCTCCTCCTGGACCTGGCGGTGGTGCGCGCGGGCGGCGAGGTGCCCGGGCTCCGCGGCGAGCTGCTCCCCCTGGCGGCCGTGCGCGCCAGCCGCACCGTGGAGCTCCACCTGGACGGCTTCCGGGTGGGCGCCGACCGGCTCGTGGCCCGCGGACAGCACGCCACCCTGCTGGCCGGGGACGCCGCCGGCCTGCGCCCCAACGGGTCCCTCGCCCTCGGGCTCGTGCAGCGCTGCGTGCGGGCGCTGCACGCCGACCCGCGCCACGCGGACCGTGCGGCGGCGCTGGCCGCCGAGCTGGGCTCCGTCCGCGCCCGCCTCGACGCCGCCGGTCCCGAGGACCTGCCGGCGGCGCGGGCAGCGGCCGTCGACCTCGCGTGGCGGGCCGCCGCGGCCCTGGCGCTCGCGACCGGCAGCAGCGCCGTCATCGCCCCCTCGCTGGCCGAGCGCACCGTCAGGGAGGCGCTCTTCCTGCTCGTCTTCGGCTCCCGCCCCGCGATCCGCGAGGCCCTGCTCGGCGGCCTGCTCCCCGGCCAGCCGGCCTGAGGCCGGGCCTGGACGGCGGCGCACCGAGCTCTCGCGCGCGCGTCACCCGCCGTCCACCCGACCGTCGCCGCGCGGGGTGGCGCGACCGCTACACAGGCGGTCTGTGAGCGCACCCGCACTCCCCACCCGCGACAGCGGGCAGAGCTCGTCCTCCGCGGAGCGGCTCCGCCCGGCGGTGCCGCGCCAGCGCCTGCGCCGGGCCGGAGCGAGGACGCCGGACCCCGCCGTCGTCCCGGCGCGGCCCCTCCTGCGCGGGTGGCTGCACGCGGCCTTCGTGCCGGCGGTGGTTCTGAGCGCGGCGCTGCTCCTGCCCCGCACCGGCACCGCCGCACAGGCCTGGGCGGTGGCGGTCTTCCTGGTGCTCAGCGCGGCGCTGTTCACCACCAGCGCCGCGTACCACCTGCTGCGCTGGTCACCGGCGGCGCTGCTGCGCATGAAGCGGCTCGACCACGGCAACATCCCGCTGGCGGTGGCCGCCGGCGCCACGCCGCTGCTGGTGCTGGGCGTGCCCGGCCCGGACGGCGCGCTGCTGCTGGCCGTGGTGTGGGTGGCGGCCGGGCTCGTCGCGGCCTCGCGGTGGCTCTGGCCGGGCTGCCCGCGGGCCCTGCACACGGCGGGGACCGCGGCCCTCGGGTGGGCCGTCCTGCCCGCGCTGCCCGCCGTGGCGGCCCACGGCCAGCTGGCCGCCGCCGCGCTCGTCGTCGTCAGCGGGCTCCTGCTCACGGCGGGGGGCGCGGTCTACGCGGCGCGGTGGCCGGAGCCGTCGCCGCGCTGGTTCGGCCACCACGAGGTCTTCCACGCCCTCACCGTGGTCGCGTGGCCGGTGCACGCGGGCGCCGTCTGGCTGCTGTGCGCGTGATCACCGGGCCGGTCACCCCTGTCGGCTGCCAGGTGGACGTGGTAGACCGGACTGAGACGACGGCGTCCTGACCCTCGACACCCGGAGGTGCCTCGCATGAGCGCGTCCCAGCCGGTGCCCTCGCGGGTCCCCGTGCCCTCACCGTCCTCGCTCGCCCCGGTGCTCAAGCCCCTGATGCGCGGGTGGCTGCACGCCGGTGCCGTGCCCCTGGTGCTGGCCGCCGGGATCGTGCTCGTGTGCCTGGCGAGCGGCGCCGCCGCCACCACGGCCGTGGCCATCTTCGCCGGCACGAGCACGGTGCTCTTCGCCACCAGCGCCGTCTACCACCGGTTCCGGTGGTCCGACCGCGCGCGGCTGTGGCTGATGCGCGCCGACCACGGCAACATCCCGCTGGTCATCGCCGGGTCGATGACGCCGGTGGCGCTGCTCGGGCTCACGGGCGGCTGGCGGGTCGGGGTGCTCGCCACGGTGTGGACGGCGGCGCTGCTCGCGGTGGCCTTCCGCTGGCTGTGGCCGCGCTGCCCCCGCGCGCTGCACACGAGCATCTCGCTGGTCCTCGGGTGGGCGCTGCTGCCCGCGCTGCCGGTGCTGCTCTCGCACGGCGGCGTGGCCGTCTTCACGCTGGTCCTCGTGGGCGGCGCGCTCTACACGGTGGGCGGGGTGGTCTACGGCCTCAAGCGCCCGAACCCGTGGCCGCGCACCTTCGGCTTCCACGAGATCTTCCACGCGCTGACGCTGCTGGCCTGGCCGGCGCACTACGTGGCGATCAGCCTGCTGGCCTACCGCTGACCGACCCCCGGAAGGCGTCCCCCGCGAGACCGACGTAGCCTCCTCAGCGATCTCACAGACGAGACCGAGGAGTCGACCATGGCCACCGCGACCACGACGTCCGACCCGGGCGAGGTCGAGCAGCCCCAGACCGCGCCACCCCGCTCGAAGGCGGGACAGGTGGCGCTGTGGACCGGGGTGTCCCTGGTCGGCGCCGCCTGCTGGACGGTGCTCGCGGTCTCGCGCGGGGAGTCGGTGAGCGCGCTGTGGATCCTCTTCGCGGCGCTGTGCTCCTACGCCATCGCCTACCGCTTCTACGCCCGGTTCATCACCTACCGGGTGCTGCGCGCCGACGACCGCCGGGCCACCCCCGCGGAGCGGCTCGAGAACGGCACCGACTACGAGGTGACCGACCGGCGGGTGCTCTTCGGGCACCACTTCGCGGCCATCGCCGGCGCCGGTCCTCTGGTCGGGCCGGTTCTCGCGGCGCAGATGGGGTACCTGCCGGGGACCATCTGGATCGTCGTCGGCGTGATCTTCGCGGGGGCGGTGCAGGACCTCGTCGTCCTGTTCTTCTCGATGCGCCGCAACGGCAAGAGCCTCGGGCAGATGGTGCGCGAGGAGATCGGCGTGGTCGGCGGGGCCGCGGCGCTCATCGCCGTCTTCGCCATCATGATCATCATCCTGGCGGTGCTGGCGCTCATCGTGGTCAACGCGCTGGCCGAGTCTCCGTGGGGCGTCTTCTCCATCGCGCTGACCGTGCCGATCGCCCTCTTCATGGGCGTGTACCTGCGCTACCTGCGGCCCGGGCGGGTGCTGGAGACCACCGCGATCGGCGTCGTCCTGCTGCTCGTGGCCATCATCGGCGGCGGCTACGTGGAGCAGCTCGGCCTGGCGGAGTCGCTGACGCTGAGCAAGGAGACGCTCGTCGTCGCGCTGGTGGTCTACGGCTTCGTGGCCTCGGTGCTGCCGGTGTGGCTGCTGCTGACCCCCCGCGACTACCTGTCGACGTTCATGAAGGTCGGCGTCATCGTGCTGCTGGCCGCGGCGCTGCTGCTGGCGCGCCCGGTGCTCGAGAACGACGCGGTCACGAGCTTCGCCCGCGAGGGGAACGGGCCGGTCTTCGCGGGATCGCTGTTCCCCTTCGTGTTCATCACCATCGCCTGCGGCGCGCTGTCGGGCTTCCACGCGCTCATCAGCTCGGGCACCACGCCCAAGATGGTGGCCAAGGAGCGGCAGGTCCGGTTCATCGGCTACGGCGGCATGCTCATGGAGAGCTTCGTGGCCATCAGCGCGCTCATCGCCGCCTCCGTCATCGACCAGGGCCTCTACTACGCGATGAACGCACCGGCCGGCGCCACCGGCGGCGAGCCGGGGGCCGCGGCGCAGTACGTGACGGGGCTCGGCTTCCCCACGTCGCCCGACGCGCTGGCCGCGGCGGCCGCAGCCATCCAGGAGCCCAGCATCATCAGCCGCACCGGCGGCGCGCCGACGCTGGCGATGGGCATCTCGCAGATCTTCCACGAGGCGTTCGGCGGGAACCTGCAGGCGTTCTGGTACCACTTCGCGATCATGTTCGAGGCGCTGTTCATCCTCACCGCCGTCGACGCCGGCACCCGCGTGGGCCGCTTCATGCTGCAGGACACCATCGGCAACGTCTGGCCGAGGTTCGGCGACCTCACGTGGCGCACCGGCACCTACGCCGCCAGCGCCGTCGTCGTGGGGGCGTGGGGGTACTTCCTCTACACCGGCGTCACCGACCCGCTCGGCGGCATCAACCAGCTGTTCCCGCTGTTCGGCATCGCCAACCAGCTGCTGGCGGCCATCGCGCTGACGCTGTGCACCACGCTGCTCATCAAGCACGGCAAGGCCAAGTGCGCGTGGGTGACGGGTGTGCCGCTGGCCTGGGACCTCGTCGTCACGATGACGGCCAGCTGGCAGAAGGTCTTCTCCTCCAACCCGGCCATCGGGTACTTCGCGCAGGCCTCCCGCTACCGCGACGCGCTGGCCTCCGGTGAGGTGCTGGCCCCCGCGAAGGACGCCGCGCAGATGCAGCAGGTGGTCACCAACTCCACCACCAACGGCGTGCTGCAGTCGCTGTTCGCGCTGCTCGTGCTGGTGGTGGCGGCCAACGCGGCGGTGGTGGTGGCCCGCGCGCTGCGGGCCGGTGGTCTGCCCACCACCGAGGTGCCCTTCGAGGAGTCCCGCCTGGTGGAGCCCGCCGGGCTGCTCACCACCCCGGCCGAGAAGGAGGCGGTGCGCCAGCACGCCGCCGCCGGCGGCGGGATGGCGCGTCCGGGCCACGGCGGTCACGGGAGCCACCGGTGAGGTCCCGCGCGCGCCAGGCCGTCGCCGGGGTGCGCTGGTACCTGCGCGAGATCGGCGGCACCGCGCGCTGGGAGGCGTACCTGGAGCGCTGCCGGGAGCACGGGCACGAGCCGGTGAGCCGGCGCGAGTTCGAGCGGGCGCGCACCGACGCGAAGGCCGCCAGCCCCGGCGCCCGCTGCTGCTGAGCCAGTGGCCGACCGCCCATGACCACGGTGGTCACGGGCGATCGGCCACCGCGGGGTCAGGCGGGCGAGGACGACGACGCGCTGACGCCCTCCGGGCGCGGGGCGCGCCGCAGCGACACCGACAGCACCGCGGCGACCGCGCACAGCGCCGCACCGCCGACCCACGCCGCGGTGTAGGTGCCCGTCTGCTCGCGGAGCACGCCGGCCACCCCGGCGGCGACCGCCGCCCCCACCTGGTGGGAGGCGAACACCCACCCGAACACGACCGTGCCCGCGGACCCGAACAGCTCTCGGCACAGCACGGCGGTGGGCGGGACGGTGGCCACCCAGTCCAGCCCGTAGACCACGACGAAGAGCAGCATGCTGGGGTGCACGGCCGGCCCGAGCAGCCACGGGAGCACGAGCAGCCCCACCCCGCGGAAGGCGTAGTAGGCGAGCAGCAGGAGCCGGGGGTCGAACCTGTCGGTGAGGTACCCCGAGGCGATGGTGCCGGCGATGTCGAAGACCCCGACGACGGCGAGCAGCCCGGCGGCCGTGGTGGTGGCCATGCCGTGGTCGTGGGCGGAGGGCACGAAGTGGACGCCCACCAGCCCGTTGGTGGTGGCACCGCAGATCGCGAAGGCGCCGGCCAGCGCCCAGAACGCCGGGCGCCGGCTCGCCTCGCGCAGGGCCCGCACCGCCCGGGCCGCCGCTGCGCCGCGGGCCGCCGGCGCGCGCTCGGGCGCCACGCGCGGCGAGGCCTGCTCCAGCGGTGAGAGCGGCCCGTCCGCAGCGGGCTGAGCGCCGTAGGGCAGCACGCCGAGGTCGAGGGGCCGGTCGCGCAGGAAGAGCAGGACCAGGGGGACGACGGCGAGCGCTGCGGCGGCCACCACCAGCACCGCCGTGCGCCAGCCCAGCGCGTCCGAGGCCCACGCGACCACCGGCAGCAGGGAGAGCTGGCCGGTCGCGCTGCCGGCGGTGAGCACGCCGATCACCAGGCCGCGGCGCCGCACGAACCACCGGTCGGCGACGGTGGCGGCGAAGACGAGGGCCATCGAGCCGGTGCCCAGGCCGATGAGCAGGCCCCACGTGGGCAGCAGCTGCCACGCCGCCTGCGCCCGGGAGGACAGCGCCGCGCCGGCGGCGATGAGCAGGAGCGCGCACGCCACCACCCGCCGCATGCCGAAGCGCTCCATGAGGGCCGCGGCGAACGGCGCTGTCAGCCCGAACAGCACGAGGTTGAGGCTGACCGCGAGCGACATGAGCGACGTCGACCAGCCGAGCTCGTCGTGCAGGGGGACCATGAGCACGCCGGGTGCGGCGCGGAACCCCGCCGCCCCGACCAGCGCGACGAAGGCCACGGCCGCCACGCCCCACGCGGGGTGCACGCGGCGGCGGCCGGCTCGGGTCGGGGACGGCTGGGGCGAGGCGCTCACCACCGCTCCAGTGTGCCGCCGCTCGTAGGGTCGAGGGGTGCCCTCGGACAGCGACCACCGGCCCCTCGTCGTCGTCACCGGCGCTGCCGGGCGCATCGGCCGGGCGACGGCTCCCCTGCTCCCCTCCTCCTGGCGGCTGCGGCTGACCGACCTGCGTGCGGGCGAGCTGCCCGGCAGCGGGCTGCCGGTGCAGGCCCTCGACGTCACCGACGAGGTGGCGTGCCGGGCTGCCTTCGACGGGGCCGACGCGGTGGTGCACCTGGCCGGGGTGCCGGACCCGACGGCGACGTGGGACCGGCTGCTGCCCGCGAACGTGGTGGGCACCCACGCGGTGGCCGCGGCCGCCACCGCGGCCGGGGTGCGCCGGCTGGTGCTGGCGAGCAGCCTGCAGGCCGTCTCGGCCCTGCCCGCGGAGCACCAGGTCCGCAGCGAGGACCCGCCGCGACCCGCCAACCTCTACGGCGCCACGAAGGGGTGGGCGGAGCTGGTCGGCTCCTGGGCGGCGGCGACCAGCGGCACCTCGGTGGTGGCGCTGCGGATCGGCTTCTTCCAGGAGCAGGGTCCGCCGTGGCCGGGCGCGACGCCGCGCGACCAGGCGGCGTGGCTGTCGGTGCGCGACGCCGCCGACCTCCTGCGCGCCTCCGTGGAGTCCGACCTGCGGGGCGCCGACGGGCGGCCGGTCGGGCACGGGGCGGGGTTCGTCGTGGTCAGCGGGACCTCGGCCAGCCGGTTCCGCAAGGCCGACCTGTCCACCGCGGTGCAGGTGCTCGGCTACCACCCGCTCGACGACACCTGGGCCGACCAGCCCGGCGGCTGAGCGACCCGGGCGGTGGTCAGCGGCGGGCGGCGTGGACGGCGACCTCGGCGGCCTTCACCGCGAACCAGACCCGTGCGCCCGGCACCAGCTCGAGGTCGGCAGCGGAGGCGGCGGTCACGTCGGCGGCCAGCACCGGGCGGCCCCCGGCGCCGGCAGCGCCCCCCGCCGCCCGGGCCAGGACGCGGACCAGCGACCCGCGGGGCTCGACGGCCTCCACCACCACCGGCAGGGCGTTGCGCGGGCTGGAGGCACCAGCGGTGGGGTGGTCGCGGTGCACGGCCACCGCCGCCGGTGAGAAGACGGCGACAGCGGGCTCTCCCGGCGCGCAGCCGGTGTCGAGCACCCCGGCCACCGCCGCACCCGCCGCCGCGCGCAGGCCGTCGGCCGCGGCGGTGCCGACGAGGAGGTTGAGACCCGCCAGGCGCGCGGCGAAGGCGCTGCGCGGACGGGCCAGCACCTCACGGACCGGCCCCTCCTCGACCACGCGGCCGGCCTCCAGGACCACCGCGCGGTCGGCCAGGGCGAGGGCGTCGAGGGGGTCGTGCGTGACCAGCAGCACCGGTGGGGAGGGGTCCGGCGCCGCTCCCGACAGCACCCGCCGCAGCACGTGGCGCACCTCGGGCGCCGCGGAGACGTCCAGGGCGGCGAGGGGCTCGTCGAGCAGCAGCGCGCGCGGCTGCGCTGCCAGCGCCCGGGCCACGGCCACGCGCTGCGCCTGGCCACCGCTGAGCTGCGCAGGGCGGCGGTCGGCGAGGTGCGCCACGTCGACGCGCTCCAGCCAGCGCCCCGCGGCCTTGCGCGCCGTGGTGCGGGCAGCCCCCGCGGCCCGGGGGCCGAAGGCGACGTTGTCCCGGGCCGTCAGGTGCGGGAAGAGCAGGGCCTCCTGGGCCAGCAGGGCCGTGCCGCGGCGGTGCGGCGGCACGTCGACCGCGCCGCCCCGCTCCCCGACCGCGAGCAGGACCTCACCGTCGAGCTCCACCCGCCCGCGGTCCGGGCGCAGCAGGCCCGCGGCGACGGCCAGCAGGGTCGACTTCCCGGCGCCGTTGGGGCCGAGCAGCGCCACCACCTCGCCGGGGGCGACGCGCACCTCGGCCTCCAGGCCCCGCTGGACCACCGCCGCGCGCACCAGCAGGCCTCTCACCGGACGTCCACGGCACTGCTCACAGGACCTCCGTGCGCCGGCCCCGCGCCACGACGATGACGACGACCGCCACCACGACGAGCACGAGCGAGAGGGCCACGGCGGCGCGGGCGTCGGACTCGCGCTGCAGGTAGACCTCCAGCGGGAGCGTGCGGGTGACGCCCTGCAGGCTGCCGGCGAAGGTGAGGGTGGCGCCGAACTCCCCCAGCGACCGCGCGAAGGACAGCACGGCCCCCGAGGCCAGGCCGGGGAGCACCAGCGGCAGCGTGACGCGGCGCAGCACGGTGGAGGGCGCAGCGCCGAGCGTGGCGGCCACCTGCTCGTAGCGGGTGCCCCGGGCCCTCAGCGCTCCTTCGAGCGAGAGCACGAGGAAGGGCATCGCCACGAAGGCCTGCGCGATGACCACCGCGGCCGTGGAGAACGCGATGCGCAGCCCGAGCACCTCGAGGGTGGCGCCGAGCAGGCCCTGCCGGCCGAACGTGTAGAGCAGCGCGATGCCGCCGACCACCGGCGGCAGCACCAGCGGCACGAGCACGAGGGAGCGCAGCAGCCGCAGCCCCGGGAAGGAGCAGCGCGCGAGCACCAGCGCCAGCGGCACGCCGAGCAGCAGGCAGACCGCGGTGCTGCAGGTGGAGGTCAGCAGCGACAGCCGCAGGGCGGCCATCGACGCCTCGGAGGTGACCAGCGCGGGGAAGGCCCTCCAGTCGACCTCGGCGACCACCGCCACCAGCGGGAGCACCACGAACGCCGCACCCAGGGCCGCCGGCGCGAACGCCCAGCCCGGCAGCCCGGCCCGGGTGCTCAGGGGGCTCCGAAGCCGGCGGCCTGCAGGACCGCGCGGCCCCGGGTCCCGGCGACGGCCTGCGTGAACTCCACGGCCAGCTCGGGCTGGGCGGCCCCCTGCAGCGGGGCGACCGGGTAGGTGTTCACGGCGCCGCTGCTCTCCGGGAAGGGCACGGCGGTGACCCTCCCCCGGGCTGCCCGGGCGTCGGTGACGTAGACCAGGCCGGCGTCGGCCTCTCCCGACTCCACCTTGGTGAGCACGTCGGTGACCGAGCTCTCCTCGCTGACGGGCGAGAGGGCCACGCCGGTGGACCGCTCGACGCGCGCGGCCGCCGCGCCGCACGGCACCTGCGGCGCGCACACCACCACGGCGGTGCCGCTCCTGGCGAGGTCCGCGAACGACGCGACGCCCTCCGGGTTCCCCGGCGGGGTGACGATGGTCAGCACGTTGGTGGCGAAGTCCACCGGGGCCTGCGCGGTCAGCCCCGCGTCGACCACCTCGAGCATGTTCTCCTCGTCCGCGGTGGCGAGGACGTCGGCCGGCGCGCCGTTGCGGACCTGCGTGGCCAGGTCGGACGACCCGGCGAAGCTGAAGGCGACCCGCACCCCCGGGTGCTCCGCCTCGAACTGCTCCCCGATCTCGGTGAACGCGCCCTTGAGCGAGGCCGCCGCGAACACGGTGAGCGTCCCGGTGGGCGCGGAGGACGACGACGACCCGGCCGCCGTCGTCGTGGCAGCGCTGCCGGAGGCGCAGCCGGTCAGCAGCAGTGCGCCGGAGGCGAGGAGCACCAGCGCCCGCCTCACGAGGCGCCGCCCGGGGTCTCGACGATGACGGTGGTGGCCTTGACCACGGCGACGGCGGTGCGGCCGGGCTCGAGCTGGAGCTCGCGGGCCGCCTCGGCGCTCATGAGGGAGGTCACGCGGTGCGGTCCGCACTGCAGCTCCACCTGCGCCATGACGCCGTCGGCGACCACCGAGGTCACCAGGCCCACGAAGCGGTTGCGGGCGGAGCGGGCGACGCCGGAGGGATCGGCGGGGGTGCGCCCGGCGTGGTCGCGGGCGAAGGCGGCCAGCTCGGCGCCGTCGACGGTGGTGCGGCCCGACGCGCCGCGGCGGGCGGTGAGGGCTCCGGAGTCCGTCCAGCGGCGGACGGTGTCGTCGCTGACGCCGAGCAGCTCGGCAGCCTCGCGGACGGAGTAGGTGGCCGGGGAGCTCACCGCAGGAGCGTATCCGCAGGTGCGGTCCTGATGGCCCCTCTGGTGCCGCACCTGCGGAAGGCGCCCCGCGGGTGACCGCGCGGGCGCATGGACCGCTCCCCGGCGGGAATGAAGTTGCCTGCTGCAAGCACTACACATATGGTTGCTTCAGCGAACTTCTTGAGGAGGTCCCGTGGCCACACCCCACGCGTGCTCCGAGCTGCTCGACACGTTCCCCCGGCTCGTCCGGTCCAAGCGAGCCCTGCTCGGGCACATGCGCATCGCCCCCGTGTCCGCGCTCGGCGCCGTCGCCGCGCAGGGCCCCGTGCGCGTCTCGGAGGTCGCCGAGACCCTCGGCCTCGACCTGTCCACCGTCAGCCGCCAGGTCAGCCACCTGCGCCAGGAGGGGCTGGTCGAGGCCGCTCCGGACGCCGCCGACGGCCGCTCCCAGCGCCTCTCCGTCACCGCGGCGGGACTCGAGGTGCTGCGGGCCGAGCGCCGCCGGGTGGTCGACCGCCTGGGCGAGCGCCTGACCGCGTGGGACGACGCCGAGGTCGACCAGCTCATCGGCCTCCTCGAGCGCCTCACCCACGACCTCACCGCGCCGTCGCCGGAGCACCTCATGACCGCACGCCCCACCGCCACCCCTGCGAGGACCGCATGACCACCACCGCACCGCGGCCGAGCACGGCCTCCGCCGCCCCGCCCACGACCAGCCCGGCCACCGGCACCCCGGACGGCCAGTTCCACATGACCCACCGGCAGATCCTCGAGGCGCTCTCGGGCCTGCTCCTGGGCATGTTCGTGGCCATCCTGAGCTCGACGGTCGTCTCCAACGCGCTGCCGGTGATCCTGCCGGCGCTCGGCGGCGGCGAGTCGGGCTACACCTGGGTGGTGGTGGCCGCCCTGCTCGCCACCACCGTCTCGACGCCCATCTGGGGCAAGCTCGCCGACATCTTCTCCAAGAAGGTGCTGGTCCAGACCTCGCTGGTCATCTTCGTCATCGCGTCGGTCGTCGCGGGGTTCTCCGTCAACGTCCCGATGCTCATCGCGGCGCGCGTCGGCCAGGGCCTGGGCGCCGGCGGCCTCACCGCGCTGGCGCAGATCGTGCTGGCCACGATGATCGCGCCGCGCGAGCGCGGCCGGTACTCCGGCTACCTCGGGGCGACGTTCGCGCTGGCCACCGTGGGCGGCCCGCTCATCGGCGGCGTCATCACCGAGCACCTGTCGTGGCACTACACGTTCTTCGTGGGCGTCCCGTTCGCCGTCGCGGCGTTCGTCGTCATCCAGAAGACGCTCGACCTGCCGGTGGTCAAGCGCGAGGTCCACATCGACTACTGGGGCGCCACGCTCCTGGCGGCCGGCGTCTCCGCGCTGCTGATCTGGGTGTCGCTGGCGGGCAAGGACTTCGACTGGGTGTCGTGGCAGACGTTCGCGCTGGTGGGCGGAGGCATCGCGCTGCTGGTCGCCCTGGTCCTCGTGGAGCGCCGCGCCCGGGACGCCATCATCCCGCTGCACCTGTTCCGCTCCTCGACCACCGTGCTGGCCTCGGTCGCGAGCCTCTTCGTCGGCATCGCGATGTTCGGCGCCACCATCTTCCTGGCGCAGTACTTCCAGCTGGCCCGCGGTGACTCGCCCACGGTCGCCGGCCTGCGCACGCTGCCGATGATCGCCGGGCTGTTCCTGTCCTCCACCGCCATCGGCCAGCTCGTGAGCCGCACCGGCCGCTGGAAGCGGTGGATCGTCACTGGCGGCGTGCTGCTGACCGCCGGTCTCGGCCTCATGGGCACCGTCGCGTGGGACACCGACTACTGGGTGGTCGCGATCCACATGGCGCTGGTCGGCCTGGGCGTCGGCATGATGATGCAGAACCTCGTGCTGGCGGTGCAGAACGTCACGGCACCGCAGGACATGGGCACGGCCAGCTCCTTCGTGGCCTTCACCCGCTCCCTGGGCGGCTCGATCGGCGTGTCGGTGCTGGGGGCCGTGCTCGGCCACCGCGTGACGGCCTACCTCACGTCCAGCCTGACCGACGCCGGGGTCGACCCCTCCCAGCTGGGGGCGGCGGGCAGCGGTGGCGTGCCGGTGCTGGCCGAGATCCCGCAGCCGGTGCGCACCCTCGTGCAGGCCGCCTACGGCGACGGCATCGCTGACATCTTCCTCGTGGCGGCGCCGTTCGCCCTGCTGTCGCTGCTGTTCGTCCTGTTCTTCAAGGAGACCGCGCTGCGGACCTCCAACGCGGCGGCCACCGCGGACGTCCCGGACGGCGAGCAGGCCGCGGGCCAGGTGGGCACCGCTCCCCTGGGCAGCACCGCCCCCACGGGCACCTCGGCGGTGACGGCCGAGGACGACGCCGTGCACCACGGCAAGCACGCCGCTCCGGTGGAGCCGGCGAGCGGTGACGCCGACCACCTCGGCCGGCACGCCGACCGGCGCGTGCCGCTGGACGCCCACCGCTGACCGCCGGGCGCCGGCGCGCAGGAGGCCCGCACCCCTCGGGGTGCGGGCCTCCTGCTGCGTCCGGGCGTGTCAGCGGGGGTCGGTGGGGTCCGACGGCTCGGCGCGCAGGACGTCGGCAGCGTCCTCCTCGGGACGCGGGGGGACGGTCTCGTCCTCCTCGAGGACCTCGAGCTCG
Organism: Streptomyces sp. NP160; assembly: GCF_006335115.1. Lineage (GTDB taxonomy): Bacteria > Actinomycetota > Actinomycetes > Actinomycetales > Quadrisphaeraceae > Quadrisphaera. The sequence goes on from NZ_VDMJ01000003.1 coordinate 127,407, forward strand.
TGGTCGGGGGCGCCCGGCAGGTCGCCGCCCGGCTGCTGGCTCACCGGCCACCGCCCGGGGTGTCGTACGACGAGTGGGGACGCGCGCCGGGGTTCTCCGGACCGGTGTCCCCGGGGACCGCCTGCTCGGCGTCCTCGGACGAGATGGTGACGCCCGCGAGCGGGTCGCCCGCAGCGGTGCCGTCGGCGCTGCCCTCGCCGCGCTGGTCCATCACCGGCGGCGGCACGGAGGCACCGGTGGCGCGGGCCGTGCCGTTGCTGCGGTCGGCGATGGCCGAGAGGGTCTCGGGGTTGTCGGCCGGGTCCACCTGGCCGGTGCCGTCGTCGTCGGGCGTGGTGTGCGTGCTCACACCTCAGACCATGGCGCGGGCGGCGGATCCCTGCGACTCGTGGCGGGCCCCGGGCAGCACCCTCGGCGCGGCAGGCGCCGCCTCGGCGCTCGCGCCGCGGGTGACGGGCACCGGCAGCCTCTGCTCCTCGAGCGTGCGCAGGTCGACGCGGAGGACGACGTCGGCCGGCAGCGGCTCCCAGCCGTCCACCCGCAGACCGGAGGAGGAGACGACGACGGCGCCGTCCTCGGAGCGCCGGCGCCACAGCTGGTAGTAGCCGGTGCGGTGGCCGACGGGCAGCTCCTCCTCGGCGATGCCGCTGGCGTCGAAGTCCTCGTGGGGGATGCGGGCGCCGGCGCTGACGTGCACCACGACGAGCTCGCGCGCGGAGAGCAGGACGGCGTTGAGGCTGGAGGCCGGGAACAGGGGTGCCAGCTCGGCCGCCGCGGCGGCGGCGCCCCGCGCGAGGTCCCCGCCGGCGGCAGCGGCGCGCTCGCGCACCAGCGCCGCGTACCGCTCGCTGTCGGTGGAGCCGGCCAGCGCCGCCCGGGAGGCGGGGGCGAGCAGCTCCTCCAGGCGGGCGGCGGGCTTCACGGCGCCGTTGTGGGCCAGCGCGACGTCCCCCCGTCCCGTCACGCGCCCGACGAAGGGGTGGGTGTTCTCCGGCTGCACGGGCATCCCGGAGCTCGCGAGGCGCAGGTGCAGCAACCCCGCACGCGCCTGCAGACCGTCCGTGAGCTGCTCCAGCGCGGGGTCCCCGTAGCCGCTGCGCGGGCTCCGGCGGGTGTGCACCGCGTCGTCGTCGGCTCCCCCGCCCTCCAGCCACGCCGCGCCCCAGCCGTCGTCGTGGAGGCGGGCCATGGCGCGGAAGGCCGCCACCTGGGTGCTGCCCAGGGCGGCGGCGAGCGAGCGCGGTGAGGGAGCGGCGAACCCGAGGAGCCTGCACACCCTGTCCACGGTAAGCAGCGGGCGTGACGTCCGTGTGACAACGACACGCACCGCACGACCGAGCGGACCTTGCGATGAGTTCCCGCGGGGGCCACGGTCTGCAGTGCGTCAGGCGGCGAGGGCCGCCCCCGTGCACCAGGAGGAAGCCGTGGCCTACACGCTCAACCCGTACCTCAACTTCCGCGGCACCGCCCGGGAGGCGATGGAGTTCTACGCCTCCGTCCTCGGGGGGAAGCTGTCGCTGATGACCTTCACCGAGGGCGGCATGCCGATGGGGGGCGAGGAGGACGGCTGGGTCATGCACGGCCAGCTCGACCTGCCCAACGGCATGGTCCTCATGGGGTCGGACACCCCCTCGTCGATGCCGTTCGCGGGGGTCGACGGGTTCGCGGTGGCGCTGACCGGCGACGACGGTGACACGCTGCTGGACTGGTACCGGCAGCTCGCCGCGACGGGGCACGAGGACGTGCCGCTGGCGAAGGCGCCCTGGGGCGCCTGGTTCGGCCAGTGCAAGGACCGCTGGGGCACCCCGTGGATGGTCAACGCCGACGGCGTGACCGACCCCGCCTGACCCCCACCGTCCGCGTGATCATGGGCGTCCGCCACCCGCAAGGGGTGGCGGACGCCCATGATCACGGTCGGGGGGGGTCAGCGGCGCAGCCAGACGGCCGTGTCGACGGGCAGCAGCAGGCCGCCGTCGGCGGTGTCCTCGAGGTCCGCGCTGGCCAGCAGGACCTCTGCGCCGGCCGGCAGGGACACCGGACGCGGGGACGGGTTCACCCAGCAGGCGAAGCCCGGCTCGCGGGTGAAGGCGAGCACGCCGTCGAGGGAGCCGTCCGCGGACCGCACCCAGGCGATCTCCCCGTCCCCGAGGGCCTCCAGGGAGCGGCGCAGCGACAGCGCCGAGCGGTAGAGCTCGAGGGTCGAGGTCGGGTCGCCGTCCTGGTCGGCGACGGTCAGGCCCGCGAAGGACGCGGGCTGCGGCAGCCACGGCTCGCCGGTGGGCGCCGCGCCGTCGGCGCGCTCGCTGAAGCCGAAGGGCGCCTCGGCGCCCGACCACGGCAGCGGGACGCGGCAGCCGTCGCGGCCCCGGCGCTCGCCACCGGACTGGAACCACACCGGGTCCTGCAGGGACTCCTCGGGCAGGTCCTCCACCTCGGGCAGGCCCAGCTCGGCGCCCTGGTAGACGTACGCACCGCCCGGCAGCGCCAGCATGAGCAGCGCGGCGGCCCGGGCGCGGCGCAGCCCCACCTCGAGGTCGGCGGGCCGGCCGGTGAAGTCCTCCTCGCCGCCCAGCTGCGGGCGGTCCTGCTCGCGGGCGTAGCGGGAGACCTCGCGGTACACGTCGTGGTTGCTCAGCACCCAGGTGGGCGGCGCGCCGACGGCGGCGTGCGCGGCCAGCGTCCTGTCGATGACGCCGCGCAGCTCCGGCTCGCGCCACGCGGAGACGAGGAAGTCGAAGTTGAACGCCGTGTGCAGCTCGTCGGGGCGCAGGTACAGGCCCAGGCGCACCGGGTCGCCGGTCCACGCCTCGGCCACGAAGACCTTCGGGTCGTCGTAGGAGTCGGCGATGGCGCGCCAGCGGCGGTAGACCTCGTGGACGTCGTCGCGGTCGAGGAAGGGGTGGTCGCCCGCGCCGAAGGGCCGGTGGGGGTTCTCGAGCACGCCGGTGTCGGGCAGGTCGGCGTGCTTGGTGAGGCCGTGGGCCACGTCGATGCGGAACCCGTCGACGCCGCGGTCGAACCAGAACCGCAGCACGTCGTCGTACTCGGCGCGGACGTCCTCGTGGGACCAGTCGACGTCGGGCTGCTTGCTGTTGAACAGGTGCAGGTACCACTGGCCGGGCCGGCCGGCGGGGTGCGCGGCGTCGCCGACGGCCTCGACCACGCGGGTCCACGCCGGGCCTCCGAAGTGGCTGGTCCAGTCGTTGGGGGGCAGCTCGCCGGCCTCGCCGCGGCCGTCGCGGAAGATGAAGCGCGCCCGCTCGGGCGAGCCGGGGGCGCTGGCGAGCGCCGCCCGGAACCACGCGTGCTCGTCGGAGAGGTGGTTCGGGACGACGTCGAGGATGACGCGCAGCCCGAGCCCGTGCGCCTCGGCGATCATCGCGGAGGCCTGCTCGAGGTCGCCGAAGAGCGGCTCGACGGCGCGGTAGTCCGCCACGTCGTAGCCGGAGTCGGCCATGGGCGAGGGGTACCAGGGGTTGATCCAGACGGCGTCGACGCCGAGGGAGGCCAGGTGCGGCAGGCGGGCGCGCAGGCCGGCGACGTCCCCCGTGCCGTCACCGTCGCCGTCGGCGAAGGAGCGGATGTAGACCTGGTAGACGACGGCCTCGCGCCACCAGGGCGTGGCGAGGCGGGAGGCGGCGCGCTGCGCGCCGGTGGCGGGTGCCGTGAGGGTCACGGTGTGCTCCGGGAGGGACGTGGGTGTGCGGGGTCCGGGGTCTGGCAGGGCTCGCGGTCGGCTGTCGCCGGGTGGTGCGACGACGATGCTAGATCGATCCAGCACCGCGTGTCACGCGCATCCGCACGACTGGCGCACCACCAGCCGCGGCGGGACCTCCAGCTCGACCGGCTCGCCCTGAGGGGCGCTCGCGCCCAGCCGGCGGACGAGGCCCTCGGCCGCCGTGCGGCCGAGGGCCTCGCCGTGGGTGGAGACCGTGGTCAGCGGCGGTTCGTAGAGCGACGCCGCCGGGATGTCGTCGTACCCGGTGACGGGCAGCGCACCGGCTCGCCCGGCCTCGCGCAGCGCCCGCAGCAGGCCCGTCGCGTGGACGTCGCTGAAGCAGACGACCCCGTCCGGGACGCCGCTCCCGTCGTCGTCGTGGTCCCCGGCGGCCGGCGCGCCGGCCAGCAGGCCGGCCACCGCCGCCCGGCCCAGCAGCAGACCGGTCGGGTCCGCCGGCAGCCACCCCAGCGCAGCCACCACCGCCGCGCCCGGCACCGCGGCGACCGCGTCGCGCACGCCGGCCTCGCGCAGCCGGGCGCTGGCCACGTCCCGCGACGCCCCCACGAGCAGCAGCCGCCGGCACCGGTGGACGTCCAGCAGGTGCTCGGCGGCCAGCCGGCCCCCGAGGCGGTCGTCGGGGGCGACCGTCCACGTGCTCGCACCGTCGACCGGCTGCGTGAGCAGCACGTGCTCGAGCCCCCAGGCGCGCAGGTCGTCCACCAGCGACGACGGCGTGCCCGCCACCGGCGCGAGCACGAGGCCGGCCACGCGGTGCTCGCGCAGCAGCCCCAGCAGCTCCGCCTGCTGCGCGAGGTCGTGCGCGGCGTTGGTGAGCAGCGGCAGGTAGCCCTCCTCGCGCAGCGCCGCCTGGACGCCCACGAGCGCCTGCGCGAAGAAGGGGTTGGTGATGTCGCTGACCAGCACGCCCACCACGGGCGCGTGCTCGGAGCGCATGGCGGCCGCCACCCGGTCGTAGACGTAGCCGAGCTCGGCCATGGCGGCGTGCACGCGCTCCCGCGTGGCGTCCGAGACCCGCCCCTCACCGCGCAGCACCAGCGACGCCGTGGCCCGCGAGACGCCGGCGTGCGCGGCGACGTCGGACAGGGTGACCCGGGCGCTCACAGCCCCGATGATGCCCTGCGCACCGCTGCGGGGCTGGTCAGCGGCTCCCCCGCCGCCGGCGCGGCCCCACCCTCGCCCACCACGGCCGCGAGGCGGCGGGGACGCGCCCCGGCAGCGGTGCCTCCGGCTCCGCCGGCCCGAGGGGGTGCGCCTCCCGCCAGCGGGCGAGCTGCCGCTCGAGGTCCACGAACGGCAGCGCCACCGGCGGCACCTCCTGCGGCCGGCGGTAGGCGGCGTCGAGGCGCTCGTTGAAGAGGTCCCCCGCCGCACGGACGGACTCCTCGGTGGGCTTGCCGGGCACGGCCTCCACCAGCTCCTCGCGCTCGCGGCGCAGCGCCAGCGCCGGCGGCAGGGCGGCCGTCATGTCCGCGCCCTCGCGGCGGGCCCACTCCACGGCCCACTCGCCCGCGCTCTGGCCGAGCACCGCGTCGTCCAGGGGCTTGCCGGAGGCTTCCAGACCGTCGAAGGCCCCGCGCTCGACCGCCTCGCGGACCTGCCGGTCCACCCAGGTCTCCCGGCTCACGCCGGGCGGCTTGCGCTGGCTCACCGCCCCATGGTCCCCCCGAGCCCGGCCCGGCGCTCGGCCCGGCTCCAGCCCGCGCTCAGCCCGGCTCGCCGCGTCGCTTGCGGCGGGCGACCACGACCAGGTCGACGACGAAGCCGACCGCCACGAAGGCGGTGAGCAGCAGCAGCCACGCGGGGCCGCCCGCGGCGGCGACCCACAGCGACGCGCCAGCCCACAGCAGCACGCCGAGCACCGCGAGCGCCAGCCGCAGGCTGAGCGCGCTGCGCACGGGCGGGCCACCGTGCTGCTCGCTCCAGGAGGGGCCGCCCCGGCCCCACCACCCCGGGCCCTGCCCGGCGCTGCCCCGTCGTCGCTCCGCCACGGACACCCCCTACCCGGCAGAGGGGTCTCCTCACCGGCGGACGCCACCAGGGTGCCGGTCCCGCCCGGGGTGGGTGTCCCCCGGGCGGGGCCTCCAGGTGGGGCCGGGGCGTGCCGACACCCAGGACATGCCGACCGCTGCCCGCCACCGCCTCGTCACCCGCTCCGACTTCGACGGCCTCGTGTGCGCCGTGCTGCTGAAGCACCTCGACCTCATCGACGAGATCACGTTCGTGCACCCCAAGGACGTGCAGGACGGCGCCGTGGAGATCACCGGCCGGGACCTGCTCACGAACCTCCCGTACGACCCGCGGGCGCACACCGTGTTCGACCACCACCACAGCGAGGCCCTGCGCAACGGCACCCCGGCGCCCGGCACCGCGGCCCACGTCATCGTGGAGCACGCGCCGTCGGCGGCGCGCGTGGTCTACGACCACTTCGGCGGCGCCGCGGCGTTCCCGCAGGTGCCCGAGTCGCTCATGGCCGCCGTGGACCAGGCGGACTCGGCGCAGTACTCCCTGGAGGAGGTGCTGCGCCCCACCGGCTGGGCGCTGCTGAACTTCCTCATGGACTCGCGCACCGGCCTGGGCCGGTTCCGGGACTTCCGGATCTCCAACTACGACCTGATGCTGCAGATGATCGACCACTGCACCCAGCACGCCGACGCCGAGGAGATCCTCGCGCTGCCCGACGTCGCCGAGCGGGTCGACCTGTACCGCGCGCAGGCCGAGCAGTTCGCCGCGCAGCTGCTGCGGGTGAGCACGCTGCACGACGACGTCGTGGTGGTGGACCTGCGCGAGGAGGAGGTCGTCCACGCGGGCAACCGCTTCCTCGTCTACGCGCTGTTCCCGGCCGCGCGGGTCTCCGTGCACGTCATCTGGGGCCGCGGGAAGCAGAACACCGTGCTGGCGATGGGGCGCTCGATCCTCGACCGCAGCTCCACCGCCGACATCGGCGCCGTGGCCCTGCGGCACGGCGGCGGTGGCCACGAGGCCGCGGGCACCTGCCAGGTGCCCCACGAGGACTCCGAGCGCGTGCTGGCCGAGGTCGTGGAGTCGCTGTCAGGCCGCCGCGCGGCCGTCGTCCCCGCCTGAGGCCTCCGGGACGGCCGACCGCCCCGCCCGCCGCCCGGCGGGCAGGGCGGTGATGACGGCGTTCGCCACGACGACGAGAGCACCTCCGACCACCTCGTGCGCGGCCACGCGCTCCCCCAGGAGCACCACGCCGGCGAGGAACGCCCAGACGGGGTTCACGCTCAGCAGCGTGGAGTACGTCGTAGCCGGCAGGCGCCGCAGCGCGGCCATGTCGGCCGGGTAGGGCAGCGCGGAGGACATCACCCCGCACACCGCTGCGAGCGCGAGCGCCTGCCACGGCGGACGCGCCAGCAGGACCACCACGAGGACGGGCAGCGCCCACGCGGCAGCCAGCACCGTCGCGGCGGCCGCCGCGCCCTGCAGCCCGGGCAGCCGGGCTCCGAGGGCGCGGCTGAGCAGGATGTACGTGGCCCAGGCGGCGGCCGCGGTGAGCGCCAGGAGGATCCCCGCCACGTCGCTCGAGGGGCCCGGGGCCACCAGCACGAGCACGCCGACCGCCGCGGCGACGGCGGCCAGCACGTCGAGCACCCGCCGCGAGGTGCCGACGGCCACGGCGAGCGGCCCCAGGAACTCGACCGTCACCGCGAGGCCGAGCCCGATCCTGTCGACGGCCTCGTAGATGGTGAGGTTCATCAGGCCCATCACCGCGGCGAGGGCGAGCACCAGCGTCCAGGTGCGGCGGTCCAGCGACCGCGGCGACCACCGGACCACGGTGCTCAGCGCGACCGCCGCCACCACCTGGCGCACCGCGACCACGCCGGGCACCCCGAGGTCGGGGAACGCCAGGGCGCCCACGGCGGCGCCGGTCTGCCCGGAGGCGCTGGCCCCGAGGGCGAGGGCGGTGCCCGCGGCCCTGCGGTCGTGGGGGTGGTCGGTCCGGGAGGCCGCGGCGTCGACGGGTGCAGCGGCCACTCCCCCATCCTGACGGGCGCCTACGGTGGTCGCGTGGAGGGTCGGGCGCTGCGCGAGGTGGTCGTCCCGACGGCGGACCAGGAGCGCCGCGTCCCGCAGCTGCTGGGCGACCTCCGCGCGGCGCTGGACGGCACCGGTCCGGCGCTGCTGCCCCTGCCCGCGGACGCTGCGGCGGCCGGGCGCCTGCGGGCCGCGGCCCGCCCCGACCTCCCGCTGGCGGCGAGCACCTCGCTGGTGCTGGCGACCTCCGGCTCCACCGGGGAGGCCAAGGCCGTGGAGCTGGGCGGCGGCGCCCTGACCGCCTCGGCGCGGGCCACGGCGCAGCGGCTGGGCGGGCACGGGCGCTGGCTCCTCGCGCTGCCGCTGGAGCACGTGGCCGCCTGGCAGGTGCTGGTGCGCAGCGCCGTGGCGGGCACCGAGCCCGTGGTGGCCCCGCCCGGTGCCCCGGCCGCCCTGCCCGGCGCCGTCGAGGCCCTCGACGACGGCACCGGCGCGCCGCTGTACGCCTCCCTGGTGCCCACGCAGCTGGCCCGCGCGCTGGAGGTGCCCGAGGCGGCGGCCGCGCTGGCGCGCCTGGACGCCGTGCTGCTGGGCGGTGCGGCGGCTCCCGCCCCCCTGCTGGCCCGTGCGCAGGAGGCGGGGGTGCGCGTGGTGCGGACCTACGGCTCCACGGAGACCTCCGGTGGCTGCGTCTACGACGGGGTGGCCCTTGACGGCGTCCAGGTGGCGCTGGAGCCCGTGCGGGGCGCCACCGACGAGGACGACGACGAGGGCCGCGTCCTGCTGAGCGGTCCCGTGCTGGCCACCGGCTACCGCGGCCGCCCCGACCTGGTCGCGGAGGCGTTCGTGCAGCGCGACGGGCGGCGCTGGTACGCCACCAGCGACCTCGGCCGCGTGGACGCGGCAGGGCGCCTGTCGGTGCTCGGCCGCCTCGACGACGTCGTCGTCACCGGAGGGCGCAAGGTCGCGCCGCTGGCCGTGGAGCGCGTCCTCGCGGGGCTCCCCGGTGTCGTCGACGCGCTGGTGGTCGGCGTGCCGGACCCCGAGTGGGGGCAGCGGGTCGTGGCGCTCGTGGTCCCCGCCTCAGGCAGCGCGGTCCCGCCGCTGGACGCGGTGCGCGGCGCCGTCCGCGAGCGCCTGGGCGCGGCCTCGGCACCGCGGGACGTGCTGGCCGTCGAGGCGCTGCCGGTGCGGGGCATCGGCAAGCCCGACCGCCGCGCGGCCGCGGCCCTGGCGGCCCGGCTGCTCGCCCCGCCGTCCTGAGCGCCCCTCCCCGCTGGCGACGGCCGGCGGACGGGGCAGGGTGGGGCCGTGGCGACCCCGGAGCACCCTGACCCCGTGACCACCGAGCAGGCGCTGTCGTTCGGGGCGGCCGCCGCGGGGTACGCGGCGGTGCGTCCCACCTACCCCGCCGAGGCGGTCGACTGGCTGCTGGACGGCCTGACGGGCGGCTTCGGCGAGCGGAGGCTGCGGGCGGCGGACGTGGGCGCGGGTGCCGGCGCGCTGACGGCCCGCCTGGTCGAGCGCGGCCTGGAGGTGGTGGCCGTGGACCCGGACCCGAAGATGCTGGCGCAGCTGCACGCGGACGTCCCCGGCGTGCCGACCTTCGCGGGCACCGCGGAGCAGCTGCCGCTGCCCGACGCCGCCGTCGACCTGGTGGTGCTGGGCCAGGCGTGGCACTGGGTGGACCCCGCCCCGGCCAGCGCGGAGGTGGGCCGGGTGCTGGCCCCCGGCGGCCGTCTCGGCCTGCTCTGGAACCGGCGCGACGAGTCCGAGCCGTGGGTCGCCGCGCTGGGAGACCTGCTGGCCCCCGCGCCCCACATGGCGGCGAGGTCGCAGGACCCGCGGATCGGGGCCCCGCTGGTCGACGCGGAGCGGCGCACCACCGCCCGGTGGACGCACGACCTCTCCCCCGAGGACGTGGTCGGGCTGGCGGCGAGCCGCAGCTACGTGCTCACCGCCGCCCCTCAGGAGCGCCAGCGGGTGCTGGGCTCCGTGCGCGACCTGCTCGCCACGCACCCCGACACCGCGGGGCTGGACCGCATCCCCGTGCCGTACACGACCACCTGCTGGCGCGCCCGCCGCCCGTGACGCGCGTCCCCGTGGCCGGCCTGGGGGCACCTCCCGCGCGCGGGGGACCGCGGTCGCGGACGGCCCGCCACCCCGATCGTGGTCAGAGGGGGTCGGCCACCTACAGTCCTCGGGTGGCGAGCGCCGGTCAGTGGGTGGCGGGAGCCCGCCCGCGGACCCTCCCCGCGGCGCTGGCGCCCGTGCTCGTCGGCACCGGTGCGGCTGCCCTGGTGCAGTCGGCCCACGCCGGGCGGGCGCTGCTCGCCGCGCTCGTGGCCCTGGCGCTGCAGGTGGGCGTCAACTACTCCAACGACTACTCCGACGGCGTGCGCGGCACCGACGCCGACCGGGTGGGGCCGCTGCGCCTGACCGCTTCCGGCGTCGCGCGGCCCGGTGAGGTCCTGCGAGCAGCGCTGCTGTCCTTCGCGGTGGCCGCAGTGGCCGGCGTGGTGCTCGTGGCCCTGTCGGGCGCGTGGTGGCTGCTGGTGGTCGGCGCCCTCGCCGTCGTCGCCGCCTGGACCTACACCGGGGGGCCGCGGCCCTACGGCTACGCGGGCCTCGGCGAGGTGTTCGTCTTCCTCTTCTTCGGGCTGGTCGCCACCCTCGGCACCACCTACACGCAGGTGGGCTCGCTGAACGCCGCCAGCTGGGCCGGCGCCGTGGCGGTCGGCTCGCTGGCGTGCGCGATCCTCGTGGCCAACAACCTGCGCGACGTGCCCACCGACGCGGTGGCCGGCAAGCGGACCCTGGCGGTGCGCCTCGGCGAGCCGCGAACGCGGGTGCTGTACGCGGCGCTGCTCGTGGTGCCCTACGCGCTCCTGGCCGTGCCGGCGCTCGCGAGCCCCCGCGCCCCGCTCGCGCTGGTGGCGCTCGTCACAGTCCCGCTGGCCCTCGCGGCGGCCAGCACGGTGCTGCGCGGGGCGTCCGGCCGCGACCTGGTGCCCGTCCTGGGCGCGACGGGCAGGCTGGAGATGGTCTACGCGCTGCTGCTGGGCCTCGCCCTGGCCGTCACCCCGCTGCTCTGAGACCCGCGGCCCCGCTCCACCGCGGGCGGGGTCCGGCGGCCGCGTCAGCGGGGCCGGCGCTGGGCGTCGTCGTCGGCGTCCTCGGCGGCGGCGTCGCGCTCAGCAGCGGACACGCGCCCGGAGCGCCTCCCTGCAGCCTCGCGGGCCGCGGCCCTCTCGTGCCGTGCGGCGGTGCGCTGCTCGAGCCGCTCCACCAGGGCCCGCCGCGGGCCGCCCAGCACGAGGTAGGACAGCAGGGCCGAGACCACCAGCGCGAACACCACGAGCAGCAGCTCGCGCATGCCGACGGCGTACCCGAGCAGGGCCACGAGGAAGAACAGCAGGATCCGCATGAGCGCGTAGCGGACGAAGGGGGACACAGCACGAGAGTAGGTGGACGACGTGCTTACCATCGTCACGTGCCGATGCTGGTCGCCCTCGTGGCTCTCGTGCTGGGGATCTACGCGCTGGTCGACTGCCTGCGCACCACCGGGTCCCAGGTCCGCGGACTGCCCGTCGGGGTGTGGGTCGCGGTCATCGTCCTGCTGCCGGTCGTGGGCCCGCTGGCCTGGCTGCTCGCGGGGCGCACCCACGGGCCGCGCCCCGCTCCGCCGGTGAGCACCTCCCGCGGCGGCGCCCCGAAGGGCCCCGACGACGACGAGGACTTCCTGCGCTCGCTCGACCGCAAGCACCGCGGCGACGTCTGACGAGGTCCGAGGCACCGGCTCCTCCCCCGCACGCGAGAGCCCCGGGACCCTGCGGGGTCCCGGGGCTCTCGTGCGCGCCGGTGCCGGTCAGCCGATGCCGGCGTAGGAGTGGTTGCCGGGGAAGAAGACGTTGACCACGCCGTAGTTGATCATCAGGCAGGCGAAGCCGGCCATGGACAGGTACGCCGCGCGGCGCCCGTTCCAGCCACCGGTGGCCCGGGCGTGCAGGTAGGCGGCGTAGACCACCCAGATGATGAAGGTCCACACCTCCTTGGGGTCCCAGTTCCAGTACCGGCCCCAGGCGACCTCGGCCCAGATCGCGCCCGCCACCAGCGTGAACGCCCACAGCGGGAACGAGATGGCGATGAGGCGGTAGGACAGCTTCTCCAGGTCGGCGGCGCTGGGGAGCGCCTCCATGAAGCGGCCGGCACCCAGGGTGGCGCCGGCGGCGCGCTGCGCCTCGCGGCGCTCCTGCACCAGCTGCAGCACGGTGGTGGAGAACGCCAGCACGAACAGCGCCGAGCTCACGAACGCCACCGACACGTGGATGATCAGCCAGTAGCTCTGCAGCGCCGGCACCAGCGGCGCGGAGTCGGTGTACAGGACGGCGACGGCGAGGCCCAGGCTCAGCAGCACGGGGGCCAGCACGAACGTCGACAGCCAGCGCACGTCGCGCCGCGTGAGCACCAGCAGGTAGACGAGGACGACGACGGAGGTGCCCGTCACGGAGAACTCGTACATGTTGCCCCAGGGCGCCCGGTGCGCCGAGAGACCGCGGGTGACCACGCCGCCGAGGTGCAGCAGCAGCGCCAGCACCGTCAGCGAGGTGGCGATGCCGGCCGCCTTGCGGGGGGCGCCGTCCTCGGCGAGGGGCACCGGCTCCTCCGTGGCGGAGGTGCGCACCACCGGACCGGCAGCACCGGCCCCGACGACCGCCGGCTGGCGCGACGCCGCCTGCAGCGCCTCCCTGCCCTGCTGCTTGCGGCGGTTCCTCGCCGTGGCGCGCTCGCCGAGGCCGGCGAGGTCCATGGCGCTGGCGCCGAGGGCCAGGGTGTACACGGCCATGGCCGAGTAGACGAGGGAGTTGCTGGCCGAGGCCAGGGTCTCGTCGACGCTCACGGCTCCTCCTGTCGCGGGGGCTTGTCGGACGGGGTCTGGTCAGTGTCTCGGGCGGGCAGGCGCGCGAGCACGGCGGACAGGACCGCGTCGGCCTCCGCGGCCAGGCCGTGGTCCTCGCTGCGCGCCAGGGCGCCGACCTCGAGCAGCGTCCGGCCCTGCGCGGCGTCACCGGTGGCGGGTGCTGCCCGCACCCACAGGCGGCGCCGCGGCACGAACAGCGAGGCGGTGAGCCCGGCGATCGCCAGCAGGGAGAAGACGAGGGCGGCGGCGCGGGCCGGGTCGTGCCGGACGGTGAACCCGGCGTACCTGTCGACGCGGTCGAACGTCACCGACCCGAGGCCGTTCGGCAGCTCGTAGGTCTGGCCCGGGGTCATGGCGAAGCGCAGCGGCTGCCCGTCGGGGCTGGTCACGCGCTCCATGCGCGAGGTGTCGAGCTCGTAGACGTTCTGCGGCACGCCGTCGTCGATGCCGAGGTCGCCGGTGTAGGCGAACAGCAGCAGCTCGGGGTTCTCGAGGTCGGGGAAGGTCGAGACCGGCACGCCCTCGGAGTCCGGCGAGGCCGTCGGGAGGAACAGCCCCTGCAGGCCCAGGTCGCCGTAGCTGCCGGCCGCGGGGACCTTCACCACGCCCGTGGAGGTGTAGTTGGCGTCCTGGACGAGGAAGGGGGTGCCCTGGTCGAAGACGACGTTCCCCGCGGCGTCGCGCACCGTGATGACCGGGGCGTACCCGTTGCCGGCCAGGTAGACCGACGCGCCGCCGGCGCGCAGCGGCTCGTTGACCCTGATCTGCTGCCGCCGCGGCGCGTCACCGGGAGCGTCCGTGACCGTGACGTCGGCGGAGAAGCTGCGCGGGGCGCCGAACTGGTTCCCGGTGGAGTCCCTGTCGAAGGCGACGTGCAGCGCGTCGAGGGTGAAGGCGAACGGGGGCAGCGAGGCGCCGTCCACCAGCGCGCCCGGGTCCCAGCTGTCGTAGGACGCCTGGGAGTTGGCGTAGGCGTCGCCCTGCTCGACGATCACCTGCGCCCGGTAGCCCCACAGCCCGCCGACGGCGATGGCGATGAGCACGCCGACCAGCGCCAGGTGGAAGAGCAGGTTGCCGGTCTCGCGCAGCTCCCCGCGCTGGCCCGCCAGCGAGGCGCCTCGTCGGTCGTCCTCGACGTCCGCGGTGCGGTAGCGGCGTCCCCGGAGCACCTCCTGCGCGGCGCGCAGGACGTCCGCGGGTGCGGCGTCGACCTCGACCGCGCGGTGCTCGGGCAGCCGGGACAGGCGCGCCGGCGTGCGCGGCGGGGCCTGGCGCAGGTTGGCGAGGTGCACCCTCGTCCGCGGGAGCACGCAGCCGACCAGGCTGATGAACAGCAGCAGGTACACCGCGGAGAACCACGGCGAGGAGTAGACGTCGAAGAGGCTGACCCGGTTGAGCCACGGCGCGAGGTCGGGGTGGTCCTGGTAGTACTGCGCCACGGCGACCTGGTCGATGTTGCGCTGGGGGAAGAGCGACCCCGGCACCGCCAGGACGGCGAGCAGCATGAGCAGGAGCAGCGCGGTGCGCATGCTCGTCAGCTGGCGCCAGGTCCAGCGCAGCCACCCGACCAGGCCCAGCCCGACGGGCCGCGGGTCCGACGGCGGCTCGGCGGAGGTGCGCCGCTCCTCGACGGTCGTCACGGGCGTGCTCCCTCCATCAGACGACGGTCTCCCAGCCGGCGATGCTGCCCTGCAGCGCGCCGATCCACTGGCCCCACAGGCCGGTGACCAGCAGCACCCCGACCACGACGAGGGCCGCCCCGCCGGTGCGCGCGATGACGAGCCGGCGGCGCCGCAGCCAGTCGAGCGCGCGGGCCGAGCGGCCCAGGCCGAGCGCGACGAGCACGAACGGCAGCCCGAGCCCCAAGCAGTAGGCGATCGTCAGCAGCACCCCGCGCGAGGCGGTGCCGGAGTTCGTGGCCAGGGTCAGCACGACGGCGAGCGTCGGGCCGATGCACGGCGTCCAGCCCAGCCCGAAGGTCGCACCGAGCAGCGGTGCGCCGACGAGGCCCGCGGCGGGCCGCCAGCGGACCTTCGCCTCGCCGCGCAGGCCGGGCACCAGCCCGAGGAAGGCCAGGCCCATGAGCACGACGACCACGCCCATCCACCGGGTCAGCTCCAGCTGGTTCCCCACGAGGAAGGCACCCAGCGCCCCGAAGGCCGCTCCGGCGGCCACGAAGACCGCAGAGAACCCGAGCACGAACAGCACCGCGCCGAGCAGCAGCCGACCGCGGCGCTGGCGCTCGAGGTCGACGCCGGTCAGGCCCGTCACGTACCCCAGGTAGCCGGGCACCAGCGGCAGCACGCACGGCGAGGCGAAGCTCACCAGCCCGGCGACCGCGGCGACGAGAGCGGCGAGCAGCAGCGGGCCGCCCCCGGCGACGCCCTGGAACAGCTCGGCCAGGCTCACGCGCTGGTCCCCGCACTCGTGGTGCCACCGCTGTCGGCGCGGCCGCTCTTCACGTCCTCGATGACGCCGCGCAGCACGCTCTCCTCGACCCTGCCCACGACGCACGCGGCCGGACGGCCCTCGACGTCGAGGACGACGGTGGAGGGCACGGCGGTCGGCGGGATCGTCCCGCGCAGCGCGAGCAGACCCTGCCCCGACCCCTTGTCGAGGATGCTCGGGTAGGGGATCTCGAACTGCTTCTCGAAGGTCTGCGCCTGGGCCTGCCCGTCGCGGGTGTTGAGGCCCAGGAAGCGCACGTCGGGGTTGTCGTCCGCCACGGCGGCGAGGTGGGGAGCCTCGACCCGGCACGGCGCGCAGGCGGCGTACCAGACGTTGATCACCACGACCTGGCCCCGCCAGGCGGCGACGTCAGCGGTGTCGCCCTCCGTCGTGGTCCCGGACAGGACCACCGGCTGGCCCCGCTCCACCACCGGCAGGATGGTCAGGTCGCCGTTGCCGGAGACGTAGCCCTGCTGGTTGCCCGTGTCCGAGACGGTGTTCCCCAGACCGTCGCACGCCGCGAGCGCGGCGGCGGCCGGCACGGCGAACGCCCCGGCCAGCAGCGTCCGCCGCGAGACGCCGCTCACGCCGCACCCGCCGTGTCGACGGCGCCCGGCAGCAGCGAGGCGGCGGGCTCGCGGTAGTCCACCCCCACCAGCGCCGTGCCGTCGAAGCGCAGGGTGGTGAGGCTGGCCAGGGTGCACTCGCGCTTGCGGGGGTCGTGCCAGAGGCGGCGGCCCTCGGCGCGGCGGCGGGCGGAGTAGATGGGCAGCTGGTGGGACACGAGCACGCATCCGTGACCGGCGTTGCGGGCAGCCGCCTCGCGGGCCACGGCGAGCACGCGCTCGGCCTGCTCGGCGTACGGCTCGCCCCAGGAGGGGCGCAGCGGGTTGCGGAGCACCCACCAGTGGCGCGGCCGGGTCAGGGCGCCGTCCCCGACGCCGAAGGTGAGGCCCTCGAAGTGGTTGGCTGCCTCGATGAGCCGATCGTCGGTGCCGACGGGCAGGCCGAAGGCCTCGCCGATCGGCGCGGCCGTCTCCTGGGCGCGCTGCAGCGGGGAGGCGACGACCTCGACGACGTCGGCCTGCTCGTCCGCGAGGGTCTTCGCGACGAGGGCGGCCATGGCCTGGCCCCGCTCGGAGAGGCGGTAGCCCGGGAGCCGGCCGTAGAGCACGCGCTGGGGGTTGTGGACCTCCCCGTGGCGCAGCAGGTGGACGGCGGTCAGGGCCATGCGAGAAGCATCCCATCCGCACCTGGGTGCCGGGGCACGCGCGCCCGGCACCTGCGCGCGACGTCACACGCCGCCCGCGGCGCGGGGCGTCAGGGCTGGATGCTGACGACGCCGAGGTCGCGCGTGGACGCCAGCGCGCCGCGCACGCCCTCGCCGCTGTAGCTGCCGGAGACGGGCGCGACGTCGGTGTAGTCGCGGCCCACGGCGATGGTCAGGTGCCCGGCTCCGGCGCGCTTGTCGTTGCACGGGTCGAAGGCCACGGCCACGGCACCCGGCTGTCCGTCGACCAGGCCGGGGACGACGACGTCCACCCAGGCGTGGGTGCCGCCCTGCCCGATGAGGTGCCCCGAGACGTACCGGGTGGGGATCCCCAGGTGGCGCATCACTGCGATCATGACGTGCGCGTAGTCCTGGCAGACGCCCACGCCGCCGGCGAGCGCCTGCGCGGCGGTGGTGCGCGTCGTCGTCGTCCCGAAGCGGTAGGTGAAGGCGGCGTGCACGGCGGAGCAGACGCGCTCGGCGGTCTCGAGGGGGTTCTCGGGGCGGCGCAGGGACTCGGCCAGCTCGACGACGGCGGCGTCCGGGGTGGTCAGCGCCGTGGGGGTGAGCAGGCGCGGGTCGCGCAGGGCGGTGCGGGGCACCGCGGCGTGGGCCTCGTGGGCGGCGGTGGGGACGACGCGCTCCAGCACGGCGGCCAGGCGGAACTCCACGTGGTCGGCCACGCGGTCGGCGCGGACGCGGGTGACGGTGTTGCCGAAGGCGTCCCGGCGGTCGGTGCGGCGCACGGCGCCGTCCTCGAGCCCCGTGACGGTCAGGCTGGCCAGGCGGCGGTGCACGTCGCCGTGGACGGCCGGCGGCAGCACCACCAGGCGCTGGCGCAGGTCGGTGACGGGCGCGTCGTAGGTGTACCGGAAGGTCTGCTCCAGGCGGTACGTGACCCGGGAAGCGGCGTCGAGCTCCGCCGTCTGCGCGATGAGCAGCGGGGCGGACAGCGCGTCGAGCATCACAGGAGGACCCCTTCAGCAGGGCCTCGCACCACGACCTTCGCCGCCATGCACGGAGCCTGCACGTCTCGCGTTTCCACGGTGTTGCGCCGGTGTGGCGCTGGTGTGGTGATCGGCGGACCAGGCCCGTTCCTTGAGCCGTCCGGGTGACCCGAGGGCCACCCGACGGCTCCTGCCTACCCGCGCTGGGCCGCTGCCGCAGCCCGAGCAGCGCCCGGCAGCGCCTCCAGGACGACGCCGACCGCGTCGTCGTCGTGGGAGGCCGAGACGAACCAGGACTCGTAGCAGGACGGCGGCAGGTGCACCCCGGCGTCGAGCATCGCGTGGAAGAACGCGGCGAAGGCACCCGCGTCCTGGGTGCGGGCGGTGTCGTAGTCGACCACGTCGACGTCGGTGAAGAAGACGCTGAACATGCTGCCCGCCACGCCCAGGGTGTGCGGGACGCCCTCGGCGGCCAGCGCCGCGGAGGCGGCGTCGCGGACGGTCGCGGCGACGGCGTCGACGCGCTCGTAGACCTCGGGCGTGCAGTGCTGCAGCGTGGCCAGGCCCGCGGCGGAGGCGACGGGGTTCCCCGACAGCGTGCCCGCCTGGTAGACGGGCCCGGCGGGTGCCAGGTGGGCCATGACGTCGGCGCGGCCGCCGAACGCCGCCACCGGGAAGCCGCCGCCCATCACCTTGCCGAAGGTGAACAGGTCCGGGGCGAGGGGCTGCTCCCCCGCGCCGTCGCCGAGGTCCACGCCCTGGCGGCCCTCCAGGCCGAACCAGCCGGCGCGCGAGAGGCGGAAGCCGGTCATGACCTCGTCGCTGATGAGCAGCGCACCGGCCCTGCGGGTCTCGCGCAGCAGCGCCGCCGTCCACCCCGGCGCGGGCGGCACCACGCCCATGTTGCCGGCGGCGGCCTCGGTGATGACGCACGCGATGCGGCTGCCGTGGGCGGCGAAGGCCTGCTCCAGGGCAGGGACGTCGTTGAAGGGCAGCACCAGGGTCTCGGCGGCGCTCTCCGGGGTCACGCCGGGGGTGTCCGGCAGGGCGAAGGTGGCCAGGCCGGACCCGGCGGAGGCGAGGAGGGCGTCGACGTGGCCGTGGTAGCAGCCGGCGAACTTCACCACCACGGGCCGGCCGGTGAAGCCGCGGGCGAGGCGGATGGCGCTCATCGTGGCCTCGGTGCCGGAGCTGACCAGGCGCACCTTCTCGAGCGGCTCGACGCGGGAGACCAGCTCCTCCGCGAGCAGCACCTCGCCCTCGCTGGGCGTGCCGAAGCTGAAGCCCTTCGCGGCGGCGGCCACCACGGCCTCGCGGACGGCGGGGTGGCCGTGGCCCAGGATCATCGGGCCCCAGGAGCCGATGAGGTCCACGCGGCGCACGCCGTCGGCGTCGGTGAGCCACGGGCCGCTCGCCGAGGCGGTGAAGCGCGGGGTGCCGCCCACCGCGCGGAAGGCGCGCACCGGGGAGTTGACGCCGCCGGGCAGCACCGCGCTCGCGCGCTCGAACAGGGCCTGCGACGCGGGGGCGGGCGTGGTGCCGGTCGGGGTGGTGGTGCTCACGCGACCATCCTCCCCGCGGCGGGCCGCGGGGACGAGCGGGCCTAGCGTGCGGGTGTGACCGACGGCGCGCTCGACGGGCTCGGCGGCCTGCTGCTGGCCGCCCTGGGCCTGGGGGTGGCGGGGCTCGACCCGACCGGTGCGCTGCTGGCCGCGGCCGCGCTCGCCGCGGGGGCCCGCCCCCGCGCGGTGCTGGTCTTCGGCGTCTCGGTGCTGGTGCTCACGGCCGCGCTGGGCGCGGTGCTCTCGCTGACCGCCGGCGCCTCGCTGAGCGGGGTCGACTGGGCCGGCTCGCTGCCGGGCGGGCCCGTCACCGCCGCGCTGGAGGCGCTGGCGGGCCTGCTGGCCCTGGCGTGGGCCGCGGCGCGGCTGCGCCGCCGGGGGGCCCCGGCGCGCGAGGAGGCGGCGGCGGAGGCGAGCCGGCGCGGCGGCGCGCGCCTGGCCAGCGGGGCCGGGATGGTCGGTGCCGCGGTGCTCTTCACGGGCGGGGCGGTGCTGGACCCCTCCTTCGTCGGCCTCGTGGTGCTGGCCGGGCGCGGGGAGCCCCTCGGCCAGGTGGTGGCGGCGCACACCACCTGGTCGGTGGTCAGCCAGGCGCCGCTGCTGCTGCTGCTCCTGGTGGCCGTGGCACGCGGGGGCCACGAGCGGGCGGCGGCGCTGTTCGCCCGCTGGTGGGCGCGGGTCCGCCCGCTGGTGCGGCACCTCGTCACCGCCGCGCTGGCGCTCCTCGGGGCCGGGCTGCTGGTGGACGCCGGCTGGTACGCCACCACGGGCGGCTTCCTCGTGCTCGATCCCGGTCCCTGACCGCTCCGGCACGGCGCCGCCTGCGCGCGCGGGGCGCCCGGCGCGACCATCATGAGCGCCGTGCCCGGCACCTCCGCCCCGACCTCGTCGCGCGACGTCCGGCGCTGGCGCCGCCTGCTCGCCGACGAGCAGTACGAGGCCACCGTCTACCGGCGGCTGGCGCAGCGCCGCGGCGGCGAGGAGCGCGAGGTGCTGCTCGCGCTGGCCGAGGCCGAGGGCCGCCACGCCGCGCACTGGGCGGCGCTCATCGAGCAGAGCACCGGGGCGCCTCCCCGGCCCGGTCGCCCGAGCACCGGGCTGCGCCTCCTGGCGCTGCTGGCCCAGCGGTTCGGGTCGGTGTTCGTGCTGGCGCTGGCCCAGCAGGCGGAGGGCCGGTCCAGCTACGGCAGCGAGCCGCACGCCACCGCCGCGATGGCGGCGGACGAGCAGGTGCACGGCGAGGTGGTGCGCGGCCTGGCGGCGCGCGGGCGGGCCCGGGTGTCGGGCACGTTCCGCGCCGCGGTCTTCGGCGCCAACGACGGGCTGGTCTCCAACCTCGCGCTGGTCCTGGGCGTGGCCGGTGCCGGCACCAGCACCCGGGTGGTCCTGCTGACGGGCGTCTCGGGGCTGCTCGCCGGCGCGCTGTCCATGGCCGCCGGCGAGTACGTCTCGGTGCGGTCCCAGCGCGAGCTCATCGCCGCCTCGGCCCCCGCGCCGCACTCGCCGCAGGTGGTGGGCGCGCTGGACGTCGACGCCAACGAGCTCGCCCTGGTGTACCGGGCCCGCGGCATGGCCGAGGCCGAGGCCGAGCAGCACGCGGCCGAGCAGCTCGCTGCGCTGCGGGGCGGCCGCACGGTCCAGGGGCGGGGCGCCGCGGCGCGACCGCTGTCGCCGTCGCCCGGCCTCGGCGTCCCGCAGGAGGACGACGACGGCGACGACGTGGTCGGGAGCGCCTGGGCCGCCGCGGGCTCGTCGTTCGCCTTCTTCGCCAGCGGCGCGCTCGTGCCCGTGCTGCCCTTCCTCGTGGGGCTGGAGGAGGGTGCTGCGCTGGTCACCGCGCTGGTGCTCGTGTCGCTGGCGCTGCTGACCACCGGCGCCGTGGTCGGCGTGCTGAGCGGCGGCCCGCTGCTGCCCCGGGGGCTGCGCCAGCTGGCCATCGGCCTGGGGGCCGCTGCGGTCACGTACCTGCTGGGGCTGCTCTTCGGGACCGCGGTCGGCTGACGGGCCGGGCCTGCGTCGCGCGCGGTCGGCGTCGCCGTCGTCAGCGGTGACCGCGGGCGGTCAGCGCAGGTGCTCGGCCAGCCGCCCGCAGATCCGGCCGAGCGCCTCGACGTCCTCGCGGGGGAGCTGGTCGAAGAGGTGCTGGCGGACACCGGTGACGTGCAGCGGAGCGGCGGCCTCGAGCGCGGCGAAGCCCGCGGGCGTCAGGACGGCGAGCACGCCGCGGCGGTCCTCGGGGCACGCGCGGCGCTCGACGAGCCCGCGGTCCTGCAGGCGGGAGATGGCGTGCGTGAGGCGGCTGCGGGAGTGCACGAGGTCGTCAGCGAGGTCCGACATGCGCAGCGAGCGGTCGGGTGACTCCGAGAGCCTCACCAGCAGCTCGTAGTCGGCGAGGGACAGGTCGTGCTCGGACTCGTCCAGCTCCTGGCTCAGCCGGCGGGCGAGCAGCTGGGTGGCCTCGAGGTAGGTCCGCCAGGTGCGCTGCTCGTCCGCGTCCAGCCAGCGGGTCTGCGCGGTGGTCTCAGCGGTGGTCTCAGCGGTGTCGGTCATGTCGGCCACCTCCGGGCGGGCTGACAGCGGGAACAAAGTTGAATGTTGAACCATTATGCGTCACAGTGGAGGTGCAGCGCACCCCCGCGGCGCCTGAACCGCACGTCGACCCACCTGGAGGACACCATGGCCACCACCCTGCCCGCCGGCCTCGTCGCTGGCACCTACACCGTGGACCCGTCGCACACCGAGGTCGGCTTCACCGCCCGCCACGCGATGGTCACCAAGGTCCGCGGCCGCTTCTCCGACGTCGCCGGCACCGTCCAGATCGCCGAGGACGCCTCCCTCATCTCGGTCGAGGCCACCGTGCAGGTCGCCAGCGTCGACACCCGCAGCGCCGACCGCGACGGCCACCTCAAGAGCGCCGACTTCTTCGACGTCGAGCAGTTCCCCACCATGACCTACCGCTCCACCTCGGTGCAGGTCTCCGGTGACGGCTTCCTCGTGGACGGCGACCTGACCCTCCACGGCGTGACCAAGCCCGTGCAGCTCGAGGTCACCGCCGAGGGCGTCGCCACCGACCCCTTCGGCAACTCCCGAGCCGGCTTCTCGGCCGAGACCGAGATCAACCGCAAGGACTTCGGCCTGACCTGGAACGCCGCGCTGGAGACCGGCGGCGTGCTCGTCAGCGAGAAGATCAAGATCACGCTGGACGTCTCGGCCATCAAGCAGGCCTGAGCCTCCGCACCCTCGAAGACCCCCACCCGGCGCGGCCGGGTGGGGGTCTTCTGCGTTCCCACCCGGCGCGCCTGCGACCCCCGCTCCCGGACCGCAGCGAAGGGGGGGTCAGGTGGCGGGCGTGATGACGAAGACGGGGTGCTTCGGAGCTGCAGCCAGGAGCTGCTCGTCGCTGGCGCCCGCGCCGACGCCGTCGAAGAAGGCACCCACCTCCCACGCCCACCGGCGCAGGTACTCGCGCAGGACGGGCAGCTTGTCGGCGTCAGGCAGCTCCACGGCGCGGAAGGGCTCGGTGCGGCGCCCCGCGCGCAGCTCCCCCTCGCCCGCGACGCGCAGGTTGCGCACCCACTGCGTGTGCCCCCGGGGCGCCACGAGGTAGCGCTCGCCCCCCAGCGACAGCGGGTTCACCGGCGTGGTCCGCCACTCACCGGAGCTGCGCCCCCGCACGGCGAGGACCCGCGAGCCCGCCACGGGCAGGCCCCAGCGCGTCAGGACGGCGACGCCGGGGTTGAGGACCCGGGCGGTGAACCGGCCGGGCGCGAGGTAGCGGGTCCCCGCGCCAGAACCGTGAGCACTGGACTTCTTCGAGAGCGCTGCTCTTGTCGACATGGCACGAGTGTGCACCCGCAGCCCTCCAGGAACAAGAGCAGTGCTCTCGGTTCCGAGCACCGATCTCGCGGGTGGCAGGATGCGCCCGTGACCGCCGTCCTGACCGCCCGCGAGCGCGCCCGCCGGGAGCTGACGGCCGAGATCCTCGGCGCCGCGCGCCGCCAGCTGGCCGAGGTCGGTGCCGCCGGGCTCTCGGTGCGCGCCGTCGCGCGGGAGCTGGGGATGGCGTCCTCAGCGGTCTACCGCTACTTCGCCACGCGGGACGAGCTGCTGACGGCCCTCATCGTGGAGGCCTACGACAGCTGCGGCGCCGCCGTCGAGGCGGCGTCCGCCGCCGGCGGGGACAGGACGCCGCGCGACCGCTTCACCGCCGGCTGCGCCGCGCTGCGGACCTGGGCGGTGGAGCACCCGCACGAGTTCGCCCTGGTCCACGGGTCGCCGGTACCGGGCTACCGGGGGGACGAGCGCACCACGGCGGCCGGCTCGCGCAGCCCCCTGGCGCTGCTGGCCGTCCTGGCGGGCGCCGACGCCGTGCGCGCGCGGCAACCGGGGCCGCCCCTGGGCGAGCAGGCCGCCCGGGTGCTCGCGGCGGCCGCCGGAGGGCCCGCGGCCCAGGCCTCGCCCGCCGTCGTGGTGGCCGGGGCCCGGGCGTGGACGGCGCTCCTGGGCCTGGTGAGCAGCGAGCTCTTCGGGCAGCTGGCGAACACCTTCGACCCCGCCGACGCCTTCTTCGCCGAGGCCGTGGCGTCGATGGCCGACGACCTGGGCCTGTGAGCCGGCGCCCGTGGTCCGTCCTGCGGCTGCTCGCCGACGCCCGCCGCGGCGGTCCGGCGGGTCCCCACCGCAGCGGCGCGCCGGGCCGCCGCCCTCGCCTAGGCTCGCCGGGACCGCCCCAGCACCGGGCAGTCGCCCTGCACGTCCCGGAGGGGGTCAGCTCGTGAGCCGGCACCGCGCGCCCTCGTCCGTGACGCGGCGCGGAGCACTCGTGGCGGGGGCCGCGTGGGTGGCGGGCGCCTTCGCAGCCTCCTCCGGCCTCGGCGGGCGCTGGGGCGCCACCGCGGCCCCGTCGGCGGCGCCGGCGGAGGCGCTGGCGGCTGCGCAGGTGCCCCCGACCCCCGCCGGCACCCCGTCGACGCCCCCCACCGCGAGCCCCACCACGGCCACCGCGACCGCGAGCGCCACCTTCGACAGGACCGCGCACTCCACCGGCGAGGCGTCCAGCCCGTGGGTGGTGGTGAACAAGCAGCACCCGATCGTCCCTGCGGACTACGAGCCCGCCCAGGTGGTGCGCGTGGCCGGTGAGCTGGTGAGCGCCGTCGCCGCCCCCGACCTGGAGGCCCTGCTCGCCCACAGCCGCGACGACGGCGTCGCCCTGACCCTGGTCAGCGGCTTCCGCACGCACGAGTACCAGGAGCAGGTGCACCGCCGCTCGGTCGCCCGCAACGGCCAGGCCGGCGCGGACCGGTACAGCGCGCGCGCCGGGTACAGCGAGCACCAGACGGGTCTGGCCGTCGACTTCTCCTCCGCCGACGGCAGCGCCACCCTGAGCCCTCGGTTCGGGGAGACCGACGAGGGGCTGTGGCTCGCCGAGCACGCCGGCGCCCACGGCTGGCTGCTCCGGTACACCGAGGCCGACCAGGCCGTCACGGGCTACAACCCGGAGCCGTGGCACTTCCGCTGGGTGGGCGTGGAGCTGGTGGCGGCCATGGCGGCGGCGGGCACGCCCACGCTGGAGCAGTTCTTCGGCGTGAGTGGCGGCCCCGACTACGCCTGACCGCGACGGGTCGGCGCAGCGGGGCCGCCCTCAGCAGCCCCGGGCCGGGAGAGGCCGGTCAGGCGGTCAGGACGCCGAGCCGACGGCGTCGCGCTGCTCGCTGGTGCTCTCCACGACCTCGTGGTGGTCGGAGCGGGAGCTGCGCGAGACCTCGATGCGCCGCGGCTGCGCCGAGGGCGCGACCGGCACCAGCAGGTGCAGCACGCCGTCGCGGTAGTCGGCGCTGACGCCCGCGGCGTCGAGGCCGTCCCCGATCTGGAGCTGCCGGACGAACGAGCCGTGCGGCCGCTCGGCGATGAGCACCTCGCGCGAGCCCGCCGCCCGGGTGGACCGCTCGGCGCGGACGGTGATGACGTTGCGCTCGGTGGTCACGTCCACGCTGCTCGGGTCGACACCGGGCAGGTCGAGCTCGACGTGGTAGCCGCTCTCGTCCTTCCAGACGTCCATCGGCATGCGCATCGGGGTGCGAGCGCCGCTGACCAGCTGCTGGGCCATGCGGTCGAGCTGGCGGAAGGGGTCGCCGAAGGGGTCGAACTGCATGACGGTCACGGGGATCCTCCTCACCGGATCACGGGATCACAGGACGCGGTCCGCCGTCGCGGTCCGCGGGCACCCTCTGCGGTGCCACCCCGGGGATACCCGAACCGACCACGCACCAAACCTGGGTTGAGCGTCCTCCGCTCAACCCAGGTCAGCCCCGGCGCAGCAGGTCTGCGACCTCCGTCGCCCAGTAGGTGAGCGTGGCCGTGGCCCCGGCGCGCTGGACCGACGTCAGCGACTCGAGGATCGCGCGCTGGCGGTCGATCATCCCGGCGGCCGCAGCGGCCTCGACCATCGCGTACTCCCCCGAGACCTGGTAGGCCCACACCGGGACGTCGACGGCGGCGGCCACGTCGCTGAGGACGTCGAGGTAGGGCAGCGCCGGCTTGACCATGACGACGTCGGCGCCCTCCGCGACGTCCAGGCGCACCTCGCGCAGCGCCTCACGGCGGTTGCCCGGGTCCATCTGGTAGGCCCGGCGGTCGCCCTGCAGGGTCGACTCGACTGCCTCGCGGAAGGGGCCGTAGAAGGCCGACGCGTACTTGGCGGCGTAGGCCAGCAGGACGACGTCGGAGCGGCCGACCGCGTCGAGCGCGGAGCGCACGACACCGGTCTGGCCGTCCATCATCCCGCTGAGCCCCAGCAGGGAGGCCCCCGCCTCGGCCTGCGCCAGCGCCATGGAGGCGTACCTCTCGAGCGTGGCGTCGTTGTCGACCCGGCCCGCGTCGTCGAGGACGCCGCAGTGGCCGTGGTCGGTGAACTCGTCGAGGCACAGGTCGGCCATGACGACGCAGTCGGAGCCGACCGCCTCGTCCAGCACCCGCAGGGCGGTGTTGAGCACGCCCTCGGGGTCGTCGGCGCCCGAGCCGCGCGCGTCGCGCACCGCCGGGACGCCGAAGACCATGATCCCGCCGACGCCGGCGGCGACCGCCTCCTGCGCGGCGTCGACCAGGGACGTCATCGTGTGCTGCACCACGCCCGGCATCGACTGCATGGGCGAGGGCTCGCGCAGCCCCTCCTTGACGAAGACCGGCAGCACCAGCCGCTGCGGCGCCAGGTGCTCCTGCGCGCTGAGCGACCGCAGCGCCGGGGTGGCGCGCAGGCGCCGCGGCCGCTCAGCGGGGAAGGGCATCAGCGGCCGATCACCGACGCCGGCGGGCGCCGGCGCGGCGCTCGCTCGGACGCAGCACGGGCTCACCGGCCTCCTCGGCCTGGGCGCGCAGCTGCGCGCCGTAGGCGGCGAGGGAGTCGACGAGCGATGCGGTGCTGGCGTGCTCGGCCTGGACGTCGACGCGCAGCCCCAGCTCGGTGGCCGTGGCGCAGGTCGCCGGGCCGATGCAGGCCACCACCGTGCTCGGGTGCGGCTTGCCGGCGATGCCGACGAGGTTGCGCACCGTCGACGACGACGTGAAGACGACGGCGTCGAAAGCACCCGTCTTGATGGCGTCGCGCACCGGCGCCGGCGGCGGGGCCGCCCGGACGGTCCGGTAGGCGGTGACGTCGTCCACCTGCCAGCCGATCTGCTGCAGGCCCTCGACGAGGGTGTCGGTGGCGATGTCGGCGCGGGGCAGGAACACCCTGTCGATGGGGTCGAGGACCTCGTCGTAGGGCGGCCACTCGGCCAGCAGGCCGGCGGCGGACTGCTCGCCCTCGGGCACCAGGTCGGGCTCGATGCCCCAGGCGCGCAGCTCGGCGGCGGTGACCCCGCCGACGGCCGCGACCTTCAGCCCGGAGAACGCGCGGGCGTCCAGGCCGTACTCGGCGAACTTGTCCTTGACGGCGCGGACGGCGTTGACGGAGGTGAACCCGACCCACTCGTAGCGGCCGGTGACCAGGCCGCGGACGGCCTTCTCCATCTGGTGGGGGCTGCGCGGCGGCTCCACGGCGATGGTCGGCACGACCTCGCTGACGGCGCCGACGGCGGCGAGCCGCTCGACGGTGGCCGACGACTGCGCCTGCGTGCGGGGCACGAGCACGCGCCAGCCGAACAGCGGACGCGACTCGAACCACGCCAGCTTGTCGCGCTTGGCGACCCCCGGGCCGAGGACGGCCACGAGCGGCTCGGGCAGGTGGTCGCCCTCCGCGGCCAGCACGTCGGGCAGGGTGGCGAGGGTCGCCGAGACCGAGCGCTGGGCGGTGGTGGTGCCCCCGGAGGTCACGACGACCTCGGCGGACCCGCTGCGCCCGGAGGCCAGCAGCGCCTTGGCCGCGCCCACGACCTCGTCCGCGGTGCCCGTCACGACGACGGTCCCGGGCACGCCCGTCACCGCGTCGACCGCGGCCTCGCCCTGCGCGGCGTCGAGCACGTGCACGTCGCTGGCGCGGGAGGTGGCGGTGGCGATGCCGGCGTACAGCGGCACCGCGGTGGCCACGGACACCCCCGGCACCACCTCGACGGCCACCCCGGCGCGGCGGACCGCCGCGAGCTCGTCGGCGAGCTGCGGGGAGCTGGCGGCGTCCCCGCTGAACAGGCGGACCACCGCGCGGCCGGAGCGGGCGGCGGACAGGGAGAGCTTGGCGCGCGCGGCGCCCGTCAGCGGTGCGCCGCCCTCGGGGGCCGCGGTCTCCAGCACCTCGACGCCGTCGCCGCAGTGGCGCGCGACGGCGGCCAGCGCGGCGCTCTCCGGCGCCCCGGTGGAGCCGGCGTCGGCACCGCGGTCGACGACGACGACGTCAGCGGCCGCGAGCAGCTCCGCCGCGCGCAGCGTGAGGAGCCCGGGGTCGCCGGGGCCGGCGCCGACGAAGGCGACGGCCGGCACGGGCGCCGGAGCGACCTGGCTGCTGGCACCGCCGGCCGACGACGCGGTCGAGGAGGTGGTGGGACCGCCGGCGGCACCCGCGGAGGTGCTGGGGGCGGTGGTGGCGCCGGCGTCGGTCGCTGCCTGCGGCGCAGCGGCGGTGAGCGTCGGGGCGGAGGTGGGCGGGGTCACGGGTGCACCCTCTCCGGCGGCGCGTCGGCCGCCGTGTCGTGAGTGTTCGAGGCTGGCTGCGGTGCTGCGCTGCTGGTGCGCGGGGTGTCGGGGTGGGCGGGGTCGGGGGGTGTCACCAGGCGGGCTGCCTGAGGGGTCTGCGCGTCCTGCGGTGAGGAGGCCGGTCCGGGGACGAGCGGTGCGAGGGCCGGCGAGCCTGAGGCGAGCAGCTCCGCGGCCACCCGGCGCCCGGTGCCGGCGGCGTCGTCGAGCTGGCCGGCGCCGGTGCGCACCGCGGTGGCGGAGCCGTCCAGGGCGGCGACCAGACCGGTGAGCCGCAGCCCGCCGTCGTCCTCGGTGACCGCCAGCGCGCCGACGGGCGCGGCGCAGCCGGCCTCCAGCGCAGCGAGCAGGGCGCGCTCGGCGGTGGTGGCGGCCCGGCTCGCGGGGTCGTCCAGGAGCGCGCAGGCGGCGCGCACGGCCTCGTCGTCGGCGCGGCACTCCACGGCCAGCGCTCCCTGGCCCGGCGCGGGCAGCAGCTGGTCGGTGCCCAGCACCTCGGTGACCTCGTCGCCGCGACCCAGCCGCAGCAGGCCCGCGCGGGCCAGCACCACCGCGTCGAGGTGGCCCTCGGAGACCATCCGCAGCCGGGTGTCGACGTTGCCGCGGACGTCCACCACCTGCAGGTCGGGGCGCAGCGCCCTCAGCTGGGCGGCGCGCCGCGGCGACCCGGTGCCGACGCGCGCGCCGGCCGGCAGGTCGGCCAGCCGGCGGCCGGAGGAGGCGACGAGCACGTCGCGGGGGTCCTCGCGGGGCGGGACCGCCGCGACCACCAGGCCCGGGGCCGGGGCGGTGGGCAGGTCCTTGAGGGAGTGGACGGCGAGGTCGACCCGGCCCGCCAGGAGCGCCTCGCGCAGCGCCGTGGCGAAGACGCCCGTGCCGCCCAGGCTCGACAGGGGCGCGCGGGACACGTCGCCCTCGGTGGTGACCTCGACGAGCTCCACGGCCCGGCCGGTGCGCTCGCGCAGCGCCTGGGCGACGTGCTCGGACTGCGTGCGGGCCAGGGCGCTGCGGCGCGTGCCGAGCCGCAGCGCGGGCGCCGAGGCAGCAGCGGTGCCGGCGCTCACGCGGCGCCCTCCTCGGGTGCCTGCGCGGTGGCGGGCGCGGCGACCGCCCGCAGGACCTCGGCGACGCTGCCGCCACCGGTGGACGCGCTGCCCGAGGTCTGCACGGTCGGCGCGACCGGCCCCGCGCCCAGGCCGCCCAGGCCCCCGGCGGGGCCGTCCAGCGCGAAGAGCTCGCGCAGCACCGCGGCGTAGCCGGCCCCGTCCGCGCCGTCGGCGGCGAGCGCCTTCACCCGGACGGTGGGGGT
Organism: Streptomyces sp. NP160; assembly: GCF_006335115.1. Taxonomy (GTDB): domain Bacteria; phylum Actinomycetota; class Actinomycetes; order Actinomycetales; family Quadrisphaeraceae; genus Quadrisphaera. The sequence goes on from NZ_VDMJ01000003.1 coordinate 156,722, forward strand.
GTGCAGCAGCTTCTCGGTGACGCGGTGCACGGCCAGCTCGGCCTCCGCCACCACGCGGGGGTCGGCGTCGGCGCCCAGACGCCCCCGCAGACGGGCCACCTCGGCCTCGACCACGTCGCGTGCGAGGGAGCGCAGCGCCGCCACCGTGGGCGCCACCGCGGCGGCGCGCTGCTCCGCGAGGTAGCCGGCCACCTCCTCGGCGACCACCGCGCGCGCGGAGCGGACGCTGCCGGCCACGCCGGCGAGCGCCTCGTCGTCCTCGGGGGCGACCGCGAGCCGCCGGCGCAGCGCGTCCAGCCCCACCAGCTCGACGCCCGGCAGCTCACCGGCCGCTGGGTCGACGTCGTGCGGGAGGGCCAGGTCGACCACGAGCTGCGGGGCAGCCCCGCCGTCCGCACCGGTGCGGCGCTCGGCGCGCGCGGCCTCCAGCTCCGCCGCGTCCAGGACCGTGCCCACGGCGCCGGTGCACGAGACCACGACGTCGGCCTGCGCCAGCGCGGCCCTCAGCGCCGCGGCGTCGTCGAGGCCGAGCCAGGTGCCGCCGACGGCGGCGGCGAGGCGCTCGGCCCGGGCGGGGGTGCGGTTGGCCACGGCGATCGACCCGACGCCGAGCCGCTGCAGCGTCGTGGCCGCGAGGGCGCTCATCGAGCCCGCGCCCACCACCAGAGCGTGCGCGTCCGCGAGCGGCCCGACCACGGCGTCGGCGCCCTCGAGCGCGGCCTCGACCAGGGAGCGGCCGGCGCGGTCGAGGCCGGTCTCGCTGTGGACGCGCTTGCCGACCCTCAGCGCGCGCTGGACCAGCTGGTCCAGGACGCGCCCCACGGTGCCGTCCTCCTGGCCGCGGCGCAGCGAGGCGCGCACCTGGCCCAGCACCTGCGACTCGCCCAGGGCCATGGAGTCCAGGCCGGCGGAGACGGAGAACAGGTGCTCCACGGCGCGCTCGCCGTAGGCGAAGAGCAGCGACTCGGCCAGGTCGGGCAGGGGCACGCCCGCGCGCTCCGCGAGCGCCGCCGACAGGTCCTGCACGCCCAGGTGGAACGACGGCACCACCGCGTACACCTCGACGCGGTTGCAGGTGGCCAGCACGGCGGCCTCCTGCACCGCACCGCCGCACAGCTCGCGGGCCAGCTCGCGGGCGCCCTCGGCGTCCAGCGCCGCACGCTCGAGCAGGGAGATCGGAGCGGTCCGGTGGGACATCCCCACGAACAGCAGGCTCATCGCGCGGCCCCCGCGCTCGAGGTGGTGCGCTGGGCGGGCCCGGCCAGCCGCTGCGCCTGCTCGCCGGCGGCCGCGGCGCGGCGGCGCTCCCGGAAGGCGAGGATGCCCAGCTCGGTGGACAGGTCGACGCTGCGCAGCTCGACGCCGGCGGGGACCTGCAGCTCCACCGGGGCGAAGGACAGCACGCTCGTGATGCCGGCGGCGACCACGGCGTCGCAGGCGGCCTGGGCGGCGCCGGCGGGCACCGCGAGGACGGCGATCCGCACGCCCAGCTCGGCCACCACGCCGGCGGTGCGCTCGGCGGGGAGCACCTCCAGGCCGGCCACGCGCTCGCCGACGACGGCGGGGTCGTTGTCCAGCAGGGCGACCACCCGGGTGCCCAGGGGCGCGAACCCGCTGTAGTTGGCCAGGGCGCGCCCGAGGCTGCCGATGCCCACGATGACGACGCGCCACTCCTCGGCCAGCCCGAGGCAGCGACCGACGTGCTGGACGAGGCGGGCGACCTCGTAGCCGACGCCGCGGACCCCGTAGCTGCCGAGGTGCGAGAGGTCCTTGCGGAGGGTGGCCGACCCCACCCCCGCCGCGAGCGCCAGCTCCTCGCTGGAGACCGTGGCGACGCCGCGCTCGCCGAGGCCCGTGAGCACGCGCAGGTACACCGGGAGCCTGGCCACGGTGGCGTCGGGGACGCCCCTGGCGCCGTCGCGCTGGGCGCGCAGCGGCGGGGTGGCGTTCGGGTCGGTCACGGTGGGGCAGGGCTCCTGCTGGCGGTGTGCTGGCGGAGCCGGACCCCTGCGGGTCAGAGCTCCGGCCGCGCCCGTCGCGGGTGGCGCGGGCAGTCCAGACTAGGCACTTGTGAAGGGCAGAACAAAGTCCGCGCGCGCCGTCGGCACAGCGCCGGCGGGCGGGCGGGCGGGCGGGCGGGCCGCACCGGGCCGCCGCCGGTCCCTCAGCGGGCCGCCAGGGCGGTCAGGAGGTCCTGCTCGCTGACGCGCCAGTGCGCGTGGTGGCGCCCGTCCACGGTGACCACGGGCACGAGGTCGCTGTAGCGGGCCACCAGCTCGGCGTCGTCGTCGACGTCGACCTCGCGCCAGCCCGCCCCGGCCTGAGCACAGGCCCGTGAGACCTGCTCGCGCGCGACGTCGCACAGGTGGCACCCGCGTCGGCCGTACAGCACGACGCGCTCGTCCCGCCCGTCCCCCACGCCAGCCCCCACGTCAGCGAGGCTACCCGGCGGCCTCCGCGCCGCCGGGTGCGCCCCCGACGCACGAGACCCGCACCGCGCGGGGCGGTGCGGGTCCTCAGCAGGTGCGCCTGCTACTTCTTGTTGCGGCGCTGGTGGCGCGTCTTGCGCAGCAGCTTGCGGTGCTTCTTCTTCGCCATGCGCTTGCGGCGCTTCTTGATGACCGAGCCCATCAGTGCCTCAGATCGTTCGGGGCAGCGACGAGCGCTGCCTGCGGATGCTCCTGCGCCCCAGCGTACCGACTGCGCGCAGCGCGTCCGGATCGCTCGGGGCGCGGGGTCACATCGCCTCGGTCTCCACGAAGGAGTGCGCCAGGTACTGGTCGACGGCCGTCTCCGGCACGCGGAACGAGCGGCCCACGCGCACGGCGGGCATCTCACCGGAGTGCACCAGGCGGTACACCGTCATCTTCGACACGCGCATCATCGTGGCGACCTCGGCCACGGTGAGGAAGCGCACACCGCTGAAGTCGCGGTCCATCGCCATGGTTCCTCCCGGTCGTCCCTGGACCCTGAGCTCCAGGGGCCTCTGAGCACTCACAGTAGTGGCTCGTGTGACTTCTGGGGAAGTCGTTGCGGAAGTTACAAGCGTGTGAGACACCCTGGTGGCGGCGCCGGGCAGCCTGGCAGACCCCTGCCCGGCCATCGTGCTCCGGCCCCGCCGGCCCCGCGGGCGTTCCGGGGCGCAGGTCAGCGGCGGGCGGCGTGTCCGCCCCGACGCGCGGGCGAGGGCTGCGCAGCGGCGGAAGCGGTCGGCCGCCCGGGGAGCCGTCAGTCGAACCAGGGGTCGAGGCCGTGGTTCGGGAAGACCGCCCGCCGGGTCGCCAGGACCGCCCGGTCGAGCGGGTCGGCGGGGTCGGCCCCGGCCTCCCAGGGCGAGAACCAGGCCGGCGCGCCGTCCGTCATGGCCTCCGGCGCGTCCCAGCCCGCCGCCGTGACGAAGTCCCGCCACTCCCGCGGCACGGGCGTGGACGGCGCCACCGGCGCGTGCGCGGCGATGCCGAGCAGGTGCGACCACACCCGGGGGACGACGTCGACGAGGTCGTAGCCGCCACCGCCCGTGGCGACCCACCGGCCCCCGCACACCTCGTGGGCCAGATCGTGCAGGGACCGCGCCGCGGCGCGCTGCGCGTCCACGCTGACGGCGAGGTTGGCCAGGGGGTCCTGCGCGTGGGCGTCAGCGCCGTGCTGGGTCACGAGGACCTCCGGGCGGAACGCGCGCACGAGGGGGTGCACCACGGCGTGCACCGCCCGCAGCCAGCCCGCGTCGGCCGTGCCGGCGGGCAGGGCCACGTTGACGGCGCTGCCCTCGGCACCCGGGCCCCCGGTCTCCTCCGGCCAGCCCGTGCCCGGGAAGAGCGTGCGGCCGGACTCGTGCAGGGAGATCGTCATGACGCGCGGGTCGTCCCAGAACGCGGCCTCGACGCCGTCGCCGTGGTGCACGTCGAGGTCCACGTAGGCCACGCGGCGCGCGCCGCGCTCGAGCAGGTGGTTGATGCCGACGGCGAGGTCGTTGTAGATGCAGAACCCGCTGGCCCGGTCGGGCATGGCGTGGTGCATGCCGCCGCTGACGTTCACCGCGTGCTCGGCCTGCCCCGACCACACGGCGTCGGCGCAGTCGACGGTGGCGGCGACCACGCGCGCCGACGTCTCGTGCATGCCGGCGAACACCGGGTCGTCGTCGGTGCCGAGGCCGTGCGCGAGGTCCACCCGCCGCGGGTCCGCGGAGGCGCGGCGGACGGCGGCGACGTAGCGCGGGTCGTGCACGGTGGTGAGGAGCTCGTCGGAGGCGACCCGCACCCCTGCCAGCCGCACGCCGGGCGCCGAGAACAGGCCCAGCTCGCGCGCCAGGCGCGCGGTCAGCTCCAGGCGCAGCGGCGCCATGGGGTGGCCGGGGCCGAAGTCGTGCGCCGCGAGGGCGTCGTCCCAGACCACCAGGGTGCGATCCGCCACTCCTGCACGCTAGCGGGCCGCCGGGGCCGCCGGGGCCGCCAGGTCGGCGGTCGGGCCACCGGTGGGGTCGGCGGTCAGGTCGCCGGGCCCGCTCCCAGGTGCTCGCGGGCGAAGGCGAGCGCCCCCGCCAGCGCGGCGCGGCGCTCGTCGGGCCCCCGGCTGCGGCGCGTGGTGACCTCCACGCAGGCGTCGCCCTGCCAGTCCCGGGCGGCCAGGTGCGCCAGCAGCTCCGCCACCGGCTGGGAGCCCTGGCCGGGGAGGAGGTGCTCGTCCTTGGGAGACCCGTTGCCGTCGGTCAGGTGCAGGTGGACGAGCCGGTCGCCCATGCGCCGGGCCAGCTCCAGGCAGCTCAGCCCGGACGTCGCGGCGTGCGAGACGTCGAGCAGCAGCGCGTCGTAGTCGAGCTCGCACGGGTCCCACCCGGGCAGGTAGGCGGCGAACTCGCGCCCGCCCGCGCGCCAGGGGTACATGTTCTCGACCGCGAGCGTGACGCCCTCGGCCTGCGCGATGCGCCGCACGCCGGCCTCGAAACCGGTGGCGTAGTCCTTCTGCCAGCGGAAGGGCGGGTGCACCACCACGGTGCGCGCGCCGAGCCGCTTGGCCATCCGGGCCGCGCGCTCCACCTTCGGCCACGGCTCCTTGCCCCACACCCGCTGGGTGAGGAGCAGCGTGGGGGCGTGGACGGACGTCACGGGCACGCCGAAGTGGTCGGAGAGCTCGGCGATGGCGTCCTCGTCCTGGCTGACCGGGTCGGTCCAGACCATCACCTCGACCCCGTCGTACCCGACGCGGGCCGCCATCTCGAAGGCGTCCGCCACCCCCTGCGGGTACACCGACGCCGTCGAGAGGGTCACCGCGACAGCCACCGGATCACCCTACGGTCGGTGTCCCGGGCGCACCCGGCGGAGGTCCCGCGCCCCCGCCACCACCCGGGTCGGCGGGTGGCGGCGGGGCGCAGCCGGGACGCTCAGACGCCGCGCTGCAGGACCCGGTAGGCGCTCTCCCAGCGCAGCTCGCGCTTGAAGGAGCGGGTCGTCGTCCCGGCGCCGATGACCGCGAGCTCGGTGCCGACGACGTCGGCCAGGTCCTCCAGGACCTCGAGGCCGAACTGCGTCGACATGACGGTGTGGTGGGGCCCGCCGGCCTCCAGCCAGCACTCGGTCGAGGTGCGCCAGTCGGGCAGGGGCTCCCAGACGGCGCGGGCCACCGGGAGGTTCGGCAGGTCCTGCGGCGGGGTCACCACGCGCACCTCGTTGGCCACGAGGCGGAACCGCTCGCCCAGGTCGCACCAGCCGACGATGACGGCGTCGCCCGGGTCGGCGGTGTGCACCATGCGGACCGGGTCCTCGCGGTCGCCGATGCCCAGGGGGTGGACCTCGATGCGCGGCGTGGAGGTGGTGATGGTGGGGCAGACCTCGAGCATGTGGGCCCCGAGGATCCTCTGCGGCTGGCCCGGGACGAGGTCGTAGGTGTAGTCCTCCATGAACGCCGTGCCGCCGGGCAGGCCGGCACCGGCCGCCTTCAGCACCCGCGTGAGGGCCGCGGTCTTCCAGTCGCCCTCGCCGGCGAAGCCGTAGCCGTCGCCCAGGAGGCGCTGGACGGCCAGGCCGGGGAGCTGGCGCAGGGAGCCGAGGTCCTCGAAGTTGGTGGTGAAGGCCTCGGCCCCGTTGGCCTCGAGGACGCGGCGCAGCGCCACCTCGATCTTGGCGCCGTAGTGCAGCGAGTCGGCGCGCTCGGCGCCGGGCAGCAGCTCGGGGGCCACCTCGTAGCGGTCGGCGTACTCCGCCACCACGGCGTCGGCCTCGGCGTCGGAGACCTGCAGGACGACGTCGGCGAGGGCGTTGACGCCCAGGGCCTCCACGTCGACGCCCCAGCGGATCTGGGCCTCGACCTTGTCGCCCTCGGTCACGGCGACGTTGCGCATGGTGTCGCCGAAGCGGACCAGCTTGAGCGAGCGCGCCACCGAGGCGGCGACGGCGGCGCGGGCCCACTCCCCCACGCGCTGCTGCACGCCGGCGTCACCGGCGTAGCCGGCCACCGTGGTGCGGGACGAGCGCAGGCGCGACAGGACGTACCCGAACTCCCGGTCGCCGTGGGCGGCCTGGTTGAGGTTCATGAAGTCCATGTCGATGGTCGCCCACGGCAGCGCCGGGTCGGCCTGGGTGTGCAGGTGCAGCAGCGGCTTGGACAGCACCGACAGGCCGGCGATCCACATCCGGGCCGGGCTGAAGGTGTGCATCCAGGTGATGACGCCGGCCACGGAGTCGTCGGCGCTCGCCTCGAGCATGACGCGGCGGATGGCGTCGGAGCTCTTGACGACCGGCTTCCAGACCACCTTGACGGGGACGGCGTCGGCGCCGTCGAGCAGCGCCGCGACGCGCTGGCTCTGCTCGGCCACCTGGGCGAGGGTCTCCTCGCCGTACAGGTCCTGGCTGCCGGTGAGGAACCAGACCTCGCGGGTGGAGAACGGGTCGAGCAGGGACGACGTCGGGGCTGCGGAGCTCATGCGGTGTTCTTCTGCCTTCCGTGGTGGTGTCGCGCTGGACGGGGCCGCGTCGTCGCGGTCAGCGCTGGCCGTAGACGTTCTGGTAGCGGTTGAAGAGCCGGTCGACGGCGTCCTGCGGGATCGGCAGCGGCTCGCCGTGCTGGCGGGACAGGTGGACGGTGCGGGCCACGTCCTCGGTCATCACGGCGGCCTTGACCGCCGAGCGGGCGTCCTTCCCGATGGTGAAGACGCCGTGGTTCTGCATGAGGACCGCCGGGCTGCGCGACCCCTCCAGCGTCGCCACCACGCCGCGGCCGATGGAGTCGTCGCCGATGATCGCGAACGGCCCCACGGGGATCGGTCCGCCGAACTCGTCGGCCATGGCGGTGAGCACGCAGGGGATGGACTCCCCGCGCGCGGCCCACGCCGTGGCGTACGGGCTGTGCGTGTGCACCTGGCCGCCGACGTCGGAGCGGGAGCGGTAGACGAAGGCGTGGGCGGCGGTGTCGGAGCTGGGCGCGTGCTCGCCGTCGACGAGGTTGCCGTCCAGGTCGCACACGACCACGCCGCGCCAGTCCAGCGACTCGTAGTCGACGCCGGAGGCCTTGATGACGAAGAGGTCCTCGCCGGGGACGCGCGCCGAGACGTTGCCCGCGGTCCACGTGACCAGCTGGTAGCGGACCAGGTGGCCGTGCAGCGCGGCCACCTCCTCGCGCAGGCGGCGGTGCGTGCCGCGGTCGGTGCGGGCGGTGGGGGTGCTCATGGGTGCGGGGTGCTCCTCGTCGGGCGTGCTCGGGCCCGGCGCGGGCACCGGCGGCCGCGACGATTGTGAGCGCTCACACAGCGACCGGTCAACCTCCGGCGCGCCGCCGGCCGGCCCCTCGGGGCCGATCGGGCGGCGGCCCCGAGCTCGCGCGGACCACGAGCTCGGGGACCACGCGGCGCACCTGCGCGGGCTCGTCCCGCAGGCGCGCCAGCAGCACCTCCAGGCAGCGCCGGCCCAGCGCGCCGAAGTCCTGGCGGACCGTGGTCAGGGGCGGCACCAGGTAGGCGGCCTCGGGCACGTCGTCGAACCCGACCACGCTGACGTCCTGCGGGACGCGCAGCCCGCGCTCCCACAGGGCGCCGAGCAGGCCGATGGCCACCTGGTCGTTCACGGTGAAGACGGCCGTCGCGCCCTGCTCGAGGAGCGTCCCGGCCGCCCGGTGGCCCGCCGCAGCCGCCCAGTCGCCCGGCACGGGCTCCGGGACCGGGGCACCGGCCGCGACCAGCTCGGCGCGCCACCCCGCCTCCCGCGCGCGCGCCTCCAGCCAGTCGCGCGGCCCGCTGACGTGGTGGACCGTCGCGTGCCCCAGCCCCAGCAGGTGGCGGACCGCCAGGCGCGCCCCCTGCTCCTGGTCGACGCTGGCCGAGGGGAGCACGGGGCGCCCACCGGGACCGGGGGCGCCGTCCAGCGGGGCCTCGAGCGTCACCACCGGCACCGAGGCGTCCAGCGCCTCGACGGCCGCCACCGCGGCGTCGTCGGGGGCGATCACCACCAGCCCGTCCACCCCGAGGTCGCGCAGGTGGTCCACCGCCTCGCCGACCTCGCGGCGCCCCACCTCCGGGAGCAGCACCACGGAGGTCGCGTAGCCCTCGGCCCGGGCCGCCTGCTCCACCGCCAGCAGGGCGCTGGTGGGCCCGAACTCGGCGGTGCTCGCGCTGACCAGCCCGATGGTGCGCGTCGACCGCGTCACCAGGGCCCTCGCGGCGCCGTTGACCCGGTAGCCCAGGTCGGCGACGGCCCGCTCGACGCGGCTGCGCGTCTCGGGGCGCACGCTCGGGTGGCCGTTGACCACGCGGGACACCGTCTGCAGCGAGACGCCGGCGCGAGCGGCGACGTCGGCCATGACGGGGGCGCGCCCGGGAGCGGGGCCACCGCCCGCCGCGTCGACCGGCACCGCCACCTCCTGCCAGGGCCGCCCGGGACCCGCCGCGAGCGCCGACTCCCGGCGGCCGCGACCCGGGGACGAGCGATGGTAGGGCGTGGGGGCTGGCGCGCAGCAGCGGCGCAGAGCACAGTGACGCCCATGAGCAGCACGCACGCCGAGACGCGCCGCCCGGGCCCCCCGGGTCGCGGCGCCATCCGCAAGCCCATCTTCTCCCCGGCCTCCGTGGCCCTGTTCCTGCTGTTCCTCGGCGGCACGGTCCTGGCGACCGTCGTCCCGGCGGGCATCGCCCCGCCCAGCGACCTCGACGGCACCACCCTGGAGCAGGCGTGGCAGGCCTTCGGCATCTCCGTGGTGGGTCTGCTGGTGATGGCGATCGCCTCCGGCTTCCTCTACGCCCGCACCAAGGAGATCGCGATGCTGATCCTCGCGATCGCCCCGACCACGGCCGGCTTCGTCGGCGCCGTCGTCCTGCTGGCGATGCACGGCTTCGCCTCCGCCTACCCGAACGCCTACTGACCGCCCCCGGCCGGCGGCACCGCGCCGCCGGCCGCGCCCGGGACCTGCGCCCGGGACCTGCGACCGGGACCTGCGACCGGGACCTGCGACCGGGCCGGGAGGCCTCCCGCCGGTGACCCGGGGTGTCGGTGGCAGCGCCTAGCGTCACCCCCGTGAGCACCCGCACCACCCGAGCGCCCCGCACCGAGCACCGCTGCGCCGAGTGCGGCTGGACCACCCCGCGCTGGGTCGGGCGCTGCGGCCAGTGCCAGGCGTGGGGGTCCCTCACCGAGGCGGCTCCCCTGCTCGCCAGCGCACCGCGCGGGGCGGGAGCACCGGCTCCCGCCGCTCCCGTGCGCGCCGCCCGCCGGGCCAGCGAGGTGGTGGCCACCGGGCGGCTGCAGCGGCTGCCCACGGGCCTGGCCGAGGTCGACCGCGTGGTCGGCGGGGGGCTGGTGCCGGGGCAGGTGCTCCTGCTCGCCGGTGAGCCCGGCGCGGGCAAGAGCACCCTGCTCCTCGCGGTGGCGGACGCGGTGGCCGCGGCCGCCGGTCCCGGGGCGGTGGTGCTCTACGTCTCCGCCGAGGAGTCCGTGGAGCAGATCGCCGTGCGCGCGCGGCGCACCGGCGCCCGCTCCGACGCGCTGCTCCTCGCCGACGACACCGACCTCGGCGCGGTGCTCGGGCACGTCGAGCAGCTCAGCGCCTCCTCGGAGCGGCTGGTGCTGCTCGTGGTCGACTCGGTGCAGACCGTCTCCTCGTCGGAGGTCGACGGTCGCCCCGGCGGCGTGTCGCAGGTCATGGCGGTGGCCGGGGCGCTGACCCGGCTGGCGAAGGAGCGCGGCCTGCCCGTCTGCCTGGTCGGCCAGGTCACCAAGGAGACCACCGTGGCCGGACCGCGGTCGCTGGAGCACCTCGTCGACACCACGCTCACCCTCGAGGGCGACCGCCACACCGCGCTGCGCCTGCTGCGGGCGGTGAAGAACCGCTACGGCCCCGCGGACGAGGTCGCCTGCTTCGAGCAGACCGACACCGGCCTGAGGGAGGTGCCCGACCCCAGCGCGCTCTTCCGCGGCACCCGCGACGCCCCCGTCGCGGGGACCTGCACGACCATCACCGTGGAGGGGCGCCGCGCCCTGCTGGCCGAGGTGCAGGCGCTGGTGGCGCCCACGCAGGCGCCCGTGCCGCGGCGGGCCGTGTCCGGCCTCGACAGCGCGCGCACGGCCATGCTCACCGCCGTCACCGAGAGGCACGCCCGCGTCACGGTCCACGCCAAGGAGCTCTACGTCTCCTCGGCGGGCGGCATGCGGCTGGCCGACCCCGGCGCCGACCTGGCCGTCTGCCTGGCCATCGCCTCCGCGGCGCGGGACCGGGCCCTGCCGGCCGACGTCGCGGCCCTGGGCGAGGTGGCGCTCTCGGGCGACGTGCGCGCGGTGCCGATGCTGCAGGCGCGGGCGGCCGAGGCGGTGCGGCTGGGCCACACGCGCCTGCTGGTGCCGCCGGGCGCCGTCGAGCTGGTGGACGAGCGCACCCGCCGCGCGGCCCGGCTCGAGGTGGTCGGCTCCCTGTCCGAGGCCGTGGCGGCGGTGCTGCCGGACTGACCGCGGCGACCGGGGGACCCCCCGCCCACCGGGACGGCCGGACGGCGGACGGCCCCCTAGACTCCCCGCGTGGACGAGCGCGAGGAGGAAGCCCTCCTGCGGGCCACGCTGGCCGTCGTGGCACCGGGCACGGCCCTGCGGGACGGTCTGGAGCGCATCCTGCGCGGCCGCACCGGCGCGCTCGTCGTCCTCGGCCACGACGCGACCGTCGAGCAGCTGTGCACCGGCGGCTTCAACCTCGACGTCGACTTCTCCGCGACCCGCCTGCGCGAGCTGGCGAAGATGGACGGCGCCATCGTCTGCGACCGCGCGGTCACGCGGATCGTGCGCGCCGCGGTCCAGCTGGTCCCCGACCCGTCCATCGAGACCAGCGAGTCCGGTACGCGGCACCGCACCGCCGAGCGGACCGCCAAGCAGACCGGGCTGCCCGTCGTGTCCGTGAGCGCCTCCATGAACATCGTGGCGCTCTACGTGGGCTCGCGCCGCCACGTGGTGGAGGGCTCGGACTCGATCCTGGCCCGCGCCAACCAGGCCCTGGCCACCCTCGAGCGCTACAGGTCCCGCCTCGACGAGGTCACCGGCACGCTGTCGGCCCTCGAGATCGAGGACCTCGTCACCCTGCGCGACGTGGCCAGCGTGCTGCAGCGCCTGGAGATGGTCCGCCGGATCTCCGCGGAGATCTCCGGCTACGTGGTGGAGCTGGGAGCGGACGGCCGGCTGCTGTCGCTGCAGCTGGACGAGCTGGTCAGCGGCATCGGCGGTGACCGCGAGCTGGTGGTGCGCGACTACCTCACGGGCCCGGCCGGCAGCGAGACCACCGTCCGCACGGGTCGCTCGGTGCAGGGCGTCCTGGAGGACCTGTCCGCCCTCACCGACTCGCGCCTGGTGGACCTCGAGGCGCTCTCCCGGGTGCTGGGGCTGCTGGGCGACGGCGACACGCTCGACTCCCCCGCCTCCCCGCGCGGGTACCGCCTGCTGTCCAAGGTGCCGCGGCTGCCCGCCGTCGTCGTCGAGCGGCTCGTCACCCACTACGACGGGCTGCAGAAGCTGCTGGCCGCCAGCACCGACGACCTCATGGGCGTCGGCGGGGTCGGCGAGCACCGCGCGCGGGCCGTCCGGGAGGGCCTGTCCCGCCTGGCGGAGTCGAGCATCCTCGAGCGCTACGTCTAGCAGCGCGGCCAGCGCGGGTGCTCCCGGCCCGGCCGGGGGATGATCTGGGCGTGAGCGTCCACGGTGAGGCCCGAGCAGGCGGCGTCCCCGAGCTGGTGCTGGGGCCGATGCTGCGCCACGTGGACGCGACGAGCGCCACGCTGTGGTTCGAGACGAGCGGTCCGTGCACGGTGTGCGTGGAGGTCGGCGGTGGGGTGCTCGACGCCCCCGTGACCGCCTCCGCGAGCACCTGGGGCGTGCACGGCCACCACTACGCCATCCTCGTGGTGCGCGGCCTGCCGGAGGCGTCGGAGCTGCCGTACCGCGTGGACCTGGCCGAGCCCGCCGGCCCGGACGCGCTGCACCCGCCCGCCACCCGGCGGGTGTGGCCGCCCGCGAGCCCCGACGCGGAGCTGGCCGCCTTCCCGACCAGCACCGTCCGGACCGCCCGCTCGGACGGCAGGCTGCGGCTGGCCTTCGGCTCGTGCCGCCGCTCGGAGCCCCTCGACGCCGAGGGGGTCGCCGCGGTCGGGCCCGACGCCCTGGTGGAGCTGGCCCACCGGATGGCGTTCCCGCCACCGGACGCCCCCGCGCTGGAGCGGCCCGACGTGCTGCTGATGCTGGGCGACCAGCTCTACGCCGACGAGCCCTCGGCCCCGATCCGCGAGCGCCTCGAGCGCGCGCGGCGCGACCCCGACGTCGCCGACCACCCCGAGGTCGCCGACGAGATCTGCACCTTCGAGGAGTACACGTGGCTGTACACCGAGAGCTGGAGCGCCGCCCCGGTGCGCTGGCTGCTCTCCACGGTGCCCACGTGCATGCTCCTGGACGACCACGACCTGCGCGACGACTGGAACACCTCCCAGGCGTGGCGCGAGGAGATGCGGCGCAAGCCGTGGTTCGACGACCGGGTGCGCGGCGCCCTGGGCAGCTACTGGGTCTACCAGCACCTGGGCAACCTCAGCCCCGCCGAGCTCGACCGCGAGCAGCTGCTGGCCGCCATCACCGCCGCTGAGGACGACGACGCGCGCACCGCCCTGCTCGACGCCTACGCCGAGCGGGCCGACGCCGAGCCCGACACCGCCCGCTGGAGCTACGTGCGCGACTTCGGGCGCTCCGGCACCGGTGGCGGCGAGGACGGTGCCAGCGGCGGGGTGCGCCTGGTGGCCGTGGACTGCCGCTGCTCCCGCCGACTCGACCCCGGGAACCGGGCGATCCTCGACGACGCCGAGTGGGCGTGGGTGCAGCAGCAGGCGCAGCCGGACGCCCCCGTCGACCACCTGCTGCTGGCGAGCACGCTGCCCGCGCTCATGGTCCCGGCCTTCTCCGACGTCGAGGCCTGGAACGAGGCCGTGGTGCAGGGGCGGTGGGGGCGCTGGCTCCAGCGTCCCGGGGAGGTGCTGCGGCAGGCGATCGACCTGGAGCACTGGCCGGCCTTCGGCACGTCGCTGCACGACCTGCTGCAGCTGCTGGCGCGGGTGGCGGGCGGAGCCCGGCCGCCGGCGAGCATCCTGATGCTGTCCGGGGACGTGCACTGCAGCTACACCGCCCGCGCGCAGCTGGACGGGGTGGTGGGCAGCCCCACCGCCGTCCACCAGCTGGTCATGTCGCCCTTCCGCAACCCCCTCAAGCCCGCGCTGAGGGTGGCCAACCGCCTGGCCGACGCGGCACCCGTGCGGGCCCTGGCGGCGCTGCTGGCGCGCGCCGCGGGGGTGCAGCGCCCGCCGGCCTCCTGGGAGGTCGAGGAGGGTCCCTGGTTCGACAACGGCGTCATGACCGTCGTGCTCGACGGGCGCAGCGCGCGGCTCGAGGTCGACCACGTGCGGGTGGACTCCTCCGGGCGCTGGCTGCGCCGCACGCACCACCGCTCGCTCGCCTGACACCGCCCGTCCGGCACCGCCCGTCCGGCACCGCCCGTCCGGCACCGCCCGTCCGGCACCGCGGACCGGGCACGACGAAGGGCCCCGGCACGCGCCGGGGCCCTCCGTCGTCGTCCTGCTGGTCCCGGGTGACCGGGTGAGCAGCGAGGTGTCAGCGGGTGCCGGAGCGCCGCTTGTTGTAGACGTCGAAGGCGACGGCGAGCAGCAGCACCATGCCGCGGATGATGAACTGCCACTCCTGGCCGAGGCCGAGGATGATCATGCCGTTGTTGATGACGGCGACGAGCAGACCACCGACCATGGCGCCGACGATGGTGCCGACGCCGCCGGTCACCGCCGCACCGCCGATGAAGGCCGCCGCGATGGCGTCGAGCTCGGCGCCGGTGCCGGCGGCCGGCTGGGCGCCGTTGGTGTAGGCGGAGAAGATGACGCCCGCGACACCGGCGAGGAAGCCCATGTTGACGAAGATCCAGAAGTTGACCTTCCGGACGTTCACGCCGGACAGCATCGCCGCGGACAGGTTGCCGCCGATGGCGTAGACCTGGCGCCCGAAGACCGTCGACTTGGTGATGACGGCGTAGAGCATGATCAGGATCGCCAGGGTGATGAGCACGATCGGCAGGCCGCGAGCGTGGGCGAGCTGCCAGGCGAACCACATGACGACCGCACCGACGACCACGATCTTCAGCAGCAGCACCGGCAGCGCCTCGACCACCTGCTGGTACTTGACGCGGGCCCGGCGGGTGCGGAGCTGCTGGACGACGAAGCCGACCACGGCGAGCGCCCCGATGAGCAGCGTGAACGCGTCGTACCCGTAGCCCCCCATGAGGCCGTTGAGGTAGCCCGTGGCGATCTTCTGGTACGAGGACGGGAAGCCCGACAGGGAGATGTTCTCCAGCACCAGGTAGTCGAGGCCGCGGAAGAGCAGCATGCCGGCCAGGGTGACGATGAAGGCCGGGACGCCCACGTAGGCGACCCAGAAGCCCTGCCAGGCGCCGATGACGACGCCCACGGCCAGGCCGGCCAGCGCCGCCACCCACCACGGCTGCTCGTAGGTGATGGCGAGGCGGGCCGCGACCGCGCCGACCACCGCGAGCACGGAGCCGACCGACAGGTCGATGTGGCCGGCGACGATGACGATGAGCATGCCGATGGCCAGGACCAGCACGTAGGCGTACTGGGTGACGATCGTGGAGACGTTGGCCGCGGCCAGGCTCCTGCCGTCGGTGAGGACGGCGAAGAGCGCCACCACCAGCACGAAGGCGATGTAGATGCCGCTCTGGCGGAGGTTGGCCGTGAGCGCCACCAGCGGGTTGGCGCTGCCGGTCTTCGGCTGGGGCGCGCTCGGGGCGGGCGCGGTGGTCTGCGTGCTCATGCGAGGTCCTCGGGGTTCTGGCTGGAGATGGGCGAGCGCGACTGCTCGGACTGCTGCGGGGCGCCCGGGACGGAGGGGGCCTCGCCGGAGGTGCCCGTCGTGGCGCCACCGGCCGCACCGGAGCGCGCGGAGACGCGCTCGAGGGTCATGAGCTCCATGAGGCGCTCCTGGCTGGCGTCGGCGATCGGCAGGTCACCGGTGATCCGCCCCTGCGACAGGGTGTAGATGCGGTCGCAGATGCCGAGCAGCTCGGGCAGCTCCGAGGAGATGACGATGACCGCCTTGCCCGCCGCGACCAGCTTGTTGATGATCACGTAGATCTCGTACTTGGCGCCCACGTCGATGCCGCGGGTCGGCTCGTCGAGGATCAGCACGTCGGGGTCCGCGAAGATCCACTTCGACAGGACGACCTTCTGCTGGTTGCCGCCCGAGAGCTTGCCGGTCACGGACATCACGGTGGGCGCCTTGATGTTCATGTCCTTGCGCGAGCGCTCCGCGACCGCGATCTCCTCGTTGGCGTTCACCAGTCCGCCACCGCCGGCGAGCTTGTCCAGCGCCGCGGCGGAGACGTTGCGCTTGATGTCGTCGATGAGGTTGAGGCCGTACTTCTTGCGGTCCTCGGTGGCGTACGCGATGCCGTGCTTGATGGCCTCGCGGACGTTCCTCGCCTGGATCTCCTGGCCCCGCTTGTACAGGCGCCCGCCGAGGTAGCGCCCGTAGGAGCGGCCGAAGATGCTCATCGCCAGCTCGGTGCGGCCGGCACCCATGAGGCCGGCGATGCCGATGACCTCACCGGCGCGCACGGACAGGTTGGCGCCCTCCACCACGAGGCGGTCCTGCGTGGCGTGGCCGACCGTCCAGTCCTCCACGCGCAGCACCTCCTCGCCGGGGTGGCTCTCGCGCTCGGGGTAGCGGCTCTCGAGGTCGCGGCCGACCATCCCGCGGATGATGCGCTCCTGCGTCACCTCGCCGGCGGCGATGTCCAGCGTCTCGATCGTCCTGCCGTCGCGGATGATCGTCGTCGACTGGGCGATCGAGATGATCTCGTTGAGCTTGTGGCTGATGATGATGCAGGTGATGCCCTCGGCCTGCAGCTGGCGCAGCAGCCCCAGCAGGTGCTCGGAGTCGTTGTCGTTGAGGGCGGCCGTGGGCTCGTCGAGGATGAGCAGCTTCACGTCCTTGGTGAGCGCCTTGGCGATCTCCACCAGCTGCTGCTTTCCGACGCCCAGCTGGCCCACCGGGGTGGTGGGGTTCTCCTTGAGCCCGACGCGGCGCAGCAGCTTGCCGGCCTCGCCGTTGGCGCGGTTCCAGTCGATGAGGCCGCCGCGGCCCTTGACCTCGTTGCCCAGGAAGATGTTCTCCGCGATGGAGAGGTAGGGGACCAGGGCGAGCTCCTGGTGGATGATCACGATGCCGGCGTGCTCGGAGTCGTTGATGCCGCTGAAGCGCGCCACCTCGCCCTCGAAGACGATCTCGCCGTCGTAGGTGCCGTGCGGGTAGACGCCCGACAGCACCTTCATGAGGGTGGACTTGCCGGCGCCGTTCTCGCCGCAGATGGCGTGGACCTCACCGCGACGGACCCTGAGCGTCACGTCGGAGAGCGCCTTGACGCCGGGGAAGGTCTTGGTGATGGAGCGCATCTCCAGGATGTCGTCCGTCGCGCCGCGCGGCGTCCCGCCGCCCTGTGGAGTGCTGTCGGTCGCTGTCACTTCGCCGCCCGCCTGGTTGTGTTGGTGCTTGCTGTGCGCATGGGCCCACCCTCGCCACTGCCGGCCGCCCCGCGCCCCCGGGTGGGGGGCGCAGGACGGCCGGCAGCGTCAGGACGTGTTACTTCTGGCCCTTGTCGACCTGCTCCTGGGTGTAGTAACCGGAGTCGATCAGCACGGACTTGATGTTGTCCTTGGTGACCACCGTCGACTCGAGGAGGTACGACGGGACGACCTTGTTGCCGTTGTCGTAGTCGGTGGTGTTGTTCGCCTCCGGCTCCTTGCCCGACAGGTAGTCACCGGTGACCTTGATGGCCTCCTCGGCCAGCAGGCGCGTGTCCTTGAAGATCGTGGAGTACTGCTGGCCGTCGTTGATGAGCTTGACGTTGTCGATGTCAGCGTCCTGCCCGGTGACGACCGGGAACTTCTTGCTGCCCTGGCCGTAGCCGTCGTTGGCGAGCGCGGTGATGACGCCGCGGCTGATGATGTCGGCCGGGGCCAGCACGCCGTTCAGGGTGACGTTCGCGTCCGCGGAGGTCAGGAGCGTCTCCATGCGCTTCTGCGCGACGTCCGTCTTCCACTGCTGCGTGGCGATCTGCGAGATGTCCGTCTGCCCGGACGGGATCTTGATGACGCCCTTGTCGATGTAGGGCTTGATGGTGTCCATGGCGCCGTTGTAGAAGAACGTCGCGTTGTTGTCGTCCAGCGAGCCGGCGAAGAGCTCGACGTTGAACGGACCGGTGGCGGCGGGGTTCTCCGAGCCGTCGGCGTTGAGGATGCCCAGGCCGGTCAGCAGCGAGGTGCCCTGCTGGACGCCGACCTTGTAGTTGTCGAAGGACACGTAGAAGTCGACGTTCTCCGTACCGCGGATGAGGCGGTCGTAGGAGATGATCTTGATGCCGGCGGCGGCGGCGTCGGCCAGCTGGCTGCTCAGGGCGGTGCCGTCGATCGACGCGATGATGAGGACCTTGTCCCCGTTGTTGATCATCGTCGAGATCTGGGAGGCCTGCGTGGGGATGTCGTCGTTGGCGTACTGGAGGTCGACCTTGTAGCCGAGCTCCTCCAGGCCGGCCTTGACGTTGTTGCCGTCGTCGATCCAGCGCTGCGAGGTCTGGGTGGGCATCGCGACGCCGACGGTCACGTCCTCGGGGGCGGCGCTGGTGGCGGACTCCCCGGGGGCGGTGGAGCCGGCCCCGCCGCCGCCGCAGGCCGACAGGCCGAGGGCGAGGGCTGCTCCGACGGCCACGAGTGCGAAACGCTTGTTCACGCGGTACCTCTCTGTGCCTCGAGACCCGACCGTGCTCCAGCGCCCGGACGTGGCCTTCGCACCGGCCTCTCGGGAGAGGTCGGTGAGCGCGGGGAGCCGGCGGGCGGGGCGCCGTTGCTGCACCGGGCCTGCGTCTCCTGCGCGGGGTCGATTGTGAACGCTCACAGCCCCGGCCGGTCAAGGGCACAGAGCCTCTTGGGTGGTCACGATCCGGTCACGCCCATCGCGCGCGACGCGACGGCCCCGGGCGCCGGGCGCGCCCTCACCCGCCTGCGCTCCCTGGGGGAGCATGGGGCCGTGCCCGTGACACCCCCTGGTCCCGCCCCGGCCGGGCCCGAGCAGGAGGCGGCGCTGGTGGACGCGGTCCTGCGCTGGTACTCCTCGCACGCCCGCGACCTGCCGTGGCGCCACCCAGGGCCCCCCGAGCAGGTGGCGTGGCCCGTGCTGGTCAGCGAGGTGATGCTGCAGCAGACCCCGGTGGCGCGTGTCGAGCCGGTGTGGCGCGCCTGGCTGGAGCGCTGGCCGACGCCCGCGGCCCTCGCCGCTGACAGCGCCGGCGAGGCGGTGCGGGCCTGGGGCCGGCTGGGCTACCCCCGCCGTGCCCTCAGGCTGCACGCCGCGGCCGTCGCCGTCGTCGAGCGGCACGGCGGGAGGGTCCCCTCGGAGCAGGCGGAGCTGAGGGCGCTGCCGGGTGTCGGCGCCTACACGGCGGCAGCGGTGGGAGCGTTCGCCTTCGGCCAGCGCGTGGCGGTGGTCGACACCAACGTGCGCCGGGTGCTGGCCCGCGCCGTGCAGGGCTCGGCGGAGCCGGCACCGGCCCTGACGGCCGCCGAGACCGCGCTGGCGGTGCGGGTGCTGCCGCACGCCCCGCCCGAGGAACCGCGGCTCCCGGCGCGCTGGTCGGTGGCGGTGATGGAGCTGGGCGCCCTGGTGTGCACCGCCAGGGCGCCCCGCTGCGGCGCGTGCCCGGTGGCGGACCTGTGCGCCTGGCAGCGCGCCGGGGCCCCTCCCGATGACGGTCCCGCCCGCCGCGGGCAGGCGTGGCACGGGACCGACCGCCAGGTGCGAGGGCGCCTGCTCGCCCTGCTGCGCGAGGCGCCCGGGCCCCTGGACGCCGCCGCGCTGTCGGCCGCCTGGGACGACGACGCCCAGCGCGAGCGCTGCCTGGCCTCGCTCGCGGCCGACGGGCTCGTGGTGCCCTCCGGCGGCGGCTGGTCGCTGCCCCTCTGACCGCCCCCCGACGCGCACTCGCGCACCCCAGTGCGGCTTCACGGCCCTCCGAAGGCGCACTCACGCACCCGAGTGCGTCTTGGGGGGTCACCGGAGGCGCGCCGGCCGGTCAGCGCAGGTGCAGGAGCATCCGGGTGTTGCCCAGGGTGTTGGGCTTCACGCGGGCCAGGTCGAGGAACTCCGCGACGCCGTCGTCGTGGGAGCGCAGCAGCTCCGCGTAGACCTCCGGCGCCACGGGCGTGCCCTCGATCACCTCGAAGCCCAGCCGGGCGAAGAAGGGCACCTCGAAGGTCAGGCAGAAGACCCGCGAGACGCCGGACTCGCGGGCGTCGGCCAGCAGCGCCTCCACGATCGCCGACCCCACGCCGAGCCCGCGGGCCGAGGAGGCCACGGCCAGGGTGCGCACCTCGGCGAGGTCCTCCCACATGACGTGCAGCGCGCCGCAGCCGACCACGGCGCCGTCCAGCTCGGCCACCCTCGTCTCGGGGACGGACTCGTAGGTGGCCACGGCGTGCTTGGCCACGAGCACGCCCTTCTCCGCCAACGGCTCGGTGAGGGCTCGGACCGCGCGCACGTCGGTGGCGCGGGCGCGCCGGACGACCACCCGGGACGTGGTCGGGCCGCCGGTGCCGAGGTGGGGTGCGGGCACGACCCCATCGTGCCCGACCCGTCCCCCCGTCGACGCGAGGAGCCCCCGACCCTGGTGGGTCGGGGGCTCCTGCTCAGGTCGGGCGCCTCGTCAGGAGGCGTCCTCCGCCGGGGTGGCCCCGGCGGCCGGCGCGGCGCTCGCGCCGACGGCGGCCACCTCGGGGATGGGCGACTTGCGGGTGCCCTTGAAGGTGAACCGCGCGGTCGGGCCCTCGCCCTCGACGTCCACCAGGACGATCTCGCCGGCCGTCAGCTCGCCGTAGAGGATCTTCTCGCTCAGGGCGTCCTCGATCTCGCGCTGGATGGTGCGGCGCAGCGGGCGCGCACCGAGCACGGGGTCGTAGCCGCGGGTCGCGAGGAGGTCCTTGGCGGGCTGGGTCAGCTCCAGGCCCATGTCGCGGTCCTTCATGCGCTGGTCGACCTTGGCGATCATCAGGTCGACGATCTGGATGATCTCCTCCTGCGTGAGCTGCGGGAAGACCACCACGTCGTCGACGCGGTTGAGGAACTCCGGGCGGAAGTGGGTCTTCAGCTCCTCGTTGACCTTGATCTTCATGCGGTCGTACGAGGTGCTCAGGTCGCCGCCGGCCTGGAAGCCCATCTGCAGGCCCTTGGCGATGTCCCGGGTGCCCAGGTTCGTCGTCATGATGATCACGGTGTTCTTGAAGTCGACCGTGCGGCCCTGGGAGTCGGTGAGCCGGCCGTCCTCGAGGATCTGCAGCAGCGAGTTGAAGATGTCGGCGTGGGCCTTCTCCACCTCGTCGAACAGGACCACCGAGAACGGGCGCCGCCGCACCTTCTCCGTGAGCTGGCCGCCCTCCTCGTACCCGACGTAGCCGGGGGGCGAGCCGAACAGCCGCGACACGGTGTGCTTCTCGGAGAACTCGCTCATGTCCAGCTGGATGAGCGCGTCCTCCTCGCCGAAGAGGAACTCCGCCAGGGCCTTGGCCAGCTCGGTCTTACCGACACCGGTGGGGCCGGCGAAGATGAACGAGCCGCCGGGGCGCTTGGGGTCCTTCAGACCGGCGCGGGTGCGCCGGATCGCCTGGGACAGCGCCTTGATGGCGTCGTTCTGGCCGATGACGCGCTTGTGGAGCTCGGCCTCCATGTTGAGCAGGCGGCTGGACTCCTCCTCGGTCAGGCGGACCAGCGGGATGCCGGTGGCCGTGGCGAGGACCTCGGCGATCAGCTCCTCGTCGACCTCGGCGACCACGTCCATGTCGCCGGCCTTCCACTGCTTCTCGCGCTCGGCCTTGGCCGCCAGCAGCTTCTTCTCGGAGTCGCGCAGGGAGGCGGCCTTCTCGAAGTCCTGCGCGTCGATCGCGCTCTCCTTCTCGCGGCGCACCTCGGCGATCTTCTCGTCGAACTCGCGCAGGTCCGGCGGAGCCGTCATGCGGCGGATGCGCAGGCGCGCGCCCGCCTCGTCGATGAGGTCGATCGCCTTGTCCGGCAGGTAGCGGTCGTTGACGTACCGGTCGGCCAGGGTGGCGGCGGCCACGAGGGCGCCGTCGGTGATGGAGACGCGGTGGTGCGCCTCGTAGCGGTCGCGCAGGCCCTTGAGGATCTCGATGGCGTGGGCCAGGTTCGGCTCGGCCACGAGGATCGGCTGGAAGCGGCGCTCGAGCGCCGGGTCCTTCTCGATGTGCTTGCGGTACTCGTCCAGGGTGGTGGCGCCGATGGTCTGGAGCTCACCGCGGGCGAGCATCGGCTTGAGGATGCTGGCGGCGTCGATCGCGCCCTCGGCGGCACCCGCACCCACGAGGGTGTGGATCTCGTCGATGAACAGGATGATGTCGCCGCGGGTGCGGATCTCCTTGAGCACCTTCTTGAGGCGCTCCTCGAAGTCACCGCGGTAGCGGCTGCCGGCCACCAGCGCGCCGAGGTCGAGGGTGTAGAGCTGCTTGTCCTTCAGCGTCTCGGGCACCTCGCCGCGGACGACGGACTGCGCCAGGCCCTCGACGACGGCGGTCTTGCCGACGCCGGGCTCGCCGATGAGGACGGGGTTGTTCTTGGTGCGGCGGGAGAGCACCTGCATGACGCGCTCCACCTCCTTGCCGCGACCGATCACCGGGTCGAGCTTGCCCTCGCGGGCGGCCTGGGTGAGGTTGCGGCCGAACTGGTCGAGCACGAGCGAGCCCGACGGGGTGCCCTCCTGGGGACCGCCGGCGGTGGCGGGCTCCTTGCCCTGGTAGCCGCTCAGCAGCTGCAGCACCTGCTGGCGGACGCGGTTGAGGTCGGCGCCCAGCTTGACGAGGACCTGGGCGGCGACGCCCTCGCCCTCGCGGATGAGGCCGAGCAGGATGTGCTCGGTGCCGATGTAGTTGTGGCCGAGCTGCAGCGCCTCGCGCAGCGACAGCTCGAGCACCTTCTTGGCGCGCGGGGTGAAGGGGATGTGGCCCGAGGGCGCCTGCTGGCCCTGGCCGATGATCTCCTGCACCTGCTCGCGCACGGAGTCGAGCGAGATGCCGAGGGACTCCATCGCCTTGGCGGCGACGCCCTCACCCTCGTGGATCAGCCCGAGCAGGATGTGCTCGGTGCCGATGTAGTTGTGGTTGAGCATCCTGGCCTCTTCCTGAGCCAGGACGACGACGCGGCGGGCGCGGTCGGTGAACCTCTCGAACATGGTGCGCTCCTCGCGAGCGTGGGCGGTGCGGATTCCGACCACCGGCTGCCACCGGGGGCGGACGACCTCACTGACCCTGACGATGCTATCCCCGGGGTGCGACGGCGGTGGGGGTCCGCAGACCCCCGCGTGACCGTCCCGGGTGGGGAGGACCGGGTCGGCCTCCCGTCACGGGGAGCAACGCTCCCAGGTCAAGGGGGTGTTCCGCCCCGGGGCGCTCCGGGTGTTCGCTGGTGGCGGACGCCCCGCTGCCGGGGTGGGCCGAGGGGTCAGGCGCCGGTGGCCGCCCGGTAGGCCTCCACCACGGCCGCCGGGACCCGGCCGCGCTCGTTCACCGTGTGGCCGTTCTCGCGCGCCCAGGCGCGCACCGCGGCCACGTCGACGCCGCTGCCGGCGCCGGCCGCGCCGGCGGCGGCCCGGGCGCGCCGCCCGGCCGTGGTCCTGCGGGCGTGGCCCACCCAGACGGCGAGGTCGTCGCGCAGGCGCGCGGCGTTCTCGGCGGACAGGTCGATCTCGTAGTCGACCCCGTCGAGGGAGAAGGCGACCGTCTGGTCCGCGGTGCCGCCGTCGAGGTCGTCGACGAGCACCACCTGCATCGTCTGCGCCACGTCAGGCCCCCTCGCCCGACGAGGACGACGACGCGCGCTCGCGCGCCGCCCGCTCGGCCGCCGCCCGCTCGGCGTCGGCGCGGTCGAGGGCCGCCATCGCCTCGCGCTCGCTGCGGTCCGCGCGCAGCACGGCGCGCATGACGAACCAGAAGAGCAGGGCCACCCCGATCGGGGGCGTCAGCGCGGCGATCGCGGCCATCACGCCCCGAACGGTACCCCGTGGAGCGGGGACGGCCCCTCCTCCGGCGCTCAGGCCTCCGGCTTGACCAGCGGGAACAGGATGGTCTCGCGGATGCCGAGGCCCGTGAGCGCCATGAGCAGCCGGTCGATGCCCATGCCGACGCCCCCCGCGGGGGGCATGCCGACCTCCATGGCGCGCAGGAAGTCCTCGTCGACGGGCATCGCCTCGTCGTCGCCGGCGGCGCCCAGGCGGGCCTGCGCCTCGAGGCGCTCGCGCTGGACCACCGGGTCGTTGAGCTCGGAGTAGCCGGTGGCCAGCTCGAAGCCGCGCACGTAGAGGTCCCACTTCTCCACCACGCCGGGCACCGAGCGGTGCGACTTGGTGAGCGGGGAGGTCTCCAGGGGGAAGTCGCGCACGAACGTCGGCGCCACCAGGTGGTCGCCCACGAGGTGCTCCCACAGCTCCTCGACGAGCTTGCCGGCGGTGGCCGTGGGCGCGACGCCCACGCCGAGGCGCTCGGCGCGCTCCACCAGCACCGAGCGCGGCGTCCGGGGCGTGACGGGCTCGCCCAGCGCCTCGCTCAGGGACGGGTACATCGACAGCTGGGCCCAGGTGCCGCCGAGGTCGTACTCGGTGCCGTCGGCCAGGAGCACCGTCGTCGACCCGAGGGCGTCGCGGGCCGCGGTCTGGACGAGCCCGCGGGTGCGCTCGGCCATGAGGTCGTAGTCGGCGTAGGCCTCGTAGAACTCGAGCATCGCGAACTCCGGGGAGTGCGAGGAGTCGGCGCCCTCGTTGCGGAAGTTGCGGTTGATCTCGAAGGCCCGGTCCAGGCCGCCGACCACCGCGCGCTTGAGGAACAGCTCCGGGGCGATGCGCAGGTACAGGTCGATGTCGAAGGCGTTGGAGTGCGTGACGAACGGCCGCGCCGCGGCCCCGCCGTGCAGCGTCTGCAGCATGGGGGTCTCGAGCTCGAGGTAGCCCAGGCCGTCGAAGGTGGTCCGCAGCGACCTCACGACGGCGGCGCGCGTGCGCACCACCGCCCGCGCCTCCGGCCTCACGATGAGGTCGACGTAGCGCTGGCGCACCCGGACCTCCTCGCTGGTGTCCTTGTGGAGCACCGGCAGCGGCCGCAGCGCCTTGGTGGCCATCGCCCACGAGCTGGCCATGACGCTCAGCTCACCGCGCTTGGACTGCACCACGCGCCCGGTGGCGGAGACGACGTCACCCAGGTCGACGTCGGACTTCCACGCCGCGAGCGCGTCGGCGCCGACCTCGGCGAGGCTGAGCATCACCTGCAGGCGCGTGCCGTCGCCGTCCTGGAGGGTGGCGAAGGCGAGCTTGCCGGTGCCGCGCTGGAACACGACCCGCCCCGCCACGGAGACGACGACGTCGGTCTCCTCACCGGCGGCCAGGCCGGCGTGCGCCTCGCGGACCTGCGCCAGGGAGGCGGTGCGGGGCACCGAGACGGGGTACGGCTCGACGCCGGCGTCCAGCAGCCGCTGCCGCTTCTCGCGGCGCACGCGCAGCTGCTCGGGCAGCTGGTCCGCCGCGAGGGCGGCCGCCTCGGCGGCGGCGGCGTCAGCGGCGTCAGCGGAGGTGCTGGGTGCGGTGGGCGGGACCTCGGACACGGTCCACGAGCGTATCGGGGCCGCGCGCGGGCGGTGCGGACCCGGCCCGGGGCTCCCGCTGCGGCCCCGGGCGTGCTGGGATCGGGTGGTGGCGGACCTCCACCCCGACGGCGCACCCCCGGCTGACGACGCCCCCCAGGCCGACGACGAGGAGCGGCGCACCTCCTTCGGCACCCTGGTCGACGCCGAGCGCTACGACCGGCTGCGCCCCGACCACCCCGACGACGCCGTCCACTGGCTCACGGGCTCGCCCGGGGGTCCCCTCGACGTCCTCGACCTGGCGGCCGGCACCGGCAAGGTGTCCCGCGCGCTCGCCCGGCGCGGTCACCGCGTGGTGGCCGTGGACCCCAGCGACGGCATGCTCTCGGTGCTGCGCCACTGGCTGGCCGAGTCGCCGCGGGCGCAGGTGCGGGCCGTGGCGGGCACCGCGGAGCACGTGCCGCTGCCGGACGCCTCGGTCGACGCCGTGGTGGTCGGCCAGGCGTGGCACTGGCTGCGCCCCGCGGCCGCCGCGGCCGAGGTGGCCCGGGTGCTCCGCCCCGGCGGGGTGCTGGGGCTGGCGTGGGTGGTGCGCGACGCGTCGGTCGGCTGGGCCGCGGAGCTGGAGGCCCTGTTCGGCGGCGAGGGCGTCGGGGAGGCCACCGGCGCCGACGAGGCCGCGCCGGGCGCGCACGCCCGCGACCTCGCCGACGCGGACTGGTGGCCGCGGGTCCCGCTGCGGGGCGCGCAGCGGGAGCGCGCGTCGTTCCCGGCCGTGCAGCGGCTGGCCTCCGTCGACGACGTCGTCGCGCTGGCCTCGACCTACTCGGGGCTCGCCGTGAGCCGCCGGCGTGAGGGCCTGCTGGCGCGGGTGCGCGAGCTCGCCGAGGGGGCGGCCGGTCCCGACGGCTCGGTGCTGCTGCCGCAGGTCTGCCACTGCTTCCGCTACCGGCTCCCCTGACCGGGCGCGGGCGTCAGCGGGCGGCGCCCACCACGAGCGGGAGGTTGTCGATGAGCCGGGTGGGTCCGACCTTGGCCGCCACGGCCAGCAGCGCCGGTCCGCGGAAGTGCTCGGGCACGTCGGCGAGGGTGTCCGGGTCGACCAGGGCCAGGTAGTCGACGCGGGCCAGCGGCTCGGCCACCAGCACGTCGCGCGCGGCGCGGCGGACCGCGCTGGCCCCCTCCGGCGCCGCCGCCTCCCCCGCGCGCAGCGCGCGCGACAGCACCAGGGCGACCTCCCGGTCCAGCGGGGACAGGTGCGCGTTGCGGCTGGACAGCGCCAGGCCGTCCCCGTCGCGCACGGTGGGGACGGCCACCACCTCCACGCCGAGGTCGAGGTCGCGGACCATGCGGCGCACCAGCAGCAGCTGCTGGGCGTCCTTCTGGCCGAAGAGGGCGACGTCGGGGCGCACCAGGTGGAGGAGCTTCGCGACGACGGTCAGCACGCCGTCGAAGTGGCCCGGGCGCGAGGCGCCCTCCAGCACCGACCCGAGCGCGCCGGAGGAGACCCGGACCGCCGGGTCGCCGTCGGGGTAGACGACGTCGGGGGAGGGCGCGAAGACGACGTCCGCGCCCACCCGGCCCAACAGCTCCAGGTCGGCGTCGAGGGTGCGCGGGTAGCGCGCGAGGTCGGCGCCGGCCTCGAACTGCAGCGGGTTGAGGAAAATCGTGACGACGACGCTGGCCGCCCGCTCGCGGGCGGCCTCCACGAGGGCCGCGTGCCCGGCGTGCAGGGCCCCCATGGTCATGACGACGGCGACGGGCCCGGGCAGGCCGGCGCGCACGGCCGCCAGCTCGGCGCGCGTGCGCACCAGCCGCGGGGTGCGCGCACCCGGGGCCGCCGGCGCCGTCGCCGGAGCCGCGGCGCTCGCCGGGGTGGAGGTGCTGGTCACGAGGGGTCTCCGCTCTGCAGGGCGCTGTCGACGTCGTCGGCGGGCAGGCCGGTGAGCCGCCCGCCGGCGCGGGCCCGGGCCGCCGTGGCCCGCGCCAGGGCGAGGTGGGCGGCGGGGACGTCGGGCCCCACGAGCCCGTCGGCGGCCGCCTGCGCCAGCACGGCGCGGTGCGCGGTCAGGGTGCCGGCGTCGCCGCGCGCCACCGGGCCGGTCAGCGCGTCGTCGCCGGAGCGCAGGGCACCGTCGAGCGCCGCCTGCAGCAGCGGCCCGAGCACGCGGTCGGGGCGGTCGAGGCCGGCGGCGCGCAGCACCTCCGCGGCCTGCGCGACCAGCGTCACGAGGTGGTTGCTGCCGTGCGAGAGCGCCGCGTGGTAGAGCGCGCGGTCGGCCTCGTCCACCACCACCGGCTCCGCGCCGACCTCCACCACCAGCGCCTGCGCCACCGGCAGCACGGGCGCCGGCGCCGTCACCCCGATGACGGCGTCCGCCAGCCGGACCAGGTCGAGGCTGGTGCCGGTGAACGTCATGGCGGGGTGCAGCGCCAGCGGGATGCCGCCGGCGGCGCGCGCCGGTTCCAGGACCGCGGTGCCGTGGCGGCCGCTGGTGTGCACCACCAGCTGCCCCGCCTGCCAGCTGCCGGTGGCCGCGAGGCCGGCGACGAGGTCGGCCAGGGCGTCGTCCGGGACGGCGAGCAGCACCAGCTCTGCCCGCTCCACCACCTCGGGCACGGGGAGCACGGGCACCCCGGGCAGCAGGGTGGCGACGCGCTCGAGGCTGGCCTCGGAGACGGCCGACGCCCCCACCACGGCGTGCCCCGCGGCGCGCAGGGCGGCGCCCATGACGGCGCCGACCCGGCCGGCGCCCACCACGCCGACGCCCAGGCGCCCCGGGGCGGGGCGGCGGCGGGCCCGGCGACCTGCGTCGTCGTCGTCCAGCACCCGGGGAGCGTACGTGCGGCGCAGCGGCCGGGCCCGGCCGCCTGCGTCCGTCCGGGGTCCCGGGCGGCGGCTAGGGTCGCCCGCGTGGGACGGCACGAGCGCGTGGCCGAGCTGGCGCGGCTGGACGTCGAGGGCCTCGTCGTGGCCGACGTGGGGTGCGGCAGCGGGCGCACCGTGAGGGCGCTGCTGGACCCGCCGCCCGGCGGGCACGCCCCGCGCCTGGTGCACGCCCTCGACCACGTGTCCGCCCTGGACGACGACCTGCTCGCCGACGCGCGCGTGCGCAGCCGCATCACCGACCTCGACGGGCCCCTGCCGTGGCGCGACGGCGAGCTGGACCGCGTGGTCTCCCTCAACACGGCCGAGCACCTGGGCGACCCGGTGGCGCACCTCGCGGAGGTCCACCGGGTGCTGCGCCCCGGCGGGCTGTGCGTCCTGGCCCACTCCGACTGGGACACCGCGCTGTTCACCAGCACCGACGACCAGCTGACCCGCACCCTCGTGGACAGGTTCACGGCCGCGGCGCCCGGGCCCGGCCGCTCCGACGGCTTCATGGGCCGCAAGCTGCTGGCCCTCGCCGCGACCGCCGCCCGGCGGGGAGCCGGCTGGACCGTGGAGGCGGCCACCTCCTGGGCGGACCCCCACCGCCGCTTCGACGACGGGTCCCTCGCGTGGAAGGTGGCCACCGGCGTGCTGGCCGCCTCCCAGGACGACCCCGTGCTGGCCGCCCGGGCCTCGGGGTGGATGGAGGAGCTGCGCTCGCTGGCCGCCGCGGGGCAGTTCCTCTTCGCGGTGACGGACGTCGCCGTGGTGCTGCGCCGCGACTGAGGCTCAGCCGGCCTGCTCCATCCACCGCTCCGGTCCCGCCGCTGCGCGGGCGGTGCGGGCGCGCCCGGCCTGCTCCTCGAGCAGGGCCACCGCCTGGCCGGCGGACAGGTGCTCGGCGCGGGGCCGCACCGGTCCGGGCGTGGAGTGCAGCGCCAGGGTGGCGAGGCCCAGGCGGCGCTGCAGCGGCCCCTGCTCCACGGCCAGCGACTGCGTGCGCTCGTGGGGCACCACGTCGAGCTCGCGCCGCAGGCGGCCGCGCCGCAGCAGCAGGGCGTGCTGGGTGACCAGCGCGCCGCGGCGGCGCCAGGAGACGAGGTCCACCCAGCGCGCGGCGGGCGGGGCGACCAGCCAGCCGCCGTCGGCGGAGGTGCCGCGCAGGCCCGCGTCGATGCCGTCCCCGCCGAGGTCGTCGTGGATCGCGGGCAGCACCAGCGCCAGCACCGTGCGCACCTCGGCCGCCGAGGCCACCGGCACCAGCGTGCTCGCGGACGCGCTCTCCTGGCCCTCCCCCGCGAAGCCCGCCACGTTGACCTGCACCCGCCACCACCCGAACAGGCGCCACAGCAGCGGCTGCGTCAGCCGCACGGCCTGCACGCGACCCGGCGGGACGGTCTGGGTGCGGCTCTCCAGCAGCCCCGAGCGCAGCCGCAGGCCGTCGGGGGAGGTGGCGATGCGCCAGTTGGCGCTCTTCGCCAGCGCCGTCCAGACGCTGCCGGCCAGGCCGAGCAGGGGCGCCGCGGCGGCGAAGAGCAGGCCCGCCTCCCGCGTGGTCACCGCCCCCACCACCACGCCCAGGAGGACGACGACGAGCGCGACCGCGGCCCCCGACAGCGCCACCGAGGCCGCCACCCGCCCGAACGGCACCTCGAGCACCTGCTGCTCGGGCGCCTCCGGAGCGGCGTCGCCCTCGAAGGCCAGGCCGGCCGAGCGCGCCAGGAGCAGGTTGCGCAGGCGCTGGGCGTCGTGCTCCCTGAGGTAGGCCAGCTTGACCTGCGAGCCCGCACCCCCCGCCACCTCGACGCGCAGCTCGGCGAACCCGAGCAGCCGCGCCACCAGCGGCTGCACCACGTCCACCGCCTGCAGCCGGTCCAGGCGCGCCACCCGCTGGCGCTTGGCGACGACCCCGCTGTGCAGGCGGACGGCCTCGTCGTCGACCGTGAAGCGGGTGGCGCGCCACGACAGCGCCGAGGCGGCCACGGCCACCACCACGCAGCCCACCAGGGCCGCGAGGGCGATGAGCAGCTCCACGTGGCCCGGCAGGTCGCGCCCGTCCACCGCGCTGCGCCCGCGCTCCTGCGCGTAGAGGAAGAGCAGCACCACGAGCACGCGCCAGCTGCGCAGCACCGGGGTCACCGGGTGCAGGCGCTCCCACCGCTGGCCCTGCGGCTGGCCCTCCCCGGGCGGCTGCCCTCCGGCCCGGTCCTCGACCGGCCCGGAGGGCGCCGCCTCCACCGGCGAGGCCCCGGTGTGCTGCGCCGGGTCCGCCGGCGCCGGCGCGGGGCGCTCGGCGGGACCGTCGCTCACAGGCCCGCCAGCCGCGCCTCGCCGCGGCGGGAGAGCCTGTCGCGCAGCCTCGCGGCCTCCTCCGGACGCAGGCCCGGGATGGTCGCGTCGCTGCTGGCGGACGCCGTGTGCAGCTGGACCGTGGCGATGCCGAGCCAGCGCTCGAGCGGTCCCGCGGAGACGTCGACGTACTGCATCCGCCCGTAGGGCACCACCGCCAGCGAGCGGAACAGGATGCCGCGGCGCACGAGCAGGTCGTCCTCGCGCTCGGCGTACCCGATGGCCCGGACCTGGCGGCCGGCGAGCCACCACTGCCAGCCGTCCAGCGCCAGGAGCACCGCCCCGGCCACCACCCACCACGGGCTCCAGAGCAGGACCGCCCCCACGACGACGACGGCCAGACCGACCGCCGCGCCCACCGACGCCACCAGGCGCCGCGCCAGGACCAGGCGGTCGGACACCGGGGTCCACTCCACGCCGGGCAGGTCGAACGGGGTGCTCACGGCCTCAGCGTCCCCCTGCGCGCCCCGCGGGCGCCAGGCGGGTTCCCGTCCGGCTCAGGCAGCCGGTGCCGCGGCGCGCAGGGAGCCCGTGTCGGGACCGGTGCCCACGGCCCACAGGCGCTTCAGCTGCGCGATCTCGAGGGCGCGCTGCTCGGGGGCGACCTCCGAGGCGGGCGGGCCGACGTGCACGGCGACCTCGCCCGTGGCGGCTGCCACGTGCACGACCACCTCGGCGCGGACGACCGGCGCCGCGGCGTGGGCGGCCGCCTCGGCGTCGCGCTCGAGGGCGGGCTCGGCGCGCTGGGACGGGATGATCTGGGGCAGGTGCAGCACGGTGGCCTCCTCGCGCTCGGCGGCCCGCACCACCTCGACGACGTCCGCGGCGCCGGCGGCGGTCGGCGCCTCGACGGCCGCGGGAGCGACCGGGACCAGCTCCAGCGCGCGGAAGGCGGCCGGGGACGGGGCCTCGACGTCGACGGCCGGGTCGAGCCGGACGGCGGTCGGCTCGAGCACCTCGTCGGCTGAGGCGGTCGTCGGCCAGACCTGCTCGAGCCCCGCGACGTGGCGGCCGCGGACCCGGCCGCGGCGGGCGCGGTGGCGGGCGCGCAGGCCGGACAGCGTCAGCGGGACGCCGGCGGCGGCGAGGCCGACGACCCCGAGGCCGGGGTTCTGCGCGGTGGCGGCGACGGCGGCGACGACGCAGCCGGCAAGAGCGCCCACGGGGACCGTGGTGGCGGTGACGAGGCTGCGCGCGGCCCAGGTCAGGGGGGCGGTGGAAGCGCGGTGGCGGGCGGTGGAGGCCATGTGTGAAACATAGGCCTCGCGCGCCCCGCAAGGCTCACGACACGCCACACGTCTCTTGAATCACATAAGTCACATCCGCCACGCGGTCGGGCGCGTCGCCTGCTGGCTCCCGTGACGCAGCACGACCGGGGTGGTCCGCACCGGTCCTGACCAGCACGGGGCGCCCCGTGCTGGTCGACGAGCGGGAGGTGGGGGCCCGCTGGGCGGGTCAGCCCTTGATGAGGCCCTTGTCCTGCAGGTACGCCTTCGCGACGTCCTCGGGCAGGAGGCGCTCCCCGTCGACCTGGCCGTTGAGGGCGGTGAGGTCGGCCGTGGTCAGCACCGGCGCCAGCTTGTTGAGCGCCTCAGCGATCTTCGGGTCGCTCGCCGAGGCGGTGTTCACCGCGGGGACGAGGTTGTCGGCCAGCTGCAGCTTCTTGTCGTCCTGCAGCACCACGAGGCCGAACTGGCTCAGCGTGCCGTCGGTGGAGCCGACCAGGCCGAGCTGCGCCTCGCCGTTCTGCACCGCCTGCTTGGTGGCCGGCGACCCGTAGCCCAGCGGCAGCAGCGAGCTGATCTGCAGGCCGTACGTGCTCTCGAGGCCCGGCTGGCAGAACGGGCGCTGCGGGCACTCCTCCGTGGCGGCCAGCACCACGGGCTGCCCGAGGGCGCCCAGGTCGGACAGGGTCTTGAGGTTGTTGTCGGTCGCGTACTCCTGCGTCACGGCGAACGCGTTCTGGCTGGCGGCCTGGGCCGGGTCCAGCAGCGTGACGCCCTGCTCCTCGGCCAGCGGCTTCGCGGCCTCGACCGTGGTGGTGACGTCGTTGGTGGCGATGGGGGCGGCGCCGGCGCCGTTCTTCTGCTGGTTCAGGTACTCGGCGAG
Organism: Streptomyces sp. NP160; assembly: GCF_006335115.1. Lineage (GTDB taxonomy): Bacteria > Actinomycetota > Actinomycetes > Actinomycetales > Quadrisphaeraceae > Quadrisphaera. The sequence continues at coordinate 189,245 of NZ_VDMJ01000003.1, forward strand.
GGTCGCGGCGTACTCCGGCACGACGTCGATCGAGCCGGAGGCCAGCTCGCCGAAGTACACCTCGCGGTTGTCGACCGCCTTGATCTCCGTGGTGAAGCCGGCGTCCTGGAGCAGCAGGGAGTACATGGCCTCCATGACGGCGGCCTCGGTGAAGTTGGGGCCGCCCACGACGACCGTCTCGCCGGAGCCGCCGGAGGAGGTCGCCTCCGAGCTGGCGGCGGTGCCGGACTGCACGCTGTCGGCCGCGCACGAGCTGAGGGCGAGCACGGCGCTGGCGGCGCCGACGAGGAGCAGGGAGGCGCGGGAGCGCCGGAGGAACGAGGTCACGCGGACCGCCTTCTGTGTCCCGCGGCTCGGGCGGAGCCGCGCGTGTCGGGCGGAAGCCTGCTCGGTGGCGGCTGCAGCGCGCTGCGCCCCACCCCCACCGGCCCCCGCAGTCCGCGCGGTGCTGCACGCGCGGTCCGCTCGGAATGCAACCCCATGCCGGAGCGCAGTGCGCTCCCAGGGGTGGTCACGATGTCGTAACGGAGTCCCGGTCCACCCGTCCGGACCGCTGCCGCGCAGCCCGGTGCGCCTTCGCCACGGGGTCGGCCCGGCGCCCCGCCCACGCCAGCCCGTACTCGACCGCCAGCGCGAACGCGGCGATGAGCAGCGTGCCGGCGAGCGCCGCCGACAGGTCGATCCCCGCGCTGCCCGTGGCCCGCGTGATGATGCGGCCCAGCCCCCCGAAGGCGAACAGCGCGGCGATGGACGTGGTGGCGACCACCTGGACCGCCGCCTGGCGCACGCCGTTCATGATCATGGGGGTGGCCAGCGGCAGCTCCACGCGCCGCAGCACCTCGACGTCGGACATGCCCATGCCCCGGGCGGCGTCGACGGCGCCGCGGTCGACCTCGCGCATGCCCGTGAACGCGTTGGTGAGCACGGGCGGGACGGCGAAGAGCGTGAAGCAGAGCACGAGGGTCCACCAGGTGCGGCCGAAGCCGGGCACGAGCAGGAGGATGCCGAGCAGGGCGAGCACGGGGACGGCGCGGCCGGCGTTGCCGACCTGCTGCGCCAGCACCCCCCCGCGCCCGGTGTGGCCCAGCCAGACGCCCACCGGCAGCGCCACCAGGCACGCCAGCCCGAGGGACGCGGCCGAGTAGCCGAGGTGCTGGAGGAACAGGGTCGGGACGCCCGCCTCGCCGCGCCAGTTCGCGGGGTCGGCGAACCACGCCGGGATCCCGGTGAGCCAGTCCATCAGCGCATCCCTCCCATCAGCTCCGGCCCTCCATCAGCTCCGGCCCCTGCGCCAGGGCGTGGCCAGGCGCTGCGCGCCCAGCAGGAGCAGGTCGAAGACCACCGCCATGACCACGCACAGCAGCGACGCGGTGAGCACCTGCGCGTTGAAGTTGGAGGAGTAACCCGTGGTGATGAGGTTGCCCAGCCCGCCCTGGCCGATGATCGCCCCCACGGTGGCCAGCGCCACCGTGGAGACCGCGGCCACCCGCAGCCCCGCCATCGCCGAGGGCAGCGCCAGCGGCGCCTCCACGCGCCACAGCGTCCGCCAGGACGACAGCCCCATGCCCGCCGCGGCGTCGCGCACCTCCGGGTCGACCCCGTCCAGGCCCACGAGGATGTTGCGCACGAGGATCGTCAGCGAGTAGAGGGCCAGCGCGACGACCACCGTCGTCGAGGTCAGCCCCGTCATGGGCAGCAGGAGGATGAACAGCGCCAGCGACGGGATCGTGTAGATCACGGTGGTGACGCCGAGGGTGAGGCCCCGCGCCCGCTTCACCCGGTGCGCGAGGACCGCCAGCGGCACCGCGAGCACAGCACCGGCGAGGAGGGACACCAGCACGAGGTACAGGTGCTGCCCCAGGGCCTGCAGCAGCACGTCCGAACGGGTCTCGACGTACAGCGGGCAGACCCAGTCGTTGCGCACCAGGCAGTTGTCGGGGAGGGTCGCGCTGTGGACACCAGCCGCGATCAGGGACACGGCGGGGACGCTACCCCCGGCAGCACCATCCGGCTCGACGGCGTCGAGAAGCGCTACCCGGACGGCACCCTCGCCGTCGGGCACCTCGACCTGGCCGTCGAGGCCGGCGAGATGGTGGCCCTCGTCGGCCCGAGCGGCTGCGGCAAGTCGACCACGCTGCGGATGGTCAACCGCCTCATCGAGCCCACCGCGGGCCGCATCGAGATCGGCGGGCAGGACGTCACCCGCGTCGACCCGGTGAAGCTGCGCCGGCAGATCGGCTACGTCATCCAGCGCGTCGGCCTGTTCCCCCACCTGACGGTGGCGGCCAACATCGCCACGGTCCCCCAGCTGCTGGGGTGGGACCGGAGGCGGACCGCCGCCCGCGTCGAGGAGATGCTCGAGCTGGTGGGCCTGCCCGCCTCCCAGTACGCCGACCGGTACCCGCACGAGCTGTCCGGCGGCCAGCAGCAGCGGATCGGCGTGGCCCGCGGCCTGGCGGCCGACCCGCCGGTGCTGCTCATGGACGAGCCGTTCGGCGCGGTCGACCCCATCGCCCGCGACCGCCTGCAGGGCGAGTTCCGCCGCATCCAGGCCGAGCTGCACAAGACGGTCCTCATCGTCACCCACGACATCGACGAGGCCGTCCGCCTGGCGGACCGGATCGCCGTGTTCAGCCAGGGCGGCAAGCTCGAGCAGTTCGCCGACCCCGCCACCGTGCTCGGCGCTCCCGCCAACGACTTCGTGGCCGACTTCGCCGGCTCGGACCGGGGCCTGCGCCGCCTCGCCGTCACGCCCGTGGAGGCGCAGGACCTGTCCCACCCCGCCACGGTGCTCCTCGACGACGACCTCGCCACCGTCCGCGCGGCCGTGGACGGCGCCCGCGAGCCGTACGCCGTGGTGCTCGACAGGTCCGGCGCGCTGCGGGGCTGGGTGTCGCTGCGCCACCTCGACGACGCCGCGCCCGGCACCACCGCGGCCCAGGTCGCCCGCCGGTTCGACGAGACCATCAGCGTGGGCGACACGCTCCGCAAGGGCCTGTCCGAGATCGTCCAGCACGACGCCGGGTGGCTGCCCGTGCTCGACGGCGACCGCTACGTCGGGGTGCTGACGCCCGACGGGGTGTACTCCGCGCTGCGGCGCACCTCGCCCTCGCCGAGCTCGCGGGACGACGTCCCGGTCTGACCGCCGCCCCGCCGTCCGGCCTGGCCCGGCCGGCCGCCGGCGGCGTCGTCGTCGGGGGGCAGGCGGCACCACCGCTCGACCACCACACCGGCCACGAGCAGCAGCAGGGACCCGGCCATCGCCGCGAGCGCGAGCAGCATCCGGTCGCGGCGCACCTCGATGTCCAGCATCGGCAGCAGCAGCGCGACGAAGCCCCCGTAGGCCCCGGCCAGCGCCGCACCGGTGACGCCGGCGGCCTGCGCCACCACCACGGTGCGCGCAGCGCGCAGCGCGTCGAGCGGGCGGTCGCGGTGGCCCTGGTTCCAGCGCCGCACCGGCCTGCCGACGGACAGCACGGCGAGCGCGAGGACGACGAGGAGCACCGGCACCGTCCACGGCATCGGCACGGCCGCGCCGGTGCCGTCGACCAGGTCCAGCGCCACCCAGGTGACCACGCCGGCCACCACCGCGACGACGAGCAGCACCCGGGTGCGCAGCGGGCTCACGCGCGGCCCCCGGTCGCGCCGCCCGGCAGGACCGACGACGGCGCCAGCACGACGTCGGGCCGGCTGCGCACGTCGGCCACCGCGGCGGGGTCGGCGGTGGCGAGGTCGGCGAGGACGTCCGCCACCCGGCCGGCCCCCGGCAGCAGGTCGTCAGGGGCGAGGCGGGCCCAGGGCACCAGCACGAAGGCGCGGACGCCGGCGCGCGGGTGCGGCACCTGCAGCGCCGGGCTCCCCCGCTCCGCAGGGGCGTCGTCGGCGGCCACCAGGGCCCCGCAGGTGAGGACGTCGACGTCGAGGGTGCGCGCGCCCCACCGCGGCTCCTGCGAGCGCACGCCGGCGTCGCGCCCGTGGGCGGCCTCGACGGCGCGGCAGGCGCGCAGCAGGTCCCGCGGGGACAGCGCGCACCGCAGCCGGACCACGGCGTTGAGGTAGTCCGGCTGGGGCTCCGCGCCGGGCAGGCCCACGGCGGTGGTCTCGACGACGCCGGACACGCCCACCACCTCCAGGCCGGGGACGGCGGCGAGGTCCCGCACGGCGGCGGACAGCACGGCCTCGCGCTCCCCGAGGTTGGCGCCCAGGGCCACCACCGCGTCGAACGGCCGGGCCGGGACGGCGTCGATCAGGTCCCCGCGGCGGCGGACGACGGTGATGACGACGTCGTCGAAGGGCACCTGGACGGGGGCCTGCGGCTTGTGGACGGCGACGGCGACGGCGCGCACCCCGGGGTGCGCCAGGCACGCGCCGGCCACCCGGCTCGCCAGGACCTCCACGAGCTGCACGGGCTCACCGGCGAGCACGGCCACGACGTCCGCGGCGACCACCGAGTAGTCCACGGCGTCGGACAGGTCGTCGGTCACCGCGGCGGTGAGCGTGTCGACCTGGAGGTCGACGTCGGCGGTGAAGACCTGCCCCAGCTGCCGCTCGGCGTCGAGGACCCCGTGGCGGCCGCGCGCCCGCAGCCCGCGCAGGGAGACCACGTCGCCGGACAGGGCGGTGGTGAGCAGACCCCCTCCGGACGCGGTCACGCCGCGGCCTCCGCCCAGCGGGCGGCCACGCGCACGGCGTCGGCGCTGGCCCGCACGGCGTGCACCCGCACGCCCCACGCGCCCGCGGCGGCGGCCAGCGCCGTCACGGCGGCGGTGGCGTCGTCGCGCTGCTCCGGAGGGGGTGGCGACGACGGGCCTCCGGCGCGGCCTCCCGCCTCGGCGAGCAGGGCGCCGAGGAAGCGCTTGCGGGAGGCCCCGACGAGCACGCGGCCCCACGAGCCGACCAGCTCCGGCAGCGCCGCCAGGAGGGCCCAGTCGTGCTCGGCCCGCTTGGCGAAGCCCAGCCCGGGGTCGGCGACCAGCTGCTCGGGCCGGGCACCGGCGGCCTCGAAGGCGGCCAGGCGGGCCCCCAGCTCGGCGCGGACCTCGGCGACGACGTCGTCGTACACGGCGAGGTCGTTCATGCCGGCGGAGTGGCCGCGCCAGTGGCCGACCACGCAGGTGGCGCCGGACGCGGCCACCAGGGCCGCCACCTCCGGGTCCGCCAGGCCGCCGGAGACGTCGTTGACGATCGTGGCGCCGGCCTCCAGGGCCGCCGCGGCGACCCCGGCGCGCATGGTGTCGATGCTGACGACCACGCCCCGCTCGGCCAGCGCCGCGACGACGGGCAGGACGCGGGCGAGCTCCTCGGCCTCGGTGGGCCGGGTGGCGCCCGGGCGGGTCGACTCCCCGCCCACGTCGACGACGTCGGCGCCCTGCGCGACCAGCGCGAGGCCGTGCTCGACCGCCGCGGGCGCCTGCAGGTGCCGACCGCCGTCGCTGAAGGAGTCGGGGGTGGCGTTGACCACGCCCCACACCAGCGTCCTGGCCCTCACCGGCTGCTCACCGGCCCAGCACCAGGCTCAGCGCCTCCGCGCGGGTGGTGGCGTCGCGCATTCCGCCGCGCACCGCGGACGTGGTGGTCCGGGCGCCGGGGGCCCGCACGCCGCGCACCGACATGCACAGGTGCTCGCAGTCGACGACGACGAGGACGCCGCGGGCGTGCAGGTGCTCCACCAGGGCGTCCGCCACCTGGGTGGTGAGCCGCTCCTGCACCTGGGGGCGGCGCGCGTACACGTCGACGAGGCGGGCCAGCTTGGACAGCCCCGTGATGCGCCCGTCGGCGCTCGGCACGTAGGCGACGTGCGCGACCCCGGTGAAGGGCAGCAGGTGGTGCTCGCAGACGGAGGAGACCGGGATGTCGCGGACGGCGACGATCTCGTCGTGGCCGATGTCGAACGAGGTGGCCAGCACCTCGGCCGGGTCCTGCCGGAGCCCGGCGAAGAGCTCCGCGCAGGCCCGCGCGACCCGGTCGGGCGTGGCCTGCAGGCCCTCGCGGTCGGGGTCCTCGCCGATGGCCAGGAGCAGCTCGCGCACCGCGGCGCGAGCCCGCTCGAGGTCGACCGGGGCGGCGGTGACCTCCGTGCCGGCGCCGCTGGCGGCGCCGGGGGCGGGCGCCGCCACGGTCAGGCCTGGGGGCCGGGGTCGGAGCGGAAGCCCTCGGGTCCGCGGACGCCGCCGGCGAGGTGGTCCTCGCCGGCCGCGGCGGCCTCGTCCTGGGGAGCCATGTGGTGCGCGTGCCCGTTCTGCGCGGCGGCGATCTCCTTGGGGGACATCACCGGCGGGCGCTGGTCGACGTGGCGGCGCTCGCTGGACAGCCACACCGGGCGCAGCGGGCGCTTCTGCACGGGGGCGAACACCTCGGCCAGCTGCTCGCGGTTGAGGGTCTCCTCCTCCAGCAGGCGCACCACGAGGGTGTCGAGCACCTGGCGGTGCTCCATGAGGATCTCCCAGGCCTCGTCGTGCGCGTTCTCGATGAGGCGGCGGACCTCCTCGTCGACGACGGCGGCGACGCCCTCGGAGTAGTCGCGCTCGTGGCCCATGTCGCGGCCCATGAAGACCTCGCCGCTGCCGCTGCCCAGCTTGATGGCGCCCACGCGCTCGCTCATGCCGTACTGCGTGACCATCTTGCGGGCCATGTCGGTGGCCTTCTCGATGTCGTTGCTGGCACCGGTGGTGGGGTCGTGGAAGACCAGCTCCTCCGCGACGCGACCGCCCAGCGCGTAGGCGAGCTGGTCGAGGATCTCGTTGCGGGTGGTGGAGTACTTGTCGTCCACCGGCAGCACCATCGTGTAGCCGAGCGCGCGGCCGCGCGGGAGGATCGTCACCTTGGTCACCGGGTCGGTGTGCCGCAGCGCCGCCGCCACCAGGGCGTGTCCGCCCTCGTGGTACGCGGTGATCTTCTTCTCCTTCTCGTTCATCAGCCGGGTCCGCTTCTGCGGACCGGCGATGACCCTGTCGATCGCCTCGTCGAGCTCGCGGTCCCCGATGACCTGGCCGTTGGTGCGCGCGGTGAGCAGCGCGGCCTCGTTGAGGACGTTCGCCAGGTCGGCGCCGGAGAACCCGGGGGTGCGGCGGGCCACGGCCAGCAGGTCGACGTCCGGGGCGACGGGCTTGCCCTTGGCGTGCACCTGGAGGATCTTGTGGCGGCCGTTCATGTCGGGCGCCTCGACGGCGATCTGCCGGTCGAAGCGGCCCGGGCGCAGCAGCGCCGGGTCGAGGATGTCGGGCCGGTTCGTGGCCGCGATGAGGATGACGTTGGTCTTGATGTCGAAGCCGTCCATCTCCACCAGGAGCTGGTTCAGCGTCTGCTCGCGCTCGTCGTGGCCGCCGCCCATGCCGGCGCCGCGGTGGCGGCCGACGGCGTCGATCTCGTCCACGAAGATGATCGCCGGGGCGTTGTTCTTGGCCTGCTCGAACAGGTCGCGGACGCGCGAGGCGCCGACGCCGACGAACATCTCCACGAAGTCGGAGCCGGAGATCGAGTAGAAGGGCACGCCCGCCTCACCCGCGACGGCGCGGGCCAGCAGGGTCTTGCCGGTGCCGGGCTGGCCGTAGAGCAGCACGCCCTTGGGGATCTTCGCGCCGACCGCCTGGAACTTGGCGGGCTCGGCGAGGAACTCCTTGATCTCGTGGAGCTCCTCGACGGCCTCCTCGGCGCCCGCGACGTCGGCGAAGGTGACCTTGGGGGCCTCCTTGGAGACGAGCTTGGCGCGCGACTTGCCGAACTGCATGACGCGGCTGCCGCCGCCCTGCATGTTGGCGAAGAGGAACCAGAACAGGACGAGGAACAGCAGGATCGGCAGGACCGTGATGAGGATCGAGCCGAGCACGGAGCCCTTGGGCACCTCGTCGGTCCAGTCCGTGGTGTCGTTCGCGACCGCCGTGGCGACCTCGCCGGCGCGGGCGCTGACGTAGTCGAACTGGACGTCGGTGGAGCCGTCGAGCGGCTGCTTGAGCGTGAGCTCCACCCGCTGGTCGCCGTCGATGACCTTCGCGGAGGCGACGTTGCCCTGCGCGAGCTGCTCGAGCCCGACGCGGGTGTCGATGGTGGTCGTCCGGTTGCCGGTGAAGAGCTGGCTGGCGAGGACCAGGAGCAGCAGGGCCCCGACGATCCAGACCGTCGGCCCGCGGAAGAAGCGCTTGGCGTTCATGCGTGGGTGAGGGCCGTGGCCCGTCCTCTCTGCTCTGGCTGACCGGCGCCCGACCGTACACCGCAGGCACCTGGAGCCCCGCACCGAGCGCTGGGTCCCACCAGCCCAACGGACGAGGCCGCCCCCGGTGTTCCACCCGTTCGCCCTCAGCGGACGCCCGGCCGGCGTCCAGGGGCGCTCAGGAGCTGTAGACGTGCTCCGCGAGGGTGCCGACCACGCGCAGGTTGCGGTAGCGCTCGGCGAAGTCGAGGCCGTAGCCGACGACGAAGGCGTTGGGGATGTCGAAGCCGACGTACTTCACGTCCACGGTCACCTTGGCCGCCTCCGGCTTGCGCAGGAGCGCCATGACCTCCACCGACGCCGCACCGCGCGAGCGCAGGTTCGCCACCAGCCAGGACAGGGTCAGGCCGGAGTCGATGATGTCCTCGACGATGAGCACGTCGCGGCCGAGCACGTCGCGGTCGAGGTCCTTGAGGATCCGCACCACGCCGGAGGACTTGGTGCCGGAGCCGTAGCTGGACACCGCCATCCAGTCCATCTCCGCCGGGCCGTGCAGGGCGCGGGCGAAGTCCGCCATGACCATGACGGCGCCCTTGAGCACGCCGACCAGCAGCAGGTCCCGTCCGGTGTAGTCGGCGTCGACCTGAGCGGCGATCTCGCCCAGGCGCGCGCGGATGTCGTCCTCGCCGATGAGGACGTCCGCGAGGTCGCGGCCCATGTCCTGGGCGTCCATCAGTGTCCTCCTGGTGGGGGTGGGGCCGGGGCGAACCGCAGCCTGCCACAGGTCCGCTCCCCCACCACGCGGCCGGGCAGCTGCACCGGCCCCTGGCCCCGCCAGGCCACGACGAGCGCGTCGAGGGCGAGGACGTGCTCGCGCGCCAGCTCTCCGGCGGCGGCACCGGCCTGCAGGGCCGCGGAGCGCAGGGCGCGCCGCCGCAGCGCGGCGGGCGCGGCGGACAGCCCGACGACGTCCAGCCCGACGTCCAGCCCGACGTCCAGCCCGACGTCTGGAACGGCGTCGGGACGGAGGCCGGGACCGGCGTCACGACCGTCCCCGGGGACGCCGCGGCAGCGCTCGAGCAGCTCGGCCCCCAGCTGCTCGAGCACCTCGGCGTCCTCCCGCAGCTGGTCGGCGGTGCGCGCCAGCGCCGCCGCCGCGCCGGGGCCGAGCTCGGCCTCGAGCACCGGCAGCACCCGCGAACGCACCCGCGAGCGCGTGAAGGCCGGGTCGGCGTTGGTGGGGTCCTCCCAGGGCCGCAGGCCGAGGGCCGCGCAGGCGGCGCGCGTCGTCGTCCTCGGCACTCCCAGCAGGGGGCGGCGCAGCGGGCCGCGCCGCGCCGGCATGCCCGCCAGCGACCGCGCCCCCGAGCCGCGCGCCAGGCCCAGGAGCACCTGCTCGGCCTGGTCGTCGAGGGTGTGCCCGAGCAGCACGGCCGCTGCGCCGGTGCGCTGCGCGACGTCCGCCAGCGCACCCAGCCGGGCGTCCCGCGCCGCGGCCTCCGGCCCGTCGTGGCCGCGGGGCACGCCGACCTCGACGACGACGACGGGGTCGAGGCCGAGCGAGGCGCACGCGGCCCCGGCCCCGGCGGCGGCCTCGGCGGAGCCGGGCTGGAGGCCGTGGTCGACGACCACGGCCCCCGCGCGCCAGGGCGCCCGCCCCCGCCCTCCCTCAGCGGCGAGCCAGCCCGCCGCCGCGGCGAGGGCCAGGGAGTCGGCGCCGCCGCTGCAGGCCACGAGCACCAGCGCACCGGCGGGCACGTCGGCGCACGCCGTGCGGACCGCGGAGCGGACGGCGGCGACCGCCGGGTGCGGGCCCGTCACGCCGCCACCCCTGCGACCGGTCGCCTGCGCACGGCGTCAGCCGTGGACGCGGCGCACCCAGGCGGCCGGGTCGGCCACCTCCTCCGGGCGCGGCAGCGCCGCCGGGGAGCTCCAGACGGCGTTGAACCCGCCCGTGCCGACCTGCGCCACCACGCCCCGGACGAAGCGGGCGCCGTCGGCGTACTGGCGCAGCTTGGCCTCCAGGCCCAGGCCGTGGCGCAGGAGGGTGTCGAGCAGGCCCCGGCTGGAGCCGCGGCGGGCGGTGAACTTCCGGCGGATGGTCGCGACGGTGGGGATGACGGAGGGGCCGACGTCGTCCATGACCACGTCGGCGTGGCCCTCCAGCAGCGCCATCACGGCGGTGACCTCGGCCAGCGACCGGCGCTGCTCGACGGTGGTCGCCAGGTCGAGCAGCCCCGCCCCGGAGCCGCTGCCGGAGCCGCGCACGCCGTCAACGGCGCCGCGCAGGCCCCGGAGGGCCTGCGCCACCCGCTCCGCCCCGGCGCCCGGTCCGCGGAGCACGTCCCCCGACAGCGCGCGGGCTCGTCCGCGCAGGTGGTCGGCCAGCCACGGGGCGGCGGCGAACTGCACCCGGTGGGTCTCCTCGTGCAGGCACACCCAGCGCGCGAAGTCGCGCAGGTCCAGGCCCAGCTCGCGCTGCACCGCCAGGACGTTGGGCGCCACCACGAGCAGGTCACCGGTGCCGGGCCCCTCGCCGAGGGCGTCGTACTGGCCCAGCACCCGGGAGCTGAGCAGGGCCAGCAGCGAGCCCAGCTGGACCCCGGTGACGCGGCGCGCGACGCCCAGCCCGCGCAGGGACCCGCGCGCCGCCCGCGCCCGGCGCTCGTCGAGGGCCTCGTCGACCACGGGCGAGAGCAGGCTGGCGAAGGAGGCGACGTTGGCGCGCGCCCACGCCCCGCGCTCCACCACGCGGGCGGGCGGACCGGCGGGCACGAGGAGCTGGCTGACGCGGGCCACGTGCGGCGGGCTCTCGGCGGCGGCGGCGCGGACGAGGTCCACCACGCGCCGGGCCTCGGACGGGCTGACCTGGGGTCCGGGGCGCACGAGGCGGGTGGCGGTGCGCGCGGCGAGGTCCCAGTCGACGAGCCGGTCGTCCCGGCGGTCGTCGGGGCGGTCGTCGGGGCCGTCGTCCTGCTGCTCCGGGCCCGCCACCCCCACACCGTAGGCGCTCGGGCCGGGGAGGGCCGTGGGGCGCCCGGTGGGCGCCTCAGCCGGTGCGGCAGCCGCAGCCGGCCAGCGCCGCCGCCACGGCGTCCAGCGCCTGCCGGGAGGGGGCGGTCGCGCCGGTGCCGTCGGCGAGGACGGCGAAGGCGAGCAGCCGCCCGTCGGCGTCGACGACCGTGCCGACCAGGCTGCTGACCCCGGTCAGGGAGCCGGTCTTGGCGCGGACGAGCCCGGCGGCGGCCGTGGAGCCGCCCTCGAAGCGCTCGGCCAGCGTGCCGCTGAGCCCGCCGACGGGCATGGCCTCCAGCAGCGGCGCCGCGCCGGGCTGACGGGCTGCGGTGCTCAGCGCCGAGGTGAACACGGCGGCCGGGACCTGCGAGCCCGCGCCGAGACCGCTGCCGTCCACGAGGACCGCGCCGGTTGTGTCCACCCCCGCCGCCCGCGCCTGCTCCAGCACCGCCTGCGCCGAGGCCGCGAAGCCGGGCGGGCGGCCGGTGGCCTGGCCCACCAGGCGCGCCAGCGCCTCCGCGACGGTGTTGTCGCTCTCCGCGAGCGCGTCGGCCACGACGTCCACCAGCGGCGCCGACCTGACCTCCCCCAGCACCGCGCTGGCGGCGGGCGCCGGGCCGCCGCGGACGACGGCGGCGGGGTCGGCCCGCACGCCGCGCTGCGCGAGCAGGGAGGCGAGCGTCCGCGCGACGTCGAGGGCGGGGTCCAGCGAGCGGGGGGCGTAGTTGGCCGGGGTGGCCCGGCCGGCGTCGAGGGCCACCGACGTCAGCGGTGCGACGTAGCCGGCCGCGACGTCACCGCTGCCCCAGCCCGCCTCCACCTGGGGGGACCCGCCGGTGAGGGAGTCGTCGAGCACCACGGTGGCGCTCGTGGTCCCCTGCGCCCGCAGGGACGCCGCGACGGCGTCGGCGAGGTCGGCCAGGCCGGCCCGCCCCACCGTGGCGGCGGGGTCCCCGCGGCCCGCGGTGAGCAGCTGGTCGCCGCCGCCGACGAGCACCACCTGACCGGGGGCGGCGCCCGCGACCACGCGCGTGGGGAGCGTGGCGTCGGGGCCGAGCGCGTGCAGGGCCGCCGTGGCCGTCAGCACCTTCGCCACGGAGGCGGGCACCTGCGGCTGGGAGGCGCCGGAGTCGAGCAGCACCTGCCCGGTGGTGGCGTCGACGACGCTGGCCGTGGCGCTGCCGCGCAGCGCCGGGGCGGCCAGCAGGGGGTCGAGCGCGGCGGCCAGGGCCGCGGGGTCGGGCCGGGGCGCGGCCGGGTCGAGCGCGGCCAGCGCCCCCGGCGGGGCGGGGCGGGCCGCGGCGCCCGGCGGGACCGCCGGTGCGGGCGCGGTCGGCTCGGGGGCCAGGGTCAGCACCCCCGGGGCGGCGTCGGCGGCGTCGGCCACCGCGTACCCGCCGAGCAGGAGCGCGACGGCTGCGGCGGCCCCGCCGACGAGCAGCCTCCGCCGGCGCGCGGGCCGCTGCACCGGCACAGGCCGCGGGTCGGTCGAGGCGGGTGGCGCGGGGGCCGCCCCGCGGGGCGCGTCGTCGTCCTGGGGCGCCGGCTCGGCGGTGCGCTCGGGTGGACCTGCCACGGGCTCCTCGTCTCGCCTGTCCTGCGTGCGGGACACTACGGCCCAGCGGGCCGCGCGGAGCGGCCGATCCGCCCGGGGCAGCCGCCGTGTCGGGGGGCGCAGGACAGACCTGGAGGTCGCCGTGGAGTTCGACGTCACGATCGAGATCCCGCGCGGGTCGCGGAACAAGTACGAGGTCGACCACACGACGGGTCGCATCAAGCTCGACCGGATGCTCTTCACGGCCACGCGGTACCCGGCCGACTACGGGTTCATCGAGGGCACGCTCGGCGAGGACGGCGACCCGCTCGACGCGCTGGTGCTGCTGGAGGAGCCGACGTTCCCGGGCTGCGTGGTGCGCTGCCGCGCCATCGGCATGTTCCACATGCGCGACGAGGCCGGCGGCGACGACAAGGTCATGTGCATCCCCGCGGGCGACCCGCGCATGGACCACCTGCAGGACCTGCAGGACATCGGCGAGTTCCACCGCCTGGAGATCCAGCACTTCTTCGAGACCTACAAGGACCTCGAGCCCGGCAAGTCCGTCGAGGGAGCCCACTGGGTGGGCCGCGCCGAGGCCGAGGCCGAGATCCAGAACTCCGTGCAGCGCCTGGCCGAGCACGACGGCCACCTGACGTCGGGCTCGGACGCGGGCCAGCGCCCGGACGTGCGCGCCAAGGTCGGGCACGGCCCGGCGGCGGACGCCCCGCAGCAGGGCTGACCACCGCCGGGCGCACGCCGGCGGGACCCGCCCGACCCGGGCCGGGGGGGCTCAGACCCTCCCGGCCCAGGTCATGGAGCTCGCGTACCGCACGCCGGTCTCCCGCACGTCCAGCCCGGCGCGGGGCGCCTCGACCATCTCCCCGCCGCCGGCGTAGATCGCCACGTGGTAGACGGTGGAGGGGTCGTCCGGGTCCGTGCCGTAGAAGATCAGGTCCCCCGGGCGCAGGTCGTCGTAGGAGATCTTCCGGACCGCCCGGTACTGCTGCGAGGAGGTGCGCGGCAGGGACACGCCCGCCGCCCGGTAGGCGGCGCCGGTCAGGCCGGAGCAGTCCCAGCTGTCGGGTCCGGTGCCACCCCACTCGTAGGGGTCGCCGATCTGCGTGCGCGCCCAGGCCAGCGCCGAGGCGGCCTGGGAGGAGCTGGCGGAGGAGCTGCCCGCGGGCACCGGCGCAGACCCGCCGGAGGACCCGCTGCCGGAGGACCCGGACGCGCTCGAGGAGCCGCTGCCGGACGCACCCGACCCGCCCCCCGAGCGCGACGGAGCAGAGGAGCCCGAGCCGCCGGACGAGCTCGACGACGACGAGCCGGCGGGTCCGGCGGACGCCTGGCGACGGGCGCGGTCGGCGCGGGCCGCGGCGTCGGCGGCGGCTGCGGCCTGCGCGGCCAGCCCGGCCTGGCGCTGGGCGGCCAGCGCGGTGCTGATCCCCTGCAGCTGCGCGAGCTGGGCCACCAGCTCGGTGCTGCGCTGCTGGGTGGTGGCGACCATGGCGGTCGCGGTGCCGGCGGCGCTGCTGGCGGCGTCGCGGGCCTCGGTGGCCGCGGTCGCGGCCTCCTGCTGCTGCTCCAGGGCCCGGACGGACTGCTGCTGCAGCAGCGAGGCCACCGACTCGGCGGCGCGCAGCTGCTCGTAGGCGTGGTCGGCGCTCTGGGAGACGGCGTCGAGCAGGGCCGCCCGGTCCAGGAGGTCCTGCGGGCCGTCGGCCGACATGAAGGCCGAGACGCGGTCCAGCCCACCGCCGCTGCGGTAGCTGCCGGCGGCCAGCCGGCCGACGGCGGCTCGGGCCTCACCGGCGCGCGCCCGGGCGTCTGCGGCCTCCGCCCCAGCCGCCTGCGCGGCGGTGGTGCGGGTGGCGAGCTCGGCCTCGGCGGCGTCGTAGGCCTCGGCGGCCAGGGCGGCCTGGACCTGGGCGGCCTCCAGCGCGGCCTGCGCGGCCTCCAGCTGGGCCCGCACGGCGGCGACCTGCCCGGCCTTGTCGCCGGCGGCTGCGCGGGCGGCGTCGACCTGGGCCTGGCTGGGGGTTCGAGGAGCGGCGGCGGCGGGACCGGAGCCGGTGGGCTGCAGGCCCAGGGCGAGCCCGACGACGAGCAGGGCGCCGGTGGTGCGGGCCGCGCGGGTGCGGCCCCCGCGGCGCTGCGCAGCAGGAGCGGCCGGGCCCGCCGCAGGCAGGCGTCCGCTGTCAGAGCTGCATCCGTGCACGCTGGTGCATCGGCGGTCCGCGGTGCCGCCTTGAGCGGTGGCGCGCGGGTCCGAGCAGGGCGGAGGTGCTGCTCAGGCGGCGCCGGGCGGCGGTCCGGCCGCGGGGCGCGCCAGCCGGGTGGGACCTCAGTCGGTCGGCGCGACCTCGGGTGCGTCCTCGGCGGGGGAGGGCAGCGCGTTGAAGCGGCCGAGCAGTCCGGCGAGCAGCTCGACGTCGTCCTCGGTCCAGGAGGAGAGGCGCTCGAGGAAGTGCGCGCGGCGCACGGCCTGCACGCGCTCGACCTGCTCGCGCCCCGACGGCGTGAGCCGGACCAGCTGGGCGCGGGCGTCGTCGGCGTCGCGCGAGCGCTCGATGAGGCCCAGGCGCTCCAGGGTGGCCAGCTGCCGCGAGATGGTGGGCTTGCCGATGCCCAGGTAGCTGGCGAGGTCCGTCGCCCGGGCGCCGTCGGAGGAGAGGACGCGCAGCAGCAGCCCGTAGGCGCCGGGCTCCAGCTCGGGGTGCAGGTCGCGCGCCAGCTGCCCGGAGATCCCGCGGGCTCGGCGCAGCAGGACCGCGAACTCGCGCTCGAGGTGCTCAGCAGCTCCAGGGCTCACCATGCCCCGATCATGTCAGGGGACGGGGTGGGCAGCAGGCCTGGCCCTCGAGCAGCCGGTGAGGTTAGCCTGCCCTTCATGGACGCCCCCGCCTACCGGACCTTCGCGGTGGAGGTCAGCCGCGTGCAGCGGCTCTGCCCGAGCTTCGTGCGCATCACCTTCAGCGGCGACGACCTGGTGGGCTTCGGGGCGTGCGGCGCCGACCAGCGGATCAAGGTGGTGCTGCCCGCCCCCGGGACCACCGCGGCGCACCTGGTGGAGACCTGCCGCGGCTGGGGCGATGACTGGTACCCGCACTGGCTCCGGGCCCCCGAGGACTCGCGGCCGCTGCTGCGCACCTACACCGTGCGCGCCGCGAGGCCGTCGCGCGGCGAGGTCGACGTCGACTTCGTCCTCCACGGCACCGGGAGCGCGCCGGGCCACGGCAGCGGTCCCGCCTCGCGCTGGGCGGCCGGCGCCCGCACCGGCGACCGCCTCGTGGTGGTCGGTCCGGACCGCCCCGGCCAGGGGCGCGCCTGGGGCCGCGAGTGGGCTCCCCCGCCCGGTGGCCGCCTGCTGCTGGCCGGCGACGAGACCGCGGTGCCGGCCGTCTGCGCGGTCCTGGAGGCGCTCGAGCCGGAGGCGGCGCTGCGCACGGTGGCCCTGCTCGAGGTGCCCTGCCCCGAGGACGCCCTGCAGCCGGTCGCCTCCGGCGGCGCGCAGGTGCGCTGGCTGCCGCGGCGCGGCCCGCTGGGCGAGGCTCCGCACGGCTCCCTGCTGGTGGGGGCCGTGGCCTCCCTGCTCGCCGGCCAGCGGCCCGTGGCCCTGGACCGCCGGGACGCGCAGGACGACGACGTGGACCTCGACCTGCTCTGGGACGTCCCCGAGGCCGTGGGCAGCGGCGACCTCTACGCGTGGGTGGCCGGCGAGGCGGGCGTGGTCCGGGACGTGCGGCGCCTGGTGAAGGCAGCCGGGCTGCCGAAGGCGTCGCTGGCCGCGATGGGCTACTGGCGCGCGGGGCGCACCGAGGCCGCCTGACGCGGTCCGCTGGTCCGCTGGTCCGCTGGTCCGCTGGTCCGCTGGTCCGCTGGTCCGCTGGTCAGGGCCTCACCACATCACGGGCTCGGCCGCCGGACCGGACTCCTCCACCGGCGCGGTGGGGGCGCCGAAGGGCTCGCCCGCGTAGCTGACGGTCCGCCAGCCCTGCCACGGGTCGCCCTCGACCACGACGACCCCCGTGTTGAGCAGGGGGTTGGACGCGGCGAAGTCCGCGCCCACGCCGGCGCGCGCCGCCACCCACGCCCGGATGGCGCCGCCGTGGCTGACCACCACGGCCGCGCCGTCGTCACCGGCCGCGGCGACCGAGGCGGCGGCGGCTCCGACGCCGGCGTCGATGCGGGCCAGCACCTCGTGCCCGGTGGGGCCGCCGGGCAGGTGCGCGCCCGGGTCGCCGGCGGCCCAGGCGAAGGCCACGCGCAGGTACTCGCGCACCGACTCCTCGTCGGTGCGGCCCTCGAGGTCCCCGGCGTCCAGCTCGCGCAGGCCGTCGTGCACCTGGACCGCCAGGCCGCGGTCGTGGGCCAGCGGCGTGGCGGTGAGCTGCGCCCTCGCCGCGCTGGAGGCCCACAGGGCGTCGACGCGCTCGTGCCGCAGGGTGACCACCAGGGCGCGCGCCTGCTCCTCGCCCAGCGGCGTCAGCCCGGGCCCGGGCGTCTTCGTGTCGAGCTTGTGGACCAGGTTGGACGGGGTCTGGCCGTGGCGGACGAGGATCAGCCTCACGCGCCGACCCTCCCACGGGCGGGCACCGCCGCGCCCGCCCGGCCCTCGTGCCCGGCCCGCGCCGCCAGCACCTCGGGCACGGAGTCCTCGAGGACCTCGACCAGGGCCCGGAGGCGCTCGGCGATGCGCTGGCCCAGCGGCGTCAGCGTGTACTCGACGTGCGGCGGGATGCTCGTCACCACCTCGCGCGCCACGAGGCCGTCGCGCTCGAGCGCCTGGAGGGTCTGCGACAGCATCTTCTCGCTCACGCCGTCCACGCGGCGCCGCAGCGCGCCGAAGCGCGCGGTGCCGTCGGCCAGGGCGAGCACGGCCAGGGTGCCCCAGCGCCCGGTGACGTCGGCCAGGAGCGAGCGCGAGGGGCAGGCCCGGGCGAAGACGTCGACGACGAGGGCCTGGTCGTCGTCCTCGGTGGTCGCGCTCACGCGCCGATGCTACTGCGCGGCGGAACCGCTTGCACTTACCTTTGGTTAGTGCTGCATGATGGGAGGCGCAGTCGAGAGATCCACCCGAGGAGGACGCTGTGCCCACCTACGCCGTCACCGGAGCCACCGGCCCGTTCGGCCACCACGCCGTGGAGGAGCTGCTGCGCCGCGGCACCGCCCCGGGCGACGTCGTCGCCCTGGTCCGCAACCCCGCCAGGGCCGCCGACCTGGCCGAGCGAGGCGTCGTGGTCCGCGAGTTCGACTACGACCGCCCGGAGACCCTCGCGCCGGCCCTGGCCGGCGTCGACGCCCTGCTCCTCGTCTCCGGCAGCGCCATCGGGCAGCGCGAGCGCCAGCACGGGGCCGTCATCGACGCCGCCGTCGCCGCCGGGGTGGGCCGGATCGCCTACACCTCGGTGCTGCGCGCCGACAGCACGGACCTGCCGGTCGCCCCCGAGCACGTCGCCACCGAGCGCCTGCTCGCCGCCTCGGGCATCCCCACCGCGCTGCTGCGCAACGGCTGGTACACGGAGAACTACGCCGGCCTGCTCGGCCAGGCGGAGGCCACCGGCTCGATCGCCAGCGCCACGCGCGGAGCCTCGGTGAGCCCCGCCACCCGGGCCGACCTCGCCGCCGCAGCCGCCGCGGCCCTCCTGGACGAGACCAGCGCCGGGCGCACCTACGAGCTGGGCGGCCCGTCCTTCACGCTGGACGAGCTGGCCGCCGCCTCCTCCCGCGTCCTGGGCCGCGAGGTGGTGCACCACGAGGTCACCCCCGAGCAGCTGTCCGAGGGCCTGGTCGCCGCGGGGCTCGACGAGGGCACCGCCGGCTTCCTGGTCGCCGTCGACGTCGCCACCGCCGGCGGC
This sequence comes from Streptomyces sp. NP160, assembly GCF_006335115.1. Lineage (GTDB taxonomy): Bacteria > Actinomycetota > Actinomycetes > Actinomycetales > Quadrisphaeraceae > Quadrisphaera. The sequence continues at coordinate 207,801 of NZ_VDMJ01000003.1, forward strand.
GCGCTGCAGGTCGACACCGCCGACCTGCAGGAGCTCCTCGGCCGCCCGGCCACCGGGCTGGACAAGGCCCTGCGGGCCGCACGCCCCTGACGCCGCCTCCCCCGGCGGCGCCCGCCGCCGGGGGGTCAGGCCCCCGTCGCCCGCAGGTAGGCCACGGCCGCCAGCACCCGTCGGTGGTCGGCCTGCGACGGCGGCAGCCCGAGCTTGGTGAAGATGCTCGCCACGTGCTTCTCCACGGCCCCCTCGGAGACCACGAGGGCGTCGCGGATGGCGGCGTTCGACCGGCCCTCGGCCACCAGCGCGAGCACCTCGCGCTCGCGGGGGGTGAGCGCTGCCAGCGGGTCGTCACGACGCCGGCGCGCCAGCAGCTGCGCGACCACTTCTGGGTCGAGGGACGTCCCACCTGCGGCGACGGCGTCCAGCGCGCTCGTGAGGGCGTCGAGGTCCGCCACCCGGTCCTTGAGCAGGTAGGCCACGCCGCCGCGCCCGTCACCGAGGAGGTCCGCGGCGTAGGAGGCCTCGACGTACTGCGAGAGCACCACCACCGCCAGGCCCGGCCGGAGGCGCCTGGCCTCGACAGCGGCGCGCAGGCCGTCGTCGGTGTGGCCCGGCGGCATCCTCACGTCGACGACGGCGACGTCGGGCGCGTGCTCCACGACGGCACGGAGCAGGGACGGGGCGTCGCCGACGGCGGCG
>NZ_VDMJ01000030.1 GCF_006335115.1 Streptomyces sp. NP160
GCTGGAACCAGTTGCGGCCGGTGGGGTTGGCGGTCTTGACGTCTTCGATGGAGGTGGTGCCCAGGGTGGACAGGGTGAAGGGGATGCCGGCGGCGGCGGCGGCGCTGGCGCCGGCGGTCTCGCCTTCGGTCTGCATGAGGCGGGTGAAGCCGGTGGGGGCGATGCCGAAGGGCATCGCGGAGGGGCCGCCCAACACCGTGCAGGTGGTGTCGACGTGGGCGACGTCCCTGAGCACCCGGGGGTGGAACTCGACGTCGTGGAAGGCTTGGCGGGCGCGGGTGATGGAGATCTCGGCTTCGGCGGAGCCGTCGGTGTAGTCGAAGGCGGCCTTGGGGGTGCGGCGCTTGGCGATGGTGCGCAGGTCCTCGATGGTCAGGGCTGCCTGCAGGCGGCGTTTGCGGCCGTCCAGGGTGGGCTTCTTGAGCCGCACGTGCTCGAGCAGCTCGGCGGGCCTGGGAACCTGTCGCTGGACCATCGTCGGGTGGGCCTTCCTGGGTCGTGTCAGTGCTGGGTGGTGCGGGCGCGCGCGCTGAACGTCTGCGGCGGGGACGAGCGCGCCACGACGGCGCGCAGCGCCTCGAGGTCTCCGCTGATGAGGCGGTGGGTGCGGGCTTGGACCAGCAGGTTCCCCATCGCCGTCGCCTCCACCGGCCCGGCGACGACGGGCAGTCCGGTCAGGTCCGCCGCGAGCTGGCACAGCAGCGCGTTCTGAGCCCCACCGCCGACCAGGTGCACCGTGCGCGTGGTGCGCCCGGTGAGCCTGTCGACGTCGCGGACGGTGGCCGCGTAGGCCTGCGCGAGGCTCGCCAGGATGCTGCGGACCAGCTCGGGCGCCGATGCCGGCACCGGCTGTCCCTGCTCGGTGAGCAGGGCGGCGATGCGGGCGGGCACGTCGCCCGGGGCCATCAGCCGCGGGTCGTTCGCGTCGAAGGTGGGGACGTCCGGGCGCACGAGCGCCGCCTGCTCCAGGAGGGTGGCCAGGTCGTGATCCTGCCCGGCCTTGGCCCAGGTGCGCAGCGACTCCGAGAGCAGCCACAGGCCCATGACGTTCTTGAGGAACCTCACGCGCCCGTCGACGCCCCCCTCGTTGGTGAACCCCGCCCGGCGCGCCTCGTCAGTGGCGACCGCCGTCTCGAGCTCGGCGCCGACCAGCGACCAGGTGCCGCAGGAGATGTACACGGCGTCCTCGGCGCGCATCGGCACCGCGGCCACCGCCGAGGCGGTGTCGTGGGAGCCCACCGTGGTGAGGGTGAGCCCGTCGGCGATGCCGAACTCGGCCCTCGCCTGCGCCGAGAGCTCGCCGACCACCGTGCCCGGCTCGACCACCTCGGGGAACAGCGTCACGGGCAGGTCCAGCCGGCGCAGCAGCTCGGTGTCCCAGCCACCGCCCCCGACCGGTACCAGGCCGGTGGTGGAGGCGTTGGTGCGCTCGGCGACCTGGCGTCCTGTGGCCCAGTAGCCGAGCAGGTCGGGGATGAGCAGCAGCCTGTCGGCGAGCTCCAGCTCACCGCTGGCGCGCGCGGCGGCCAGCTGGAACAGGGTGTTGAACGGCAGGTGCTGCAGCCCGTTGCGCTGGAACAGCTCCTCGGGCCCCACCTGGGCGTGCACCGCCCGGACGCCGTCGTCGTTGCGCTCGTCGCGGTAGTGGTACGGGTTCCCGAGCAGCCGGCCCTCACGCAGCAGCCCGTGGTCCACCGCCCAGGAGTCCACCGCCGCTCCCACCAGCCCCGGCTCCTCCCGCGAGGCACGGCCCAGCCCCTGCATCGCGGCGGAGTACAGGGACAGCACGTCCCAGTGCAGCCCGTCGGGCAGGCGAACGGGGCGGTTCTCGAAGCGCGCGAGGTGACGCAGGTGCAGCTGCTCGCCGCCCCGCCCACCCTCGAGGGTGCCGGTGATGACCCGGCCGCTGGTGGCGCCGAGGTCGACCGCGGCGACGCTGCTCATCGCCGGCTCACCGCAGGAATGCGGCGGCCACGCCCGCGTCGACCGGGACGTGCAGCCCGGTGGTGTGGCTGAAGTCCGGTCCGGTGATGGCGGCGACGGCGTTGGCGACGTTCTCGGGCAGCACCTCGCGCTTGAGGATGGTGCGCTGGGCGTAGAACTTCCCCAGGTCGCCCTCGTCGATGCCGTAGGTCTTGGCGCGGTTGGCGCCCCACCCGGAGGCGAAGATGCCCGAGCCGCGCACCACCCCGTCGGGGTTGATGCCGTTGACCTTCACCCCGTGCTCGCCGAGCTCGACGGCCAGCAGGCGCACCTGGTGGGCCTGGTCGGCCTTCGTGGCGGAGTAGGCGATGTTGTTCGGCCCGGCGAAGACGGAGTTCTTGCTCGAGATGTAGACGACGTCGCCGCCCAGCCCCTGCTCGATGAGCGGGCGCGCGGCGGCCTTGGAGACCAGGAAGGAGCCCTTGGCCATGACGTCGTGCTGCAGGTCCCAGTCCTTCGCGGTGGTCTCCAGCAGCGGCTTGGACAGGGACAGCCCGGCGTTGTTCACCACCAGGTCGATCCCCCCGAAGGCCAGCACCGCCGCCTCGACGGCGGTGGCGACGGCGGCCTCGTCGGTGACGTCCGCGGCGACCCCGACGGCGACGTCGCTGCTGACCCTCGCGCCGGTCTGCGCGGCGATCTCCTCGGCGGCGGCCTGCGCCTTCCCCAGGTCCAGGTCGGCGACGACGACGCAGGCGCCCTCCGCCGCGAGGCGGGTGGCGATGGCCTTGCCGATGCCGGAGGCGGCTCCGGTGACCAGCGCGATGCGGGTGGCGTGGCTCTTCGGCTTCGGCAGGCGGGCGAGCTTGGCCTCCTCCAGCGCCCAGTACTCGATGCGGAACTTCTCCGACTCGGCGATGGGGGAGTAGGTGGAGACCGCCTCGGCGCCGCGCATGACGTTGATGGCGTTGAGGTAGAACTCGCCCGCCACGCGGGCGGTCTGCTTGTCCTTGCCGTAGCTGAGCATGCCCACGCCGGGCACGAGGACGATCGCCGGGTCCGCCCCGCGGATGGCGGGGCTGTCGGCGTCGGCGTGGCGGTCGTAGTAGGCCTGGTAGTCCTCGCGGTAGGCGGTGTGCAGCTCGCGCAGCCGGGCGGTGGCCTCCTCGACCGTCGCCGTGGTCGGCAGGTCCAGCACCATCGGCTTGACCTTGGTGCGCAGGAAGTGGTCCGGGCAGGAGGTGCCCAGGGCCGCCAGGCGCGGCAGCGCCTCCCGGGCGAGGAAGTCGAGCACCCGGGGGTCGTCGGTGAAGTGACCGACCACGGGGTGGTCGTGGCTGGCGAGCCCGCGGACCGCGGGGGCCAGGGCAGCGGCGCGGGTGCGGCGCTCAGCCTCGGGCAGCGCCTCGAAGCCGGGGCGGACCGGGCCGAAGGGCTCCGCACTGCCCTTCTGGTCGATGTGCGCCTGGGCCGTGGCGATGATCCACAGGGAGTTGGCCTCGGCCTGCTCGGAGGTCTCGCCCCAGGCGGTGATGCCGTGCCCGCCGAGGATGCAGCCGACGGCGTCGGGGTTGGCCTCCTTCACCGCGGCGATGTCCAGGCCGAGCTGGAAGCCGGGGCGCCGCCACGGCACCCACACGACCTTCGGTCCGAAGACCTCCTTCGTCAGGGCCTCGCCGTCGGCGGCGGTGGCGATGGCGATGCCGGCGTCGGGGTGCAGGTGGTCGACGTGGGCGGCGTCGACCAGGGCGTGCATGGCGGTGTCGATGGAGGGGGCTGCGCCGCCCCTGCCGAACAGGCAGTGGTCGAAGGCGGCGACCATCTCGTCCTCGCGCTCCACCCCGGGGTAGACCTCGCGCAGGGCGCGGACCCGGTCCAGGTGCAGGACCGCCAGGCCGGACTCGGTCAGGGTGCCCAGGTCACCGCCGGAGCCCTTCACCCACAGCAGGTCGACCTCCTGGCCGGTCACCGGGTCGGTGGCGGTGCCCTTGGCGGAGGTGTTGCCGCCGGCGTAGTTGGTGTTCGCCGGGTCGGCGCCGAGCCGGTGCGAGCGGGCGATCAGGTCGGCGGCGGTGGGGTTGGTCATGGCGTCCTCGGGGGGTGGCGGGTCGTCGCTGGTCGGGGCCGAGCGGTGCTCAGGCGCCCCAGGAGGCCTGGGACCCGCCGATGCGCTCGGCGGCGACGCGGTCGAGGTACCCGGTGGCGGCGAAGGCGGCGTAGGGGTCGCGCGGCAGGCCGCGGCTCTCGCGGAGGTCGGCGAGCAGGTCGCGGACGTCGGTGTTGTAGGCGTCCATGAGGACGCCGTTCGCGCCGAGCACGTCACCGGCCGCCTGGGCCGCCGCCAGCGCCTCGCGGTCGACCAGGAGCGCCTTGGCGGTGGCCTCCTGGACGTTGGTCACCGAGCGGATCTGGCCGGGGATCTTCGGCTCGATGTTGTGGCACTGGTCGAGCATGAAGTTGACCCCGGAGCCGGGCAGGTGGGCGCCGGCGCTCACGATCTCGCTCATGATGCGGAACAGCTGGAACGGGTCGGCGGCGCCGACGATGAGGTCGTCGTCGGCGTAGAAGCGGCTGTTGAAGTCGAAGGCGCCGAGGCGGCCAGCGCGCAGCAGCTGCGCCACGACGAACTCGATGTTGGTGCCGGGCGCGTGGTGGCCGGTGTCGAGCACCACGGAGGCCTGCTCGCCCAGGGCCAGGCAGTGCAGCAGCGAGGTGCCCCAGTCCGGCACGTCGGTGGCGTAGAACGCCGGCTCGAAGAACTTGTACTCGAGCAGCAGGCGCATGTCGTCGTCCAAGGCTGCGTAGACCTGCGCGAGGCCCTCGGCGAGGCGGTCCTGGCGGGCGCGCAGGTCGTCCTGGCCGGGGTAGTTCAGCCCGTCGGCCAGCCAGACCTTGAGGTCCTTCGACCCGGTCTCGCGCATGACGTCGATGCACGCCAGGTGGTGCTGGACGGCCTTGGCGCGCACGCGGGCGTCGGGGTTGCACAGCGAGCCGAGGCGGTAGTCGTCGTCCTGGAAGACGTTGGAGTTGATGGCGCCGATGCTCACGCCCTCGTCGGCGGCGTGCGCGGCGAGCTTGCCGAAGTCGTCCACGAGGTCCCAGGGGATGTGCAGCGAGACGCGCGGGGCGGCTCCGGTGTGGCGGTGCACCTGCGCGGCGTCGCTGATCTTCTCGAAGGGGTCACGGGGCACACCGGGGGTGGAGAACACCTTGAAGCGGGTGCCGGAGTTGCCGAAGGCCCAGCTCGGCAGCTCGATCGTCTGCTGGGCCAGGGCCGCCAGCGCTTCGTCGCGCAGGTCTGACACGGGAGCTCCGTCCGTCGATGAAACGATTCAGACACGCTAGCCGGGTACGTCGCCCATCGTCAACGCCCCTGCCGGGCGCACGTCAGGCCCCCAGGGTGCCCGGGGGCGGCTAGCGTGCCGACGTGGTGGTGGGCATCAAGGACGTCGCGCGCGAGGCCGGGGTGTCCGTCGGCACCGTCAGCAACGTGCTCAACCGCCCCGACAGCGTCAGCCCCGCCAAGCGCGCCTTGGTCGAGGCCGCCGTCGTGCGCCTGGGGTACGTGCGCAACGAGTCGGCCCGCCAGCTGCGGGCGGGGTCCTCGCGCACCATCGCCCTGGTGGTGCTCGACGTGGCCAACCCGTTCTTCGCCGACGTCATCGCCGGCGCGGAGGAGGCTGCCGAGGACGTCGGCGCCCTCGTCGTCGTCTCCAACAGCGCGGGGAACCCCGACCGCGAGGCGCGGCACCTCGCGCGCCTCGAGGCCCAGCGCGTCATGGGGGTGCTCCTGTCGCCGGTGCGGGAGGGGGAGAACCCCGCAGTCGCGGAGCTCGAGCGGCGCGGCACGCCGGTCGTGCTGGTCGACAGGGTCTCGGAGTCCGCCGCCGCACCCTCGGTCGCGGTGGACGACGTGCGCGGCGGCCGGCTGGCGGGGGAGCACCTGCTCTCCCTCGGGCACCGCCGCATCGCCTTCGTCGGGGGGCCGGACCACCTCGGGCAGGTGCGCGACCGCCTCGCCGGGCTCCGCACTGCCGCCGGCGGCGCGGGTGCCCAGGGTGGCGCCGCCGCGGTGGAGGTCGTGCCCAGCGACGACATGTCGGTGCGCGCCGGCAGCGCCGCGGCAGCGCGCCTGTTCGCCCAGTGGCCCGACCCCGCGGACCGGCCGACGGCGGTCTTCTGCGCCAACGACCTGCTGGCCCTCGGCGTGCTCAACGAGTGCGTGCGCCGCGGGGTGCGCGTCCCGCACGAGCTGGCGCTGGTGGGGTACGACGACATCGGCTACGCCGGCACGGCGGCGGTGCCCCTCACCTCCGTGCGCCAGCCCCGCGAGCTGCTGGGGCGCACGGCGGTCGAGCTGCTGCTGGAGGCTGTCGAGGGGGCGGCGGGCGAGGACGCCCGCGGTGAGGGGCGCCACGTGCAGTTCGTCCCCGAGCTCGTCGTCCGCGAGTCGACCCGCTCCTCGCGCTGAGGCCCCCAGCCCCGCGACCCGTCCGGGGCGCGGAGCCGTCGTCATCACGAAGTGCTTGACGGCACTGCGGCCGGACGCGTACGTTCCCGCCACTGAAACGATTCATTGACGGTGGCCGGGACATCCCGCCACCGCCCGTCTCGACGAGGAGACCCCGTGAAGGTGCCCCGCTCCCGCCTGCTCGCAGCCCTGGTGGCCGCCCCCCTCCTGCTCACCGGCTGCAGCGCCGGCTCCCTGGGCTCCTCCTCCGACGACGCCGGTGGCGGCACGACCATCACCTTCCTGGTGGACACCGCCGACTCGAGCGTGAAGCCCGCCGAGGCCCTCGCCGAGGCGTTCCACGAGCAGAACCCCGACATCACCGTCGAGGTCGAGACGCGCCCGGGCGGCACCGACGGCGACAACCTCGTCAAGACGCGCCTGTCGACCGGGACGATGGACGACGTCTTCCTCTACAACTCGGGGTCGCTCTTCCAGCAGATCGACCCGGCGAAGAACCTGGTGCCCATCACCGACCAGCCCTACGCCGCCGACATCGACGAGTCCTTCAAGCCCAACGCCTCTGCGGGCGGAGAGCTGTACGGCGCCCCGATCGGCACGGCCATGGGCGGCGGCGTGCTCTACAACCGCGACGTCTACTCCCAGCTCGGGCTGTCCGTGCCCACCACGTGGCAGCAGTTCATCGAGAACAGCCAGAAGATCAAGGACTCCGGCGGTGGTGTCGCCCCGGTCGTCCAGACCTACGGCGACACCTGGACGTCCCAGCTCTTCGTCCTCGGTGACTTCCACAACGTGGCTGCGGCCGAACCGACCTTCGCGGACGACTTCACCGCCAACAAGGCGAAGTTCGCCACCGACCCCGCCGCCCTCAAGGGCTTCGAGCACCTCCAGCAGGTCCACGATGCAGGCCTGACCAACACCGACTTCGCCTCCGCCACCCTCGCGGACGGCCTGCGGATGGTCGCCGACGGCACCGGCGCCCAGTACCCGATGCTGTCGGCCATCGCCGCTGGAGGCCTCGCCACCGCTGCCGGGGGGAACACGGACTCGGTCGGCTTCTTCGCGCTGCCCGGGGACGACGCCGCCAGCAACGGCCTCACGGCCTGGTACCCGGCGGGCGCCTACATCCCCAAGAGCACGAGCGGCGCGGAGCTCGAGGCGGCGAAGGCGTTCCTGGGGTTCATCGCCAGCCCCGCGGGCTGCGACGCGCAGACGTCGGCGTCCGCGCCGACCGGCCCGTACCTCGTGTCCGGCTGCGAGCTGCCGAGCGACACCTCGCAGCTCACCAAGGACGTCGTGAAGTACTTCGACGACGGGAAGCAGAGCCCGGCGCTGGAGTTCCTCTCCCCGGTGAAGGGCCCGAGCCTGGAGCAGATCACCGTGCAGGTGGGCTCCGGGATCAGCACCGCCGCGCAGGGCGCCGCCCTCTACGACCAGGACGTCGAGAAGCAGGCGCAGCAGCTCGGCCTCGCCGGCTGGTGACCTCCCTCCCCACCCGCCCCGGCCCGCACGCAGCGGGCCGGGGCGGGGGCCCCCCGACCGCACCCACCCCAGGAGGAGCCGTGGCCAGCACCACGACAGCGCTCCCGCCGGTGCCGCCGGCACCGGCCGGCCAGCCGCGCGCGACGCGCCGCGGGCGCCGAGGCAGCCCCTACCCGAGCTGGTTCTACCTGCCGGCCGCGGTCATCTACGGGGGGATCTTCCTGCTGCCGACGTTCGCGTCGTTCTACTTCAGCCTCACCCGCTGGAACTTCAACAGCTCGGAGTTCATCGGGCTGGGGAACTTCGTGCAGTTCTTCCGCGAGCCCGCGCTCGTGAAGGGCTTCGTCAACACGCTCGTCTTCGGTGCGGTGACCTCCGTCCTCAAGGTCGTCCTCGGGATGGCCCTCGGCGTGCTCCTCACCAGCCAGATCATCGGCCGCGGCTACCTGCGCTCGGTGGTGTTCTTCCCGGTGCTGGTCTCCACCATCGGAGTGGGCATCACCTTCACCGCGCTCATGAACCCCACCCGTGGCCTCATCAACCAGGTCATCGGCCTGGTGGGCGTCACCGGCCCCGGCTGGCTCACCGACCCGCAGATCGCGCTGCTGTCCGTGGCCCTCGTCGACGTCTGGAAGGGGGTGGGCCTGGCCACCGTCATCTACATCGCGGGCATCGTCTCCATCCCGCAGGAGTACACCGAGGCTGCCGCCGTCGACGGCGCCTCCGCCTGGCAGCGCTTCCGCAACGTCACGCTGCCGCTGTCGTGGCCGGCCACGTCCACCGTCGTCACCCTCAGCCTCATCGGCGGGCTGCGCTCGTTCGACCTCATCTGGGCGATGACGCGCGGTGGTCCCGGCTTCACCTCCGACGTCATCGCCTCGGTCATCTACAAGCAGTACCAGGCCGGCTTCTACGGCCTCTCGACCGCCGGCAACGTCGTCCTGTTCCTCGTCGTCACCGCCGTCGTCGTCCCGCTGACGCGCTGGCTGGCCAAGAAGGAGGTGGCCCTGTGATGCGCACCGCCCAGCGCTGGTGGGTCGGCGCCCTGGCGATCGCCGCCAGCGTCGTCGTCTTCCTCGTGCCGTTCGCCTTCATCGTGCTGCAGGCCGGCAAGGACGCCACCGACGCCTCCCGGCTGAGCTTCTCCTGGCCCGAGCGGCCGCAGTTCGTGGAGAACCTCGTGGCGGTGCTCGAGTCGCGCGACTACATCCTCATCATCGCGTTCATCAACAGCACGATCCTCACGGTCGTCTCGGTGGCGTTCCTCGTGGTCCTCGGCGCGATGGTCGCCTTCGTGCTCCAGCGGCGCACCACCCGCTGGACCGGCCTCATCAACTTCCTCGTGCTGGCCGGTCTCATCGTGCCGCCGGCCGTGGTGCCCACCATCTGGGTGCTCCAGGGCATCGGCCTGTTCGGCACCATGCCGGGGCTCGTCCTCGTGGAGGTCGCCTTCGGGCTGTCCTTCTCGGTGCTGCTGTTCCGCGCCTTCATCTCCTCGATCCCGCGCGAGCTGGACGAGGCGGCGATCATCGACGGCGCTGGCCCGCTGCGCCTGTTCTTCCGCGTGGTCTTCCCGCTGCTGCGCTCGGTGGTGGTCACGGTGGTCGTCGTGCAGTCGGTGGCCGTCTTCAACGACTTCGCCAACCCGCTGTACTTCCTGCCCGGCGAGCAGAACGCGACGGTGCAGCTGACGCTCTTCAACTTCCAGAGCCAGTACAACACCAGCTTCAACCTGCTCTTCATGAACATCCTCCTCATCACCATCCCGCCGCTGGTGATGTACGTGTTCTTCAACCGCCAGATCGTGGCCGGCATGACGTCCGGCGCCGTCAAGGGCTGACAGGAGCTCCTCGCGTGACCACCACCTCGCCCGCTGCCGGGCCGACCGCACTCGACGGAACCGCCGTGGACCTCCTCGAGCGCGCCACCCTCCTCACCGCCGACGGCGCCGCCCGCGGCGAGGTGGTGGTGCTCTCCGGCGAGCTGCAGCTCGAGCGGCCGCGCTCGGCGGTCGTGAGCGCCCGCGTCGCGGCGACCGCGCAGGGCGTCTACGACCTCGCGCTCGACGGTGCCCCCGTGGGGGAGGACCTCCTGGCGCCCGGCTGGACCGCCTACGAGTGGCGGCTGCAGGTGCAGGAGCACGACGTCACCGACGCCGTGCGCGCCGGCGCGGGCGGACGGGTGCGCCTCTCCGCCCGCCTGGGCAACGGCTGGTGGCGCGGCGGTCTGGGGTTCGCCGCGGCGAACGCCGACTACGGCGACGAGACCGGCCTGCTCGCCGTCCTGGAGGTCACCTACGACGACGGCGCGGTGCAGCGCCTGGCCACCGCCGCCGACGGCTCGTGGACCGCCGCCACCTGCGAGGTCGTGGAGAACTCCCTCTACGGCGGCGAGCGCGTGGACGCCCGCCTGCGCGACCGCCCCGGTCGTGGCCTCTCCGTGCGCGAGGGGGCGTTCGAGCGCGAGGACGGACGCGGCGGCCGGCGGCTCGTGCCGCAGGTCGCCGCACCCGTGCGCCGCCAGGAGGTGCTCAGGGCCCAGCGCGTCTGGACCTCGCCCTCCGGCGCGACCCTCGTCGACGTCGGCCAGAACCTCGTCGGGTGGGTCAGGCTCGCGGTGCCCGGTGCGCCGGACCTCGCGGGCGCCGAGGTGGTGCTGCGCCACGCCGAGGTGCTCGAGGGCGGTGAGCTGGGCACCCGTCCGCTGCGCGGCGCCGCTGCCACGGACGTCTTCGTGCTCTCCGGCGCGGACGTCGACGTCTTCGAGCCGTCCTTCACCTTCCACGGCTTCCGCTACGTCGAGGTGACCGGCTTCCCCGGTGACCACGACGCGCTCGCCGAGGCGCTGGAGGCCGTCGTCGTCGGGTCCCAGCTGCGGCGCACCGGGACCTTCGCCTGTTCCGAGCCCCTGGTCGACCAGCTGGTCAGCAACTCGGTGTGGGGGCAGAAGGGCAACTTCCTCTCGGTCCCCACCGACTGCCCGCAGCGCGACGAGCGGCTCGGCTGGACCGGCGACATCGCCGTCTACGCACCGACGGCCGCCTTCCAGTTCGACGTGGCCGACTTCCTGCACTCCTGGCTGCTCGACGTGCCCTGCGAGATGTCCCACCGCCCCGACGGTGCGGTGCCGGTGACCGTCCCGGACGTGCTCAAGCACGCCCGCTTCGACGGGCCGCCGCCCTTCCCCGAGGTGGGTGCGCAGGCGATCTGGTCCGACGCGGCGGCGTGGGTGCCGCTGGCGCTGTGGACCGCGTACGGAGACCTCGACAGGCTCGCCGCCCACTACCCGGGGGTGCTGGCGCACATCGCGTCGGTGGAGCCGCTGCTGTCGCCGTCGGGCCTGTGGGACTCCGGCATGCAGCTGGCCGACTGGCTCGACCCCGACGCTCCGCCGGATGCCCCCTGGCAGGCCAAGGCCCACCCGGGCGTGGTCGCCACCGCGAGCTTCCACCGGTCGGTGGCGTTCGCCGCGGAGGCGGCGCGGCTGCTGGGCCACGACGACGACGCCGAGCGCCTGACCGTCCTGGCCGCTCGGCTGCGCACGGCGTTCCGGGCCGCCTACGTGCACCGCGCCGCGGCCGACGCCCCCGACGGCGCCACGGGCCTGCGCGTGGAGTCCGACTGCGCCACGGTCTACGCCCTGGCGGTGTGCTTCGGGATGCTCGAGGACGACGAGGAGCAGGCGGCCGCGGACCGGCTCGCCCAGCTCGTGGAGTCCGCCGGCCACCGGGTGTCCACCGGCTTCGCCGGCACGCCCTACGTCACCTGGGCGCTGTCCGAGCACGGCCATGTCGAGACCGCCTACCGGCTGCTGCTGGAGACGGGCTGCCCGTCCTGGCTCTACACGGTCTCGATGGGCGCCACCACCGTCTGGGAGCGGTGGGACTCGATGCTGCCCGACGGGTCCATCAACCCCGGGGAGATGACCTCGTTCAACCACTACGCGCTCGGCGCCGTGTGCGACTGGGTCTACCAGGTGGTGGGCGGACTGCGGCCCGCGGAACCCGGCTACCGCCGGGTGCGCGTGCAGCCCGTGCCCGGACCCGGCATCACGTGGGCCAGCACGGCGCTCGACTCGCCCGTCGGCCGCATCGAGGTCGACTGGCGCAGCGAGGGCGGTGAGCTGTCGGTGCGGGTGTCGCTGCCGGAGGGCGTCCCCGCCGACGTCGTGCTCCCCGACGGCACGGCGCGCGCCGTGGTCGGCGGGGAGCACGAGCTGCGCTGCTCGGTCTGAGCGGCTCGCCCGTCAGCCGGTCGTGCGCTCCCGCGAGGGGTGCGCGACCGGCTCCCCGCTGACGTCGAGCGGCTCGACGAGGAGCCCGTCGAGGTGGCGCTGGACGTCGTCGGCGATGTCGACGTCGACCCCGCTGAGCCACAGCAGCTGGAGGCCCTCCGTGACGGCCAGCAGGCTGTTCGCCGCGCGCCGCGGCTCGACGCCCGGGCGAAGGCCGCCTTCGGCCCGGACGGCCGCGAAGGCCCCGGCCACGGCGTCGGCGATGCGCGTGAAGCGCTCGGCGAAGTACGCGTGGGCCGGGTGGTCGGGGTCGGTCGCCTCCGCCGCGAGCACCGCGTAGAGCTGCACGGTGCCGCGCTGCTCGCGCTGGGTCCGGGAGATCTCCACCAGGCCGGCGAGGAAGTCGCGGCCGGTGCGTCCCGTCAGGAGCCCCTCGGCTGCGGCGTCGCGCTGCTCGAGCACGGCGCGCAGCAGCGCGACCTTGCCGCCGGCGAAGTGGTGCAGGACCCCGGTCTGCGTCATGCCGACCTCGCGCGCCACCTCCGCCAGGGAGCTGGCGGTGTACCCGCCGCGGGCGAAGACGGCGGCAGCCGCCTCGAGGATCTGGGCCCGTCGCTCGGCGCTCTTGCGGTACTCGCCACGGGGTCCGGCCACTCGGGGAGGCTAGCGTCGACCAAAAACCTTGACCTACCAATGTTTTCACCCTACCGTCGAGCCACCCCGGACGCGGGGCCGTCACCGTCGACACCGGTCACCGCCGCACCACCGCGGTGTGACCCCGGCAAGGGAGCCGTCATGACCACGCCCCTGCACGTCCCCCCCACCGACCCGGCACCGGTCGCCAGCCCCGACCCCCTGGCGGCCGCGGTCCTGACGACCGGCTCCGCTCCGGGCGCGGTCCCACCCGCCGCCCCACCGACCCGCCGCGGCTTCGTCGCGCTGCTGGTCCTCGCGGCCGTCGGAGCGGGCGCTGCGCAGATGGTCGCGGCGCTGCTGTCCCTCACCCTCAAGGCCACGGCCCTCGACGCCGCGGGCGCCACCACGATCATCAGCCTCTCCAGCGGCATCGCCGGTGTCGTGACGCTGCTGACGCTCCCGACCATCGGCGCGCTGTCCGACCGCACCCGCTCGCGGTTCGGGCGCCGCCGCCCCTACCTCGTCGCCTCCGCGGGGTCCTTCGCCCTCGGCGGTGCCCTGCTGGTCGTGGCGCCGAACGTCCCCCTCTTCGTCGCCGCGCACCTGCTCATCACGCTCGGCTTCGTGGCGGCCAGCGTCACCACCACCGCCCTGCTCGCCGACCAGGTCCCCGCGGACCGCCGTGGCCCCGCCGCTGCGTTCCTCAGCCTCTCCACCGCCATGGGCGCGCTGGTGGGCCTCACCATCGCCCAGCCCTTCGGCGCGCAGCTCGCGCTGGTCGTGGGCCTGCCCACCGCCTTCGCCGTCGTCACCCTCGTCCTGCTGGCCGTCTTCCTCCGCGAGGAGCGCCTCACCGCGCCGCCGGCCCGCTTCGCCCTGCGCCAGGCCGTCGGCGTCTTCTGGGTCGACCCCGTCCGCCACCCCGACTTCGCCCTCGTGTTCGCCAGCCGCATGCTCGTCTTCTCCGGCGTCGCAGCGCTCAACGGGTACCAGGCCATCTACCTGCTGCAGGAGATCGGGCTGACGCCGGCCGGCCTCGGCGGCGCCATCCTGCTGACCGTGGTGGTCAACTGCGGCCTGTCGCTGCTCGTCGCGCCGTTCATCGGCAGGCTCAGCGACCGGCTCGGCGTGCGCAGGCCGTTCATCCTCGTCGCCGCGCTCATCCTCGGCGCCGGGCTCGTGGCTGCCTCGGCCGCCACCGGCTTCCCCTCCTACCTCGTCGCCTGCGGCGTGGTGGCGCTGGGCCAGGGCGTGTACTTCGCCGTCGAGCTGGCGCTGGCCACGCGCGTGCTGCCCGACCCGGAGAACCCCGCCAAGGACCTGGCGCTCGTCAAGGTCGCCGACAACCTGCCCGTCACCCTCGTCGCCGCCGTCGCTCCCGCCCTGCTCGCCATCGGCGGCGGGGGGAACTTCGCAGCGCTGTTCATCGCCGGTGCCGCCAGCGCCGTGCTCGGCGGTGTGCTCATCCTCTTCGTCCGCGGCTCCCGCTGAGCAGAGCGCGCTGACCCCGCACGACCCGCGACCCCAGGAGACCCCCGTGACCCAGCGCTTCCCCGACGGCTTCCTCTGGGGCGTCGCCACCTCCGGCCACCAGGTCGAGGGCGACGACGTCCACAGCGACACCTGGTTCCTCGAGCACGTCTCGCCGACGCTCTTCGCAGAGCCCAGCGGTGCCGCCTGCAGGACGCTGGAGCGCTGGCAGGAGGACCTGGACCTCGCCGCCGGCATGGGCCTGGACGCCTTCCGCTTCTCCGTGGAGTGGGCGCGCGTGGAGCCGGTGCGCGGGCAGGTGGACCCCGCGGCGCTCGACCACTACGAGCGCGTGGTGGACGGCTGCCTCGAGCGGGGGCTCGCCCCGCTGGTGACGTTCAACCACTTCACCTCGCCGCACTGGTTCGCGGCGTCCGGGTCCTGGCTGGCCCTCGGTGCGGCGGAGCTGTTCGCCGCGCAGTGCGAGCGCGTGGTGGCGCGCTTCGGCGACCGCATCCGCGCCGCGGTGACGCTCAACGAGCCGAACCTCGAGCAGCTGCTCACCGCCGGCGGCAAGCTGCCGCCGGTGGCCGAGCAGGTCAAGCGGGACATGCTCGCCGCGGCGGCGCGGGCCGCGGGCAGCGCGACCTACCTCAGCTCCAACGTCGTCCCCTCCGACCTGCAGCACGAGGTGCAGGCGGCCACCACCGCCGCGCACCGCACCGCACGGGCCGCGGTCAAGGCCCTCCGGCCCGACCTGCCGGTGGGCGTGTCGATCGCCATCTGCGACGACGCCGCCCTGCCGGGGGGCGAGGCGCGCCGCGACGCGCGGCGCGCCGCCGTCTACGACCACTGGCTCCGGGTGGCGCGCGAGGACGACTTCATCGGCGTGCAGAACTACGAGCGCGTCGTGCACGGCCCGCACGGTGAGGTGGTGCCGCCCGGCCCGCGCAACGGGATGGGCACGGCCATCGAGCCGGCGTCGCTGGCGGGGGCCGTGAGGTACGCCCACGAGGTCTCGGGCGTCCCCGTGCTCGTCACCGAGCACGGGATCCAGACCGACGACGACGGCCAGCGCGCCGCCTTCATCCCCGCGGCCCTCGACGAGCTGGCGCGCGAGGTGGCCGAGGGCACCCCCGTGCTCGGCTACTGCCACTGGACGCTGCTCGACAACTTCGAGTGGATCTTCGGCTACGGGCCCAAGCTCGGCCTGGTGTCGGTGGACCGGGAGACCTTCGAGCGCACGCCCAAGCCCAGCGCCGGCGTCTACGCCGGCGTCGTGGCCACCCACCGCCCCGTCCCCGTGGCATGACGGTTCCGGTGCAGGGGAGCGCTCCCCGCCACGAGCTGGTCTACGCCCAGCGGGACAGCGGTCCGCTGGTGCTCGACCTCGTGCTGCCGGCGCAGCCCGCGGCTCTGCGCCCGACCGCGGCACCTGCTCCCGTGGTGGTGTGGCTGCACGGCGGCGGGTGGTTCACCGGCGACCGCCACCTGGCACCTGACCTGACGCGGTGGTTCGCCGCTCGCGGGCTGGCCATGGCCTCGATCGAGTACCGCCTCAGCGGTCAGGCCCTCTTCCCCGCCCAGCTCCACGACGTGCGCGCCGCGGTGCGGTTCCTGCGGGCGCACGCCGACGAGCTCGGCCTCGACGCCGAGCGCATCGGCCTGTGGGGCTCCTCGGCCGGTGGGCACCTGGCAGCGCTGGCCGGCCTCACCGGGCACGTGCACGCGCTGCCCGGTGAGGACGTCGGCGCCGACGATCCGAGCGCTGCGGTGCAGGCGGTGGCCGAGGGGTACGGCCCGGTCGACCTCGAGCGCGTCGTGGCCGAGGCGCCGACCTCGGCGCCGCCGGCGATGAGCGGGGCCAACGCCCCCGAGGCCCGGCTGCTGGGCGGCCTGCCGTCCGAGCGCCGCGAGCTGGCGCGTGACGCGTGCCTGCTGACGCACGTGACGGACGCCGCACCGCCGTTCCAGATCGCGCACGGCACCGAGGACGTGCTCGTGCGCGCCAGCCAGAGCGCACTGCTCCACGAGGCCCTCGTGGCGGCCGGGGTCGAGAGCTCCCTGCACCTGGTGGCGGGCTACCGGCACGGCTTCCTCAACCCCGCCGGGGCCGTGGAGGTGCCCGGTCCTCCCGTCTTCGACGACGGGCGCCTCGAGCGCGAAGGGGCAGCTCCCTCGGCGTGCCGGTGGTCCGTGCCCGGTGCCGAGGAGCGCACGGGGCCGAGCAGCTTCAGCTTCGACGTGGTGGGTGACTTCCTCGCCCGCCACCTGGGCGTCTACGACGACGGACGAGGAGAGGGGTCACAGCGGTGAGCATCGACCTGGAGGTGGTGCACGGTCTCTCGCCGGTGCGCAACGCGCTCCCGGGGGAGCCGGTGCCCTACGCCGTCGCCCACGGCGAGGGGCTGCGCTACGAGCTGGACGGACAGCTCTGGACCGTCTTCGCCCGCGCCTCGGACACCGGGGGGCTGTTCGACGCCGCGTGGGTCGACGGCCCGCGCGGCTCGGTGGTCGCCCCGCACGCGCACCGCGACCAGCAGCGGTCCTTCGTCGTCGTCAAGGGCAGCGTCCGCGTGCAGCTGGGTGCGTCGGCGCGCGTGCTCGTGCCGGGGGACTCGTTCACCGTCCCCGCCGGGACGCCCGTCGGCTGGCGCTTCCTCGCGCACACCACCCGGCTGCTCGTGTGGGCCGCGCCGGGAGGTGCCCTCGACCTGGTGGAGCGCCTGGGCACGCCGGTGGACGTCCACGCGCACCGTGACGCCCCGTCCGGACCGCCCGCGCCCGGACTGCGCCGCGAGGCCGGGGAGGCCCTGGGCGTGACCTTCCCGTCGGTGGAGGAGGTCCTGACGTCCGACGCGTGGGACGCGGAGCTCCCCGCGGGCGTGGAGCCGTACTTCCTGCGCGCGGGGGAGGGCGACCGCCTGCGCACGCCCGACGCGCTGTACACCTACCTCTCCCGGGGCAGGAACACCGACCACCGCTACTTCGCCATCCACACCGTCGGAGCCCCCGGGCAGTACTTCGGGCGGCACTTCCACCGCCAGCACACCGAGAACTTCGTGTGCCTCGCGGGCCGGGTGTGGCTGTGGGTCAACGGCACCGAGCTGCTGCTCACCCCGGGCGACTTCGTGCACGCGCCCGCCGGGACCATCCACACGTTCGCCTTCGACGCCCACCGCACCGAGATGCTCGGGATCCTCAGCCCCGACGTCTTCGAGCCGTTCTTCGGCGTCCTCGGCTCGTCCACGCAGGACCGCTCCTACGCCGAGCCGGGCACGATGAGCAGCCGGGAGACGGACCTCGTGGGCCCTCCTCCGGTGCACGTGCTGCAGAAGCTGCAGGACGAGCTCGACCTCGTCCTGGTCGGGCCTCCCCCCCAGCGCCTCGCCGGACGGGACGTCTGAGCCCAGCGGGTCCCGCGAGGGGGCCTGAGGCCGCCGGCCAGCTCGGCGACCTCTGCCGCGGCGTGCTCAGGTGGTGCTCGTGCCCTGCTGGGACGGCGCGACCGCGGTGCCGCTGCCAGGTGCGGCGCCGAGCTGGCCGCCCTGGCTGCTCTGGTCAGGTGCGGCAGCGCCGCCCGGCCCGGAGGGCGAGCCCTGGAGCCCGGTGCTGCCCTGGAGCCCGGTGCCGCCCGGTGCGGTGCCCTGCCCGGGCAGGCCCATCCCTCCCGCGCCGCCGGGGCCGCCCTGCCCGAAACCGGTGGCGCTCGCCCCGGACGTCTGGGCGGCGGGGGCCGTCACGCGGCCGATCCCGACACCGCCGACCAGACCGATGGCGAGTGCGCCTGACGCCACCAGCGCCGTGACGCGGTGCCCGCGCCGCGCAGGTGCGACGTCGTCGTCGGCCGTCGACGTCACCGGCGGTGCGGGCCAGGAGGGGGAGGACGACGACGGCGGGACGTCGGGGGAGCGGTGCTGCGCGTCAGCGGACATGCCAGGACGGTCGGAGCGGGGTCTGCCCCGGCCCTGGGGAGCCCCTGTGGCCGTGCTGTGGAGCGGCCGCCGCCCGCGCACAGGTGCAGCCTCCACAGGTCGGTCACAGCGATCCCACAGGTGCGTGCACCGCTCCAGCCCGAGACTCCTCCTGTGACCACCACCGACACCCTCGTGCGCGCTGACGGCAGCCCCCTGCGCGCGCTCGTCGTCGACGACGAGCCCCAGCTGGCCGACCTGGTCTCCATGGCGCTGCGCTACGAGGGCTGGCAGGTGCGCTCCGCGGGTGACGGCGCTGCGGCGGTGAAGGCGGCGCACGAGCTGCGCCCCGACGTCGTCGTCCTGGACGTCATGCTCCCCGACGTCGACGGCCTCACCCTGCTGCGCCGCCTGCGCGAGGAGGCACCGGACGTGCCGGTGCTGTTCCTCACCGCGAAGGACTCGGTCGAGGACCGCGTGGCCGGTATCCGCGCCGGTGGCGACGACTACGTCACCAAGCCGTTCAGCCTCGAGGAGGTCATCGCGCGCCTGCGGGGCCTGGTCCGACGCACGGGCGTGGTCGCCCGGCGAGATGACCCGCGCCTCGTGGTCGGTGACCTGACGATGGACGAGGAGGGCCACGAGGTCTTCCGCGGTGACGACGAGATCACCCTCACGGCCACCGAGTTCGAGCTGCTGCGCCTGCTCATGCGCAACCCCCGGAAGGTGCTCAGCAAGGCGCACATCCTGGACCGGGTGTGGAACTACGACTTCGGCGGGCAGGCGAACGTGGTGGAGCTGTACATCTCCTACCTGCGCAAGAAGGTCGACGCCGGCCGCCAGCCCATGATCCACACGGTGCGCGGCGTCGGGTACGTGCTCAAGCCCGCCCGGTGAGCGGGCCGGTGACCCCGGTGGGCCGTCTCGTCCCGGTGCGCGCGTGGTCGCTGCGCACCAAGCTCGTCGTCGCCCTCGTGGTGCTCGTCGCCGTGGTGTGCGCCGTGGTGGGCACCGCGACCGTCGTCGCCCTGCGCCAGCTGCAGCTGGCCCAGCTCGACACCCAGCTGGTCACGTCCGCCGAGCGAGCCCCCTTCGCCGGTGATGGCTCCCGGTCGGCGCCCCCGGGCTCGCAGCCGCAGTTCCAGGACCGCTGCCCGTCCTCCACGGCCGACGAGGAGGCCGCCGCCAGCGGCATCGGGTTCCTGCTGGCACCTGGTCAGCAGCCGGGCACGCTGGCGGCGCGGGTCTCCGGCGGGCAGGTGGTGGCCGCCGCCTCCCTCGAGGGGTTCTGCGCGGTCACGGCGAGCAGCGCCGACACCGCCGCGCTGGCGGGCGTCGTCGCTGACGGGACGCCGCGCACCGTCGACGTCGGCTCCCTCGGCACCTACCGCGTCGTCGGGGTCCCCGCCGACGACGGCGGTGACGTGCTGATCACCGGCGTCCCGCTGTCCGGCCTGCAGGCGACGCAGCGCCGGCTCGTGGAGGTCGAGCTGGTCGTCGCGCTGCTCGCCATGCTGCTCGCGGGCCTCGCCGCGGCCGTCGTCGTGCGGCGCTCGCTGCGGCCGCTGCGCCGGGTCGCGGCGACCGCCGCCCAGGTCAGCGCCATGGAGCTGGACCGGGGCGAGGTCGACCTGGCCGTGCGCGTCCCCGAGCGCGACACCGACACCCGCACCGAGGTCGGCCAGGTCGGCGCGGCGCTGGACACCCTCCTCACCCGCGTCGGCTCGGCGCTGTCGGCGCGGCACGAGAGCGAGCTGCGGGTCCGGCAGTTCGTGGCCGACGCCAGCCACGAGCTGCGCACCCCTCTCGCCTCCATCCGCGGCTACGCCGAGCTGGTCAACCGCGATCCGGCCGCCCTGCCGCCGAGCGCCGCGCACGCCGTCGGCCGGGTGGAGTCCGAGGCCAAGCGCATGACCGGGCTCGTGGAGGACCTCCTGCTGCTGGCGCGCCTGGACGCGGGCCGTCCGCTGGAGACCGAGCTGGTGGACCTGACGAGGCTGCTGCTGGACGCCGTCAGCGACGCCTCCGCCGTCGGGCGCGACCACGTCTGGCGCCTGGAGCTGCCCGACGAGCCCGTCGAGGTGGTCGGCGACTCCGCGCGCCTCCACCAGGTGCTGGCCAACCTGCTCGCCAACGCCCGCACCCACACCCCGCCGGGAACCACCGTCACGGCGGGGCTGGCGACGACGACGCCCGGCCAGGTGGTGCTGTCCGTGCTCGACGACGGTCCGGGCATCGCTCCGGACCTGCTGCCGCACGTCTTCGACAGGTTCGCGCGTGGCGACGGCTCCCGGTCGCGCGCCGCCGGCAGCAGCGGACTGGGGCTCGCGATCGTGTCCGCCATCGTCGCCTCCACCGGGGGGACCGTCGACGTCACCTCCCGACCGGGACAGACCGCCTTCCTGGTCCGGCTCCCCGTCGCACCCCTCGAGGCCGCCGACCCCGACCCCGCAGAGGAGCCATAGCCGGCGCACAGGGTCGCCCGAGAGCCCGCCCAGCGCCGGTTCCGAGGCTCTCACCATGAGCATGAGCTACACCGCTGCCGGGGCCTCCGAGGCTCCGCCGCTGGACGGGACCGTCCGCCCTCGGGAGGCGCGTCCCCGCCGCCGCGGACCGTGGGGCTGGGTGACGGGCCGCCGGGCCGACGGTCCCGCGTGGGAGCGGCCCGCGCTGGTGGGTCTGCTCGTGGTCGCGGCGGTGACGTACCTCGTGGCGCTGGGCTCCTCGGGCTGGGCGAACTCCTTCTACTCCGCGGCGGTGCAGGCGGGGTCGGTGAGCTGGAAGGCGTTCCTGTTCGGCAGCTCCGACGCCGGGAACTCGATCACGGTCGACAAGCCGCCGGCGTCGCTGTGGGTGATGGCCCTGTCGGTGCGGATCTTCGGGCTGTCCAGCTGGTCGATCCTCGTGCCGCAGGCGCTCATGGGCGTCGCGACGACCGGCGTCCTGTACGCCGCGGTCCGCCGCCACTTCTCCGCGGGCGCTGCACTGCTGTCCGGCGTCGTCCTGCTGCTGACGCCGGTGGCCGCGCTGATGTTCCGCTTCAACAACCCCGACGCACTGCTCGTCCTGCTCATGACGCTCGCCGCGTACACCGTGCTGCGGGCGCTGGAGAGCGGGCGCACCCGGTGGCTGCTGGCCGCGGGCGCGCTGGTGGGGCTGGGGTTCCTGACCAAGCAGCTGCAGGTGTTCCTGGTGCTGCCGGCCCTGTCGGTGACGTACCTCTTCTTCGGGCCTCGCCGGGTGGGCACGCGCGTGCTGCAGCTGCTGGCCGCCGGGGCCGCGCTGCTGGTCTCCGCGGGCTGGTGGGTGGCGCTGGTCGAGCTGTGGCCGGCCTCGTCGCGTCCGTACATCGGTGGCTCGACGGACAACAGCTTCCTGGGGCTGACGCTCGGCTACAACGGCCTCGGGCGCCTCACCGGTGAGGAGACCGGGTCGGTCGGCGGCGGTGGCGCCGGGGGCACCTCGATGTGGGGCGAGACCGGCATCACCCGCCTGTTCACCGCGGAGTTCGGCGGGCAGATCGCCTGGCTGGTCCCCGCAGCGCTGGTCATGGCGGTGGTCGCGCTGGTCCTGCTGCGCCGCCGCCCGCGGGTCGACGGCCAGCGCGCCCAGGTCGTGCTGTGGCTGACCTGGCTGCTGGTCACTGGACTCACCTTCAGCTTCATGAGCGGGATCATCCACGCGTACTACAGCGTCGCCCTGGCTCCCGCGGTCGCGGCGCTGGTGGGCGTGACCGCCTCGCTGCTGTGGCGCGAGCGGGCCCGTCCGCTGGCCCTGGCCGGGCTGGCGGTGACGACGGCGGGGACGGCGGTGTGGTCGTTCGTGCTGCTCTCGCGCAGCAGCGACTTCGTGCCGTGGCTGTCGTGGGTGGTGCTCGTCGCGGGGGTGCTCACGGCCGTGGCGCTGGTGGCGACGGCGGTGCGCCCGTCCCTGGCGAGGGCCGCTGCCGCGGTGGCCCTTGCCGCCTCCCTGGCAGGACCGCTGGCGTACACCGCCAACACGGTGGCCACCCCGCACACGGGCTCCATCGTCTCGGCGGGCCCGACCGTCGCCGGTGCGATGGGAGGCCCGGGCGGGATGGGCGGTGGGCGCGGAGGGTTCCCCGGCGCGGTGCCGGGCGCCCGGACCGGAGGTGCGACGGGATTCCCCGGGGCGACGGGCGGCACCGCGGGCGGCACCGGCGGCGGCACGGCTGGCGGCATGGCTGGCGGCATGGCTGGCGGCATGGCTGGCGGCATGGCTGGCGGCATGGCTGGCGGCATGGCTGGCGGCATGGGCGGTCTGCTCAACGGCAGCACCCCCAGCGCCGAGCTGGTGGCGCTGCTGGAGGCGGACGCGAGTTCCTACACCTGGGTCGCGGCGACCGTCGGGGCGAACAACGCCGCCGGGTACCAGCTGGCCACGCAGGAGTCGGTGATGCCGATCGGCGGCTTCAACGGCACCGACGCCTCGCCGACGCTGGAGCAGTTCCAGGCCTGGGTGGCTGAGGGGGAGGTCCACTACTTCATCCCCGGTCGCACCGGCGGTGAGGACCAGGGCACCGCCGCGCAGATCACCGCGTGGGTGGAGGCGACCTTCACCGCGCAGACCGTGGGCTCGACCACCGTCTACGACCTGACCACCGGTTCCTGAGCCGCCCCTGCCCGCCGTGATCACGGACTTCCCGAGCGCCCTCCGGCCGTGATCATGGACCTCCGACGCTCAGCAGCGTCAGGTCGACCCGCAGCGTGCGTGCGGCCCACGACCACGGCGGTCCCCGTGCCAGCGTCCACGGTCACGGAGGCGGCGGGGGAGCGCCATCGTCCAGAGCTGAGACGACGTCGCCGTGCCGAGCGTCATCGCCAGCGCCGTGTCCACGCTCGCCGTCGACGGGGCCCACGGACCGTCGACCTCGTGAGCGGTCGGCCGGCTGACGAGCACCGCCTCGGTGAGCTCTGGAACCAGCGCCCGTGACGGCGTCGGCGAGCGCGGGGTCGAGCCGGTGGCGTCCGGAAGCTCCGGCCCCACGGTGGTGGACGCGGTCGCCAGCACCTGGACGAGGTGCTGGCTCACGGGTGCCGTCGGCAGCGGTGCGTGCTGCCTGAGCCCCCTGTTCGAGGACCCACGACGACTCCCGAGAGAGCAGCGGGAGTCCCAGCGTCGTGCGGCGCCGGACGGTGACCCGCTGCCTCACGGCAGCAGGCCGCTCCGGTAGGCCCAGACCACGGTCTGCAGTCGGTCGCGGGTGCCGAGCTTGGTCATGATCCGGGTCAGGTGCGACTTCACGGTGGCCGTCTCGATGACCAGCCGCGCACCGACCTCCTCGTTGGAGAGCCCCTCGCCGAGCAGCCGCACCACCTCGACCTCCCGCGGGGTGAGGTCGTGCTGGGGCGGCTCGGGGGCCGCCCTGCGCCGCGCGAACTCGGTGATGACGCGGCGGGTCGTCGCGGAGTCGATGGCCCCTCGGCCGGCGGCGAGCGCGCGGACCGCGGCCACGACCTCGGCGGGGTCGGCGTCCTTGAGCACGAAGCCGCTCGCGCCGGCCTCCAGCGCGCCGAAGACGTGCTCGTCGAGGTCGAAGGTGGTCATGACGAGCACCGGGGGAGCGCCGTCGCGGGCGGCGATGGCCCGCGTCGCCTCCAGACCGTCACCGCCGGGCATCCGCACGTCCATGACGACGACGTCGGGCCGCTCGCGCTCGACCACCGCCACGGCCTCGCGCCCGCTGGCCGCCTCCCCGACGACGGCGAGGTCGCCCTCCGACTCGAACACCACCGTGAAGCCCGCCCGCACGACGGCCTGGTCGTCGGCCACCACCAGCCGGATCACGCCTCCACCTCCGGCGTCGGCGCGGCGGGCACGGGCACTTCGAAGACGACCCGCCAGCTGCCGTGCGCCGTGGGCCCGGTCTGCAGGTGGCCCCGGACGAGGTCGGCGCGCTCGCGCATGCCCGTCAGCCCCAGCCCGGACCCCGGTGGCGCCTGCGCCCCGGCCGCACTCGTCGGAGGCACCTGGTTCTCGACCTCCAGCCGCACGCGCTCGGGCGCGGTGGTGACCGCCAGGACCACCCTCGCGCCGGGGGCGTGGCGCCGCGCGTTGGCGAGCGCCTCCTGCGCGGTGCGGTAGACGGCCAGGTCGGCGAGCGGCGGCAGCACCACGCCGGGCCCGCTGCACCGCGCCTGCACCTCGTCGCCGGCGGCCCTCGCCGCCTCCACGAGCGCGGGCAGCTGGGCCAGGCCGGGCACGGGCGCGCCCTCGTCGTCGTCCTGCTGACCCGCGGGGGAGCTGACGGCGCTGGCACGGAGGATGCCGACGATCGAGCGCATGTCGTGCAGGGTGGCGCGGGCCTGCTCGCGCAGGTCGCGGATCGCCTGCTTGGCGCGCTCGGGGTCGGCGTCCACGAGGCGCTCGCTGGCGCTGGCCTGCACGACGATCCCCGAGAGGTGGTGGGCGGCGACGTCGTGCAGCTCGCGCGCCATCCGGGTGCGCTCCTCGGCGACCGCCGAGCGCGCCAGCGCGGCCTGGTGCTCGACCTCGGCCCGCGCCGCGGCCAGCAGGGACCGCTGGTGCGCGCGCCGCAGGCCCACCCAGGCCCCCACCGCGGCCGCCGCGCCAGTGGTGGTCGCGGCGCCCGCGGTGGCCAGCAGCACCTCGCCCAGCACCGGCAGCGCGCCGCTGGCGGTGGGCGCCGCGCGGGTCAGGCCCACCGACCCTGCCGTCAGCCCGACCGTCTGCACGGCCACCGACGCGAGCACCGCGAGCGCCAGGCGTCGGCCCGGCAGCAGCGTCCCCGCTGTGTACGCGGCCACGAGCAGGCCCGCGCCCTGCAGGCTCGTGTCGGCGGGGACCGCGGACAGCAGCAGCGCCTGCAGGGCCGAGGCCAGCGCGAGGACGGCGGCGGGACGCCGGTGCCGCAGCACCAGGAGCAGGCACTGCGCGACCGCCACCGCGACGACGCCCGCGGCCAGCAGGGCCGGGACGTCGACGTCAGCGCTGCGGGCCACCGGACCCAGCAGCAGCACGAGCACGCCCGCGCTGAGAGCCGCCCAGGCCAGCGCCGTCGCGGCGTCCCGGCGGTCGGCGGGCGTGCTCACACCGCCGATCCTGCCGAGGCGCTCGGAGCGCCGCCCAGCAGAGGCGTCTCGCGGGGGAGCCCCAGCCGGCCGCGGGTCGCGACGAGCACGGCTGCCGCGGCCACCGCGGCCCCGGCGAGCAGCCAGCTCTGCAGCTGGTCCCCGCCGACGGTGGGGAACGCGGCCGACCAGAACACGGTCACGGTGTTGTTGAGGCTGACGTGGAAGAGCATGACGATCGGCAGGCTCTGACCGGTCCGGTTGAACAGCCACACGATGACGACGTTGAACAGCGCGCTGAAGGCGACGAACTGCACCACGCTCCACCACGTCACGTCCGGCCACGAGCCCCACTCGGTGAGGAACAGCGGCAGGTGCCACGCGCCCCACAGCGGTCCCAGCACCGCCGCGGCGCCGAGGGGGCCGAAGCGCTGCTGCAGCAGCGGCAGCGCGTAGTCGCGCCAGCCCGGCTCCTCGGCCAGGCCCGTGGTCAGCAGCTGCAGCACGAGGAACGGCAGGTACGAGGCGACGACGAGCAGGCCGGGGTTGCGCACGTCGCCGCCGGAGGCGACGGCCCCCAGCGCGAGGACGGCGACGGGGACGGCGAGCAGCGCCACCGCGTACCAGCGCGGGGCGACGCGCCAGCGCAGCAGGCGACCGGCCCACACCCGCAGTCCGGCGCGGCCCGTGGTGAGCGCGGTGACGACGAACGCCGCACCGAGCGGGCCGAGGTAGGCGCCGGGGAGCATCCCGGTCAGCTGGGTGGTGCCGAGCACGGACGGGAACTGGAGGTCGAGGACGCCGAGCCCGTCGGCGGAGAGGACCCACGGCGTCCAGGCGACCCAGCTGAGGCCGAACGCGAGGGCGAAGAAGGTGACGAGGGGGTGCTCGCGCACCAGTGCTGCGGCGCGCGACGCACGGGTGCGCCGGGGCCTGTCGATGACGGACATGACGGGGCCTTCCTCGAGGTGAGCGCCTCCGGTGGGGGCGTCCTCGACGCTAGGAACGCGAGGCCAGGCGGCTCGACGGCCGTGAGTCGGCACCCGGGCTGCTACCTGAGTCGCAGACGCTCCGCGGGTCTCGCCGTCGACGTGGCGACACCGGCTGGTCGTAGGGGAGAGGACCGCGACGAGCGGGCGCCCCCGGCTGGATCCGCACCAGCGACGTGGACGCCGGAGCCGAGTCCTGCGCCCTGGTCGTGAGCCTGCCCGAGCTCTACCGCGATGAGCACTCGGTGGTCTTCAGCCTCGGTGCCACCGCCGTGAACCTCCTGCGGGCTGACCACGCCCACAGCCCCACCGGGTCGTGGAGCCCGTGTGCAGGTGCCGATCCCGTGTGCGACTGACGGCGGCCTCCGCCGGCGCCGAGACGAGCACCGCGACGTCCGGTCAACGGTCGTCTCACGAGACGCCCAGCAGGCGACCCTCCACCGGGAGCGCGACTGCCCTCTCCGACGACGCCTCGCCGCTCGCCGTTCTCGGCTACGGCGAGGGCGTCAGGGCTCTCCTCACGGTCAGGCGCAGCGCTTCACGGCGGCGTTCGTGGTCAGCGTCGTCGTCCGCCGAGGATGCGGTGAAGGTACCGCTGACCGGTGACCAGGTGCCCGCCAAGGCGATGACCATCGAGTAGACCTCGGCCGGCTGCAGCTCCTGCACGATCCGCCCCTGTTCCTGAGCGGCGGCGATCGCGTCGAGCTTGGGCTGCGCGAGGTGGGCATGACCCCGCAGGAGGTCGCCGACGGGTACTCGCTCGAGGCGGTTCCAGCTGGTGAGGCGGATCAGCTCAGGTTCGCGGAGGTAGGAGTCGTACAGGCGCACCGCGTAGCCGGGCAGGTCGAGCGCGTCGAAGGGGACCGCGTCGACGATGTGCTCCAGCTGGTCGTCGAAGACCGCGTCGAACAGGCCGTCCTTGGAGCCGTGCCAGGCGTACATCTGCTGCTTGTTCACCCCCGACGCCGCCGCGATGCGGTCGACCCGCGCACCGGCGAAGCCGTGCTCGGCGAACTCCGCAGCGGCCGCGTCGAGCAGTCGGCGCCTGCTGGCGTCACCGTCTCTCACCTCGCCAGGGTAGCCGGTAACCAACTAGTTGGTTATTGTCATCCGCATGGTGTCCCCGACGCGCATCACGAGCCCCTTCTCCAGCCGCAGCACCGCCTTGGAGGTGGTCGACGGCGTCGATCTGTCCGGCCGGCGCGCCATCGTCACCGGAGGCGCTTCGGGCATCGGCGTCGAGACCGCACGGGCGCTGGCGCACGCCGGTGCCGAGGTGCTGCTCGCCGTCCGCGACACCACCGCCGGCGAGCGCACCTCCGCCAACATCGCCGCTTCCCTGCAGCGGGCTGGCCGCGCAGGCGTCCCCGCCCCCGCCGTGGAGGCGCTCGACCTGGCCGACCTGGCCTCCGTCGACGCCTTCACCGCTCGCTGGGGTGCGCGGCCGCTGCACGTGCTGGTCGCCAACGCCGGGGTCATGGACCTGCCCCACCAGACCACCGCCCAGGGCTGGGAGATGCAGCTCGGCACCAACCACCTCGGCCACTTCGCGCTGACCACCGGGCTGCACGCCGCGCTTGCCGCGGGCGCGGCGGAGGCCGCTGGCTCGGGTGGGGCGCGGGTCGTCGTGGTGTCCTCCAGCGGACACGCCGCCTCTCCGGTGGTCTTCGAGGACCTCATGTTCGAGCGCCGCCCCTACCACCCGGGCCTGGCCTACGGGCAGTCGAAGACGGCCAACGCCCTGTTCGCCGTGGAGCTGACCCGTCGGTGGTCGGCTGAGGGCATCACCGCCAACGCCCTCATGCCCGGCGGGATCTGGACGCCCCTGCAACGCCACTGGTCACCGCAGCAGCGCGCCGCGGCCGAGGCGCAGTCCCGGCAGGCCGAGGCCGCAGGGGCCTTCCACATGAAGACCACCGAGCAGGGCGCGGCGACCTCGGTCTTCCTGGCCACCTCTCCCTTGGTGGCGGGCGTGGGAGGGCGCTACTTCGAGGACTGCGGTGAGGCCGAGGTGGTCGAGCAGCTCGACGGCATCCACGGCGTCATGCCGCACGCTCTCGACCCCGACGCCGCCCGTCGCCTGTGGACCACCAGCGAACAGCTGATCGCGACTGCGCGCACGAACCGCTGATGACTCAGCCCCCACGGGTTGCCTCCGCCCGTGCGGCAGCCGGACGGGGGCTGGTGAGATCGTCTTGCAAGCGCGGCGCTCGGGCTTGTGAGCAGCCCCGACGTCCAGCCACCCGCTCCGGCGCGTGTGGCTCTGTCCATGCGCCACGTCGTGCCGGTGGTGGGAGCGAGCGCCGCCGTCGCCTGGTTCGAGTTCGTCGGGCTGGCGTTGCCGTACCTGCTGCCTGACCCGTTCGCCGTCACCAGCGAAGGGTGGCGTTCCACTTCAGCCCGCTGGGCCTGGCACTGAACTGCTGGACCCTGGACTGACGTCTCCACGCGACTTCCGCTGTGGAGGGGCCGTGGAAGGTCCGTAGCCGCCCGCGCGCAGCCGCCACGATCGTTCGTCCTGGTCAGGTCGGCGCCCCCGGCTGGATTCGATCCAGCGACCATCGGGTCAGAAGCTGTCGCTGGTGTCGCTGACGAGCTGGGGACAGGACGTCGACCAGCGCTCTTGGTGGTGGCCCGTGGTGGCTGAAGGCGGTGGTTCTGGAAGAAGCTGAGGACTGTCGCAGGACTGGGCCACCAGGCCGAGACCTGCGAGGACAGTCGTCAGTCATCGCGGCGATCCGGACGCCGACTTCGACCGGGCGGAGGAGGCGACCGCGCCCCACAGCCGCGTGGGACCAGGCGGCGAGGGTGCCTCGTCGGGGGAGTGCTGCTGTTGCACCGAGGCGGTTGCCCGCACGATGCCGATCGCCTCTCCGGTTGCCTCTTCGGTCGCCCGGCGACGCATTCGACAGCGTCGTCGGTCCTCGGCAGGCCTGTCGGCAATGACGGGCTTGCGGCACGGCCGCCTTCCCGACCGTCGGCCCTGACCGGTCCGGGCGTCCACGCTCACAGGCATGACCAGAGGAGTGGTGCGCGGTCCGCTCCGCGATCCCAGTGCTCGAGAAGGTGGTCGGGACGGGGACCCGCAGGACCTGTCGAAGGTGCGTGGTCGGTGGTGTCGCGCTGTCTCGTACGACGCACCCGAGTGAGACGGATCGCCGAACAGGGCAGACGCGACTTGAGCACGTGGTGTGACGAGGACCGGAGCGACGACGTCTGGCCCGTCCGCCCTGCGGTCGGCGACCGGGCGCCCCGCTTCGCCCGTTGGCCGCCGAGCACCTTCTGCCGATGACCTGCGTGAGCTCGAAGAAGACGGTCTGGTCCTGCGCACCGTCTACCCCGTGGTGCCTCCCAAGGTGGAGTACTCCCTGACCGACGAAGCCGTCACCCTGACCCCGCTGCTCAGGCAGCTCAGCGACTGGGGTGACGGCTGGCTGAACCGCCGTGGCATCACCCTGCGCCAGGACTGCGACGTCATCAGCGCCGCCTCCGCGAACGACGAGAACGCTGAGGGAACCCGCGACGAGACCCTCATCGACCAGACGCCCGTGGCTGGGCCGGCGCCGGACGGGAACACCGCTGCGCGTGCCGCACGCTGAAGCGCACCACCCGCTCACCCTTCCGTCGTACCTCAGCGCACAGCGCTGATCTTGCCGCGCCGCGGGAGCCAGCGCGGGGTGCCCGCTCAAGGACCCCTTCTGCGACGGAAAGCGACCCCTGCCGACCGTCAGGGCGACATGCGCCGAGGGCGTGCGGTCGGCGGTCGACAGCGAGACGCTGACCGCAGGCACGTCGCGACCGGGCGGCTGTCTCGCTCCCGGCACGGGCTCGCACGGATGCGTAGCGGTCGTCTGCAGCCGGTTGTAGGTGGGCAGGGCCCGCTCGTGCCGGGCGCTGCTGAGCAGGTGCTTGGCGGCGGCGCCGCACGGGGTTGGATGCCGCAGCACGTGCAAGAGCAGGCATTGCGCTTCTTCTCCCTGCTGCGCCAGGGCGTGGAGGCGATGGTGCGCGAGCACCCTGAGGAGGAGCTCCGCGCAGTGGTGGCCTTGTCTGAGCAGCGCCACGAGACCACCGATGACGGGCTGAGCAACCTGCAGGTCGAGTCGCTGCGGCAATGACCCTGCGCCGTCTAGGTCGCCGTCCGCCCCGAGGGCGAGACGGCGACCCAGCTCGCGACGATCGCGCCTCTGTCAGGCGCAGGCCAGTGATCCTGCGGGGGCAGCGAGTCGTGCAGCGCCGATGGCTCCTGCGAGGTCTCCCAGCGAGGTGACCCTGACATCAGGCGCGTCCGCGGACGTCATGGCTGCCAGCTGCCCTTGCAGAGCAGCCCCGAAGTGCGCGAAGCACTGCGCTGCACTCCCAGCCAGCACCACCACGTCGGGCCGGTGCTGGGTCGACAGCTCCACAAGACCATCACCGACTCGTCGGCCGTACTCGGTCAACACCTCCAGGGCCACCGCCTCACCTTCGGTGGCTGCGGCGTTGAGTTCGCGGAGATCGGTCGAACCGCGAGCCTGCTCGGCCAGGTTCTGCAGGGAGGCGCGGGAAGCGGTCTGCTCCAGGCAGGTCTGCCGGCCGCAGTAGCACAGGGCGGGTGCACCGGGAACGGTGAGGTGGCCTGCTTCGGGGTGTAGCCCGTCCCCGCCGCGGAAGGGACGTCCCTGTCGTACGACCGCTACGCCGACACCGGTGCCCAACGTGAGCACGAGCAGGGCTGATGCTCCGCGTCCGGCGCCCTTCCAGTGCTCACCGATGGCTGCGGCGGCCGCGTCGTTGTCGATGACGACGGGTACCCCGAAGGTGTTGGTGAGCGAGCCGACCACGTCGAGACCGGTCAGCCCGGGAAGGGTGTCGGGGTTGCGGATGACGCCGCCGGCATCGACCGGCCCGCTGGCTCCGATGCCGATCGCCCCCAGCTCACCGAGCTCGAGCCCCGCTCGCTCGACGACGTGCTCCACCCAGCCAGCCACAGCGTCCAGCGCGAGCGAGGGCGAGGCCGGGGTGGAGTCGATGTGCGAGGCGACGACCTCATCGCCCCGCACCACGACCGTCCGGGACGCCGTGCCTCCGATGTCGATCCCGACGACGGGGACCCCCGTGGTGGGAGGCAGGAGCGGACCGGTCATCACAGTGACGTGGTGATCTTGCTGCCGAAGGCGAAGGCCCCCGGCACCACGCCGTTCTCCCGAGCGAGGTCGACGGCGAGCAGCTGAGCGATGACGGCTCCCGTTGCCAGTCCCTCCAGGCTGGTGCGGCTCGGCGCGGCGATGGTCTCCGCCCCCGCGACCTGCAGGTCGCCGATGAGGTTCACCGAGGCTCCAGTGGCCAGCACGTCGCGCGCGAGGGTAGCCAGGGGACCATCACTCTCGATGGAGTGGGCGCCGTAGAGGTAGACGGTCAGGCCGGGGCCGGCAAGCTCCAGCGGACCGTGGCGGAACTGCCCCCCGACGAAGCCTTCGATGGCGAGCTTGGTCGACTCCTTGGTGATGAGACCGGCGAACTGGGAGGTGGCGGCTGCGTCCTCCCAGCCGACAGCGGCCAGGCGCGGCCGGTCGTGCGACAGCGCGCCCTTGGCCAGTGCCGTGGAGACCCCCACCTGGATGAGGTCTTCCACGGTGTCGGCGATGCGGACCGCGTCCTCGCCCACGGCCGCGATGTCCTCACCGACCAACGCTGCGGTCAGCTGGGCGTGCACGACCAAGGTGTTCAGGTAGCTCTTGGTGCTGACGGTGGCCTCCGGACCGCAGTGCAGCAGCCCCACGCCGTGGGCGGCTTGCGCCAGGGGGCTGTCGGGGTCAGCGGTGATGCCGATGAGTCCCCCAGCACGGGCGTGACCATCCTGCATGCGGCTGATCAGTTCGACGACCTCGCCGCTGGCGCCGGACTGCGAGGTCGCGATGACCAGGGTGTCGGAAGTGATCAGCTCGGGGGTGTCCAGGAGCTGTCCGGTGTCCACCGCCCACACGGCCCGTCCCCGGGCAGCCAGCGAGCGCCAGGTGGGGACCGAGGCGAAGTGAGAGCTGCCCATGCCGGTCAGGACGATGCGCTGCCAGGGCTTGCGCGCCAGCGTCGAGAGCTCGGTGGGGACCGGCTGGGAGGCCAGCGCGCGCAGGGCCTCGGGCTGGGCGAGGACGTCCTGCTCGAAGGGGGTGGTGGTGATCACTTGCTGGTCTCCAGGATCGAGGCGGTGGCGGGTTCGGTGAGGGGGAGCGCCGCGATGATGTCGGCGGGGCTGCGCCCGAGCAGACCGAGGGCGACCTTCGCCCCGATCATGGCCGTGGGCAGGTTGATGTTGCCGCGGGTGATGGCGGGCATGATCGAGGCGTCCGCGACGAACAGGCCTTCGACAGCGTGGACCGCGCCGCGGGCATCGACCACCGCCATGGGATCGCTGGCGGGGCCCATCTTGCAGCTGCCGGCGGGGTGGCAGTAGTTGACGATGTTGTCCAGCGGGTCGTGCTCGCGCGGCGCGGGCTCGCCCAGCACTGCCGCCAGTTCGGGCACGGCGGTCATGGACCGCAACAGGTCGAGGGCTTCGCTGAGGACCTGACGGTCATAGCCCTCGGGGTCGGTGCCGTAGCGGTGGTGGACCACGGGCCGGCTGGCGTCCAGGTCGGCGGGCAGGGTGACGGTGCCCTCCGAGCGGGCCCTCATCGCTCCGCCGTACAGGGTGATGGGCGGCAGACCCGGGTGGCCGCTGTTGGCGCCGGCGACCATGAAGACGTGCAGGTCGTAGGGGCCCTCGTCGCAGCGGCTGGAACGCTGGCGGCCCACGGTCTGCTCATCAGGGTTCCAGCTCAGCGCGGCGAGGTCCTCGACCAGGCCCGAGCGCCCGTGGAAGTCCAGCTGCACGCAGGAGTGGTCCAGCAGGTGCTTGCCCACACCGGGGGCGTGGGCGACCACGTCGACCCCGAGCCCTTCCAGCTCCTCCGCCGGGCCGATGCCAGAACGCAGCAGCAGTGCCGGGGAGTGATAGGCGCCCGCAGCGAGCACGATCCGCTCGGCGCGGACGTAGTGGCGGTCCTCGCCTTGCATCAGCCAGGCCCCGGTGGCCCGCCCGTCCTGGACCTCGATGCGCTCCAGGGCGGTGGAGCCGGCGATGGTGAGGTTGGCGTGGTCGCGCACGGCGTCCAGGAAGGCGAAGGCGGCGTTGTAGCGGTAGCCGTCGACGATGTTCACCGGCATCGGGCCGATGCCTTCGGCGGCGCCGATGTCGTCCAGGTCGTCGGCGAAGGGCAGGCCGACGGCGGTTCCGGCCGCGACGAAGGCGCGCTGGGGTTCGGTGAGCTCGTCCACGGAGTAGCGCCGCACCCGGAACCGGTCCCGGACCCACTCCAGCAGCGGTAGCACCGAGTGCGCATCCCAGCCCGGGTTGCCGAGCGCGGCCCACTCGTCGTAGTCCTGCGCGGCTCCGATGGAGGCGGTGCAGCCGTTGTGGGAGGAACAGCCTCCGAGGACGCGTGCGCGGGGCAGGTCCAGAATCCCCTTGCCGGAGGTGGCCGGCTGGGCGATGGCGTAGTCGTGGGACAGGGGGATGGAGCGTGCGTCCAGGACGTCCGCGGGCCAGTTCCCGTCCTGAGCGGGTCCGTAGTCCGGTCCGGCCTCGACCAGGAGCACCGTCTGCTCGCTCAGGGCGCTCAGGACCGCAGTCAGGGTGGCGCCTCCGGTGCCGCCTCCGATGACGAGGGTGTCGACGGCGTCCGGCAGCGCCGGCGCGGGCAGCGCCTGCGTGCGCTCGCTGATAGGGGGCTGAGGGTGGGAGGAGTGCTCGGTGGGCGCGGTCGCCGGTGAGGTGTAGGGCGTCGTGTGCTTGTCGGCGCCAGGAGTGTGGGTCATCGTCCAGCCGTTCGCTAGGCATTGGGTGAGTGGCGGTGGTGGGCGGCCGCTGAGCTGGAGGGGCTCAGCGGCCGCGGGTCACATCACTCGACGTCGGGCAGCTCACCGGCCCTCGTCATCCAGGCCCTCTTGCCGGGGCGCAGGTTGCGCAGGAAGAGGACGGCGACCCCGGTCAGTGCGTAGAGCGCTGCGATGAAGGGAGCCAGCAGCACCGGGAAGGCGGGTAGCGGGCTGAGGCTGAAGTAGCCGATGGTCAGCAGCGCGACCGTGGAGACGACGGGGGCGACCACGTGGGCCCAGATGCTGAACTCCTGGGGGAAGCGGCTGCGGAAGAAGCGGAAGGCGGCGACGTTCATCAGCACGAAGATCGGGATGTAGACGAACGTCCCCGTCGTCCCGAGCATGTTGAACAGGTTGTACGGACCCAGCACGCCGCCCAGTCCCACGCAGACCACCAGGGCCACCGCGGACTGCAGGACGACGGCGGTGACCGGGGTCCGAAGCCGGGGGTGGACCTTGACCAGGGCCTGCGGCAGGGCTCCGGTGCGGGCGATGCCGTACAGGGTGCGCGTGGCACTGGTGGTGCAGGCGATGCAGACGCCGAGGCCGGAGTTGACCAGCGCGATGAGCACGACTAGGGAGGCGCCGTTCCACAGGCGGTCGGCCAGGACGAACGCCGGTGCGGTCGGTGAGGCAGCCAGGGCGGGCAGGTCGCTGGTGCCCCAGCCGACCTGCAGGCCCCAGGCGGTGACGACGTAGAACAGGCCGATGAGGACCAGCGAGCCCGTGATCGCGCGGGGGATGATGCGTCGGGGGTCGCGAGACTCCTCGCCCACGGCTGCGGCGCTCTCAAAGCCGGTGAAGGCGAAGATCGAGAGCACCACGGCGAGGAAGAAGCCAGAGGAGCTGGAGATGTTGGCGGGGTTGAAGCCGTCGACGTTGACGCCGCCCGGGCCCGGGGAGAACAGGCCGGTCAGGGCCAGGCCGAGGCCGACGGCCATCTCGAAGCAGGTCATGACGACGAGGAACTTGATGGAGATGCCGATGCCTCGGTAGGCGCACAGGAAGCAGACGGCCAGGATGACGGCTGCGTAGACCCACCACGGGACGGAGACGCCGTAGGCGCTGGACAGCTCGTCCTGGAGCACCGCGCCGGTGAAGGCCGCCAGGGCCGCCGGGACGATGGAGACCGACACGCCGTAGAGCCACCCCGTCATGAAGCCCGCTCGGGGGCCGATCCCGGCTGAGACGTAGGTGTACAGACCGCCTGCTGAGGGGAGGTGGCGGGCCAAGCCCGCCATCGGCGCGGCCAGCAGCAGGCAGACCAGGAACGCCGCCAGGTAGGCCAGCGGGGCCGAGGGTCCGGCCTGGGACGTGGTGAAGGCGATCGTGTAGAAGATGCCCAGCGTGGGCGAGATCTGGGCGATCGCCTGCATGAGTGCGCCGCCGAGGCCGATGGTGCCGGTGGCCAGTCCCGACGGTGAGGTGGGCGTGGCCGGCGCTGTGCCGCCTGGGGTCAGAACTGGTCGCGCGTCACTGGTCGCCATGGGGTTCTCCGTCTGCGAGGGCGTCACTGCCAACCACAAGGTAGCCCGGCAGTGTGCGTATGAACAAGAGCAATGTTCATCTTGGTGACGGATGTGCGTATGCATGTTTCGCTCAGGTGACAAGTGCATGTCGCCGCCGCGGGCAGGCGACCGCCCGGCGAGGCCGGGTGATGCCCCCTCCCTCACTGGCGGGGCGCATCCAGCTCCAGGGGTCAGGAGGCCAAGGCGATCCGACGAGCGGCCGATCGCAGCGAGCTGACGGCATCGGGTGCCAGCCCGTCGTCGACCACGACCACGTCAGGGCCGTCGGCTGCACAGATCTGCGCGAAGGCCGTGCGCCCGTACTTGCTGGAGTCGACTGCGGCAAGGGTCACCGCGGCGTTGCGCATCGCGGCTCGCTTCACGGCCGCGTCCTCGACGTTCCACTCGGTAAAGCCGTCAGCAGCCGAGAACGCGCTAGCGGTCATGACGAAGCGGTCGAAGTGCAGACCCATCAGGTGGGCGACGGTGTCGGCCCCACTGATGCTCAGCTCTCCCGAGCGCACCGCCCCCGGGGGCAGGAGCAGCTGTACCGAGGTGGACCTGGCGAAGACCCAGGCCACGCGCAGCGAGAGCGGGCAGACGGTCAGGCGCCGCGTGACGAGAGCCTCCGCGACCGCGATGCCGGTGGACCCACCGTCGATGACCACGGTGCTTCCGTCGTCGAGGGAGTTGGCGACCTCGTTGGCGATGGCTCGCTTCTGGTCGGCGTTCTGCGCCTGACGAACGGCCAAGGGCGGCTCGTAGCTGCTGCCGGCTGTGATCTTTGCGCCGCCATGGAAGCGCTTGAGGACCCCTTCGCCCTCCAGCGCTTCCAGGTCCCGACGGATGGTCATCTCCGTCACGGACAGCTGAGCGCCCAGCTCGGCCACGCTCGCACTCTCGCGGGCGCGCAGGAACTCCAGGATGGCCGCGCGACGTTCGCTCTGGCTCACGACAGTCGACCGATCGACGTCAACCCCGTTCCGCGCGTCAGCACGGATCGACACTAACTGGCACGCCCGACGCTGTGAGTGACTGACCGGCCCCAAACTTACCGGGTGCGGCGCTACCGGCGCTGCACCCGCTGCCCGGATAGCAATGGTCCATCGCGATACCAACACGTCCCCCGAGAGCGGGGTGAGATGCAAAGAAGGATCATGACACGGGGACGGCGAGCTTGAACCCGAGGTGCGAGCCGACGAAGCCGAGTCGCTCGTAGAAGCGGTGCGCGTCGGTCCGAGCCTTGTCCGATGTCAGCTGTACTAGCGAGGCGCCGACTGCGGGGGCGGCGGAGTCGGTGACCCACCGCATCATGGCGCTGCCGATTCCGTTGGAGCGCTGAGTGCTGCGCACCCGGACCGCCTCGATCAGCAGACGTGCAGATCCCCGTCGCGCCATTCCGGGGATCCGGGTCAGCTGCATCGTGCCCACCGCTTCACCCGAGGCCGCGATCACGACGAGCAGGTCGTTGGCAGGGTCATCGATCACTTCGATCAGGGCCGCTCGAAGTGCCGGCTCGTCGGTGTCGACCGCTCGGTCTACGCGGCTAGCGCTGATTGGGTCATCCGAGAGCAGCGACATGAGGGTGCTGAGGTCTTCTACGACGGCTCGTCGCAGGAGGACGCCCTCTGTCTTGGTGGGCAACGTGGCGGGGAGGGGGAGGGCAGCGATCACTGCCACATTCTCTGACCGAGGCAGCGACGTGCCCAGGTGACTCGATCACCCCAGCACCGGCTGACCGCGTAGAACCATGGGCAGCGAGACGCTGACCATGCAGCGATCCCATCTGTGACTGCCTGCATCGGCGATCGGCGTAGCGATCAGGCGGCTTCGCGGCGTGCGGAGCATGTCCAACGGGCGCACCCACACCACAGCACAGGAACCGGGTGAGTCAGTCCTTGGCAGTGCTTTGATCAGCGGACGAGCAGGACGTCGGCTGCGCCGGGGTGGGGGCCCCTCAGTGCAGCCGACGCCCGGCGCGGGAGGGGCGACGTCAGGTGGTACCCGAGGTGCGCCGCGTCAGCAGCACATTGACCAGCACCGCCAGGACGATGAGGCCGCCGCGCACGACGTCCTGGAAGTAGGAGTTCACACCGAGGATCACCAGGCCGTTGCCGATGACCGTGATGAACAGGACCCCCAGCAGCGTGCCCAGCATCGAGCCACGACCGCCGGACAGGGAGGTGCCGCCGATCACGATGGCCGCGATGACCGAGAACTCCAGGCCCTGCGCCGCGCCGCTGTTTCCCGATGCCAAGCGCGCGGCGAAGACGATGCCCAGCAGGGCCGCCATGACGCCGCTGAGAGCGAAGATCACCACGCGGACGCGCAGCACGCGGACTCCGGTGAGCATGGCCGCCCGGGCGTTGCCGCCGACGGCGAAGACGGACCTGCCGAAGGTGGTCCGCCGCGCCACGAAGGCGAAGACGGCGAAGAGCACGAACATGAGGATTGCCGCGGTGGGCACGGGGCCGACCCGGCCGCCCAGGAGGTCCAGCAGCGAGCTGTCGCCGACGGGGACCGGCAGTGCGTTGGTCATGAACTGCGCAGCACCGCGCATGGCGCTCCAGAGCCCCAGCGTGACGATGAAGGACGGCACCCCGTAGCGCCCGCGCAGCCAGCCGGCACCTGCTCCCACCAGCGCCCCGCCGACCAGGGTGGCGAGGATCGCCGGCACGAGCCCCCACCCCCAGGACGTGTCGAGCTTGGCGAGGATCACGCTCCAGAAGGCGACGGCAGGCCCCACGCTGAGGTCGATCTCCCCGGCGACGACGACGAGCGTGCCCGCCCAGGCGACGATGCCCACGAGGGCTGCGTCTCCCAGGATCGCCCAGAGGTTGGCCTCGCTGGCGAAGCGCGGGTTCGCCACCGACAGCGCCACCACGAGCACCACGAGGGCGACCGCGAGCCCGGCCTCGTTCAGCTGCTGGGTGGTCAGGGCGAGCCGGCCGCGCCGCTGCGCGGGCGCCTCGGGGGCCCCGGTCGGGGCGGTGCTGACGGTGCTCATCGCACTTCCTCTCGGTCCTGCTCGGCGATGGCCGCGAGCAGCAGCTTGTCCGTCTCGATGTGCGGCGCGAGGTGCTCGGCGACGATGCGCCCCCCGGCCAGGACGAGCGCCCTGTCGCACACCAGGTTGATCTCGTCCATCTCGCTGGAGACGAACACCACGGCACGGCCCTGGGCCGCGAGGTCGCGCAGCAGGGCGTAGATCTGCGCCTTGGCCTGGACATCGACGCCGCGCGTCGGTTCGTCCAGGAGCAGCACGCGGCTGCCAGCGTGCAGCCAGCGGCCGATCACGACCTTCTGCTGGTTCCCGCCGCTCAGCGTCCCGATGGGCGTCGCCGGGCTGTGGGTCTTCACCGACATGCTGTCGATGCCCCGACGGGCAGCGGCCGCCAGACGGCGCCCGTTGATGACGCCGCCGGCGGCCACCGGCTTCCAATCGGTGATGACGAGGTTCTCGTCGACGCCGAGGTCGGGGATGATCCCGTCGTTCTTGCGGTCCTCCGGCGTCAGCCCGATCCCAAGGCGAAGTGCGGCGGCCAGCCCGCGCCCGTCCACCCGGACGCCGTCGACCTCAACGCGGCCGGCGTCGGGCTTGCGGAGGCCGGCGATGACCTGCAGCAGCTCGGTGCGGCCCGAGCCCAGGACCCCCGCGAGGCCGAGGACCTCGCCCTCGCGCACGTCGAAGGACACGTCGTGGACCTTCGGCTCGACGGCCAGGTCGCGCACGCTCACCAGCACCCGGCCCGCGGACGTAGAGGCCTGCACCGGGAAGGTGCTGGCCTGCGCCTCCCCGAGCATCATCTGCACGACGTCGGCGTTGGAGGTGCCGGCGAGGTCGACGGTGTCGATGACCCGCCCGTCGCGCATGACCGTCGCCGTGTCGGCGACCCGGCGGATCTCGGAGACGCGGTGGCTGACGTAGACCACCGCCACGCCTGCCGCGCGGATCGTCTGGACGGTGGCGAGGACCCTCTCGACCTCCGCGGCGGCCAGGGAGCTGGTCGGCTCGTCGAGGATGAGCAGCCCCGGGTCATCGGCGACGGCCCGCGCGATCTCCACCATCTGCTGGTCGGCGATGCTGAGCTGGCCGACCGGGCGCCGAGGGTCGAGGTCCACGCCGATGCGGTGCAGCGCCTCCTCGGCGCCGGCGAGCATCCGCCGGCGGTCGATGCCGGCGCGCCCGTGGGGCCAGGAACCCATGAAGAGGTTCTCCGCCACCGTCATGTCGGGGATGACCGTGAGCTCCTGGAAGACCGTCCGCACGCCCAGCGCGTGGGCTCCCTGCACGGTCGCCCGCTCCAGCACCGTGCCGGACAGGGTGACGGTGCCGGTGTCGGGCGCTTCGGCGCCGGCGAGCATGCGGATCACCGTCGACTTGCCGGCGCCGTTCTTGCCGAGCAGCGCCCGGACCTCGCCACGGCGGATCTGCAGGTCGACCCCGGAGAGGGCCTGCACGCCGGAGTAGCGCTTGCTGACCCCCTCCAGGACGGCGATCGGCTCACCGGCGCCGATCACGGGATGCCGTCGGCGTGGGTGGTCAGCCACTGCTCCGCGGAGGCGGCGTCCGGGTAGATGTCGACGGCCACCGGCACGACCGTGCCGGCCGGCTCCGCGCCGCTGCCGATGGCCTTGATGGCGGCGTCGACGGCGGTCTTGCCCATCGTCTGGCCGCTGATGTCGACCTGAGCCTTGAGGACGCTGTTGTCCTTCAGCGCATTGGCGATGTCTGTGGTCATGTCTCCGCCGAAGACCACCGTCTTGCCGGTCATGCCGGCGTTCTGGACGGCCTTGACGGCGCCGATGGTGGCGTCCCCGTACTCGCCGAAGAAGGCGTCGACGTCGGGCTGGGCGGTGAGGATGTTCTGGGCCGCGGTCAGGGACGCCGAGGCGTCGCCGCCCTTCTGGTTGGCGACGATGCTGTAGCCGGGCACCTTCTCCTTGAGCGCCTTCTCGAAACCCTCGCGGCGCTGGACGCAGACCTCGACGAACTCGCAGTTCACCACGCCGATCTTGGGGGCGGTGATCCCGGCCTTCACGAAGTAGTCGGCGGCGGCGCTGCCCAGCTTGTACCCGAACTCCACCGGGTCACCGAGCGCGTAGGCGGAGACGTACTTGGACAGGTCGGGGTCCGCGATGCAGGTGTTGTAGCAGACCACAGGGATGCCGGCGTTTGACGCGGCCTTGATCGCGGGCACGGAAGCAGTGCCCGACGCGGCCGACAGCAGGATCGCGTCGACCTGCTGTGCCACGAGGTTGTTCATGAAGGTCGACTCCTTGCTGGCGTCGTCCTGGGCGTTGGTCTCCACGATGGAGACGGTGCGGCCCTGCTCCTTCGCTCCGTCGTCGATGCCCTTCTTGACACCGCCGTAGAAGCCCTGGGTGTCGAGGTAGATGACACCGAGGCGCAGATCGCCTCCGCTGGAGGCGGCGCCGGAGGCTCCGGCGTCGCCACCTCCGCAGGCGGCCAGGACTGGCACGAGGGCCGCGAGGGAGACCGCAGCCGCGGCGAAGCGGCTTCTTGCAGACAGCACAGGAGACCTCCGTTGGTCGTGTGGGTGGAGCTGCGTGGCCGCGACGTCGTCGGCCCGATGCAACGTCGGCGCAGAAGTCCGCTGACGGCGGCTCCGGTCTGCACCGGCACACCAGGAGATTACGAGCGGCCCACTACCGCCCTGAATGGCCGATCCACCGGTCTGCCTGGACGAATCGCCGACCCTCAGCCCTTGGCTCGGTCGCGGTACTCGGAGGCGGTGGTGCCGTGCACCTTGCGGAACTGGCGCGAGAAGTAGAACGGGTCCTCGTAGCCCACAGCTCGTGCCACTGCTGCCACGGACAGGTCAGTGGTGTCGAGGAGCTCGCGGCTGCGGTTCATCCTCAGGCGGGTCTGGTACTCCCTAGGGCCGCATCCCGCGGCCTTGCGGAAGAGGGTGGAGAAGTGTGAGACCGACAGGCCCACCCGTGCGGCCATGCGGCTGACGCTCTCGTCGCTCGCGTAGGCGTCCTGCAGGTGCGCGATCGCCACCTGGACCGGGTCCACCCGTCCAGCGGCCCGCGCGTGCCGCCCGGCGGCGAGTCGAGCGAGGAGGTGCCACGCCGCACCTGAGGCGAGC
The DNA here is from genome assembly GCF_006335115.1 of Streptomyces sp. NP160. GTDB lineage: Bacteria > Actinomycetota > Actinomycetes > Actinomycetales > Quadrisphaeraceae > Quadrisphaera. The sequence goes on from NZ_VDMJ01000030.1 coordinate 41,691, forward strand.
TGGAGGCTCGAGGGGGAGTCGTCGCGCTCCAGGGCGCTCAGGGCCTCGTTGACGAGGGCGACAGCGCGACTGACGTCGCTGACGACCAGCACCGCGCCGTCGGCACCCACGTCCGCAGCAGACAGCAGGTCTGGCACGGCGGTGCCTGTCAGGTGCAACCACCAGACCGTCCAGGGGTCATGCGTGTCGGCGCCGTATCGGTGTGGTGTCCCCGCGGGCAGGACCAGGGCGTGGCCCGGTTGCAGCACCACCTCTCCTCCAGGCAGCTCGCACCACCCGGTGCCTGAGGTGCAGACGATGATGATGGCCTGCTCGCTGCCTCGCGGTCGTACGCGCAGGTGTGAGGCGGCCCGCGGGAAGTAGCCGGCGTCGCTCACCAGTAGCTGGGCCGTGAGGGGGTCGGTCTTGGCCGCCCGCAGCCGAGGCCGGGGGAGGACGCTGATGCGCTCGCCGGGGAAGCCCGACTCCAGTGTCACGTCGAAAATACTAGAACCGATGATTCATCCAGGTCACCAGTCGATGCGCCCATGTCGCACAGGCGGCGCTGTTCCTAGCGTCATCGTCATGTCGACGACGACTGGTGACCCCTCGCAGCTGGTGCTGCCCCCTGTCCCTGACCACCTGCGCGACCGGGCGGTGGCGGTGTGGCGAGAGCCGCTCGAGATCGACACCTACGAACCCCTGGACCCCGACCGGTACCCCATGTTCCTGGAGTCGCGGGTCTACCAGGGCTCCTCCGGGAGGGTGTACCCGCTCCCCTTCCACGACCGCATCAGCTCGGAGAAGCGCTCCCGCCCCTGGGACGCGATCCACATCGAGAACGAGTGGATCCGGCTCGTGGTGCTCCCCGAGCTCGGCGGGCGCATCCACATCGGGTACGACAAGGCCAGCGGCTACGACTTCTTCTACCGCAACAACGTCATCAAGCCCGCCCTCGTCGGCCTCGCAGGCCCCTGGATCTCTGGCGGGGTGGAGTTCAACTGGCCCCAGCACCACCGTCCGGGCACCTTCATGCCCGTCGACGTCGAGGTGGAGGAGCGCGAGGACGGCTCCGTGACGGTGTGGTGCTCTGACCACGAGCCCTTCCACCGCATGAAGGGCATGCACGGCGTGACGGTGCACCCCGACCGCGCTGTCGTCCAGGTCGACGTGCGCCTGCACAACCGCACCGAGGACACCAGGACGTTCCTGTGGTGGGCCAATGTCGCCGCCCGCGTCCACGACGACTTCCAGTCGTTCTTCCCGCCGGACGTGTCGGTGGTCGCCGACCACGCCAAGCGCGCCACGACCGGCTTCCCCCGCGCGACTACGCCCTACTACGGCATCGACTACCCCTCCCGGGTCAGCCAGGACGCGCCGGACGCGGACCGGCTGGACTGGTACCGCAACATCCCTGTGCCCACCTCGTACATGGTGGTCGGCAGCCGCGGCGACTTCTTCGGCGGCTACGACCACGCGGCGCAGGCGGGCTTCGTCCACTGGGCCGATCACCACGTCTCTCCGGGCAAGAAGCAGTGGACGTGGGGCAACGCGCCCTTCGGCTGGGCGTGGGACGAGCAGCTGACCGACGGCGACGGCCCCTACGTGGAGCTGATGGCTGGTGTCTACACCGACAACCAGCCGGACTTCTCCTTCCTCGCGCCTGGCGAGACCAAGACCTTCACGCAGTACTGGTACCCGGTGCAGAAGGTCGGCGTGGTGCACCAGGCGACGCCGGAGGCGGCCGTCTCGCTCGTCGTCGAGGGCGCTGACCAGGGCGGTACCCCTGTAGCTCGCTTCGGCGTGGCGGTGACCAGCACCCGCCCGGGCTTGCGGCTGCGGCTCGAGCGCAGCTCCGGCGAGGAGCTCTGGGAGGAGGACGCCGACCTAGCACCCGACCGCCCGTTCGAGGGCTCGGTGTCCTTGCCCGCCGGGGCCGATGCGGACCAGCTCGTCCTACGGGTGCTGGAGGGCGACCGTGAGCTGCTGCGCCTGGACCCGTCCTCGGCGGCCGGAGCACAGGAGCCGGTGGAACCGGCCACCGAGCCCCCGTCGCCGGAGGACGTGGACACCGTGGAGGAGCTCTACCTGACCGGCCTGCACCTGGCCCAGTACCGCCACGCAACCCGCTCGCCCGAGCCCTACTGGCGCGAGGCGCTGCGGCGCGACCCCGGTGACTCCCGCTCGGCGACTGCGCTCGCCACTCGCGCCTACGAGCGTGGTGAGCTCGAGCAGGCCGAGGAGCTGCTGAGGACCGCGCTCACCCGCCTCGTGGCGCGCAACCCGAACCCCTACGACGGTGAGCCGCTGTACCGCCTCGGGCTGGTGCTGGTGCGCCAGGGGAGGGAGACGGAGGCCTACGACGCCTTCGCCAAGTCCGCCTGGAACGCCGCCTGGGCCGCCCCGGCTGCGGTGGCGATGGCGAGGTCGCTGGCGCGCCGACAGAAGTACGAGCCCGCGGTGGTCCTGCTCGACCAGGCACTGGCCAAGGAGGGTGGGCACCTCGCTGCGCGCGACCTCCAGGTGGCGCTGCTGCGGCGCCTCGGCCAGGACCAGCGGGCCCAGCAGCTGCTGGCCAGCACGCTGGAGTTGGACCCGCTCGACTGGTGGGCGCGCCACCTCGATGGGCAGCCACTGCACTGCGACGCCCGCACCTGCCTGGACCTCGTGGTCGAGTGCACCGGCAGCGGACTCCTCGACGACGCCCTGCAGCTGGTCGACGCCGCGGTCGAGCGCAGCCACCACGAGCGCTGGCGAGGGGTGGAGCCGCTGGCGCACTACTACCGGGCCGACGTCCTCACCCGCCTCGGTCGCCACGACGACGCCGCGGCGGCGCGCGCCGACGCCCGAGCCGCCGACCCGACCTACTGCTTTCCGCACACCCTCGACGATGCCGCCGTGCTGCGCCTGGCGCTGGAGGCCGAGCCCGCGGACCCCCGCGCCGCCGCGCTGCTCGGGCACTGGTCCTACGACCGGCGCCGCTACGACGACGCCATCGCCCTGTGGCGGCGCGCTGTGGAGGGAGACCCCGGTGACGCCGTCTGCTGGCGCAACCTCGGGGTGGCCGCCCACAACGTCCAGCACGACGCCGACCTAGCAGTGGGGTGCTTCGAGCGTGCCGTGGCCGCGGCTCCGGACGACGCGCGCCTGCGCTACGAGGCCGACCAGCTCGCCAAGCGCACAGACCACCCGCCGGCGCAGCGCCTCAAGGCGCTGGAGGACCGCCTCGACCTCGTGGCCGAACGCGACGACCTGAGCCTGGAGCACGCCGACCTGCTGCTGGCCGTCGGGCGCACCACAGAGGCCCGCGAATCGCTGCTGGCCCGCCACTTCCAGCCCTGGGAGGGCGGCGAGGGCCAGGTGCTCGGCACCTGGGAGCGCACGCACCTGCACCTCGCGCGCACGGCACTCGCTGAGGGCCGCCCGCAGGAGGCGCAGCAGATGCTGGAGGCGGCCCTGGAGCCGCCGCGCCACCTGGGTGAGGGCCCGCACCTGCTCGCCAACCGCTCCGAGCTGCACCTGGCGCTCGGTGACGCCCTCGCGGCGCAGGGGCAGCCGGAGCAGGCGGCCGCCGCGTGGCGCACCGCTGCCGAGGCCCGCGGCGACTTCCAGGCGATGGCGCCCCAGCCCTACAGCGACAAGACCTGGTGGTCGGCGCAGGCGTGGCGCCGTCTGGGTCACCCGGAGCGCGCTGAGGAGCTGCTGGCCGGCTTGGAGGCCTACGCCGATGAGCTGCAGCGCACCCCTGCCGTCGTCGACTACTTCGCCACGTCGCTGCCGACGCTGCTGCTCTTCGGCGACGACCTCGGCCGTCGGCGTCAGCAGTCGGTGGACCTGCTGCGGGCGCAGGCTGCCGCAGCACGAGGCCACCGCGACCAGGCGGCCCGGCGCGCGCTGCGCATCCTGGACGCCGACCCCAACCACCAGGGCGCGCAGGACCTGCTTGCTCTGACCGCCACCCCGTCATCGGTCGAGGAGGACTGAGATGAGCGCCCAGACGAAGACTGAGACGGGCACGACCAGCACCATGCAGGGCGTCTTGCTCCCCGGAGACTCCACCGCGCAGCTGCGCCCACACCCGGTGCCCCGGCCGAGGCCCGGCCAGGTGCTGCTGCGCGTGGGCGCCTCCGGCATCTGCGGTAGCGACATCGGCTACATCTACCGCGGGTACAAGAGCCACAAGGGCCTCGACGGAGCGCCGGCCTACCACGGCGTCATCGCAGGTCACGAGCCCAGCGGCACCGTCCTCGCCGTCGGCGAGGGCGTCACCCGCGTGGCCGAGGGCGACCGCGTGATCGTCTACCACATCGTCGGGTGCGGGGTGTGCCGCAACTGCCGGGCGGGCTACTTCATCAGCTGCAGCGACGAGCAGCGCCGCGAGTCGTACGGCTGGCAGCGCGACGGCGGGCACGCGCCATACCTGCTCGCTGAGGAGTCCACCTGCATCCCGCTGCCCGACGAGCTGTCGCTGGTCGATGGGAGCCTCATCGCCTGCGGCTTCGGCACCGCCTACGAGGGGATGCTGCGCACCGGCATCGGCGGCGCTGACGAGCTCCTGGTGGTGGGACTGGGCCCGGTGGGCCTGGCGGCCGCCATGATCGCGCGCTGCCTCGGCGTGCGCCGCGTCATCGGCGTGGAGCGGACTCCGGAGCGCATCGCTTTCGTAGAGGGCACGGGCCTGGTCGACGACGTCGTCCTCGCGGACGGCTCCGCGGTCGAGAACGTGCTCGCGCTGACCGGCGGTCAGGGGTGCTCGGTGGCCGTCGACGCCTCGGGCAGCGCTCCGGGCCGCTCGGTGGCGCTCGAGGGCGTGGCCGAGTGGGGGCGGGTCTCGCTGCTCGGCGAAGGGGGCCGCCTGGAGACGGAGGTCTCCGACACGCTGTTGCACAAGCACGTGACTGTCCACGCCTCCTGGGTGACGTCCCTGCAGGGCATGGAGGACCTCAGCCTTCTGCTCGCCCGCAGCGGCGTGCACCCGGAGGTGGTGGTCAGCCACCGGTTCGGGTTGGACCAGGCCGACGAGGCCTACCGCCTGGCGGCTTCGGGGGCGGCCGGCAAGGTCGTCATCGTTCCCGAGGTCTCGTGACCAGCGGTCACCAGGACGCCGTCTGCCGGCTGGAGCGCCAGCTCCTCGACGACCTCGAGGTGCTGCACGTCGACACCGGACCGCTCCAGGTGGCGTTCCTGCCGCAGGTCGGTGGCCGGCTCATCTCGCTGCGGGTCGGTGGTGTCGAGGTGGTCTGGCGCAATCCGACGTGGCTGGGCGGGGACCTGGCCCCGGTGCGCCCGCACGCCTCCTGGCCTGAGCCCGACGGCACCATGGGCAGCTGGGTCAACGTCGGCGGCGGCAAGACGTGGCCGGCGCCGCAGGGGTGGTCCGGGCCGGAGGAGTGGGCCGGCCCGCCTGACGCGGTCCTCGATGCCGGGGCGTACGCGCTCGAGGTGGACGAGCGTCCGAGCGGTGCTGTCGCGGTGGACCTCACGAGCGAGACCGACCCCGTCACGGGACTGCAGTGCCGTCGGCGCTTCACCTTCACCCCCGGCGCAGCGCACTTCCACCAGACGGCCAGCCTCACCAACCGCAGCGACCGTCCCGTGCGGTGGGCGGTGTGGGAGGTGGTCCAGGTGGACACACGGCCGACGGCCGCGGGAGCCCGCGGCACCTTCTGGGTGCCGACCTCGGGCGAACCGGAGGTCCATGAGCTGATGGCGGTCGCCGGGCGGCCCCGCACCGAGCCCCTGCGCGGGGGCGTCGTCGTCCCCGCTCAAGACGCCGTCGCCAAGCTGGGCTTTCCGACGGCGAGCGGGGAGGTCCGTTGGGACCGGCCTGATGGTGCGTGGCTGTCGCTCACCACGGAGGTGGCCGACCCAGCGGTCCACCCCGACGGAGGCTGCCCCGTGGAACTGTGGCTGCAGCACCCCCTCCCGGAGCCTCTCGCCGAGCTCAGCGGGCTCCACCCCGACGCCCACCTCGTCGAGATGGAGGTGCTCGGCCCGCTGGTCGACCTCGGACCGGGTGAGACCACCACACTGCACATCAGCTGGCAGGTCGGGCAGCGCCGCAGCGAAGGGGAGTAGCCGCGAGGCTTCCCGCCTCGTCTCCAGCGACTCGCCCTGAGGTTCTGATGGGCGAAAGCGGGTCACCGTCCAGGCAGCCGGCTCCCCTGTGAACAGGGTGTCGATCCAGAGCCGGGGCTGCCGACATCGGTCTGTAGTCGGGGGACGCGACGGCAAGGACCCTGGGTGCCGTGTCCCGACCGCTTCGCGGCGCCAGCCCACCCCGGCTGTCGGACTCCACCAGGACGCTCAGCGGCTCCTGCCGAGCGCATCGACATCGCGCATCTCGTCAGCGCTCAACTCGAAGTCGAAGATGTCGAAGTTGCTCGCGATCCGCTCGCGCTGCGAAGACTTCGGGATGACGACGACGCCGTGCTGGACGTGCCAGCGGATGATCACCTGCTGGACCGTGACGCCGTGCCGGCGGGCAGCCGCGGTCAGCGACAGGGCAGCGAGGTCAGTGCTCTTGAAGGGACTCCATCCTTCAAGCGCCACTCCCCGCTCCGCGTGGGCCGCGACCAGGGACGCATCGAAGAGCCCAGGCCCCCACTTGATCTGGTTGACCGCTGGTGTGACGCCAGTGGCAGCGGTGAGCTCGTCGATCTGGGCGATGCTGTAGTTGCTGACGCCGATAGCCCGCACGAGTCCGTCGGTCCGCGCCTTGATGAACTCCTCCCAGACGTCGGGACGCGCCTGCCCGCCGGGGGGCCAGTGGATGAGCCACAGGTCGAGATGCTCCAGGCCGGCCGCGCGCAGGCTCTCCTCGAGCGTCTTCCGCTCCCGGCCGGCGTTGCCCTGCGGCATCTTCGTGGTGACGAAGACGTCCTCCCGTGCCAGGCCGCTGTCACGGACGGCAGCGCCGACCTGGTCCTCGTTGGCGTAGTAGGTGGCGGTGTCCACGTGCCGGTAGCCGATGTCGAGGGCGTCGCGGACGGCTCGGTAGGCCTGGCCGCCGCTCGACTCCCAGGTCCCCAGCCCGATCAGGGGCATGTCGAGCTGCGTCCCGTCGGTGCCGCTGATGGAGACCACCGGTTGGGACATCGTCGGCTGCCCGTCGTTGCGGTCGTCAGTGCTGCTGGTCATCGTCGTCCGCCCTAGTCGTCTCATCTGTCGTGTTGGTGGCCTCGCCCGAGAGCTGTCGCTGGAGGTCATCTGCGTCGAAGACCGCCCAGAACCGCTCGATGAGCCCGCCGTCGTCGAGCAGGTACAGGTTCATCCCCGACCAGCTGATCTCTCGTCCCGACAGCGACTGTCCGCTGCCGGTCCAGCGAACAGCGGTCGCCGGCCCCGCAGCGAAGACCTCGTCCTCGCGGATCCCGTCGAACCGTCCCCACGTGGGGAGGAAGTCCGTGAGCATCTGCTGGAACGCCGCACGTCCGCGCAGGGCGGGGGCACCCGCCGGGTCCTCGCCGACGGCGTCCGGCGCGAAGCACGCCGCCCACGCCGCGGGGTCGTTGGCGCGCAGAGCCGCGAAGTACCCCTCCACCGACGGTGGTGTCTTCACCGGCTCTCGTCTCGTGCTGCTCATCTGATTCCTCCTCGCAGGGGCTGCTCGGTCGGGTGGCTCAGGCCGCTGACTCAGACGCGCGCTCGGCGGCCGTCCGGGTCACCTCGTCTGAGAAGGCGTCCAGCGCAGCCACCTCGTCCACGGCCAGGTCCACGGTCGCCGAGGCGAGCAGGTCCGCGAGCTGCTCGGGGTTCCTGGCGCTGGCGATCGGCGCGACGACGGTGGGCTTGCTCTGGAGCCAGGCCAGCGCGACCGTCGACAGCGCCACGCCGTGCGCCTGCGCGGTGCGGTCGAGCTGTTCCACCACGCGCAGGCCCTCGTCGGTGAAGTACTTCGCGGTGAACGACTCGCGGTCGCTCCCCGCGAGGTCCTCGCGGGTGCGATACTTGCCGGTGAGGAAACCGCTGGCGAGGGAGAAGTACGGCACGACGCCGAGCTGGTGCTGTGCGGCCACCGGTGCCAGCTGCCCCTCGAACGGCTCCCGGCTGACCAGGTTGTAGTGCGGCTGGAGCGCCACCGGCGCGGCGTAGCCGCTGCCCTGCGCGATGGACACCCACTGCTGGACCCGCTCGGCGCTGTAGTTCGAGAGGCCCACGTATCGGACCTTGCCGGTGTTCACCAGCCCGTCAAAGGCCGCGACCGTCTCGGCGAGGTCGACTTCGGGGTCGTCGAAGTGGGCGTAGTACAGGTCGATGTGGTCGGTCTGCAGCCGGCGCAGCGACGCCTCGGCAGCGGCCCGGACGTTGGTGGCTGACAGGCCGCGGAACTGCGGATGCTGGCTGACCTTGGTGCCGATGACGACGTCGTCGCGCCGGCCACGGGACTTGAGCCAGGAGCCGATGACCGTCTCAGACTCCCCGCCGGAGTGGCCTGGCGCCCAGGCGGAGTACCCGTCGGCGGTGTCGATGAAGTCGCCGCCGCCGGCGACGAAGGCGTCCAGGACCTGGTGGGAGGTCGCCTCGTCGCTGGTCCAGCCGAAGGTGTTACCGCCCAGGGCGAGGGGGAAGACGTCCAGCGCGGATGTTCCGATCGTCGCCATGACGTAGCTCCTGTTCGTAAGGTTGTTGATGTGACGTCGTGAAGGAGGCCGCCAGCTGCGGTCTCGTCGCGGCCTGCGAGTCGTCAGACCGGTGAGGGCGTGGTGCTGCGGCTGGGGCCGTGTCGTCGGTCGTGGCGCGTGGCGGTCAGCCAGCCCACCGCGGAGACAGCCAGGAAGAGCAGGCCTAACCCGGCCACGGCGGGCATCCCACCCCAGCCGAAGGCCGCCGAACCGGCCGCCGCACCCAGGGAGCCGCCGGCGAAGACGGCGACCATGAAGACGGTGTTGGCCTGGGCGCCGCCGTCGGCGTTGGCCTCCAGCACCCGTCCCTGGTTCGCCGACTGCATGCTCTGGCTGGCCAGCGTGAGGGCGAAGGTCGAGAGGGCGAAACCCCAGAGGACGTGGGAGTCCACCACCAGGGTGGCCATGGCCAGTGCCAGGACCAGCAGGCTGAGGCCCACCACTGGCACTGCGCCGAGCCGGGGGACCAGCCGTCCGGCCAGCGGGGTGACGAGGCCCGCTGCCAGGCCCACGAGGCCGAAGAGGCCGGCTTGCGCCACCGACCACCGGTAGGGGGCTGCTTCCAGGTGCAGCACCATCACGGTCCACACCGCGTTGAACGCCGCGAAGGCGAAGAGCTGCATGAGTGCTGACTGGCGCAGCGCGGCAGAGGTTCGCAGACGGCCGACGGTCGCAGCGAGGAGGCGCCCGTAGCCGACGTCGCTGACCAGCTCGACGTGGCTCGGGAGCACTCGGCGGACCAGAGGCACGAGGACCAGGACCAGTACGGCGAAGACCACCGCGACCCACCGCCAGCCCAGCGGGCCCCCCAGGACGCTGGCCAGCACACGTCCACCGAAGATCCCGACCACGAGGGCTCCGACCAGAGCGCTGGTCGTGCGGGCTCGAGCTTCCGGCGGGGACAGTCGACCAGCCGTGGGGATGATGAGCTGGGCGATGTTGGCGACCAGTCCCACAACCAGGAAGCCGACTGCGACGGCCGTCACCCCTGGCAGGGCTGCCGTGAGCAGCATGGCCAGCGCGAGCACGGTCAGCTGGATGCTGATCTGGCGGCGGGGCTGCACGCGGTCAGCCAGTGGCACCAGGAAGAAGATGCCCACCGCGTAGCCCGCCTGGACAGTGGTGGCGATCACGCTGGCCGCAGCTTCGCTCGTGCCGAGTGACCGAGCCAGATCGGTCAGCAGCGGCTGCGGCAGGTAGATGACGCTGACGGCCACTGCGGCGACGACGCACAGGACGAGCAACCGTCGGGACCACGGCAGTTGCTGTGGATCATGCATCTCAGCCTCCGGAGAGATTTCCGACTGGTCAGTAATATTGAAGCACGGGTCAGGGTCGCCCGCGCGAGCGAGCGATACGGCGACCTGCCCCTGAGAGGATGAGGTGTGTCCCCGTACGACCGCGCCGGCACCACTCAGCGCATCCACGCCGCGGCCGAGCGCGAGTTCGCGCTCTACGGGGTCGCCGGGGCGCGGATGGACCGCATTGCTGAGGCGGCGGACGCCGGGAAGGCGCTGATCTACAGCTACTTCGGCAACAAGGAGCAGCTGTTCGCGCAGGTCATCTCCACCCGCCTGACGCAGCTGGCTGAGGCGGTCGAGCTGCAGCCCCGGCGCGTCCCGGAGTACGTCGGCGACCTGTTCGACTTCATGACGTCGCACCCGGACGTGCTGCGCCTGGTCCTCCACGAAGCTGTGCAGTTCGATCCCCGCGAGGCACCTCACCAGGCCCCGCGACGCGAGCACTACGGCAGCAAGGCCGCCGCGGTGGCCGAGGGGCAGCAGCTCGGTCTGGTGGACCCTGCGCTTGAGCCCCGCTTCGTCGTCATGTCACTGATCAGCCTGGTCAGCTGGTACGTCGCTGCGCCTCAGATCACGCAGATGGTCCTCGGTGAGGACACGGCGGAGAGCAGAAGCCGGTACCGCGCTCACCTGGTGGAGCTGGCTCGTCGAGCTGTCGCGCCCCCTCAGTTCAGCTGACCGCGCACGAGAAGGACCGTGTCCGCCGTCGCAGGCGTCGATCGGACGCGGCGCCGATGTTCGCGCTGCCCGTCGACGGCGTGGTGAGACGGATCCCCTCGGACGACGACGAGCTCTGGCCGGTCGTCTTTGCGGCCACCACTGGTCTCCCGTGACCGTCGTCGCCATCTGATCGTCTCGGGAGCCGCCATCAACCAGCAGAGGTTGGAGGGCCGGGTGGGCTGAGCCGGCGGTCGATGAACCACGTCATGAACCCGCAGAGGACGCCACCGATCAGTCCCTGAACCAGGGACCACGGCCATGGTTGGCTGGTGGTCACCGCGATCACGGCCCAGGCCAGCAATGAGCTCACCAGCGTGACGGCGGCGAGGGTGCGCCAGGACATCAGGCGGCGCCGCTGTGGATGCGGCCTGCGGTGAAGACCAGCGGTCGGCCCGCCCGGCCCGCCCCTTCGGCGATGACCTCGGCGATGATCGAGATCGCTGTCTCCTGGGGGGTGCGTGCCCCGATGTCGAGCCCGATGGGGGAGCGCAGGCGTCGCAGGTCGTCCTCCTGCAGGCCGGCCTCGCGCAGCCGGGCCAGTCGGTCGTCGTGAGTCCGCCGTGAGCCCATGGCCCCGATGTAGGCCAGCTGGGGCAGACGTGCAGCCACCTGCAGCACGGGGACGTCGAAGCGCGGGTCGTGCGTGAGGACCGCGATGGCCGTACGAGCGTCCACTCGTCCGGCATCGGCTTCGCGCTGCAGGTAGCGGTGCGGCCAGTCGACGACGACGTCGTGCGCTGCTGGGAAGCGAGTCCGAGAGGTGAAGACGTCACGGGCGTCGCAGACGGTGACGTGGAAGCCCACGAAGCGCCCCGCCTCAGCCAGTGCGGTGGTGAAGTCGACCGCGCCGAAGACGATCAGGCGCGGGGGAGGGCTGGTGGCTTCGATGAAGACCGTCACCTCCTGGTCCAGCGCCTGGCCGTGCGCGCCGCGATGGATCAGCTGGGTGCCGCCCAGCTCCGCCAGGCGGAGTGCCTCGGCGACGACGGCGCGGTCCAGCCCGTCGTCACCCAGCGTGCCGGCTGCGGTGTCGCCGTCGAGCACCAGCTGAGCACCGGCTCCAGGACCGTCGACCACGGTGGCGGTGGCGGTGGCGGTCGAGGTGAGGCGCTCGTGCCACACGGAGGTGCGCGGGTCGACCCGCTGCATGAAGACGGTCAGGCTCCCGCCGCACGACAGTCCCACCTGCATGGCATCGTCGTCGCTGACGCCGTAGGTCGTCGTGGCCGGTCGACCGGTCGCGATGACCTCCTGGCAGCGCATGAAGACGTCGGACTCCACGCAGCCACCGGAGACCGACCCGTAGACCTGTCCGGCAGCGCTGACGGCCATCGCTGCCCCCGCGGGCCGGGGGGCGGAGTTCCACGTGCGGATGACCGTGGCCAGCGCGTAGGGCTGTGCCCATGCGCTGACGTCTTGGCGCCCCTCGGTCAACACGGTGGTCTGGGCCTCACCGCTGGCTCAGTGCGCCCGGGCGGGCACGGCGGTGAGCTTGTCGAAGAGGGAGCCGGCGTTGAGCGTCTGGATGTAATCCATCATGTAGCCCTGGCCGATGTCGACGGGGTAGCGGTCGGCGAAGTTGACCTTCGCGACGACCTCGTCCCTCGTCCAGCCTCGGGCGATGGCGTCGGCCACCGCCGACTTCCACTCGATCAGCACGGCGCGCTGCACGTTGACGTACTCGAGCGTGGTGACCGGTCCGTGGCCCGGGATGACGTGGTCGACGTCCAGAGCCCGCACGCGGTCCAGGGAAGCGATCCACTGGTCGACGTCGGAGGTCATCAGCCAGGTCTGGCAGTCGTTGAAGATCGTGTCTCCGGTGAAGACAACACGCTCCTCGGGGACGTGCACCGCGATCTGGCCGGGGGTGTGGCCGGGGGTGTGAAGCAGGTGGAAGGTGTGGTCACCGACGCGCAGCGTCAGATCGCCGGTGAAGACGAGGTGACCCTTGTTGGGGTCGGCGTAGTACTCCTCCCGCTCGGGGAAGAGGAGCTCGCCGCCGGGGTCGTCCGGGAGGGCTTCGCGGGCGTACTCGAAGGGGTCGAGCTCGGGGTAGACGGTCATGAAGTTGTCGTAGACGCCCTGGTGGTGGACCACCTGGCCGGCGCCCTTGAAGTAGTAGTTGCCGAAGATGTGGTCGACGTGGTGCTCGGTGTTGATGACGTAGCGGATGGGGCCGTGGCCCTCGACCTCCCGCCGCATGGCGACCGCCTTGGTGGGCAGCTGCGGGGTGTCGATGACGACGGTGCCGCTGTTGGTGACGACGAACCCGGGATTGCAGCCGCGCACCTTCGTCTCGGCGAAGGTGCGGGGGGTGATCTGCTCCATCGACGTACCTCTCTGTGCGTCTGGTCCGGTGCGCCTGCTCGGTGGCGACCGGTGTGGTGGTGAGAGCTCAGTACCTGGCCAGCGCAAGGCAGCGGTGCCTCGTCGCAGCTCCGGTGCTGCGCGGGCCGGGTGGATCAGAAGGCTCGGTGTGATCCACCGAGGGTGGGGGAGTGGGGATCAGACGGGCTGGGCGCTGCGCATCACGAGGCCGCCGAAGAACTCGATGTGGGCCCGCATCTCCGAGGAGGCCAGTGCCGGGTCGCGCTGACGCAGGGCGTTGAGGATCGGGCGGTGCATCTCGGCGATCATGTGCAGGTCCCACTCGGCGCGGATGACGCTGATGAGGGTGCCCGTCTCCACGCGCAGCGAGTGCCACTGGTCGAGCAGCACCTCGTTGCCGGCAACTTCGACGATGATCTCGTGGAAGCGGGTGTCGTGGCGCATCTGCGCCCGGGGGTCGCGTTCCACGGCGGCGATGCGCATGCCCTCGACCTCGTCGGCCAGGGCGAGGAGCACGTCGTCGGTGATCCGAGTGGCGGCCTCGCGGCCGGCGAGCTCCTCCAGGCAGGCGCGCACCGGGTACACCTGGCCGAGGCGCTCGGGAGTGATCTCGCGCACCCTGGCGCCCTTGTGGGGCTGGCTCTCGATGAGGTGCATGCCTTCCAGGTCGCGCAGCGCCTCTCGGACGGGGGCCTGGGAGGTGCCGAACTCCTTGGCGATGGCGCTCTCCACGATGCGGTCACCGGGGGCGTAGGTGCCGTCGATGATCCGCTCGAGGATGCGACCTTTGATCTCTTCGCGCAGCACGGTGCGGACGATCTGAGACTCCATGCGCCCTCCTGGTGCCGTTCCATCGATCATCGATGACCGATGCGCGTGGTGTCAATGGTGCACCCTCGAGTGCTGATCTGGGACCAGTGAACCCCACCTGCCTCTGCCGCGCGGCATGGATGCCGCTGGCTCGCGTGGGTCTCGAGCTGCGTAATAGCAGATCAGAGCCCAGTTGACCCCTGATGGGGCATTGGTCAGCGGTCGAACTGTAGCCAGGGGACGGTCAGGAGGGTGCCCGTTCGACGGCTCCCCCCTGGCCGCCTGCAGGGTGCCGAGCTCGCGAGATCCACCCCTTGACAGCCGTACAGCGCCCTGGTGATTATCGATACTCGGCTATCGGTGAACCCGGCTCGCAGCCGGCCCGACCACGATGGAGTGGGTATGAGCGACACCAGCACGCCCCGAGCGACCTTCTTCGGTGACGAGTCCTTCCCCATCACGTGGGAGGACGGGCAGGAGGAGCTGTTCTGGGTCCACGACGACCTGCACATCCCCAACCCGGTCTCCCCGATGTACGCGGACATCGGCGGGTGGTGGCTCAAGTGCGACTACATGTTCCGGCGCTTCGGAACGCCCTTCGCCAGCGACTGGCTGGTCAAGGTCATCAACGGCTACGTCTACACCGCCGCCATCCCGGCGAAGGCGGGCTTGACCGCTGAGGGCTTCGAGTACGGCGCCCGCTACACACCTCGTGTGCCGGTCGACCCGGAGTACGCCAACCAGATCGGCTCCTACCTCGGCTGGACGCTGCCGTACTACGCCGACAACTTCCTCGAGTGGTGGCGCGGCCGACTGCGCCCGGAGATCGAGCGCAACTTCGAGCGCCTCGACGGCTACGACTACGACGGCGCCAGCCTGCTGGAGCTGGCGATCCTGCTCGAGGACGCCATCGACGTCCACGACCGCCACTGGCAGATCCACTGGGTGCTGAACTTCGCCCAGTTCTCCTCCACGACCGCGCTCAACGCCGCCATCACCAAGGCCCGCGGCGAAGGAGACCACTCCGCTCTCATGGGCCGGCTCCAGAGCTCCACGGAGAACCGCAACTGGGACTCCCTGCGCGAGCTGTGGCAGATCAAGGAGAAGGTCAAGAACGACGGCGGCGAGGTCGCAGACGCCTTCGGCAAGGCGACGGCCACCGACGTGCTGGTCGCTCTGCGCGAGACCGAGGCCGGCCGCGCCTTCATCGCCGAGCAGCTGGAGCCCTACCAGGCCGTCTACGGCTACAAGTCCATGTGGGCCCACGAGTTCTCCTTCAAGACCTGGCGCGAGGAGCCCGCCCCGATCGTGGAGGCGGTGCGCGGGTACCTGGAGACCGACTACGACTTCCCCGCCGAGCTCGCCGCCGTCACCGCCGACCTCGAGGCCGCCAAGGCCGAGGTGCTCGAAGGTGTGGCCGAGGGCCCGGCGCGCGAGGAGCTGAGCGCGGCCCTGGCGCTGAGCCTGAAGATGAACCCGCTGACCCCGGACCACCACTTCTACATCGACCAGGGCACCAACGCCCGGGTCCGCCTGGTCCTCATCGCCATCGGGCGCAAGCTCGTCGAGGCCGGCGTGCTGTCCGACCCCGAGGACGTCATGTACCTGCGCTACAACGAGCTGCGGGTGGTCATGGCCGGCGGCTACCCCGGCGACGTCGCCGACCTGGTCTCCGACCGTCGCGACGAGCGCGAGGACGCCTACGAGGTGCGCCCCCGCGACTGGGTCGGCACCGCCACCGAGGAGGCGCTCGCCTTCCCCTACTGGGCGCTGTGGGCCTTCCCGGAGAAGATCGACCGCAAGCCGTCGGAGTCCGACGACATCGTCGTCGGGCTGCCCGCCTCCAGCGGCGTGGTCGAGGGCACCGCACGCGTCGTGCTCTCGCCGGAGCAGTTCGACCAGGTCCAGCGCCGCGACATCATCGTGTGCCGCATGACCTCGCCGGCCTGGGTGGTCCTCTTCACCAAGATCAGCGGCCTGGTCACCGACGCCGGCGGCATGGCCTCCCACCCCGCCGTCGTCTCCCGCGAGTTCTCGCTGCCCGCCGTGGTCGGCACCTCTGACGCCACCCGGCGCATCCAGACCGGCGACCGCATCCGCGTCAACGGCTCCACCGGACAGGTCGAGGTCCTCAGCCGAGCAGGGGAGGACCCCCAGGCCTCCTCGGCCACCAACGCCACCCTCGCGGCGGCCTCGCTGTGACCACCTCGCCCACGACCTCCCCGACGACCGAGAGGAGCGAGCTGGTGGTCTCCACCTCCCAGCCGGACCCCGGGGTCCAGGTCGTCCACCAAGACCTGCCGCTCGTCCTGCCCTTCGACCACGCACGCGCCATCGAGGTGCCTCTCAGCGGAGGCAAGGGGGCCTCGCTCGCCACCATGACCGCGCAGGGCCTGCCCGTCCCGGCCGGGTTCGTCATCACTTCCGCGGCCTTCGCCGCGGCGGTGGACGAAGAGGCGCTGCGCCGGTGCAGCAGGGCCTCGGACATGGCCGGCGCACGAGAGATCGTGGCCGCCGCCCACCCGCCGAGGGAGCTCATCGAGCAGGCCTTCGCCGCGCTCACCGGACCGGTGGCCGTCCGCTCCTCGGCGTGCGCCGAGGACTCCGAGGGTGCGAGCTACGCCGGCCAGCAGGAGACCTACCTCAACGTCACCGGGCTCCCGGACGTGCTGGAGAAGGTCGTGGAGTGCTGGCTGTCCTTCTTCACCGACCGGGCGATCTTCTACCGCACCCAGAAGGGCTCCCTGGACGACGTCGCCATGGCCGTCGTCGTGCAGGAGATGGTGCAGTCGCACAAGTCCGGGGTGATGTTCACGGTCGACCCGGTCCACCAGCGCCGCGACCGGATGGTCGTGGAGGCCGCGTGGGGACTGGGGGAGAACGTCGTCAACGGTGAGATGACGCCTGACCACTTCGCCCTGGACCGCAAGGGCGCCATCAAGCGCACCAAGGCCGTGGCCGAGCCCGTGCTCGTCGAGGAGGAGACCAGGCAGCTGGCTGCACTGGGCAACCAGCTGGCCGACCTGCACGGCTGCCCCCAGGACATCGAGTGGGCCTTCGACGAGGACGGGAAGCTGTACCTGCTGCAGTCCCGCCCCATCACCACGGTCTGAGGCCCGGCGTGCGGTACGTCACCTACACCACCGAGGAGCTCGGGGACGCCTCGCGCGTCGGCTTCCTGGACGGCCAGTCCGTCGTGGACGCCGGCTTCGAGGGCGACATGGTCGCCTTCATCGAGGCCGGTGCGCCGCAGGGCGACACCCGGGAGGTGCCCGGGGCCACGCTGCTGGCACCGCTGCGTCCCCGCAGCCTGCGCGACTTCCTCGCCTTCGAGGGCCACCTCAAGAACGCCTACAGCCGCTTGAACCGGGAGATCCCCGCTGAGTGGTACGAGGTGCCGGCTTGCTACAAGGGCCTGCCAGACACGGTCATCGGGCCCGACGCGCAGATCCCCTGGCCCAGCTACAGCGACCAGCTCGACCACGAGCTGGAGCTCGCCGCCGTCATCGGACGCCCCGGCAAGGACATCAGCGCCCAGGACGCCGAGGCGCACATCTTCGGCTACACGATCTGGAACGACCTGTCCGCCCGCGACACCCAGCGCCGCGAGCTGCCGGTCGGCATGGGCCCGGGCAAGGCCAAGGACTGGGACGGGGCGAACATCCTCGGCCCGTGCCTGGCCACCCCCGACGAGCTCGACCCCAGCGGCGTGCAGCTCACGGTCCGCGTCAACGGGGAGGTGTGGGGGTCCGACACCACCGCCCACATGCACCACACCTTCGCGGCCATGATCGCGTACACGTCCAGAGACCTGACGCTGCGCGCCGGGGAGGTCTTCGGCTCCGGCACCGCCGCCGGGGGCTCCGGCCTGGAGCTGGACCGCTGGGTGCAGCCCGGGGACGTCATCGAGATGGAGGCCGAGGGCATCGGCGTCCTGCGCAACACGGTCGGCCCTCGGCCCTGAGACCTGACGGCACCAGCCGTCGCGCCCGGCACACGGCCGGGAGGAACACCACGAACACCGATCGAGAGGACCCGCACCATGGCATTCGTCGTCGCAGCCATCTGGAAGGCCAAGCCCGGCGAGGAGGGGCGCATCCAGGAGGTCATCAAGACCATGACCCCGCTCTCGCGCGAGGAACCGGGCAACCTGTACTACCAGGCGCAGGTCTCCCCGGAGGACCCCACGAAGTTCTTCCTTTACGAGCAGTACACCTCCGCGCAGGCCTACGACGACCACAAGGCCACCGAGCACTTCCAGAAGCACGTCTTCGGCTACGCCATCGAGTACCTCGAGGCCCGCGAGGTAGCCACCTACGAGACGATCGATGTCTGAGAAGCCCTCGGCCGTGCCGCAGCAGCTCCTGCTGCTGCGGCACGGCCAGGTCGCGTCCCACCGAGGTGACGTCCCCGTCACCGACGAGGGCCTGGTGACCGCCCGCGAGGTCGGGCGGCACCTGGCCGAGCGCGGACTGCCGCTGAACCTGCTGTGCGGCAGCACCCGGCGCACCCGCGAGACCGCGGAGGCGATCGCGCAGGGCGCCCGCTCCGCCGGAGCGCGGGTCCTGGGACCTCAGGTGGCTGCTGGCCTGCGCAACCCCGACCTGTACCTGGCAGGCGCCCGGGTCGACATGGTCTCCAGCGCTGAGGCCTTCACGGCCCAGGTGCCGGACCTGGATGTCGAGACCGTCACCAACAGCGCCTTCTACGAGAAGTGGCTGGTCTCCGGTGACCGGGTTGGCTGGTGGCTGGACCACCCGTCACCGCCCGGGGACG
Organism: Streptomyces sp. NP160; assembly: GCF_006335115.1. GTDB lineage: Bacteria > Actinomycetota > Actinomycetes > Actinomycetales > Quadrisphaeraceae > Quadrisphaera. The sequence continues at coordinate 60,229 of NZ_VDMJ01000030.1, forward strand.
ACGGTCACGACGTGGTCCGACGCGTGCGCCGCTTCGCCGCGAGCCTGGCCGACCTGCCGGCCGAGGTCCTGACCGTCGGCGTCACCCACTCACCCGTGCTGCGCGCCTGCCTGCGGGACGTCACCGGCGAGGACGCCGGCGAGCCCGCCTGGGTGGCCGGGCTGGAGGGGCGCGTCGAAGTCGACCGCACCGTCCACCTGCGGCCGCTCCTGCAGGCGCCCACCGGCTCTGCCGCAACCCCCGGGTGAGTCGCCGTCCTTCCACCGAGCGCGTGCACCCGCAGCGCTGAGCACTCCGAAGACCACAGCCCGCGGCCGAGTGAGCAATCCCCTCGCACCGCGCCGAGCACCCGGGAGAAGCGATGACCACCACGACCACCACCAGCAGCACCGGCCGGAACGACAGCCTGAGCCTGACCACGGTCAACCCCGCCACGGGGGAGGCGCTGCAGACGTACCCCACGCACTCCAGCGCCGACGTGGAGGATGTGCTGGCCGCTGTCCACGCCACCCAGCCCGCCTGGGCCGCCCGTCCGCTGGCTGAGCGCGCCGAGGTGCTGGCCCGGGCCGCTGTGCTCCTGCGCGAGCAACGCCAACCCCTTGCCGAGCTCATGGTCGCCGAGATGGGCAAGCCGGTCGGGGAGGCGCTGGCCGAGGTGGACAAGTGCGCCTGGGTCTGCGAGTACTACGCCGAGACCGGGCCCGAGGTGCTCGCCGACCAGGAGGTCAGCACGGGCGCGCGCCGCAGCTGGGTCAGCTACGAGCCGCTCGGCGTGGTCCTGGCGGTGATGCCGTGGAACTTCCCCTACTGGCAGGTCTTCCGCTTCGCGGCCCCCACGCTGCTGGCGGGGAACACCGCGCTGCTGAAGCACTCCCCGAACGTCACGGGCTGCGCGCTCGCCGTCGAGCGGCTCCTGCGCGAGGCTGGCGCCCCTGAGCAGGCCTTCCGCACCCTCGTCATCGCCGAGCCGGAGGTCCCGGCGGCCACCGAGGCCCTGCTGGCTGACGACCGTGTCGCGGCCGTCAGCCTCACCGGCAGCGAGCGCGCTGGTGCAGCGGTGGCCGCCGCCGCGGGACGCAGCATCAAGAAGAGCCTGCTGGAGCTGGGCGGCTCGGACCCCTTCGTCGTGCGCGCGGACGCCGACCTCGACGTCGTCGTCGCCTCCGCGGTCAAGGCCCGCTTCATCAACTCCGGGCAGAGCTGCCTGGCGGCCAAGCGCTTCATCGTCCACCGCGACGTTGCGGAGGACTTCATCGAGCGCTTCACCGCCGCCGTCGCCGACCTCACCGTGGGTGACCCGTCCGACCCCGCGACCGCGGTGGGACCGATGGCCCGCGCGGACCTGCTGGACGCCCTGGACCGCCAGGTGGCGGAGTCCGTGGCCAAGGGCGCCGAGGTCCGGACCGGCGGGCACCGCCTGGACCGGCCCGGCTCGTTCTACGCCCCCACCGTCGTCGTCGGTGTGAGCCCGGACGTGCCGGTGATGGCTGAGGAGACCTTCGGCCCGGTGGCGGCTGTCGCGGTCGTCGAGGACGACGACGAGGCCGTCGCCGTTGCCCAGGCCACCCGGTACGGCCTAGCCGCCAGCGTCTGGAGCCGCGACGAGCAGGCTGCGCTGGCCGTGGGCAAGCGCATCACCTCCGGGGCCCTGTTCGTCAACGCCGTCGTCGCCTCCGACCCCCGGTTGCCCTTCGGCGGCACCAAGCGCAGCGGGTACGGACGCGAACTTGGGTCTGCCGGTGCCGTGGAGTTCACCAACGCCCGGACCTACTACGTCGGGGCCGGCGCTGCACCGACCGGCCCCGCCACGGAGTGACGGACGACCGTGCTGCCCTTCCGCTACGCGCGCCCCGGCTCAGTGGCCGAGGCGCTCCAGCTGCGCCAGGACCACCCCGACTCCCGCTACCTGGCCGGGGGCACCGACCTGACGGTGGGGCTGCGCGACGGCAAGGTGCGACCTGACCTGCTCATCGACATCAAGCGCCTCGACGACCTCGCCCCGGGCATCACCGAGACCGACGACGGCGGGCTGCACATCAGCGCCACGACCCGGATGACCGAGGTCGGCGCCCACCCCCGGGTGCGCGCCCACTACCCGGCTCTGGTGGAGGCCGCCAACATCGTGGGGTCCATCCAGATCCGCAACCGCGCCACCATCGCCGGCAACAGCTGCACCGCGTCCCCGGCGGCCGACACGGTTCCCCCGTTGTCGGTCTACGGGGCCTCGGTCGTCATGCAGGGACCTGCGGGACGTCGCGAGCTGGAGCTGGTGGACTACATCACTGGGCCCCGGCGCACAGAGCTCGCCGCTGACGAGATGGTCGTCGGGATGCGACTGCCGGCTCCGCGCCACCCCCGCGGCAGCGCCTTCGCCCGCCTCACCCGACGCCGCGGGGTGGACCTCGCGACCATCAACCTCGCGTGCAGCGCCAGCGAGGACGGCGAGGTCGTCTTCGCCTACGGCGCCGTCGCGCCGCGCCCGCTGCTGGTGCGCGACACCAGCGGCACGCTCATCGACCCCGAATCCTCACCGAGCGCCAAGGACGCTGTGCTGGCCGAGATGGCCGCCCACGCCTCACCCATCACCGACGTGCGCGCCACCGCCGAGTACCGCGCGGCGATGCTGCTCGTCCTCAGCCGGCGCGCACTGGCCTCAGCCACCACCCGACTCAGGGAGTCACCGCAGTGAACCCCACCACCGCGCCGCCCACCGCCACGCCGACTGGTGAGGACCACCAGGTGCAGCTGCGCGTCAACGGCACTCCCCACACCATCCGCGTGCCCGCCCACACCGCGCTGCTGGACGCGCTGCGCGACAGCTGCGGCCTGACCGGGTCCAAGCAGTGCTGCGCGGTGGGGGAGTGCGGTGCGTGCACCGTCAGCGTCGACGGGCGGACCGTCAACTCCTGCCTGGTCCTGGCCGTCGAGGTCGACGGCTCCGACGTCATCACCGCCGAAGGCCTCGCGCCCTCCGGGGAGCTGAACCACGTCCAGCAGGCCTTCCTCGACCACGGCGCCGTCCAGTGCGGCTTCTGCATCCCCGGCATGGTCGTCTCGGCCCAGGCGATCATCGAGCGCAACCCCGACCCGGACATCGAGGACATCCGCAACGGGCTGTCGGGCAACCTGTGCCGCTGTGCCGGCTACAACCGCATGTTCGCCGCTGTGCTGGACGCGGCCGAGCGCACCCGGCGCCAGTGCGGCACCGGCGCCGGTGGCTGCTCAGGTGCCGCAGCGCCGGCCGTCGCGGCGGCCGAGGCCGCCGAGCAACCGGCCCACGGCGACCTCGATGACGACCTGGACAAGCACCCGTCCTCCGCGTCGCGGACCGCCGCGGCCGAGGGCGGGCCGGTGCGGTCATGAGCACGCGAGAGGGAGGCGCCGGCGTCACCACCGGGGCGGGGTCAGCGGTCAGCGACGGCCCCTCGGTGGGCACCCACGCCCGCCGCATCGGGGGACGTGAGCGGGTCACCGGCACCCAGCAGTTCGTGGCCGACATCCGGCTGGAGGGGATGCTGCACGTCAAGCTCGTCACCCTCGACGTCGGACGGGCGCGCATCACCAGCATCGACGCCAGCGCCGCGCTCGCCCTGCCGGGAGTGGTCGACGTCCTGACCCCTGCCGACCTGCCGCAGCCGGTGCCGCGCTTCGGGCCGGCCTACCAGGACCGACCGGTCCTCGCCGACGGTGAGACCAGCTACCACGGCGAACCCGTCGCCGCCGTGGCCGCGGAGACCGAGGCGATCGCCGAGCAGGCGGTCGCGCTCGTCCGCGTGGAGTTCGAAGAGCTGCCCGCGGTCACCACCGTCGAGGCGGCGCTGGCAGACGGTGCGCCGCTGGTGCAGGCACCGCACGTGCGTCCCGCGGGAGACCCCCTGGCGCACACCAACGTGCTCAAGGAGCGTCACTACGGCTGGGGCGACGTCGACGAGGCTGAGCGCGGCGCCGATGTCGTGGTTGAGAACACCTACCGCTTCCCGATGGTCACGCACTTCGCCATCGAGCCGCACGGCTTCATCGCCGACGTCACCCCCGACGACGGCATCCGCCTGTGGAGCCCCGTGCAGCACCCCTACCTCCTGCAGAAGATGATGGCGGACCTCTTCGACCGCCCCCTCACGCAGGTCCGCGTCTTCGCCCCGGACCCCGGCGGCGGCTTCGGGGGCAAGCAGAACCCCAAGCTCGAGCCGGTGCTGATCCACCTGGCCATGCGCACCGGCCGGCCGTGCCGGCTCATCCTCACCCTGGAGGAGACCTTCCAGGCGGTGCGCCGGGCGGCCACCCGCGTGCACGTGCGGACCGGCTTCACCCGGGAGGGACGCCTGGTCTTCCAGGACCTGGACGCCGAGTACCTCATCGGCGCCTACGCCGACATCGCCGAGCGAGTCATGACCAAGAGCGCCTACCTGGCGTGCGGCCCCTACCGCGTGCCCACCGCGCGCATCCGGGGCCGGGCGGTGCTCTCGCACACCACGCCGTCCACCGCCTTCCGCGGCTTCGGCACCCCGCAGATGAACTGGGCCGTGGAGTCGCAGATGGACGCCGGGGCGCGCGCGCTCGGCCTCGACGGCCTGCAGATCCGCATGCTCAACCTCGCCGGGCGCGGGGACGAGGTGGTCAAGGACGACTTCCCGGCTGACGGGGACTGGCCCGAGACTCTGCGCAGGGCCGCTGACCTGCTGGGCTGGAACACCCCCACCCCTCCCGGTCGGGGGCGCGGCATCGCCGTCGGCATCAAGTCCGGCGCCACCACGGGCCTGTCGAACGCCACCGTCCGCTTGCTGGCCGACGGCAGCGTCATCGTCTACGCCGGGACCTCCGACATGGGCCAGGGCGCCCGCACCATCTACGCCCAGCTCGCGGCGGACCAGCTCGGTGCACCGCTGGAGAAGGTCACCGTGGTCATGGGTGACACCGCCGTCGTCCCTTTCGACCTGCAGACCTCCGCCAGCCGGTCGACCGTGTTCATGGGCACGGCCATCACTCGCGCCTGCGACGACATCCACGCCCAGTTGCGAGAGCTGGCCGCCGATCTGCGTGGAGTGGACGAGGACGACGTGCGCGTCGAGGGCGGCACCGTGCACCTACCCGGTGAGTCGCTGCCCATCACGGCCTTCGTGCGGGTGGGGCTGGGACGCTGGAACGGCGAGCTGATCGGCAACGGCCGGATGCGCAAGCCGCACATGGCCGACCACCCCCTGGGTGGTACCCCGGCGTTCTTCGAGTTCAACTGCACGGCCTTCGAGGTCGAGGTGGACGTCGAGACAGGGGAGGTGCTGATGCACCAGCACGTCACCGTCAGCGATGTCGGAAAGGCGCTGAACCCGCTCCAGGTAGAGATGCAGGACGAGGGCGCCGCGATCATGGGCCTGGGCCACTCGCTGATGGAGCACGTCATCCTCGACGAGCACGGCCGGATCAGGAACCTCGGGGCTCTGGACTACCGCATCCCGACCACCAAGGACGTGCCGCTCCGCCTGGTGACAGGGATGGTGGAGAACCTCGACGGACCCGGACCGCACGGCGCCAAGGGCGTCAGCGAGGGCGCGCTGCTGTGCACCGCCCCGGCGCTGTCGGCCGCGGTCACTGACGCGACCGGCGCCGTCTTCACCGAGCTCCCCATGACGCCCGAGCGGGTCTGGCGCGCCGTGCGCGACCAGGTGCAGGAGCGCGTGAGCTCCTCGTGAGACGACCGTGGGGCCAGCGGGTGACCGCTGGCCCCACGGGGTCCCCTCCGCCGGGGCGGGGTGGTTCAGGCGTGCGGCTGGCCGGTGGAGGCGCTGGTGCCGCCGTCGACCGGCAGCACCGCGCCGGTGATGTAGGCCGCGGCCTCGCTGGCCAGGAAGAGGACGGCGGGGGCGATGTCCTCCGGCTCCCCGGGGCGTGCGAGGGCGATCCGGTTGATGAACGGCGCCAGGGACTCCTCGTCGTCGCCCATGCCGGCGGTCAGCTCGGTGCGGGTGAAGGCCGGGGCGACGGCGTTGAGCCGCACCCCGCGTCCGCCCCAGTCCAGCGCCAGGGACCTGACGAAGTTGGTGATGGCGGCCTTGGAGGCGTTGTAGGCCGACTGGCCCCAGTCGCCGCGCTCACCGGAGACCGAGGAGACCGCGACGAGGTTGCCGCCGGAGCGCTCCAGGTGGGGGAGGGTGGCCTTGGCGAGGTGGAAGAAGCCGTCGACGTTGGTGGCGCGCAGGGCGGCCCACTCCTCGTCGTCGAGGTCGGTGATCTCGCCGGAGGCGTAGGCGGCGGCGTTGCTGACGACGACGTCGAGGTGGCCGAGGTCGTCGACCACGCCCTGGACGAGCGCGCGAACCTGGGCGCCGTCGGAGACGTCGGCCACCCGCGCCACGGCCCGGTCTGACGGGTATCCCTTGAGCGCCTGCTCGAGGCGTTCCTTGCGCCTGCCGGTGATGACGACGGTGGCGCCGGCGTCGAGGAAGGCGTGCGTGATGGCCTGCCCGATGCCCGTGCCGCCGCCGGTGACGAGCACCACCGCACCGGTGAAGTCGTAGGTCGTGCGTCCCATGTCCGCCCTTCGGATCGATCGCTGGTCGAGTGCTGGCCCTGCGCGGTGCTGGGACGGCTCAGACGAGGCGCGCTCCGCCGTCGAGGTCCAGCACGGTTCCGGTGACCTGCGGGTTGGTGAGCAGGAACAGCACGGCGTCAGCGGCGTCCTCGGGCTGGCCGATCCGCCCCACGGGCAGCGAAGAGGCCGTCTCGGCGTAGAACTCCTCGCGCTCCTTCTCCTCCATGTGCGCCCACGACGCCGTTTCGAAGACCCCCGGGTTGAGCACGTTGACGCGCACGGGGGCCAGCTCCACTGCGAGGGAGCGGCCGAGGCCCTCGACGCCGGCGTTGGCCGCGGTCACTGCGGCGGTGCCGGGGCCGGGGCGCACCGAGGCGACTCCGGAGAACAGCACGACGCTCGCGTGCTCGCTCAGCGCCGGCGCGAGGCGGTGCACGGCGTTCCAGTACCCGAGGAGCTTGCCGTCGACGGTGCCGGCGGCGTCCGAGGCGGGGAAGTCGCGGAAGGGGCGGTACGTCAGGCCCGCGGCGCTGAGCACCAGGTGATCCACGGTCGGGACGGCTTCCACGAGCTCGTCCAGACCGTCGGGGGTGGTGACGTCGGCCCGGACCAGCCGCACGCCGGCGGCCTTGAGGTCCGCCGCGGCGGAGCTGCCTTCGGGGTCGCGGCTCGTGGTCACCACGGTCGAGCCTGCGGCGAGCAGGGCGTCGACCACGGCGCGGCCCATGCCGCTGGTGCCGCCGATCACCACGGACGTGCGGCCGGTCAGGTCTCGGGTCATGGGAGTCGCCTCTTCTTCTGGACGTCGTCGGGTGCGTGGGGCTCCGGCTGACCACGAGGGGTTCAGCGCACCGGGGGCCACCCCGCTGGCGTCCAGGCTAGGGCGGGTCATCCATTATCGATAGTTGAGATCGGTTTGCCGGATCCAGGAGCGGCCGGCCGCGCCCTCCTCACGCGGTGGATGTGGAGCATGAGGTAGAGCAGCTCCTCGGAGGTCACCTCGCCGCCGTAGCGATCGGTGGCGTACTCGGCCACCTCCATCGCCGCGGCGCTGACCTCCTCGTCGCTCGCGCGGAGCATCTCGTAGACCTCCGCGTGGGCGCCGCTGAGGGGCGCGGCGTCCTCCAGGCGCTGCACGAAGTACTTCACGTGCGTGACGAAGCGCAGGAAGTCGTTGGACTGCGGAGCCGCAGCGATTCCCACGCGCCGCGCGACGATGGCGATGATCTCGCGCACCGTCTCGGAGGCGCGCAGCGTCGCCTCCATGTTCCCGGTCAGTGTCGCGTTGACCAGGTGCATCGTGAGGTACCCCGCCTCATCGAGCGGCAGGGTGACGTGTGCGTGCGCGCTGACCTGGTCGAGCATCTCCAGCGCCACGGCGAACTCGGTGGGGTAGGCGCTGCGGACCTCCCACAGCAGGGGGTTCTCGATGCGCTGCCCGGCGCGGGACCGCTCCAGGGCGGCGCTGAGGTGGTCGGCCAGGGCGAAGTGCACCCGTGGCGTCAGCTCGACCCCGAGCCGCTCGTGCGCTGTGGTGGCGAGCGCGTCGGCCAGCTGGAGCACCTCGTAGGCCAGGTCGGCGACGAGGGCTCCGACGATGGAGCCTCCCGCCTCCGGCTCGAGCACGAAGCGCTTCTCGACCTTGGACTCGTCGACGACGTCGCCCGGACGCATCCGGAAGCCCAGACCGAGCCCGGTCAGGATGGTCTCGGTGCCGCCGTCCATGACGCGGATGATGTTGTTGTTGAAGACACGGTCGACCTTCATGGTCATCGCCCCTCCTGGACGACCGGGCAGGGGCGCATCGCGCTCCTGCCCGGTCGGCGGCTGTGACGTCAGTGCGAGACGGTACTGGCCACCCGCAGCAGGGGAGAGCCGGTGGTGATCTCGCCAGTGGCCACGTCGCGCAGCGCGGCGGGGTCCTTGGTGGCGGTCAGCAGCACGGGGGTCACCAGGTCATAGCCCTCTGAGCGGACTGCCTCCAGGTCGAACTCCACCAGCAGGTCGCCAGCGGCCACGAGGTCGCCCTTGGTCACCCGCGGGGAGAACCCGCGGCCGCCCATCTTCACGGTGTCGATGCCGATGTGCACCAGCAGCTCCAGGCCCTCGTCGGAGACGAGGCCGATGGCGTGCCCGGTGCGCGCCACCGTCACGACCCGGCCGGCGAAGGGGGCTCGCACCTCACCGGTGGTGGGCAGCACCGCGACGCCCGCGCCGAGCACACCGCCTGCGAAGACCGGGTCGGGCACGTCCTTGAGGGGTACCACGCGGCCGGACAGGGGGCTGAGCACGAGGCCATCACCCTTACCCGCACTCGGGGTGACCTGGGGCGACGTCGGGGCGGAGATGGGGGCGGCGGCCGCCGGGGCGACCGCGGCCGTCGTCGACGACGTGCCTGAGGTGCCGGCGCCAGCCGAGCGCTTCTCGGGGCCGCGCAGGAAGACGCCCACCACGCCGAGGGCGAACGCGGCGCCGATGCCCACGAGGTACCCGCTCACGGGCTGGAAGCCGGGGATGGTGAAGACGTTCTGGAAGAGGAACCCGGTGGCCTTGACGCCGAAGGCGCCGTTGAGGGCGCCGCCCACCACCGCGGCCACGACGAGAACGGGGATGAGGCGGCGGTAGCGGAGCACCACGCCGTAGACGAGCGGCTCCGAGACGCCGGCGAGCGCACCGGAGGCCGCACCGGCTCCGGCCGCGGCGCGCAGCTCGGTGTCCTTGCTGGACAGCAGGACGCCGACGGCGACGCCGACGAGGGCGAAGTTGTAGCCCGCCCAGCCGGCCAGGATGGTGTCGGTGCCGGTCGCGGCGAGGTTGGCGAGGATGATCGGCACCAGGGCCCAGTGCAGGCCGAGCGTGACGAGGAACAGCATCGAGCCGGCGATCAGCGCCCCGGTGAGGATGCTGCTGGTGGAGTTGAGCAGCTCGATGCCGTCGGCGATCCACTGGCCGAGGTACACCCCGAACGGACCGAAGACGAGCATCGTCACGGGCACGACCACCATGAGGCTGACGAAGGGGATCAGCACGAGGTGGAGGTTCTTGTGCAGCGCGCGGCGCAGGGCCTTCTCGATCACCGACAGGAAGATCGCGGCGATCATCACCGGGAACACCTGCGAGGAGTAGGACATCAGCACCATCGGCAGGCCGAGGAACGAGCTGGTGTCACCGGTCGTGCCGAGCGCGGTGAAGGTGGGCTCCAGGAGGGCGGCGCCCACCACGCCACCGACGTAGGGGTTGGCGCCGAGCTTGAGCGACGCTGTCACGCCGACGAAGATCGGCAGGAAGTAGAAGACGGCGTTGCTGGCGGCGTAGAGCACCGCGTGCGTCGAGGACTCCGCCGACAGCCACCCGAACTGCGTCAGCAGCGCCAGCGCCGCCCGGATCATGCTGGATCCGACCAGGGCCCACAGCAGCGGCGAGAAGGTGCCCGAGACGAAGTCGAAGACGCGGTCGGCCGCTCGACGGCCGGCCGAGCGATCGTCGCCTGCAGTCGTCGCCGCGCTGGAGGAGCCCCCGCTGGCCGGGGAGAAGCCGATGGCCTGGTAGACGTCGGCGACGGCGTTGCCGACGACCACCTGCAGCTGCCCTCCGCGCTCGACCACTGAGATCACGCCCGGGGTGGTCGAGAGCCCCTGCTTGTCGGCGCGCTGGCCGTCGCGCAGCGTGAAGCGCAGGCGGGTGGTGCAGTGCTCGAGGGTGCTGACGTTCTCGCGCCCGCCGACGTGGCGGACGATCTCTTCCGCCAGCTGCGTGGTGCTCGTGGTGGTGGACATGCCTTCTCCTGTCTGAACGCTTCACTGCGCCGAGGAACAAAAAAAGACCTGACCCGACGAGCTGCAGCAGCTCGCGGATCAGGTCTTGCCCGCCGAGGCGGTCACAATCCTGAACACCAGTCATTGGTGTCGCGGGAGACAGTAGCCGTTGCCTCCTCGCTGGTCAAGCACTTCGTCCTGCGAGGTCTTGGACGTCCGCGTCAGCGGTGGCGCTCGAGGCTCGCCCCGTTGCTGCGGATCACCTCCGCGTACCAGCGGAACGAGTCCTTGCGGTAGCGAGCGAGCGTGCCCGATCCGTCGTCGTTGCGGTCCACGTAGATGAGCCCGTACCTCTTGCTCATCCGGGCATTGCTGGAACTGACGAGATCGATGCAGCCCCACGTCGCGTAGCCGAGCAGTGAGACGCCATCGGCGAGCGCCTCCTCGACCTGGACCAGGTGGTCGTTGAGGTAGGCGATCCGGTAGTCGTCATGCACGGTCAGCTCACCATCGACCTCGACCAGCTCGTCGACGGCTCCCAGGCCGTTCTCGACGATGAACAGCGGCTTCTGCCACCGGTCCCAGAACTGGTTGAGGATGACGCGCAGCCCCACCGGGTCGATCTGCCACCCCCACTGCGAGGCCTGGAGCGTGGGGTTCGGGACGCCGGCGAAGATGTTGCCGCTTCCGGTCACGCGCCGAGCGGGGTCGGCGGTCTCGCACACGCTGACGTAATAGCTGAACGAGACGAAGTCCACGGTGTTCTCGCGCAGCAGCACGCGGTCTTCCTCGGTGATGTCGAGGTGGACCCCCGCCTCACGAAGGGTCCGCAGGAAGTATCCGGGGTACTCGCCGCGCACGTGGACGTCGCCGAACGCCAGGCTGGCTCGGTCGGTGGTCATCGCCGCCATGACGTCGCGGGGGTCAGGCGTCAACGGGTACGTCGGGGTTCCGAGCACCATGCAGCCGACCAGCGCCTCCGGTGCGATGTGACGCGCCAGCCTGGTGGCGGCTGCGCTCGCCACCAGCTCGTGGTGGATCGCCTGGTAGAGGTCGGCGTCGCTGAGCTCGTGGGCCGGTGTCGTGATGGCGCCGGAGGCGAAGGGCGCGTGGAGCACCGAGTTGATCTCGTTGAACGTCAGCCAGTACTTGACCCGGTCTCCGTAGCGCTCCAGCAGGGTGCGGGCGTAGCGCTCCCAGTGCGCGAGCATCCGGCGGTCCGACCAGCCCCCGAGCTGCTCGGCGAGGTGCAGCGGGGTCTCGTAGTGGGACATCGTGACCATCGGCTGGATGCCGTGGGCCAGGCACGTGTCGATGACCCGGTCGTAGTGCGCCAGGCCGGCCTCGTTGGGCTCGCTCTCATCGCCGCGCGGGAAGATGCGGCTCCAGGCGATCGAGAACCGGAAGACGGTGAAGCCCATCTCGGCCAGCAGGGCGATGTCGTCCTCGTAGCGGTGGTAGAAGTCGATGGCCACGCGCTTGAGGTTGGGCTCCACCGGTGCGGCGGTCCGCTGTCCTACAAGGCCGTCTGGCAGGACGTCCTGGATGGACGGGCCCTTGCCGTCCTCGTCCCAGGCGCCCTCGACCTGGTTGGCCGAGACGGCTCCTCCCCACAGGAATCCCTGCGGGAAGCCTGACCGTCGTTCCGCCGTGGACATGGACCGGTGCCTCCGTGGTGTCGTGCCAGCAGCCGACCCCTTGGGGTCCTGCTGTGCGGCGAGACGCGTTCATGGTGCTGGCACCCGGGCGTCGCGCCCTCGATCCGGGGGAGCGAACCGCCCTGCCAGTGCCAGCAGACTGTGCCAGGCCCGGCAGTGCCAGGCCCAGGGCGGTCCGCCGAGACCTGCTGCTGCCAGCGGTCGTCGATGGCTGTGACCTGAGCTTGAGCGGGACGCGCCGGGTGCCCTCCCGCAGGCGTTCCGATGACGCCTGCGGGGGGGACGGTGCGCTGGGCTCAGCTGGCGTGCTGGTCGGGAGCACCCGCCTCGGGCTGCACGCTCCAGGCCGGCGGTTCGTCAACGCCGGCTTCTTCGTCGCGCTCGGCGTCATCCCGTGTCGCCTGGACGAGCCCGGGGGTGTGGTGCACCGGGGCGTAGACCGCGTAGAGCTGCAGCGGCTCGTCGCCGGTGTTGATGACGTCGTGCCAGGTCCCGGCCGGGACCTGGATGGACCAGCCGTCCCGGACCTCCTGCTCGAGGTCGAGCTGGTCTTCGGCCGGTCCCATGACACAGCGGCCCTGCCCAGCATCCACGCGGAGGAACTGGTCCGTCTCGGGGTGGGCCTCCAACCCGATCGACTGGCCCACCGGGATCGACATGAGGGTCACCTGCAGGTGCTTCCCGGTCCAGACGACGGAGCGGTAGTGCTCGTTCTCGCGGGTGGCCGCCTCGATGTCGAAGGTGTTCGGACGGGGTCCTGAGTCGTGGCTGGTCATGGTCGGTGCTCCCTTTCCAGTGAGGTGCTGTCGAGTGCTGGGTCTCAGTACTGCGTCTGGATGCTGCTGTGCCGGGGCTGCTCGTCTCGGGCGAACCTCGTGGTGACCAGGAGGGCGAGCAGCGCGCCTACTCCCGCCACCAGGAAGACCCCGGCAAGCCCTGCCGTCGAGGTGCCGCTGGCGGCGACCCACCCGCTGGCCAGCCCGGTGCCGACGGCGACACCGACCTGGTTGCCCAGCTCCATCTGCGAGGAGGCGCTGCCGACCGCGCCGTCGGCGTCGTCCAGGACGGCGAGCGAGTTGGTGGTGAACCCGGCGCCGGCGCCGAGCCCGGCAACGACCCAGCCTCCCGCCGCGATGGCGACGGGGACGTGGCTGAGGGCGACGGCGGCGATGACCACGAGGCCCGCGATGACCAGCGATGCCCCTAGTCGGGCGACAGCACCTTTGCTCATCCCGCTCTTGACGAGTCGGGCGGGCGCGTAGGCGCCGACCGTCCAGCCGATGATCCCGGCCGTCAGGACGGTCCCCGCAAGTGGCGCGCTGGTGCCTCGCAGGCTCGTGAGCGCGAGCGGGATGAACAGGTCCGCTGTGAAGAAGGCTGTGGACAGCGCGGCCGCGAAGACGACGTTCGTGGGCAGCCCGCGGCGCACCCCCAACGTGCCTGGGGGCAGGACCCGTCGGACGCCGAGGTAAGCAAAGGGCACGCCCATCACGAGGGCGACGACTGCGGGCCATGCCGGCAGGTTCGGTGCGACGAGGGCCGCTCCAAGTCCGGCGCTCAGGGCCAGCCCTCCACCGAGCCGACCGAGCGGGGTGGGAGCGTCGCTGCGTGCAGTGACCGTCAGGGCGGCCCGGCCGCTGTCGGCTGGCTCCCGGTCGACGCGTCCGAGCGGTCCTCGGACGAGGAGCACAGCCACCGGGGCCAGAGGCGCGAGGACGGCGAAGACCCACCGCCACGTGAGGTTCTCGGCAACCAGCCCAGCCAGGACCGGACCCACGAGGCTCGGGACCGTGAACGCGCTGGCGTTAAGTGCGAGCATCTTGGGGCGGACCTCGTCGGGGAAGCCCTTGCCGATGGCCGAGTACGCCGCGACCGACAGGGCGCCGGCGCCCAGGCCCTGAAGGACGCGGCCGAGCACGACGACCCCCATGGAGGGGGCCACGGTCGAGACGAGCAGACCGCCGGCGAAGCTGAGCGTGCCGACGGCGAGGGGCCGGACGATGCCGTACCGGTCGAAGATCGGTCCCGCGACCGCCAGCCCGACCACGTTGGCCAGCGTGAACGCTGTAAAGACCCACCCGTAGAGGGCAAGCCCTCCGAGTTCGTCGGCCGCTGCCGGTAAAGCCGTGCTCACGCCGAGGCGTGAGAACGCCGCGGCAGCTACCAGAGTCACGAGCCCCAGGGCCAGGACTCTGTACCGCGGAGCCAGCACGCTCTCAGAGCTGCTCACCTCATGCTGCTGGACAGACATCACCCCTCCCTTAGTCAGTATGACGGATAACTATCTTACATACCTATCTGAAATCGGCATCGCGGTAGCATGGGGCGACGAAGGAGGTGGCTGTGGCGACGGCTCAGCAGGTGGTTGACGCGCTCGTCCGGGCAGGGCGCGGTGCGGCCGTCTACCGAGATCTACCCGACGGACTGCGACGAGCCCACCTGTACCTGCTCTTCGCTCTCGAAGAGCTCGGTGGGCGCGCCCGGGTGACCGACGTCGCGGAGAGGGCGCGGGTCCAGATCCCGAACATGACCCGCCTGCTCAGAGAGACCGACGCGGCGGGCTGGACGGACAGGTCGCCGGACCCCGACGACAAGCGCATCGTGCTGGTCCGGCTCACCGATGAGGGTGTCGCCTGCTTGAGGCGGTACCACTGGGACTACCTCGACGCCCTCGGTGATCGCCTGCGTGCACAGGACCACCCGGAGTACGACGTGATGATCGAAGCGATCGATCGGGCAGTCGCTGCAATCGCCGAGGCGACCGCTTCGGTCAATGAGTCGGAGGCCCGTCGAGCACGCTGATCGCTGTCCGATCCCCGGCCTCTAGCTGATCCCGCGTCGGGAGCAACGCCGGCCGCATCAACGACCGGCTGAGTGGCGCGAGCAGAGCGCTCAGCGCTGCAGTGACCGTAAGTCTCTTTGGGGCCTCCTCGTGTGCCTGCTGGCACAACGGGAGGTGGCAGGACGCCAAGGCCGCATCACTGCAGGGGCTGGCCGCTCGGTTGGGCGTGACGGGCAACCCGTGGTGCGCGCCCGCTGAGCTGTCGGGGGTCGCCCCTAGGTTGCAAGCAGCAGGTCGCGGAACGTCACGCGCGAGGAGTCGGTGTGGGCGATGTGATGGTCATCCTCGGAGCAGGTGCTACCTATGACTGCCTCGAGCAGGAACGGGCTGATCGTTTCGGAGTTGCCCGCCCACCGTTGGCGGCTCAACTGTTCGACGAGCGGAGCGACTTCGTCGAGGTGCTGCGACGGGTGCCTCAGGCCCTGTCCATCGTTCAGCGAATGCGCCGTCTGGCGCCTCTAGGCGGCGGTGTGGAGGAAGCGCTCAACCGTGTGGTCCAGAGGGCCGAGGAGACTCGGGACCCCATGTATCTACAGGACGTCCTCGCTCTTCGCTTCTACCTCCGAGAGATCATCATCGGGTCTACGGCTCCGATCTCCGCCGCCACGGCGGGGGCCACGAACTATCTCGACCTCGTAACCCGGCTCCACGACTACTCGCTGGACTCTGGATCCCGCGTCACCTTCGTCACCTTCAACTACGACAACTTGTTGGAATCCGCGATCGCGAACCGGTTTTCCTATCGCTTCTCGAATACAGACTCCTACATCAATGCACCCATAGCAATTTTCAAGCCGCACGGATCCGTGGACTGGGTGGATGCCATCCCCCTGTCGAAGAATGTTCCGTCGCGATCGCCCTACATGCACGTTGCGTCAGTCAAATCCGCCGAGCACCTCGACACGACTCGCAAGAGTGCCGTATTGATGTATGACGAGGCCAAATTAGGTTCTGGATGGGAACCACCGGAAGTGATCGCGCCGGCTATTGCCATTCCTATCACTAGCAAGGACGCTTTCCTGCTCCCTGATGGCCATGAACGAGACCTGGCACAGCGCATGGTCGAAGTCGACACGTTGCTCATCATCGGCTGGCGCGCCTCAGAGGCGGCGTTCAAGGAACTTGCTAGAACTAACCTGCGCTCCGCCGGCTACCAGGACATCCGTGCCTTCGTTGTGGACAAGGCAGACAGTCGCATCTCTGCAGGAGTCGAGACCATTAGAAACTTCAGCCCTCACTTAAGTTCCGGCAACACGGCGACGAGTGAGCTTGGCTTCTCGGGATTCTTGGACGATGGCCGCAGTCATCCAAGGCTGAGTGAGTGGGGTCGATTTATCGAGCACGTACGCCGGTCCCGATAGTGACCCAGCTCGCTCAGTCGGTCTGGGCAGGGGTCTGACTGATTCACCGAAGGAATCAGAGGAGTGCGAGGCTGGCCACCCCAAGACTGCGCTAGCTACCACCCTGCCCGACACTGTGGTCGCGCAGCTCAACGCGCCCCGGGAAACGACGAAAAAGCAGACCTAGTCGCGCTCACGCCCGGCCGGTCGGAGTGGGCCAGCACCGTGCACGTCGCGGGGGGAGGCGCCCTGAACGTGCTGCTACGCCAGGCTATCGCCGACTGCTCGGGGCTCACTGTGGTTACCGGGCCCGTCGAAGCGACGGCCATGGGCAGCCTGCTCGTCCAGGCGTGGCCCGCCGGCCAGGTGCGTGGTGGTTTGCGGGACCTCCGTGTCTCGCCCCGTGTCTGTCAGAGACTCGGAACTAACGCCTCGACGGTAGCTGGGACGCTGATGCCAGCGGTGCTGGCGTAGTAGCCGGCCTCGAACTCCACCGGCGGGACCAGGCCCAGCTCGCCGTGCAGGCGCCGGTGGTTGAACCAGTC
>NZ_VDMJ01000031.1 GCF_006335115.1 Streptomyces sp. NP160
CTCGGCGGCGGCGGCGAGCACCACCAGCAGCGCCGCGACGGCGCAGCCGGTCACGAGCGCGCCCCGCCGCGCGGGCCGCGCGCTGGAGGGGGTGCCGGACAAGCTCCCAGACAAGCACGTCCTCGCCCGAGCGGCCAGGGGCGGGGCTCGCGGCGCCCTCCCCCTCAGCCGCGCTCGAGCCGCCGCGTCTCGACCACCACGAGCACCAGCACGGCCAGCAGGAGCGCGGTGCTCAGCCAGACCGCGCGCACCCCCCACGCGTCGGTGGCCAGGGCCCCGGCGAACGCCCCGACCACGAAGGAGGCCAGCACCGCGGCGATGTCGCGGGCCTGGCGGCCGGTGCTGTCGGGGTCACCGCGGCGCCGCAGCACGGCGTAGGTCTTCTCCACGAAGCTGCGCAGGTTGCCCGAGGCGAAGGTGGTCGCGTAGGTCAGGCCCCGCACCGACCTGAAGACGTTGAGCTGCATGGCGGCGGCGAAGGCCACGCCGGCCGAGGCGACGGACGTGGCGGTGGTGCCCGCGGGCGCACCGGGGACGAACCCCACCGCGACCAGCACCGCCACCTGCAGCAGCAGGACCGCCCGCACGGGTCGGCGCAGCAGGCGCCGCCAGCGCGGGCCGCCGACCACCTCGGTGAGGAGCACCCCGGCGAGGAAGGCCAGGAGGCTGGGCACGTGGCCGAGGGCGCGGACCACGTCGCCACCGGCAGCGGCGACGGCCAGCAGCACGACGTTGCCCGTCTGCGCCGCGGCGAGCACCCCGCCACGGGCGAGGTAGGTGTAGGCGTCGAGGAAGCCTCCGGTCGCGGCGAGCAGCGAGGCCACGGCCAGGGACTCCGGCCGGCTGCGCAGGCCCACCGGGCCGTCAGCTCCGCTCGTACCAGGTGATGCGGTACCGGGTGCCGTTCTCCGCGGTGGCCCACCCGCCGCCGTCCGGCTCGTGGCGCGACGGCACCCAGGTGGCCGGGTCGACCGCGGGGGCGAGCGCCAGCTGCTCGCGCTCCCCCGGGACCTCCACGTCGACCTCGGTCACCGCGAGCACGTCGAGGCGGCCCTCGGCCAGCGCGAGGGCGTACACCTGCGCGCCACCGATGACCCACACCTCGCCGTCGGAACCCTCCCCCGGCTGCTTCGCGGCGTCCAGGGCCCCGCCCAGGGTGGTGGCGGTGACGGCGCCCGGCGCGGACCAGGCGGGGTCGCGGGTCAGCACCACGCAGCGCCGGCCCGGCAGCGGGCGCCAGCGCTCGGGCAGGGAGTCCCAGGTGGCGCGGCCCATGACCACGCCGTGGCCGCGCGTGGTGCGGCTGAAGTGCCTCATGTCCTCGGGGACGTCCCACGGGACGGCGCCGTCGGCGCCGATGACGCCGGTGCGGTCCTGCGCCCAGACGGCGCCGACCCTGCTGGCCGGGCCGGTCACACCGCCACCGGCGCCTTGATCGCGGGGTGGTGGGTGTAGCCGACCACCTCGACGTCCTCGTAGGCGTGCTCGAACAGCGGCGCGGGACGCAGGTGCAGCTGAGGGAAGGGGAACGGGTCGCGGGAGAGCTGCTCGCGGACCTGGTCGACGTGGTTGTCGTAGACGTGGCAGTCGCCGCCGGTCCAGATGAAGTCACCGACGCCCAGGCCCACCTCGGCGGCGACCATGTGCGTGAGCAGGGCGTAGCTGGCGATGTTGAACGGCACGCCCAGGAAGAGGTCGGCGCTGCGCTGGTACAGCTGGCAGGAGAGCCTGCCGTCGGCCACGTAGAACTGGAACAGGGCGTGGCACGGCGCCAGCGCCATCTTGTGCAGCTCGGCCACGTTCCACGCCGAGACGAGCATGCGGCGGGAGTCGGGGTCGCGCCGGAGGGTGTCGAGCACCTGCGCCAGCTGGTCCACGGTGCCGCCGTCGGGGGTGGGCCAGGAGCGCCACTGCACCCCGTAGACCGGACCGAGGTCCCCGTCGGGGGCCGCCCACTCGTCCCAGATGGTGACCCCGCGCTCCTGCAGCCAGCGGGCGTTGCCGTCACCGCGCAGGAACCACAGCAGCTCCAGCACGATCGAGCGCAGGTGCACGCGCTTGGTGGTGACCAGCGGGAAGCCCGCCGACAGGTCGTAGCGCAGCTGGGCGCCGAACACGCTGCGCGTGCCGGTGCCCGTCCTGTCGCTCTTGGCCGCGCCGTGGGCCATGACGTGCGCGAGGAGGTCCTCGTACTGCCGGTCGACGGGCCCGTCGCTCCGGTGGTCGGCGGGCGCGGGCTGCTCCGAGGTCACCGCGGAAGGCTAGACCGCGCGGGCGACACCCCGCCGCCGCCGCTCCGCCGTCGCCCCCTCCTCGATGGCACGGGGTGGCCCTGTGCCAGACCTACTGGCGCAGGGCCACCCCGTGCCAGTGCGGGAGTGGCGCAGATCCACCCAGCGCGGGCGGTGGAGCATGGAGGGGTGGACGTCTGCGCGACCCGCGTGCTGCTCACGGGCTTCGAGCCCTTCGCCGGCGACGAGGCCAACCCCTCCTGGCCCGCGGCGCAGCGGGCGGCGGAACTGCTCGCCGCAGCGCCTCCGCGCCAGCTCGCGGTGACCACCCGGCTGCTGCCGGTGGAGTTCGGGCGCAGCGCCGAGCTGCTGCGCGCCGCCGTCCGGGAGGTGCGCCCCGCCGTCGTCGTCTGCGCCGGTCTGGCCGGCGGCACCGACGCCGTGCGCGTCGAGCGGGTGGCGGTCAACCTCGACGACGCCCGCATCCCCGACGCCGCTGGCCGCCAGCCCGTGGACGTCCCCGCGGTGCCCGGGGGTCCCGCCGCCTGGTTCGCGACGCTGCCGGTGAAGGCGGCGGTCCGCGCCGTCGCCGAGGCCGGCGTCCCGGTGCAGCTCTCGGCGAGCGCGGGCGGGTTCGTCTGCAACCACGTCTTCGCCGCGCTGATGGACCACCTCGAGACCGAGGACGACGACGAGCGCGCCCGCGGCGGCTTCGTCCACCTGCCGTGGGCGAGCGAGCTGCCCCACCCGCCGGGGGTGCCGCACCTGCCGCTGGAGCAGCTGGCGCAGGCGCTGACGGCCGTGGTCCGCGCCGCGCTCGACCACACGGACGACCTGCGCGTCCCCGGCGGCGCCCTGCACTGACCCCGCCCCTGCCGCACCCTCTGCGGGACGTGCGACGGAGGCGGGGTGGGGCTCAGCGGGCGGGCGAGGCCGCAGCGGTCCCGAGGGCCCGGCGCGACGGCGACGGCGACCCGCCGGCCCGCGCCGGCTCCGCCATGCGCACGGTCTCGGGGAAGAGCCGGCCGATGATGTCGCTCACCGTCACCACGCCCTGGGCTGCGGAGCCCTCCGCGCGCACCAGCACGAGCTGGTTGCTGGTGCGGCGCATCGCCGCCAGCGCCGTGCCGAGCGGGGTGTCGGGCGCCATCTCCAGCACGCCGGCCGCACGCTCGGTGACGGGTGCGTCGTCCGGGAGCAGCAGCGTGTCCCGGACGTGGACCACGCGGCGGGGGACGCCGTCGTCGTCCTGCAGCAGCACGCGCAGGTGCTGGGAGTCGCGGCTGACCTCGCGGACCCGTCGCGCCGGGGCGTCGGCCGGCACCGCGGTGAGGGTGGGCCGCTCGGGCAGGAGGTCCGCCAGGACCATCCGCTCCAGGTCGAGCGCGCCGGTGATCCGCGCCCGGTGGCTGGCGTCGAGCGCCCCCACGCTGGCGGAGTGCTCCACCAGCTGGCGCAGGTCGTCGGAGTTCGAGCTGTCCTGCTTCTCGTTGACCGGCTCCACGCCGATGCGGCGCAGCAGGGCGTTGGCCATCTCGTTCATGAGCAGCAGCGCCGGCCGGGTGGCCAGCATGAACGCCCGCATCGGCAGGGCCAGGAGCGTCGCCGAGGTCTCGGGGTGGGCGATCGCCCACGACTTCGGCGCCATCTCCCCCACCACGAGGTGCAGGAACGTCACCACGACGAGCGCGAGGACGAACGCCACCACGTCGGCCACCCAGTACGGCAGCCCGGCGGACTCCAGCAGCGGCGTGATGGCGTAGTGCACCGCGGGCTTGGTGATGGCGCCGAGCGCCAGGGTGCAGGCGGTGATGCCCAGCTGGCAGCCGGCCAGCACCACGGTGAGCTCGTTGGACGACCGCAGCGCCGCGCGCGCCGAGCGGGAGCGCTGGGCGGCGTCCTCCAGGCGGTACGGCTTGGAGGCGAGCATCGCGAACTCGACCGCCACGAAGAAGGCCGACAGCGCGATGATGACGGCGGTCCAGCTGGTGACCTCGAGCCAGCTCATGCGGGCACCTCCTCGGTGCGCCCGCCGGAGCGCTGGCCGGCGCGGTCACCGGCGGGTCCCCCGGCCAGCTCGACCCGCACGAGGCTCGGCACGTGGCGCTCGACCGCGAGCACCTCCATCCGCAGCACCCAGGGGGCGTCGGGCTCGTCCTCCAGCACTGCGCCGGGGTCGGGCGGCAGCTCGACCTCCACGCGGTCGCCGACGGCCGGCAGGGTCCCGTGGGCGTGGATGACGAGCCCGGCGAGGGTCTCGGCGTCCTGGTCGGGGAAGTCGTGGCCGAGCAGCCGCTCCACCTCGTCGAGCGGCTCCTGGCCGGAGACCTCCCAGACGTCGCCGGCTGCCCGCAGCGGGCGCGCGGGGACGTCGGCGGGGTCGTCGTGCTCGTCGGTCAGCTCACCGACCACCTCCTCGGCGATGTCCTCCACCGACAGCACCCCGGCCAGGCCGCCGTGCTCGTCGATGACGCAGGCCAGCTGCGCGCGGGTGGCCGCCATGGAGCGCAGCGCCACGGGCAGCGGGGTGCTGGTGGCCACGAGGTGCGGCGGGCGCGCCAGGTCGGCCGCGGTGCGCACGCCCGGGCCGGCGGCGAGCAGGTCGGTCAGGTGCACCACGCCGACGACGCCCTCGTCGTCGTCGACCACCGGGTAGCGGGAGTGGCCGGTGGCCATGAGCTGGCGCAGCTCGTCCACCGCGGTGGTGGCGCGCACGACGTCGGTGCGGGGCCGCGGGATCATCGCGTGCTCGGCGTCGCGCTCGGGGAAGTCGAGGATGCGGTCCAGCAGCACCGACAGCTCCGCGGGCAGGTCGCCGCTGTCGCGGGAGGCGCTGACGATGTGGTCGAGGTCGCGCGCGGTGGCGGTGGAGTCGACGTCGTGGACGGGCTCGATGCGCAGCAGGCGCAGCAGCGCGTTGGACGCGGCGTCGAAGACCGTGATCACCCAGCCGAACAGCGCCAGGTAGACCCTGGTGGAGGACGCGAGCACCGTGGCGGTCTGCTCGGGGCGGGCGATGGCGTAGTTCTTGGGGAACAGCTCGCCCAGGAGCATCTGCACGAAGGTGGCGAGCAGCAGGCCCGCGACGGTGCCGATGGCCAGGCCGACGCCGGAGGGGACGCTGGCGACGCCCAGCAGCTGGGACACCGCCTGCCCGATGAGCGGCTCGGCCGTGTAGCCGACGAGGAGGCCGGTCACGGTGATCCCCAGCTGCGCGCCGGAGAGCATGAAGGAGGTGCGCCGGGTGATGTCGAGGGCCCGCGTCGCCGCGGCGTCGCCCTTCTCGGCCCGGGCGCGCAGCCGCGACCTGTCGACCGACATGTAGCCGAACTCCTGGGCCACGAAGTAGGCGGTGCCGGCGGTGATGACGAGCACCACGACGAGCCCGGCGAGCAGGAGCAGCACGGCGCTCACCGCTCACCACCCGCCCTCAGGGAGGTGGGGCGGGGACTTCGAGGCTCCTTGGGGGACCTCGGGGAGCGATCGCGCGAGGCGGTCATGACCTTCCGTGGGGGCTCGGGCGGCGTCCGTGGTGGGCGCCGCGGGAGCGCTCCATGGTGCCTCAGGCGGGCAGCACCCGCACGCCGTGATCGTCTCCCACCAGGCGGACGCCGGACAGGTCGACCACGATCGCGTCCGCAGCGGCCGCCTGCAGGTCCCCCACGCGGTGCGTGGAGGCGACCGCCAGCGTCGCGGCGCCGGCGGCCCGCCCGGCGGTGATGCCGGCGGGGGCGTCCTCCACCACGAGGCAGCGCGCCGGGTCCACCCCGAGCCGTTGCGCGGCGAGCAGGTAGGGGGCCGGGTCGGGCTTGCCGCGCTCGACGTCGGTGGCCGTCACGACGACGGCGGGCGCCGGCAGCCCCGTCGCCCCGATGCGCGCGGTCGCCAGCGGGCGGGTGCAGGAGGTGGCGATGGCCACCCGCCCGGCCGGCAGCGCCGCGAGCGCCTCGCGGGCGCCGGGCAGGACGACGATGCCGTCGGTGTCGGCCACCTCGATGTCGTCGATGCGCTGCACGGCCGAGGCGCGCCGCTCCTCGGGCAGGAGCATGGCGACGATCTGGGCCGACGGGATGCCGTGCTTGCCGGCGAGCAGCGCCGGGTCGACGCCCTCCTCCTGCGCCCAGCGGAACCAGGAGCGCACCACCACCGGACCGGAGTCGATCAGCGTGCCGTCCATGTCGAACAGCACGGCGTCGAAGGTCCGTCCGGTGAGGGTCTCCAGGCCGAGGGGCAGGCCCTCGGGCGCGGGCAGGGGCTCGGTGTCCACGGCGGGCAGACTAGAGGGGGTGAGCACCCACGCCGGTCCGCCCGCCCGCGCAGGGTCACCGGCCGTGGCCGCTCCGCGGCGTGCGCGCCTCGTGGGCGTCGACGCGGCCCGCGGCCTGGCCCTGCTGGGGATGATGGGCACGCACCTGGTCTCCCGCACCACCGCCGACGGCGGCGTCAGCTGGGTGTACGAGGTGTTCAGCGGCCGCGCGTCGGCGCTGTTCGCGGTGCTGGCGGGGGTGGGCCTGGCGCTGGCCACCGGTCGCACCGACCCCCCGCGCGGCCTGGAGCTGCGGGCCGCGCGCGCCGGGGTGCTGGCCCGGGCCGGGGTGGTCGGGGCCGTCGGCCTGCTCGTGGGCCTGGCGCCCGGCTACATCTACGTGATCCTCGTCTACTACGCCCTGCTCTTCGCCGTCGGTGCGCTGTTCGTGGGGCTGCGCGTCCGCGCCCTGGCGGTGGCGGGCGGGCTGTGGCTGCTGGTCGGCCCCGTGGTGGCCAGGCTGGTGCGCCCGCTGGTGTCCGGCCCCGGTGGTGCGCCGACCTACGACGTCCCGGACCCGGCCTCGCTGCTGCACCCGCTGGAGCTGCTCGCGGGGCTGCTCGTGACGGGCGTCTACCCGGTGCTGACGTGGACCGGCTACCTGCTGGTGGGGATGGCCGTGGGCCGGCTGCCGCTGCAGCGCGCGGCGGTGGCGGGGTGGCTGCTGGCCACCGGTGCGGTGGTGGCCGTCGCGGCGCCGCTGGCGTCGGCGGCGGCGCTGGGCGCCGCCGGTGGCGAGCGGGCGCTCCAGGGCCAGGCACCGCCGTCGTGGGGCGTCACCGACCTGCCGCTGGCGCTGGACACCTTCCTGCCCGGCGCCACGCCGACGACGACGTGGGCCTGGCTGCTGGTCGACACCCCCCACTCCGCCACCCCGTTCGACCTCGCCGGCACCACCGGCAGCGCGCTCGCCGTGCTGGGCGCCGCGCTGCTCGTGGGGAGGGCCGTGCCGTGGCTGCTGGCGCCGCTGGCGGGAGCGGGCGCCATGACGCTGACGCTGTACTCGCTGCACGTGGTGACCTCCCGCCCGACCGGCGAGGTGCTCGGCGGGGAGGCGGCCTGGCTGTTCCACGCCGCCGCCGCGGTGGTCATCGGCCTCGCGGTGCGCGAGGCGGGGGTGCGCGGACCGCTGGAGGCCGTGGCCGCCCGCGCCACGCGCGCCGCCCGCGCCGCGGTCCTGCGCCGCTCCCCCACCCCTCCGTGATCGCGGGGTGGGTCAGGCGGTGACGGGCGGGAGGTCGGCGTCCACGACGGCCGTGCCGTCGGCGTCGAGCACCTGCACCCGGGAGGCGTCGGCGCGCAGCACGGCCGCGTTCATCGTGCAGTCCACGGGACCGGCGGTGCCGATCAGCGTCCCGGCCACCACGGCCCGCCCGGCCTCGTCGACGACCACCACGCTGTAGGTGCGGCCGGGCTCCAGGCCCGTGAGGTCGAGGAACGTCTCCGTGCCCCACGTGTGGGCCGTCACCGCGGCGGTCGCGCCCACCCCGGCGCTGGTGCGGGTCGAGACGCGCTCCACCGCCCCGAGCGCGCCCGGGGGGCCCGTGACGACGGCCGGCTGCCCGCGCCCGTCCAGGGCACCGCGCACCAGAGCCCCGCCCACCCCGCCGACGGCGAGGAGCAGGCAGGCCGCCAGCGCCAGGGCGGCGGTCCGCCGAGCCGGACGGCGCTGCCGGGGCAGCTGGACCACCGGGTCGGCCGGGTCGGCCGGGGCTGGCAGGGCGACCGGGGCTGGCAGGGCGACCGGGGCAGCGGGCGCGGGAGGCTCCGGGACCCGCGGCGGGTCCTCCCGCCACGCCGCGGCGGGGTCGCGCAGCGGCTCCAGCTCGGCCAGCACCGCCCGCAGCTCCGCCAGCTCGTCCGCTGCGGCCCCGTCTCGGGCCAGCAGCGCGTCCAGGCGGGCGCGCTCGTCGTCGTCGAGGTGGCCGGTCGCCGCAGCGGCGAGCAGGGCGCGGTCAGCGTCGTCCACGGTCGTCCACCCCCTCCTGGTCGGCTCTCCGGTCGGCCTCGAGCTCGGCCCGCAGGGCCTTGAGCGCGTAGAACATCCTCGTGCGCAGCGTGGCCACGGCCACGCCCGTCTCCAGTGATACGTCCGAGTAGTCGCGCCCGTTCAGGTGCACCTGCACCACCACCTGCCGGTGCTCGGGGCTGAGGGCCGCGAGCGCCTGCGCCAGCCGCATCCGCTCCACCACCGCCGCGTGGGCGTCGCGCGGGTCGGCGGCCTCCGGCACGGACCCGTCGGCGACCACCGGCGCCCGCCGCGCCCTGGCCCGGGCGGCGTCGACCACCACGTTGCGGGCGATGGCGAACAGCCACGTCCGCACCGACCCGCGGTCGGGGTCGTGGCGCTCGGAGGCCCGCCAGGCGCGGACGAAGACCTCCTGGACGCAGTCCTCGGCCAGGGCGCGGTCCCGCAGGGCGCTGGTGGCGAAGGCCACGAGCGTCGCGCCGTGCTCGGCGTACGCCGCGCGCACGTCGAAGGCGCTGCGCCCCACCCGTCCCCCGATCCCCGGCCCTCGGCCCCGTCGCCCGCGACCGACTCGCGAAAAGTACAGATCGCGGTGAACGCGGGCGAAGCGGCCTTCGTAGGACCGGGTGAACCCCTCCGCTCCAGGAGGGGCCGCGACCACAGAGGAGAACACCGTGGGACTCACCCGCACCGCCGCCGCAGCCGCCGCCGGAGCCCTCGTCCTGTCCGCCGTCGGCATCGGAGCCGCCCAGGCGCACGAGGGCAAGAGCAAGGGCCACGGGGGCGGCCAGTCCGTGGTCGGCCTCGCCTCCGAGGGCACCTCGCTGGTGCAGCTGACGGTGCGCAAGGGCGTGCAGGGCGGTGAGGCCAAGAAGGTCACCGGCCTGCAGGGCGACGGCAAGCTCGTCGGCATCGACCACCGCGTGCAGGACGGCAAGCTCTACGGCGTCGGCGACAAGGGCGGCGTCTACACCCTCGACGCCGGCAGCGGCGCCGCCACCAAGGTCGCCCAGCTGACCGTCGCCCTCGAGGGCACGGCCTTCGGCGTGGACTTCAACCCCGCTGCCAACGCGCTGCGCATCATCAGCGACACCGGCCAGAACCTGCGCCACCCGTTCGCCACCCCGGGCGCGGCGACCGTGGCCGACAAGGCGCTCAACTCCCCCGCGGCCACCCCGCCCGTCGACCGCACGAACGGCGTGACCGGTGCGGCGTACACGAACAACGACCTGAACGACAGCACGGGCACCGTGCTCTACGACATCTCCACCGCCAGCGACCAGCTGCTCCTGCAGTCCCCGGCCAACTCCGGCTCGCTGGTGCCCGTGGGCGGCCTCGGCGTGGACGCGCAGGGCGACGCCGGCTTCGACGTCCTCTCGGAGCTGCGCGACGGCAAGGCCGTCGGCGCCAAGGCGTGGGCCTCGCTCACGGTGGGCGGCAAGCAGGGCCTGTACGAGATCAACCTCGTCAACGGCTCGGCCTCCAAGGTCGGCGACCTGCCCGCCGGTGTGACCGACATCGCGGTGCCGCTGGCCCGCTGACCCCGCGCGAGCGGGACGCGCGGACCGAGGACGTCGGGCCGGAGGAGGGGACCGGCCCGGCGTCCGCCGCGCGCCCCGCTCGCAGGGACGGGTCTCACGAGCTCGCAGAGCTCGTGGAGGCCCGGTGCAGCGCGCCCGCCCGGCGCATCGCCGCGCGGGCGCGCTTGCGGTCCCCGGCGACGTCGTAGGCGCAGGCCAGCCGGAACCACGAGCCGAAGTCGTCGGGGGCGGCCTCGGTCTCGGCGCGGTAGCGCTCGAACGCGGCGTCAGCGGCGGACCTGTCGATGCGGCCCGCCTCGTTGCGCGGCAGGTCGTCCGGGGGCAGCCGCCCCTCGCGCTCGAGCTGGCGGGCCATCTTCTCGGTGCGCACCCCGAACGCCAGCTCGCGGGCGATGGCCCACACCACCACCACCGGCAGGATGAGCACCCCCACCCCGAGCAGCGCGCCGGCGGGCGTGCCGTCGGCGATGAGCACCACCCCGCGCTGCCCCAGCAGCACGAGGTAGAGCAGCAGCATCGCCAGCAGCAGGCCGACGACGACCTTGGTCCTCACCTCAGACGCCCAGCAGGTGCTCGAGGCCCACGGTCAGCCCGGGCCGGGAACCCACCTCGCGCACCGCGAGCAGCAGCCCGGGCGCGTAGGCGGCGCGGTCGCTCGCCTCGTGGCGCAGCGTGAGCACCTCCCCGTGGTTGCCGAGCCAGACCTCCTGCGCCGCCATGACGCCGGCCATGCGCAGGCTGTGCACGGGCACGCCGTCCACGTCGGCGCCGCGCGCCCCGTCGAGCGCCGAGCTCGTGGCGTCGGGCGCCCGGCCCGTCCCCGCCTCCCGCCGCGCGGCGGCCACGAGCTCCGCCGTGCGCACCGCGGTGCCGCTGGGGGCGTCGACCTTGGCGGGGTGGTGGGCCTCGAGGACCTCCACCGAGGTGAACCACCGGGCGGCCTGCTGCGCGAAGCGCACCATGAGCACCGCGCCGATCGCGAAGTTGGGGACGACGACGACGCCGGTCCCCTCCGGCGCGTCGTCCAGCTGCCCGCGCAGGCGGCCCAGCGCAGCCTCGTCCCAGCCGCTGGTGCCGACCACCACGTGCACGCCGGCGGCCACGAGGGCCTCGACGACGCCCGGCGAGGCGGACGGCACGGACAGGTCCACCGCCACCTGCGCGCCGGACTCCCGGGCGAGCGCCGCGGGGTCGTCGTCGCGGTGGGCGCGGGCCACGAGCTCGAGGTCGTCCGACGACTCCACGGCCTCGCACGCCATCCGGCCCATCTTCCCGCCGGCGCCGACCACCAGCACGCGGGTCACGGGGCCACCGCCACGGGGTCGGCGTCGAACGGCCCGACCACCGTGAGGTGGTGCGGCGCTGCCCACAGCTCCGCGGCGAGCTGCTGCACGTCGTCAGCGGTCACCGACGCGGCCCGCGCGAGGGCGTCGTCGAGGGACAGGTACTCCCCGTGCACCAGCTCGGCCTTGCCCAGGCGCGACATCCGCGAGCCGGAGTCCTCCAAGGCCAGCACGGTGCCGCCGCTGACCTGCCCGACGGCGCGCTCCAGCTCGCCGTCGCGCAGGCCGCCGGTGGCCAGCTGCTCCCACTCGTGCGCCAGCAGCTCCACCACCTGCGGCACCCGCGACGGCGTGCAGCCCGCGTAGAGCCCGAAGAGCCCGGCGTCGGCGTACCCGGAGGAGAAGGAGTAGACGGAGTAGGCGAGTCCGCGGCGCTCGCGGACCTCCTGGAAGAGGCGGCTGCTCATGCCGCCGCCGAGGACCGCGTTGAGCACGGCGAGGACGTGCCGGCGCGGGTCGCCCGCGCGCAGCCCGGCACCGCCGAGCACCACGTTGGCCTGCTCGGTCGGCCGGTCCACGGTGAGCACCGAGCCGCCGGGCAGCCCGTCGGCGATGCCGCGGTCCCCGCGCCCGCCGGAGGAGCGCCGCGCCAGCGGCGTCCTGGCGTCCTGCGGCCAGCCCGCTCCCGCCAGCGCGGCGGACACCGCCGCGCACAGGGCGTCGTGGTCGAGCCCGCCGGCGGCGGTGACCACCAGTCCGGGTGCGGTGTAGTGCTGCTGGTAGTGCTCCCACACGGCGTCGCGCGGGACGTCGAGGATCGTCTGCGCGGTGCCCCCGATGGGGCGGCCCAGCGGGGTGCCCTCGCCGAAGACCTGCTCGGTGAAGCGCTCGTGGGCGACGTCGACGGGGTCGTCGTCGTTCATCGCCAGCTCCTCGAGGATCACCTGGCGCTCCCCCTCGAGGTCGTCGGGGTCGAGGGTGGCGGAGGTGACCATGTCGGCGATGACGTCGACCGCCAGCGGCAGGTCGGTGTCGAGCACGCGCGCGTAGTAGGTGGTGTGCTCCTTGCCGGTGGCGGCGTTCGACTCCCCGCCCACGGCGTCGAAGGCCGAGGCGATGTCGAGCGCGGAGCGGTTGCGCGTGCCCTTGAACAGCAGGTGCTCGAGGAAGTGCGTGGAGCCGTGGTGGCCGTCCGCCTCGTCGCGCGACCCGACGCCCACCCAGGCGCCCAGGGTCGCCGAGCGCAGGCCGGGCACCGACTCGGTGAGCACCCGGACGCCTCCGGCCAGGACGCTGCGGCGCACGGTGGCGCCGGCGTCCTGGCCGGAGAGGGTCAGGGTGCCCTCCTGCTCCAGGGGCAGGGGGACAGCCGTCATGTCAGCGGGTCAGTCCCTCAGATCGCCGCGGCCGGGGCCGCATCGGCAGAGGCTGCGGAGCTGTCCGCGGAGTCCTCGGTGACCGGGGACAGGCTGAGCTTGCCGCGCGGGTCGATCTCGGTGATCTCCACCTGGATCTTCTGGCCCACGGAGACCACGTCGTCGACGGACTCCACGCGCTTGCCGCCGGCCAGCGCGCGCATCTTGGAGATGTGCAGCAGGCCGTCCTTGCCCGGCGTCAGCGAGACGAAGGCGCCGAACGCGGTCGTCTTGACGACGGTGCCGACGTAGCGCTCCCCCACCTCGGGCATCTGCGGGTTGGCGATGGCGTTGATCGCGCTGCGCGCGGCCTCCGCCGACGGGCCGTCGACGGCGCCGATGTACACGGTGCCGTCGTCCTCGATGGAGATGTCGGCGCCGGTGTCGTCCTGGATCTGGTTGATCATCTTGCCCTTGGGGCCGATGACCTCGCCGATCTTGTCGACCGGGACCTTCACCGAGATCACGCGCGGGGCGGTGTCCGCCATCTCGTCGGGGCTGTCGATGGCCTCGGCCATCACCGACAGGATGTGCAGGCGGGCCTCGCGGGCCTGGGTCAGCGCGGACGCCAGCACCGAGGCGGGGATGCCGTCGAGCTTGGTGTCGAGCTGGATGGCGGTGACGAACTCGGAGGTGCCGGCCACCTTGAAGTCCATGTCACCGAACGCGTCCTCGGCGCCCAGGATGTCGGTGAGGGCCGCGTAGCGGGTCTCACCGTCCACCTCGGCGGAGACGAGGCCCATGGCGATGCCGGCGACGGGCGCGCGCAGCGGCACACCCGCGTTCAGCAGCGACATGGTGGACGCGCAGACCGAGCCCATCGAGGTGGAGCCGTTGGAGCCCAGCGCCTCGGAGACCTGGCGGATCGCGTAGGGGAACTCCTCGCGGCTCGGCAGCACCGGCACGAGGGCCCGCTCCGCCAGGGCGCCGTGGCCGATCTCGCGGCGCTTCGGGGAGCCGACGCGGCCGGTCTCGCCGGTGGAGAACGGCGGGAAGTTGTAGTTGTGCATGTAGCGCTTGCGCGTCACCGGCGAGAGGGTGTCGAGCTGCTGCTCCATGCGGAGCATGTTCAGCGTGGTGACGCCCAGGATCTGGGTCTCGCCGCGCTCGAACAGCGCCGAGCCGTGCACGCGGGGCAGCACGTCGACCTCGGCCGAGAGCTGGCGGATGTCGCGCAGGCCGCGGCCGTCGATGCGGGTGCCGTCGCGCAGGATCGACTGGCGCACGAGCGACTTGTTCAGCGAGCGGAAGGCGGCCGAGACCTCCTTCTCACGCCCCTCGAACCGGCCGGCGAGGGCCTCCTGGACCTTCGCCTTGACGGCGTCGGTGGCGGCCTCGCGCTCCTGCTTGTCGGCGATCGACAGCGCAGCGGTCAGGTCGGTGGTGCCAGCGGCCCTGACGGCCTCGAGCACGTCGTCCTGGTAGTCCAGGAAGCGGGGGAACTCCACGGCCGGCTTCTGCGCGGCGGCGGCCAGCTCGGCCTGGGCGCGGCACAGCTCGGCGATGAAGGGCTTGGCGGCCTCGAGGCCCTGCGCGACGACCTCCTCGGTCGGCGCCGGGGCGCCGCCCTTGATGGCGTCCCAGGAGGTCTCGGTGGCCTCGGCCTCGACCATCATGATCGCGACGTCGTCACCGACGACGCGGCCGGCCACGACCATGTCGAAGACGGCGCGCTCGATCTCGGAGTGGCGCGGGAAGGCGACCCACTGGCCGTCGATGAGGGCGACGCGGACGCCGCCGATCGGGCCGGAGAACGGCAGGCCGCTCAGCTGGGTGGACGCCGAGGCGGCGTTGATGGCCAGCACGTCGTACGGGTCGTCCGGGTGCAGCGCGAGCACCGAGATGACGACCTGGACCTCGTTGCGCAGGCCGCTCACGAAGGAGGGGCGCAGCGGGCGGTCGATGAGGCGGCAGGTGAGGATCGCGTCGGTGCCGGGACGGCCCTCGCGGCGGAAGAACGAGCCGGGGATCTTGCCCGCGGCGTACATCCGCTCCTCGACGTCGACGGTGAGCGGGAAGAAGTCGAAGCCGTCGCGCGGGTGCTTGCCGGCCGTGGTGGCGCTCAGCAGCATCGTCTCGCCGTCCAGGTAGGCGGCGACGGAGCCGGCGGCCTGCTTGGCGAGGCGGCCGGTCTCGAAGCGGACGGTGCGGGAGCCGAACGAGCCGTTGTCGAGGACGGCGGTGCTGGCGGAGATCTCGGGACCCTCCACGGGTTCCCTCTCTTTCTCTCGATGGCGGTGGACCACTCGGGTGCGAGCGGGCGCTGACCGGCCATCGATCGAAGCCGCCGGTCCGCCCCCGCCCTGCTGGACGGGGGTTCCGGCGGCCACTGTCGAGGACCGGGCCTCGCGCGCACCACCCGGTGGGATCTGGGAAGTGCAGCGACCCCCGGCACCAGCCGGGGGTCGCGGTGGGTCAGCGGCGGATGCCGAGGCGCTCGATGAGCGTGCGGTACCGGTTGATGTCCGTCTTGGTCAGGTACTGCAGCAGGCGACGGCGCTGGCCGACGAGCAGGAGCAGGCCACGACGGCTGTGGTGGTCGTGCGGGTGCTCCTTGAAGTGCTCGGTGAGGTCCTTGATGCGCTGCGTCAGCAGCGCGACCTGGACCTCGGGGGAGCCGGTGTCGCCCTCGGCCGTGGCGTACTCGGTCATGATGCGCTGCTTGGTGGCGGCGTCCAGGGGCATGGGGCGGCACTCCTCTGAGTCTTCGTTGCGCGGCGCTCCGGGGCTGGTCCACCCGGGCTCTTCGGTCCGCGGCCGGTCTGACGGCACGTCCATGCTACAGCCGCGTGAACACCGCCCGGTCAGCCGCCGGGGTGGAAGGCCGCTCAGCACTCCACGGGGTGGGCGGCGAGCACCTCGCGGCAGCGGACCACGTCGGCGTCCATCTGCTCCACGAGCGCCTCGACCGAGTCGAAGCGCAGCGTGGGCCGCAGCATCTCCACGACGTCGACGCCCACCCGCTCGCCGTACAGGTCCAGCTCCGCGGAGGCCCGGCTGCCCACGAGGGCGTGCGCCTCCAGGCGGCGCTCCAGCCCGTCGAAGGTGGGGTTGGTGCCGATGGAGACCGCCGCCGGCAGCGTGCGCCCGCCCCGGGCCTCGGCCTCGGCGTCGGACAGGCCCGCGAGGTCGAGGCGCACCAGCCACCCGGCGTAGACGCCGTCGGCGGGGATGACCACCTCGACCTGGCCGAGGTTCGCCGTGGGGTAGCCCAGCTCGCGGCCGCGGTGGTCGCCGTGCACGACGACGCCCTCCACGCGGTGGGGCCGCCCCAGCTGCTCCGCCGCACCCGCGACGTCGCCCTCGGCGAGCAGCTCGCGCACCCAGGACGAGCTCCAGCGGCGCTCGCCGTCGTCGTCCTGGGCGCCGTGGCGGGCGCCGTGCTCCCCGTGGACGTCCTCCAGGGCGACGGTCTCGAACGCGTGCTGCCCGCCCAGCTCCCGCAGGAGCTCGAGCGAGCCCGCGCCCCCCTGCCCGAACCTCGCGTCGCGGCCGGCGCAGACGACGTCCGCGCCCAGCGCCCCCACCAGGACGTCCGCCACGAAGCGCTCCGCCGACCACGACGCCAGCTCGGGGGTGAACGGCAGCACGAGGACGGCGTCGAGCCCGGTCTGCTCCAGCAGCTCCAGCTTGCGCCGCAGCGTGGTCAGCAGCGGCGGGGCGGCCTGCGGGCGCAGCACGGCGAGCGGGTGCGGGTCGAAGGTCACGGCCACGGCCTGGGCGCCGCGCGCGCGGGCGCGGGCCACGACGGCCCGCAGCACGCTCGCGTGCCCGCGGTGCACGCCGTCGAAGTTGCCGAGCGCCACCACGGACGGGCCGAAGCCCGCCGGGACCTCCTCGAGGCCTGACCACCGCTGCACGACGCACAGTCTGACCGCCGCCGCGGGCAGGGCGCCGAGGGGGGCCGCCCAGCCGTCGGCGTGCGAGCGCGGCGGCCCCGCCCGATCATGGGGAGATGGCCGGCATCCTCGACAAGCTCACCCGCTTCGCCCGCAGCCCGAAGGGCCAGCGCGCCATCAGCACCGCGAGCCGCAAGGCGCAGGAGTACGCCCGCGACCCGAAGAACCGCTCCAAGATCGAGGGGCTGCGCTCGCGGCTCAGCGGTCGCGGCGGCTCGGGCGGCACCACCCGCTGACCGCCCCCGGCCTCACCGCGGCTCGCACGCCGCGGCGAGGTCGCCGTGGTAGGCGAGCACCACCGGGCCGCCGGCGCAGACCGCGCTGCGGCCCGGCTCCAGGGCGCTGCGCGCCTCGCGCCCGTGGTCGGGCGCGGCCAGGCCCAGCAGCGACTCCAGCGCCCCGGGCCCCGTGATGCGGTCCACCCGGGTGTCGGCCGGGTCCAGCCCCGCGCCCTCGGCGACGCGCCGGTAGGTCTCGTCGTAGCCCAGGACGGCGTCGGCCAGCCCCACGTCCACGGCCGTCTGCGCGTCGTACAGGTACGCGCCGAGCTGGTCGCGGACGGTGGCCTCGGGGATCCCGCGGCCCTGCGAGACCCAGGCGACGAAGGCGTCGTACTCGCGCGCCAGCCCCCTGGTCCAGACGTCCCTCTCCTCGGCGGTCATGTCGCGGTAGGGGTTGCCGAAGTCCTTGCCCCGCCCCTGCGACAGGTACTCCTGGGTGATGCCGCCCTCGGTGGTCACGCCGGGCGCCAGGAGCGACCCGGGGATGCCGGTGACGTCCCGGTAGCGCTCGAAGGGCCCGGAGATGACGCCGATGCTCCCGACCAGGCTGCCGTGGTCCACCACCACCTCGTCCGCCCCGGCCATGGCGTACATCCCGCCGGAGGCCGACAGGCCCTGCACGAACGCGGTGACCCGGTGGCCGGTGCGCTGCTGGTAGCGCTCGACGGCGTCGGCGATCGCACGCGAGCCGTGGATGGTGCCGCCGGGGGTGTTCATCTCCAGCACCAGGCCGTCGGCGTCGCCGGGACCGAGGGCGTCGATGGCCTGCGCCACCTCGTAGCCGTAGGTCGCGGCGCCGAAGGTGGCGCCGTCGCCGGTACCGCCCAGGATCGTGCCGGTCACGGGCACGGCCAGCAGGCGGCCGCTGGCGGCGGGGTCTCCCCAGACGGTCTCGGTGGGCGCCCCGGCGGCGGTCTCCCCGCCGCTGCCGGCGACCCCGGCCACGCCCGCGACCAGCCCGGCCACCAGGACACCGCCCACCAGCAGCGACACACCGCCCAGGACGACGCCGGCGCCGAGGCTGGCGCCGAGCCCGAGGCCGAACCCGCGGCGGAAGCCTCCCCGCTGGCGCTGCTGCTGGACCGGTGGGAGGGCCGGCGCGGAACCCGGTGCCCAGGCGGGCGTCGCCTCGTAGCGCTGTGGGGGCGGGGACTGCGGGACGCCGTGCGGCGGAGGCGGTCCGTAGGGGTCGTGCGGGGGCGGGGTGCTCACGGTGGCGCTCCGTCATGGCTCGGTGGCAGTGCGTCGACCGTATCCCGCCGGGCGCGAACGACCGGCCAGCCGATCATGCAGAAGACCCGCACCCCGGGCGCCGGAGTGCGGGTCTTCTGCTCGGTCACGAGCGGAGGGTCAGCGGCTGCCGCGCGCCGGCTCGGCCAGGGCCACCTCGTCGTCGGTGAGCAGCCGCGACCGGATGAGGAACCTCACCCCCTCGGGGGCCTCGAGGCTGAAGCCCGCTCCCCTGCCCTTCACGACGTCGACGGTGAGGTGGGTGTGCCGCCAGTACTCGTACTGCGACGCCGACATCCAGAACGGCGCCCCGGCCACCTCCCCCAGCAGCACGTCGGCCTCGGAGGTGATGAAGTCGCCGTCGGGGAAGCACATCGGCGACGACCCGTCGCAGCAGCCGCCGGACTGGTGGAACATCACCGGCCCGTGCTGCTCGACCAGCTGCGCCACCAGGGCCGCCGCCTCGGGGGTGATGTCCACCCTCGACGCGGCGACCCCTGCTGGACCCGTGGTCATGATCCGCCCGTCAGAAGAAGCCGAGCTTGTCCGGGGAGTAGCTCACCAGCATGTTCTTGGTCTGCTGGTAGTGGTCGAGCATCATCTTGTGGTTCTCGCGGCCGATGCCCGACTGCTTGTAGCCGCCGAACGCCGCGTGCGCCGGGTAGGCGTGGTAGTTGTTCACCCACACCCGGCCGGCCTGGATGCCGCGGCCGAGGCGGTAGGCGGTGTTGGCGTCGCGGGTCCACACGCCGGCGCCCAGGCCGTAGAGCGTGTCGTTGGCGATGCGCAGGGCGTCGTCCTCGTCGCTGAACCTCGTCACCGAGACCACGGGCCCGAAGATCTCCTCCTGGAAGATCCGCATCGAGTTGGAGCCCTCGAAGATGGTCGGCTCGATGTAGTACCCGTCCGGGTAGCCCTCCACGGAGCGCTTCCCCCCGCCGGTGCGCACGGTGGCGCCCTCGTCGCGGCCGATCTGCAGGTAGCTGAGGATCTTCTCCTGCTGGTCGTTGCTGGCCTGCGCGCCGATCATCGTGGCGGTGTCGAGCGGGTCTCCCGAGACGATCGCCTCGACGCGCTTCGTGGCCCGGTCCATGAACTCGTCGTAGATCGACTCGTGGACCAGCGCGCGCGAGGGGCAGGTGCAGACCTCGCCCTGGTTGAGCGCGAACATCGCGAAGCCCTCGAGCGCCTTGTCGAGGAAGTTGTCGTCGGAGGCCATGACGTCCGGCAGGAAGACGTTGGGGCTCTTCCCGCCCAGCTCGAGGGTCACCGGGATGAGGTTCTGCGAGGCGTACTGCATGATCAGGCGCCCGGTCGTCGTCTCCCCGGTGAAGGCCACCTTGGCGACCCGGTCGGAGCTGGCCAGCGGCTTGCCGGCCTCGGCCCCGAACCCGTTGACCACGTTGAGCACGCCGTCGGGCAGCAGGTCGCCGATGAGCTCGACGACCTTGAGGATCGACCAGGGCGTCTGCTCGGCGGGCTTGAGCACCACGCAGTTGCCGGCGGCCAGCGCGGGCGCGAGCTTCCAGACGGCCATGAGGATCGGGAAGTTCCAGGGGATGATCTGCCCGACCACGCCCAGCGGCTCGTGGAAGTGGTACGCCACCGTGGAGTCGTCGATGGGCGAGATGCCGCCCTCCTGGGCGCGGATCGCGCCGGCGAAGTAGCGGAAGTGGTCGACGGCCAGCGGCAGGTCGGCGTTGAGCGTCTCGCGGACGGCCTTGCCGTTCTCCCACGTCTCGGCGACCGCGAGCTCCTCGAGGTGCTCCTCGATGCGGTCGGCGATCTTGTTGAGGATGTTGGCCCGCTGTGCGGGGCTGGTGCGGCCCCAGGTCTGGGCGACGCCGTGCGCCGCCTCCAGGGCCAGGTCGACGTCGGCCTTCGTCGACCGGGCGACGTGGGTGAAGACGTGCCCGGTGACGGGCGAGACGTTGTCGAAGTACCGGCCCTCCACCGGCGGGACCCACTTGCCGCCGATGTAGTTGTCGTAGCGCTCCTCGAAGCTGACGAGAGCGCCGTCGGTGCCGGGCTGGGCGTAGGCCATCGCGAACCTCCTGCTCGACCACTGTGTCGTGCTCCCCGGAAGGGGTGGCCCGATGCTGCGGCGCCGGCGGTTGGCGGGTGGTTGGTCGTTGACGGGGCCGGGGACCCGGAGGAGCATCGCCGCCATGGCCGGCGGGGTCCCCGAGGTGCTGTCGGTGCCCGGTGAGCAGTACGAGGTGCGGTTGGTCGAGCCCGGGAGCGGCAGCTCCGGGCGCCTGGTCTCGGAGTGGAGCGTGGCCTCCTTCGCCGGGCCTCCCCCGCACCGCCACCCGGCGATGACGGAGT
The DNA here is from genome assembly GCF_006335115.1 of Streptomyces sp. NP160. Lineage (GTDB taxonomy): Bacteria > Actinomycetota > Actinomycetes > Actinomycetales > Quadrisphaeraceae > Quadrisphaera. The sequence continues at coordinate 20,484 of NZ_VDMJ01000031.1, forward strand.
CCTGGGAGGTGCTCGCGGGCCGGATGCGAGTGACGCTGGACGGGGTCACCACGGAGATCGGGCCCGGGGAGCGCGCCTCTGCCGCGCCCGGCGTGGTGCACAGCTTCGAGAAGGCCGGCGGCGGCGTGCTGAGCTGGCGCCAGACCAACGAGCCGCCCCTGCAGCACGAGCTGCTCTACCGGCTGGAGGTGCGACGCGCGCTGCGCCGCGGTGCCACGGGACAGCCGGGGCCGCTGCTGCTGGCGCGGATGCTCGCCGCCAGCGACGCGGTGTTCGTGGGGCCGCCGGTCGCTGCCCAGCGGGTGCTCGTCGCGCTCGGCCGGTGGCTCAACCGGCGCGACGGGACCACCGCGCACCTGGCCGCCTGAGGTGCGGCCGGCAGGCCCCGCGGCGGCGTGCGCCTCAGCGGCTCACGTGTCGGCGGCTCACAGGTCGGCGGCGGCCAGGCGCGCGGCCAGCAGCGCCCGGGACGGCTCCCCCGCGGGCACCGCGGCCAGCGCGGCGGCGAGCACCTCGGCGTCCCACGGGCAGGTGCGCGCCCAGCGCAGCGCCGCCTCCGCGGCCGGCGCGGCGAGCAGCGCCTCCCGGACGGCGCACGTGACGTAGCTGGCGGTCTGGCGCAGCTCCGGCGACTCCGTGCCGGCCAGGAGGTCACCGCCGTAGTGCTCGGCGGCCGCGGTCGGCTCGCCCTGGGCGACGGCGTCGAGGACGGCGTCGACGTCCGTGCGCACGGGCAGCGCCAGGCGGTAGGGCCGGGAGGTCAGCGCACCGCCGAGCGCGGCGCGCACGTGGCTGACCTCCGCCTTCAGCGTGGAGGTGGTGACGGGGGCGTCACCGTAGAGCGAGGCGTGCAGCTCCGGCAGCGAGAGGCCCTCGGGGTGCAGCGCCAGGAGTGCGAGCACCTCCAGCTGGCGCCGCGTCAGGGACAGGCGGCGACCGCCCAGGCGCGCCTCCCCCGCCCCGAGCAGTCGCAGCTCCAGCACGGGCTGCCCGGCGGGTCCGGACGCGCCGGGCGAGGACGGCTGGGCCGTGGACGCCGCGTGCTGCACCAGCTGGGCCAGCGCCCCGGCCGTGGCCGGCCCCAGGGGCTGCGCGCGGTCCCAGGTGGTGGACAGGTCGACGACGCCGAGGGCGCGGCCCGTGCGCTCGTCGTAGACCGGCGCCGCCCAGCAGACCCACCCCTCGACGGCGTGCGCGAAGTGCTCGGCGGACCACACCGTGGACAGCTGCCCGGTCCGCAGGGCCAGGTCGAGGGCGTTGGTGCCGACGCTGGCCTCGTCCCAGCGACCCCCGGGCGCGAAGCCGACGGACTCGGCGCGCCGTCGCATCACCCGCCCGGCGGAGGTCCACAGGATGCGGGCGGAGGCGTCGGTGACGGCGACGACGAGGTCGCCGTCCTCCGCGGCGCGAGCCAGCTGCGGCCCCATGACGCGCACGGCGTGCTGCAGCGGCGAGCCGCGCCACGCGCGCTCGACGTCCTGGGGGTCCGCCATGGGCGCCACGTCCAGGTCGGGTGCCACGGTGGCGGCCGACCGCGCCCAGCTGGCGCGGATCTCCTCGCGCACCGCGTCCGGGCCGGAGGTCCGGGCTCGCAGCGCTCCGCGCGCCGAGGCGATCTCGGCGCGGCGTCGCCGCGCCTCCACCGTCACCGTCACAGGGCCTCCCCCGCCGCTCGGCCCGGCGTCGTCGCGCGGGCCTGCGGTCAGGGTAGGTCGGAGGGGTCCGTGAGCACCAGGAGCGGCCTGACGGCCCCGTCGCGCTCCTCCACGAGGGCGACCAGCTGCTCACCGGGACCGAGCACCGCCACCGGCCCGGCCGGGTCGGCGCCGGGGACGGCGGGCGCGGGGTCGAGGGAGCCCGCCGCCAGCCGCTGCCCCATCGCCAGCCGCCGGGCCAGGACGGCGTCCACGTGGCTGACGGGGAAGACCCGCCGCGCGGCGTCCGCCATCCCCAGCAGGTGCGCCGCGGCGCCGTCCTCGACGAGGCGGTCGAGGGCCACGGCGCCCTCCACGCCGAAGGTGCCCACGCGGGAGCGCCGCAGCGCGGTGAGCGACCCGCCGACCCCGAGCGCCGCCCCGGCGTCGCGCGCCAGCGCCCTCACGTAGGTCCCGGAGCTGACCACCACGCGGACGTCGGCGTCCAGGGCGGCGACGTCCGGGGCCCGCTCGTCGCGGGCGGGACGGACGTCGAGCACCTCGAAGGCGCTGACCACCACGGGGCGCGCCTGCAGCACCACCTCCTGGCCGGCCCGGACCAGGGCGTGCGCGCGCTGCCCGTCCACCTTCTTGGCGCTGACGGTGCTGGGCACCTGGTCGAAGGCACCGGTGAGGGCCGCGGCAGCCCGCTCGACGTCGGCCCTGCCCAGGTGGGACGCGTCCGCGCGCGAGAGCACGTCGCCCTCGGCGTCGTCGGTGTGGGTGGCCACCCCGAAGCGCACCGTGGCCAGGTACTCCTTCTCCGCGCCCACGAGGTGGGTCAGCAGCCGCGTGGCCCGCTCGACGCCCACGAGCAGCACGCCCGTGGCCGCGGGGTCGAGCGTGCCGGCGTGCCCGACGCGGCGGGTGCCGGCGGCACGGCGGACGCGGGAGACGACGTCGTGGCTGGTCATCCCCGACGGCTTGTCGACGACGACGAGACCGCTGGGGGCCGGGCCGGATCGGCGCTGCTGCACGCGGCCACCCTCCCAGGCGCTGCGAGGGGTCCCCCGGACGGGTGCACCCGCGCGTGCGCGCCGACACCCACCCCCTCGAGGCCAGCCCGCGGGGGACCGATGAGGGGGACGTGATGCGGCGCTCGGCAGCGAGCCGCCCCGGGATGCCCGTGGCGGTCGCCCCCCACGTGCTCGCCCGCACGACGGGGGCGCTCTACGCCGCCGGCGGACTCGCCACGCTGCTCGCCGCGCTCGCCGACCCGGCGAGCAGCGCCGCGCTCTTCGCCGTCGCCGCGACGGCCCTCGCGACGGGTGGCGTCGTGCTGCGCTGGGGCTCGCGCATCCCGCACGGCGCGTTCCACGTCCTCGTCGCGGCCGGCAGCACTCTGATCGCCACCGCGGTGTCCACCGCCCCCAGCAGCCTCACGGCGGTGGTGCTGGCGAGCGTCTACACGTTCGTGGCGATCGACGTCTTCTACTACTTCCGAGGTGGTGCTGCCCTCGCGCAGCTGGCCCTCCTGCTCGCCCTGGCCGCGTGGTCGAGCCTGGAGCGCGGCGTCGCTCCGCTCGTGGTGACGGCGCTGGAGGTGGTGGTGCTGGCGGTGGCCTTCGTCATCGGCGACCTGGCCGCGCGCGCGTCGTTCGCGCGCCGGGACCACCTCACCGGCCTCCTCAACCGCCGCAGCTTCGAGGAGGCGGTCGACGAGGCCGTCGCGGACGCCGAGCGGACCGGCTCCCCGGTGGTGCTCGCGCTCTTGGACGTCGACCACTTCAAGGGCGTCAACGACAGCCGCGGGCACGCCGTCGGTGACGAGCTGCTGCGCCACCTGGCGAGCCACCTGGTCGAGCACCTGCCGGGCGAGGCACGGGTCGCCCGGCTCGGTGGCGACGAGTTCGCGGTGCTGCTGGTGCGCACGCCCGAGGAGAAGGCGCTGGAGGTGCTCGAGCGCGCACGGACCGCCGCAGGGCACCCCCTCTCCCTCGGCGCGGCGGGCCGGCTGCCGCAGGAGCCGACGAGCGAGCTGGCGCGCCGGGCCGACGCTGCCCTGTACCGGGCCAAGCAGCTGGGCCGCGACAGGTCCGAGCTGGCCGACGCGGCCAGCGGACACCTGGCGCGAGACCTCGCCGCGGCACTGGCCGACCCCGCCGGCGGTGGGCTGCACGTCGTCCTGCAGCCGGTGGTGGCCGTGGCGAGCGGGGAGGCGCTGGGCGTCGAGGCGCTGCTGCGGTGGGACCACCCGGCGCGCGGCGCGGTGCCGCCCGCGGAGTTCGTCCACGTCGCCGAGCGCGCGGGGCTCGTCCGCTCGCTCGGCGCGTTCGCGCGGCGCAGCGCCTTCCGCGAGGTGGCGCTGCTGCGCACCCACCGCCCGGACCTCGTGCTGACGGTGAACGCCTCCGGTCACGAGCTGGTCGACGACGGGTACGCCGCAGCGCTGCTCGCTGAGCTGTCCGCCGCGGGTCTGCCCCCGGAGTCGCTCGTGGTGGAGGTCACCGAGAGCGTCGTCGAGGGCAGCTCAGCGGCAGCGCTGACCACCCTGGAGGGCCTGCGCACGAGGGGGGTGCGGGTCGCCGTCGACGACTTCGGCGCCGGCTACTCCACCTTCTCCCGGCTGACCGAGGTGCCTGCCGACTACCTCAAGCTCGACGGCGCCCTGCTGGCCGCGGCCAGCACCTCGGAGCGTCACCGGAGGCTGTTCGAGGCGGCCCTCGGTGTCGGCGCGGCCCTGGGGATGGACGTGGTGGCCGAGGGCGTCGAGACGCCCGAGCACGCTCGCCTGCTCGCCCAGCTGGGCTGCCGGTACGCCCAGGGGTACCACTACGGGCGCCCGGAGCGCGCTGGGCAGCTCCTCGCCCGGTGGTCGGCTGCGGGGTCCACCGCCGAGGCCGGGCCGGCCTCTGCCCTCGACGCGGTGACCGCCTAGCGGCGGTCTTCCCCGTCCTCGGCGTCGTCCTCGGTCTCGGCCTCGTCGTCGTGCTCGACGGGCTTGCGGTACGGGTACTCGTCGCCGGCGTAGGTGGCGCCGGACGCGAGGGCCGCGACCTCGGCGTCGCGGGCCGCGGTCTTCACGAGCACGTCGTCGAAGTGCGCTGAGGTCTCTGGGAGCGCGTCGGCGATGAACTCCAGCGTCGGGGTGAGCCGGACGCCGGTGCGACGGCCCACCTCCGAGCGCAGCACGCCCTTGGCGCTGGCGAGGGCGGCGGCCGTGCCGGCGCGCGCCTCGTCGTCGCCGTAGACGGTGTAGAAGACCGTCGCGTGCTGCAGGTCGCCGGTGACGCGCGCGTCGGTGACGGTGATGAAGCCCAGGCGCGGGTCCTTGATGCGGCGCTCGAGGGTCTCGGCGACGACGACCTTGATGCGGTCGGCGAGCTTGCGGGCGCGTGCCGGGTCGGCCACGGCTTCCTCCAGGTGGTTCAGTCGTCGTCGCTGTGGATCATGGTGTGGGCGGAGAGCAGCTGCACCTCGGGGTCGTCGAGGACGACCCGCTCGGCGGCGTCCAGGACGCGCTGCACGTGGGAGACGTCACCGGCGACCACGCCGACCGACAGCTCGGCCCGGCGGTGCAGGTCCTGGTGGCCGGTCTCCGCGGCGCTCACCTCCAGCCGCCTGAGCTGGGCCAGCAGCGGGCGCACCACGGCCCGCTTGTGCTTGAGGGAGTGGACGTCGCCCAGGAGCAGGTCGACGACGAGGGCGCCTACGTACACGGTGGTCGGCTCCGCACGGAGGACCCCCCGGTGATCACGGGCGTCCGCCACGGGTGAGGGTGGCGGACGCCCATGATCACGGTCGGGAGGGGTCAGGCGCGGGGCTTCTCCCGCATCTCGAACGTCTCGATGACGTCGCCCTCCTTGATGTCGTTGAAGCTGCCCAGGCCGATGCCGCACTCGAAGCCGTCGCGGACCTCGGTCGCGTCGTCCTTGAACCGCCGCAGCGACTCGATGGTGAGGTCGTTCCCGACCACGACACCGTCGCGGGTGAGGCGCGCCTTGGAGTTGCGGCGGATCGTGCCGCTGCGCACCAGCGAACCGGCGATGTTGCCGAACTTGGAGGAGCGGAACACCTCGCGCACCTCGGCGGTGCCGAGCTGCACCTCCTCGTACTCCGGCTTGAGGAGACCGCGCAGGGCCTGCTCGACGTCGTCGATGGCCTGGTAGATCACCGAGTAGTAGCGCATGTCGATGCCCTCGCGCTCGGCCAGCTCGGCCACGCGCTCGGCAGGACGCACGTTGAACCCGATGATCACGGCGTTGTCGACCGTGGCCAGGTTGACGTCGTTCTGGGTGATGGCACCCACGCCGCGGTGGATGATCCGCAGCTCGACGTCGTCGCTCACCTCGATGCCCAGCAGGGCGTCCTCGAGGGCCTCGACCGAGCCGGACCCGTCGCCCTTGATGATGAGGTTGAGGGTCTCGACCTTGCCGGCGGCGAGGGCCTCATTGAGGTCCTCCAGGCTGATGCGCTTGCGGCGCTTGGCCAGGCTGGCGGCGCGGGCGGCCGACTCGCGGCGCTCGGCGATCTGGCGGGCCGTGCGGTCGTCCGGGGCCACCAGGAAGGTGTCACCGGCGCCGGGCACGGCCGTGAGGCCGAGCACGAGGACGGGCCGCGAGGGCGTCGCCTCCTCGACCGTCTCGCCGTTCTCGTCGAGCATCGCGCGGACGCGGCCGAAGCCGTTGCCCGCCACGATCGCGTCACCGACGCGCAGGGTGCCGGACTGCACCAGCACCGTGGCGACCGGGCCGCGGCCCTTGTCGAGGTGGGCCTCGATGGCCACGCCGCGAGCGTCCTTGTCGGGGTTGGCCCGCATGTCGAGCGCCGCGTCGGCGGTGAGCAGGACGGCCTCGAGGAGGTCGTCGATGCCCTGCCGCTTCAGCGCGCTGATCGGCACGAACATGGTGTCGCCGCCGTACTGCTCGGCCACCAGGTTGTACTCGGTCAGCTGCTGCATGACCTTGTCGGGGTTCGCCCCCTCCTTGTCGATCTTGTTGACCGCCACCACGATCGGCACGCCGGCGGCCTGCGCGTGGTTGAGGGCCTCGATCGTCTGGGGCATCACGCCGTCGTCCGCCGCGACCACGAGGATCGCGATGTCCGTCACCTGGGCACCGCGGGCGCGCATGGCGGTGAACGCCTCGTGGCCCGGGGTGTCGATGAACGTGATCGCGCGGTCCTCACCCTCGTGCGTGGTGTGCACCTGGTACGCACCGATCGCCTGGGTGATGCCGCCGGCCTCGCCCGCCACCACGTCGGTGGAGCGGATCGCGTCGAGCAGCTTGGTCTTTCCGTGGTCGACGTGGCCCATGACGGTGACCACCGGAGGACGGGCCTCCAGGTCGTCGTCGTCCTCGGCCTCGAGCTCGGCGTCGAGGTCGATGTCGAAGCCGGCGAGCAGCTCGCGCTCCTCGTCCTCCGGCGACACGATCTGCACGTCGTAGCCCAGCTCGGAGCCGAGCAGGCGGAAGGTGTCCTCGTCGAGGGACTGGGTGGCGGTGGCCATCTCACCGAGGTGGAACAGCACCGTGACCAGCGACGCGGGGTTGGCGTCGATGCGCTCGGCGAAGTCGGTCAGCGAGGCGCCGCGGCGCAGCCGGATGACGGTGGTGCCGTCACCGCGGCGGACCTGCACACCGCCGACGCTCGGGGCCTGCATGGCCTCGAACTCCTGGCGCTTGGCCCGCTTCGACTTGCGCCCGCGGACCGGACGGCCGCCGGAGCGGCCGAAGGCGCCCTGGGTGCCGCCGCGACCGCGACCGCCCTTGCCGAAGCCACCACCGGCGGGGCCGCCGCCGGGACGACCCGGAGCACCGCCGCCGCCACCCGGACGACCCGGACCGCCGGGACGACCCGGAGCGCCACCGCGGGCGGGAGCGCCCGGACGGCCCACGCTGGAGCGGCCCGGCATCATGCCGGGGTTGGGACGGGGACCCCCGGGGCGCGGACCACCCGGACGGGGGCCGCCCGGACGGTCACCGGCACCCGCCGCCGGAGCGCTGGGGGCACCGGGGGCGCCGCCGGGAGCACCCGGACGCGGCGCGCTCGTGCGCATGCCCTGGCTGGAGGCGAAGGGGTTGTTGCCGGGGCGGGGCGCACCCGGACGGGGCGCACCGCCGCGCATGCCCTGGCTGGGCGCGAAGGGGTTGTTGCCCGGACGGGCCGGTGCACCGGGGCGGGCGCCGCCGGGAGCGGCACCGCCCGGCGCGCCGGGTGCACCCGGACGCGGCGCGGAGCCACCCGGGGCAGGACGGCCCGGCGCGGCGGGAGCGCCCGGACGCGGCGCGGAGCCACCGGGCGTCGGGCGACCCGGCGCCGGAGCGCTGGGGGCGGCCGGAGCGGCGGAGGCCGCCGCGGGACGCGCCGACGCGGGGGACGGCGCGGCTGCCGGACGGGCCGGCCCCGGCTGCGGGGCCGCCGGGGCGCTGGGCGCCGAGGGCGCGCTGGCCGCGGGGCTGGGCGCCGAGGGCGCCGGTGCCTGCGGGGCCGCCGGAGCGCTGGGCGCGGGGGCGGACGGCGCGGCGGCGCGCGGCCCCGGGCGGACGGAGCCCGGCGTCGGGACCTGGCGCGCGGGGGCGGACGGCGCTGCCGAGCCACCGCCGTTCGCGGCGGCGTACTCCGACTTCAGCTTCCGCACGACCGGCGGCTCGATGGTCGAGCTGGGTGACTTCACGAACTCGCCCATGTCCTGCAGCTTGGACATGAGCGCCTTGCTCTCTACTCCGAACTCCTTGGCGAGCTCGTAGACCCGGACCTTTGCCACATCTCTCCTCATCCGGTCCGGGCCGGAGAGGCCTGGACCGTCGTCAGTGCTGGGGGGTGCTCATCGCTGGAGGCTCATCGGGTGCCCATCAGGTGATGACCCGCTCTCGGTTCTCGTCGGACGGTCGGACTGGTGGTGCTGGTCGTGCTGTGGTGCTGGTGCCTCCGCCTGCTGCTGCAGGTGCTCCCGGACGGCGCCGGCGTCGAGCGGCCCCGCCAGGCGGAGGGCCCGGGGGAACGCGCGCCGGCGCTCCGCGAGGTCCAGGCAGGCCGGTGAGGGGTGCAACCAGGCTCCCCGCCCCGGCAGCCGGGCACCGGGATCGGGGAGGAGGACCGATGGGCCCCCGCTCCGGTCCGCGACGACGCGCAGCAACCGCGACCGGTCACCCCGCTGGCGGCAGCCCACGCACGTCCGCTGCGGCTCGAGGCGAGCTGCGCGCGGGGTGGTCGGATGCACGGCGGAGGGGCCGGCGCTCACCAGTCTAACGCTCCCGGCGTCCGGAGGCTTCCGCCCGGTTCCCGCCCTGGTCGACCTCGGCGTCGGAGCGGATGTCGATGCGCCACCCCGTCAGGCGCGCGGCCAGGCGGGCGTTCTGCCCCTCCTTGCCGATCGCCAGCGACAGCTGGAAGTCGGGGACGACGACGCGAGCGGCGCGAGCGGCGGCGTCGACCACCTCCACCGACACCACGCGGGAGGGCGACAGCGCGTTGCCGACGAAGCGGGCCGGGTCGTCGTCCCAGTCCACGATGTCGATCTTCTCGCCGTGCAGCTCGGTCATGACCGCCCGCACGCGCGCGCCCATCGGGCCGATGCAGGCGCCCTTGGGGTTGACGCCCGAGCGGGTGGCGCGCACGGCCACCTTGGTGCGGTGCCCGGCCTCGCGGGCCAGCGCCATGATCTCCACGGTGCCGTCGGCGACCTCCGGGACCTCCAGCGCGAACAGCGCGCGCACCAGGTCCGGGTGGGTCCGCGAGACGGTGATGGAGGGGCCCTTGGGAGTGCGGCGCACCGAGACCACGAAGGCCCGCAGGCGCTGGCCGTGCACGTACCGCTCCCCCGGCACCTGCTCGCTGGGCGGCATGACCGCCTCGACGCCGCCCACCTCCAGGTGCACCAGGCGCGGGTCGTGGCCCTGCTGGACGATCCCGCTGATGACGTCGCCCTCGCGGCCCGCGAAGGCGCCCAGCACCTGCTCGTCCTCGGCGGCCCGCAGCCGCTGCAGGATCACCTGGCGCGCGGTGCCGGCGGCCACGCGGCCGAAGCCCTTGGGGGTGTCGTCGAACTCGCGCAGCACCTGCCCGGACTCGTCCACCTCCGCGGCGAGCACCACGACGTGGCCGGTCTTCCGGTCGAGCTCCACCCGGGCGCGGGGCTCGGACCCCTCGGTGCGGTGGTAGGCCACGAGCAGCGCCTGCTCGATGGCCGTCACCAGCACGTCGAGGGGGATCTCCCGCTCGCGCTCCACGGCGCGCAGCGCCGCCATGTCGATGTCCACGTCAGTCCTCGTCCTCGTCCAGCTCGTCGATCTCGTCGTCGGCGTCGTCGTCGGCGGCGGCCCCGGCCGCACGGCCGAACTCCACCTGCACGCGGCCGGTGCCCAGCTCGTCCCAGGCGGCGCGGCGCTGCTCGCCGTCCACGTCGAGCACGACCCCGCCGTCGTCCACGGCCACGACGCGGCCGGTGGTGGCGACGCCCGCCACGGGCACCGCCACGAGGCGCGTGCGCGCCCGGGACCAGTGCCGGCGCTCGGTGAGGGGGCGGGAGACGCCCGGGGACCCGACCTCGAGGACGTAGGGGCGGTCACCGAGGACGCCGTCCACGGAGTCCATCGCGGCGCTCACGGCGCGGGAGACCGCGGCGAGCTGGTCGGAGGACACCGCGCCGACGGCGTCGTCGGGGAGGTCCACGACCACGCGGACCACCGTGCGGGCACCGGCGCGGGCCAGCTCGACCTCCTCCAGCACGAGGCCGCTGCTGGTGACGGCGGGCTGGACGGCGGCGACGACGCGGTCGTGCACGGCCTGGGGGGCTGGCACCGGGGCTCCTGGGGTTCTCGAGGACTGAGCAGCGATCGCGCGGACCGGCTCGGGCGGGGCGCGGACGCGGCCCGGGCGCAGCGGCGACCCGAGAACCCTAGTCGCCGCGCGGGGGTGCCCGGAGCGCCTCGAGCGGCGGGCGCCGGTGGCAGGATCACCAGGCGTGCCGACCTCCCCCTCGCGGCGCGCCGTGCTGGCTGCCCTGTCCGCCTCCGCCGCGGTGGCGGTGGCCGGCTGTTCGACCCCGTGGGGCCGGCTGCGCGTGCAGCCGCTGGGGGGCGACCCTCCGCCGACCCCGGCGCCGCCGGGCCCCGACGAGCTGGCGGTGGCGACCGCCGCGACGGCGGTCGGCGCGGCGCTGGCGCAGGTCGGGGCGCTCGAGGCCCCGCTCGCCGGGCCTCTGCGCTCAGCGCTGGGCGAGCAGCTGACCGCCCTCGGCGAGCCCGCGCCGTCCACCTCCGGCTCGCCGTCCGCCACCCCCGGGTCCACGACGACGACGGGCGGCCCGTCCGCCGGCGCAGCGCCGAGCGCCAGCCGCTCCTCCGGCGGGACCGACCCGCTGGAGGCGGTCCAGCGGGTGGCCGACCTGCTCGAGGACGCCGCCGCCACGGCCTCCACCGACCTCGCCGCCGTGGCCGGGGGCACCGCGCGGCTGCTGGCGTGCCTGTCCGCCGGGTGCGGCGTCGCGGCCGGGTGGACGCGTGCCGCCCTCGCGCCCCCGCAGGGCGGCGCGGCTGCTGCCCCGCCCTCGTCGCAGGCCTCCTCGCCGTCGTCGTCCTCCGCACCCGCGACCGCCCCCACGGCGGCGGCGGCGTCCGGGGAGCAGGAGGCGCTCGTCGCGGCCCTCGCCGTGGAGGAGGCCGCCCAGTACGGCTACGGCGTGCTCGCCGTCCGGCTGGCCGGCGAGCAGCGCGACGCCGCCACCGCCGACCTGGCCACCCACACCGACCTCGTCGGGCTGCTGCGCGAGGAGCTGCTCGCCCAGGGCGCCGCGCCGCCCGCCCCGCGGCCCGCGTGGGCGCTGCCGACGCCGGTGGGTGACGCCGCTGGTGCGCTGGCGCTCGCCCAGCAGCTGGAGGCCGCATCGGCCGCGGCCTGGGCCGACGTGGTGGCCGCCGCGGACCGGGGGCGACGGGCCGCCGCCGCCGTGCAGCTGCGGCTCGCCGCCCAGCGGTGGCAGGCGTGGCGGACCGCGGCGGGGACGGCGGGGCTGGTGGCCCTGCCGGGGCTGTCCGGCCGCTGAGCGGACCGGCGGTCAGCCGACCAGCGGCGCCAGCACCTGCCACCCGAGCCGCAGCACCAGCGCGCCGACCACCACGAGGAAGACCACCCGCACGAAGCCGCTGCCGCGGGCGACGGCGGTGCGGGCGCCGAGGTAGCCGCCGAGGACGTTCGCGGCGGCCATCGGCAGCCCCAGGCCCCACACCACGGAGCCGGCCAGGGTGAACACCGCCAGCGCCCCGAGGTTGGTGGCGGCGTTGACGACCTTGGCCACGGCGCTGGCCGGCAGGAAGGCGTACCCGAGCCCGACGAGCCCGGCCACGAGGAACGAGCCGGTGCCGGGGCCGAGCGCGCCGTCGTACAGGCCGACCAGCCCGCCCAGCGCCGCGGCGGCCGCGGCGTGCCGGCGCCCGTCGAAGCGCAGCGCCGCCGCCTCGGCGGGTGGCGGCCGCAGCAGGGTCCACGCCGCCACGGCCACCAGCGCCACGAGCACCACCGGGCGCAGCGCACCGGCCGGCACCCAGTGCGCCAGCGCGGCTCCCCCGGCCGCGGCCAGGCCGGCCACCAGCGCCATGGGCACGGCGGTGCGCAGGTCGACGCGCACGCGGCGGGCGTACGTGACCGCGCTCGTCGTCGTCCCCGCGAACCCGGCCAGCTTGTTGGTGGCCAGGGCCTGGACGGGGCTGATCCCGGGGACGAGCAGCAGGGCCGGCAGCTGGACCAGGCCTCCGCCCCCGACCACCGCGTCGACCCAGCCCGCCGCGAGCGCGGCGAGCAGGAGCAGCGCGAAGACCTCGGCGGTCAGCCCCTCGAGCCCGAGCAGGACCTGTCCGACCCGGGGCTCAGCCGCGCACGAGCGCGACGAGGTGGTGCGCGGCGGCCTCCACCGGCACGTCGGTGCGCTCGCCGGTGGCGCGGTCGCGGACCTCGACCACGCCCTCGGACAGGCGCTTGCCCACCGTGACGATGGTGGGCACGCCGACGAGCTCGGCGTCCTTGAACTTCACGCCCGGGCTGACGCGGGGGCGGTCGTCCAGCAGGACGTCGAGGCCGGCGGCCACGAGCTCCGCGGCGAGGCGCTCACCGCCCTCGACCACCGCGGCGTCCTTGCCGGCCACGACCACGTGCACGTCGACCGGGGAGACCGAGCGCGGCCAGACCAGCCCCAGCTCGTCGTGGCCGGCCTCGGCGATGGCGGCGACGGCGCGGGAGACGCCCACGCCGTAGGAGCCCATGGTGACCGTGACGAGCTTGCCGTTCTCGTCGAGGACCTGCAGGCCGAGGGCCTCGGCGTACTTGCGGCCCAGCTGGAAGATGTGGCCCATCTCCATGCCGCGGGCGGTCTCCAGCGGGCCGGAGCCGTCGGGCGCGGGGTCGCCGTCGCGGACCTCGGCGGCGTCGATGGTGCCGTCGCCGGTGAAGTCGCGACCGGCCACCAGGCCGAAGACGTGCTTGCCGGGCTGGTCGGCGCCGGTGACCCAGGCGGTGCCGGGCGCGACGCGCGGGTCGAGCAGGTAGCGGATGCCGGTGGTGACCGGCGTCCCGTCGGCACCGGTCTCACCGGTGGGACGCAGGCCGAGCGCGCCGGGGCCGATGTAGCCCTTGACCAGCTCGGGGTGCTTGGCGAACTCCGCCTCGTCGAAGGGCTCCACGGCGGCCGGGGAGACGGCGGCCTCCAGGCGCTTGGCGTCGACCTCGCGGTCACCGGGCACGCCGACGGCCAGCGGCTCGCTGGAGCCGTCGGGGTGGCGCAGCAGCACGATGACGTTCTTCAGCGTGTCCGCGGCCTCCCACGGGCGGTCCTCGCGGGGGTGCAGCCGGTTGGAGACCGCCACGAGCGTGTCGATGGTGGGGGTGTCCGGGGTGTCGCGGACGACGGCGGGCGGGGCGTCGTCCCAGCTCACGGGATCGGGAGCGACCGTGGTGACGGCCTCCACGTTGGCCGCGTACCCGCCCGCGGAACGGACGTAGGTGTCCTCGCCCTGGGGGCTGGGGTGGAGGAACTCCTCGCTGGCCGAGCCGCCCATGGCGCCCGAGACGGCGGAGACGATGACGTACTCCAGGCCGAGCCGGTCGAAGATGCGCACGTACGCCTCGCGGTGGCGCTGGTAGGCCTTCTCGAGGCCGGCGTCGTCGACGTCGAAGGAGTAGCTGTCCTTCATGACGAACTCGCGGCCGCGCAGCAGGCCCGCGCGGGGCCGCGCCTCGTCGCGGTACTTCGTCTGGACCTGGTAGAGGCTCAGCGGCAGGTCCTTGTAGGACGAGCACTGGTCCTTCACGAGGAGCGTGAACATCTCCTCGTGGGTGGGCGCCAGGAGGAAGTCGGCGCCGCGGCGGTCCTGCAGGCGGAAGAGGTTGGGGCCGTACTCCTCCCAGCGGCCGGTGGCCTCGTAGGGCTCCTTCGGCAGCAGCGCGGGGAAGTGGACCTCCTGGGCGCCGATGGCGTCCATCTCCTCGCGGACGATCCGCTCGACCTTCTTGAGCACCCGCAGGCCCAGGGGCAGCCAGGAGAAGCCGCCGGGGGCGGCGCGGCGGATGTAGCCGGCGCGCACGAGCAGCTTGTGGCTGGCCAGCTCGGCGTCGGCCGGGTCCTCGCGCAGGGTGCGCAGGAGCAGCGTGGAGGTCCTCAACAGCACCCCCCGACCTTAGTGCCGCCCCTCCCCCGCCCCCGCGCGTCCCACCGAGCATGCAGAAGTCGCCCCAGAGCCCCTCGGACGGCCTTGTCGCCCACTTCTGCATGCTGGACGGGACGCCTGTGGACAAGATCCACATCCGAGGTCCCCCTCGCGCCACCGTCGGGGCGTGGAGATCACCGAGGTGTGCCGCGAGCTCTGGCGTCGAGGCGGAACGGCGCTGAGCGGCGAGCTGGCCGTCGACCGCCGCTCGATGCGCCGCGCGCTGGACAGCGGCCGCGTGCTGCGGCTGTCACGGGGCGTCTACGCCCTCTCCAGCCAGCACCCCCCGCTGCTGGCGGCCGCGCGTGCCCGAGGGACCGCCTCCCACAGCAGCGCCGCGCAGCTGTGGTTGATGGACCTCGTGACAGCGCCTGCCCTCCCGCACGTCACGGTCCGCCGCAACCGGCGCCTGCAGGACCCGGGGCTCGTCCCCCACTGGTGCGACCTGCCGGAGAGCGACGTCGACGGCATGGTCACCACCCCCCTCCGGACGGTGGTGGACTGCGCCCGCACGCTCCCGTTCCCGGAGGGACTGGCGGTCGGGGACTCGGCGGTGCGCCGCGGGCTGGTGACGAAGGAGCAGCTGCTGGCCCGGGCGGACGCCACCCGCGGCGCCGGGCGCGCGGCGGTGCAGAGGGTTGCCGAGCACGCCAGCCCCGACGCCGCCAACCCCTTCGAGTCCGCGCTGCGCGGCATCGCGATCGAGGCCGGGGTCAGCGGACTGCGCCCGCAGGTGCTGGTCGAGGTCCGCAGCGGCCTCGTCCGACCGGACCTCGTCGACTGGCGCCTGAAGCTGGTCAGCGAGGCCGACAGCTTCGAGTGGCACGGCAAGCGGGCCGCGCTGGCGGCCGACTGCCGTCGCTACGACGAGCTCGTGGCTGACGGGTGGACGGTCCTGCGCTTCGCGTGGGAGCAGGTCATGTTCGACCAGGGGTGGGTGTCGGGCGTGCTGCGCGACACCCAGGCGCTCCTCACGCGGTCAGCATCCGTCCCGCCCAGCATGCAGAAGTCGGCTTGAGCCCCCAGCAGGGCCGCCGGCGGGTGCTTCTGCATGCTGGGCCGGACGTTCAGGGGCGGTAGGCGGGAGTGGCGGGCTCGCTGCCCGGCCCAGCGCCGGGGTCGGTGCCGCGCCAGCGGCCCAGCGCGGCCATGAGGTGGTAGAGCCCGACGGCGGCGACGGTGCCGAGCGCGATGCCGGTGAGCGTCAGGTCCCCGACGGTCAGCGTGTAGTCCGCGATCCCGATGACGAGCGCCACCCCGGCGCTGGTCAGCACGGCCGGGCGGGAGAAGTCGACCCGGGCCTGCACCCAGATCCGCGCGCCCAGCACGCCGATGAGCCCGTACAGCACCGTGCCCGCGCCGCCGAGCACGCCGACGGGGACGCTGGCGATGACCGCGCCGAACTTCGGGCACAGGCTGAGCACCAGCGCGGCGCCGGCGGCCACGGCGTAGGCCGCGGTGGAGTAGACGCGGCTCGCGGCCATGACGCCGATGTTCTCCGCGTACGTGGTGGTGCCGGAGCCGCCGCCGAGACCGGCGAGGGTGGTGGCGAGGCCGTCGGCCACGAGCGCCCGCCCGGTGAGGGGGTCGAGGTCGCGCCCGGTGAGCGCGGCGACGGAGCGGACGTGACCGACGTTCTCCGCCACGAGCACCAGCACCACCGGGACGAAGACGGCGATGACCGCGAGGTCGAACGCCGGGGTGGAGAACGTCGGCAGGCCCACCCAGTCGGCGGCCCGCACCGCCGAGAAGTCGACCTCGCCGCGCACGACGGCCACGAGGTAGCCGACCAGCACCCCGAGCAGGATCGACAGCCGCCCCAGCAGACCGCGCAGCAGCACCGACGCCAGCACGATCGCGGCGATCGTCACGACGGCGGTGACCGGTCCGCCCTTGACGTTGTTCCACGCCGCGGGGGCGAGGTTCAGGCCGATGAGGGCCACGATCGTGCCGGTGACGGCCGGCGGCAGCAGCCTCTCGATCCACCCCGGCCCGGCACGGTGCACCAGCAGGCCGACCAGCGCCAGGAGCACGCCGGTCACGACGACGCCGCCCAGCGCCGCGCCCGGGCCGCCCGAGGCCTGCGCGGCGCTGATCGGCGCGATGAACGCGAAGCTCGAACCGAGGTAGCTGGGCAGGCGCCCGCGCGTCAGCAGCAGGAACAGCGCCGTGCCGACGGCCGAGAAGAACAGCGTGGTCGACGGCGGGAAGCCGGTGATGAGCGGCACGAGGAAGGTCGCGCCGAACATCGCCACGACGTGCTGCAGCCCGATGCCGACCGTGCGCGGCCAGCTCAGCCGCTCCTCGGGCGCCACCACGGCCCCCGGCGCGACGGTGCGCCCGTCCCCGTGCAGCTGCCAGAACCCGCCCGTGCGCGCCACGAACCCTCACCCTCACCCGTGCTGTGCCGCCGCCCGTGCTGCGCGGCCAGCAGACGCTAGTGGGTCGGCGGGAGCGGGCTGGACGGGCCTCAGAACAGGACGGTCGCGAAGGTGCCCACGCGCTCGAACCCCACGGCCTCGTAGGCCCTGACCGCCCGCGTGTTGTAGTCGTTCACGTAGAGGCTGACCACGGGGTACCCGGCAGCCTGGGTCGACAGGACGACGGCGGCCATGCCCGGCTCCGCGATGCCGCGCCCGCGGTGCTCGGGGTGCACCCACACGCCCTGCACCTGCGCGACCCCGGGCGCGACGGCCCCGAGCTCGGCCTTGAAGACCACCTCGCGCGAGCTCCCGGTGCCCTCGATGCGCACGTAGGAGCGGCCGGCGGTCACCAGCTCCTCCACCCGGCGGCGGTACGTGGCGCCGCCGTCGCCGACCGTCGGCGAGTAGCCGACCTCCTCGGTGAACATGGCGATGCAGGCGGGGACCAGGACGTCGAGGTCCTCGGCGGTGGCGCGACGCACCTCGGTGTCGGGCGCGACCAGCGGCGGGGTGCGGATGGCCATGAGCGGCTGGTCGGGCCGAACGTCGCGGGCCGGTCCCCAGCTGCCCTGCAGCCGGTCCCACAGCCCCAGGACCGCGGGTGCCGAGCCGACCAGGGACGAGCACCGGCGGCCGGCGCGCCGTGCGCGCGCGGCGAAGGCGTCCAGGGCCTGCGCCTGCTCGGCCGGCGGCATCGAGGTGCTCAGCACGGGCACGAGGTTGGCGCCGTCCCAGCAGATGCCGGTCAGGCGGCCCGGGCCGCCCCAGCCCCACAGCTGCCCGCCCAGCCGGGCGGGTGCAGCGCCCACGGCGGCCACGCGGCTCGTGACGAAGATGCTCGCCACCGGGTCCTGCGCGCACAGCGCGAGGACGTCGGCGCGGTCGGCGTCGTCGAGGACGCGCAGCGGGCTGCGGAACACAGCGGCATCCTGCCGGTCCGCGCGGAGCCCGCGACCGGGGAGGTTCCCGATCGGCCCGCCCAGCGCGCCGCCGGCCCGGCGACCGACCACGTCCAGCCGGCCCTCAGCGCACCGTCAGCCGACGGAGACGGAGGGAGCGGCGCCCTCGACCTCGCCCATCTCGGCGGCCAGGCGGTTGGCCTCCTCGATGAGGGTGGCGACGATGTCGTGCTCGGGGACGGTCTTGATGACCTGCCCCTTGACGAAGATCTGCCCCTTGCCGTTGCCGGAGGCGACGCCGAGGTCGGCCTCGCGGGCCTCGCCGGGACCGTTGACGACGCAGCCCATGACGGCCACGCGCAGCGGCACGCTCATGCCCTCCAGGCCGGCGGTGACCTCGTCGGCGAGGGTGTAGACGTCCACCTGGGCCCGCCCGCAGGAGGGGCAGGACACGATCTCGAGCTTGCGCTCGCGCAGGTTCAGCGACTGCAGGATCTGGATGCCGACCTTGACCTCCTCGACCGGAGGCGCGGACAGCGAGACGCGGATGGTGTCGCCGATGCCCTTGCTCAGCAGCGCGCCGAAGGCCGTGGCCGACTTGATGGTGCCCTGGAAGGCGGGGCCGGCCTCCGTCACGCCGAGGTGCAGCGGCCAGTCGCCCTTCTCGGCGAGGAGCTCGTAGGCCCGCACCATGACCACGGGGTCGTTGTGCTTGACGGAGATCTTGAAGTCGTGGAAGTCGTGCTCCTCGAACAGCGAGGCCTCCCACACCGCGGACTCCACGAGGGCCTCCGGGGTGGGCTTGCCGTACTTGTCCAGGAGGCGCTTGTCGAGGGAGCCGGCGTTGACGCCGATCCGGATCGAGGTGCCGTGGTCCTTCGCCGCGCGGGCGATCTCCTTGACCTGGTCGTCGAACTTGCGGATGTTGCCCGGGTTCACGCGGACCGCGGCGCATCCGGCCTCGATGGCCGTGAAGACGTACTTCGGCTGGAAGTGGATGTCGGCGATCACGGGGATCTGCGACTTCTTGGCGATGATGTGCAGCACGTCGGCGTCGTCCTGGCTGGGGCAGGCGACGCGCACGATGTCGCACCCGGACGCGGTCAGCTCGGCGATCTGCTGCAGCGTGGCGTTGATGTTCGTCGTCGGCGTCGTCGTCATGGACTGCACGCTCACCGGCGACTCGCTGCCGACCCCGACGGAGCCGACCTTGATCTGCCGGGTGGGACGACGGGGCGCCAGGACGGGCGGCGCCTCCTTGACGCTCGGCATGCCGAGGCTGACCGGGACCGATGCCATGCGACCAGTATCCCCCGCCGCCCGCGGGCCTCATCCCAGGGTGATCGGCCTCACGACGTCGGCGTAGAGCAGCAGCCCGGACATGGCGATGATCACCAGCGTGACCGCGTAGGTGACGGGCAGCAGCTTGGCGAGGTCGAACGGCCCGGGGTCGGGGCGGCCGCGCCAGGAGGCCACCTTCCGGCGGGCGCCCTCCCACAGCGCCCCGGCCACGTGGCCGCCGTCCAGCGGCAGCAGCGGCACGAGGTTGAAGACGAACAGCGCGAGGTTCAGCGACCCGAGCACCGACACGATGGCGGCCACCCGCTGGCCGGTGGAGGTGAAGAGGTCGCTGCTGGCGATCTCCCCCGAGAGCCGCCCGACGCCCACGATGCCGATCGGGCCGTTGGGGTCCCGCGGCCCGTCGCCGAAGGCGGCCTGCGCCACCCCGACCATGCGCTGCGGCAGCGTCAGCACGATCTTGGCGACGCTCCAGGTCTGCTCCGCCACGAACCCGGGGACCGCGGTGACGGGCTGGGCCACCACCTCGGTGGTGGGCGTGACGCCCAGGAAGCCGACCCGGTCGGTGAGCACCTGCCCGTCGGCGCCGGTCTCCACCGCGCCCGAGGAGGAGACCCGCGCCACCTCGTTGGGGATGATCGGCGCCTGCAGGGTGAGCTGCTGCCCGCCGCGCTCGACGACGATCGGGACGGTCCTGTCGGCCGAGGCCCGGATGGCCTGCTGGACGCGGGTCCAGTCGCCGTCCGCGGCGACGCCGTCCACGGAGACGATGCGGTCGCCCTGCTGCAGCCCGGCCTGCGCGGCGGGGCTGGCGGGGTCGTCGGCGGCGCACTCGGTCTGCGTGCTGCCCGCGGGCAGCACGCACTGGGAGACCGAGCTCACCACGGGCGTGGTCTCGGGCAGGCCGGTGGTGGTGGTGTAGGCGCCGAGCAGCACCGTGGCGATGACGAGGTTGACCACCGGACCGCCGAGCATGATGACGATGCGCTTGCGCACGGGCAGGCGGTGGAAGGAGCGGTGCTCCTCCCCGGGCACCACCTCCTCGGCGGCCTGGGCGCGCGCGTCGGCGGCCATCTGCGCGAACGGGCCCTGGCGCCGCTCGCGGCGCACGCGGTCCGCGGCGGCCCGGTCGCCCTCCAGGGCGCGGGCCTCGTCGTCGACGCGCTCCTCCACCACGGCGGTGAGCGGGGCGTACATGCCGACCATGCGCACGTAGCCGCCCAGCGGGACGGCCTTGACGCCGTACTCGGTCTCACCGCGCCGGCGCGACCACAGGGTGGGCCCGAAGCCCACCATGTACTGCGTCACCTTCACGCCGAACCGCTTGGCCGGCAGCAGGTGCCCGACCTCGTGCAGCGCGATGGAGACCCCCAGGCCGAGGACGAACACCCCGACCCCGACGACCCACGCCACGACCTCGCCCACCGAGCCCACCCCTCAGACCCCCACCAGCTCGCGGGCGCGCGTGCGCGCCCAGTCCTCCGCCGCCAGCACGTCGTCCACCGTCAGCCCCTCACCTGGGAGCGCGCTGTGCTCCCCCACCACGGCGGTGACGGTGTCCACGATGCCCAGGAAGGGCAGCCTCCGTGCGAGGAACGCCGCCACGCACTCCTCGTTGGCGGCGTTGAACACCGCCGGTGCGGTCCCGCCCGCGGTCGCGGCCGACCGGGCGAGGGCCACGGCGGGGAACGCCTGCTCGTCGAGCGGCTCGAAGGTCCACGCGGTCGCCTGCGTCCAGTCGATGCCGTAGTCGGCGCGCTCCACGCGGTCGGGCCACCCCATGCCCAGGGATATCGGCAGGCGCATGTCCGGGGGTGAGCACTGGGCGAGGGTCGAGCCGTCGGTGAACTCCACCATCGAGTGCACCACCGACTGCGGGTGGACGACGACGTCGATGCGCTCCAGCGGGAGGTCGAAGAGCAGGTGCGCCTCCACCACCTCCAGGGCCTTGTTGACCATGGTCGCGGAGTTGGTGGTGACCACCGGGCCCATCGCCCACGTGGGGTGGGCCAGCGCCTGCTCCGGGGTGACGCCGGCCAGCGACTCCCGCGAGCGCCCGCGGAACGGCCCGCCCGACGCCGTGAGCACCAGCCGGCGCACCTCGTCGGGGCTGCCGCCGCGCAGGCACTGGGCGAGGGCGGAGTGCTCGGAGTCGACCGGCACCACCTGGCCGGGCGCGGCGAGGGCCTTGACCAGCGGTCCGCCCACCACCAGCGACTCCTTGTTGGCCAGCGCGAGGGTGGTGCCCGCCTCCAGGGCGGCGAGCGTGGGCCGCAGGCCCACCGAGCCCGTCATGCCGTTGAGGACGACGTCGGCGGGCCGGCGGGCCAGCTCGACCGCGGCCTCCGGCCCCGCCAGCACCTCCGGCGCCCAGCCGGGGCGCCCGGCCTCGCGGGCGGCGGTGGACAGGTGCTCGCGCAGCACGGGCTCCGCGGTGGGGTCGGCCACGCCGACGGCCTGCACGTCCAGGCGCGCCGCCTGCTCGGCCAGCTGCCGCAGCCGCGCGGGGTCGGACCCGCCGGCGGCCACGGCCACCACGCGGAAGCGCTCGGGTGCGCTGACGACGACGTCCTCGGCCTGCGTGCCGATCGACCCGGTGGAACCGAGGAGGACGACGTCGCGCGTGCTGCTCACGCACCCATCCTCGCGCGCCCATGATGGGGCCGTGAGCAGCACGGCCGTCGCGGCGAGACCGGCCCCCTCGTGGTGGCGCCTCACGCGCTGGGCGCTCGTGGTGCTGCTGCTGGGCGTGGTCGTGGTCGAGCTGGTGGCCGGTCGCCGCGACGTGCTGCGGGCGCTGCGCGCCGTGAGCGACCCGGTCTGGTGGGCGCTGGGGCTGGCGGCCGTGGTCGACCTGGCCTCCATGCTGGCGTACGCGGTGATGCAGCGGCGGCTGCTGCTCGGTGCGGGCGTGCCGCGGCGCTCGGCCCGGCGGTGGCCCACCACCGCCCTCGCCTTCGAGGCGCACTCGCTGAGCATCTCCCTGCCCGGCGGCCCGGTGTTCTCCACCGCGCACAACTTCGCGCGGATGACCGCGCTCGGTGCCCCGCGCCCGACGGCGACCTGGGTGATCGCCGTCAGCGGGGTGCTCTCGTCGGCGGCGCTGGCCCTGCTCGGCGCGGCCGCCGGCGTCTGGACCGGCGCGCGCGGAGACCTCGGGCACCTGCTGGCGGCGGCCGCGGTCTTCGTCGTCGTCGTGGTGGCGGCGCGGCTGCTGGGCGCCCACCGGGGGTGGGCGTCGACGGTCCACGACGTCACCACCGCGGGGCTCGCGCGCCTCTCGGGACGCCGTCCCCGCACGGGCGCCGCGCTACACCGGGTGCACGAGGGGGTCCACGGCCTGGCGGCGGTGAGGGTCCGCCCGGTCACGTGGGTCTGGGCGGGCGCGGGGGCGCTGGCCAACTGGATGCTGGACGCGGCGGCGCTGTGGCTGTGCTGCACGGCTGCGGGCCTCGACGACCTGAGGCCCGAGCACGTGCTGCTGGCCTACACCGCGGCCATGGCTGCGGCGTCCTTCCCGCTGGTGCCGGCGGGGCTGGGCGTGGTGGACGCCGCGCTCACGGTGGGGCTGGTCACGGCCGGTGCGACGCCCGGCGAGGCCCTGGCCGCCGACGTGCTCTACCGGGCGGTCAGCCTGGGTCTGGTCGGGGGCAGCGGCTGGGTGCTCTGGGGGCTGCACCGGAGGCGCCGACCGGCCTAGCCTGGCCGCCATGACCACCACGGCCGACCCCCGCTCGTCCACCGGGACCTCCCGCGAGCCGCTCGAGCAGGTCCGCAGGCTCGTCACCGAGGTCCCCGGCCCGCGCTCGAGGGCGCTGCAGGAGCGGCGCCTCGCCGCGGTGAGCAGGGGCGTCGGCTCGACGCTGCCGGTGTTCGTGGAGCGCGGCGAGGGCGCCGTGCTGCTCGACGCGGACGGCAACCAGCTCATCGACCTGGGCGCCGGCATCGCGGTGGTGAACGTCGGCCACGCCCAGCCGCGCGTGGTGGACCGCGTGCAGCAGCAGGTGGCCGACTTCACCCACACCTGCTTCATGGTCACCCCCTACGAGGAGTACGTGGCCGTGTGCGAGGCGCTCGTGCGGCTGGCCCCGGTCGACGGGCCCGCCAAGGCCGCGCTGTTCAACACCGGCTCCGAGGCCGTTGAGAACGCCGTGAAGATCGCCCGGCACGCCACCGGCCGCGACGCCGTCGTCGTCTTCGACCACGCCTACCACGGCCGCACCAACCTCACGATGGCCATGACCGCCAAGGCCATGCCCTACAAGAAGGGCTTCGGGCCGTTCGCGGGCGAGGTCTACCGCGCCCCCATGAGCTACCCCTTCCGCGACCCGGAGGGCATGACCGGCGAGCAGGCCGCGGCCCGCGCGATCGCCGTCATCGAGGCGCAGGTGGGCGCCGACCAGGTGGCGTGCGTCGTCATCGAGCCCGTCCAGGGCGAGGGCGGCTTCGTCGAGCCCGCCCCCGGCTTCCTCCCCGCCCTGGCCGCCTGGTGCCGCGAGAACGGCGCGCTGTTCGTCGCGGACGAGGTGCAGACCGGCTTCGCGCGCACGGGCGACGTCTTCGCCTGCGAGCGCGAGGGCGTCCGCCCGGACCTGGTCACCATCGCCAAGGGCGTGGCCGGAGGGCTGCCGCTGGCCGGCGTGGTGGGGCGCGCCGACGCCATGGACGCCGTGCACACCGGTGGCCTCGGCGGCACCTACGGCGGCAACCCGGTGGCGTGCGCCGCGGCGCTGGGCGCGCTGGAGGCGATGGCCGACCTCGACCTCGTGGGCGCGGCCCGCAGCATCGAGGAGCGGATGGTGCCGCGGCTGCTCGCGCTGAAGGCGCAGCGCCCCGGCATCGGCGACGTGCGCGGGCGCGGCGCCATGCTGGCGATCGAGGTGGTGCAGACCGAGGGCGGCGTCGCCACGCTCGCGCCCGACGCCGCCGGCGCCGCCGCCATCAGCGCCGCGTGCCACGCGGCCGGCGTGGTCACGCTGACCTGCGGCACGTACGGCAACGTGCTGCGGTTCCTGCCGCCGCTGACCATCGAGCCGGCCCTCCTCGACGACGCCCTCGACGTCCTCGAGACGGCGGTGCTGTCAGCGCTGGCGGGCTGACCCGGTCGGGTCCACGCTGCCGGGGTGACGTTCGACCCCGGCGGCAGGATCGACCCCGGCCGCGCATCGCGCGGCGGTGGCGGTGGGAGGCGCGGCGTCGCCGTGGGGGGCGGCATCGGCGGCCTGCTGCTCCTGCTGGTGGGCGCCTACTTCGGCGTGGACCTGTCCGGCATCACCGGCGGCCAGCAGGCCAGCTCCGGCGGGGGCCAGCAGGGCCAGGCCGTCAGCGGTGACGAGGCCTTCCAGGACTGCACGTCCGGGCAGGCGGCCAACGAGGACGTCGACTGCCGCGTCATCGCCACCGCCGAGTCGCTCGACGCCGTGTGGGGGCAGCTGCTGCCCGGTGAGTACGCACCGCCGCAGCTCACGCTCTTCACCGGCGCCGTCAGCACGGCCTGCGGGGACGCCACGAGCGAGGTGGGCCCGTTCTACTGCCCAGGCGACCGGACGGCGTACTTCGACACGGCCTTCTTCCAGGAGCTGACCGACAGGTTCGGCGCCAGCGGCGGGCCGCTCGCGCAGGAGTACGTGGTGGCGCACGAGTTCGGGCACGCCGTGCAGGACCAGCAGGGCCTGCTCGCCGCCGTCCAGGGCGACCGGGCCGGGGCGGACTCGGCCGCGGTGCGCAGCGAGCTGCAGGCCGACTGCTTCGCCGGGGTGTGGGCGCACCACGCCGCGTCCACGCCCGACCCGGACACCGGCCGGCCGCTGCTGCAGCCGCTGACGCAGACCGACGTCTCCGACGCGCTGTCAGCGGCGGCGTCCGTCGGTGACGACCGGATCCAGGAGGCGGCCACCGGCCGCACCGACCCGGAGACGTACACGCACGGCACCGCCGAGCAGCGCCAGCGGTGGTTCTCCACCGGCTACGACTCGGGCGACCCCGGCACCTGCGACACCAGCGCCGCCCAGCTCTGAGGGCCGGCGGCTACGGGGCGGGCGCGCCCGACGGGGCGAAGCCCGGCACCGTCCTGCCCAGCCACGCCAGCGCCTGCGGCATCTGCGCGGCCCACACCGCGCTGCGGTGGCCGCCGGTCTTGGCGACGAGCGAGGTCACCGACATCGGCGCCCTGACGGCGGCGAGGAACGCCTTGGTGCTGGGCCAGCTCTCGGGGTCGTCCCTGCTGGAGGCCACGAACAGGGAGGCGGCGGGCGGTGCCTCCGCGGCCACGGCCACGAGGTCGTGCGCCCGCGCCTGCGGGCTGTCCGGGGAGAACGGCACGTAGTCGCTGCTCGGGTCGTAGCGGAAGTAGCCGCCCATGACGATGCCCGCGCCGTACTGCTGCGGGTGCAGCACCGCCATCTCCGCGGCGCACCAGCCGCCCATGGAGAAGCCCATGGCCGCCCAGGCCTGCGGGCTGGTCCGGGCGCGGTAGCTGGCCTCGACCGCCTTCGGCAGAGCGCTGCTCAGCCAGGTCTCCACCTGGGGCTGCCCCGGAGGGCCGTCGAGGCACTCGGTGTCGCGGCCGGCGGGGATCTCCAGGTCCGGGATGACGACGATCAGGTCGGCCATCTGGCCCGACTTCACCGCCACCTCCACGGCGGGCCGCACGTCCAGCGCGGTGAGCCACTGCCGGGGGTCGCCCGGGTAGCCGTGCAGCGCCACCACGACGGGGTAGGTGGTGCTGGCCTGGGAGGGGTCGTCGTAGCCGTGCGGCAGCACGACGAGCACGGTGCCGGTGGTGCCGTCCGCACCGGTGACGGTGAGCTGCTGGACGCGGTCCCCGTAGCCCTCCACGGGGGTGCCCCGAGGGCTCGTGGGGTGGGTGGTGCCGGCCTGCAGGGCGTCCTGCTGGGCGGCCGTCTCGGTGCCGCGGACGGCCCCCCTGGTGCGCACCACGGCGTCGGCGTTCGCGCCGAGCAGGTCGTTCCAGCCGCTGTAGAACGCGAAGTGGTCGTTGGCGGAGACGAGCATCGCGAAGACCACGAGCAGGTTGACCCCCACGAGCGCTGTTCCGCGCGCCACCACCGCCAGCACCCCGCGCCGCGCCAGGCGCGCCCAGAGGGCGACGACGACGACGAAGGCCGCGGCGGCGACGGCGATGCTCCCCCACTGCACGAGGGGCCCGGTCAGGCTCACGGGGCCATCCTCGTGAGCGCGCTGAGAGGGTGCTGGATCTTCAGCGGTGATCCGCTGGGAGCCACCCGTCCGGCTCACCGGCGCTGGCCAGCTCCGGCACGGCGTGCGAGGCCGACGGCGCCCCGAGGCCGATCCGCACGGCGAACGCCCCCAGCGCCCTCAGCAGCGCGACCGCCGGCGGGCGCCACAGGGAGGCCTCGCGCTCCAGCCCGCCCAGCCGCGGGGGCTCGGGCAGCAGCGCCAGGAAGCGCCGGCTGCCGGGGACGCGGCGGCGCAGCACCAGCGCGTCCCCCACGGGCTCGCCGCTGGGGTCGCTCCAGCCGAGCACCAGCGGCGACCACGCCGGGTCCGCCTGGGCCCAGCCCGGCAGGTCCGGCTCGCGCTCGAGCACGCTGACGCGCAGCGAGCTCGCGGCCTCGTCGGGCCGCGGTCCGCTGCCGGCTTCCTGGCGCAGGTCGACCACGACGACGACCCTGCCGGGGCGCTGCGCGCCCGCGCGACCGACCCGGGGAGGGTCCGGGCCGGTGCCCGCGTCATCCCGTGGTCGGACGGCCCGGGCGTCCGCGCCGGTGGACCGCCGGTCAGCCGACGGGGCCGAGGGCCTTGCCGAGGTGGATGCTGTGCGGGGAGTCCGCGTAGTGGCCGTAGGGCGCGATCGGCTCGTACCCCGCGCTGCGGTAGAGCGCCACGGCCTCGGGCTGCATCTGCCCCGTCTCCAGCACCAGCCGCCGGTGGCCGAGCGCCCGCGCCCGCTCCTCGACCTCCGCGAGCAGCCGGCGCGCGTGGCCCCGACGCCGGTGGGCGGCGCGCACGTACATCCGCTTGAGCTCGACGTCGCCGTCGCCGTGGTCGCGCAGACCCGCCGTGCCGACGGCCTCGCCGTCGAGCAGCGCCACGAGGAAGGCGCCCCCGGGCGGGGCGAACTCGGCCGGGCTGAGGGGCGTGTCGTCGGGGCCCCCGTAGCGCTGGACGTACTCCGCCTGCACCTCCGCCACGAGGTCCTGCACCA
This sequence comes from Streptomyces sp. NP160, assembly GCF_006335115.1. GTDB lineage: Bacteria > Actinomycetota > Actinomycetes > Actinomycetales > Quadrisphaeraceae > Quadrisphaera. The sequence continues at coordinate 47,625 of NZ_VDMJ01000031.1, forward strand.
GCGGGCTGTCGTAGGCGGCCTCCACCAGCACGAGCTGCGTCACCGCGCCAGGGTGCCAGGCGCCCCCTCTCGCGGTAGACACGTGGTCCACCTGGAGAACACCGGGACAGCAGCCCTCTTCACTCCTGGAGGAACCCCGTGGGCAAGAAGTCGCTCCTCGTCGGCGCCGCGATCGGCTACGTGCTCGGCGCCCGGGCGGGCCGTGAGCGCTACGACCAGATCGCCGCGCAGGTCTCGCGCCTCTGGAACGACCCGAAGGTGAAGTCCAAGGTCGACCAGGCCCAGACCGCCGCCGTCGACACCGCCAAGAGCGCCGCGGCCAGCGCCAAGGACGCCGCGGCGAACAGCTCCACCGTGCAGTCGGTGAAGGACAAGCTGCCCGGCTCCGGCTCCGGCACGACCGGCACCTCCACCACCAGCACGACCACCACCGCCGGGACGGCGGGCACCTCCCAGCCGGGGTCGACCACCCCGCTCACCCCGACCACCCCGACCACCCCGACCACCGGGAGCAACGCCGGAGGGCGTCCCTGACCCAGCCCGCCGGGCGCCCGTCACAGGTGGCGCAGGTAGCGGCGGGGGTCGTCCATGAACGCCCGCCAGTGCGCCACCAGTGGAAGGGAGTCCCAGGGGACGTCGGTCAGCCCGTCGTCATCGACCAGCAGCACCCGGGCGCCCGGCAGGGCGGCCAGCAGCGGTGAGTGGGTCGCCACCAGCACCTGGGCGGTGCCGGTGGCGGCCAGGTCGGCAAGCTGCGCGACCAGCGCCAGCTGGCTCGTGAACGAGAGCGCGCTCTCGGGCTCGTCGAAGCAGTAGAACCCGGGACCGAGGTAGCGCTGGGTGCCCAGCAGGGCGTTGAACGCCTCGCCGTGGCTCATGGCGTGGAAGTCGTCGGGGTCGTCGCGGCTCCCCCCGACGGTGTCGAACACCTGGTGCATGGTCTCGGCGCGCAGGAAGAACCCCCACCGCCCTGCGCCGTGCCCGCGTCGCACCCGCAGCACCCGCCCCACGGGGTCGGGGTCGTCCTGGGTGACCATCGCGCGGGTGTTGGCCGAGCCGCCGCGGCTGTCCAGACCGCAGGCCCAGGCGATCCCCTCGAGCACGGTGGACTTGCCCGCGCCGTTCTCCCCCACGAGCACGGTGGCCGGGCCCAGGTCGAGCCCTTCCTCCACCAGCTGCGCGACCGCGGGCACCGTCATGGGCCACGACCCGGGAGGCAGCGGTGCGGCGCGGGGGTTGCGCTCCACGCGCTCGACCGGCAGGCCCCATCGGGAGGTGTCCACGACGAGCAGGCTGCCCGAGGCTCAGGACGACGAGGGGGTCCGCTCCTGCATCCCCCACGGGCTGGCGTAGCCGTCGTCCGCGGCGAGCAGGTCAAGGAAGGGCCGGTGCGGCAGCGCCTCCGGCCCGAGCACCCCCGCGCCGGACCAGCGGCCGTCAGCGAGCAGCTCCAGCGCCACGGCGGGGTTCACGGCGGTCTGCCAGACCACGCACTGGGCGCCGAACTCCTCCATCGACCACGCGTTGTCGACCACGTGGTGCAGGTAGACCTCGCGGGGGCGCCCCGCGAAGCCCTCGCCCTTCCCGGTGCCGGTGACGAGCAGCCCTGCGCAGGTGGCGCCCCTCATGAGCGGCCCGAGGGTGGCCGGGTCGGGCAGGGAGGCCGCGACCACGTCGCGCGGGCTCACCTGCACGCCCTTGACGCTGAGGGGCTCGGTGCGGTCCAGGCCGAGCTTGCGCAGGGTCTTGAGGACGTCGATGAACTCCTCGCCCAGCCCGTACTTGAAGGTCACGCGGTCTGCCTGCAGCCACCGCGGCATGAGGAGCACCTCCTCGTGCTCCACGTGCACGCACTCGACCGGCCCGATGCCGCCGGGGAAGTCGAACACCTCCGGCTCGCTGAACGGGGGCAGCGTGCTCCACGCGCCGTCCTGCCAGACCACGGGCGGGTTCAGGCACTCCTCGATGGTGGTCCAGATCGAGAAGGAGGGGGCGAACTCGTAGCCGTCCACGGTGAGGTTCGCGCCGTCGCGCACGCCCAGCTCGGTGACGGTCTCGAAGAGGTCCTCGCAGGCGTGGCGGGCGAAGACGTCGGCCAGGCCGGGCTCCACGCCGATGCCGACCAGGGCGAGCCGGCCAGCGTCCTCCCACTGCTGCGCGAGGGCGAACTGCTCGTCGCCCAGCTTCACGCCGGTCTTCGCGTACGGCTCGGTCGGGTGCGGACGCGACAGCGACATCGCCATGTCGAGGTAGTCGGCGCCGGCGGCGAGAGCACCGGTGAAGATCGGCATGACGAAGCGCGGGTCCACCGCGTTCATGACGTGGGTGGCGCCGACCTCGCGGGCCAGGGCCTCCACGGAGGCGGCGTCGGAGGCGTCGACGCGCGCGGCGCTGAAGGAGCGGGCGGCGGCTGCACCCTCGCGCTGGCGGACGGCGTCCGCGGTGCGCTGGGCGCGGGCCAGGTCGTAGTCGGCCACGACGACGGCGTCGGCGAAGGGCGCGGTGCGGAACCGGCGCGCGAGGATCCGCACCAGCGCGTCCCCCACACCTCCGGAACCGACGATCAGGATCCTCATCGGCGGAGGTTATCGCTGTTCTGGGGCTCGACCGCTATCGCTTCCGGCCGTCCGGGGGCCATGATGCCGCCTCAGGCCGGTGAACCCAGGCCGCGAAGGGCGACCCGGAGGTGGACGTGGCATCGGAAGTCAGCGCAGGGGCCTCGGCTGCGAGGAGCACGGGCGAGGGCAAGGGCCTGGCGACCGGCACGCTCGGGCTGTGGGGCAACACCGTCATCGGGCTCGCCTCGACCGCCCCGGCGTACGGCCTGGCGGCCACGCTCGGGTACCTGGGGGTGGGCGAGAAGGCGCCGGCCATGTTCATCGTGGCCTTCATCCCCATGGTGCTCACCGCCATCGCCTACCAGCAGCTCAACAGGGCGGTGCCCGACTGCGGCACCACCTTCACGTGGGCGACCAAGGCCTTCGGCCCGGTCGTCGGGTGGATGGGCGGCTGGGGCGTGGCCGTCTCGGCCATCATCGTGCTGGCCAACGTCGCCGAGATCGCCGCCATCTACACGCTGCAGGTGGTCGGCCTGGGCGGTGTCGCGGAGAGCCAGTGGGGCCGGATGGCCTTCGCGGTCGCGTTCATCGCGGCCATGACCTACGTGAGCTACCGCGGCATCCTCCTGTCCGAGCGGATGCAGAACGTGCTGGTGGCCTGGCAGTTCCTCTTCCTCGTGGTGCTCGCGGCGTGGGCCCTCGTCGCCGTGTACAGCGGCTCCGCGGGCCCGCAGGCGGTGCGCCCGGAGATCGGCTGGTTCATCCCCACCGGCATCGGCTTCGGCGACGCGGTGGCCGCCATCGTGCTGTGCATCTTCCTGTACTGGGGCTGGGACGCCTGCCTGGCCGTCAACGAGGAGAGCAAGGACCCCGACCGCATCCCCGGTCGCGCCGCCACCCTCGCCACGATCATCCTCGTGGTGACGTTCACCGCCGTCGCCACGGCCATCCAGGCCTACAGCGGCTTCGGCGACGCGGGCATCGGCCTGAACAACCCCGAGAACGCCGACGACACCATCACGGTGCTCGGCGACCCCCTCGGCGGTTCCGTCCTCGCCGTCCTGCTGATGATCACCATCGCCGTCTCGGCGGCGGCCTCGACCCAGTCGACGATCCTCCCCACCGCCCGCGGCACGCTGGCGATGGCGGTCTACGAGGCGCTGCCGGCGCGCTTCGGCACCGTCCACCCGCGCTTCAAGACCCCCAGCTTCTCCACCCTCGTCATGGGGGCCACCGCCATCGGCTTCTACGTGCTGCTCTCGCTCATCAGCACCAACGCGCTGGCCGACTCCATCGCCAGCCTCGGCCTCGCGGTGGCGTTCTACTACGGCATCACGAGCTTCGCGTGCGTCTGGTTCTTCCGCGGCACGCTGCGGCAGTCGGCGGCCCACCTGTGGCTGCGGGGGGTCCTGCCCTTCCTGGGCGGCCTGTTCATGCTGGTGATCTTCGGCTACAGCGTCTACGACATGGCCCACCGCGACTACGGCGAGACGGTCATCGGCGGCGTCGGCGGCGTCTTCGTCCTGGGGGTCGGCATGCTCGCGCTCGGCGTGCCGCTGATGCTGCTCTGCGCCATCCGGCTCCGGGCCTTCTTCCGCGGCGAGACCCTCAACGAGAGGACCGAGGTGCTCGTCCCCGAGACGGGTGCGCCGCCCGTGGGCGGCCTCTGACAGTCCTGGACCCCCGGCGGGCGACGGTTTCCGTGGCGAACAGCACTCAATGCCACGGAAACCGTCGCCCGACCTTGTGCGGGCGCCCGTGAGCGGGCATGCTCCAGCGGCATGGCGGCCCGCTCCACCCCTGTGCTCGACGAGATCTCCAAGCGCATCGTCGAGCACCTCCAGGCCGACGGGCGGCGCTCCTACGCCGCCATCGCCGCTGACGTCGGGCTGTCCGAGGCCGCCGTCCGGCAGCGCGTGGCCAAGCTCCTCGAGGCCGGCGTCATGCAGATCGTCGCGGTCACCGACCCCCTGCAGGTCGGCTTCCCGCGCCAGGCGATGGTCGGCGTCCGCTGCTCCGGTGACACCCGTGACGTGGCCGCGGCACTGGCCGAGCTCGACGAGGTCACCTACGTGGTGGTGACGGCCGGCAGCTTCGACGTCCTGCTCGAGGTGGTCTGCGAGGACGACGACCGCCTGCTCGACCTCCTCTCGCGGCGCATCCGCGCCGTCCCGGGCGTCCTGTCCACCGAGACGCTCGTCTACCTGCAGCTCATCAAGCAGCGCTACGACTGGGGAACCCGATGACGACGACACCGCTCGACCGCACGCCCTCCACCGGCACCGCGACGTCCAGCGGGGGCCTCACGCCCGCGGGCACCCTGCGGGCCCGGGCCGCGCGGGACCACCTGTGGGGGCACTTCACCCGCCAGTCCGCCTGGGAGCACAGCGTCCCGGTGATCACCCGGGGCGAGGGCTGCTGGATCTACGACGACGCCGGCAAGCGCTACTTCGACGGCCTGGCCGGCCTGTTCACGGTGCAGGCGGGCCACGGCCGCCGCGAGCTGGCCGAGGCCGCCGCGAAGCAGGCGGGCGAGCTGGCGTTCTTCCCGCTGTGGTCCTACGCCACCCCGCCGGCCATCGACCTCGCCGAGCGCCTGGCCTCCTACACCCCGGGCGACCTCGACCGCGTCTTCTTCACGACCGGCGGCGGCGAGGCGGTCGAGACGGCGTGGAAGCTGGCCAAGAACCACTTCAAGCTGGTGGGCAAGCCGCTGAAGACCAAGGTCATCAGCCGCTCGGTGGCCTACCACGGCACCCCGCAGGGCGCGCTGGCCATCACGGGCATCCCCGCCGCCAAGGCCGTCTTCGAGCCGCTGGTCCCGGGCGGGTTCCGCGTGCCCAACACCAACGCCTACCGGGCGCCGGAGCACCTGCGGGACGACCCGGAGGCCTTCGGCCGCTGGGCCGCGGACCGCATCGAGGAGGCCATCGAGTTCGAGGGACCCGAGACGGTCGCCGCGGTCTTCCTGGAGCCGGTGCAGAACTCCGGCGGGTGCTTCCCGCCGCCGCCCGGCTACTTCCAGCGGGTGCGGGAGATCTGCGACCGCCACGACGTGCTGCTGGTCTCCGACGAGGTCATCTGCGCCTTCGGCCGGATCGGGTCGATGTTCGCCTGCACCGACCTCGGCTACACCCCGGACATCATCACCTGCGCCAAGGGCATGACCAGCGGCTACTCCCCCATCGGTGCGTGCATCGCCTCCGAGCGGGTCTACGAGCCGTTCGCGCAGGGCCACACCTCCTTCGCGCACGGCTACACCTTCGGCGGGCACCCGGTCTCGGCCGCCGTGGCCATGGCCAACCTCGACCTCTTCGAGCGCGAGGGCCTCAACGCCCACGTGCACGAGAAGGCGCCGGCGTTCCGCGCGACGCTGGAGAAGCTGCTCGACCTGCCGATCGTCGGAGACGTGCGCGGCGAGGGCTTCTTCTACGGGATCGAGCTGGTCAAGGACAAGGCCACCCGGGAGACGTTCACCGGTGAGGAGGCCGAGCGGCTGCTGCGCGGGTTCCTGTCCGCGGCGCTGTTCGAGGCGGGCCTGTACTGCCGCGCCGACGACCGCGGCGACCCCGTCATCCAGCTCTCGCCGCCGCTCATCGCCGACCAGGCCGACTTCGACCTCATCGAGGCCACCCTGCGCGACGTGCTCACCCGCGCCTGGTCGCTCCTGTGACCTGAGGGGGTGGCCAACCGCCCATGATCACGGCGGTGATGAGGGGTCGGCCACCCCACCCCGTCCGTGATCATGGGCGGTCGGCCACCCTGGACGGCGTGGAGCTCACCCCGGCAGCGCTGGCCTTCGTCACCGAGCGGCGCCTCGCGACCCTCACCACCCACAGGCCCGACGGCACCGCGCACGTCGTGCCGGTGGGCTTCACCTGGGACGCCGAGGCCGGCGTCGCCCGCGTCACCGCGCGGTCGACCTCCCGCAAGGTGCGCAACGCCCGGCTCGCCGAGACCTCCGGCGGCCGGGCGGTGCTGTGCTCCTTCGAGCGGGCGCAGTGGCTCACGCTCGAGGGGCCCGTGCGCGTCCGGGACGAGCCGGACGTCGTGGCCGACGCTGTGGCCCGCTACGCCGTGCGCTACGAGCGCGAGCCCCGGGAGGACCCGCTGCGCGTGGTCGTCGAGGTCGCGGTGGACCGGGTCATGAGCTCCTCCCACCTGCGCTGAGGCGCTGCGCCCTCCGGCGCCCCACCAGCCCGCTCACCGCGATCGCCACGGCCGCCAGGACCCCGCCCACGACGAAGCCGGTGGCCATGCCCCCGGCGAAGCCGTCGCCGCCCCCCTGGGCCCGCACGACGCCGGCGCACAGGGCGATGCCCAGCGCGAGCCACGCCAGGACGCGCCACCGCAGCGGCTTCACGCCGCGGGTGTCCTCCCCGAGCACCCCGTGGGCCCTGGCGTAGCCGAAGACCACCCACGACGCCGCACCCGGCGCGACGAACATGAGCAGTGCGTACGGCACCGCGGTCGCGCCCCCCACCCACACCGACACCACCGCGGTGAGCGGCAGCAGCCACAGCAGCAGCTGGAACCCGATGGCGCTGGCCTCGTTCCAGACGTCGCGCTGGTGCTCCTCGTCGTAGAAGGGGCTCCCCAGGTCTCCCACGCGCGCCGCCGCCCGCACGAACCAGCCGTCACGCACCTGCTCGCTCACCGCTGCTCCCTCCCTGCTGCCGCACCGGCAGCCCCCTGCGCCTCGTGCTCGCCGAACAGCTCCTCGACGGTCCGGCCCAGCCGGTCCGCGATCGCCAGGGCCAGGTACACCGACGGGGCGTAGTCGCCCGCCTCGACCGCGACGACGGTCTGCCGGGTCACGCCCGCCGCCGCCGCGAGGTCCGCCTGGGTCAGCCCCAGCACCGCCCGCGCGGCGCGGACTCCGTTGCTGCGGCCTCGCGCCGACATCCTGCCCACCCCCCTAATGTCGAGTAGACCTGACACGGTGTCAAGTAGACACGACAAGAAGTCAGGGGAACCCGACACGCTTCCTCTGGTCGGCCCCGCGCGGCACACTCCTGCCGTGGCCCTTCCGCTCCCCGACCTCGTGGTCACCGACGCCGCCGCGTGGGGCGCCTGGCTCGACGAGCACGCGACCACCTCCGCGGGCGTCCGCCTGGCCCTCGCCAAGGGCGGCGCCACCGAGCCCACCGCGCTCGTCTACGAGGAGGCCGTGCTCGAGGCGCTCTGCCACGGCTGGATCGACGGGCAGGTGACCAAGCGCGACGACGTCAGCTACGCCATCCGCATGACCCCGCGCCGTCCCCGCTCGAACTGGTCCGCGGTGAACGTGCGGCGCGTCGCCGCGCTGGAGGCCGCGGGCCGGATGCGGCCCCGAGGCGCCGCCGAGGTGGCCGCCGCCCAGGCCGACGGCCGCTGGGAGCGCGCCTACGCCGGGTCGGCCACCATCGAGCCGCCGCCCGAGCTGGCGCAGGCGCTGGCCGCGGACCCGGCGTCCGCCGCCGCGTGGGAGGCGATGTCCCGGGGCGACCGGTACCCGTGGCTGTACCGCATGCACACCGTCAAGCGCCCCGAGACGCGCGCCCGCCACGTGGCCGCCCTCCTGGACCACCTGCGCTCAGCGGGCTCCTGAGCCGCGCCGGCCCCTGCGCACCGCTCTCACCACCAGGACGACGACGACGAGCGCGACCCCGGTCAGCGCTGCTGCGCCCCACACCGACCCCGTCGCGGCCGAGAGCGCCGCCGTCCACGCCGCCCAGCCGACCGTGGCGTAGATCGCCGCGTGCAGCGCGCAGCCGACGAGCATCGCGGCGGTGTAGCGCCCGAACGGCATCCTCAGCAGCCCCGCGGCGCCGTTGACGGCCGTCTTGGTGCCGGTGGCGAGGAAGGACGCCGGCACGGCGAGCAGCCCCCAGCGCTCCACCGCCCGCAGGCCCGTCCCCTCGGAGGCCCGGCGCAGCCACCCGCCGGCGCGCAGCAGCCAGCGGGGGCGGCGGGTGGCGGGGCCGCGCCGGCGGTCGTCGGCCGACCACGCGGCCACCAGCCGGGCCAGCCAGTACGTCGCCTGGGTGCGGACGAGGACCACGGCGAAGAAGAAGGCGAACAGCCCCCAGAACGGAGCGCCGTCGGTCCAGGCCGGCACCCCGTCGACGCTACCCGGCCAGCCGGCGAGCGACCGGGCCGCGGGCGGCGGTCGGGCAGAATCCCCGGCGTGCTGCGCACCGACGACCTCCAGGCCGGTCGCGCGCTGCTCTTCGCCGACGCCGCGCACCCACCCCGCCGCGTGGTCGCCGCCCACGAGCTCGACCAGGTGGTCCCGGCCCTGCAGGAGGTGCAGGCGGCCGTGGCGGCGGGCAGCTGGGCCGTGGGCCTGGTGGCCTACGAGGCCGGTGCGGCGCTGGACCGGGCGCTCGTCGCGCGGGCACCGGACCGGCGGCTGCCGCTGGTGTGGTTCGCGCTGGTCGACGCGCCGGTGGAGGTGCCCGTCGTCGGCCAGCCGGACCCCGCCGCCGGTCCGCCGGGGTGGTCGGCCGGTCCCTGGGCGCCGAGCACCACGGCCGAGGAGCACGCCGCCGCCGTAGCGGGGGTGCGCGAGCGCATCGCGCGCGGGGAGACCTACCAGGTGAACCTCACGCTGCAGCTGTCGGCGCCCTTCTCGGGGGACCCCGAGGCGCTCTACGCGGACCTCGTGCACGCACAGCGCGGCGACCACGGGGCGCTGCTCGACCTGCGGCCGCACGGCGTGGACGCGGTGGTGGCCAGCGCCAGCCCCGAGGCGTTCTTCAGCGTCGTCGAGGACCACGACGGGGACGACGGCCCCGACGGCCGGCTGCGCCGGCGGGTGGTGACCCGGCCGATGAAGGGCACGGCGCCCCGGGGCCGGTCGGCGGCGGAGGACGCGCTGGCGCTGGGCCGCCTGACCTCCAGCGCCAAGGAGCGCGCCGAGAACGTCATGATCGTCGACCTGCTCCGCAACGACCTGCACCGCGTGTGCGACGCGGGGTCGGTGGAGGTCACCGAGCTGCTGGCCGCGCAGACCTACCCCACGGTCCACCAGGTGGTCTCCACGGTCGAGGGCCGGCTGCGGGAGGGCACCTCGACGCTGGACCTCTTCCGCGCGCTGTTCCCCTGCGGGTCGGTGACCGGTGCGCCCAAGGCGTCGACGGCGCGGGCGATCGCGGAGCTGGAGCGCACCCCCCGCGGGGTGTACTGCGGAGCGGTCGGGTGGCTGGCGCCCCCGGGAGAGCCGGTGGCGGCGCGGTTCTCCGTGGCCATCCGCACCGCCGTGGTCACGGGCGGCACGCAGGGCCCGACGGTCTCCTACGGCACCGGCAGCGGCGTGACCTGGGGCTCGCGAGCCGGTGCTGAGCACCGCGAGGTGCTGGCCAAGGCGGCGGTGCTGGGCCGGCGCGAGGAGCCGCACGGCCTGCTGGAGACCCTCGCGCACCACCCCGGGGCAGGGCTGGTGGACGTCGAGCGCCACCTGCGCCGGCTGGCGGCGTCCGCGGCCTTCTGCGGGCTGCCGCTCGACCCGGCCGCGGCGCGAGCCGCGCTGGACGGCGCCGTGACCGGTGCCGCCGCGGGGGGCGCTACGAGCGGCCCGCTGCGCGTGCGCCTCGAGCTCGGCCCGGACGGAGCGCTGTCCGCGACCGCCGTCCCGCTGCCGCGGTCGTCGTCGTCGACCGTGAGGCTGGTGGTGGACGACGTGCCGCGGGTGCGCAGCGAGGACTGGTGGCCCCGCCACAAGACCACGCGCCGCGGGTGGATCGACGCGCTGCGCGCTCAGCACCGGGTGGGCGCCGCCGGTGGCCCCGACGAGGTGGTGTGGACCAACGAGCGCGGCGAGGTCTGCGAGGCGAGCACGGCCAACCTCGCGGTGCGCCTGGACGGGCGGTGGTGGACGCCGCCGGTGGAGTGCGGCCTGCTGCCCGGCGTGCTGCGCGAGCGGCTGCTGGACTCCGGGCAGCTCGAGCTGCGCGTGCTGCACCCCGACGACCTGCGCCGCGCCGACGGGCTCGCCGTGCTCAGCTCGCTGCGCGGCTGGCGCCCGGCTCGTCTGGCCTGAGCGGCTACTTCTTCTTGGCCGACGCCTTGGCGGGCTTCTGGGCGGCGGGCTTCTTCGCCGCGGGCTTCTTGGCCGCCGGCTTCTTGGCCGCCGGCTTCTTGGCGGACGCCTTCGCCGGGGCCTTCGCGGCCGGGGGCTTGGCCGCCGGCGCGGCCGTCGGGGGCCGGGGCGCGGGCACCGAGGTCGTGGCGGGGGTGAACGGGCCCACGGGCGCCGTCCCCGGGACCACGGACAGGCGCCCGTCGGAGACCCGGGTCAGCGTGCCGATGCTCAGGCGGCGCGGGTGGCGGATGGCCTCGCCCACCCGGTCCTCGCCGAGGAAGTACGTGGCGGAGGCGATGCGGAGGTTCCCGGCGGCGTCGAGGAAGGCCGCGGACCCGCCGGGGCCCTGCGCCGTGCCGCTGCTCGAGAGCAGCGGCCGCTCGTCGGGCCGGGCGCACGGGGCGGTCGGGCCCTGCGGGCAGATCGCGTAGCCGGTGGCGTAGGCGCTGCGGCCGGCGGCGTCCGTGGTGCCCCAGTGGTTGGCCGAGTAGAAGAGGTAGGTGGTGCCGCCGTAGCTGACCATGGAGGGGTTCTCGATGGTGGTGCCCTCCCACCCGCCCTCGTGGGTGGTGAGCAGGGTGGTCCACGGGGCGCCCGGCCTCGGCTTCCCGTCGGCGCCGAGCTCCACGGACATCAGCGCGCTCGGGTGGCTGTCCACCTTCCCCAGCGCCTTCCACAGCAGGTAGTCCTTGCCGGTGGCGGGGTCGTGGTAGCCGGCGGGGTCGATGGAGCCGTCGGGGTCGGTGGCCACCGGCTGGCACTGGACGGGGCCGGTGGAGTCGTCGCGGAACGGCCCGAGGGGGCCGGGACCGCTGGCCACGGTGAGGCAGAAGCGCGTCGGGCCCACGCGCACCGCGGAGTACAGGTACCAGGTGTCGCCGATCTGGAACGCCGACGGCGCCCAGTACTCGGTGCGGACCCACGGGCCGTCGGAGGTCTTGAGGCCCCAGGAGGCGGGCTTCACGAGCACGTCGTTGTTGTTGTACTTGTCCCAGTCCGACCAGCTCTGCGACCGGAACTCCGCGGGGACCGCGGGGTCGGCCGCCACGGAGTACCCCGGCTTCCCGGGCGGACCGGCCTGGCTGTAGGTGGGCCGCGCGCGCCAGGTGACGAGGTCGGTGCTCGTCAGGGCGGGGACGTACCGGCCCGCGGTGTTGGTGGCGTAGGCGTAGTAGACGTCACCCACGCGCACGACCGCCGGGTCGGCGAAGTCGCCCTGCCAGACCTCGCCGGGGACGGTCCAGTTGTTCTTGATCTCCGGTGCCCGCGTCTCGGTGCCGTCCACCGCGGCGGCCGTCCCGGCGGGCAGCAGCACCAGACCGCTGAGCAGGCCGGCGAGCGCGAGCGACGCGGTCGCCCGCAGGCGGGTCAGCCGTGCCGGCCGGGTCGGGCGAGGGGGGCGGGGGTGGTCCACGGGGACGTGGTCGGCAGCGACCGTCGCCCGCCACAGGGCCGTTGCTCCGTCAGGTGGACCCCGCCGCGGTCGGTTCCCCCGTCCGCGCCGCCGGGCGGCGGATGGGGTGGCGGGTCAGGACAGGGGTCAGGCTGCGGTGACCGAGGCCGCCATGACCTCGACGGCGCGGTCGATGAACGCGTCCACCTGGTGCTCGGCGTAGCCCTGCTCACCGCGGCGGGTGGTGAAGACGGCCCGGCGCAGGTCGTCGTGGCCCAGGCCGGGGGCGCCAGCGAGCCAGTCCGCGATGCGGTCGCACAGGGCGTCGACCTCGGACGGGTCGTAGGCGAGGTGGCCGGGCTCGGCCCTGTCGAACCTGTCGCCCTCGGGGCGGTCCAGGCGGGGGCGGAGGGTGGCGGCGCGGGCCGCCAGCTCGGCGTAGGCGCGGTCGGCGCCGAGGCGGCCGCGCACCACCTCCTGCTCGCGGCGCAGGAAGGCGTCCTCCATGCGGTCCAGGGCGGCGTCGACCATCTGCACGTCGTAGCCGCGGCGGACGAGGTCGAAGCCCACCTCGCGGACGTCCCGGCTGCTGACGCCGCCGCGCGGGCCGCCGGTCTCGTAGGACACGCGGGCCCGTGCGAAGAACTCCTCGACCTGCTCGACGGCGTAGCCGCGGCGGAAGCCGGTGGTGCGCTCGAACGTCGGGCCCTGGGTCACCTCAGCATGGTGCCCCAGCAGCCCCACGGGGCGCAGGAGAACACGCCCGCGCGCCAGCGCCGACGGCCTAGCGCACGCGCTGCACCCGAGGCTCGTCCCACACGGGCTCGGGGGTCTCGCGCGCTGCGCCGTCGGCGCCCAGCACGAGGAACCTGTCGAAGCCGCGGGCGAACCACCGGTCGTGCGTCACGGCGACCACGGTCCCCTCGAAGCGCTCCAGCGCCGCCTCGAGCGCCTCGGCGGACTCCAGGTCGAGGTTGTCGGTCGGCTCGTCGAGCAGCAGCAGCGTGGCTCCGGACAGCTCCAGCAGCAGCACGCCGAACCGCGCCCGCTGACCGCCGGAGAGCGTGTCGGCGCGCTGCTCGGCGGCCTTCGCCAGCCCGTAGCGGTCCAGTGCGCGGGTGGCGGGCTCGCGCGGCAGGCCCTGGCGGTGCCCGTCACCGCGGTGCAGCACCTCCAGCAGCGTCTTTCCGGCGTGGGGGTCGGCGCTGGTGGCGGCCTCCCCGTGCAGCGCGGAGGACTGGCGGAACCAGCCCGGGCGCACCCGGGACCCGAGCTTCGCCGTCCCCGTGTGCTCCACGGGGGCCGGCGGCGGGCCCTCGCCCACGGGCTCGTGCTCGGCCTCGGGGTGCGTGCCCCCTCCGGCGAGCAGCCGCAGCAGGTGGCTCTTCCCGGAGCCGTTGGACCCGAGGACGGCGAGCCGGTCGCCCAGGTGCAGCTCCAGGTCGAAGGGGGCGACGAGCCCGGTCAGGCCCAGCTGCGTGCACGTGACCGCGCGCTTCGCCGTCCTGCCCCCGCGCAGCCGCATGCCGAGGCGCTGGGCCACCGGGGCGGCCTCCGGCGGGCCGGCGTCCTCGAAGCGCGCCAGCCGGGTCTGGGCGGCCTGGTAGCGGCTGGACATGCCGTCGTTGAAGGTGGCCTTCTGCTTGAGGGTGACCACGAGCTGCTTGAGGGCGGCGTGGTCCTCGTCCCAGCGGCGGCGCAGCTCCTCCAGGCGGGCGGCGCGGTCGGCACGGGCGTCGGCGTACCCGGCGAAGCCGCCGCCGTGGACCCACAGCCGCGCGCCGGCGGCGCTGGGCTCCAGGGTGGCGACGCGGGTGGCGGTGCGGGCCAGCAGCTCGCGGTCGTGGCTGATGAGCAGCACCGTGCGGCCGCTGGCCACCAGCGCCTCCTCCAGCCACCGCTTGCCGGGGACGTCGAGGGCGTTGTCGGGCTCGTCCAGCAGCAGCACGCCGTCCGGACCACGCAGGAGCGACTCCAGCAGGAGCCGCTTGCGCTCCCCGCCGGACAGGGTGGCCACGTCGCGCCAGCGGGCACGGTCCCACGGGATCCCCAGTGCGGCGTCGCAGACGACGTCCCACGCGACCTCGGCCTCGTAGCCGCCGGCGTCGCCCCAGGCGGTGATCGCGGTGGCGTAGCGCATCTGGGTGGGCTCGTCGTCGAGCTCCATCATCGCCAGCTCGGCGGCGTCGAGCTCGGCGGCGGCGGCGCGCAGCGCGGGCGGGGCCACCGACAGCAGCAGGTCGCGGACCTCGGCGGTGCCGGCCCCGGCGGACTGCTGCATGACCTGCAGCTCGCCGGAGCGGGTGACGGACCCGGCGGTCGGGGCGAGCTCTCCGGTGACGATGCGCAGCAGCGTCGTCTTGCCGGTGCCGTTGGGCCCGACGAGGGCGGTGCGCTGGCCGTCACCCACCCGCAGGTCCACCTCGCGCAGGAGGGGACGGCCGTCGGGGAGGTCGTAGGAGATCCCGCTGACCTCGAGGTGCGCCACGGGCGTCGATCCTCCCCGACGCCCCGCGCCGCCGTCACGCGGGTTTCCCCGCCTCCCGGCGCACTCGGTCACCCGAGTGCGCCTTCCCGGGGCGCTCACCGAGCACTCGGTCACCCGAGTGCGCCTCCAGGCGGCCCTGGAGCAGCACTGGGGTGCGCGAGTGCGGGATGAGACGACGTCGTCCCCGCACTCGACGACGCGAGTGCGGGGACGGGCGCCCTCAGACGGCGGCGGGCTGCTGACCGGCGCCGGAGTCCGTGCGCCGGTGCGCCGGGGTCCAGCCGAGCGCCGGGGCCACGTGCTCGGCGACGGTCGCCAGCAGCCGGGTGTTGTAGTCCACCCCCAGCATGTTGGGGATGGTCAGCAGCAGCGTGTCCGCCTCCTGGACGGCCACGTCGCGGGCCAGCTGCTCGGCGACGGCGGCGGGGTCGCCGGCGTAGTGCCGGCCGAAGCGGGCCAGCCCGCCGTCGAGGAAGCCGACCTGGTCGGTGCTGTCGACGTCGCCGCCGAAGTACAGCCGGTCCTCGTCGGTGGTGATGGGCATGACGCTGCGCGAGACCGAGACCCGCGGGACGCCCGACCAGCCGGCCTGCGCCCATGCCTCGCGGAAGCCGGCGATCTGCTCGGCCTGCAGCTGGTCGAAGGGCACGCCGGTGTCCTCGGTGAGCAGCGTCGAGCTCATGAGGTTCATGCCCTGCTCGCCGGCCCAGCGGGCGGTGGCGCGCGTGCCAGCGCCCCACCAGATCCGGTCGGCCAGGCCGGGCGCCTGCGGCTGCACGGACAGCAGGCCCTGCCGGCCCGTCATCTGCGGGTCCATCGGCGCGACGCCCGCCCCCGCGACGGCGGCGCGGAACCGCCTGGTGTGGTCGCGGGCGAGGTCGGCGTCCGTGCGCCCCTCGGGCGCGACGTGGCCGAAGGCCTCGGCGCCGCGCAGCGCGGGCTCGGGTGATCCCCGGCTCACGCCCAGCTGGAGCCTGCCGCCGCTGATGAGGTCGGTGGAGGCGGCCAGCTCGGCCATGGCCAGCGGCTCCTCGTAGCGCATGTCGATGACGCCGGTGCCCAGCTCGATCCGCGAGGTGCGGGCGGCCATGGCGGCGAGCAGCGGCCACGGCGAGGACAGCTGCGGGGCGAAGTGGTGGACCCGGATGAACGCGCCGTCCAGCCCGAGCTCCTCGGCGGCCACGGCCAGCTCGACGGTCTGCAGGAGGGCGTCGGCCCCCGTGCGCACGTGGGAGCCGCGGGCAGGACGCCAGCTGCCGAAGTTGAGGAACCCGATGTTCTTCATGTTTCAACCAACTGCGGCGGTCCGGCGTCTGTTCCCGACTGCTGGGCCGTCAGCCGGTGGGCTGGGCGATGTCCGACGCGGCCAGCTGGCCGCAGGCGCCGTCGATGTCGCGGCCGCGGGTGTCGCGCACCGTGGTGGGGATGCCCGCGTCGCGCAGTCGCCGGACGAACTCGGCCTCCACCCGCGGGTCCGACGCGGTCCACCGCGAACCGGGCGTGGGGTTGAGCGGGATGGGGTTGACGTGCACCCAGCCGCTCCCCCGGGCGAGCAGCTGCTCGGCGAGCAGGTCCGCGCGCCAGGCGTGGTCGTTGACGTCGCGGATGAGCGCGTACTCGATGCTCACGCGCCGGCCGGTGGCGTCGAAGTACCGCTTGGCGGAGTCGAGCACGGCGGCCACGTCGAAGCGGCTGTTCAGCGGGACCAGCTCGTTGCGGAGCACGTCGTCCGGGGCGTGCAGGCTGAGCGCCAGCGTGACCGCGAGCCCCTCCCCGGCGAGCCTGTCGACGGCGGGGACGAGTCCCACGGTGGAGACGGTGATCCCGCGTGCGGACATGCCCAGGCCGTCGGGGGCCGGGTCCACCATGCGGCGCACCGCACCGACGCACGCCTTGTAGTTGGCCAGGGCCTCGCCCATGCCCATGAAGACCACGTTGTGCACGCGCTCGCCGGTGGGTGCCAGGCGCCGGTTGGCGGCGTGGACCTGCTCGACCACCTCGGCGGCCGACAGGTTGCGCTGCAGGCCGCCCTGGCCGGTGGCGCAGAAGGGGCACGCCATGCCGCAGCCGGCCTGGCTGGAGACGCACAGCGTCACGCGTCCGGGGTAGCGCATGAGCACGCTCTCGATGCGGGCGCCGTCGAAGAGCTTCCAGAGCGTCTTGACGGTGTCGCCGTCGTCGGCCTCCAGCGCTCGGGTCTGCGTGAGCAGGGGCGGGAGGAGCGCCGAGCCCAGCTGATCGCGCAGGCCGGCCGGCAGGTCCGTCATGCCGGCGGGGTCGACCTCGCCGCGCCCGAAGTAGTGCTGGGCGACCTGCTTGACGCGGAACGCCGGCACGCCCAGCTCGGCGGCCGCTGCGGCGCGCTCGGCCGGGGCGAGGTCGGCCAGGTGGCGCGGCGGCTTCGCCCGGCGCGGGGCGGCGAGGGTCAGCGCGGGGCGGGCCCCCGCGGAGGCGGCGGGAGCGGCGGGGGCGGTGGGCGCGGCGTCAGACATGGCGTTCTCCATGGTCCCACGGCTCCGGGGCAGCCCGCGTCAGCCGATCTCAGCGGACCAGCAGCTCCAGCAGCAGCCAGGTGGTGGGCGCGACGGCCAGGAGCGAGTCGAGCCGGTCCAGCACGCCGCCGTGGCCGGGGACCAGCGTCCCCATGTCCTTGATGCCGAGGTCGCGCTTGAGGATCGACTCCGACAGGTCTCCGAGGGTCGCGGCGACCACGGCGCCCAGGCCCACCAGGGCCCCCGCCCACCAGCTGCCGCCCAGGAGCAGCCACACGGACAGCGACCCGGCGACCAGGCACGCGGCCGCGGACCCGGCCAGCCCCTCCCAGGACTTCTTGGGGCTGATGGACGGCGCCATGGGGTGGCGCCCGAAGAGCACGCCGGCCGCGTAGCCGCCGACGTCGCTGCAGACCGTGAGCAGCACGAAGACGAGCACCCGTAGCGCGCCGTCGTCGGCGGCGAGCATGAGCATCGCGAAACCGGCCAGCAGCGGCAGCCAGCCCACCACGAGGACGGCGGCCGTGACGTCGCGCACCAGCGCGACCCCCGGCGCCGACGTGCCCTCCCCCACGTGGGGAGGCAGGTCCGGGACCTCGAGGACCCGCCACAGGACGGCCGCGACGGCGGTCAGGCAGACGCCGACGAGGAGCGCGTCGAGGCCACCGACGTAGGCGGCCACCAGGGTGGCCGCGGACCCGACGACGAGGGGGACCTGCGTGACGCGCCGGTGGCGCGTGGCCAGCGCCCGCGCCAGCTCCCGCACCGACAGCCCCACGGCCACCGCGGCGATGGCGATGAAGACCTGCTTGACCAGCAGCAGCGCCGCGAGGACGCCGCCGCCCAGCAGCACCCCGGCGATGATCGCCGCGGGCAGGTTGCGCCCCGCCCGCCCCGTGGGGCGGACGGGCTGCACCGCCGAGTCGGCCACGGCACGCACCAGCTCTCCGGCAGCTCCCGCTCAGACGGCGAGGAGCTCGGTCTCCTTGTGCTTCACGAGCTCGTCGATCTCGTCCACGAACCGGCGGGTGAGGGAGTCGAGCTCCTTCTCGGCGCGGGCCACCTCGTCCTCGCCGGCGTCACCGTCCTTGACCACGCGGTCGAGCTCGTCCTTGGCCTTGCGGCGGACGCTGCGCACGGAGACGCGGGCGTCCTCGGCCTTCGACTTGGCCAGCTTGATGTAGTCGCGCCGCCGCTCCTCCGTGAGCTGCGGGAGGATGATGCGGATGACGTTGCCGTCGTTGGACGGGTTGACGTCGAGGTCGGAGGCGCGCAGCGACTTCTCGATCGCGGCGATGGAGGTCTTGTCGTACGGGCTGATGAGCACCGTGCGGGCCTCCGGCACCTGGAACGAGGCCAGCTGCTGCAGCGGGGTCATAGCGCCGTAGTACTCGACGTTGACCTTCGCGAACAGCGCCGGGTTGGCGCGGCCGGTGCGGATCGCCGAGAAGTCGCTCTTGGCGACCTCGACGGCCTTCTCCATCTTCTCCTCGGCCTCGAGGAGCGTGTCGTCGATCACAGGCCTGGTCCTCCTCGTCAGTGCGTCGCGTCCGGGCTGCCCCGCGCCCCCCGCAGGGGGCGCAGGGACTCAGCCCGCCGAGACGAGCGTGCCGATCCTCTCACCGCGCAGCGCGGCGGAGATGGTGCCCTCCCCGTCCATGCCGAACACGACCATGGGCAGGCCGTTGTCCATGCACAGGCTGAAGGCGGTGGCGTCGACCACCTTGAGCTGCTGGCGCAGCGCGTCCCCGTAGCTGACCTCGTCCAGGCGGGAGGCGTCGGGGTCCTTGCGCGGGTCGGCGGTGTACACGCCGTCCACGCCGTTCTTGGCCATGAGCACCGCGTCCGCACGGACCTCGAGGGCGCGCTGGGCGGCCACGGTGTCCGTGGAGAAGTACGGCAGACCGGCGCCCGCGCCGAAGATGACGACGCGGCCCTTCTCCATGTGGCGGATGGCGCGGCGCGGCACGTACGGCTCCGCGACCTGGCCCATGGTGATGGCGGTCTGGACGCGGGTGTCGACGCCCGCCTGCTCCAGGAAGTCCTGGAGGGCCAGGCAGTTCATCACGGTGCCGAGCATGCCCATGTAGTCGGCTCGGCTGCGGTCCATGCCGCCCTCGCTGAGCTCGGCGCCGCGGAAGTAGTTGCCCCCGCCGACGACGATCGCCACCTGGACGCCCTCGCGGACGGGACCGACGATGGCCCGCGCCACGGAGGCGACCACGTCGGGGTCCACCCCGACGCGGCCGCCTCCGAACGCCTCGCCCGACAGCTTCAGGACGACGCGGCGCCAGCCGTCACCGCGCAGGCTCGCGCCCGCACCCTCGCTGCTGACCGGGGTGCTCACGGTCTCAGGCGCCGACCCGGAAGCGGGCGAAGGCGAGCACCTTGACCCCGGAGTCGTTCAGCACCTGCTGGACGGTGCGCTTGGGGTCCTTCGCGAAGGACTGCTCCAGCAGCACGTTGTCCTTGAAGAAGCCGTTCACGCGGCCCTCGATGATGCGCGGCAGGGCGGCCTCGGGCTTGCCCTCCTCGCGGGCGGTGTCCTCGGCGATGCGGCGCTCGTTGGCCACGGTCTCCTCGGAGACCTCGTCGCGGTGCAGGTGCAGCGGCGACAGGGCCGCGACGTGCATGGCGACGTCGCGGGCGGTGTCGACCTCCTCGCTGTCCAGCGCCACGAGCACGCCGATCTGCGGGGGCAGGTCGGGGCTGGTCCGGTGCAGGTAGGAGGCGACGTGCTCGCCCTCGAGGCGGGCCACGCGGCGCACCTCGATCTTCTCGCCGATGGTCGCGTTGGACTCGTCGAGCAGCGCCTGCAGCGGCTTGCCGTCGATCTCGGCGGCCAGGAGCGACTCGGCGTCCTTGGCGCCGGAGCTGACCGCGAGGTCGAGCACCCGGTCGGCCAGGGCGATGAAGCGCTCGCCCTTGGCGACGAAGTCGGTCTCGCAGAGGACCTCGACGAGGGTGCCCACGCCGCCCTCGACGCGCGCCGCGACGAGGCCGTTGCTGGTGGTGCGCCCCTCGCGCTTGGTCACGCCCTTGAGGCCCTTGACCCGGAGGATCTCGATGGCCTTGGCGCGGTCGCCGTCGGCCTCGTCGAGGGCCTTCTTGACGTCGAGCATGCCCGCGCCGGTCTGCTCGCGCAGGGCCTTGATGTCAGCGGCGGTGGTCGCCATGGGTGGTCCGTCCTCTCGCCTTGTCGTGCTGGTCTGCGCCGCCCGGCGCGGTGCGGCCGGGCGGCAGTGCCGCGCCGCCCCCGGTCGGGGACGGCGCGGCGGTGGCGGCCTGCGTCAGGCGCTCGGCTGGGCCTCGTCGGCGGCCGGCTGCGCCGGGGCGGCCTCGGCGGCGGGCTCGCTGGCCTCGCCCTCGGCCTGGTCGATCGCGGCGGCCGGGGTGGCGCCCGCGGGGACCTGGGCGGCGGCGTCGGCCTCGCCCTGGGCGGCGGCAGCGCCAGCGGCGTTGTCGCCGGCGCCGGCGCCGGTCTGGGTCTCGCCGGCCAGCAGCTCGGCCTCCCAGGCGGCCATCGGCTCGGCGGCGGAGTCACCGCCGCCGGCGCGGGTGCGCAGGCCGTCGGCCACGGCGTCGGCGATGACACGGGTCAGCAGGGTGACCGAGCGGATCGCGTCGTCGTTGCCGGGGATGCGGTAGTCCACGACGTCGGGGTCGCAGTTGGTGTCGAGGATCGCCACGACCGGGATGCCCAGCTTGTGCGCCTCGTCGACGGCGAGGTGCTCCTTGTTGGTGTCCACGACCCAGATCGCCGAGGGCGTGCGGGCCATGTCGCGGATGCCGCCGAGCGTGCGCTCGAGCTTCTCCTTCTCGCGGCGCATCATGAGCAGCTCCTTCTTCGTGCGGCCGGAGGAGGCCACGTCGTCGAAGTCGATCTGCTCGAGCTCCTTGAGGCGCTGCAGGCGCTTGCTCACCGTCTGGAAGTTGGTGAGCATGCCGCCCAGCCAGCGCTGGTTCACGTAGGGCATGCCGACGCGCGCGGCCTGCTCGGCCAGCGGCTCCTGCGCCTGCTTCTTGGTGCCCACGAAGAGGATCGAGCCGCCGTGCGCGACCGTCTGCTTGACGAACTCGTACGCGCGGTCGATGTGGGTCAGCGACTGCTGCAGGTCGATGATGTAGATGCCGTTGC
This sequence comes from Streptomyces sp. NP160, assembly GCF_006335115.1. Lineage (GTDB taxonomy): Bacteria > Actinomycetota > Actinomycetes > Actinomycetales > Quadrisphaeraceae > Quadrisphaera. The sequence continues at coordinate 68,759 of NZ_VDMJ01000031.1, forward strand.
GGTCCGTCAGGATGAACCGCTTCATCTTGGGGTTCCAGCGACGGGTCTGGTGCCCGAAGTGGACGCCGCTCTCGAGCAGCTGGCGCGTGGTGACGACGGCCATGCCGCACTCCTCTCGGCCCCGACCGGGTTCGACTCCGGACGCGGGGCTCATCTCGGTTCTTGCCGCGGTCCGGGTCCGGCCGCCGCCCTGGTGCCCGCGGAGCGCCACCACCCGGCTCTGCCGGGACCGAGGTGGCGCACCCCGCCGCGAGGCGGTGTGCGGGCACGCGAAGTACCGGTCGCGAGACCGGCCGGGCTCCATCCTACGCGGCCGGGCGGGTCACCCCTGACCGCAGGCCCGTCCGGGCGCCCACAGGCGCCGGGGCCGCACGGTCGTCCACAGGTCCGTCCACCGGTCGGGCCCGCGGGCCGGCGACCCTGCCGTGCGCGCGGCAGCCTCCCGGGGTGCCCGTCCTCGTCGTCGTCCTGCTCCTCGCGGTGGCCGCCGCCGTGCTGCCGGCGGCGCCGGCGGCCGCCGCGACGTCCCCGCCGCCCGCGGGGCGGAGCTGGTGGTGGCCGCTGCACGACGACGACGGCCCGCCGGCCGTGCTGCGCCGGGCCTCGCTGCCGCAGCGGCCCTGGCAGCCGGGGCACCGGGGCGTGGACCTCGCCGCCGCCCCGGGGCAGGACGTGCTGGCGCCGGTGGCCGGCGTCGTGGTCGCGGCGGGGGCGGTGGCGGGCCGCCCGGTGCTCAGCATCCGGGCGGCCTCGGGGTGGCGGGCCACGCTCGAGCCGGTGGACGCGTCGGTGGCGGTGGGCGACCGCGTGGTGCTCGGTCAGCGCGTCGGGGCGCTGGCCGCCACCGCGTCGCACTGCGGTGCGGCCAGCTGCCTCCACTGGGGCGTCCGCACGGGCTCGGGGGCCCAGACCCGCTACCGGGACCCGCTGGCCCTGCTGCGGCCGCGGGTCCGCCTGCTGCCGGTGCCCGGGTGGGGCGCCGCGGCGGCGGGCGGCGGACCGGTCAGCCGGCCTCGGCCAGCTTGGCGCGCATCGCCACCACGGCCTTGGTGTGCATCTGGCACACCCGCGACTCCGTCACCCCGAGCACCTTGCCGATCTCCGACAGCGTGAGGTTCTCGTAGTAGTAGAGCGTCACGACGATCTTCTCGCGCTCGGGCAGCTGGTCGATGGCGCGCGCGAGGAGGTACTTGGTCTCCTCGTTCTCGAACGCGGTGACCGGGTCCTCCACGCGGGTGTCCTGCAGGGTGTCGCCGAGCGAGAGCGACTCGCCCTTCTCCCCCGTCACGCCCAGCAGCTCGTCGAGGGCCACGACGTTGACGTAGGACACCTGGCTGAAGATCGCGTGCAGCTCCTTGAGCGTGATGCCCATCCGCGCGGCCACCTCGGGCTCGGTCGGCGTGCGGTGGAGCTCCGCCTCGAGCGCGGCGTAGGCGCGCTCGACGTCGCGGGCCTTGCTGCGCACCGACCGCGGGATCCAGTCCATGGCACGCAGCTCGTCGATGATGGCGCCGCGGATCCGCGTGATCGCGTAGGTCTCGAACTTGATGGCCCGCTCGAGGTCGAACTTCTCGATGGCGTCGATGAGGCCGAACACGCCGTAGGAGACCAGGTCGGCCTGGTCGACGTTGGCCGGCAGGCCCACGGCCACGCGGCCCGCGACGTACTTGACCAGCGGGGCGTAGTGGAGGATCAGGCGCTCGCGGACCACCGGGTCGCCGTGGGCCTTGAACCGCTCCCACAGGTCGCGCAGGAGCGCCTCGTTGCGAGCGACGGCCTCGGCGTCGGCGCCCTTGGCGGCCAGGCGGCTGCTGAGCCTGGGGGCGCGCGCGGCAGGAGCCTGCGCGGGCGCGGTGGTGGTGATCGTGGGCGCCGGGGGCGCCTCGACGGGAGCTGCCTCGGTCATGTCCCTGCCTCTCCCCGACGGGGCTCCCCGCCGGGCGCCTGCGGGGGCGCTCACGCCCGCGGGTGGGCCTGTTCGTAGCTGCGACGCAGGCGCTCGACCGAGACGTGGGTGTAGACCTGCGTGGTCGCCAGGCTAGCGTGGCCGAGCATCTCCTGGACGGACCTCAGGTCCGCGCCGCCGTCCAGCAGGTGGGTCGCCGCGGTGTGGCGCAGGGCGTGCGGGGCGGCGTCGACGCCCTCCTCCAGGCCCCTGAGCAGCGCGTGGACCACGGCACGCACCTGGCGCTGGTCCCAGCGGCCGCCGCGGGCACCCAGCAGCAGAGCCGGTGGCGACCCGGGCGTGGCGAGCCGGGGGCGGCCCCGCTCGAGGTACTCCCCCACGGCGCGGTCGGCCGGCTGCCCGTACGGCACCACCCGCTCCTTGGAGCCCTTCCCCAGCACGCGCAGCGTGCGCCGGGCCCTGTCGACGTCGTCCACGTCGAGGCCCACGAGCTCGCTGACCCGGATGCCGCTGGCGTACAGCAGCTCGGCCGCGGCGCGGTCGCGCAGGTGGGCCGGCTCGTCGTCGTCTGCGCGGGTGGCGGCCAGGTCCATGAGCCGCCCCGCCTGGTCGGCGCGCAGCACCGTCGGCAGGGTCCTGTTCGGCGACGGCGACCGCAGCCTGAGCGCGGGGTCGGCGGGCAGGCGGCCGGTGCGCACCGCCCAGGCGGTGAAGCTCCGCACCGCCGAGGTGCGCCGCGCCAGGGACGAGCGGGCGGCGCCGGCCCCGGCGAGGGCACCGAGCCACGAGCGCAGGTCCGCCAGGGACAGCGCCCCCAGGTCGGTGCCCGAGGCCTCGAGGTGCGCCTGCAGCGAGGCCAGGTCGGCGGCGTAGGCGCGCGTGGTGGCCGGCGACGCGCCGCGCTCCAGCTCCAGGTGCCGGCAGAACAGCGCCGGCCACTCCTGCGGCTGGCCCGCCCGGTCGTCACGGTCGTGGTCCACCCGCCCACTCTGGGTGAGCCCTGCCGCCGGGCTCAAGCGGGGCGCGCCGCCACCCCTCGGACGTCCGCGCCGCCAGGCCCCTGCGGGACAGCTCGCGCAGCACGGTCGGCACGTCCTGCGCGGCGAGCCCGGCGGTCACGGCGATGCGCTCGGCGGACCGCGCCGAGACCTTGGGCAGGGCGTCGAGGACCGCCACCTGCACCGGGTCGAGCCCGTCGTGGGCCCGGGCCGGCACCGTGCGGACCGGCTCGGGCGCCACCTCGTCGACGAGCTGCAGCACCTCGGCGGCGTCGGTGACGCACACGGCCCCGGAGCGCAGCAGCCGGTGGCAGCCCTCGGAGGACGGGGAGGTGACGGGTCCCGGCACCGCTCCCACGGGCAGGCAGAGGTCCATCGCCAGACCGGCCGTGGACAGCGAGCCCGACCGCCAGCCCGCCTCCACCACCACCGTGGCCCGGGAGACGGCGGCGATGAGGCGGTTGCGCTGCAGGAAGCGGCGCCGCATCGGGCTGGACCCCGGTGGCACCTCGCTCACCACCAAGCCCTCCTCGGCCACGGCGCGCAGCAGCCGCTGGTGCGAGGACGGGTAGGCCCGGTCCACCCCGCACGCCAGCACGGCCACCGTCGGGGCGCCGGCCGCGAGCGCGCCGCGGTGGGCGGCGCCGTCGATGCCGAGGGCGGCCCCGGACACGGTCGTCGCCCCGGCGTCCCCGAGGCCCACGGCGATGCTCGCCGCGATCCGCTCCCCGTAGGCGGTGGCCGCCCGGGCGCCGACCACGGCGGCGCTGCGCCCGCAGGCCGCGGCGAGGTCGAGCGGGCCGCGCACCCACAGCGCGAACGGCTCGCCGCCGTTGAGGTGCACCAGCCCCTCGGGCCACTCGGGGTCGCCGTCGAGCACCACCCGGCCGCCCAGCGCCAGCACCCTGGCGAGGTCGCGCTCGGGGTCGGTCTCCTCCCAGCGGCTCGCCCAGCGCGCCAGGCCGGCCCGCAGGGCGTCCGGGGTCTCCCCCGGCAGGCACTCAGCCGCGCTCACGGGCGCCGGTGACGCCAGCCGCTCGAGGGCCTGCGGCCCCCCTCGTCCGGCGACGAAGCACTTCGCCACGAGGTCCTCCGGCTCCGCCAGCCGGGACCAGGCGAGCATCGCGAGGCGCTCGTCGCCGGCCCACCGGGGAAGGCGCCGGCCGAGCTCGGGCAGCGCGTCCTGCCAGCCGGCGGCCCGGCCCGTGGGCGCACTCACGCCACGGCCCACGGCAGCCGCCACGACAGCGCCCGCTCGACGTCGTCGGCGCCGGGGGCGGGCCGGCCCGCGAGGTCGGCCAGCGTCCACGCGACGCGCAGCACCCTGTCGAGCCCCCGCAGGGTCAGCTCGCCGGAGTCGAGGCGGACCATCGCCGGGCGCACCACCGCGGGCGGCAGGCGCAGCGGTCCGCGCAGGTGCCGGCCGGGGACCTCCCCGTTGCACCGCCAGGGCGTGGTGCTCAGGCGCTCCGCAGCGGTGGCGCGTGCGGCGGCCACCTGCCGCGCCACCTGCTCCGACGTGGTGCGGCCGGTGGTGCCGCGCTCGGCGGCGTCCAGCTCGGTGCGGGAGACCGGGGCCACCGCCACCTGCAGGTCGACCCGGTCCAGCAGCGGACCGGAGAGGCGGTTGCGGTAGCGGCGCTGCTCCTGCGGGGTGCAGCGGCACGCCAGCCCCCTGTCGGTGGCGCGCCCGCACGGGCACGGGTTGGCGGTGCAGACCAGCTGGAAGCGCGCCGGGAAGCGCGCGGTGCCCCGCGAGCGGGCGATGACCACCTCACCGTCCTCGAGGGGCTGGCGCAGCCCCTCCAGCACCCGGCGGTCGAACTCGGGCGCCTCGTCCAGGAGCAGCACGCCGCGGTGCGCGCGGGAGACCGCGCCCGGGGCCGGTCCGGAGGAGCCGCCTCCGAGCACGGCTGCGGCCGAGGCGGTGTGGTGCGGCGCCTCGAAGGGCGGCCTGTCGAGCAGGCCGCGGGAGGGGTCGAAGGTGCCCGCGAGGGAGTGCACGGCGGTGACCTCGACGGCCTCGGGCTCCGAGAGCGGCGGCAGCACGCCGGGCAGGCGCGCCGCCAGCACCGACTTGCCGGCACCGGGCGGGCCCGTCATGAGCAGGTGGTGGCCGCCGGCAGCGGCCACCCGCAGGGCGTCGAGCGCGTCGGCCTGGCCGACGACGTCGCCCAGGTCGCCGGTGTCCGCCCTGCCGAGGCTGCCCGGGAGCGCTCCCGGCCGGGGAGGTCCGGCGCGCCGGGAGGAGCGCACCGGCGGCGCGACCGCGGTGCCGCCGTGAGCGCGCACCACGTCCCCCAGGTGCTCGACGGGCACCACCTCCACGCCGGGCACCAGGGCGGCCTCCGCGGCGTTGGCCGCGGGGACGACGGCGCGCCGCACGCCCTGGGCGTGCGCGGCGAGCACCGCCGGCAGCACGCCGCGGACCGGGCGGACCCACCCGTCCAGACCCAGCTCCCCCAGGTGGAGGGCGCTGGCCGCGGAGGCGGGGCGCAGGCCCTGCTGGGAGGCGATGACCGCGGCGGCGACGGCGACGTCGAAGGAGGCCCCCTGCTTGGGCAGCGACGCCGGGGACAGGTTGACCACCACCCGGCGGTCGGCCACGGCCAGACCGGCGTTGCGCAGGGCAGAGCGCACGCGGTCGCGCGACTCGTTGAGTGCGGCGTCGGGCAGGCCGGTGACGACGAACGCCGGGAGGCCGGAGGTGACGTCGGCCTCGACCTCCACGAGGTGGCCCGCCAGGCCGACCAGGGCCACGGACAGGGACCTGCCGACGCTCACGCGCCCACCCCGCGCACGTGCTGCACCTCGGCACCGCCGGCGCGGTCCAGGAGCACCCCGACCACGTCGAGGCGCAGCTCGCCGGTGCGGGCGCGGCCGGGGTGCTCGGCGCACCACAGCCCCAGCAGCCGGCGCAGCCGCGCCACCTTCAGGGGCGTCACGGACTCCAGCGGGGTGCCCGACGCGGTCGTGCGGCGGGTGCGGACCTCCACGCCGACGAGCGCGTCGCCGTCGCGCACCACGAGGTCGAGCTCGCCCCAGCGGCAGCGCCAGTTCCTGTCGAGCACCTGCGCGCCGCCGGCGACCAGGTGCGCCTCGGCCAGCCGCTCACCGCGCTCGCCGACCTCCCGGCGCGACAGCGCCCCAGCGCCTCCGGCGAGTCCACCGGCACCCCTTCGGGCCTCTGCCACCACGACCACCTCCGGGTGGTCACGCTGCCCGCCGGTCCCGCCGCACGCGCGGGCCCGCGACCCGGCCTGTGGACGACGGACCCGTCAGGCGCCCCTGTGGGCGCAGGACGTGCTCAGTGGCCGACCAGCGGGCCGGGGTCAGCCCGTGAAGCCCTCGGGCTTGGGCACCTCGAGGTCGCTCTTGGACAGCTCCTCCACGTTGACGTCCTTGAACGTCACCACGCGGACCGTCTTGACGAAGCGCGCCGACCGGTACACGTCCCACACCCACGCGTCCGACAGCACCAGCTCGAACCAGACCTCGCCGTCGGTGGTGCGGGGGCGCAGGTCCACGGAGTTGGCCAGGTAGAACCTGCGCTCGGTCTCCACCACGTAGGAGAACAGGCCGACGACGTCGCGGTACTCGCGGTAGAGCGCGAGCTCCATCTCGGTCTCGTAGTCCTCGAGGTCCTCAGCGCTCATCGCCGCTCATCATGCACCCCGCGCTCCGAGCGCCTCGCCGGAACCCCGGGGCTCGCGCTCGGGCCCGGCCCCGGGCTCGAGCGCGCCGAGCAGGTCCAGCTGCTCGGCCAGCGCCGCCTGGCCGGCGGCGGCGACGCCGGGCAGGCGCCAGCTGCGCCGGTGCTGGGCGCTCGGGCCGAGCTCGCGCAGCGCTGCCAGGTGGTCCGGGGCGCTGTAGCCCTTGTTGCCGGCCCACCCGTAGCCGGGGTGGTCCGCGTCGAGCCCGGTCATGAGGGCGTCCCGCTCCACCTTGGCGAGCACCGAGGCGGCCGCGACGGCGGCGCAGCGCAGGTCCCCCTTGACCTGCGTCACCACGTCGACGCCGTCGGCCAGCGGTGCGCAGTGGGCGGGCGGCGGCGGGTGCGGCCGGTTGAGCCAGTCGTAGTCGCCGTCGAGCAGCGCCGCCGCGGGCAGCGCGGGCAGCTGGTGCAGGGCCCGGGTGCCGGCCAGCCGCAGCGCCCGCAGGATGCCGAGGGCGTCGACCTCGGCCGCCGACGCGTGCCCGACCGCCCACCCCGGCGCCCAGCGCCGCAGCGCCGGCACGAGGGCCTCGCGGGCGGCGGGGCTGAGCAGCTTGGAGTCGCGCAGGCCCACGGGAGCGCTCCGGGTGGACAGCTCGACGACGACGACGCCGACGGTGACCGGCCCGGCGAGCGCTCCGCGCCCCACCTCGTCCACACCGGCCACCAGGGCGTGGCCGGACCGCAGCAGCTCGCGCTCGCGCCGCAGCGTCGGGGCGGCGGAGCGGGGTCTGCGCGCGGCCGCCCGCTCAGCCACCGCTGGAGGCCGCCGGGACGCCGGCGAAGGCCTCGGCGTGCCGGCCCAGCCAGGTGAGCCTGTCGAGCGGCCACACGACGACCACGGCGCGCCCCACGACGTCGTCCACCGGCACGGCACCGCCTCCGGGAGAGCCGGGGTGGTAGCGGGAGTCGCCGGAGTTCTGCCGGTTGTCCCCCTCGACCCACAGGCTGTCCGGCGGCACGGTGACGTCGAAGTCGACCTCGCTGGAGACCGAGCCGGGCTTGAGGAAGTCCTCGTGGATCGCCACGCCGTTGACCGTGGTGAGCCCCTCGGCGTCGCAGCACACGACGCGGTCGCCGGGCAGGCCGATGACCCGCTTGATGAGGTGCTGGCCGGAGTTGGAGGGCAGCACCCCCACGAAGGTGAGGACGTCGACGACGGCGTTCCCGACCGGACCGCGGTCGACCTCGGGGACGGGGTCGAGCCAGCCGCCCGGGTCCTCGAAGACCACCACGTCGCCGCGCTGGAGGTCGAACGGCCCCGGCGTGAGCTGGCTGACGAGCACCCGGTCGCCGCGCAGGAGGGTGTCCTCCATCGACTCCGAGGGGATGTAGAACGCCTGCACGAGGAAGGTCTTGACCAGCAGCGACAGCACGAGGGCGGCCACCACCACGACGGCGGCCTCGCGCACGGCCGCGACGAGGCCGGCGAGCGGGCCGCGGTGGCGCGTGCGGCGGCCGGGCCCGTCAGGGGGCGGGGACTCGTGCCGCGCCTGCTGGTCAACCACTCGTCCTCCGGGGGATGGGGGTCACGGGCGGTGCGCCCGCGACCTCGGAAGGCTACGTCGGCGTGCTGGGAGACGAGGTCCGGACGCGGCGGAGGCCCGGTCCGAGACGGACCGGGCCTCCGCTGCTCAGGCCGAGCTGGGCTCAGGCCGGACGGCTGTCGCGCTTCTCCTTGATCTTGGCGGCCTTGCCGCGCAGGTCGCGCAGGTAGTACAGCTTCGCGCGGCGCACGTCACCGCGGGTCACGACCTCGATGGAGTCGATCGCCGGGGAGTGCAGCGGGAAGGTGCGCTCCACGCCCACGCCGAAGCTGACCTTGCGGGCGGTGAAGGTCTCGCGCACGCCACCGCCGGAGCGGCGGATGACGGCGCCCTGGAAGACCTGGATGCGGGAGCGGCTGCCCTCGACGACCTTGACGTTGACCTTGACGGTGTCGCCGGGGCCGAAGGCCGGGATGTCGCTGCGCAGCGAGGCGGCGTCGAGAGCGTCGAAGGTGTGCACGGTTGGTGTCCGTTCCCGCGGTGCCACAGGTCACGCGCGACGTCTGGCCTGCCGCGGTGCGCGGACGGGCCGGTGGTCTGCTTCCGTCGTCGTGCCGGGTCCCCTCCGGCGACCGCACGCCCCCTGTGGCAGGGGCGGCGCCGGTCACGGCACGGCTTCCAAGTCTGCCACAGCAGCGGTGGTGGCTCGACCAGTCCCGCGCTGGACCGGCTGCAGCCCTCAGGAGGGGCGGCGCAGCCGCCCGTCGCCGCTCTCCCAGCCGAGCTCGGCCAGCACGGCGCGGTCGGCCCGGGTGAGATGGGCCGGGTCGAGCCGCTCCAGCAGGTCCGGGCGGCGGTCGGCGGTGCGCCGCAGCGACTGCTCGCGCCGCCAGGACGCCACCTTGGCGTGGTGGCCCGACAGCAGCACCTCCGGCGCCGGGCGGCCCTCCCAGGTGGCCGGGCGCGTGTAGACGGGCGCCTCGAGCAGACCGCCGGACGCCGGCGCGTGCGACTCCTCGACCACGCTCTCGGGGTTGCCCAGCACACCGGGCAGCAGCCGCGCGACGGCCTCGACGACGGCGAGGACGGCCACCTCACCGCCGTTCAGCACGTAGTCGCCGAGGCTGACCGGCGTCACCGGACCGTGCTCCGCGGCGGCGTCGAGCACCCGCTCGTCGATGCCCTCGTAGCGGCCGCAGGCGAAGGCCAGCCAGGCCTCGGAGGCGAGCTCGTGGGCCATCGCCTGCGTGAAGGGGACGCCCGCGGGGCTCGGCACCAGCAGGTGCGGCACCGCCTCGGGCTCCTCCAGCGAGCTGCGCCCGGCCTCGCGCACCGCGGCCAGCGCGGCCGCCCACGGCTCCGGGCGCATGACCATGCCGGCGCCCCCGCCGAGCGGGGCGTCGTCGACGGTGCGGTGGCGGTCGGTGGTCCAGGTGCGCAGGTCGTGGACGTGCAGGTCGAGCAGGCCCGTGGTGCGGGCCTTCCCGATGAGCGAGAGCTCCAGCGGCGAGAGGTACTCGGGGAAGATCGTGACGACGTCGATCCTCACGCGAGGATCACCGGGCGTCCTCGGGCGCGCCGTCACCCTCGAGCAGGCCGCCGGGCGGGTCGAGGACCACGCGGCCGCCGGCCACGTCGACGACGGGCACCAGCGCGGCCACGAAGGGGATCCGCGCCAGCGACCCCGAGGGCTGGCGCACCACGAGCAGGTCCTGCGCGGGGCCGTGCTCGACGCCCACCACCTCGCCGGCGGCGCGGCCGTCGGTGCGCTCGGCGCGCAGGCCCACCAGCGCGGGCACGGACCAGGCGTCCGGCTCGTCGTCACGGGTGGCGGGGACGTCGGCGAGCAGCAGGACGCCCCGCAGCTGCTCGGCGGCGTTGCGGTCGGTGACGCCCTGGAATGACAGCAGGGTCACGCCGTTGTGGTCCCGCGCGGACTCCAGCACGAGCGGCCCCACCCCCGCGGGGTCGGTGGAGAACACCGCTCCCCCGGCGAAGCGCTCGCCGGGGGAGTCGGTGCGGACCTCGACGCTGACCTGCCCGCGCACTCCGTGGGGACGCCCGATCCGGGCGACGACGACCTCCATGCGCGGACGGACCCCTCCGGCGGTCAGGACGGGCGGCGGCGGGGGCGGTCGACGTCGACGACGTCGACGCGCACGTCGTCGTCGCCCGCGAGGGCGCCGACCACCGTGCGCAGCGCCTTGGCCGTGCGGCCCGACCGACCGATCACCCGGCCGAGGTCCTCGGGGTGCACGCGCACCTCGAGGACCTCGCCGGAGCGCAGGCGGCGGGTGCTGACCCGGACGTCGTCGGGGTTGTCGACGATGCCGCGGACCAGGTGGTCGAGCGCCTCAGCGAGCACGACGGCCTGCTCCTGCCCGGTGCTCAGGCCGAGGTGCCCGAGGAACCGGCCTCAGCCGGCTCGTCGGTGCCGTCGGGCTGCTCGGCGTTGGCGACCTCGGCGGGCTGCACGGCCTCGCCCTTGTCGGCCTTCTTCGGCTTCTCGCGCTTGTCGGCGGAGAAGTCCTCGGAACCGGCGGCGGGGGCCTTCGGCTCCTTGGTCTTCAGCGTGCCCTCGGTGCCCGGGAGGCCCTTGAAGGTCTGCCAGTCACCGGTGATCTTGAGGATGGCCTCGACCTGGGGGGACGGCTGGGCGCCGACGCCGAGCCAGTACTGCGCGCGCGCACCGTCGACCTCGATGAGCGAGGGCTCCTCGGTCGGGTGGTACTTGCCGATCTCCTCGATCGCACGACCGTCGCGCTTGGTGCGCGAGTCGGCGACGACGATGCGGTAGTACGGGGCGCGGATCTTGCCCAGGCGCTTGAGGCGGATCTTGACAGCCACGGGGTAGTGCTCCTGCTTCGCTTCGCGGGTGTGGGCCGGCGGCCGCGCGTGGGGTGTCGCGCTGCGTCGGGCCCGAGGACCAGCGGATCGCGGAGAGAGGGGCCGCACACCGCCGAGTACAGCCCTCGATTGTGCCAGAGGTCGGAGGGTGCTGCTCACAGCCTCCCGGCCTCGACCACCCGGCGCAGGAACACCCTCGTCCGCTCGTGCTGCGGGTCGGAGAGCACCTGCTCGGGCGGGCCCTGCTCCAGCAGCACCCCGCCCTCGAGGAAGCAGACGACGTCGGCGGCCGAGCGGGCGAAGCCCATCTCGTGCGTGGCCATGAGGATGGTCATGCCGCCGGCGGCCACCTCGCGCACCAGCGCCAGCACCTCCCCCACCAGCTCGGGGTCGAGCGCGGAGGTCACCTCGTCGAGCAGCAGCAGCCGCGGCTGCACCGCGAGCGCCCGCACGATGGCGGTGCGCTGGGCCTGCCCGCCGGAGAGCTGGTCGGGGAAGGCGCGGGCGCGGGCCGCGAGGCCGATGCGCTCCAGCAGCTCCATCGCGGTGGCCTCGGCCTGCTCGCGCGGCACGCCGTGCACGCGGCGCGGCGCCAGGGTGACGTTGTCCAGCACCGACAGGTGCGGGAAGAGGTTGTACGCCTGGAACACCACTCCGATGCGCCGGCGCACGGCGTCGGCGTCGACGCGGGGGTCGGTGACGTCCTGCCCGTCGAGCCACACCTGGCCGTCGTCCACCTGCTCCAGGAGGTCCACGCAGCGCAGGAGGGTCGACTTGCCCGAGCCGGAGGCCCCGATGAGCGTGACCACCTGGTGCTCGTCGACGTCGAGGTCGACTCCCCGCAGGACCGGCGCACCCCCGTAGGCCTTGACGAGGTTCCGGACCCTCAGGACGGGGGGCTGCTCCGGCTCGCTCACAGGACGCCTCCCGCCTGCTGCCGTCGCCGCGCCCGGGCGGTGGCCCAGTCCGCGAGGCGCACGGTGGGGACCGCCAGGAGCACGAAGAGCAGTCCCGCGACGACGTACGGCGTGAAGTCCGCCGTCTGCGCCGACTGGATCTGCGCTTGGCGCACGGCGTCGATGGCGCCGAGCACGGAGATGAGGCCCACGTCCTTCTGCAGGGCGACGAGGTCGTTGAGCAGCGGCGGCGTCACCGTCCGGACGGCCTGCGGGAGGACGACGAGGCGCGTGGTCTGGCGGTGGGTGAGCCCCAGTGCTCGCGCCGCCGCCCGCTGGCTCGGGTGGACGGACTCGATGCCCGCCCGGAAGACCTCCGCCACGTAGGCGCCGTAGGTGAGCACGATGGCGATCGTCCCGAGGACCACCGCGCTGGTCGGCACGCCCTGCAGCCGCAGCCCGGGCACGCCGAAGCCGACGATGTAGAGCAGCACGATGAGCGGGAGACCTCGGAACACGTCGGTGTAGGCGGTGGCGACGATCCGCACCGGGGCCCACACAGGGCCCCGCAGCGTCCGCAGCAGCGCCACCACGAGGCCCACGACGAGCACGCACACCGCGGCCACGACGAGGACGCGGACGTTGAGCCAGAGGCCCTCCAGGACCAGCGGGAACGACTGCTTCGCGACCTCCGGGTCCAGGAAGGACTCCTGCGTGCGCGGCCACCCCGGAGCGCTCGTGGTCCCGAGCACGAGCACGACGGCGAAGAGGACCGTCGAGAGGACGGCGATCCCCGTCGAGCGCCGCTCGCGGGAGCGCCGGTAGGAGCGCCGGCCCTGCTCGACCTCGCTGACGGGCGGGACGACGCCCCCCTCCCGCGGTGGTGCGGTCACGTCAGGACGGGCGCCTGCGCCGCCTCGTCCAGCCACTCCTGCTGCAGCTTCGCGAGCGTGCCGTCCTCGCGGAGGGTGTCGACGGCGCGGCTCACGCACGCGGTGAGCGGTGATCCCTTGTCGAGCACCATGCCGAAGGTGTCGGTGGCGCCGCCGCTGGGCGTGGCGAGCTGCCCGACCACCTTGCCGGCGTCGAGCTGGGCGGCCGCCATGTAGAACGCGGTGGGCAGGTCGACGACGATCGCGTCGACCTGGCCGTTCTTCAGCGCGGCGACGGCGTCGTCGTTGGTGTTGAAGACGCTCGGCTGCTGCGTCGGCTGGACCTGGTCGGTGATGGCCGTGTAGCTGGTGGTGCCCACCTGGGCCCCCAGGCGCAGGTCCTTGAGGCCCGCGAGGTCCGTCACGGAGGCGGCCTTCGAGGCGCCGTCGGTGACCACGGCCTGCGCGACGTCGTAGTAGGGCGTCGAGAAGTCGACGGCCTGCTTGCGCTCCTCGGTGATGGAGAACTGGTTGATGTCGACGTCGAACTGCTTCGGGCCCGGGGCGATGGCGGCGTTGAAGTCGGCCACCGTCCAGGTCACCTGCTCCTTGGAGTACCCCAGCTGCCCGGCCACGGCGTAGGCGACGGCGGACTCGAAGCCCTGGCCGTTGCTGGGGTCGTCGTCCGAGAACCACGGCTCGTAGGCGGGCTGGCTGGTGGCGACCGTGAACGTCCCCGGCGTCAGCGTCTGCAGGTCGGTGGGCGAGCAGCTCGCCGTCGTGGAGGCCGAGCCGCCGGCGCTCGCAGCGCCGGCTCCCGCGGTCTCGTCCTGCGGGGCGCAGCCCGCGACGAGCAGGGCGGACGCGCCGGCGAGGGCGGTGATCAGCAGGGCGGGTCGGCGCAGCACGCGCCGAAGAGTAGTTGAGGTCCGCACGACCGGACGGCCGCCGACCGCAGCCCGTCGGGTCACGGTCTGACGGTGCGTCCGCGCAGCACCACGGCGCGTGGCGCTCGCAGCACGTCGACGTCCTCGCGGGGGTCGGCGGGCAGCACGAGGAGGTCGGCCGGGGCCCCCTCCTCCAGCGCCGCCGCCCCGAGGTAGGCCCGCGAGCCCCACGTGGCGGCGCTCAGCGCCTGCAGCGGCGCCAGACCGGCCTGCACCAGGGCCGCGACCTCGTCAGCGACCAGCCCGTGCGGCATCTCCGTGCCGGCGTCGGTGCCGACCAGCAGCCGCACCCCGGCGTCGACGGCGTCGCGCACGGCCTGGGGGCGCCGGGCGTGCAGCGCCCTCATGTGCGCCGCGTAGGCGGGGAACTTCGGGGTGCCCGCGGCCGCGAAGTCGAGGAAGCGCGCGGTGTTGACGAGCGTCGGCGTGATGGCCACCCCCGCCGCGGCCGCGGCGGCGGCGGTCTCGCCGTCGAGCCCGGTGGCGTGCTCCCAGCAGTCGACGCCGGCGGCGAGCAGGTCGGGCAGGGTCTGCTCGGAGAACGTGTGGACGGCCACGCGCGCGCCGAGGGCGTGCGCGGCACCGACGGCGCGCGTCAGCTCCTCCACGGGCCAGCACGGCGCGAGGTCGCCGGTGGACCTGTCGATCCAGTCCCCCACCACCTTGACCCAGCCGTCACCGGCACGCGCCTGGGCGCTGACCGCGGCCACGAGGTCCTCGGGCTCGACCTCGTCGCCCACCCCGCGCAGGTAGCGCCGCGAGCGCGCGACGTGCCGACCGGCGCGCAGCACGCGGGGCATCGCGTCGTCGTCGTCCATCCAGCGGGTGTCGGCCGGGGAGCCGGCGTCGCGCAGCAGCAGCGCACCGGCGTCGCGGTCGGTCTCGGCCTGGCGGCGGGCGGTGTCGGCGTCGACCGGCCCGGCAGGACCGAGGCCCACGTGGCAGTGCGCGTCGACCAGGCCGGGCAGCACCCAGCCGTCGAGCTCCTCGGCGCCGTCGGTGGAGGTCGGGCGGTCGAAGGTGACGCGCCCGTCGAGGACCCACGCGCCGTCGCGGACCTCCACCTCCCCGGACTCGTCCAGGCGGGCGAGCACGGGCCCGGTGAGGTGGATCATGCTCGGCGGCCCGTCAGACGCCCGTCAGCGGCCGAGGTGCTTCTCGAAGCCCGGCGGCAGCTCGAAGCCCGGCGGCAGCTGCGGCTCGTCGCCGCCGGCGCCGAAGGCGGCGCCCGGCCCGAACGCCGAGCCGCGGCTGGCCAGGGCCTTCTCGGTGGCGGCGCGCTCCTGCTCGGCGCGCTTGGCGGGGTTCCCCGACTTCGCCTTCTTGCCCTTGGGCGGCGGGGCCTGCATGCGACCGCGGGACTTCTTGCCGCCCGCCAGGCCGGCCATGCCGCCGCCGGGGCCGCCGCCCGTGCCGCCGAGCGCGCCGGCCAGGCCGCCGCCGCCCTTGGCGCGCATGGCGCGCATGACCTTCTGGGCCTCGGTGAACCTGTCGATGAGCTGGTTGACCTCGCTCACCTCCACGCCCGAGCCCCGGGCGATGCGGGCGCGCCGCGAGCCGTTGAGCACCTTGGAGTTGCGGCGCTCCAGGGGCGTCATGGACCGCACGATCGCCTCGATGCGCTTCATGGCGCCGTCGCTGGCGAGCTCGTCGAGCTGGTCCTTCATGGCGCCCATGCCGGGCAGCATCCCGAGCACCTTGTTGAGCGGGCCCATCTTCTTGAGGGCCTGCATCTGGGTGAGGAAGTCCTCGAGGGTGAAGTCCTCGCCGGCCTCGAACCGGCTGGCGAGCGCCGCGCTCTCCTTGGCGTCGAAGGCGCGCTCGGCCTGCTCGATGAGGGTGAGCACGTCACCCATGTCGAGGATGCGCGAGGCCATCCGGTCGGGGTGGAAGACCTCGAAGTCGGCCAGGCCCTCACCGGTGGAGGCGAAGAGCACCGGGCGGCCGGTGGTGGTGGCCACCGACAGGGCGGCGCCGCCGCGGGCGTCGCCGTCGAGCTTGGTGAGGACGACGCCGGTGAGGTCGACGCCCTCCTGGAACGCCTGCGCGACGGCGAGCGCGTCCTGGCCGATCATCGCGTCGACCACGAACAGCACCTCGTCGGGCTGCGTGGCCTCCCGGATGTCGGAGGCCTGCTGCATCATCTCCGCGTCGACGCCGAGGCGGCCCGCGGTGTCGACGACGACGACGTCGTACTGCTTGTCGCGGGCGTGCTCGACGCCGCGGCGCGCCACCTCGACGGGATCGCCGACGCCGTTGCCGGGCTCGGGGGCGAACACCTCGACGCCGGCGCGCTGGCCGACCACCTGCAGCTGGGTGACGGCGTTGGGCCGCTGGAGGTCGCAGGCCACCAGCAGCGGGGTGTGCCCGGTGTCCTTGAGGTGCTTGCCCAGCTTGCCGGCCAGCGTGGTCTTGCCGGCGCCCTGCAGGCCCGCGAGCATGATCACGGTCGGCGGGTTCTTGGCGAAGCGCAGCCGACGCGTCTGGCCGCCGAGGACGCCGACGAGCTCCTCGTTGACGATCTTGACGACCTGCTGCGCGGGGTTCAGCGCCTGCGAGACCTCAGCGGACAGCGCCCGCTCGCGGATGCTCCCCGTGAACGCGCGCACCACGGGCAGGGCGACGTCGGCCTCGAGCAGGGCGCGGCGGATCTCGCGCACCGTCGTGTCGACGTCGGCCTCGGTGAGCCGGCCCTTGCCCCGCAGGCCCTTGAAGGTCGCGGTGAGACGGTCGGACAGGGAGCTGAACACGACGTCCAGGCTACCGGCGGGCGGGCGCACCCAGGTCGGTCGCCGGTCGGCTGCTGGTCGGCTGCTGGTCGAGCGGTCAGGCGTCGACGTCGGCGGCGGCGCCCAGCACGGACACCGCCGCGGCGACCCGGGCGGGGGCCAGCGGACTCCCGTCGGGCTCGCCGAGGTAGAGCACGTCCACCGCCTGGCCGCCGTAGGTGGCCACGTGGGCGCTGTGGATCTCCACGCCGATGCCGGCCAGCTCCGAGCCGAGCGCGTGGAGCAGGCCGGGCCTGTCGAGGGCGCGGACCTCCACCACGGTCGCCTCGCCCGAGGCGCCCGGCAGCACGAGCACCCGCGGCGGGGCGGTGGCGCGGGTCGCCGCGGCGGAGCTGCCGGGCCGCCAGCCGGCGTCGCGGCGGCGCATCGGCTCGAGGACGGCGTCGTCGCCGGCGGCCAGGCGGCGCAGGCCGGTGAGCAGGACGCTCGGGTCGGGCAGGCCGGCGGGCGCCTCCACCCACCAGGTGTCCACGGCCACCCCGGGTCCCCCTTCCCCGCCGCAGGGGCCCTCCACCGTGCGGACCAGCGCGGAGCGCACGGACAGGCGGTGGCTGGCGAGCAGCCCGGCCTGGTCGGCGAACAGCCCCGGGCGGTCGGGCGCGACGACGTGGACGGCGTGCAGGCCCGCGACGTCGTCCACGCGGATGCGCGGCTGCCCGTCGGCCAGGACGCCGGCCACGGCCGAGGCCTCGGTGTCGGTCAGCGGTGCGGGCCCGGGTGGCTCGTGCCCCTGCAGCACCCGGCGCGCCCGCGCCGTGAGGGCGTCCACGAGGCGCGCGCGCCACGCGGTCCACGCGGCGGGACCAGCGGCCCGGGCGTCGGCCTCGGTGAGGGCGCGCAGCAGGTCGAGCACGTCCTCGCGCCCGTCCACGGCGTCGACCAGCTCGGCCACGGTGCGCGGGTCGTCGGGGTCGCGGCGGGTGGCGAGGTCCACGAGCGTCAGGTGGTGCAGGACGAGGCGGTGGACCACGGCGGCGTCACCCTCGGACAGCCCCACGCGCCGCGCCACCCCCGCGGCGATGGGAGCCCCCTTGGCGGAGTGCTCCTCGCCGCTGCCGATCTTGCCGAGGTCGTGCAGCAGGGCGGTGAGCAGCAGCAGGTCGGGGCGCGAGACCGAGGAGCGCAGCGGCTCGGCCTCCACCGCCGTCTGCACCAGGTGCCGGTCCACGGTGTGGCGGTGCACGACCGTGCGCTGGGGGCGGTTGCGCACGGCGGCCCACTCGGGGAACCACTGCACCACCAGCCCGGCCTGGTCCAGCGTCTCCCACACCGGCACCTGCGCCTCGCCGGTGCCCAGCAGGTCCACGAGGGCCTCGCGCGCGGGGACGGGCCAGGGCTCGGGCAGCGGTGCGCCGCCGGAGGCGAGGTGCTCGGCGGTGATCGGGGAGAGCGGCAGGCCGGCCCGGGCGGCGGTGGCCGCGGCGCGCAGCGCGAGGGCGGGGTCGGTCTGGGGGCGCGCCTGCGCGCCCAGCCACAGCTCGTCCTCGTGCTCGACGAGGTCGGGGCCCAGGCTGCGCAGCCGGGGGCGGGCGCGGCGCAGGCCGCGCCGGGAGGTCATGGCGCCGCGGGCGCGGCGGGTGGTCCGGTCCAGGGCGTGGGCCACGGCCCGGGCGGCGCCGGCCACGCGGGCCAGCAGCTCGTCGGCGTCGGACAGGCCGAGCGCTGCGGCCACGGCGTCCTGCTCGGGCAGCAGCAGCCGGTCCCCCGCGCGCCCGGTCACGGCCTGGAGGCCGTCGCGCACGTCCAGCAGCAGGCCCGTGGCCTCGTGGAGCACGCCGTGCGCCCCTCCCTGGCCGTGGGGGGCGTCCGCCACCCAGCTGGCCACGAGGGCGCGCAGGACGACGACGTCGCGCAGCCCGCCGCGGGCCTCCTTGAGGTCGCCCTCGAGCAGGTAGGCGAGGTCGCCCTGCAGGCGGTGGCGCTCGGCCACCTCGTCCAGCAGCACCGGCAGCCGCTTGCGGGCGGTGCGCCGCCAGTCCTCGCGGACGGCCTCGCGGGTGCGCAGCACCATGGCGGCGTCCCCGGCGAGCGGGCGCAGGTCGAGCAGGCCGACCGCGGCGGAGGCGTCGGTGGCGGCCACCTCGCGGCACTGCGCGGGAGAGCGCACCGAGTGGTCGAGCCGCAGCCCGGCGTCCCACACGGGGTACCAGACCCGGTCCGCGAGGGCGGCCACGTCCTCGGTGCTCAGCTGGCGGCCGTCGTGGAGGATCACGAGGTCGAGGTCGCTGGCGGGCCCGGCGTCGCGGCGGGCGTGGCTGCCCACCGCGGCCAGGGCGATGCCGGAGGCGGTGGCGTGGGCGCCGGCCGCGGGGCCGGCGGGGTCGGACAGCACGGCGTCGGTCCAGACGTCCTCGAGCCAGGCGTCCACCAGCCCCGCGAGCCGCTCGCGGCGCTCGGGGCCGCGCGCCGGGTCGTCCAGGCCGGCGCGCACGGCGAGGGCGAGCCGCTCGCGCCGGAGGTCCCGTCGGGGGATGGCTCCTGCGGTCACGTCTCGCCCTCTCGTCGGTGCTGCGGGGTCGCCGGGGACCCCGCGGGGAAGCGGTGCGGGCGGTGCTCCTGTCGCTGTCTCAGCGACAGGAGCACCGCCC